>NZ_CP115784.1:1367500-2735000 GCF_027913215.1 Paracoccus aerodenitrificans
CAAGCCCGGAACATAAAAACCGATGCTGAGCTTTCTTCTTCGTCGCCTTGGGACCTTCGTGCCGACCTTTATCGGCGTGACCGTGGTGGCCTTCGCCTTTATCCGCCTTCTGCCCGGCGATCCGATCCTGCTGCTGGCCGGGGAACGCGGTGTCAGCCCCGAACGCTATGAGATGCTGCGTGCGCAGCTTGGCTTCGATCAACCGATCTGGAAACAATATCTCGACTATGTCGCCGGTATTTTTCAGGGCGATCTGGGGACATCCTTCGTGACGAAACGTCCGGTTCTGGATGAGTTCATGACGCTGTTTCCGGCAACGGTCGAGCTTGCGCTCTGCGCGATCATCCTTGCAACGCTGATCGGGATTCCGGCGGGGGTGATCGCTGCGGTCAATCGTGGCAAATTCTTCGATCAGGCGCTGATGTCGACCGCGCTGATCGGCTATTCGATGCCGATTTTCTGGTGGGCGCTCTTGCTGATCATCGTGTTTTCCGGCGGTCTCGGCTGGACGCCAGTCTCGGGCCGGATGGGGCTGATGTATTTCTTCGATACGCCGACCGGCTTCATGCTGATCGACAGTCTTCTGTCGGGGCAGTCCGGCGCGTTCCGCTCGGCTGTGTCGCATCTGATCCTGCCGACCGTGGCGCTGGCGACGATCCCGCTTGCGGTGATCGCGCGGCAGACCCGGTCCGCCATGCTGGAAGTTCTGGGCGAGGATTATGTGCGCACCGCGCGGGCGAAGGGCATGTCTCCGCTGCGGGTCAACGGAGTTCACGCGCTGCGCAATGCGATGATCCCGGTCATCACCGTGATCGGCCTGTCGGTCGGCACGCTGCTGGCCGGAGCGATCCTGACCGAGACGATTTTCTCATGGCCGGGCATCGGCAAGTGGATGGTCGATTCGATCTTCCGCCGTGACTATCAGGTGGTGCAGGGCGGGCTTTTGCTTATCGCGCTTGTGGTGATGATCGTGAATCTGATCGTCGACCTGCTCTATGGCCTCTTTAACCCCAAGATCCGAAAGGGCTGAGTGATGACAGATACCGCCAGCCAGACCGCCAGCACAGTAACCCCGACCGCGCCACCCTCGCGGCTGAGGGAGTTCTGGAATTCCTTCAGCGAGAATCGCGGCGCCGTGATCGGCATGTTCGTGTTCCTCGCCTTCCTCATCGTCGCGGCCTTCGCGCCGCTTCTGGCGCCCTATGCGCCTGACGCGCAATATCGCGACGCGCTTCTGGTCCCGCCTTTCTGGCAGGAAGGAGGCTCAACCCGGTTCCTCCTGGGCACGGATGCGCTTGGCCGGGATCTGCTGTCGCGGCTGATCTACGGGGCGCGGTTTTCCTTCTTCATCGGCGTGCTGGTCGTGTTCATTGCCACGACATGCGGGGTGTTGCTGGGTGTTGTCGCCGGGTTTGCGCCGAACTGGCTGGACACGCTGATCATGCGGCTGATGGATATCGTGCTGTCCTTTCCCAGCCTTCTGTTGGCATTGGTGCTGGTCGCGATCCTCGGTCCCAGCCTGCTGAATGCGATGATCGCCATTGCCGTCGTGCTGCAACCGCATTTCGTGCGCCTGACCCGCGCCGCCGTCCTGTCCGAGAAGTCTAAGGACTACGTGACTGCCGCACGGATCGCCGGGGGCGGCAGGCTGCGCATCATGTTCCGCACGGTGCTGCCGAACTGTCTTGCGCCGATCATCGTGCAGGCGGCCCTGTCTTTCTCGACCGCTGTTCTGGATACGGCTGCCCTTGGCTTTCTCGGCATGGGCGCGCAGCCTCCGACGCCGGAATGGGGGACCATGCTGGCCGAAGCGCGTGAGTTCATCCTGCGGGCCTGGTGGGTGGTGACCTTCCCCGGTCTCTGCATCCTGGTCACGGTTCTCGCCATCAACCTGATGGGCGACGGGCTGCGCGATGCGCTCGATCCGAAACTGAAGCGGAGCTGATCCCATGTCTTTATTGGAAATCCGCAATCTCTCGGTAGATTTCGCCACCCATTCCGGCAAGTTCCGGGCTGTGGACGGTGTCGATGTTACCGTGGACGAGGGCGATCTGCTGGCCATTGTCGGCGAATCGGGTTCTGGGAAATCGGTCTCGATGCTGGCGATCATGGGGCTGCTGCCCTGGACCGCGACCGTGACCGCCGACAAGATGGAATTCGACGGCCACGATCTGAGGACGATCTCGGCCCGCGCAAGGCGGCGGATCATCGGCAAGGATATGTCGATGATCTTTCAGGAACCCATGTCGTCCCTGAACCCCGCCTTTACGATTGGCTGGCAGATCAAGGAGAGCCTGCGCAAACATACCAGCCTCAACCGCAGCCAGCGGCAGGATCGCGCGGTGGAACTGATGCGGCAGGTCGGCATTCCCGCGCCCGAGAAGCGGCTGAAAGCCTATCCGCATCAGCTGTCCGGCGGGATGAGCCAGCGTGCCATGATTGCGATGGCGCTTGCCAATAAGCCCAAGCTGCTGATCGCGGATGAGCCGACAACCGCGCTCGATGTGACCATTCAGGCGCAGATTTTGGAATTGCTGACCGGGTTGCAGGAAGAAACCGGCATGGCGCTTGTGCTGATCACGCATGATATGGGCGTCGTTGCGGAAACCGTGCGCCGGGTTCAGGTGCAATATGCCGGGCAGCGGGTCGAATTGCAGGAGGTGCAGGGCCTGTTCGACGACCCGCATCACCCCTATACGGCGGCGCTTCTGGCCGCCCTGCCGGAACGCGCGACCGAGAGGAAGCTTCCGACCATTCCCGGCGTTGTGCCCGGACAGTTCGACCGGCCCGAAGGGTGCCTGTTCTCGCCCCGCTGCAAATTCGCGACCGAACGCTGCTTTACCGTCCGCCCGGTCCCGGCCGGGCCGGAATTCGGCCATGCGCTGTGTCATACTCCGCTGCTGAACGGAGTCCCCAAAAAGAAGGAGGTTCCGGCATGAGCGATCCCGTGCTGACCGCCACGAATCTGAAACGCCATTATGAGGTGAAGGGCGGCTTCATGCAGCCCTCCGCCAATTTGCGGGCGCTTGATGGCGCCAGTTTTTCGCTGACCCCCGGCAAGACGCTGGCTGTGGTGGGCGAATCCGGCTCGGGCAAGTCCACACTTGCTCGCGTCGTGACCATGATCGAGCCTCCGACCGAAGGGGAACTGGTGATCGGCGGCAAGAAAATCGGTCCCGAAGGTGCCAGCCGCGACCGTGATTTGCGGGCAATGGTGCAGATCGTGTTTCAGGACCCATATGGCAGCCTGAATCCGCGCCAGACCATTGGCCAGACACTGATGGAGCCGTTGCTTCTGAACCGGCCCGAGATCTCGGCGAAGAACAGAGAGCAGAAGGCGCGGGACATGCTGGGCATGGTCGGCCTGCGACCCGAGCATTTCGACCGCTATCCGCATATGTTCTCGGGCGGGCAGCGTCAGCGTGTCGCCGTGGCACGAGCCCTGATGCTGGAGCCGAAAATTCTGGTGCTGGACGAGCCGGTTTCGGCGCTTGATCTTTCAATTCAAAGCCAGGTGCTGAATCTGCTGATGGATATTCAGGAACGGATGGAACTGGCCTATCTGTTCATCAGCCACGATCTGTCGGTGGTGCGCCATATCGCCGATGAGGTGATGGTGATTTATCTGGGCAAGCCGGTCGAGATCGGCCCGAAAGAGGTGATTTTCGACGCGCCGCGCCATCCCTATACCAAGGCGCTTATGTCGGCGACGCCGATGGCGGACCCTTCGGAACGTAAAGAGCGGATCAAGCTGGAGGGCGAATTGCCCTCGCCAATGGCAAAACCCGAGGGCTGCGCTTTCAATCCACGTTGCTGGCTGCGTCAGGAAATCTGCTCGCGTATCGAACCCGAACTTGAGGAATCCCAATCAGGCCATTGTTTCGCCTGTCATAATCCTGTCCCGGAAGAAGAAAGCGCGGCAGCATAAGAGGCCGCGCATGCGCCCCGAAGCCGTTCAAGGGCCACTATGCCATCACGCTGGCTTGACGGGGTGGCATAGTCGCGGCAATCAAAGGCCATGATAGATATCCGCCCCGTCGCTCACACTATCGCTAAAATCAGCGTCGCGCTTGGGGCGATGATGGTGGTTCCGGCTGTCATCGACTTCGCGGCGGGCGATCCGAACTGGATCCGCATGACGCAGTCGATGCTGATCGTTCTGGTCGTCAGCGGGCTGGTGATGGCGGCGACCTCATCGGCGAAGCATAGCCTTACGATTGAGCAAAGCTTTCTGCTGACATCGGGTCTGTGGCTGGTCCTTCCCTTGATCGGAGCACTGCCGCTGATGATCGGTGCGCCGGGTCTGAATTTCACCGATGCTTATTTCGAGTCCATGTCGGGGCTGACCACCACCGGAACTACCGTGATTCCGCAACTGGACAACCTTCCGGCCGGCACGAATATGTGGCGGGCGCTGCTGCAATGGGCGGGCGGTCTGGGGATCGTCGTCGTGGCGATGGTGTTCCTGCCGGTCATGAAGGTCGGCGGGATGCAGTTCTTCCGCTCTGAGGGGTTCGATACGCTTGGCAAGGTCCTGCCACGCGCCGGACAGATCGCTGCCGAGATGACCTGGATCTATCTGGGCATCACCGTGGCCTGCACCCTGCTGTATATCGTCACGGGGATGAGCGCATATGACGCCATGCTGCACGCGCTGACCACCTGTTCCACCGGCGGTTTCTCGAATTACGATGCCAGTTTCGGCAAATTCATCGGTCCGGCGGAATGGGTGGCGACGCTGTTCATGGTTCTGGCCTCGATCCCTTTCGTGCGCATGGTGCAGGCGATCCGGGGCGATGTCATGCCGCTCTGGCGCGATACGCAGGTGCGGGCCTATGTCAGATGGATGTTCTACGCGATCGGAGTGATCGTCGTCTATCGTCTGGCCTATATCGGGCAAACCGACGATCCCTGGGATGTGATCCGCGAGACCTCGTTCAATGTGATGACGATTTTCTCGGGCACGGGCTTCGCCTCGACCAATGTGCTGGAATGGGGGCATCTGCCCTTCGCCGTTCTGTTCTGCGTCGGGCTGATCGGCGGTTGCACCGGATCGACCGGATGTTCGGTGAAGATCTTCCGCTATCAGGTTCTGTTTCAGGCCGTGCGTGCGCAGATCAGACGCATGCAGTCCCCGCATCGTCTGTACCCGCTGCGGCTTGCCGGAAAGCGGCTGGATCAGGATGTCGTGGATTCGGTGATGACCTTTTTCACCATGTTCATCCTGACGCTCGGCCTGCTGATCGTCGGGCTGTCGCTGATCGGGCTGCACCCGAAGACCGCGCTTACGGCGGCATGGACGGCGGTCGCGAATATCGGGCCGGTCTGGGGTCCCGAGATCACCTCGAATGGCAGTATCGAACAATTCCCCGATGCCGCGAAATGGCTGATGAGTTTCGGCATGTATCTGGGCAGGCTTGAACTGATTAGCGTTCTGGTCCTGCTTCTGCCGCGCTTCTGGCGGACGTGAGAGCCTCCCCGGCGCAACGCAGCGACTCCGGGGAAGCGATGTGTTATTCCGCGCTGCCTTCCTGCGGCATTGCGCTAATACCGGTATCCGGTGCGGTGTCTTCAGCCTCTGCTTCGGCCTCTCCGGCGGCTGCGTCGCGTTCGGCGCGTGTCGGCTGGCTGCGGGTGAAGCTGTCGGCGATTTCTGTGGCGATGCGGGAGGCGTTGTCGCCGTCTGCCACAGGCCAGATCAGGACCCAGCCTTCGACATTGCCATCCGCCACCCGTGCTTCCGAGCGTCCGATATGGGTCTCGTTCCGACCCGACAGGCTGGCGCGTCCATTGCGGATATCGCGCTCGGGCGAGGGGACCCAGCCAAGCGCGGTCACCAGCCCGGTGAGGTCCAGCATTTCCTGCTGGCCGCCCGGTTGCGAAAACAGGATCAGAGCCGCGCCGGACTCATCCTTCGGGCCATAGATCGACAGGACCCGGTCATTGCGTTCATGTTGCAGGCGCTCCATCGGCGCAGTCAGCGACAGGCCGGTGAAATCATCCTCAAGCGTCGAGAGGCCCAGTTCCTCGCGCCATGCCTCACGGTTTTCCATCAGATTGAGGATCACCGTCGCGGTATCCGGTGTCTCGCGCTGAGCGCCGAGGGCCGCCGCAATCGCAGCGCGGGTTTGCGGGCCGGACTGGCCGTCGATTTCACCGTCATAGAACCCCGCCCAACCGAGGATTTCCTGCACCTGCGCCAGAGGCGGCATTTCGGGCGGATTCGCAGGCGCTTCGGGCCAGTTCGGCGTTTTTCCGGCGACGGCCACGCTGCCCAGTTCGTCCTGGGCGGCGATCAGGCTGTCATCGGGGATCACATCGCCCGATATCAGCGCGTCCCGCCATTGTGCTGCGCCTGCCTCACTGAACGGGCCTGCGGCGATGGCGAACCAGTCATTCGGCATTTCCCACATTCCGGCTTCCGGGACCGCGCCGCGCCAGCGTTCAAGCGCGGCATCGGCCTGTGCGCGGTCGGAAAAGGCTTCGATTCGGATGAAGCGATCTGGCGCGGGTGGCTGTTCCGGAACCGGATCGGGGATTTCCGTCAGCCCGGCGGTCGAGGCGCCCGCTGCGGATGCAGCGCCGGTTTCTCCCGTAGCAGCCGGGGCAGGGGTCGCGGCGATCCCCTCGGCAGGGGTCAGCAGGCTGTCCGCAGGGATGCTGCGTGTCTCTTTCAGCGCCTCCATCTGCGCTTCGGCGGCTTCGCGCGGAAGCGGACCCAATCCGATGGCGGTCCATGTGGAGCCCAGAGGGAATGTCACGACGGGAAGCTCTCCGACGCGGCTGCGCCAATCGGCCGCAGCGTCCTGGGCGGCTTCCGCTCCGCGCTTGGCCTCGATGCGGATAAAGACATCCTCGGCCGAGGCCAGCCCCGGAAGCGCCACGCTCAGCAGCATAATCGCAAGTTTTTTCATGGTTTCCCTGTCATGTTCCCGACCTGCCTCGCGCCGGTCCGATTGACCCGACGCCGCGCCGCGCCTAGAACACGCGGGCGTTCCGGCAGACATACGAAAAAGGATGCCCCCATGACCAGCCCTGACAGCGACCGCAAGCCGCGCAGTTTCCAGGAAGTGATCCTGCGCCTGCAGAATCACTGGGCGAAGTCGGGATGCGCCATCCTTCAGCCTTACGATATGGAGGTCGGGGCGGGGACGTTCCACCCCGCGACCACGCTGCGTTCACTGGGTCCGCGCCGTTGGGCGGCGGCCTATGTCCAGCCCTCGCGCCGTCCGACCGATGGGCGTTACGGGGAAAATCCCAATCGTTTGCAGCATTATTATCAATATCAGGTGATCATCAAACCCTCGCCCCCGAATCTGCAGGAACTGTATCTGGACAGTCTGCGTGCAATCGGGCTGGACCCTCTGGTGCATGATGTGCGCTTTGTCGAGGATGACTGGGAATCGCCCACGCTCGGCGCATGGGGTCTGGGATGGGAGGTCTGGTGCGACGGGATGGAGGTCAGCCAGTTCACCTATTTCCAGCAGGTCGCGGGGTATGACTGCGCCCCGGTTTCCGGCGAGTTGACCTATGGGCTGGAGCGTCTGGCAATGTATGTGCTTGGGGCCGAGCATGTCATGGACATGCCCTTCAACGATCCCGACAGCCCGATTCCGCTGAGCTACGGCGATATTTTCCGCCAGACCGAGGAAGAATACTCCCGCTGGAACTTCGATCAGGCCGATACAGAAACGCTGTTCCAGCATTTCAAGGATGCCGAGGCGGAATGCGAGCGTATCGTTTCGGCAGAGGCTCAGGACAGCGCCGGTCGGCATATCCTGATGGCGCATCCCGCCTATGATCAGGCCATCAAGGCCAGCCATATCTTCAACCTGCTGGATGCGCGGGGCGTGATTTCGGTCACGGAACGCGCAGATTATATCCGGCGGGTACGGACACTCACCAAGAAATGCGCGGATCTGTTCATGCAGACACCGCTCGGGCAGGCTGCGGAATGACCACAGGAAAAATACTCGCCTCGATGATCGTGCTTTCGGCCATTCTCGCCGGAGCAGCGGTTTATTATCTTCAGGTTTACGGGTTCTACGACCCCGTCGATGAAATCGCCGGAGCGCAGGAAATCCAGATCGTGACCACGGATGGCCGCGCCGAAGCAATTGCCGTCAGCGATTTCCGTGGCATCGATGCCGACAGTTCGCCTTTGCGCTATCGCTCATGTTTTGTGCTGGATGATGGTGCCTCGGTCGAAAACGCCGCAGCTTATGACGGGCCGACCCCGCTTGTCGGGCCGAACTGGTTCAATTGCTATTCGGCCAAGGCGCTGACGGCGGATCTCGAATCCGGCGCGGCGCGGGCCTATCTGGTTCAGCCGGATATCGAAACCGGCGTTGACCGGGTCATGGCGGTCTATCCCGATGGCCGCGCCTTTGCATGGCATCAACTGAACGACTCCGCTGAAGAATCGAGGACCATCGAATAATGCCCGATTTGCTGATCGAACTGTTCTCCGAGGAAATCCCCGCCCGCATGCAGCCCCGTGCGCGGGAGGATCTGAAGAAACTGGTGACCGATGGTCTGATCGAGGCCGGGCTGACCTATCGCAGCGCCGGCGCGTTCTCGACACCACGCCGGCTGACCCTGTCGGTCGAGGGGCTGGATGCGGCCTCGAAACCTGTGCGTGAGGAGCGCAAGGGGCCTCGCACCGATGCGCCGGAAAAGGCGCTGGAGGGGTTCCTGCGCTCGACCGGGCTGACGAAGGATCAGCTTGAGACGCGTGACGACAAGAAGGGGCAGGTCTGGTTCGCCGTAATCGACAGGCCCGGCCGTCCGGCGGTCGAGATCGTGGCAGAGGTTCTAACCGCGACGATCCGCAACTTCCCCTGGCCGAAATCAATGCGGTGGGGATCGGGCTCGCTGCGTTGGGTGCGGCCTCTGCATTCGATCCTTTGCATTCTCTCGGATGAGGCCGGGGCGCAGATCGTGCCGCTTGGGGTGGACGGGATCGCCTCGGGCGACACCACGCGCGGGCATCGTTTCCTTGCGCCGGATGCATTTTCCGTCACGAATTTCGAGGATTACGCGGCAAAGCTGCGCCGCGCCAAGGTGATGCTGGACAGTGCCGAACGCGAAGCCGCCATCGCGCAAGAGGCTGAAAACCTCGCCTTCGCCCGTGGCTGGGAGATCGTCGAAGATAAATCCCTGCTGACCGAGGTCGCCGGGCTGGTCGAATGGCCCGTGCCGCTGATGGGCGAGATCGAGGCGCGGTTTCTGGACCTGCCGCCCGAGGTGTTGCAGACCTCGATGAAAGAGCATCAGAAATTCTTTTCTTCCCGCAATCCGAAGACCGGGCGGATCGAGGGTTTCGTGACCGTTGCCAATATCGAAACCCCGGATGACGGCGCGACGATCCTTGCCGGGAACCAGCGTGTGCTGGCCGCGCGTCTGTCCGATGCGGCGTTTTTCTGGGAAAACGATCTGCGCGTGGCGAAGGCGGGGATGGGCGATTGGGCCGAGGGGCTGAAATCGGTCACCTTCCACAACAAGCTTGGATCACAGGCCGACCGCGTGGCCCGCATCGCCGCACTTGCCCGCGCAATCGCGCCTCTGGTTGGTGCCGAGCCGGGTCTGGCGGCTTTTGAAGCGGTTGAGGCCGGGCGGGCAGCGGAACTGGCGAAGCTGGATCTGCGCAGTGAGATGGTCGGTGAGTTCCCCGAACTGCAGGGCATCATGGGCCGTTATTACGCGCTTGAGGCCGGAGAGGATGCGGCAGTGGCCGATGCGGCGCGGGATCATTACTCGCCGCTCGGCCCGTCGGACGCGGTGCCGGATGCGCCGGTCTCTGTCGCCGTGGCTCTGGCGGATAAGATCGACACGTTGACCGGGTTCTGGGCGATTGACGAGAAGCCAACCGGATCGAAGGACCCATTTGCGCTGCGTCGGGCGGCTTTGGGGGTTATTCGGTTGGTTTTGGGGAATGGGGTGCGCATTGGCTTTTCTGAAACACTGAGCGAAGCCACGCATATGCTCTACTCAAGCTTCTCTGAAATTTTTAACTTGTTTCAACCTGATGGCGACTCTGCCAACTGGGATGGTGAGCAACTGGTATTAAGCGGCTACGACCGGTCGAGTGCGGCGCCGAAGTTTGTTACGTTTGAGAAACCTCGAAATTTGCGTTTAGGCGACGATGAGATAGCGTTTGTAGGTGGCGATCCGAAGCCATTTCAATTGAGCGACGCCTGTGCGATAGCTAATGACCTGCTCGCCTTCCTCCACGACCGTCTGAAAGTCCATCTCCGCGACCAAGGCATCCGGCATGACATCATTGATGCGGTACTCGCGCAGCCTGGTAATGACGATCTGGTGCTGGTGGTGAACCGGGCGACGGCGCTGAACGATATGCTGAAGACCGAGGACGGGCAGAACCTGACGCAGGGGCTCAAGCGGGCGTCGAATATCCTCACGCAGGCCGAGGAAAAGGACGGTGTCGAATACAGCTTCGGCGCGGATCCGAAATTCGCCGAAACCGAAGCGGAACGCGCTTTGTTCGCGGCCCTCGATACGGCCGAGCCTGCCATCAAGGCTGCGGTGGCGCAGGAAGATTTTCCCGCCGCCATGTCCGCGATTGCCGGACTGCGCGCGCCGATTGATGCGTTTTTCGAGGCGGTGCAGGTCAATACCGACAACCAGATCGTCCGCCGCAACCGGCTGAACCTGCTGTCCCGCATCCGCGCCGCAGGGCGCGAGATCGCGGATTTTACGCGGATTGAGGGGTAAAGCCGCCTCTGCCTCCGTGATACGGCGCGGAACCAAGGCCGAAGGCCGCCGCGCCAGCGACGGACCGGCCCACCGGTCTGGCGCTTTGCCGATGCAGGCGCGACGCTGTAACGTCGTCCGGTGATTGCTGCCATAAAGCGCATCGCCCAAAGCCTTGGCCGCGCCAGCCCCCGGTCCGTCGCTGGCGCGGCTGGATCGGGCGCGTGGGGAAGCAATTCTACCGAGCGCGACCACAATAGAATTCAAGGGGCTGCAACCCGCCCGATGTGGACATGCGCCCCGCACGGAATTACATCAGGGCAACCAGCCCGAGGGAACATAATGGCAAGCCTTAACGATATCCGCTCGACTTTTCTCGATTATTTCGCTCGTAACGGCCATGAAATCGTGCCGTCCTCGCCGCTTGTGCCGAGGAACGACCCGACGCTGATGTTCGCCAATTCGGGCATGGTGCAGTTCAAGAACCTGTTTACCGGGGTCGAGAAGCGGGATTACGTGCGGGCGACCTCATCGCAGAAATGCGTGCGGGCGGGCGGCAAGCATAACGATCTGGATAATGTCGGCTATACCGCGCGGCATCATACCTTCTTCGAGATGCTGGGGAATTTCAGCTTCGGCGATTACTTCAAATCGCAGGCGATTCCCTATGCCTGGGAACTGCTGACAAAGGATTTCGGCATCCCGAAGGATAGACTGCTGGTCACGGTCTATCACACCGATGATGAGGCCGCCGATATCTGGAAGAAAGTCGCGGGTCTCGGCGACGACAAGATCATCCGCATCCCCACCAGCGATAATTTCTGGCAGATGGGGCCGACCGGGCCATGCGGTCCCTGTACCGAGATCTTCTATGATCACGGTGATCATATCTGGGGCGGCCCTCCTGGCAGCCCCGAGGAAGACGGCGACCGCTTCATCGAGATATGGAACCTCGTTTTCATGCAGAATGAGCAGTTCGAGGACGGCTCGATGCGCGAACTCGACATGCAGTCCATCGATACGGGCATGGGGCTGGAACGGATCGGGGCGCTTCTGCAAGGCAAGCATGATAATTATGACACCGATCTGATGCGGGCGCTGATCGAGGCCTCGGCCCATGCGACGAACTCGGATCCTGACGGTCCGGGCAAGGTCCATCACCGGGTGATCGCGGACCATCTGCGTTCCACCTCGTTCCTGTTGGCCGATGGGGTGATGCCGTCGAATGAGGGGCGCGGCTATGTTCTGCGCCGGATCATGCGCCGTGCGATGCGGCACGCGCATATGCTGGGTGTGCAAGAGCCTGTGATGCATAGGCTGGTGCCCTCTCTGGTGCGCCAGATGGGTGCGGCCTATCCCGAATTGGGGCGGGCGCAGTCGATGATCGAGGAGTCGCTGCGGTCTGAAGAAACCCGTTTCCGCAAGACGCTGGATCGCGGGTTGCGTCTGCTGGATGATGAGCTGGCCAAGCTGCCGGATGGCAAGGATCTGCCGGGTGAGGCGGCGTTCAAGCTGTATGACACTTATGGCTTCCCGCTGGATCTGACGCAGGACGCGCTGCGCGAGCAAGGGCGCGGCGTGGATATTGCCGGTTTTGATGCGGCGATGGCGGAACAGAAGGCGCAGGCGCGGGCCGCCTGGGCCGGGTCGGGTGAGACCAAGGATGCCGCGATCTGGTTCGAGTTGGGCGAGAAACACGGCGCGACGGAATTCCTCGGCTATGACAGCGAAGAGGCTGAGGGCCAGTTGCTGGCGCTCGTGCAGGACGGGGCAGAAATTGAGACCGCGAGACAGGGCGATGCGGTTCAGATCGTGACCAATCAGACGCCGTTCTATGCGGAATCGGGCGGTCAGGTTGGCGATACCGGCACGGTGCAGACGGAAAGCGGGATGGCGCGGATCTCGGATACGAAGAAATCCGGCGGCGTGTTCATCCATATCGGCGAAGTCACGATGGGCCAAATCAGCCGCGGGCAGGCCGCGAAGCTGGAGGTGGACCATACCCGCCGTGGCGCGATCCGCGCGAACCACTCGGCCACTCATTTGCTGCATGAGGCGCTGCGGCGCCATCTGGGCGATCATGTTGCGCAGCGTGGCTCGCTGAACGCGTCCGACCGGCTGCGCTTTGATTTCAGCCATAACCATGCGGTGACGCCCGAGGAGATCGGCAAGATTGAAGCCGAGGTGAATGATTTCATTCGTCAGAACGCGGCGGTTGAGACGCGGATCATGACCCCCGACGATGCGCGTGAGATCGGTGCGCAGGCTCTGTTCGGCGAGAAATACGGCGACGAGGTGCGCGTGGTCTCAATGGGCAAGCAGTCTAATTCCGGCAAGGGCACGGATCGCCAGACCTATTCGCTGGAACTTTGCGGCGGCACTCATGTGGCGCGAACCGGCGATATCGGCATGTTCATGCTGCTGAGCGATTCCGCATCCTCGGCCGGTGTGCGCCGGATCGAGGCGCTGACCGGGCAGGCGGCGCTTGCGCAGCTTCGCGGATCGGATGCCCAACTGGCCGAGATTGCCGGGCTTCTGAAGGCGCAGGCGGGCGATGTGGTGAACAAGGTCAAGGCGCTGGCGGATGAGCGCAAGGCTTTGGAACGCGAACTTGCCACGCTGAAGCGCCAGATGGCGATGGGAGGCGGCGCGGATGATGCGAAAGAGATTGCGGGCGTGAAATTCATTGGCCGCAAGGTCGATGGCGTCACCGGCAAGGAACTCGCCCTGCTGATCGAAGAGATGAAGCAGAAGCTGGGATCCGGTGCGGTGCTGCTGATGGCCGAGGCGGGCGGCAAGGCGGCGGTGGCGGCGGGCGTCACCCAGGACCTGACAGAGCGTGTCTCTGCCGTGTCGCTGGTGCAGGCCGCGACCGAGGCGCTTGGCGGCAAAGGAGGCGGGGGCCGCCCGGATCGTGCGCAGGGCGGGGCGCCGTCACTTGATGCGGCTGACGCAGCGATTGCGGCTGCTGAAGGCGTGATTTCCGCCAGCTGAGCCGCTGAAGGGGGCTCTGCCCCCGGGGCGTCGCCGCTCCCCCGAGGTATTTCCGTCACTGAAGATCTGCACACACCCTGTCCGGGCACTCCTCCCGACAGGGTGCGGCATCTCCAGTGACGGTCATCGGCACCTCTGCCTGTACCGTGAGGGCAGAATTGACACGCGTATCCCAAGATTTCGTTAAGCTGGCATCTTCAGTGCGAAAAATACCTCGGGGGAGCGAGGAGCGTCAGCGACGAGCGGGGGCAGCGCCCCCTGCCGGCCTCGGAAGCTGCAGACATGAAAAAGCCGCCCGGATCATGCGGTCGGGCGGCTTTTGGTTTCGGTTGTGGCGCTTCGCTCAGATCCAGGCGCGGTCGCGGAAAACATAATACACGATCTCATCGCGCTTGATGCCGAGACGGGCCAGTTCTTCATCGGATTTAGCGTAAAGCGCCTCGATCTGCGGAGCGCGGGACTGCGCATAGGCGGCATCTTCGATCAGACGGCCAATTGCGGAAAAGAAGGATGCGACGCGGTCGCGCAGGGTAAGCTTGTACTCGGTGCTTTGGACTGACATTGGAAACCTCTCCTGAGTTATCGATTGGTTTCCTCCCTTGAGCCTGAATTTAGGGCATGGGCTGCGCGGTTTCCACTGACGATACTGCAATGCTGCGTTGCAGCACATGCCGACCGGAGAAGCTGAATGTCGGCGCGATGTCGGAAAGACGACGGAAAGGCGCTTTCCCATGCCGGGTTAGACGATTATACCCGTGCGCGGCATTCATGACCGCGGAAGGGAAGCAGTATGGCCAATGTAGTGGTTGTCGGCGCGCAATGGGGCGATGAGGGCAAGGGCAAGATCGTCGACTGGCTATCCGAGCGGGCCGAGATCATCGCACGGTTTCAGGGCGGCCATAATGCGGGTCATACTCTGGTGATCGGCAATCAGGTCTACAAATTGTCGCTGCTGCCTTCAGGGATTGTGCGGCAGGGCAAGTTGGCCGTGATCGGCAATGGCGTCGTGCTGGACCCGTGGTCGCTGTTTTCGGAAATCGACAAGCTGTCGGCGCAGGGTGTGAAGATCTCGACCGAGAATCTGATCATTGCGGAAAATACTCCGCTGATCCTGCCGCTGCATCAGGATCTCGACAAGCTGCGTGAAGAGGCAGCCGGTGCGGCGAAGATCGGCACGACCGGGCGCGGAATCGGTCCGGCCTATGAGGACAAGGTCGGCCGTCGCAGCATCCGCCTTGCCGATCTGGGCGATGAGGAGACGCTGGATGCCCGTCTGGACCGCCTGCTTGCCCATCACGATGCGCTGCGTCAGGGTCTGGGGGCGGAGGCCATCGACCGCTATGCGCTGAAAGCGCAGTTGATGGAGATCGCGCCGAAGCTTCTGCCCTTCGCGGCTCCGGTCTGGAAAGTGCTGAATGAGGCCCGCAAGGGCGGCAAGCGTATCCTGTTCGAAGGCGCTCAGGGCAGCTTGCTGGATATTGATTTCGGGACATATCCCTATGTTACCAGCTCGACCACCATGTCGGGCATGGCGGCCAGCGGAACCGGTCTGGGGCCGAGTGCGATTGATTTTGTTCTGGGCATCGTCAAGGCCTATACGACCCGTGTCGGCGAAGGTCCGTTCCCGACCGAGCTGGATGATGAGGACGGCCAGCGTCTTGGCGAGCGCGGCCATGAATTCGGCACCGTCACCGGGCGCAAACGGCGCTGCGGCTGGTTCGATGCGGTGCTGGTGCGTCAGACCTGCGCGATTTCCGGCGTGAACGGGATTGCTCTGACCAAGCTGGATGTTCTGGACGGGTTCGAGACGCTGAAGATCTGTGTCGGCTATGAAATCGATGGCGAGACCTATGATTACCTGCCGACCGCGGCGGCGTTGCAGGCGAAGGTGACGCCGATCTATGAGGAAATGCCCGGCTGGTCCGAATCGACCGAGGGCGCACGAAGCTGGGCCGATCTGCCTGCCGCTGCGATCAAATATGTCCGCCGCGTCGAAGAGTTGATTCAATGCCCGGTGGCGCTTCTGTCGACTAGCCCCGAGCGGGACGATACGATTCTTGTGACCGACCCGTTTGCGGATTGATCCGATGGAGCTGAAGACCCGCAAACGCCTTGCCCTTCTGATCCTGCTGCTTGGGCTGCCCGGTTATATCATTGTCGCCTGGGTGTTGCTGGCCTGGCTGAATGACAGTTTCGGGCGGATGCCTGTATGGGCGGAATTGCTGGTCTTCGTTGCGCTCGGCGTGGTGTGGATCCTGCCGTTCAAAAGGGTCTTTACCGGCATCGGACGGGGCGAGGATTGAGCCCTTTGCCCTTCAGCACCGCAGAAGGTGCCACGCTGATCGGCGGCGGCAAGGTGACCTCCGACGATCTGGAAACGGCTCTGGCACGGGCGCCGGTTCTGGTGGCGGCGGATGGCGGGGCGGATGCGGCGATCGCGCTTGGCCGGGTGCCGGATCTGGCGATTGGCGATTTCGATTCGATTTCCGAACCGGCACGGGCGGCGCTTGGGCCGTCGCGTCTGCTGCATATCGCCGAACAGGACAGCACCGATTTTGCCAAGGCGCTTGGTCATATCAAGGCGCGATTCGTGCTGGCCATCGGGTTTTCGGGCCGTAGGCTGGATCACACGCTGGCCGCGCTGAATGTCATGATACGGCACCGGGAACCGCCCTGCCTGATGCTCGCGGCCGAGGATATCGCCTTTCTCACCCCGCCGGAATTATCGCTGCCTCTGTCGCCCGGAACGCGGGTGTCTCTGTTTCCGCTTGGTCCCAGCAGGGGGCGCAGCCAGGGGTTGCGTTGGCCGATTGACGGGCTGGAATTCAGTCCCGGCGGGCGTGTCGGCACCTCGAATGAGGCGACCGGCCCGGTTCATCTGACGATGGAGGGGCCCATGCTGACCATGCTGCCGCGCGAGGCTCTGGATCTGGCTTTGGCGGCGCTCACCGCTCCCATGTCCGCCTGAGGATATCCATCCAGTTCCGCCAGGCGATTTTCTCGACCAGTTCCTGACCATAGCCGTGATCCTGCATCGCGCCGATCAGCGCGGGCAGTTTCGAGGCATCGGAAAGCTCTGCCGCCAGCAGCGCACCGTCGAAATCCGAGCCAAGCGCGACGCCGTTTTCTCCGAGCTTTTCCAGAAGATGGTCGAGATGTCTCAGATAGGGATCGAAACCGTCAAAGGGCAGGCGCTTGCCGTCTTCGCGCGTGAACCCGGCGGCAAAGTTCAGGCCCACAAGACCCTTCGTGCCCGCGATCATCTCAAGCTGGGCGTCGGTCAGGTTGCGGGTCGAGGCGCTTTGCACATGCGATCCGGAATGGGTCGAGACAAGCGGAGCGTCGCTGATCCGCGCCACATCTTCGATGCCTTTTGCGTTCAGATGGGCCAGATCGACCAATATGCGCAGCCGGTCGCATTCGGCCACAAGTTCCTTGCCCCTCTGGGTCAGGCCGGGGCCGGTATCGGGGTCGGCAGGGAATTCGAACGGGACGCCATAGCCGTAATGGTTTTCCCGCGACCAGACCGGCCCCAGAGAGCGCAGCCCCATGCGATACCACAGATGAAGCATATCGGGATCGCTGATGCCCTCGGCACCTTCCATATGCAGGATCGCGGCAATACGCCCCGCCTGTTTTGCGTCTAGGATTTCATCGACACTGCGGCAGATCGACAGATTCCCCTCTCGCTCAAGCGCCACAAGCCGGGCCGCGAGGCGCAGCATATGTGCGGTGGCCGTATTCGTGTCGATGATCGGGTCCAGCGGCACCGCATAGGGTGGCGTTTCTTGACGTGCGTGCCAGTCAGGCCCGTCCGGATCGGCGGGCGACGGCGCCCACAGTGCGAAAAAACCGCCGAACATCCCGCCTTCGCGCAGGCGGGGCAGATCGATATGGCCGCTGCCATCTCCGTTCAGCCAGATATTCAGCGGATCGGCGTCAGGCTCGACAAGACGTTGCAGGAAATCATTGTGACCGTCGAAAACCGGAATCATGCAGGGCTCCCTTGAACAGGCGCGATCCTGCGCCATCGCCCGATCCCGTGCAACCCGCTTTGCCCCGGCCCCGATCCGTGGCAGGCTTCCCTTAAAGCAAGCGAGGAGCCAGGCCATGCCCGAAATACGTCAGGATTTCGACGGACAGACCGTCATCACCACATTTGAGGTCACTCCGGGGACTGCCCATGATCTTCTGGATGCGCTGACCGCCGCCTGGGACGAGGTGATCCGCCAACAGCCCGGTTTTATCGGCGGGGCGGTGCATCTGAACGATGCGCAGACCAGAATCGCCACCTATTCCCAATGGGAGTCGCGGGGCGATTATCAGGCCATGCTGCGCACCCCGGAGATGCGGAAACGCAACCGCGTCATCAACCAGCTTTGCCGCAGCTTCGAGCCGGTCATGTATGAGGTACAAACCGTCTATAACCGATGATGCACGCGCAGAAACGCCTCGCAAAGCCGGAAATGCGCCGCTAGGATCGTCGCAGGAAGGTTACAGGGGGCAGAGATGGCCGGACGCATCATCACCGTCGCGCAACAGAAGGGCGGCTCTGGCAAGACGACGCTGGCCGCCAATCTGGCCGTTGCGCTGCGCCAGCGGGGGCTGAGCGTCGCGCTGATCGACACCGATCCGCAGGGCAGTCTTGGCCGCTGGTTCATGGAGCGGCTCGAACGCGTGGGCGAGGATGACGATCTGGAGTTTTCGACATCCTCGGCATGGGGTGCGTCCTATGAAAGCGAGAAGCTGAAAAAACGCTTCGATATCGTCATTATCGATACACCGCCGAAGATCGACAGCGATCTGCGCCCCGCGCTGAGGGTGGCGGATCTTGTCGTGGTTCCGGTGGCGTCCAGCCAGGTCGATCTGTGGGCGACGGAGGGCGTGCTGGATCTGGCAAGGCGGGAAAAAGCGCCGGTGCTTGTGGTGCTGAACCGCGCCCGTGCGAATACACGGCTGGGGGCAGAGGTCGCGGAAGGCGCAGCCGCACTTGGCGCAAGCGTCGCCGAAACCCAGATCGGCAACCGCGTCGCCTATGCCGAAACTCTGGGGCAGGGGCTGACCGTATCCGAGCGCAGCGACGCACGCCCCGCCAGAGCCGAGCTGGACACGCTTACCGAGGAAGTCATGCGCTGCTGGAGCTGAGCAGGACAGGGCGCTTTGCTGCGTGACGCTTCTGTGAAATTTGCTGGATGAATCGTAAAATTATGAAGAAACTCGGAACAATGAAGTTGTTCTTTTGTTGTATCAAGGCGAACGCCATAAAGATTGATATTACAGGAGTTTCTACGATGCGTATCTCTGGAAATATGACAAAATCTGCTGTTGCGGCTGCTGTGCTTGCCCTGTCCTCCGGCGCTGCTCTGGCACAGGTTGAAATC
Organism: Paracoccus aerodenitrificans; assembly: GCF_027913215.1. GTDB lineage: Bacteria > Pseudomonadota > Alphaproteobacteria > Rhodobacterales > Rhodobacteraceae > Paracoccus > Paracoccus aerodenitrificans. Next base: position 1,386,589 of record NZ_CP115784.1, read on the forward strand.
CTGTCGCCCGGAACTCATACCTTCACTGAGTTCGGGACTTCCGGTGCCTGGAAAATTTATGCCGATCAGGAACGTCAGTCCTGCCTTGTGGAAGGCACCGATCCGAATGGCAATGTCGTCCAGATGGGCCTGACCAGCGATCACAATCTGGGATATGTCGGCATTTTCACGCCGATGGATGTCGGAATTCGTGGCGAATCCGAGCAGGACATCACCATTGCAGTTGACGGCAATCTTTACTCCGGCACCGCGCAGTTGCGTGAGCACGGGATTTCCGACAATCTGCAGGGCGGATATTTCCCGGCCAATAATCCGAACTTCGTAAATGACATGCGCAACGGTCAGACGATGGTTGCATTTGAAAACTCGGACGGTGCAGGCGTTGCGATCGATCTCACTGGCACGAATGATGCCTATGAGGCTGCGCGTGAGTGCACCGAGCAATTCGCCGGTATGTGATCCCGGATCATTAAAGCCGATTGCTTTGGCCTGTCCCTTGATCGGGGCAGGCTTTTTCTTTTGCTCCTGTCTCCCCGATGCCGCGCAGACAGGCAGATTCTGCGTCCGCGGAGAGAAGAAACTTTCTCTGCCGCGATGCATCTGTCCTGACATGCGGAACCGAAACCCTCCTTATATGCTTGTCCTTCCGGGTTCCGTGGATCTGGCTCGTCTTGAAACATGCCGGCCGGTCTGCCCATGACATTGTAAGGGAAGGAGAAATGACATGATGACACTACGCAAATCCGGTCTGACACTGGCTCTGATCGCACCGCTCGCATTGGTTGCCTGTACCGAGCAAGCGGAGGACGAAATCGTCGTCACCGATGTTGAGGTCATAGAAGATGGCGAAGTCGTAGCCGATGCCGTCGTCGTGACCGAAACGACAGAGGCCGATGCGGTCGTCGTCACCGATGCAAACGATACATGCGGCGCAGCCGCCTATCAGCAATTCGTCGATGAGGTCTCGCCCGAGATCACGCTGCCGGCGGGGACGGTATTCCGTCACTATCGCACGGGCGACGCTGTGACGGCTGATATGAATCCGACGCGTCTCAATTTTGAATATGACCGGACCGGTGCGCTTGTGTCCGTAACCTGCGGCTAAGCAGGCATTTCTTCCGTCCCGGGAGTGCTCTGCGCCGGGGCGGATTGCGTCTTCTGCCGATACCTGTCCGCAGACTGCGGTTTTCGGGGTTCTGGACCTCTTGCCGCCTGACGCGTAAAGACCCCGCAAAACAGAATTACGTCACGGGATCACGAGATGGGCTTTCGCATGGGGATTGTCGGGCTGCCGAATGTCGGCAAGTCGACTCTGTTCAACGCGCTGACGCGCACCGCTGCCGCGCAGGCAGCGAATTTTCCGTTCTGCACGATCGAGCCGAATGTCGGCGATGTTGCCGTGCCCGATCCCCGGCTGGACGCTCTGGCGGGTATCGCGAAATCCCGGCAGACCATTCCGACGCGGATCACCTTTGTCGATATTGCCGGTCTGGTGAAAGGGGCCAGCAAGGGCGAAGGTCTGGGCAATCAGTTCCTCGCCAATATCCGCGAGGTGGACGCCATCGCCCATGTGCTGCGCTGTTTCGAGGATGGCGATGTGACCCATGTCGAGGGCCGTGTCGATCCCATCGCGGATGCAGAGACCATCGAGACGGAACTGATGATTGCCGATCTTGAAAGCCTCGAAAAACGGCTGGCTAATCTGTCGCGCAAGATAAATGCGGGGGACAAGCAGGCCAAGGAAGATGCGCGGCTGATGAATGCCGCGAAAGAGGCGCTTGAATCGGGGCGCCCCGCCCGCACGGTCGAGATCGCCGAGGACGACCGCAAGGCGTGGAACATGCTGCAATTGCTGACCGCGAAGCCGGTTCTCTATGTCTGCAACGTGGCCGAGGACGAGGCTGCGGCGGGCAATGAACATTCCGCGAAGGTCGCGGCGATGGCGGCAGAGCAGGGGGCGGGCCATGTGGTGATCTCGGCGAAGATCGAGGAAGAGATCAGCCAGCTCGATGCAGAGGAAGCAGAGATGTTCCTGTCCGAGATGGGGCTGGACGAGGCCGGGCTGGATCGCCTGATCCGCGCGGGCTACGATCTTCTGGGACTTCAGACCTATTTCACCGTCGGCCCGAAAGAGGCCCGCGCCTGGACGATCCGGCAGGGCACGCTGGCTCCGCAGGCGGCAGGCGTAATCCACGGTGATTTCGAGCGCGGCTTCATTCGCGCGGAAACCATTGCCTATGACGATTATATTACAGGTCAGGGCGAAGCCGGGGCGCGAGAGGCCGGAAAGCTGCGGGTCGAAGGCAAGACCTATGAGGTCAAGGATGGCGACGTGCTGCATTTCCTGTTCAATACCTGAGATGTGCCGGACCTCTCGCGGGTGACCTCGTCGATGGATACGGATTTCAGGATCGCGTGAACCGGCTTGCCCGGTGCCAGTTGCAGGGCCGCGCATGATCTTGCGGTGATGCGCGACAGAAGCGCTTCATTATTGCCGAGCTCTATTCTGACCAGAACACTGCCGCTTCCCTCGGGGGTGGTGCTGTCCGGGACAATCCGCCCGACCACGCCGCTGAGCATATTCAGCGCCGAGATGGATGCGGGACGTTCCGTCGCCAGCATCACCTCATGGGACAGGATGCGCAGCCTGACCTGCGCCGGGACCGGCAGATCGGGCCGGGTAACCCAGACCGGCCCGGCCCCGGTTTCCAGCCGCGCCAGCCCGTCTGCTTCCTGTGCGACGACCCTCGCGTGAAGCACCGCGCCGGCGTCGCGGCCAAGCGTCGCCTGACGCTCCGGATCGGACAGAACATCTCCGACACGCCCCGAGGCGGTAACGCGCCCGGCATCCAGCAGCACCATCCGATCCGCCAGTTGCGTGATTTCAGAGAGATTATGGCTGACATAGAGGATCGGCAGCCCCAGATCCCGCAATCGCGCAAGATAGGGCAGGATCTCGGCCTTGCGTGCCGCATCCAGTGCCGCCAGAGGTTCATCCATCAGCAGAAGGCGCGGCGCGGACAGGATCGCGCGGCCAAGCGCGACGCGCTGTTTTTCTCCGCCTGATAATGCGCCGGGGCGGCGGTCAAGCAGTGCCTCGATACCAAGCAGGGCGACGATATCCTGCACCCGCCTGTCGTCGGGGCGGTCCCGGCGCGGGGCGACTCTGCGGCCATATTCCAGATTGCGGCGGACCGTCATATGCGGAAACAGCCGTGCATCCTGAAACACATAGCCGATGCGCCGGGCAGAGGGCGGCAGAGCGATTCCGCGTAACGTATCGGTCAGGACCGTGCCGCCCGCCTCGATCCGGCCATGATCCGGGTTCAGCAACCCGGCAATCGCATTGATCAGCGTCGTCTTTCCCGCGCCCGAGCGTCCGAATAATGCGGTGACCCCTCCGGGCGCGGTAAACGCGGCCTCCAGCGTAAAGCCGGGAAAACGATGCGTGACCTCGACGGACAGGCTCATTGCCCCGATATCCGCCGCGCCGCAGCCCGTCCCGCCCATTCCGAGGCGAACAGCGCGGAAAGCGCGATGATCAGCGATACCGCGACCAGCCTTGCGACCTGTGCCTCGGTGCCGGGGATTTGCAGTTCCGAATAGATCGCCGTAGGCAATGTCTGGGTCTGGCCGGGGATGTTCGACACAAAGGTGATCGTCGCGCCGAACTCTCCCATCGCCTTGGCGAAGGCGATAATGCTGCCTGCGATGATGCCGGGCAGGATCAGGGGCAGGGTGATAGTGCCGAAGACCCAGATCCGTCCTGCGCCAAGCGTCGATGCCGCCTGTTCCAGTCTTGGATCCACCGCCTCGATTGCCAGCCGGATCGTGCGCACCATCAGCGGAAAGGCCATCACAGCCGCCGCAAGCGCCGCTCCGGTCCAGCGGAAGGCGAAGACGATGCCGAACCAGTCGGCAAGAGGCGCTCCGATCACGCCGCGCCGCCCGAAACCCAGCAGAAGAAGATAGCCGGTGACGACGGGCGGCAGGATCAGCGGCAGATGGATCAGCCCGTTCAGCATCTGCCTGCCCGGAAACCGCCAGCGGGCAAGCGCATAGGCGCAGAGCACGCCAAGCGGCAGGCTGGCCGCCACGGCCCACAGCGACACGCGCAGGGACAGCGCCACGGCCTGCCACTGATCCGGGCTCAGCAAGCCGGTCGGGGCGGTCTCAGTCAAACGTCACGAACCCTTCTGCCGCGAAGATCTGTGCTGAATCCTCTTCGTCCAAAGCCTCGAAGAAAGCGCGATCCGCCGGATCGGAAGCGCCGCTCAGCAGGGCTGCGGGATAGGTGATCGGCGGGTGGCTGCCCTCAGGGAACTGTCCCAGAACGTGAACGCGCTTCTCTGCCTGCGCGTCGGTGGCATAGACGATCCCCATCGGAGCCTCTCCGCTTGCCACAAGCGCCAGTGCCGCACGGACATTATCCGCCTGAGCGACCGATGCTGCAACGTCGTCCCAGAGGCCAAGCGTTTCCAGCGCCGCCTTGCCATATTGCCCGGCAGGGACCGAATCGACCATGCCCATCGCCAGCCTTCCGCCATCCAGCAGCGCGGGAAGATCAAGGTCCGGCCCGATCCCCACCGGGCCAGCATCGTCATGCCCGATCAGCACCAGCCTATTCGCCAGAAGATCCTGTCGCGTGTCCGGCACGGTCATCCCTGCCTGCTCGACCTGATCCATCCAGCCCGGATTGGCCGAGATATAAATATCCGCCGGAGCGCCCTCGATAATCTGCCGCGCCAGCAGCCCCGAGCCCGCATAGGAAATCGTCACCTTTATGCCAGTCTCGCTTGTATAATCTGCGGCGATCCGGTCAAGCGCGGTTTTCAGCGAGGCGGCTGCGAAGACGGACACATCCTCGGCTGCGGCGGGCAGGGTGGCGGCAGCCAGAGAGGCAGCTAGAACGGTCATGCGCATGGGCGGAACTTTCGTTATGTTTCTTTAAACATATTGACTGTTATCCTGATGCAGGCAAGCGATAATCCCGTGAAGAAGGAGATAAAATTGACAGATCACGGCCCCGACTGGTCCCGCGCCGAGGCGCTGCGGCTTCTGGATTTTCATGCACAGGCGGTGAACCCGGCGGGCGGTTTCTTCAAGCTGGCGGCAGATGGCACGCCATTGCCGGACCGGACCCGTGAGCTGCACGAGACCACGCGGATGATCCACGCTTATGCACGCGGCGCGGCGCTGGATCATCCCGAAGCGCGGCGGATCGTCGATCACGGCATGGCGTTTCTGCTGAACGGGCATCTTGACGCCCAGAATGGCGGCTTCTGGTGGAGCGTAGGGGATGACGGGCCGGTGGACCGGCGCAAACAGGCCTATGGTCATGCCTTTGTGCTGCTTGCAGTGGCCTCGGCGGCGCAGCTTGGCCATCCGGATGCGGCGGGGCTGCGCGATATGGTGATGACGGTCCTGCGCACACGTTTCTGGGAACCTGCTATGGGGCTGGTTTCGGATACATTCGATGAGGACTGGACCAATCCCCCCGCCTATCGCGGCGGGAATGCGAATATGCATCTGACCGAGGCTCTGCTGGCCGCTTTCGATGCCTGGCGCGACCCGGCGCATCTGGATATGGCGCGATCCATCGCCGGTTTCATGATCGACCGCCATGCCCGCGCCGAAGGCTGGGTGGTGCCTGAACATTTCACGCCGGATTGGCAGATCGACCGTAATTTCGAGGGCGATCCCATGTTCCGCCCTCCCGGCACCACGCCCGGCCATGCTATCGAATGGGCGCGGCTGATCCTTGAATTTCGTGAGGCGGGCGGGTTCGATCCGCGCGACGCCTGGACAGTCGAGGCCGCGAAGCAGCTTTATTCCCGCGCCATCGCGGATGCCTGGCTGCCCGAGGGCGGGCTGGCCTATACGATGGGCTGGAACGGAGAGATCGACAATCGCCGCCGCCTCTGGTGGCCCGTGGCCGAGGCCGTCGCGACATGCCATGCGCTGCATAAGGCGACCGGGGACAAGGCATGGTTTGGCGATCTGGACCGGCTGTGGAGCCATCTGCATACGGCGCATATCGACCATGAACATGGTGGCTGGTATGCCGAAATCGACGCGGATAATGCCCCGGTCCAGACGCTGTTCCCCGGCAAGCCGGATATTTATCATGCGCTGACGGCCACAATCTCGGGCATTCAGCCGGGCTGAATCGTTCGTCCCCGTAGTTCCGGCTGTGAGCAGCGCCGGAAGGCAACTGCTGGGCCTGTTGATCGGGTTCGCTATATCTTATGGGCGATATCGTTTCATAATTTCCGCAATACCATGCACCTATGCAGGAATATTAAATCAGAATTATTTGCGTTTGCTGCATTGCGGTTATTCGTGGACAGCGCCTTGAACGCCGCTCGAAAAGCGCTAACGGGTAGCGGGAACCATTGACATTTCCCGTATTCAGGCGGAACCTGAGCCTACCAAACTTCGGGTAGGCAACAGGAGAGGATCATGAATATAGACCTCTCGCGGCGCAGTTTTCTGAAACTTGCCGGCGCGGGTGTCGTAGCAACATCGCTGGGGTCAATGGGCTTCGGCGAGGCAGAGGCGCAAGAGCTTGCGCTTATCAGGCCCCTCAAGCTGGCGACACTCACCGAAATCCGCAGCACATGCCCGTATTGCTCGGTTGCCTGCGGCATCATCATGTATTCGCAGGGCGATGCCCGCGAAGGACAGGCCGATCTGATCCATATCGAGGGCGATGTGGATCACCCGACCAATCGGGGTACGCTGTGTCCGAAAGGCGCGGCGCTGAAGGATTTCGTTCTGTCCGACACCCGCCTGACCGAACCGAAGATCCGCCGCCCCGGCAGCGCCGAGTTTGAGTCGATCAGCTGGGATGAGGCGCTTGACCGCATCGCCCGTGCGCTGAAGGATGACCGCGACGAGAACCTTGTGCAGTTCAACGAGGCTGGCGTGCCGGTCAACCGTCTGACCACGACCGGCGTTCTGGCGGCCTCGGCCACGACGAATGAAACCGCTTGGGCGACCTTCAAGGTCATCAAGGCGATGGGGATTGCAGGCTTCGATAATCAGGCACGCGTCTGACACGGACCGACGGTGGCCAGTTTGGCTCCAAGCTTCGGTCGCGGTGCGATGACCAACTCCTGGACGGACATCAAGAACACCGATCTGGTGATCGTGATGGGCGGGAATGCCGCAGAAGCCCACCCCTGCGGTTTCAAATGGGTCACGGAAGCCAAGGCGCATCGCGGCGCCAAGCTGATCGTGGTCGACCCCCGCTTCACCCGGACGGCAGCGGTCAGCGATTATTATGCCCCGATCCGCCCCGGCACCGATATTGCCTGGCTGATGGGCATGATCCGCTGGATGATCGAAAACGATAAGGTCCATTGGGAATATGTCCGCAACTTTACCAATGCCGCCTTCATCGTGAAGGATGAGTTCGGCTGGGAAGACGGGTTGTTCACCGGCTACGATCCGGCCACGCGGGATTACGACCGTTCAAGCTGGGATTACGTGATCGGCGAGGACGGCTATGCCGAAACTGACCCGATGCTGGAACATCCGCGCTGCGTCTGGCAATTGCTGAAGGCGCATGTCGATCAATACACGCCTGAGATGGTAGAACGGATCACCGGCACGCCCGCCGACCGCTTCCTGCATATCGCGGAAATGATCGGTGAGACCTCGGCACCCGACAAGACCATGACTTCGATGTATGCGCTTGGCTGGACACAGCATTCCAAGGGCAGCCAGAACATCCGCGGCATGGCGATGCTGCAACTGATCCTCGGCAATATCGGGGTGATGGGCGGCGGGATGAACGCGCTGCGCGGGCATTCGAATATTCAGGGCCTGACCGATATGGGCCTGATGTCGAACCTGCTGACCGGCTATCTGAACATGCCGACCGAGGCAGAGGTGGATTACGACACCTATATGTCCACCCGGAACTTTACCCCGCTGAGGCCGAACCAGACCAGTTACTGGCAGAATTATTCCAAGTTCATGGTTTCGTTCATGAAGGCCATGTGGGGCGATGCCGCGCAGCCGGAAAACGACTGGGCCTATCACTATCTGCCCAAGCTGGATGTGCCGAATTACGATATTCTGCGCATGTTCGAGCTGATGAATGAAGGTCACGTGAACCTTTATTTCTGTCAGGGCTTCAACCCGCTTCTGGCCTTCCCGAACCGGGGCAAGCTGACCTCGGCGCTGTCGAAGTTGAAACTGTTGGTCACGATCGACCCGCTGGAAACCGAAACCGCGCGGTTCTGGGAAAATCACGGCGAGTATAACGATGTCGATACCGCCTCGATCCAGACCGAGGTGATCCAGTTGCCCTCGACCTGCTTTGCCGAGGATGAGGGCTCGCTGACCAATTCCGGCCGCTGGCTGCAATGGCACTGGCCGGGCGCGACCCCGCCCGGTGAGGCGAAGCTGGATACCTGGATCATGGCGCAGATCTTCCTGCGCGTGCGTGAGCTTTACCGGCAGGAGGGCGGGGCTTTCCCCGATCCGATCCTCAACCTGACCTGGGATTACGAGGACGAAAACGATCCCACGCCGCAGGAACTGGCGATGGAGATCAATGGACGGGCGCTCAGCGATGTCAGCGATCCGAATGACTCGTCCTCGGTTCTGATTCCCGCCAGGCAGCAGGTGACGAATTTCACGCAGCTCAAGGATGATGGCTCGACCATGTGCGGCTGCTGGATCTATTCCGGCTGCTGGAATCAGGACGGCAACAACATGGCGCGGCGGGATAATTCCGACCCGTCCGGGCTTGGGGTCTATCAGAACTGGAGTTGGGCATGGCCGGTCAACCGGCGCATCCTGTATAACCGTGCCTCCTGCGACATTCAGGGACGGCCCTTCGATCCGGAACGGATGCTGATCGAATGGGACGGCGAACGCTGGACCGGCAACGATATCCCCGATATCGGCGTCACCTCGCGTCCCGAAGAGGTCGGGCCGTTCATCATGAACCCCGAGGGCACCTCGCGTCTCTTTTCGCGCGGCATGATGCGGGACGGGCCGTTTCCAACCCATATGGAGCCGTTTGAAAGCCCGATGGCCAATGTGTTCAACGCAGAGATGCGCGGGAACCCGGTGGCGCGGGTCTTCGAATCCGATGTGGCCGATCTGGGCACATCCGAGGAATTCCCGTTTGTCGGCACCTCGTACCGGTTGACCGAGCATTTCCACTATTGGACCAAGCATAACCGGGTGAACTCGGTGCTGCAGCCGGAATTCTTCGTCGAAATCTCGGTCGAACTGGCCGAGCAGCAGGGCATCAGCAATGGCGGATGGGTGCGGATCTGGAACAAGCGGGCCTCGATCAAGGCCAAGGCGATGGTGACCAGACGCATCAAGCCGCTGATCTGCGACGGCAAGCCGGTGCATGTGGTCGGTATTCCTCTGCATTGGGGCTTTACCGGGGCGGCGAAAAAGGGCTTCGGGCCTAACTCGCTGACCGTGTTCATCGGTGATGCCAATATCGAGACACCGGAATCCAAGGCATTCCTTGTCAATATCGAGCCTGCGGAGGGGCCAGTGGCATGAGCACCAATCCAGCACCGGCCCCGAGAACGGCCGTATCGAACCCGCCCATCGAACCGATGGCGCCGAACCTGACCGATGCCGCAATCATGCGGGCATCGGCCACGCCGGACCTACCGGAACCGACGCAGCAGATGGAAAAAGTCGCCAAGCTGATCGACATTTCCAAATGCATCGGATGCAAGGCCTGCCAGTCGGCCTGTATCGAGTGGAACGACACCCATCCCGAGATCGGGACGAATATCGGGTCATATGACAACCCGCATGACCTGACCTCGGAAATGTACACGCTGATGCGGTTCAGCGAATGGGAGGACCCGGAAACCGGAGATCTGGAATGGCTGATCCGCAAGGATGGCTGCATGCATTGCGAGGATCCGGGCTGTCTGAAAGCCTGCCCGTCCCCCGGCGCAATCGTGCAGTACACGAACGGTATCGTCGATTTCATTCACGATAAATGCATCGGTTGCGGCTATTGCATTCAGGGCTGCCCTTTCGACATTCCGCGCATGTCTCCGACGCGGCATGTCGTGTCGAAATGCACACTCTGTTCGGACCGGGTCGCGGTGGGGCAGGGACCTGCCTGCGCCAAGGCATGTCCAACTCAGGCAATCGTGTTCGGCACGAAGGACGATATGGTCGCCCATGCCGAAACCCGGATCGATGATCTGAAATCGCGTGGCTATGATAATGCGGCGATCTATGACCCGCAAGGCGTGGGCGGCACGCATGTTTTCTATGTGCTGCCCATCGGCGACAAGCCCGAGCTGTATTCCGATCTGCCCGCCGATCCCGAAATCTCGAACGTGGTCGAGGGCTGGAAAGGACCGACAAAGACGATCGGGCTGGCGGCCATCGGACTTGGCGCTGCGGGTGCGATCCTGCACTCGATCTTCGGCAAGCCCAATACCGTCAGCGCCGAGGATCAGAGCGAGGCCGAAGAACTGGTCGATGAGGAAATGGCCACCGCCGGTTCCGCACAGGCAGAGGAGCAAGCGTAATGGCCCGCCGCGAATTCTCCGAACCGACCGACAAGATCGTCGCCACCGAGCCCGTCGAGATCAGGCGTTATGCGACTCATACCAGGATCAATCACTGGTTCACCGCATTCCTGATTATTCTTCTGATCCTGTCGGGTTTCGCGCTGTTTCATCCCTCGCTGTTCTTCCTGACCGCGCTGTTCGGCGGAGGGCAGGCGGCGCGGTTCCTGCATCCGATCTTCGGCGTGGTGGCCTGTCTCAGTTTCCTGCTGCTGTTCCTGCAACTCTGGCGGCTGAACATCATGCGGCGCGAGGATGTGGTCTGGGCGCAGAATATCAATGAGGTGCTGTCAGGGCATGAGGAGCGCCTGCCGGAACTGGGGAAATATAATCTCGGCCAGAAAATGGTGTTCTGGGGCATGTTCTGGCTGCTTTTAGCGATGGTGATTTCGGGGGTGATGATCTGGCAACAATTCTTCCCGGATCTGGTCTCGATTCCGGTACGGCGTTGGGCCGTTCTGGTTCATTCGGTCTCGGCGGTGCTGGCGGTGCTGGTCATTATCGTGCATGTCTATGCGGCGTTCTGGACACGCGGTACGCTCAGCGCGATGACAAGCGGCCGGGTGACGGGTGGCTGGGCATGGAAACATCACCGCAAATGGTTAAGGGAAGTTGCTAGACGTCAGGACACGCCCCCGGCAGAATGACGCCTGAGGCCTCAGGGCCGTCAGTGAGCAGGAGTTTCATGAGTCCCAGTCCCGACCCCTCCGTGATCGGCGGCGTTGCCTCGCCCGAATTTGCGCGGATGCCCGACCCTCAGGTGGTTTTCGCCCGGCGTGCACAGCGTTTCCGCCATCTTGCAGGCGGATCGCAACTTGCGCCGTATCTGCTGTTTCTGGCCGATATCTGCGATGTGCAGGTGGCACTCGCGGCGGAACTTCCGACCCCCGCGCCTGTCAGCGCGGAAACCATCGCCAGAAACCGCAGTTACCGCATGCCGCCCATCGACCGCGCGACGCTGATCGCGTCAAAGGATATGGCGCAGGTCATGGATGCGCTGCTGGAGCGTGCCGCAGGCATCGACATGCCCGAGCCTGCCCGCGCCGCATTGCAATCGCTGCGCGATGCGCCCGCTGATGACCGGCAGGCATTGCTGGCCGAACTGGCATCGGATCATGTACCGGACGGATTTGCCGCCCCTGCCGCTTTCGCTGCCGCCGCGTTTCAGCTTGCGGCAGCTCGGCTGGCGGCTCTGCTGGATGCGGATCAGCTTGTTCCGGTCCGCGTCGGAACCTGCCCCTCCTGTGGCGGAAGGCCGGTCAGTTCTCTGGTCACCGCGACGCAACATCTTGAGGGCGCACGCTATGCCTGCTGCGCGGGATGCGCGACGCAATGGAACGAGGTCCGGGTCAAATGCCTGTGCTGCGGCTCGACCAAGGGGATCGGCTATCGCGCGGTCGATGACGGCTCGGGCGATGCGGTGATCAAGGCCGAGATCTGCAATGAATGCCAGTCCTGGGTGAAGATCCTCTATCAGAACCGCGATACCGGGCTGGAGCCGGTGGCGGATGATATTGCCAGTCTCGGGCTGGATGCGCTGATGCGCGAAACCGAGTGGGACAGGGGCGGCTTCAACCCGTTTCTGATCGGGTATTGAGCGCCGCCCTGCGTAACCTGCCCTCTGTGGACCGGGTGCTTGCGACGGAGGAAAGCGCGGCGCTGATTTCGGTGCATGGACGGCAGCAGGTCACCGGCGCGATCCGGGCGGCGGTGGATGCGCTGCGTCAAAGCGTGCTTGCCGGAGCGGCGATGCCCGGCGATCCGGCGCAGGCGGTTCTGGCAGCGGCGGCGGCGGATCTGGACCGGCCCGATCCGCTGCGGCCCTGCCTCAATCTGACGGGGACGATCCTGCACACCAATCTCGGCCGCGCCCTGCTGCCGGAAGAGGCCGTTCAGGCGGCCGCAGATGCGATGCGCTCTGCCGTGGCGCTTGAATATGATCTGATCTCGGGCGGACGCGGTGAGCGTGACGATCATCTGCGCGGGATTCTGCGCGATCTGACCGGGGCGGCGGACGCCACCATCGTCAATAACAATGCCGCTGCGGTGCTTTTATCGCTGAACAGCTTTGCCTCGGGGCGCGAGGCGGTCGTCTCGCGCGGAGAGCTGATCGAGATTGGCGGAGCGTTCCGCATCCCCGATATCATGGCCCGCGCCGGAGCGAAGCTGGTAGAGATCGGCACCACGAACCGCACACATCCGAAAGATTACCGCGCCGCAATCGGGCCGGAAACCGGCATCGTGCTGAAGGTGCATTGCTCGAATTACCGGATCGAGGGCTTCACGCGCGAGGTCGGGGCCGAGGAACTGGCCGGGATCGCGCATGAGGCGGGTGTGCCGCTGATGAACGATCTGGGCTCTGGCAGCCTGATCGATATGTCGCGTTTCGGGCTGCGGCAGGAACCGACTGTGGAGCAGGCGGTCTCGGCGGGGGCCGATCTGGTCACGTTTTCGGGGGATAAGCTGCTTGGCGGTCCTCAGGCCGGATTCATAGTCGGCAGCGCGGATCTGATCGCGCAGATCAACCGCAACCCGATGAAACGCGCCATGCGTCTGGACAAGATCCGGATCGCGGCGCTGTCGGCTGTGCTGAAGCTGTATCTCGATCCCGACCGGCTGATCCTGCGCCTGCCGACGCTGCGCATGCTGTCCCGGCAGCGCGACGACATCACGGCGCAGGCGACCCGGCTGTGCGACCGCGTGGCAGAGCGTATCTCGCCGCTTGGTTTCCGGGTCGCGGTCTGCGATTGCGAAAGTCAGGTCGGTTCTGGTGCGCTGCCGACCGATACGCTGCCAAGCGCCGGGCTTGCGCTGACCGGCACGGGCAGGGCCGGTCTCGTGGAACTGGCCGCGAAGCTCCGCGATCTGGCCGTGCCGGTGATCGCGCGGATCTCGGACGGTGCGCTGATCCTTGATCTGAGGGCGCTGCGCAAGGACGGCGATCTGCTGACGGCGCTTGAGGGGCTGTCGCATTGATCGTCGGGACGGCGGGTCATATCGACCACGGCAAGACGGCTCTGGTGAAGGCGCTGACCGGGACGGATGCCGACCGGCTTGCCGAAGAAAAGAAGCGCGGCATTACCATCGATCTGGGCTTCGCCTATGCCGATCTCGGCGACGGCTCGGTGACCGGCTTTGTCGATATGCCGGGGCATGAGCGGCTGATCCATAACATGATCTCGGGCGCGGGCGGGATCGATGCCGCCATGATCGTGATCGCCGCCGATGACGGGATCATGCCGCAGACAAGCGAGCATCTGGAAATCCTGTCGCTGCTTGCGGTGCGTCATGCGGTTGTCGTCATCAGTAAATCGGACCTTGCCGACCAGACCCGGCTGAGCGCGTTGCGCAGCGAAATCGAGGCCAAGCTGGACGATACGCCGATGCGCGGTGCGCCGGTGATTGCCGCCTCTGCCGTCACCGGACAGGGTATTGACGCGCTGCGTTTGGTTTTGTCCGGGATGGCCGGTCAGATGGCGGCGCGAAGCGATGCGGGGCTGATGCGGCTGATCGTCGATCGCAGCTTTACGCTGGAAGGGGCTGGCACGGTCGTGACCGGGATGCTGGTTTCGGGCGCCGTGAAGATCGGGGATGAGGTCCTTCTGTCTCCCTCGGGGCTGCCTGCACGGGTGCGCGGGATCCGGGCGCAGGACCGCAAGGCGGATTGCGCCGGGGCAGGTGCGCGGGTTGCGCTGAATCTGGCGGGGATCGGCAAGGATCAGATCAGCCGTGGCGATGTGGTTCTGACGCCTGGCCTTCACGCTCCGACCGACCGCGTGGATGGGGTGCTGCGATGGATCGATGCAAAACCCTTTGCCAGCGGTGCGCGGGCGCGGTTCCATGCCGGGGCCGCCGATGCCGAGGCGCGGCTGGTCTCTCTGGAGGGGCGGCAGGACGGGGCCGAACTGGTGCAGATCGTGCTCGACCGGCCCCTTGCGCTGAACTGGCATGAGGCGTTTATCCTGCGCGATCCCTCGGCCAGCCGCACGCTTGGCGGCGGTCGTCTTCTGGATCTTAGGCCACCCGCGCGGAAACGTGCCACAGAGGATCGGCGCAATCTTCTGGCGGCGCTGAGCATCGCGGATGCGGACACGGCCTTGCGTGAGGTTCTGGCGGTGCCGCCGCATTTCATGGATCTGGACGGTTTCCTGCGCGATCGCAGCATCCGACCGGATACGGGGATCGGGAGCGAGCATGTGATCCTCGGCGCGGAACCACGCATCGCGATCAGCCACGAAACGCTTGCTTCGCTGAGCGGGCAGATCGCCGATATTCTGGCGGCGTTCCATGCGGAAAACCCCGATCAACAGGGCATGCCGCGTGAGGCCTTGCGGCTTTCCCTGCAACCGCGCCTGCCGAAAAATGCTTTCACCGCGCTGCTTCGGAAAGCCGTGGATGATGGCCGGATCGTGCTGGAAAGCGGGATGGTGCGCCTGCCGGACTATATCGCCCGGATGAGCGAGCAGGATGAGGAGATCTATGCCAGCATCGCCCCGCAGCTTGGCGGCGATGCAAGGTTCCGCCCGCCGCGTGTGCGCGATTTCGCCGGAGATCTGAAGATGGATGAGCGCGAAATCCGGCGCATGCTGAAACTCGCCTCACGGCTTGGTCGTGTGGATGAGATCGCGCGGGATCATTTCTTCCTGCGCGGGACAACAATCGAAATGGCCTCGATCCTCCGCGAGCTTTCGAACGAGTCAGAGGATGGCTGGTTCGCTGCACCCGCCTTCCGCGACAGGTTGCAGAACGGGCGCAAAGTGGCGATCCAGATCCTCGATTTCTTCGACCGTTACGGGCTGACGCTTCGCAAGGGCGATTTGCGGCGGGTTAATTCGCATAGAAGCGATTTGTTCGCCGGATAGGCTAGCTGCGCGGTTCGCCCCGCAGCGCAAGGCCGGATGCCACTGGCGGTTGCCAGGTCCGGGATTGCGGCAGAGCGCCTGCCGGTGTCGTGCCGATCTGTGACCCTCCGGTGCCGCCGGTCCAGCCGGTCGTGCCGGCGTTTTGGGCAGAAGTCCCTTCCTCAGCCGCAGAGGGCTGCGTGGCAGGCACCGCCACCGATCCCGAAGATCCTGCATCGGCTTGCGTGCCGTCCTGCGCTGCCTCCTCTGGCTGCGACGCCGCCTGATCCTGATTTGCCGCAGCAGCTTCCGGCTGGCCGTCAGTCGTGGGTTCGTCGCGGATACTGACCGCCTCGGCATCTTCCGGCTGCGATCCGGCAGCGGGCAGGGGTGCGACCGTGTCCATCAGCGCCGCGTCGCCTTCCGCATTGGAAACGGTGGCCGGTATGGCGGGATCGGATTCTTCGGTCACATTCGCCTGAACCACATCGGGGACCGCAACAGGAGAAGTCGCTGCTGGCTCCGGTGCCTCACCGGTCACCGCTTCAGATCCTGACTGCGGCGGCGCGTCCTCGATGGGAAACGGGGACACATCGGCCCATATCGGCAGGGCCAGTGTGGAAAGCAGCAATGAGGCGACGGCGATACGCATCTCTGATCCTTTGCGGTTGGATAGCAAAACTCCGGCTCTCAATGAAACGCGGGTCTGGAAGATGGGTTCCCGATAGGCCGGATCGTGGCGGGCGGGAAAGCGCCCTTGACCGCAAGGCGCGGGCGCGGTTCAGTCCCGGCATGGCTGAAGGAGCGGAGATGTGAGTATTGTCACCGGCAAAGCGTGGCGTCTGGCCGATGGGACGGAAATCGCGGTGGCTCTGGCCGAAGAAACCGCCATCGCGGTGACCTATGACGGCACGACCCATGCGGTGCTGATGGGCAGCCCCGCCGATCTTGAGGATTTCGGAATGGGGTTTTCCCTGACCGAAGGCATCGCCCGTCCCGATGAGATCGACGACATCCTGCCCGAGCCGGTCGCGGGCGGCATAGATCTGCGGATCTGGTTGCGCCCCGAGGCGGGCCACCGTTTCCTTGAGCGCAGGCGCAGCACGGTCGGGCCGGTTGGCTGCGGTCTCTGCGGGGTGGAAACGATCGAGGCGGCGATGAGGGCTCTGCCGCCGGTAACCGGGGATTGCGTGATCTCGGGCGCGGATCTGGACAAGGCCGTCGCTGCGATGGATCAGGGGCAGGCGCTGCGCGACGCCACCGGGGCAAGCCATGCGGCGGGGTTTTTCGTGCCGGGACATGGGCTTGTCGCGCTGCGAGAGGATGTCGGCAGGCATAACGCGCTCGATAAGCTGGCCGGAGTGCTGATCCGGGGCGGGCATGGCGATGTGATCGGGAAAGGTGCGGTGGTGATAACCAGCCGGGTCTCGGTCGATCTGGTGCAGAAATGCGCGACGCTCGGTGCTCCGGTGCTTATCGCTCTGGCGGCGCCCAGTTCCGCCGCGGTTGCTGCCGCCGATGCCGCCGGGATCGGCCTTGCCGCGCGTGCCCGCTCATCGGAGCGGGCGGAAATCCACACTCACGCCGAACGCTTCGCGTAAGCTAGTCGCGCAGCCACCCCATCAGAACCCAGGCCAGACCCGAGCAGATCAGCGCCGCCAGCATCATCGGCGTGGGTGTGCCGTCATATGCCAGACCGACAGGGGTTGCGATGGCGACCGCACCCAGGGATGACAGCGCAGCGACGATACTGGCGGTCATGCCGGCCACATGCGGCATGTTCTGCATCGCGAGAGCGTTCAGATTGCCGAATGTTACCCCGGCCATGAAGAACAGGCTGACTGCCCAGATGAAGAAACCGTAAAACGCCGCATCCCCCTGCAAAGCGCCCGAGGCCACCAGCATCAGCGCCAGAGTGGCCGAGACCACCTGCATCGCATAGGCCGACCGCGCAATGCGGCGCATTCCGAAGCGCATCACGTAACGGGCATTTGCGATGGTGCCCGCCCCTGACAGCAGCGCCATCACCGCGAACCATTTCGTGAAACTGTCGGCGCGATCATATGTAATTCCGAAAAGCTGCTCGGAGCTGGAGAGAAGCGAAAACATCTGCGCGAAGCCAAGCGTCAGGATCAGCGTGCACAGCATGACCTGCCGGTTCGAAAGAACCTCCCGCGCCGAAGCCGCCAGCCGTGCCGGGCTCAGCGGAATCCGGCGCTCGGGCGGGAGGGTTTCGGGCTGGCGTAGGCCGACCCAGGTCACACCGATCAGGCCGAAGGCGATAAATGCCGCAAACACGCCGCGCCAGCTTCCCGAGAGATTGATGATCACCTCGCCAAGCGCCGGGGCGAGTGCCGGGATCATAATAAAGATCATCATCACGAAACTGGTGATCCGGGCCATTTCGCGACCTGCATACAGATCGCGGATCAGCGCGGTTCCAGCGATGCGCGGACCCGATGCGCCCATTCCCTGCAGAAAGCGCAGCACCAGCAGGATGGTCAGGCTGTCGGCAAAGATCGCTCCGGCAGCGGCGACGATATACAGCGCCGATCCCAGCATGATCGCCCGCTTGCGCCCGATTGCATCCGAGACTGGCCCGGCCATCGCGGTGCCAACGCCCATCCCGGCCATGAAGCTCATCAGCACAAGCTGTGCACGGTTCGGATCGCCCGGAGACAGCTCGTCCGCGATATCGGAAAGGGCCGGCAGCATGGCGTCGATGGAAAATGCGACCGTTGCAAAGAGAACCGCCAGCATCGAGACGAATTCCGGCAGTGAAAGCGTCCGCGCCGCGGCGGGCGCGGGTGTGATCTTTTCCGGCGTTTGCATTCTGGAAACCTTGTTCAGGATAGGTAGGCCATATACCCATGATCCTGGATCGGCAAGGCGGCGGGGAAATCGCGGGCTTGCACAGACCGGACGCAGCCTGCAGTTCCGCGCAGGTCGCACCGGCGGGATAACTTGGCGGACGGAAACCGGAACGGATACAGAATATGCGGCATATCTTGCTCAGCTCGGTCAAGGATGAGGGGCCGTTCCTTCTGGAATTCGTGGCCCATCACCGGGTTCTCGGCTTCGATGCGCATCATTTCGCAAGCAATGACTGCAGCGACGGCTCGGATCTTTTGCTGGATGCGCTCGCCGCACATGGCGTCGTGACCCATACGCGCAGCAAGCCCAAACCCGGAGAAGTGCCGCAGCACAAGGGCTATCGGCGGATCCGGCGCGCATACGATATTCAATCCGCCGACTGGATCATGGTTCTGGATGCTGACGAGTTCCTGATGATCGACCGTGGCGACAGGCGCGTCGCGGATCTGACGGCACTTGCAGGGCCCGAAATCGACCTGATCACGCTGAACCCGATGAATTTCGGCACGGGTGACTCGCCCGACTGGCAGCCGGGCCGCGTCGCCAGCCAGTTCACCCGTCGCCTGCCGGTCCGTAACCGCGCCAATGGCCCGGTGAAAAGCCTCAGTCGCGGTCACGATCTGTGGCAGGGGATGCATAATCATCATCCGGTGAAGTTCAGTGCCGACCGGGATATCTGCTATATGCGCGGCAATGCCGAAACAGGAATTGTACCGAATGACGGTATGCCCTGGAATCATCTGCGTTTTTTCAAGCCCGACCGGATGACGCATGACATCGCCTGGTATAACCACTATCCGATCAAATCGATCGATTCCTATATGCTGCGCCGGGCAAGAGGCAGGGGGGCAGTCAAGCTGGGGGAACCCTCGCTGATCCGTCACGATGAGGAGTACTGGACACGCTTTGCGGGCGCCTCGGTCCGCGATACGCGCATTCTGGATTTCTATGGCGAGGAAACCGAGGCTGAAATGGCGCGGCTTCTGTCCCTGCCGGGCGTTGCCGAGGCTCAGGCCGAGGCTGAGCGCCGCTATGCCGCCCAGATCGCGGCGATTGCCGACGATCCCGAGCCGTAAGCGGTTGACATCAGGGCGATCCGGCTGCATCTGAACCGGGACATACCCGCAACCGGGCGTTCCGTGGGCGCCAAACCGACGAGGAGACGGCCATGAGCCAGATTTCCCTGACATTTCCCGATGGCAATTCGCGCGACTATCCGGCAGGCGTGACTGCCGCCGAGGTCGCGGCCTCTATCGCCCCAAGCCTTGCCAAGAAGGCGATTTCGGCAAGCCTTGACGGGCGGCATATCGACCTTGCCTGGCCGATCCATGACAGCGGCGCCATCGCCATCAATACGATGAAGGATGACGCGCCTGCGCTTGAACTGATCCGCCATGATCTGGCCCATGTCATGGCCCGTGCCGTGCAGGAAATCTGGCCGGATGTGAAGGTGACCATCGGCCCGGTCCGCGATTATGGCTGGTTCTACGATTTCGACCGCGCCGAACCCTTCACGCCCGAGGATCTCGGCCAGATCGAGGCGAAGATGAAGCAGATCATCGCCGCCCGCGATCCGGTGCGTACCGAAATCTGGGACCGTCAGCGTGCCGTCGATCACTACAAGGCGCAGAACGAACCCTTCAAGCTGGAACTGATTGACCGCATCCCTAAGGACGAGGATGTGCGCATGTACTGGCATGGCGACTGGCAGGATCTGTGCCGCGGGCCTCATTTGCAGCATACCGGCCAGATCCCTGCCGATGCGTTCAAGCTGACCCATGTCGCCGGGGCCTATTGGCTTGGCGATTCCAGCCGTCCGATGTTGCAGCGCATCTATGGCGTGGCCTTCCGCAACAAGGACGATCTGAAGGCCCATCTGCACATGCTGGAAGAGGCCGCGAAGCGCGATCACCGCAAGCTGGGCCGCGAGATGGATCTGTTCCATATGCAGGAAGAGGCTCCGGGCCAGGTCTTCTGGCACCCGAATGGCTGGAATATCTATACGACACTGCAGGATTACATGCGTCGCCGTCAGCGGGCTGGCGGCTATGTCGAGGTGAACACGCCTCAGGTCGTCAGCCGCAAATTATGGGAAGATTCTGGCCACTGGCAGAATTATCAGGACCATATGTTCATCGTCGAGGTCGATGAGGAACATGCAAAGACCAAGACGGTCAACGCTCTGAAGCCGATGAACTGCCCCTGCCATGTGCAGATTTTCAATGTCGGACTGAAATCCTATCGCGACCTGCCGCTGCGCATGGCCGAGTTCGGGTCCTGCAACCGCTATGAGCCCTCGGGTGCGCTGCATGGCATCATGCGGGTGCGCGGTTTCACGCAGGACGACGCTCATATTTTCTGCACCGAGGATCAGATCGAAGAGGAAACCAAGCGTTTCATCGACTTCCTCTCGGCGGTTTACCGCGATCTCGGTTTCGACAGTTTCCGGGTCAAATTCGCGACGCGCCCTGAGGAACGCGCAGGCAGCGATGAGGTCTGGGACAAGGCCGAATCCGCGCTGCTTTCGGCGACCCGCGCTGCCGGGATCGAGCCAGAGATCAATCCGGGCGAGGGCGCGTTTTACGGCCCCAAGCTGGAATTCGTGCTGACCGACGCCATCGGGCGGGATTGGCAATGCGGCACGCATCAGGTGGATTTCGTGCTGCCGGAACGGCTGGATGCGGAATATGTTGCGGCGGATGGCTCGAAACAGCGTCCGGTCATGCTGCACCGGGCGACTCTGGGGTCGTTCGAGCGGTTCATCGGGATCCTGATCGAGAACTTCGCCGGTAAGCTGCCTTTCTGGCTGGCACCGCGTCAGGTTGTCGTCGCATCGATTGTGTCGGATGCGGATGAGTATGTGCGCGAAGTTGTCGGCGCCTTGCAGGCGGTAGGGGTCCGGGCCGAGGCGGATACACGTAACGAAAAGATCAACTATAAAGTCCGCGAGCATTCGGTTTCAAAGGTTCCCGTAATACTTGCAATCGGGATGAAAGAAGTAGAAAGTCGCTCGGTATCAATGCGCAGGCTCGATAGCCAGGGAAGTGAGACCCTGGCATTGGCTGATGTGCTCACAAGACTTGAAGCTGAGGCAACGCCGCCTGATATGGGCTGAATCTTGCCGATGTCACTAAAGTTTGACACCCACGATACAGTCGAGGGTGATTCTGGCTTGCGTTTCGCCGCTGCTGCTTCATGGTGTTAACCGCGTGAGCGTTACTTTCTACCGCCTCCCTTCACGGGGCAGCCGGACTATCGAAAGGGCTGCACGGCCCGGTCGCAATGAAGCGGCAGGGAAACTTGAAGGAGAGAACGGAATGGCCACTGGCACCGTTAAATGGTTCAACACCACAAAAGGCTACGGCTTTATCGCACCCGATACGGGCGGGAAGGACGTTTTCGTCCATATTTCCGCTGTGGAACGTGCAGGTCTGACCGGGCTGCAGGACAACCAGAAAATCAGCTATGAGCTTCAGGCGGGCCGCGACGGTCGCGAATCCGCTTCGGATCTGAAACTGATCTGATGACTGCTTCGGAAGGGATCGCTCAGGTCCCTTCCTTCTGCCGCGCCTCGCGCGTGTCCAGATAGGCGGCCATGCCTTTCAGATAGAACAGCGATTCCTCGCGTTGTTCGCGTCGGAACTTATGCGCCCAGATCGCAAGATCATCCTGCTTGAACAGTTCTGCGCCGATCTTCCAGAAACTTCCGGCTGTCACCAGCCGCTTATGCGCCGGATGCCCCCCGAACGGCACCGCTACGCCGCGTAACCCTGATGCTACAGCGCCAAGGCTCCGCGCGTGAAGCACATCGCTGCGCAATCTCGGATCGAAAAGAATAGCGCCTTGCAGATCCGGAGCGATTTCCGTGTCCAGATCGTCCCAGACCTCCTCGAATTGCCGCGAGATCCGATTGCGTCGCGCATCCCACGGTGCGCGGGACGGAAAGATCGAATATTGGGGCGAGAACAGCAAAGCATGACGCAGATGCAGCGCTTTCGACAGCAGCACCGCACCATACCCGCCCATTGAAAACGCAACCGTTCTTACATCCCTCGCAACGCAGCAAAGATCATGCAGCGCGGCGCGAAGGTCCTGATTTTCGGGTGTGAGAAACCAGCTATCCTGCGCCAGAACGATGGAAAGCGTGCCGATTCCCTGCTCTGCCAGACGCTTGTTCGGAGCCTGATCCGGGAATGTTTTCCGCCGCCTCCGGCCATGATCCAGCTTGACACAGATCCGCTCGGTCTCTCCGTAATGAACAGCGCGGACATGTTCGCCCGCAAATACCAGCTTACCTTCTGCAGTCATTCGGGCCCGTGTGTCTTTAACTGAGTTTGCAATCTAATGCTCATTGGAAACCGGTTATTCGTATTTGCCGTCCAGAATCCTGTCAATGACAGTAAGGCCGGATGTGATGACGACGACACCGATATTTGTTCTTGCCGGGCAGTCCAACGCCAACAACGAATCCATGATCGCGGCATTGGCCGCGAATATACGCGATTCGGGCGGGGTGCTGGTACATCATGCGGTCAATGGAAGCTCGCTCAGCCCCTATCTGGACGTGCATGGCAATGGCGACTGGTCAGCGGCGGACCGGGCGGATGATGGTGAGCTGCTGGACCAGCTTTTTGCCAAGATTGACGATACCCTGACCTCGCTTGAGGGGGAAGGCAGGCTGGCCGGGGTGATCTGGATTCAGGGCGAAACGGATGCCCGCTTCGATGGCGCATCCCGCGAATATGCCGATCGGCTGATGGATCTGCATCAGGCGTTTCTGGACCGTTTCGGCGATCACCGCATGGCGGTTTCGGCGCTGTCGGGCGAAATCACGGCGCTGCGGGGCGATGAAACCCGGATCGTTGAAAGCTGGGACAGGGTGCGGGAGGGTCAGTTCAAGCTTTCGTCAGAGGTTTCGACGCTTGTCGGGCTGGATCCGGATCGGTTCGGGACGCTGCGCGGATACGAAACCGAAGACATGTTTCGCAGCGATATGCGGCATTACACCGATGAGTTCTCGGCAGAGCTTGGTTCGGCCCTGTTCGATCTTGTCCGGCACCCTCTGGACACGATGCCGTGGCAGGGCGGGGATGGGCATGATCGCTATGTCTATAATGGTAAATACCACCTTGAAATGCAGGCTGGTGACGGGCGCGATACGCTGATCGTCAATCGCCGTGAGGGCGAAACCGTGATTGAATTGGAGGATTCCGGGATCGGTCATATCCGGTCTGCGGATGGGCAGCATATGTTTCTGGCCAATGGGGTTGAGCGTGTGATTACCTATGGTGCCGCGGATGAAATCACGATGGGCGGCACGATTCACGAGGTGCTGACATGCGCGGGAAACGATCTTGTCCGGGGAAGCTGGCGGGACGATTCAATTTCTCTCGGGTCGGATGACGATCAGGGCTATGGTGAGGATGGCGAGGATTGGGTACTTGGCGGCGATGGGCTTGACCGGCTTTTCGGCGGGCGCGGAGACGACACTCTGCATGGTCAGCGCGGCGATGATTTGCTGGCTCTGAACGATGGAGCCGATCGCGGTTTTGGCGGCGACGGGAGTGATACGGTCGATGGTCATGCCGGTGATGACGAGGTGGTCGGCAATGGCGGGAATGACCTGCTTTTCGGCGGCGCGGGCAATGACAGGGTTGTGGGCGCGGCCGGAAATGATCGGGTCATGGGCAATAGCGGCAGCGATACCTTATTCGGCGGTCCCGGCCAGGATATTCTGAAGGCCGGGGATGGGCGCGATTCCATCTGGGCCGGGCCGGGTGACGACCGTGTCGAGGGCGGCAATGGCACTGACGGGCTGCATGGCGGTTATGGCGATGACACGCTGGATGGCGGCGCGGGCGATGATGTGCTGAAGGGGGCGAAGGGGGCGGATCGCTTTATTGTGTCCGCCGGGCATGATCGCATCACCGATTTCGACCCCGCCGAGGATCTGTTGATTTTTTCGCAGAATATGCAGCCTGACTGGGCTCAGCAGGGTGCGCATCTGGTTGCCGAATGGTCGGATGGTGAAGAAAGCGGCAGCGTGACGCTTCTGAACACCGATCTCGATGCGATGCAGCATAGCTGGGATCTTATGTGAAACGGCCCCAGCATTGCATTGCGCCTTAGTGACGGGTAAGCGGGCCAATTATTCCCTCTGCCGCGACCGGAGATGCCATGACCACGCTCGATATTTTTGCCGATCCGACTTGCCCGTGGTGCCTGATCGCGAAGGCCGAGCTGGATCTGGCGATGGAATCGCGTCCCGACCATGATCTGGAACTGGTCTGGCATCCGTTTCGGCTGAATCCCGATCTTCCTCCCTCGGGCATGGATCACGTCGCTTACATGAAGGCGAAATTCGGGGGCGAGGCCGGTATTATCGAAGCGAATGAACCCGTGCTCCGCGCGGCCGAGCGGCTTGGCCTATGGGTGAACATGGCCGCGATTGAGCGTGTTCCGCCGACTCTGGATGCTTTCCGCCTGTTGCATTGGGCCGGGATCGAGGCGGCGCAAAGCCGCGTCATGTCAGGCTTGATGCGGGTCCATTGGCGCGAGGGCCGCAATATTGCGGATCACGGCGTTCTGGCTCAGATCGCCGAGGGGGCGGGGATGAATTCGGAAATGGTCCGGCGGCTTCTTGGAACGGATGCAGATCGTGAGGAAGTCCTGACCCGTGAGGCTCATGCGCGAGAGCGCGGCGTGCGTGCGGTGCCGACATTTGTTCTCGGGAACAGCCATGTGATCCCGGGGGCGCAGGAAGCGGGTTTCTGGCGCGACGTGATCGACGAAATCGCCGAACGGAAGGCGGCAGAAAACTAAGCGTGTCAGTTTATTCGGAAGCTAAAAGCTGAGCCTCCGCAAACAAGGCGGATCAATCAGCTTCACGCCGACCCGGTCCGATACGCAAACAGCCCACCGGGCAGGCGGGCGATTTTGCATTCTAAAGAACTCAGGCGCCCCAGCTACGGATCGGGCCGCAATCCATATGGACGAAGTTCGAGCGCGAGTATTTGCCGACACCGCCACCACGGCAGGCCTGAGCCGCCTGGTACATCTGGTTGACCGAGCGCGATTTCAGACGCAGATCCGCAGCCTGGCCCTTCATATGCAGCGAATTACGCGCAACACCCGACGAACGCGCACGAAGCATCGCGTTGGTCTTGGGAGAGCGGTAACCCGACAGCATCATATAGGGTTCGTTGGTTTGCAGCATGCGATGCGCGGCTGTTGCAATATCGACCGTGCGGGGATCGATGCCGATAGCCTCGCCCGTACGCCAGTCACGCATGAAATAGTTAATTTCGTTCAGCGCGTCGCGGATATACTTGCCATCGATCCAGTATACGGTGTCGATGCTTTCGCCCGTTCTGGGCGAGTACATGCTGATGCGCCGGTAGTCGCCCGAGCGGCGCAGGATTCCGAAAGCGTTGCTTGCGACCGGAGCAGCAGCAACGGTTGTTGCGGCAAAAATACCCATGATGCCGCGGCGGGTGATGTCAAATGTCATTTCAGATCGCCTGTCCTGCTTTTCTTAACTCACCACGTTTGGTGGCACGTTCCTCGTTCTTAACCGGGAACTCGTAAAAACTATGTCACCAACCCACCCTGTGCCGAAAGCAATTCGTTCCATTCAAGGCGGATTGCCGCTAAATTGGGCGGAAATCCGCCGGTGTGTTGTCATGAAGCAACGTAAAAACCAGTCAGTTCGGCGAATGCCGTCCGTTACCGCAGCCAGTCTGGACGCAAGCCCGGGGGGCTGGCAGATTGTCACGAAAACCCGAGCAGAGGTCAAAACGTGAACGAGTTAGCGAATCATCTGCGGCGATTCGCAGGAATGGCCGTATTGGCAGCGATTCTGCCTGCGGCTGCACAGGCTTTTCCGGCGCCGAAGCTGGAATTCTCTGCATTCGAGATGCAGCTTGCCCAGACGGTTGCATCCGATCCGGGACTGGCGGCGTTTTACGGTGCGCATGATCTGAAACCGGTTTTCACCGGACCCGGGGCCGAGTCTCGTCGCAACGCGTTGATTGAGGCCGTTTCGACCGCGCCCGATCACGGCTTGCCGCCGGATCGTTATGCGACGGCAGGGCTGAATCTGTCAGGGGATGCGATGGATGTCGCGTCCGAGGTCAGTTTCGCGCGTCTTCTGTCACGTTGGGCGAATGACGTCTCGAACGGGCTTGTCGATCCTGCCGGGACGGCTGCGATGAACAAGCGGGAGGTTATTCCCGTCGATATGGAAGCCCTGCTTGTCGAGATGACAACAGGAGATCCTGCCGCGGCGCTTGCGGAGTTGCCGCCTCAGGACCCGGCCTATCTTCAGCTTATGGAGATGCTTGCCGGGCAGGCGCGGCTGATCGCTCCGGCAGGGACGCCGATGGTCAGCGAAGGACTTTATAGACCCGGAAGTCAGGGGCAGGGCGTCCGTGATCTGCGCACGCGGTTACAGGCGATCGGTTTTGCGCCGGAAACGCCACCAGAGGATGAACAGGTTTTCGACGAAAATCTGCGCCAGACCGTTGCAGAGTATCAGAAAGCGGCAGGGTTGCCGGTTGACGGCATTGCCGGGCCCAAGACGATCGGACAACTGAACGGTACCAGCACCGGCCCGCAGACCCGCCGTCTGATGATCGCGATGGAGCGGTTGCGGTGGCTGAACGGCCACGATCTGAATACGCGGATGATCTGGGTGAATATTCCCAGCTATATGGCAGAGATCCGTGAAGATGGCCGCGCCACCTTCACCACTCGCGTTGTCGTCGGCGAATCCGATCCTGACTGGCAGACGCCGGAATTCAGTGACCGGATGGAATTCGTCGTGCCGAATCCAAGCTGGAACGTGCCGCGTTCGATTGCAGCGGAATCCTATTTGCCGAGGCTGCGTGCGAACCGCTATGCCGTGTCGCATCTGGATGTCGTGGACCGGCGGGGCCGGGTCATCCCGCGCGAGAATATAGATTTCAGCCAATACAGCGACCGCAACTTCCCGTATTTCCTGCGCCAGAAACCCTCGCCCGATAATGCGCTCGGGCTGGTGAAATTCCTGTTTCCGAATAAGTGGAATATTTATCTGCATGACACCCCGTCAAAGGGGCTTTTCGGAAACTCGAACCGGGCTGCGTCGCATGGCTGTATCCGCGTCGCACGGCCTTTCGATCTTGCTTATGAGCTTCTGCGGGGCAATTCGGATAATCCTCAGGCGCTGTTTCAGCGTATGCTGGACACGGGTGAGGAAAAATGGCTGAAGCTGGATGATACGATCCCCGTGCATCTGGTTTATTTCACCTCGATCCCCGGACCGGATGGTCAGTTGCTCAATTATCGCGATATTTATGGACGCGATGGGCCGCTTTGGGCCGCGATGCAGAAAGCGGCAGCGGCGGGAAGCTGATCCGTGCCGTCGGACAAATTGCCGGAAGGGCTGGCGCTGAGGGCCCCGGATGTCTAGATGACTCCGCGAAAGGAGATCGCGATGCAGATCACGATCAGAGAGCTCGCCAGATCGCTGGATGCCCCTGCCTGGGGCGATCTCGATATGCGTGTCGGCGGAGCGGCGGAACCCTCGCGGTGCGCTCCGGGGCAGATCGCCCTGGCCATGTCGCCGAAATATGCGGAAGCCTTGTCG
Source organism: Paracoccus aerodenitrificans (assembly GCF_027913215.1). GTDB lineage: Bacteria > Pseudomonadota > Alphaproteobacteria > Rhodobacterales > Rhodobacteraceae > Paracoccus > Paracoccus aerodenitrificans. The sequence goes on from NZ_CP115784.1 coordinate 1,414,509, forward strand.
CCGGGATCGGCTGCCATTCTGGCCGAGGGGATGGACCCGGACTCCTATGGTCTGGCCGCCGCGATCTTTGCCCCGCGCCCGCGCCTGCTGATGGCCGGGCTGACCCGGAATTTCGATCCCGGGCCGGATATCGCGCCGGGCATTCACCCATCTGCGATTATCGACCCATCGACGAAGATCGGCGCAGATGCCGCGATTGGCCCTTTCGTGGTGATCGGTGCGGATGTCGTGATCGGCGAACGCGCCCGGATCGCTTCTCATGTTTCGGTCGGGAAAGGCACGCGGATCGGTGACGATGCGCTGATCCACGCAGGCGTGCGCATCCAGCATGGCGTGGTCATGGGCAATCGCGTGATCGTGCAGGCTGCGGCGGTTATCGGCTCTGACGGTTTCTCATTCGTGACGCCGGACGAATCGGGCGTTGAGGAAATTCGCAGAACTCTTGGAAAAAGAGAAGAATTCCGGGATCAGAAATGGGAGCGGATTCATTCTCTGGGCGCTGTCGAAATTGGCGACGATGTCGAGATCGGTGCTGCGACTGCCATTGATCGCGGCACGATCCGCTCGACCCGGATCGGGCGGGGGACGAAGCTGGACAATCTCGTACATATTGGTCACAACGTCGTGATTGGTGAGGATTGCCTGATTTGCGGTCAGGTCGGTGTGGCCGGATCGTCGATTGTCGGGAACCGGGTCGTTCTGGCGGGGCAATGCGGCGTCTCGGACAATATTACCATCGGTGACGATGTGATCGCCGGCGGTGCGACGAAGATTTTCAGCCGGGTCCAGTCAGGGCGGGTTCTTCTGGGCAATCCGGCCGTGGAGATGACGACCAGAATGGAAATGGACCGCGCCACCCGCAGGCTTCCGCGTCTGGCTGAAAAGGTCGCAAAGCTTCAGAAAACTGTTACAGACTTGCTGGACAAGACCTGATCGGAGGATCACATGACCGAAATTCGCAATCGCATTCGTGAAATCATCGCCGAGCAGGCCATGCTGGATGTGTCGGAAGTTACCGACCAGTCCAGCCCTGAAGATCTCGGCATCGACAGTCTCGGGCTGGTCGAATCGATTTTCGCCCTCGAATCCGAATTCGATATCACCATACCGTTCAATGCGAATGAACCCGAAGAATCGGAATTCGACATTTCCAGCATGGGCAGCATTATCGCCTCGGTCGAAAAACTGGTGGCCGAAAAGGCATGAGTGCGAAGAAGACCCGGGACGACAAGTCCAAAGACAGCAAGAGCACAGACGGCAAAGCCAGGACGAAGCCATCCTCTGCGGCGCATTATACCAGTGGCGGCCCAAGGCGCGTGGTCATCACGGGCATGGGGACGGTCAATGCGTTGGGTCTGGATGTGCCGACAACGCTCGAGGCGTTTCGTGAGGGGCGCTGCGGAATCACTCAGCTCGATTTCCGGGATGTGGACCGGCTGGCGATCCAGATCGGCGGCCAGATCCATGACTGGCAGCCGGAAAACTGGTTCAACCGTCAGCAGATTCTGCTTTACGACAAGTTCACCCAGTTCACCCTGCTGGCCGCGAAAGAGGCGGTGGGTCAGTCCGGCTTGCAGTTTTCAGGCGAACTCGGGCTGCGTTCGGGTGTGATTCTGGGCACGGCAGGCGGCGGGCTGAATACCTGGGATGAAAACTACCGGGTGGTCTATGAAGAAAAGAAGAACCGCGTTCATCCTTTCGTCGTTCCCAAGCTGATGAACAACGCCGCCGCCAGCCATGTCTCGATGGAGTTTGAACTGCGCGGCCCGGCTTTCACCGTCGCAACCGCCTGCGCAAGCTCCAACCATGCGATGGGGCTTGCCTTCCAGATGGTCCGCTCGGGCGCGGCGTCGGTGATGCTGACCGGCGGGTCCGAGGCGATGTTGTGTTTTGGTGGTGTGAAGGCGTGGGAAGGACTGCGCGTCATGTCGCGCGATGCCTGCCGTCCGTTCAGCGCCAACCGGAACGGGATGGTTCAGGGTGAGGGCGCAGGTGTCTTCGTCTTCGAGGATTACGAACATGCCCGCGCCCGTGGTGCGGATATTCTGGCCGAAGTGGTCGGTTTCGCCATGTCCTCCGACGCGCAGGATATCGTGATGCCTTCGGCGCAGGGCGCGGAACGTGCAATTACCGGTGCGATGAAAGATGCCGGGCTGAACCCGGAGGATATCGGCTATATCAATGCGCATGGGACAGGAACGGCGGCGAACGACAAGACCGAATGCGCCGCTGTGGCGCATGCATTCGGGCATCATGCCGACCGGCTGATGATCTCTTCGACCAAATCGATGCATGGCCACGTCATCGGGGGGACCGGCGCGGTAGAGTTGCTTGCCTGCGTGATGGCGCTGCGCGAAGGTGTTATCGCGCCGACGATCGGCTATGAAGAGCCCGATCCGGAATGCGCGTTGGATGTGGTCCCGAATGAGGCGCGGGAGACGAAGGTGACAGCGGTGTTATCGAACGCTTTCGCATTTGGCGGGCTGAATGCGGTGATTGCGCTGCGTCAGGTCTGAAACGCGCCGGGGCAATTCTCTCAGCGGCGCCTATGCGCCGCCCGGATTTGCCCTTCCGAAGCCCCAGCCGGTAAAAGCGCCATTCTTCTGCGTGTTCTTCTGCGTGGCGGAAGGGGCATGTTCCGGGCGTTTCATCCAGCGCAGACCCGCCTCTGTCGTCGTGCGCGGCTTGTATTCCGCCGCGACCCAGCCGGGATAGTCCGAGGCATCGACGGCGCGAAAGAAATCGCGGTAATCGATATCGCAATCCCGGGGCTCATGACGGTCCGGGGCGCCCGCGATCTGGATATGCCGGACATAGCGCATATAACGCCGCCATGTCCCGACCACGTTGCCGGTGATCATATGCACCTGATAAGCGTCGAATTGCAGGCCCAGATTTGGTGCATCGACCCTTTTGATGACCTCGACCGCCGTATCGAAATCCGACAGGAAATAGCCGGGCATGTCGGTCTGGCTCATCGGTTCGATGGTCAGGCTGGCATGAGGCGCACGCTCGGTTGCCCATTTCAGGTTCTCGACGAAGCAATCCATCGCGGATTTTCCTGACGATTTGCCCGCCATCACGTGAATGTGACGTGCCGAGAGCTCTTCTGCCGTTCGCAGCGTGGTTTCGAAGTCGTTCCGGAACCGTTCTTTTGCTTCCGGAACCGCTGCGAAACCACGCGGCCCGCCCGCCCAGTTCGGTGGCGGGCAGTTTATCAGAACGATCTCAAGCCCCGATCTTCTTGCGGCCTGTCTCAGCTCACGTAGTGGCATGTCATAGGGGTAAAGAATTTCTACACCCTTAAAGCCGACACGCTTGGCAGCAGCAAATCTCTGCAGAATAGGCAGTTCATTAAACAGCAAAGTCAGATTTGCGGCGAAACGTGCCATGTTTCGGGCTCCAACTCGTGAAATTCACCGGCTGACCTTATGCCAAGGCGCCCATCGGGGCCTGGAACTGCGGCTTCGGCCAGCCGGTAAAAGCTCTTTCTGTCGATCCGGGCCAGAAGACCGCCCCGAACTTGTACATAAGGGCGGGGGTTTTCTTCCGTTCCCGCCATAATCAAACGGTGATCACGGTCCAATGACACATCATCACCGACATTTGTCAAGAATATAACAACTTTACAAATTTCAACATCAACGGCGATGAAGGGCGCATCTTCAACCTGAATACCAATTTTTTCCACCGGAGTCACAATATAGTGGCGACCATTTTCATATTTCAGGATATTTGAGAACATTCGCACCATTTCAGGCCGCCCGATGGGAGATCCTTCGTGGATCCAGGTGCCGTCCGCGCGTATGAGCAGATCCATTTCGCCGCAATAAGGCGGGTCCCAGAGATGCACCGGCGCAGGACCTTTCATGCCCTGTTTCCGAACGGTATCCATCATGCCGCCTGCGCGGTCGCCCGCCGGGACGGTCTGGTTCGGGTTGTTGGACTGTTTGCCCATTTCACCTGCGTCCGATCCGTGGTTTCATGGTGCATAGAGCAGAATGAGAGAAATGTCATGACCGAGGATGACAGGCTGGTTGATGAAATCCTGACACTGGGCAACAGGCTGGTGCAGGCGCGGGCCAGTATCGAGCGCCGTTTCGTGGGTCAGCACGATGTCGTGGAACAGGTGCTTGCGGCGGTGTTGTCGGGCGGCCATGCGCTGCTGGTCGGGCAGCCCGGCCTGGGCAAGACCATGCTGGTGGATACGCTGGCGACCGTACTTGGGCTGGAAGATGCCCGTATCCAGTTCACGCCGGATCTGATGCCCGCCGATATTCTGGGCTCCGAGGTTCTTGACCAGTCGGCGGACGGGCGCAGGCAGTTCCGCTTTGTCGAGGGGCCGGTCTTTACCCAGCTTCTCATGGCGGATGAAATCAACCGCGCCAGCCCGCGCACACAATCGGCGCTTCTTCAGGCAATGCAGGAAGGGCAGGTCACAGTTGGCGGGATGCACCGGCCTCTGGGGCGGCCTTTTCATGTGTTGGCGACTCAGAACCCGATCGAGCAGGAGGGCACCTATCCCTTGCCAGAGGCGCAGCTTGACCGGTTCCTGATGCAGGTGGATGTCGATTACCCGGATCGTGACACGGAACGCGAGATCCTTCTGGCGACGACCGGCATCGAGCAGGACGAACCGCATGCGGTCATGGATGCTGCCGGTCTGATCGCGGCGCAGGCTCTGATCCGCCGAATGCCGGTTGGCGAGGCGGTGGTGAATGCAATTCTGGATCTGGTCCGTGCGCTGAGGCCCGGCCCGGACGGTGCGGATTGGGTGGCCGAAACGCTGAGCTGGGGGCCGGGGCCGCGTGCGGCTCAGTCGCTGATGATGGTGACACGCGCCCGGGCGGTGCTGAACGGCCGCTTCGCGCCGTCTCTGGAGGATGTCGATGCGATGGCCGCGCCGGTGCTGCGGCACAGGATGGCGCTTGGCTTTGCGGCGCGGGCGCGGGGCGAGACGACCGACAGCGTGATTGACCGCGTTCGTGATGCGCAATTCCGGCAGGCGGCGTGAGTGAGACTGCACCCAATCCTGCCGCCCTCTTTCGAGCACGGGCCGAGGCAGAGGCCGCCGCGCTGCCGCCTCTGATTCTGTCGCGCGGAGCGATTGCCGCAACCGCCGTGCCGGGCGGGCATGGGCTGAGGCGTCCGGGGACCGGAGAGGATTTCTGGCAATATCGCCCCGCGCATGAGGCCGATACGGCGCGGGCAATTGACTGGCGGCGCTCGGCCCGGGGGGATTCACATTTCGTCCGCGACCGAGAGCGTCAGACGGCCCGCACCGCTTCGCTCTGGGTCGGGCGCGGCGCGGGAATGGGCTATCGCGGGCAGGCGGATACAGGCGAAAGCAAGTTCGACCGGGCAAGGCTGATCGCGCTGTCGCTGTCGCTGTCGATGCTTCGGGGCGGAGAGCGTGTCGGCCTGCTTGGCGAAAGACCGGGTTCCGGCGCCACGCAGGCAGAGAGGCTGAGTCTTGCGGTTGACTTGATGGCGATGCTTGGCTCTGACGGCGATGCGCCTGAAACCGGGGCTGTACGGCAGGGGCAGACGGTTATCCTGATGGATGATTTTCTGTTGCATGACAGTCGTCTGGACCTGTTTCTTCAACGCGCTGCGGGGCTTGGTGTGAATGGCGTCCTGTTGCAGATCCTGCACCCGGATGAAGAGGCGTTTCCCTTCGACGGCGCAGTGCGCTTTGAAACCGCCGGAGGGCTGCGGCATGAAACGCGGGATGCGGACGGGCTGCGGATGGCCTATCATGCGCGGCTTGAGGAACGGCGGCAGGACTTGTCCACAATGGCGCGTCAGGCCGGGTTTCAGTTCGGGACACATGATCTGGGTCAGCCGGTTTCTCAGGCTCTGATCTGGCTTTACGGAGTGCTTTCGGCGCAATGATGATGCTGGGTCCGATAGGTTTCGGCACCCCTCTGGTGCTGTTGTCGCTTGCCGCCTTGCCGCTTCTGTGGTGGCTGCTGCGGGCCTTGCCGCCAGTGCCGCGCCGGATCCGGTTTCCCGGCACCGTTCTGTTATCGGGGCTGCGTGATGCCGACCCGATCGCGCGGCGCACACCGTGGTGGCTTTTGCTGCTGCGAATTTTCGCGGTGGCGGCGGCGATCCTTGCCTTCGCTCAGCCGGTCTGGCAGCCTGCGGCTCCGACGGCAGAGGGAGACGCGCTGCTGATCGTCATGGATGCCGGCGCGACCGCCGCGCCGGGCTGGATACAAAGCCGCAACCGCGCGATACGAGCCGCCGAGACCGCCATTTCCGAAGGCCGCCCGGTCGCGGTGCTGACCGCTGACGGACCCGGAGACGAGCCGCTGAGCTTCGGCGCGGACGGCTCGGTGGCGGCGACATTGCGAGCGGCTGATCCGCAGCCCTGGCCGGGAGGCTATCCCGCCGATCCCGCCGCGATGCTTGCAAATGCGCCGCAGGGCAGTCTGCGGACATTATGGCTGAGCGACGGAGCAGATCATCCCAACCGCGCCGACTGGCTGGCCGAGTTGACCTCGCTTGGGCCTGTCAGCGTCTTTCCCCCGGCGGTGCCGCCTCTGGCGCTGCATATGGTCGAGGACGGGGCGCAGCCTTTGCTGGAACTCAGCGCTCTTGATGAAAACGCGCCTGAAATCATTGCGTTCGGGCCAGATCCTCAGGGAGTTCCGCGCGAACTGGCGCGGCTGCAACCGGGCGGGGCGCGGATCTCTAATGGGGTGGTCACGCGCCCGATACGTGTCGATCTGCCTGCCGAATTGCTGGGCCGGGTGACGCGGCTTCAGGTCGATGGGGTGGCCTCGGCGGCGGCGGTGGTTCTGGGCGATGACCGGCTGCGTCGTCCTGTCGTGGCGCTGATCGGCGATGGGCGCGCCACATCCGAGGGTCAGGCCCTGTTGTCTCCCGCCCATTATCTGCGCAGCGCTCTGGCCAAATCGGCGCGGTTGATCGAGACCGGATTAAGCGATGCGCTGACCGCAAATCCCGATGTCATCATCCTGATGGATCAGATCGGCCTGGACGCGGATGGTGCACTTGCCGACTGGGTCGCCGGGGGCGGCCTGCTGATCCGCTTTGCCGGGCCACGCATGGCGGCGGATCCGAATCTGGGGGCCGAGCCGCTTTTGCCCGTCCGGCTGCGTCCGGGAGGGCGCGATATGGGCGGAGCGCTGAGCTGGGGCGAAGCGCGGCCACTGGCTCCTTTCCCCGAGGATGGGCCGTTTGCCGGGCTGACCATTCCCGATGATGTCACCATACGCGCTCAGCTCATGGCCGAGCCTGCCCCTGAACTGGCCGAACGCAGTATCGCCACGCTGACAGATGGCACGCCTCTGGTCACCCGCGCTGCTGAAGGTGAGGGGGATGTGGTGCTGTTTCACTCGACCGCGAATGCAAGCTGGTCGTCGCTGCCCATTTCCGGGCTGTTCGTCGGAATGCTGGACCGTCTGATCGCGACTTCGGGACGTGTGGCAGATGAGGACACGCCGCTGCCCGCCGGTGGGATCTGGACCGCGCAGCAGGTGCTGGACGGGTTCGGCAGGCTCTCGCCGGTAGAGGATCCCGCTCCGGTCGAGGCCGAGGCACTGGCGGAAGGGGCGCAGCGCGGGGTTCCCGCCGGGCTTTATACGTCGGGCGAGCAATATATGGCGCTGAACGTAGGCGCTCCGGTCGCGCCTGCCACATGGCCGGGGGCCAGCATCGAAAGCGCTGCAAGCCCCGGCCTGCCTCTGGCTGGCTGGCTGCTGGCGGCGGCGGCTTTCGCGCTGATCTGCGACACATTCGGCAGTATTTTCCTGCGCCGTGGAAGTTTCGCCGCGATTCTGCTGGCGATGGTTCTGGCGCAGCCCAATCCGTCGGACGCGCAGGAGATCGACGCGGATTTCGCGCGGGCCGCATCCGAATTCGCAATGGCCTATGTGCTGACCGGCGATGACGAACTGGACGAGATCTCCCGCACCGGGCTGACGGGCCTGTCGCTGACGCTGACCTCGCGCACCACGGTTGAGCCGACTGAGCCCGTTGCCGTCGATCTGGAAACTGCGGATCTCAGCCTGTTGAGCTTTCTTTACTGGCCTGTCGGGCCTGATCAGGCGATCCCCTCGGCGGATGCCTATCTGCGGCTGAACCGGTTTCTGCGCGGCGGGGGGATGATCCTGTTCGATACGCGGGATGCGGATCTGGCGGGCACCGGCCCTGACGGCTCGGACGACCTGCGAAGGCTGGCGGGACCGCTGGATATGCCGCCTTTGCAGCTTGTCCCCGAGGATCATGTGCTGACCCGCAGCTTCTATCTGCTGGATGACTTCCCCGGACGTTATGCAAATGGCGATGTCTGGGTCGAGGCCGGAGCGGCGCAGGATGGCAGCGTGAATGACGGTGTGTCGCCGGTGGTGATCGGCGGGAATGGCTGGGCCGAGGCATGGGCGGTGGATGATCGCGGTCTGCCTCGGTTTGCTGTGGGAGTCGGGTTCGAGGGCGAAAGACAGCGGGAAATGGCGCATCGCTTCGGCGTGAACCTGATCATGTATGTGCTGACCGGAAATTATAAATCCGACCAGATCCATATCCCCGAATTGCTCAGCCGCTTGCGTCAGGAGGAACTGCGATGAGCTGGGGCGGTCTGGTTCTGGACCCTCTGCTTGCGCCGCTGATCGGGGCGGCGGCGGGCTGGCTTGCCGCTGCGGTGGCAATCGCGGCGCTTGTCGTGACGCTGATTGCCCGGTGGAAAGGCCTGCGCGGCGCATGGTGGCGCGGCGCGGCGCTGCTGCTGATCGCGGCGGCGCTTGCCGGGCCGGGGCTGGAGCGTGGCACGACGCAGAAACTGGCCGATATCGTCCTGCTGGTCGATGATCGCAGCGCCAGCCAGACACTGCCGGGGCGGCGGGCAGCCAGCGATGCGGCTCTGGCGCAAATTGAGGACACCCTCTCAACCTGGCCGGATACGGAGATTCGGCGCATCACGGTCGGGGATGATGAGGATGGAACGCTGCTTGGCGCGGCTCTGTCCCGTGCGATTGCCTCTGAACCGGCGAACCGGCTGGCGGGGGCGGTGGTGGTCAGCGACGGTCTGGCCCATGACCGCGCCGCGATTCCCCCCGATGCGCCTGCGCCGGTGCATTTCCTGCAAACGGGTACACCCGGGGATTGGGATCGGCGGATCGTCGTCGATGAGGCCCCCCGCTTCGCCCTGATCGGAGAACCCGCCGCGATCCGGCTGCATATCGCCGATGAAGGCGCAGTGCCGGATGCCGCGGGCGGCCCGATGACCCTGACCGCGACGCTTGACGGAGACGTCATTGCAACCGTTGCGGTGGTGCCTGGGGCGCAGTTTGCCTTGCCGGTAACGCTTGAAAGCGCGGGCGCGAATGTCATACAGCTTTCCATCGAGACCCGCGACGGAGAACTGACCGGGTTGAATAATCAGGTCGCGCTGACGGTGAATGCGGTGCGCGACCGACTGCGGGTCTTGCTGGTCTCGGGAGAGCCTAATCCGGGTGAAAGAGTTTGGCGCAATCTTCTGAAATCAGATGCAAATGTGGATCTGATCCATTTCACCATCCTGCGGCCTCCGGAAAAATTCGATGGCGTGCCGGTGAATGAGCTGGCGCTGATCGCCTTCCCCACGCAGGAATTATTCATGGAGCGGATCGAGGATTTCGATCTGATCATTTTCGACCGCTATCGGATGCGCGGTATTCTTCTGCCGCAATATTACGACAATATCCGCCGTTATGTGGAGAATGGCGGCGCGGTTCTGGTCTCGGCGGGACCGGAATTTGCCGGGGTCGAAAGTCTGGCGCGGTCCTCTCTGGGTGAGATCCTGCCCGCAAGACCCACGGGTCGCGTCATTGACGGCCCGTTCCGTCCGCAACTGACCGAGGCGGGGCGGCGGCATCCGGTCACCGAAAGCCTGCCCGGTGCGCCTGCCGCTGACGGAGAGGAGCCGGGCGATGTCTGGGGGCGATGGCTGCGCATGATCGAGACCGCCCCGGCACCGGGCAGCACCGTCGCAATGGTCGGCGATGCCTCGCAGCCCTTGCTGATTCTGGGTCGTGCCGGTGAGGGCAGGGTGGCGCTGATCGCCTCGGATCAGGTCTGGCTGTGGGGGCGTGGCTTCGAGGGTGGCGGTCCGCAGCTCGATCTGATGCGGCGCGTGGCGCATTGGGCGATGAAAGAGCCCGAACTTGAGGAGGAGGCGCTTGAACTGGATATCTCCAGCGGGCTGACGCTTGGGATTACACGGCGCAGCCTTCTGGATGTGACGGAACCGGCGCGCGTGACCGGTCCGGATGGCGAGACGGCGGAGATTGCCTTGCAGGAGGGCGATCCGGGTCAGTTCGAAGGAAGTTTCACGGCACCGCAACCCGGTCTTTACACGGTGCGGCACGGCGATCTTGTGCGCTCCGTTGCCATTGGTCCGGCGGCCCCGCAGGAATTCGACCGCACCGTCGCCAATGCCGCGGCGTTGGCCGGGCTGGCCGAGACCTCTGGCGGCAGCGTTCAGCGCCTCTCGGACGGCATCCCCGAGCTGCGCCGCGTGGCCGAAGGACGGCCCACAGAAGGGCGCAGCGTCACCGGCCGCTGGATCGGTCTGACCGAACGTGGGGCCGAAACCGTCACGGGCCTGTCGCGCCGCCCGATCCTGCCCGGATGGGCATGGCTGGCACTGGTTTCCGCAACGATGCTGCTTGGATGGCTGCGCGAAGGCCGCAGGCGGCTGTGATAGTTGATGCGCTGTCCTTGCCAATGCGCCCCGGCCTTTGGTAGCACCGTTCCCAACCGTTTTGAAAGGCGCAACAATGGCCGAGATCCAGACTACAGAGGCCGATATCGGTCTGATCCAGCGTATTATTCCGCATCGCTATCCGTTTCTTCTGATCGACCGGGTACGCGATATTGTACCAAACACATCCGGCGTTGGAATCAAGAACGTCACCTTCAATGAGCCGCATTTTCAGGGCCATTTTCCCGGCCAGCCGGTGATGCCGGGCGTCACCATCGTCGAGGCGATGGCGCAGACGGCGGCGGTTGTCGTCGGCGTCAGCCTCAATCTGGCCGATAAGGGGATGAAGACCTATTTCATGGCCATCGACAAGGTGAAGTTCCGCCGCATGGTCGTGCCGGGCGATGTTCTGGAACTGGCGGTCGAGGTCAAGCGCGGCGGCGGCAAGATCTGGAAATTCACCGGGCGCGGCACGGTCAATGGCGAACTCGCCTGCGAGGCCGAATTCACCGCCATGATGGACCGGCCCGCGAAAGAGAATGCGGATGGCTGAGCCCGGCATTCACCCTTCGGCGATCATTCAGCCCGGCGCCGAGATCGGAGAGGGCGTCAGCATCGGCCCGTTCTGCGTCGTCGGCCCTCAGGTCCGGCTTGGCGACAGGGTGGTGCTGAAATCCCATGTGGTGATCGAGGGCGACAGCACAATCGGTGAAGATACGGTGATCTTTCCCTTCGCCTCGATCGGGCAGGACCCTCAGGATCTGAAATTCCGCGGCGAGCATACCAGGCTGGAAATCGGCGCCCGCAACCGGATCCGCGAATATGTGACCATGAATCCCGGGACCGGCGGCGGCGGCGGGCTGACCCGGGTCGGGGATGACGGGCTGTTCATGGCGTGCTCTCATGTGGCGCATGACTGTCAGATCGGCGATCGCGTGGTGATGGCGAACTCTGTCGCCGTTGCGGGGCATTGCCATGTCGGGGATGATGTCGTGATCGGCGGCCTGTCCGGGATCCATCAATTCGTGCGGATCGGCCACGGCGCGATGATCGGTGCGCTTTCGATGGTGACGGCGGATGTGCTGCCTTACGGGCTTGTCCACGGGCCGAGGGCCTATCTGGATGGGCTCAATCTGGTGGGTCTGAAGCGGCGCGGGGCGACCCGTGCCGAGATAGCCGAGTTGCGCAGCCTGCTGGCCGGTCTGTCCGAAGGCGCGTTCCGTGATCACGCGCAAAGCCTGGCCGGGCAGGATCACGGCGAAAAAGCCCGCGAGATCATCGATTTCATCCTTGGCCCTTCTGATCGCAGCTTTCTGAAACCGAAATGAGCCGTACAGCCATCATCGCCGGAGAAGGCGCACTCGCATCGGTTGTCGCAGAGATGCTGGACAACCCTGTCATCGCCTCGCTTGAGGGGTTTTCGCCGCCTATTCCGCATGAAACCTTCCGGCTGGAGCGGCTTGTCCCCTTCTTCGACTGGCTTTCGGGTCAAGGGGTCGAGCATGTGACCTTTGCCGGTGCGGTGCGGCGGCCCCGGCTCGATCCCGAGGCGTTTGATCCCCGCACCGCAAGTCTGGTGCCGCGCATTCTGGCAGCCATGCAATCCGGCGACGATGCCGCGCTGCGCGAGGTTCTGGCGCTGTTCGAGGAAGCCGGTTTCCACATTGTCGGAACCGCCGAAATCGCGCCGGACCTCGTTCCCGGCCCGGGCATTCTGGCCGGAGAGCCCCGCGCCGACGATATCTCTGACGCCGACCGGGCGCGGGAAATCGTCAGTGGCATTGGCGGGCTGGATATCGGGCAGGGCGCGGTGGTGGCTCAGGGGCTGTGCCTGGCGGTGGAAACCCTGCCGGGGACGAATGCGATGCTGGACTTCGTGGCCGCGCATCGGAATATGCGTCCGCGTCCCAACGGTGCCCGTGGCGTGTTCTGGAAAGCCCCGAAACCGGATCAGGACCGGCGAATCGATCTGCCCTCGATCGGGCCGGAAACTGTTGACCGGGCCGCCCGCGCCGGGCTTGCCGGGATCGCATGGGAAGCCGGAGGGGTTATTCTGATCAACCGCGAAGAAGTCGTGGAACGCGCCCGCGCCGCAGGTGTTTTCCTTTGGGCGCGATAGCACGCAAACGCGGTTTCGCTGCCGTGAACGACAAAGGAGGAACGAAATGCGCGTCTTCCTGATCGCAGGCGAGGCCTCGGGCGACCGGCTTGGCGGAGCGTTGATGGCCGGGCTTCGCACATTGCAGCCGGAGATCCGGTTTGACGGGATCGGCGGCCCCCTGATGATCTCGCACGGGCTGCAAAGCCGCTTTCCGATGGACGAACTGTCGGTCATGGGGATTGCCGAAGTTCTGCCGAAATACCGGCATCTGAAGCGGCGTATCGCGGAAACCGCCGCTGCCATTGCCGAATCACGGCCCGATGCCCTGATCACCATCGACAGCCCCGATTTCTGCCTGCGCGTCGTCAAAGCCGCTCAGCAGCTTGGCTATGATGGCCCGGTGATCCATTACGTCGCCCCGTCTGTCTGGGCCTGGCGGCCGGGCAGGGCGAAGAAAATGGCGAAGCTGGTCGATCATGTTCTGGCCCTGCTGCCGTTCGAGCCGCCTTTGATGGAAGCCGCCGGGATGAGCTGCGATTTCGTCGGGCATCCCGTGGTTGCACAGCCCCGCGCTACCGAAAGTCAGGCGCGGGCCTTCCGCGAAGCGCATGAGATCGAACCGGATGCGCCGCTGGTGATGTGTCTGCCCGGCTCGCGCAAGGGTGAGGTCTCGCGGCTGGCTCCGCGCTTTGATGAGGCGCTGATCCGGGTACGTGACCGGATCCCGGAACTTCGCGTGGTGATCCCGACCGTGCCGGGCGTCTCACGCATGGTGCGCGACATGACAAGACGCTGGCCAACCGCGCCCATCGTCGTCGAGGCCGAGGATGACCGGCAGGCCGCCTTCATGGCTGCCGATCTGGCTCTGGCCGCGTCGGGGACGGTCAGCCTTGAACTTGCGGCGAATGGCGTGCCGATGATTATCGCCTATGACATGGCGCCTTTATCCCGCTGGCTGATCGGGATGTTGCTGAAAACCGATACAGTGACACTGGTCAATCTGGTCAGCGATACCCGTGCCGTGCCGGAATATCTGGGGCGCAACTGCCGCGCCGATCTGATCGCTAATGCGCTGCTTGAATTGCTGGAGATGCCTGAAAAACGCGCCAGCCAGTCCGAGGCGATGGCGCTGACGATGAAACGTCTGGGTGAGGGCGGCGCACCTCCGGGGCTGCGCGCCGCAAAATCGGTGCTGGATTTCCTTCAGCGCCGCGGCTGAATCCAACCGCCACCCAAAACGCGCGTGGCTCCGGTCTCATAGAAGACGCAGGCCTGTCCGGGGCTGACACCCTCTTCGGGGTCAAGCAGTTCGACCTCTGCGCTGCGCGGTCCGGTGGGGCGCAGGATCGCCTCGCGCGGGGGGCGCGTCGAGCGGATGCGGACAGAGATCTGACGCTCGGTCCCCTCGAACGCGCCGCCGCCGATCCAGTTGACCTCACCGACGGGAACGATCCGGGTGGACAGGGCCTCACGCGGGCCGACAATGACCCGGCGGTTATCCGGGTCCAGCTTGACGACGTAAAGCGGATCGCCAAGTCCGCCGATACCCAGACCGCGCCGCTGACCGATGGTGTAATGGATCACGCCGCGATGCTCGGCCAGCACATTGCCGTCCATATCGACGATCTCACCGGGATCGGCGGCACCCGGACGCAGTTTCTCGATGACCGACGCGTAATTCCCGTTCGGCACGAAGCAGATATCCTGACTGTCGGGCTTGTCGGCAACGGACAGCCCATAGCACGAAGCCATCTCACGCGTCTGCGCCTTGCTTTCCAGATGGCCCAGAGGGAAGCGCAGAAAATCAAGCTGCTCCTGCGTGGTTGAGAACAGGAAATAGCTCTGATCCCGGTGCGGATCGGCCGCCATGTGAAGCTCGGCCCCGCCCGGCCCCATGCGCCGCTGGATATAATGACCCGTCGCCATGCAATCCGCATCCAGATCACGCGCGGTTTCCAGCAGGTCGCGGAATTTCACGCGTTCATTGCAACGGATGCAGGGCACAGGCGTTGCGCCTGCCAGATAGGCATCCGCGAATTCGTCGATCACGGATTCGCGGAACTTGTTTTCATAATCCAGCACGTAATGCGGAAAGCCGATACGCTCGGCCACCCGGCGGGCATCGTGAATATCCTGCCCCGCACAGCATGCGCCCTTCTTGGCAAGCGCGGCACCATGATCGTAAAGTTGCAGCGTGACCCCGATCACATCGTAACCCTGCTGCGCCAGATGCGCGGCAACGACAGAACTGTCCACGCCGCCCGACATGGCGACGACGACACGCGTATCTGCGGGCGCTTTCGCGAAACCCAATGAATTCAGGCCCGTCTGCGGGCGAATGGAGGTCGTGACTGTCACGGAGTATCCTTTCGGACGGCGCTTTCCCGCCGGTGTTTGTCGAAAATTATAGGAAATATTGAGGTTTTCTCAAGAGGCGGTTCATTGGGGCTTAAGTACTATGTGGCAGATATGCGTCTGAAAGGAGCCGCCGATGTATCTGCGAAAATCCAACGGACCCCGCGCCGTCACACTGGCGAATGGCGATGTGCTGTCGCTGGCCGACCTGCCGCCACCCGATACAAGATGGGTGGCCAGCCGCAAGGCTGTTGTCGTCAATGCCGTCATGCATGGGCTTCTCACCCGGGATGAGGCGCTGTTGCGCTATGGATTATCCGGTGAGGAGTTCGATGCCTGGTGCAAGGCAATCGATTCACATGGCGTCCGCGCATTACGGGTCACGGCACTTCAGCAATACAGACAACCTTAGGTTGTTTATTAATTTAAATTACAATAATAACGGGATATTAACTTTTGCACCCGATGGTAATCGCCGGAACATATTCTGACAGGAGCCGATAAATGCGCATTCTTCTGGTCGAGGACGACCCAAGCACCGCACGCAGTATCGAACTGATGCTGACCAATGCCAGCTACAACGTGTTCATCACCGATATGGGTGAAGAGGGAATCGATCTCGCCAAGCTTTACGACTATGACCTGATCCTTCTGGATCTCGATCTGCCGGATATGAGCGGGATGGACGTGATCCGCCAGATCCGCATGTCGCGCATCGACACTCCGATCCTGATCCTGACCGGCTCTGACGATACGGAAAGCAAGCTGAAAGGGTTCGGCTTCGGCGCCGATGACTATATGACGAAACCGTTCCACCGCGAGGAACTGATCGCACGTATCGCGGCGATCATCCGTCGCTCGAAGGGGCACAGCCACTCGATCATCCGGACGGGCGATCTGATGGTCGATCTCGACGCACGCTCGGTCGAGGTGAACGGAAGCCCGGTGAACCTGACCGGCAAGGAATATCAGATCCTGGAACTTCTCAGCCTGCGCAAGGGCACGACGCTGACCAAGGAGATGTTCCTGAACCATCTCTATGGCGGCATGGACGAACCCGAGCTGAAGATCATCGACGTATTCATCTGCAAACTGCGCAAGAAACTGTCCGCGGCCCTTGGCGGAGAAAACCATATCGAAACGGTCTGGGGCCGGAACTATGTCCTGCGCGATCCCGAACCCGGGATGGACAGCCAGTTCGCCATCGGGGCGTGAAATGCTGACCGGCGAAACTGTGCCGTGATCGCCGGATTCCTCTGACGCGGATGACTGGTCAGGCACAGACACAGAGTCTATCACCCGATATGTGCGGCCCGTGGCGTGAACCGGGCTGTTTCATGAAGGGGATGGACGATGGCGGCGCAGGATCGCAAAAACAGCACAGGCACATCCGAAGCGGAAACTGACGGGCCGGGGCGTGGGAAATCCGCCCGACCCGAGGCAAAAGAAGCTGGGGCCGGGGGCGCTACGGAAACGTCCCCGATGGCAGAGACCGCAGCGCATGGGGATGATGCGGCGGCGTGGCCATCTTCTTCGGTAGATTTGTCCGCGATCACCGAAGCGGAGGCCGCCGACCATATCGCGCAGCTTACCGAAATGCTGTCGAAGGCGAACAGCGATTATCATCGTGACGACGCGCCGACCATCACGGATGCGGAATATGACCGGGCGAAGCGCAGCCTTGCCGCTCTGGAGGAGAAATTCCCGCAACTCGCCCATCCGGACAGCCCGACGCAGCAGGTCGGGGCGGCACCGTCGGACGCTTTCGGCAAGATCACCCATGCGCAACGCATGATGTCTCTGGCCAATGCGTTCGATGAGGCCGAGGTGGCGGAATTTGTCTCGCGGATCAGAAGCTTTCTCGGGTTGGAGCCGGAAGAAGGTCTGGATTTCACCGCCGAGCCGAAGATCGATGGCTTGTCGCTTTCACTTCGCTATGAAGATGGCAGGCTTGTTCAGGCCGCGACGCGTGGCGATGGAACCGTGGGCGAAAACGTGCTGGCCAATGCCCGTACGATTGCGGATATCCCGGATACACTCAATGGCACCGCGCCGAAAATGGTTGAGGTGCGCGGCGAGGTTTATATGTCGCATGACGATTTCGCCGCGCTCAATGCCAAAGGCGGTGCCAGAATTTTTGCCAATCCGCGCAATGCTGCGGCAGGATCGCTGCGTCAGCTCGATCCGGAAGTCACCCGCTCACGCCCGCTGAAATTTTTCGCCTATAGCTGGGGCGAGTTGAGCGAAGCTCTGGCGGAGACGCAGATGCGGGCCGTCGAAAGGCTGGAATCGTTCGGATTTAAGATCAACAGGCTGATCCGGCTCTGTCATACGGTTGAAGAAATGATCGCCCAATGGGCCGCGATCGAGGCGCAGCGGGCGAGCCTTGGCTATGACATTGACGGTGTCGTCTACAAGGTGAACGATCTGGCATATCAGAACCGTCTGGGGTTTCGCGCGACCACGCCGCGTTGGGCTCTGGCGCATAAGTTTCCTGCCGAAATCGCCTGGACGCGGCTGCGCGATATCGAAATTCAGGTCGGGCGGACGGGTGCGTTGTCGCCCGTCGCGCGGCTGGACCCGGTGACGGTGGGCGGGGTCACGGTCTCGAATGCGACGCTGCATAATGAAGACTATATTGCCGGGATCAGTTCGAATGGGGAAAAGATCCGCGACACGGATATCAGGATCGGCGATTGGGTGAAGGTCTATCGGGCCGGTGACGTGATCCCGAAGATCTCTGATGTCGATGAGGCAAAGCGCGACGGGAGTGAAAAACCCTTCACTTTCCCCGAGACCTGCCCCGAATGCGGATCGGCTGCGATACGTGAGCCGGGCGATGCCGTGCGGCGCTGCACGGGCGGGCTGATCTGTCCCGCTCAGGCAATTGAGAAGCTGAAACATTTCGTCAGCCGCGGCGCGTTCGATATTGAGGGGCTTGGCGCGAAACAGATCGAGGCGTTCTATCGCGACGATATACTTCCGATCCGCAGCCCGGCGGATATTTTCACGCTGGCGGCGCGTGACCGGGAGAATCTTGCGAAGCTGAAAAACCGCGAAGGCTGGGGCGAAACCTCGGCGCAAAATCTGTTCGATGCGATTGAGCAGCGCCGGCACATTCCGCTTGCGCGTCTGATCTATGCGCTTGGCATTCGCCATGTGGGTGAGGTCGTGGCCGCCGATCTGGCCCGGTATTTCGGCAGTTGGGACAAATTCGTGGCCGAGATCGACGCCGCCATTCCGGCGGCAGAGCGGCATATGCTGGCCGATGACGCCATCCTGCACGAACGGGCAGCCGCCGAGGCAGAGGGTCGCCGCGCCCGGATCAGCGCCACGCGCGAGAAGGTTCTGTCGCAAGAACCCGCTTTGGGCCCGGAAGCCGTTGCCGCCTATGAGACGCTGACCAATATTGACGGTATCGGGGCTGTCGTGGCGCAATCGCTCTGCGCGACGTTTTCCCAACAGAAAGAGCGGCAGTCGATTGATGCGCTTGTCGGACATCTGACGGTTGAGGATGCCGAAATCCCCGATATGGCGGGCAGCGCGATTGCGGGCAAGACCATCGTGTTTACGGGTACTCTGGAACGTATGACACGGGCCGAGGCGAAGGCGCGGGCAGAGGCTCTCGGGGCCAAGGTGGCCGGGTCGGTTTCGGCGAAAACCGATATTCTTGTCGCCGGACCGGGGGCGGGATCGAAGGCCACGAAAGCCGCCGCACTGGGTGTCGAGGTGATTGACGAGGACACATGGCTGAGCCTGATAGGATAGCGCCGAAGGGCCGCCCTCCGATCCTGTTTCCGCTTTTCGCCGGGGCTGAGACCCTTCCCGGGATCGGACCGAAAGCGGCAGAGGCGCTGTCGTCAATGGGCGTTACCCGCCCGCGCGATCTGTTGTTCACCTTGCCTTCGGGCGGGGTCGCGCGGCGGCGTGTGGACAGGGTGGCTGACCTTCAGACCCCGGAAATCGCGACGCTGACAGTCAGCGCCCGCCGCCATGTCGCGCCGACGGGCAAGGGTCGGCCATATCGGGTGATCTGCGATGACGGTCATGGCGGTGATCTTGTTCTGGTGTTTTTCCATGCGCGGCGCGACTGGCTGGAACGCGAACTACCCGTCGGTGATCCAAGGATCGTCTCTGGCAAGGTCGAGCTTTTCGACGGCGTCGCCCAGATGGTTCATCCCGACCATATCCTGCCCCAGAACGCCGCGCTTCCCTCTGAGTTCGAGCCGGTCTATCCGCTGAGCGCCGGGCTGGTTCAGCGTCAGATGGCCAAAGCCGCCGATGCCGCGCTGAGCCGTGCGCCGGAACTTGCGGAATGGATCGACCCGGCTTTGCTGCGCCGTGAAGGCTGGCCAGAATGGCGCGAGGCCCTGATTTCAGCCCATGCGCCGCAGGGCCCTGCGGATCTGTCGGTTAGTTCGAAGGCGCGGACGCGGCTTGCCTATGACGAATTGCTGGCCCATCAGGTGACGCTTGCGCTTGCGCGGCGTCAGCATCGACGGACACGGGGCCGCGCCAGCATCGGCGATGGGGGTCTGCGTCAGCGCGTTCTGGCCAGCCTTCCCTGGCCGCCAACGGGGGCGCAAACCCGCGCAGTCGACGAAATCGCCGCCGATATGGCTGCGCCCGAGCGGATGAACCGCTTGCTTCAGGGCGATGTCGGCGCGGGTAAGACTCTGGTCGCGATGCTGTCCCTGCTGATCGCGGTGGAGGCTGGGGGGCAGGGGGTCATGATGGCGCCAACCGAAATCCTTGCGCGGCAGCATTTGCGTGGCTTGCTGCCTCTGGCCGAGGCGGCGGGGATCCGGATCGAGGCGCTGACCGGCCGTGACAAGGGCGATGCGCGGGCGAATATCCTGACCGATCTGGTGGAGGGGCGGATCGATATTCTCGTCGGGACCCATGCCGTGTTTCAGGATGAGGTGAGGTTTCGCGATCTGCGCCTTGCGGTGATCGACGAACAGCACCGTTTCGGCGTGGCGCAGCGCGTGAAGCTTGCGGCGAAGGGTGAAACCGCGCCGCCTGATGTGCTGGTCATGACCGCGACCCCCATCCCGCGTTCGCTGGCCCTGTCGCAATATGGCGATCTGGATCTGTCGGTGCTGGATGAGAAGCCTCCGGGCCGCAAGCCGGTCACGACGATCATGCTTGATGACCGCCGCATGGATGAAATCGTCGAGCGGATCGGCAAGGCGATTGCGGGCGGGGCGCGAACCTATTGGGTGTGCCCTCTGGTCGAGGAATCAGAGCTTTCGGACCTGACCGCCGCCGAGGCACGGTTTTCTGCCTTGCGGGCGCGGTTCGGTGAGGCGGTGCGGATGGTGCATGGCCAGATGCCCGCTGAAGAGCGCGATGCGGCGATGGCCGACTTCGTGGCCGGGCGGGCGCAGATCCTTGTCGCGACAACGGTGATCGAGGTCGGTGTGGACGTGCCGGAAGCCTCGATCATGGTGATCGAGCGGGCCGAGAGTTTCGGGCTTGCTCAGCTTCACCAGCTGCGCGGGCGCGTGGGACGGGGGCAGGCGGCGTCGAGCTGCGTCCTGATGTATCACGCGCCGCTTTCCGAGACCGGGGCGAAGCGGCTTCAGACCCTGCGCGAGACCGAGGACGGGTTCCGCATTGCTGAGGTTGATCTTCAGATGCGCGGGGCAGGCGATCTGATCGGAACGGCGCAATCCGGCCTGCCGCGCTTTCGGGTGGCCGATCTTGAGCGGCAGGCGGGTCTGATGTTCACCGCGCAGCAGGACGCACGAAGTTTTCTTGAGCGCGACCCCGAGATGAGCAGCGAACGCGGGGCCGCGATCCGCACACTTCTCTGGCTGATGGAGCAGGATCTGGCGATACGGCTGATCAAGACAGGTTAAAATGTTCCTAAAAAGTTCTTGCCGAATCGGAAGATAAATGAGAACAAAGGGGCAACTCGCAAGGAGGTTGCCATGACTAAGGCCATGAAATCCGTATTCACCGGCGAAGACGTCTCGATTCGCGATCTGATCTCGGATGCGGTGGGTGTTCTCGCCATTTCCGTGACGACGATTGCTATGCTGTGGCTTCCTGCGATTTTGTCTGCCTGACCTGTTCCGTCTTCGGTTCCCCGACCCGGATCAGCTCCTTGAGGGTGGCGCAGCTTCGGCTCGCCACCCCTTTTTAGTCCCGGAGCAGGCCTTTCCCGTGCGCCAGCACTCTGAACGCCGTCTTAATCCGCCGCCCTGAACATGAATCCCGGCTGACAGGCGATGCGGGCGCTTGTGATCAACCCGTTATCGTTCCATGTCGCCCGGCTCAGGATCAGAAGGGCCTGACCGGGTTCCGCTTCCAGCAATTCGGCGTCGCGCTCGGTTGCGTTTTCGGCAAGAAACTGAATATCCGCCCGCAGATATGTCGCATTGCGGACCAGCCATTCATTCGCGTTGACGCGGGCGAAATCGATCCGGTCCATGCCCGGCAGCGCGGTCAGGTTGATCCAGCGATCCTCATATTGAAACGGTCGCTCATCGCCATAATGGACCGCTTGCAGATGCACGAAAGCGGCTGACGCGTCGGCGCCAAGATCGCTGACCAGATGCGGCGGGGGCGGGGCATGTCTCAGCGAGACGACCCTGTATCCATAGATCTGCCCGCTTTTTTCGATCTGCTCGCGGATGATCGGGATTTCGAACACGGCCTTGCGCACAGGATGGGTTACGACCCGGGTTCCGGCGCGGCGACGGCGTTCCAGCAGCCCCTCATCGGCCAGTAATTGCAGCGCCTTGTTCACGGTTGCACGCGCCACGCCGAATTCCACCGCAAGATCGGCCTCATCCGGGATGCGGTCGCCCTGTTTCCATTCCTGAGAGGCAATGCGACGGCGGGCCTCATCAGCGATGTTCCGGGCTTTCTGCGATGTCTGGCCGCCCGAGCGGCTTGCCGGTTCCGACATGATTTCCTCCCCGAAAATAAGTATAGACATAATTATCCATTTAAGTATATACATATTTTAGCGGAAAGAGGAGGCAATGATGCAGATCCTTGGAAATCTTCGGATCGCCGGTCAGGGCGACGATCCGCAGGGGACGAAGCTGTCGGAACCCTCCGATATCGTGGTGGACGGTGAGCAGATCCTCTGGAGCGGTGCGGCCCGGGATCTGCCGTCCGAATATCGCGATGCCCCGCGCCGGGATTTTGAAGGCCGAGTCGTGACTCCGGGTCTGATCGACTGCCATACCCATATTGTTTTCGGAGGAAACCGTGCCGCCGAATTCGAAATGCGGCTTAAGGGCGCAAGCTATGAGGAAATCGCGCGGGCGGGCGGCGGCATTGTCTCAAGCGTGACGGCGACACGCGCGGCTTCAGAAGATGAGCTTCTGGCGCAGGCATTGCCGCGTGTGGATACGCTGCTGGCCGAAGGTGTCACGACGCTGGAAATCAAATCCGGATACGGGCTGGATATCGATTCCGAACTGAAAATGCTGCGCGTCGCGCGGAGGATTGCAGCGGAAAGGCCGGTGACGGTGCGGACAAGCTGGCTTGCCGCCCATGCACTGCCGCCTGAATATCGTGAGGATCGGGCGGGCTATCTGCTGGATGTGGTGATCGCCGGAATGACTCGCGGGCATTGCGAAGGGCTGATCGACGCGGTGGACGGGTTCTGCGAAGGGATCGCCTTTTCCGTCGAGGAAGTTCGGCAGGTCTTCGATCACGCAAGCGGGCTTGGACTTCCGGTGAAGATCCACGCCGAACAGCTTTCCGATCTTGGCGGAGCTGCAATGGCGGCATCCTGTCACGCGTTGTCTGCCGATCATCTGGAATATCTGGGGCAGGACGGGATCGACGCGATGGCGCGGGCAGGAACGGTCGCGGTGTTGCTGCCCGGGGCGTTCTATACGCTGCGGGAAACGCGATTGCCTCCGGTTCAGGCGCTGCGGGATGCCGCTGTGCCGATCGCGCTTGCGACGGATTGCAATCCGGGGACATCGCCGCTGAACTCGCTGCTGCTGGCGATGAATATGGCGGCGACGCTTTTTCGGATGACGCCTGCGGAATGCCTTGCCGGAGTGACGCGGAACGCGGCCCGCGCCCTCGGGCTGTCGGATCGCGGCGTGATCGCGCCGGGCAAGCGCTCTGATCTGGTTGTCTGGGATATCAGCGATCCGGCAGAGCTGAGCTATCGCATCGGTTTCAATCCCCTTCATGCCCGTATGGTCGGAGGCGTCTATGTCTGATCTCACATTGCTTCCGGGAAGCGTCACGCTGTCCCGGCTGGAACATATCTGGCGCGAGGGTCTGACAGCCTCGCTTGATCCGTCATGCCGTCAGGCGATTGCCGATTCCGCTGCACTGATCGAATCCGCCGCAATCGGCGACGCGCCTGTGTACGGGGTGAATACCGGCTTCGGCAAGCTGGCCTCGATCAAGATCCGGCCCGAGGGTACCGCCAC
This sequence comes from Paracoccus aerodenitrificans, assembly GCF_027913215.1. Classification (GTDB taxonomy): domain Bacteria; phylum Pseudomonadota; class Alphaproteobacteria; order Rhodobacterales; family Rhodobacteraceae; genus Paracoccus; species Paracoccus aerodenitrificans. The sequence continues at coordinate 1,438,093 of NZ_CP115784.1, forward strand.
GCTTCAGCGCAACCTGATCCTGTCGCATTGCTGCGGCGTCGGAGAGCCGGTCGAGGCGGAAACCGTCCGGCTGATCATGACGCTGAAACTGCTGTCTCTGGGGCGCGGTGCCTCGGGGGTTCGGCCGGTTCTCGTGACATTGCTGGAAGATATGCTGTCGCGGGGTGTGCTGCCGGTCATTCCGGCGCAGGGCTCGGTCGGGGCGTCGGGCGATCTTGCGCCGCTGGCGCATATGGCCGCGGTCATGATCGGAGAGGGACGCGCGGTTTTCGAAAACCGTGAGATGTCCGGGAAAGACGCATTATCTGCGGCGGGGCTGACGCCCGTTTCCCTGACCGCGAAAGAGGGGCTGGCGCTGATCAACGGCACGCAGGTCTCGACCGCCTTCGCCCTGACCGGGCTTTTCGAGGCCTTCGCGGCGGCGCGTGCCGCGCTTGTCGTTTCGGCCATGTCCACCGATGCGGCAATGGGCTCGACCGCGCCATTCCACGCCGAAATCCACGCGCTGCGCGGTCATCGGGGCCAGATCACGGCGGCGCGTGTTCTGCGCGAGTTGATGGAGGGGTCGGAAATCCGCGACAGCCATCTGGCCGGAGATGGCAGGGTGCAGGATCCTTACTGCATACGCTGCCAGCCGCAGGTGACGGGGGCCTGTATCGATCTTCTCTGGCAGGCCGCGCGAAGTCTGGAAATCGAAGCGAATGCCGCAACCGATAATCCGCTGGTGCTGCGGGATGCCGGGCTGATCGTCTCGGGTGGGAATTTCCACGCCGAGCCGGTCGCCTTTGCCGCTGACCAGATCGCTTTGGCCGTGGCCGAGATCGGCGCGATTGCGCAACGCCGCATCGCGCTGATGGTCGATCCGGTGCTGAACCATGATCTGCCCGCCTTCCTGACGCCCGAGCCGGGGCTGAATTCGGGGCTGATGATCGCCGAGGTGACCTCTGCCGCGCTGATGAGCGAGAATAAACATCTCGCCAATCCCTGCTCGACCGATTCCACGCCGACCTCGGCCAATCAGGAAGACCATGTCTCGATGGCCGCGCATGGTGCACGCAGGCTGAAGCGCATGACCGCAAATCTCGCCCATATCATCGGCATCGAAGCGCTTTGCGCGGCGGCGGGGATCGAGTTCCGTGCCCCGCTGAAAACCTCGGACGCCTTGCAGGCGGTTCTGGCGAAGCTGCGCGAGACGGTGGCACCGTTGACCGATGATCGCTTCCTTGCGCCCGAGCTTTCAGACGCGGCGGCGCTGATCCTCGGGGGGGATCTGGAGAGGGCGGTCTCTGGCGATATTCTGGCCGAAATCCGGCCCTGATTTCCGATCCGGCGGCTTTGCCCCGCGAAACATGACTCAGGTGGGCGGACCCGCCTTTTGCAAGAGAGGATGCAGATGGATAATCCCCGTCACAATACCCGCGATGTGTTTCCCGCGACAGGGACCGGGATCACCGCGAAATCATGGCTGACCGAGGCTCCGCTGCGGATGCTGATGAATAATCTTCATCCCGATGTGGCTGAGAACCCGCATGAGCTGGTCGTCTATGGCGGCATCGGACGGGCGGCGCGGACATGGAAGGATTTCGATCTGATTGCAGATACGCTGCGCAATCTTGAGGATGACGAAACCCTGCTGGTCCAGTCCGGCAAGCCGGTCGGCGTGTTCCGCACCCATAAGGATGCCCCGCGTGTGCTGATCGCGAATTCCAATCTGGTGCCACATTGGGCCAACTGGGATCATTTCAATGAGCTGGATAAGAAAGGTCTGGCCATGTACGGCCAGATGACCGCCGGATCATGGATCTATATCGGCTCTCAGGGGATCGTTCAGGGAACCTATGAAACCTTCGTCGAGGCCGGGCGGCAGCATTATGACGGCGATCTTTCGGGGCGCTGGATCCTGACCGGAGGGCTTGGCGGCATGGGCGGGGCGCAGCCTCTGGCGGCGGTGATGGCCGGTGCGTGCTGCCTTGCGGTCGAGTGTGACGAAACCCGCGCCGATTTCCGTTTGCGGACCCGCTATGTCGATGAAAAGACGCATGATCTGGATGAAGCGCTTGCGATGATCGATCGCTGGACGAAGGCGGGGCAGGCAAAATCCGTCGCGCTGATCGGCAATGCGGCCGAGATTTTCCCCGAACTGGTCCGGCGCGGGGTCCGGCCCGATATCGTGACCGACCAGACCTCGGCCCATGACCCCGTGCATGGCTATCTTCCCGCCGGGTGGAGCGTGGCTGAATGGCGCTCGAAGCAAGAGACCGATCCCGGTTCTGTCGCTCGGGCTGCGCGGGCGTCGATGCGCGATCAGGTCGCCGCGATGGTGGCGTTTCATCAGCAGGGCATCCCGACGGTGGATTACGGCAATAATATCCGTCAGATGGCTCTGGAAGAGGGGCTTGAGAACGCTTTTGCCTTTCCGGGCTTCGTTCCCGCCTATATCCGCCCGCTTTTCTGCCGGGGGATCGGGCCGTTTCGTTGGGCAGCGCTGTCGGGCGACCCCGAGGATATCCATAAGACCGATGCGAAGGTGAAGGAACTGATCGACGACCCGCATCTGCATAACTGGCTGGATATGGCGCGGGAACGGATCAGTTTTCAGGGCCTGCCCGCAAGGATCTGCTGGGTCGGTCTGGGTCTGCGCCACAAACTCGGCCTCGCCTTCAATGAAATGGTCCGGACGGGTGAGCTGTCGGCCCCCATCGTGATCGGCAGGGACCACCTGGACAGCGGCTCTGTCGCCAGCCCGAACCGCGAAACCGAGGCGATGCGCGACGGCAGCGATGCAGTCTCGGACTGGCCCTTGCTGAACGCGCTGCTGAATACGGCATCGGGTGCCACATGGGTCAGCCTGCATCACGGCGGCGGCGTCGGCATGGGGTTCTCGCAGCATTCGGGCATGGTGATCTGTTGCGACGGAAGCGAGGATGCGGATCGCCGCATCGCGCGGGTTCTGTGGAACGATCCAGCGACGGGCGTCATGCGCCACGCCGATGCGGGTTATGAGATCGCACTGGACTGCGCCCGCGAAAACGGGCTGACTCTGCCGGGTATTCTGGGCTGATCCTCGATGCCCGGGGACTGCGGAAGGAAGGGCGGTTCGATGGCGTATCATGTGGCGGCGGCGGAATGGTCGGGCCGGAACGATCCCGAGGATGGCGATCTGGCCCGGCGGATGCATCATCTTGCCAATGCGGCGGATGCGCCGGTGGCGCTGATCGGCTTTTGCTGCGATGCCGGTATCAGCCGCAACAAGGGCCATCCCGGCGCCGCGCAGGGTCCCGCCGCGATCCGCATGGCGCTGTCGAACCTTGCCGCCTCTGCGCAGCATCGCGGATTTCTCGATGCGGGCGATGTGGTGGTCGCGGAAGAGGATCCCGCGCCCGGCCAGAAGGAACTCGGCAAGCACGTCGCCGGGCTGCTGGCAAATCATAAGCGCGTCGTCATTCTGGGCGGCGGCCATGAAACCGCATTCGGAAGCTGGTCCGGTCTGCGCCGGGCCCATCCCTCGGCCCGGATCGGGATCGTCAATATCGACGCGCATCTTGACCTGCGTACAGTCGGCCCTGCCGGAGCGTCGTCCGGCACACCATTCTGGCAGATCCAAGACGCCGAGCCGGAGAGTTTCACCTATGCCGTTCTGGGCGTCGCGGATGAGGCGAATACTGCCGCATTAATGGAACGTGCGCGGGACTGGTCCGTCGACATCGTCCCGGACCACCATCTGCAATCCTCGGCCGAACCCGGTTTTCACTGCATCGACCGGATCTGTTCCGAAAGCGATCTGGTTTATCTGACGATTGATCTGGATGTCCTGCCCGGCAGTCTCGCACCGGGAGTGAGTGCTCCGGCTGCGCGTGGGGTGCCTTTATGCGTCGTCGAGGCGCTGATTGATCGGGTGATGATCTCGGGCAAGCTGGCGGTGACCGATATTGTCGAGCTTTGTCCGCCGCGCGATCCGGCGGGGCTGACAGCACGCTGCGCCGCCTATCTGGCGCGGCGGCTGATGCAGACCGGGCCGACAGAGAGTTAAGGCGGAACAGCGCCGGATCGGAAGCCCGGCGCTGTCTGTTCTTGTCCTGCGGTTCAGGCTGGCTGCAGCGAATCCCGCTTTTCATCCTGACGCAGCCGCGCCGCAGCAGAAACCAGATGGCGCAGCGAGGTTTCCACTTCGCGCCAGCCGCGCGTTTTCAGGCCGCAATCGGGATTGACCCAGATCCGCTCAGCCGGGATAAGCTTTGCTGCGGCGCGAAGAAGCCGCGTCATTTCTGCCTCATCGGGGACGCGCGGGCTGTGGATATCCCAGACACCCGGCCCGATCTGGTTCGGGTAGTCGAAATCGCGGAATACCTCCAGCAACTCCATATCCGAGCGCGATGTCTCGATCGAGATCACATCCGCATCCATCGCCGCGATCGAGGGCATGATGTCGTTGAAATCCGAGTAACACATATGGGTGTGGATCTGCGTCTCATCACCCGCCACGGATGAGGCCAGACGGAAAGCGGCGACCGCCCAATCCAGATAATCCTGCCACTCGGCCCGGCGCAGGGGCAGGCCTTCGCGCAAGGCGGCTTCGTCGATCTGGATCACCGGCAGACCGGCGGACTCCAGATCGGCAACCTCATCGCGAATGGCCAGTGCGATCTGTTTCGCGGTTTCCGAGCGGGGCTGATCGTCGCGCACGAAGGACCATTGCAGGATCGTCACCGGCCCGGTCAGCATGCCCTTCATGGGGCGCGAAGTCTGCGAGGCTGCGAATTGCGCCCAGTCCACGGTCATCGGTGCCGGACGCGACACATCGCCGTAAATGACCGGAGGCTTCACGCAGCGCGAACCGTAAGACTGCACCCAGCCATTTTTCGTGAACGCAAAGCCGGAGAGTTTCTCGCCAAAATATTCGACCATATCGTTCCGCTCGAATTCGCCGTGAACCAGCACGTCCAGCCCGGCTTCTTCCTGCCGCCGGATACAATCGCGTGTCTGGTTTTCAAGAAAGGCACGATAGGCCGCATCGTCCAGATCGCCCCGGCGATGCGCAGCGCGGGCTTTGCGGATTTCCTGCGTCTGCGGATACGATCCAATCGTCGTGGTCGGGAAAAGCGGCAGGCCAAGCAATGCCTGCTGTGTCGCGATCCGTTCGGGATAGGCGCTGCGCCTGCGCAGATCCGCCTCGCCGATGGCGGCGGCGCGTGATTTCACGACATTGTCGTGAATCCGGGTCGAGGCGGCGCGGGATGCAATGGCGGCATCGGCGGCGTCGAACGCCTCGGCGGCGGCCTCTCGCCCGGATTCGGCGGCACGGGCAAGCGCCACGATCTCATCAAGCTTCTGACAGGCAAAGGCCAGCCAGGATTTCAGTTCATCATCGAGCGCGATTTCGTGGTCCAGATCGACCGGGCTGTGCAGAAGCGAGCAGGACGGCGCGATCTCGACCCGGTCCGGGCCAAGCGCCGCGACCGCCTTCTGCGCAAGCCTCAGTGCCGTCGACAGATCCGACCGCCAGATATTCCGCCCGTCGATCAGACCCAGAGACAGCGTCTTGTCTCCGACAGCCTCCAGCACCGCATCAAGCTGAGCAGGTGCCCGCACCAGATCGACATGCAGCCCGTGAACCGGCAGTTCCGCCGCCAAATCCAGATTATCCCCAAGCGCCCCGAAATAGGTCGCAAGCAGCAGTTTCGGGCCGGAATGCGACAGGACCCCATAGGCTTCGCGCAGCGCCTCTGCCGCGCCGGGGCTAAGATCGCGGACCAGAACGGGTTCGTCGATCTGCACCCAATCCGCCCCGGCTTCGGCCAGCCTGCCAAGCAATTCCCGATAGACCGGCAGAATGCGCGGCAGCAGAGAAAACGGGTTCAGCCCCTCGGTCTTGACCTTGGCGAGCGACAGCCATGTCACCGGCCCGATCAGTATCGGGCGGGTTTGAATGCCCTGTTCCTTTGCCTCAAGGAAGCGGTCCAGAGGGGTATTGCTGCTGAGGGTAAAATGCAGATCGTCGGTCAGTTCGGGGACCAGAAAGTGATAATTCGTGTCGAACCACTTCGTCATCTCCATCGCCGCTACGCTGTCTGTCCCCCGCGCCATGCCGAAATAGGCGTCCAGCCCGCTCAGCCCCGCGAAACGGGCAGGGACCGCGCCCAGAAGCTGCGTCATATCCAGCATCTGATCGTAGAAGGAAAAATCATTCGACGGGATGCGCGAGATCCCGGCATCGCGCTGCAACGCCCAGTTCTGCGCCCGTAATTCTGCGCCCGTGCGTTCCAGCGCAGCGGCGTCGATATCTCCCTTCCAATAGTCTTCAAGCGCCTTTTTCAGCTCTCGCTTCGCGCCGATCCGCGGGATGCCCAGATTTGCGGCTGTGACCATGACAATCTCCGATTCTTGTTTCGGGACCTGCCTAACAGCGGATTGTCCATGACGAAAAATGGGAATAAATCAGGATAACATGAACCGGAGTCATTTATCGTGATCGACATCCAGCCTCTTGCCATTCTTCGCGAGGTCGAACGGAGCGGCAATCTGACGCTCGCAGCGGATCGTCTGTTCCTGACGCAATCCGCCGTCAGCCATGCCGTGAAACGGTTTGAAGAACGACACGGTGTCACTCTCTGGGAAAGAGAAGGGCGGCGATTGCGGCTGACTGCGGCGGGGGAATATCTTCTGGCTCTAGCGAACCGGGTTCTGCCTCAGCTTGAGCATGGCGCGACGGTGATCGAGGACTACGCACGGGGCAGGCGTGGCGCGGTCCGGGTGGGGATGGAATGCCATCCCTGTCAGGACTGGCTGATGCGGGTGGTCGATCCCTTTCTTGCTGCATGGCCGGATGTGGATCTGGATGTGACTTCGGCCTTTCAGTTCGGCGGTCTCGCGGCGCTTCTGGGTCATGAGATTGATGTGCTCGTGACACCCGATCCGATTGAGCGTCCGGGGCTGACATATGTTCCGGTCTTCGATTATGAGCTGGTTCTGGCCGTTGCGCGGGATCACCCACTGGCCGAAAAATCCAGTGCCGCGCCGTCCGATCTGACGGCAGAGACGCTTGTGAGCTATCCGATTGCGCGGGAAAGGCTGGATATTTACAGCCAGTTTCTTGTGCCCGCCGGCGCACTTCCCCGCAGGCACCGGACGGTTGAGACCACCGATCTGATGCTGCGTCTTGTTGCGTCCGGGCGTGCCGTCAGCGCAACGCCTGACTGGCTACTGCGGGACGTGGCGGGGGTCTCGGCGCTGAGAATCGGGGATGGGATCCGCAAAAGCATCCATCTGGGCCTGCGCAGTGGGCCGGATTGGCCGGCCTATCTGCGCAACTTCGTCGATATGGCTCGCGCGGCGGAAATATGAGTGCAGAGAGGGTCACGGTTCAGGCCCGGCCTGTTGCGTAAGGTGCTGGTAGTAAGATAAATCGACATGCATGATCATGTCGCTTCATCATGGGCGGACAATCAGAACCGACAGCGTTGATCACCCGCCCCGACATTGATGTGCAGCGGCGTCAGATCGTTTTTCGTCGCAAGGACGGCCCAGAAAGCTCGATGCGATGCGCGGTCGCCGATGCGGTCATCCAGGAGTTCCAGAAGATCATGCTTGCCTGTCGCCTTGAGCTTGCTGACGCCGAAGTCGTCAAGGATGAGCAAGTCTGCCCGCTTATAATACGCACGCAACCTTGGGGTGGTGCCTTCCAAATGCGCAAGCTCAAATTCCTCCAGGATGCGGGAAACCATCCGATAGGAGACGCTGATGCCGTTGCGGATGGCCTGCATTCCCAGGCAGCAACCGAGCCAGGTTTTTCCTGTTCCGCTCTTGCCTGTGATCAGCACATTCTGGTTACGTTTAATCCAGTCGCAACTTAGGCTCCAGACCCATTGATTTCGGGCTGTTTGCGTGATTCAGGCTCTGCAAGGAGACCTGATTTATGAGCAACCTTTTCTGGCTGACTGACGCGCAGATGGAGCGTCTGAAACCCTATTTCCCGAAATCCCACGGCAAGCCACGCGTTGACGACCGGCGTGTGCTGAGCGGCATAATATTCATCAATCGTAATGGCTTGCGATGGTGCGACGCGCCGACGGACTACGGCCCCGCCAAGACGCTCTACAACCGCTGGAAGCGCTGGAGCGAGAACGGGACCTTCGCCCGGATCATGGTGGGCCTCGCCGCCGAGAGCGCCGAACACAATACGATCATGATCGACGCGACCTATCTGAAAGCGCACCGCACGGCCTCGAGCCTGCGGATCAAAAAAGGGGGCGCGGGCGCCAGATCGGGCGAACGAAAGGCGGCATGAACACGAAACTGCACGCCGTCACCGACGCGAAGGGCCGCCCGATAGGGTTCTTCATGTCCGCCGGACAAGTCAGTGATTACACCGGGGCAGCGGCACTTCTGAACAGCCTGCCGGAGGCGGATTGGCTGCTGGCCGATCGGGGCTATGATGCCGACTGGTTCAGAGATGCCTTGAAAAACAAGGGGATAAAGGTTTGCATCCCGGGTCGGAAGTCGCGCAAGAAACCCGTCAAATACGACAAGCGGCGCTACAAACGCCGCAACCGCATCGAAATCATGTTCGGCCGACTCAAGGATTGGAGGCGCGTCGCCACCCGATACGACCGTTGCCCCGAGACCTTCTTCTCTGCAGTCCTGCTCGCCGCGACCGTCATCTTCTGGTTATGATCGAGAACGAGTCCTGACCCTAGGATTGCGAAGCGGTACAAGGTTATTATTGATGATGGGTCGCGATCAAAAAGACCGCTGCGGATGATAGCTGCCATGGTCAACAAAGTCCGCATAGTGTGAATTCAGGTTTGATCAGACTTCGCGAGCGCGGCGAATGACCGGATTGGCGGGCCGCACCGCGGCACCATGTTTGGTCGCGAAAGTCTGGAAAGGGCCGAAAGTGCGATGTGAACACTCTGCAGACTGAGGGCATCGTCAGATTTAGACTGGGCAAAGTTCGGCAAGATTCTGCTATCCGCAAAGCGCTCGAGCACGGTAACACGAATTTTCAAACATGTGCCCAGCAAAGGCGGGCAGCGCTGCGATAGCTGGGGTCTCCGCGCTGCCCGCCTTTGCTTACCTATCCTCATCACGATCCCGCCGCACTGTTCGAGGGGATGATATCACTAGATATGCTCGGCACTGTCGAATTTCGCCGCCCGGGGGTGTCGGTTGCCACTGCCCGCCGGTGACGATTCCTGTGTCGATTTGCACGTAAGGCGGGGCGGGACTGCTGCGGACATAAGGGATACCGGTTTCGCACGGATCTTCGGAACGGCTTTGCGCCTTGTCCTGTTCCTCTGCTATGAACAGCAATGCCGGGAGATTGCGGCAGACATGATGTGAGGCAAAAGAACCTGATATGGCTGAGTTCTTTACCCAATTGCACCCGCCCGTCAGGCTCTTGACAGGCCACTGCGGTACTGTGGCGGGATGCGGCAGACGAAAGGCCGTTTCCTGATGTTTCTGTCCGTATTCGATATCTTCAAGATCGGAATCGGCCCGTCCTCGTCGCATACGATGGGACCAATGGTTGCCGCCGGGCGGTTTCTCGACGATCTGCGCGGCGGGGTCGAGCGCATTCCGGGCGCGGGGCAGGTTTTCGGGCTTGGGGCAAGCCTGCATGGGTCTCTGGCCTTCACCGGCAAGGGGCATGCGACGGACCGCGCGGTGATCCTTGGATTTTGCGGGCTTTCTCCGGAAACCGCCGATCCCGACATGGCCGAGGAGATGGAAGCCGAGGTCCGCCGCAGCGGTCTCGTCCATCCCGAAGGTCTGGGAGAGCTGCGTTTCGCGCCCGAGACGGATCTGGTCTTTGACTATGACCGCCAGCTTCCGGGCCATGCCAATGGCATGATCCTGCGGGCCTTCGACAAGGCGGGAAATCTGTATCATCAGGAGACTTATTATTCCGTCGGCGGCGGTTTCGTCCTGACCGAGGCAGAGCTGGAGGCGCAGCAGGCTTCGCAGGACAGCGCCGAGGCGTCAGAATCGGCAGTGCCCTTTCCCTTTCGCAGTGCCGCCGAGATGCTGGCAATGGGCAAGGCATCCGGCAAGACCATTGCCGAAATGAAGCGGGCGAATGAGACCGCGCGGCTTGGACATGCACCGGATGAAGGGTTGGACCGGATCCTGCGGGTAATGAATGAATGCATCGACCGAGGGCTGGAACAGGATGGCGTGTTGCCGGGCGGGCTGAATGTCAGGCGGCGTGCGAAAGGGATTTACCGGCAGCTTCAGGATGAGAAGGGCCAGAATCTGGCGCAGCCGCATCAGGGCAATGACTGGCTGAGCGTTTATGCCATCGCGGTGAACGAAGAAAACGCGGCGGGTGGCCGCGTCGTGACCTCGCCGACCAACGGCGCGGCGGGGGTGGTGCCTTCGGTACTGCGCTATTACCGGGAACACTGCGTCGCACCCACCCATGAGGGTGAGCGCAACCTGCTTCTGGTAGCTGCGGCGATTGGCGGTGTGATCAAGCATAACGCCTCGATTTCCGGTGCCGAGGTCGGCTGTCAGGGAGAGGTCGGATCGGCTGCCGCAATGGCGGCGGCGGGGCTTTGCGCGGCGCTTGGCGGCAGTAATGAGCAGGTCGAAAACGCCGCCGAAATCGCGCTTGAGCATCATCTGGGCATGACCTGCGATCCGGCGGCGGGGCTGGTTCAGGTGCCATGTATCGAACGCAATGCGCTTGGGGCGATCAAGGCCGTCGCTGCCGCCAGTCTGGCGCTGCGCGGGGACGGGTCGCATTTCATGCCTCTGGATAATTGCATCCGGGTCATGCTGGAAACCGGGCGCGACATGAATATGAAATACAAGGAAACCTCGACCGGCGGCATTGCGGTGAACCTGCCCGAGTGCTGATGCAGTGCTGACGGCGGTGATGATCCCGGATATCAGAACGCCGCGCCGGTCTGCGGGGGTGCGTCCGATCCGCGGCAAAGCAACTCGCATGCCAACTCGATCCTTTGCCGGGGAATGGCGGGATTGGCGGCGGCGCTGCACAGAAGGTCAAGCGCGACCGCTCCGACCGAACGCATGGGGATCGCCATCACCGTCATGGGCGGATCGAGGATTTTCGTCTGCGGCAGCCCGTCAATCGAAATGACCGACATATCGCGCGGCACGGTCAGCCCCGCCTTTGCAAGCGCGTTATAGGCTCCGATCGCCAAGGCATCTCCGGTGGCGAGAATCGCCGTGAAATCGCGCTGTTTTGCCAGCCTCTCGGCGACGGCGCGCTCGGCCAGAGATATGCTCCAGTCCGGGATGTCGATGACGAGTGCAGGATCGGCGTCATCCTGCATGGTGTCGCGCCAGCCCTCCCAACGGCGGGTGATGGTGCGCCGGCCCGGACAGGTCAGGAAGGCGATGCGGCGATGGCCGAGGCTGCGCAGATGCTGCGTGGCAAGCGCCGCCGCCGAGCGGTTGCAGGGCGTGACCGATGACAGCCGCATATCCGGATCGTCTGCATTCACAAGGATCACCGGCTTGTCGAAGCCACGGGCCAGATCCAGCGTTGCCTGATCGTCAATGGTCAGCATCAGCACACCGGCGACATCGGGGGATCTTGCCTCATCCAGCAGCCGCGCCTCATCCCCGGCAGAGACGACATGCCGGGTCTGGACCTGCATGCCCAAGGTCTCGCAGCGTTCCTGGATACCCTCCAGCACATGCAGGGTGAACTGGCTGCGCGACAGATCCAGCAGGGCCGGTCCCGACGCCGCCAGCAGAACACGTCGCCCGGCCTGCGACGAGGGCAGGGGATAGTTCAGCCGCACGGCCATATCATGGATGCGCCGCGTCAGCCCTTCCGCGACATAGCCCCGGCCCGACAACGCCCGTGAGACCGTCGCCGTGGACACGCCGCAGCGTTCGGCGATGTCCTTCAGCCTGACCCGCCGGGAAACCTGTTCGCGCTTGCCATCCGGTCTCATGGCAAAGATCTGCAACAAATTTACAGATTGTGCAATTGCCCGTCCGGCAGGGAAGCTTTCCCTATGGAGGAGCGTCGCATCATCGAGGAATCACTGTCGCGGCTGGTCTCGGGTTTTGAAAGCCTGCGCCATGATGGCGGTTTCGTGGAACCCAATCTGGACGGGACGCCGGGCGATTATATCAGCTTCGATGGCTGGGAATGGCCTCAGGGCGTGGGGCTGTATGGTCTGGTTCAGCTATGGCTGGCGCGGGACCGGGATAAGGATCTGGGGGCGATGCTGACCGGCTGGTATGATCGCGCGATGGCGCGGGGCCTGCCGGGAATGAATGTGAACACGACCGCCCCGATGCTGGCGCTGTCGATCCTGTGGCGCGAAACCCGCGATCCGCGCCATGAGGCCGTGCTGGACGACTGGGCCAACCGGGTGATGAGCGATGCGCCAAGAACCCCGTTCGGGGGGATACAACATGATGTGTCCGACAAGGTGAACTCGGGCGAGTTATGGGACGATACCCTGTTCATGGTAGCGCTTTTCCTTGCCTCTTACGGACAGGCGGCCCGACGGCCGGATCTGGTCGATGAGGCGGTGAAGCAGTTTCTTGTCCATGCGCAATTTTTGGCCGACCGTGAAACGGGATTATGGTTTCACGGCTGGACCTTCGAGGGGCGGCACAATTTTGCGCGGGCAAGATGGGCACGCGGTAATGCCTGGATTACCGCGTGCCTTCTGGATCTGTTCGATCTGGCGACCATCCCGGAGGCTCCGGCCTGCTTCCTGCGCGATCTGCTGCGCGATCAGGTGAAGGCGCTGCTGCCGCTTCAGACCGATGAGGGGGCATGGCGCACGCTTCTGGACGATCCCGGAAGCTATCCCGAAACAAGCGCGACCGCCGGGTTCGCCTATGGGCTGATGAAGGGCGCGCGTCTGGGGCTGCTTGGATATCAGGCGGGGCAGGCGGGCAGACGGGCCGTCGATTACGTCATCCGGCAGATCGGCCCTGAAGGTGTTGTCGGTGGCGTCAGCTATGGCACGCGGATGGGGCATGACCTGCAATTCTACCGCGACATCCCGATCCAGCCGACCGGATACGGGCAGTCGCTGGTGATACTGGCTCTGGCAGAAGCTTTAAAACAGACGGAGTGATCCGATGGATATACGTTACGGGGCGTCTCCCGGCGATATCGACAACATGAACACCGACAGGTTGCGTGCCGAATTCATGGTCGAGGGGATATTTCAGCCCGGCCAGATCCGCATGGCCTATACGCATCTCGACCGCATGATCGTCGGGGGTGCCGTACCGATGGAGGCCCCGCTTGAATTCGGGGACGGAGCGGATGTCGGCACGCCCCATTTCTTCGATGCACGCGAGGCGGGGATTGCCAATCTCGGCGGTCCGGGCCGGGCCGAGATTGACGGCAGCCGATTTGATCTGCCGTCAAGGGCCTGCCTTTATGTCGGGCGCGGCACGAAATCCGTCCGGCTCAGCAGCGATACGCAGGATAATCCGGCGCGGTTCTATCTGAACTCGGTCCCGGCAGGTGCGGATCATCCGACACGGGTCATCACCCGGGACGAGGCGAAAATGGTCGAGTTCGGCCAGCGGAACCGCGGCAATTTCCGCCAGCTTCGCATGTATATCCACCCCGAGGTCGGGCCGTCCTGCCTGTTGTTGATGGGGATCACCGATCTGCCAGAGGGACAGGTCTGGAATACGCAGCCCCCGCATTTGCATGAAAGGCGGATGGAGGCGTATTGCTATTTCGATCTGGACGAGGCTGATCGGGTTTTCCATTTCATGGGCCGCCCCGACAATACCCGCCATCTGGTGATCCGGAATGGCGATGTGGTGCTGTCTCCGGCCTGGTCGATCCATATGGGTGCGGGCACCGGCCCATATGCATTCGTCTGGGGCATGACCGGCGAAAATCAGGCTTATGAAGATGTCAGCCCCGTTCCGGTAAGTGAGCTGCGATGAAACTGACAAACGGCGATTCCCTGCGTTATTGGCAGGTCAGCGAGATTGCGGAAGAGCGTTTCGATGTCGCGGATGCTCCGTTGCACGGAGAGATGGACCCGTTCTTTTTCCTGACCAAGGACCGCAATTTCATCCCGCATGAATATCCCTGCCGGACGGAGTTCGCGGCCCGGTTCCGCAACAAGCGTCCCGATCAGAGGCCCGGGCGGGCGGATGCGGTCAGCTGGCAGAAGAATGTGCTGCCTTTCGGTCAGGACATGCTGGATCTCTCGGGGTTCTGGTTCCGTCCGACGCGGCTTGCTGCATGGGCAAGAACGGTGATCGACGCGGCGGAAGCCGGTCCGGCAAATCTGCGCCTGACGACATGCGGCGGCGCGATCCTGCATGTGAACGGCACCGAGGCGGGCTGGATGGCGCCTTATATCCGAAATTACAACTCACATGCGGAATTTCAGGTGCAGTTGCAGGCCGGGCCGAATGAGATCGTGGTTTTCTTCGACGATCTGGCAGAGCGGGATACGCGTTACCTGATCCGGCTCGATTATCTCAACGGACCTGAGGCATATGGCTCGCTGCCCTTCGACGCGCCTGCCGGGACGGTGCGCATGGTCGAGGCTTTGCTGGACCGGATGCATTTCGACAAACCGGCCTATGATCACGGCGAGGTGGCGCTGATCCTGCCCGCGACATTATCCGAGGAAGGCGATGCCAGCGTGGTGATCGAGGGCGATTTCATGTCGCATGAAAGGATGGATCGCCGATACCGGATCGAGGCTGGTCAGGACCGGCTGGTTCTGGGCAAGGTGGGCGATTTTCCCGCCGATTTCCGGCATTTCCGCATCACCGTCTCTTGCGACGGATTTGCCGCGACACGCAGCCTCGGGGTCGAGATCGCACATCCCGCCGGTCCTGCCGCAGAGGCTCTGGCGGATCGCGTTGACGAGGCGCTGAGATCCGTCGCGGACAAGGCCGAGCCGGATACTGTCTGTGCGCTTGCCCGGCTTGCCACGGGCCAGCAGGCCGATGAAATGATCCTCCGCGCCCTTCCGCCCATCGAGGATTGCTGGGATTGCGCCGATTTCGCCCTTGTGCCGCTGCTCTGGTCCCGGATGCGCTTTGCCGATGCGCTGCGCCCGGAAACGCTGGCAGAGATCGACCGCACGATCCTCGCCTATCGCTACTGGATGGATGAGCCGGGCAATGATGTTCAGTGGTATTTCAGCGAAAACCACGCGCTTCTGTTCCACAGCGCCGCCTATCTGGCCGGGCATGTGCTGCCGGATGCGGTGTTCCGCCGCTCGGGGCGCAGCGGGGCGGAACAGTCGCGCATCGGTGCGGAACGGGTGCAGGCATGGCTGGACCATTTCGAAACCTGCGAGATGGCAGAGTTCAACAGCGCTCCGTATTTCCCGATCGACCTCAAGGGATTATGCGCATTATATGCGCTTGCACCAGACGCCGATATTCGCGACCGGGCAGGCCGCGCCATCGCAAGGTTGATCGAGATCGTCGCGAACAGTGCGCATCGTGGCGTGCTGACCGCCGCTCAGGGGCGCAGCTATGAGCATACGCTGAGGGCGGGAGAGACGCTGGAACTATCGGCCATCGCCCGGATGCTCTGGGGCAAGGGCAGCTTCGGGGCGCGGTTCCACTGCCTTCCGCAGTTTGCGTTGTGCCTGCGCGATCACGGGCTGGACCTGCCCGATCTGCGCAGCCGGGCGCTGTGGGATGAGACGGGCGGTCAGGAATGGGCTTTCACGCAGGGCGAGAACCATTTCGCCCGGCTGTATCACTGGAAGACCCGGAAAACCGCGATGGGTTCCGCCGCGCGGTACCGCTGGTATGATTGGGGATATCAGGAAACGCTGATCCATGCGCGGATCGGCGCAGATCCTCAGGCCCAGATCTGGATCAACCATCCCGGAGAACTGATCCAGTCCGGCTATGGCCGCCCGTCCTATTGGGGCGGCTCGGCCAGCGTGCCGCGCGTGCAGCAATATCGCGGGCTGGCTTTGGTGATGTTTGATGGCGTTGCGCCGCAGCCGGAACTGACTCATGCGTGGTTCCCGCAATCCGTCTTCGATGAGACGCGACTGGACGGGAATATCGCCGTGGCAACGCAGGACGGGGCGGGGCTGGTGATCATCGGCTCGGCTGCTCTGCATGCGGTGACCGAAGGGCCGAGCGCGGGCAATGAGCTTCAGCTTGCCGGGCGTGACGGTTGCTGGATAATCCGGCTCAGCGATGAGGCGCAGGATTGCGACGCGCTGCATCGCCGTTATGCTACGCTGTCATTGATAACGAAGCCGGATGGTCTCATTGTGATAGACGATCCGGAATACGGGCCTGTCTCGTTCCATGCCGATGGAGTGGTCGAGGCAGAGGGCCGCAGGCTCGACCCGGAAAGCTGGTCGCTGGAGGGGCAGCGCAATATCATTCCGTAGCGCCGGAAGGCGCGGAGTCAGGGAGGAAAACAAGATGAAATCAATTCTGGGAATCGCCGCCGCGTCGTCGCTGGCCATCGCCGCATCCGCCGGTGCGGGCGAGGTCAGGATGATGTGGTATTCCGACGGTGTCGAAGGCGAGGTCATGCAGGATCTGCTTGACCGCTTCATGGAGGAAAATCCGGATATCAACGTCATTCTGGATAATGTGGCCTATCAGGTCATCATGGAACAATTGCCGATCCAGCTTGCGGCGGGTGAGGGGCCGGATATCGCGCGGGTCACCAATCTGAAGGAACAGGCGGAACACTGGCTGGATCTGACGCCCTATGTCGAGGACCCGGAATACTGGCGCAGCAATTTCGGCGATCAGTTCGACTGGATGCGTCCCGATGGCACCGATATCATTCCGGGTTTCATGACCCAACTGACCCTTGTCGGCGGCTTCGCCAACAAGACGCTGTTCGAACAGGCCGGCGTCGAAATGCCGGGGGAGGGCGCGACATGGGATGAATGGGTCGCCGCCGCGACTGAGGTGCAGGAAAGCCAGCAGCTTCCCGCCGCCCTTGTCATCGACCGCTCGGGCCACAGGATCACCGGGCCGCTTCTGTCCTCGGGTGCCGTGCTGAAAGGCGAGGACGGCAAGCCCGCGCCTCTGGATGCGGCGGCGCAGGATTTCATCACCCGGCTGGTGGGCTGGACCGAAAGCGGCCAGCATATGCGCGATGTCTGGGTCAGCGCGGCGGGGACGACCTATCGTTCCGGCGCGGATGAGTTCATCAATGCCAATATCGCCATGCTCTATTCCGGTTCCTGGCAGGTGGCGAACCTGTCCACCAAGATCGGGGACGGGTTCGACTGGGTGGCAATCGGTTCGCCCTGCGGTTCGGCCGGGTGTTCGGGGCTGCCGGGCGGGGCGGCGCTTGTCGCCAACAAGAACACAAGCAATCCCGAGGATGTCGGCAAGGTCATGGATTTTCTGGCCCGTCAGGATATCGTGAAAGAGTTCTCCGAGCGCACCCTGTTCCTGCCCGCGCATAAGGGCGTGATCGAGGCGGGCGGGCTGGATTTCCAGACCGAGGACCCGCAGGCAAAGGCGGCGCTCGAAAAATTCGTCGAGGCGACCGGGGCGCTGATCCCTGCCGCGAATGAGATCCCGGCATGGCGCTATGCGAATGCCATGTATGGCGCGATGGTCAACCGGATCAGCCAGGCGATGGCAGGCGAAATGCCGGTCGAGGAGATCTTCCCGCGCATCGATTCAGATATTGCCGAGCAGGTCGCTGCGGCTGATGGCGGCCAGTAAATGCAGAACGGGGTGGCATATCGTCTGATGGCGCCCCTCCGCTGGTTTGCGCGTATCGTGGATATTCCGCTGCGGGCATGGCAGCGCATGACCGGGCAGGGCGGCATGATCGCCCTGTTCCTTTTGCCGAATATGGCGATTTTCTCGGTTTTCGTGCTGATCCCTCTGGGGATGAATGCGCTTTATTCCACCACGGGCGGTGTCGAGTTCTTTCTGGCCGACCGGCCCTATATCGGGACGGCGCATTACCAGCGACTGATGGATTGCGGAAATTATCTGGAGCCGAGAAGCTGCCGCGACGATATGTTCTGGATCGCGGTCTGGAACACGGCGCGGTTCGTCGTGCTACAGGTCGGGCTGATGACGCTTGCGGCGATGATCACCGCGCTGATCCTGAACCGAGCCATTCCCGGCAAGGCGTTCTGGCGGGCGGTGTTCTTCTTCCCGGTGTTGCTCAGCCCTGTCGTGGTCGGGCTGATCTGGAAATGGATCCTTCAGCGTCAGGGTCTGGCCAATCTGGGCATGGTTGAGCTGGGGCTGGAGCCGGTGAACTGGCTGATCGACAGGTTCTGGGCTTTCGCGGCAGCGGTCGGGGTCAGTGTCTGGGCGCATATGGGGTTCTATACGCTGATCCTGCTGGCCGGGTTGCAGGCGATTCCGCGTGATCTCTATGAGGCCGCCGAGATGGACGGCACCCCGCCTTTCCGGGTGTTTTATCGTATCACCCTGCCGCTTCTGATGCCGAATCTGCTGGTCGTTCTGGTGCTGTCGCTGATCCGTGCCGTGCAGATCTTCGATGAGGCCTATGTGCTGACCGGAGGCGGGCCGGGGACCTCGACCATGTTCATGACGCAATATATCTATGAGCAGGGCTTCGCCAATCTGCTGCGCAATCCGGGGCTTGCGGCGGCGGCCTCGATCCTGATGGCGCTTGTGCTGGTGGTGCTGACGCTGATGCAGCTCTGGCTCAGCCGCCGGGCGGGGAGAAGCTGATGCGGTGGCTGGTGGCACGGCGCGGCCGGACCGGAGACGGGCGGGGCTGGCACTGGACCGACATCGCCACATGGATCTGGCTGATCGGTGGCACGATCCTGATGTTCGGCCCGGCGATCTGGCTGGTCCTGTCCAGCTTCAAGACCCCTGCCGGACTGGCCGAGTTTCCGCCGACGCTTCTACCCTATACGCAGCAGGTCGTCGATATGAACGGCGATGAGAAGCCGCTGTTTTCGGTGACCCTGCCGGATGGCTCGGTCAGGACGATGGCGGAACTGCGCCGCGTCGGCATTGTCGCGCAGATGGTCGATCCCGACGCGCCGGATGCCGAGCCGGTCCGGGTCAATATCGACGAGCGGACTCCGATCCGGGAACTGCGTTTCGCCACCGAGAATTATACCGAACCATTCGTCCATTTCGATTTCCTGCTGTTCCTGCGGAACTCGGTCTTTGTCACGGTCATGGCGACGATCATCACTCTGCTGACCAACTCAATGGCGGCTTTCGCCCTGTCGAAATATGATTTCCGGGGGCGTAATGCCGTGATGCTGCTGATCATCGCCACGCTGATGGTGCCGCTTTCGGTGATCCTCGTGCCGCTTTACTCGGTCGTGTCGGCGACCGGGCTGATGAACACGCTATGGGGGGTGATCCTGCCCACGGTGGCGACGCCGACAGGGGTGTTCCTGTTGCGGCAATATATGCTGACCATCCCCGATGAGTTGCTGGATGCAGCGCGGATGGATCATGCATCGGAGTGGCAGATCTACTGGCGCATCGTTCTGCCGCTTGCCGCGCCGGCGCTTGCCGTGCTGGCGATTTTCTCGGTGGTGTGGCGGTGGAACGATTTTCTGTGGCCTCTGGTCGTTCTGTCGCGCAAGGAACTTTACACGCTGCAGATCGGGCTGAACACCTATGCCGGAGAGTTGAATGTCCAGTGGCACTATATTCTGGCGATGACCGTGGTCGCGATGATCCCGGTCGTGCTGGTCTTTGTCTTCCTGCAGCGCTTCATTACCGCAGGGATTGCGGGAACGGGGTTGAAGTAATGGGTATGATCGAACTTCAGAATATCCGCCGATCCTTCGGCGCCGCCGAGGTCATCAAGAATGTTTCGCTGACCATCCCGGATGGCGAGCTTGTGGTGTTTGTAGGCCCCTCGGGCTGCGGGAAATCAACGCTGCTGAGACTGATTTCGGGGCTGGATCGCCCGACATCGGGCCAGATCCTGATCGACGGTCAGGATGTGACACGTCAATCGGCGGCGGATCGCGGGCTGGCGATGGTGTTCCAGTCCTATGCGCTGTACCCGCATATGTCGGTGCGGCAGAATATGGCCTTCGGTCTGGAAAACACCCGTATGCCCAAGGCGGACATCGCGGAAAGGATCGCAGAGGCCGCGCGGATGCTGGAAATCGAACCGCTGCTGGAGCGTAAGCCGGGCCAGCTTTCCGGCGGTCAGCGCCAGCGTGTCGCCATTGGCCGGGCCATTGTGCGCGAGCCTACGGCATTTCTGCTGGATGAGCCTTTGTCGAACCTCGATGCCGAACTTCGCGGGACGATGCGGGCCGAGTTGGCGGCGCTTCATGCGCGGCTTGGCAAGACGATGATTTATGTCACTCATGACCAGATCGAGGCGATGACTCTGGCCGATCGGATCGTCGTGCTGCGCGACGGGGTGGTCGAGCAGGTCGATACGCCACTGGACCTGTTCAACACTCCGGCGAACCGCTTTGTCGCGGGGTTTATCGGCGCGCCGAAAATGAATTTTCTCCCGCAGCCCGACGGAACCGAGATGGGTATCCGTCCGCAACATCTGCACATCGCGGATCAGGGGATGCGGGTCACCGTCGAGATGGCCGAAAATCTGGGCGCGGAAACGCTGATCCACGCACGGAACGAGGATGACGCGCCGGTGCTTGCAATGCTTCAGGGTCAGATCAAGCCCAAGCGCGGCGATGCGCTGCATCTGTCGCGTGATCCGGGCGACGAACACTGGTTCGGCAAGGACGGACTGCGTCTTGCGGCCCGTCCCGGCTAGATCGGCAAGGCTTCCTGTGGACGGAAACCCGTCCCTGGCGGCTCAGTTCAGCCCTTCCAGCACCTTGCGCAGCGTCTCGACAAGCTGGTCGATCTGCGCCTTTTCAATGATTAGAGGCGGCGACATGGCGATAATATCGCCGGTCGTGCGGATCAGAATGCCTTTCTCATAGGCGCTGAGGAAAGCGTCGAAGGCGCGTTTGGTCGGCTGTCCCGGCACAGGCTCCAGTTCAACCGCGCCGATCAGCCCCTCATTACGGATGTCGATGACATGCGGCGCATCCCGCAGGGAATGCAGCGCGTCCTGCCAATAGGGGGCCAGTTCGGCGGCCCGCTGGAACAGCCCTTCCTCGCGATAGGTTTCCAGCGTGGCAAGACCCGCCGCGCAGGCAATCGGGTTCCCGGAATAGGTATAGCCGTGGAAAAGCTCGATCAGATGTTCCGGCCCGGTCATGAACGCATCATGCACCTCGGCAGAGGTCAGCACCGCGCCCATCGGGATCACCCCGTTGGTCAGCCCCTTCGCGGTGCTCATCAGATCCGGCGTCACGCCGTAATGCTGCGCGGCAAAGGCGGAGCCGAGCCGCCCGAACCCGGTGATGACCTCATCGAAGATCAGCAGAATGCCGTGTTTCCGCGTGATCTCGCGCAGGCGTTGCAGATAGCCCTTGGGCGGAAGCAGAACCCCTGTCGATCCCGCCATCGGCTCGACAATGACGGCGGCGATGGTTTCGGCCCCGTGCAGGGCGATGATCTGGTCAAGCTCATCGGCCAGATATGCACCATGTTCCGGCTGACCCCGGCTGAAGCGGTTTTCCGTCAGGTGAGTGTGCGGCAGGTGGTCCACGCCGTTCAGCAATGTGCCGAATGCCTTGCGGTTATTGACGATCCCGCCGACCGAAATACCGCCGAAATTCACCCCGTGATAGCCACGCTCGCGCCCGATCAGCCTTGTGCGCTGCCCCTGGCCGCGTGCCTGATGATAGGCAAGCGCGATTTTCAGCGCGGTCTCGACGGATTCCGAGCCGGAATTTGTATAGAAAACATGCTCCATCCCTTCGGGCGCAATGTCGATCAGCCGGTTCGCCAGTTCGAAGGCCTGAGGATGCCCCATCTGGAAAGCTGGCGCATAATCCAGCGTCTCCGCCTGTTTCTGGATCGCCTGCGTGATCCGGGGCCGACAATGACCCGCATTGCAGCACCACAGTCCGGCGGTCCCGTCCAGAACCTGCCGCCCATCGGCGGTGGTGTAATGCATGTCCTGGGATCCGACGAACAGCCGCGGAGCCTGCTTGAACTGCCGGTTCGCGGTAAACGGCATCCAGAATGCGTTAAGATCGTTGGGGGCGTGCTGATTCATCCGTCTTTCCTCTCATAGATCAGGCGCGGGTGGTGCGCGGCAGGCTGATCGAAGCTGCCGGTGGCGTCATTTCTGACCCCGTGCAGTTGCAATACGTTCCGCAACACTGTCGAGCGCCTTGCGCAGCCCGTCAACACCGCCCTTTTCGGAAAATACATTAAAGATTTGCTGGTTTATCCCGCCTTCCGTCGAGTGATCTTTGCGCAAGGTCGGAAAATCGTCATCCTGATGCCGTTCGGCGGTGCGGCCGAGTTCCAGAAACACCTTGCCGAGGAAAACCCGCGCATCCGCTGCCGGGACTCCTTTCGCCGTCAGCCAGTCCGCAACGGTTTCGAGGATGCCGAAATACAGCCCCATCACCGCGCCGGATGTCGTATATGCGTCGAACTCATCGAGGGTTTTCGCCGTCACCACCGGACCAAGCCGGTCGAACAGCGCCTGCAAGGTCTCATCCTCAGGATAGATTGCCGTCACGCCCTGACGGTCGGCCACGGCAGGCAGGGGTACGGCGCGAGAGATCGGCGCGTCATGCCGCGTCCATTCCTGAAGCCGCTCCGCGGTCACGGTGGCGATCAGACTGGCAATTTTCTGGTCCGCGCGGAATGTCAGCGCCCTAAGCACCTCTTCGGCGATCTGCGGACGGATGGCGAGGAAAACCAGATCGGCCTCGTCCACAACCTGCTGATTGCTTTCCGCGACCCTGACCCTGTCATGTTCCGCCGCGAGCCGCGCCGATACATCCTTGCTGCGCGGCGACAGGATCACCTCATCCAGCGGATAATCCGATGCCATAAGGCCGGTCACGATGGCCTTGGTGATGTCGCCGGTGCCGATGAAACCGATCTTCATGCTGTCCCCCTTCATATCTCCAGTCATGCGAAACCATGCGGCATCGGAGTGGCGGGGTCGAGGCCGATCTGCATTGCGTTACAGACCGGCCTCAGCCGCGCGGGAAGGTTACGGCTTCGGTTTTGCGTCTCCGGTGCAGCCTGACATGGCCCGCCGGAGACAGGATCAGACTGCCAGGCTGAGACTGTCCTGCAGCGCGGAATCCTCCGCCCGGTCGAGAAGCTGTTGTAGCGCAGCACCCCGGGAGAAGTCAGGTTCCGCCGGTCCTTCCTTGCGGATCGCTGCGATGAAACGCTGGAAGGTGGTCGGCGTGGCGGGACACTCGATTTCCTGCCATGTCGCGGATTCCAGATCCGGTTCGAGACAGGCGCGCAGACGGCTGACATTCTTTTCCAGACTGACCTCAAGCCCGCCCCGGTCGCCGTAAAGACGCAGCCGCAGGTCATTGAGATGGCCGCTGGCAAAGCGCGTTGCCGCCACCGTCCCGATTGTGCCGTTCTCCAGCACGATCTGCATCGTCGCGCTGTCATTCGCGTCGAGATTATAGTCTCCGATGCGCCCGTCCGGTGCCTTGTCATAGGTCGCCAGCCGACAGGATACCGAAGTGGCCTCCTGCGCGGCGATGAAGGTGGTGAAATCCAGAATATGGATCCCGACATCCCCCAGAACGCCCTTCGAGCCGTGGTCTTTCGACAGACGCCACAGCCACTGGCTTTCGCTGCGCCAGTCGCCCCAGGCGGGCTGCGTCAGCCAGCTTTGCAGATAGGACGCCTCGAAATGACGGATCGTCCCGATATCGCCCGCCCGCACCATTTTCGCTGCCTGTTGCAGAGCAGGAACATTGCGATAGGTGAGGTTGACCATATTGACGACGCCTGCCTGCGCTGCCGCATCGGCCATTGCCTGTGCATCGCTTGCATTGGTCGCCAGAGGCTTTTCGCAGAGAACATGCTTACCCTCCGCAAGCAGGGGCAGGGTGGTCGCGTAATGGGCGGCATCGGGGGTTACATTGGCGGCGGCATCGAACTCGCCCCATTCCATAGCCTCTTCCAGCGAGGAAAACGCATGAGCAATGTCATGCTTCTCGCAGAAAGCCTGCAACGGGCCGGGACGGGTATCGACACCGGCAACAAGCTCGACCCCCGGTATAGCGGAGAATTCGCGGGCATGGGTTTCGGCCATACCGCCAGTGCCGAGGATCAGGATACGAACAGGCTGCATCAGCGGAAACCCTCCTCGCCATGCTTGTGAAGGCTGGGGCCGCGCTCTTCGATCGGTTCCAACGCCTCGGATACCGGCACATTCGGCGCGACGTTCGGATCGGCCAGACGCGCCGCCGGGTTCCATGCCCATTTCGCGGCGTTCACCAGAACCTTCTGGACATCCGCATTGTGATAGGTCGGATAGGTCTCGTGACCGGGGCGGAAATAGAACACATTTCCCGCACCGCGCTTATAGGTCAGACCCGAGCGGAAGACCTCGCCACCCGAGAACCAGCTTACGAAAACCGTCTCCAGCGGCTCGGGCACGCCGAAAGGCTCGCCATACATTTCTTCATTCTCAAGCTCGAAATGATCGTTCAGCCCGGCTGCGATAGGGTGGTTGCGCGAGGTGAGCCACAGGCGTTCCCGTTCCCCGGCCTCCCGCCATGTCAGGTTGCAGGGCGATCCCATCAGCCGCTTGAACGGCTTCGAGAAATGCGCCGAGTGGAGAAAGACCATCCCCATTCCCGACCAGACGGCGTTGCAGACGCGTTCGACAACCTCATCGGCAACATCGCCATGCGCACGGTGGCCCCACCAGAACAGCACATCGGTTTCGGCAAGCTTTTCCTCGGTCAGGCCATGTTCCGGTTCCTGAAGCGTGGCGGTGCCTGCGGTGATCTCCGGGTCCTTGTTCAGGGATGCGGCGATGGTGCCGTGTATGCCTTCGGGATAAATCCCGGCGACGATTTCATTTTCTTTTTCGTGAACGTTTTCGTTCCAGACGGTGACTCGAATGCTCATGCTTTCTCCGTGGAAATGCCTGTTGAGTTGAGGAGATATGTTTGGGGCGGTTAAGGGTCAGCCTATCGGCAGACCCTCAGCGTCAAAGCGATGCAGATGCTGCGCCAGTGGCTGAAGGCTGACCTTGCTGCCATAGGCGATGGACAATTTTCCGGGCTGCCTGACGACGACGGGTTCTTCCGCGCCGATATCGACAAACAGGAAATTATCCGAGCCCAGATCCTCGGCGTGAACCACCTCACCCTGCCATTCGCCACTGCCATCGCTGACAATCTCGATATGTTCGGGCCGCACACCAAGCGTCGCACAGTTTTTGGCACGCGCGATCTCGGAATTGAGGAAGTTCATCTTGGGACTGCCGATGAAACCCGCCACGAACATGGAGGCGGGACGTTCGTACAGCTCGGCAGGCGTGCCGACCTGCTCCAGCCTGCCGTCGCGCAGAACGGCGATGCGATCCGCCAATGTCATCGCCTCGACCTGGTCATGGGTGACATAGACCATTGTTGTATCCTCCATCGCGTGATGCAGCTTCGCGATCTCCAGCCGGGTCGCGACGCGCAGCGCGGCATCGAGGTTGGACAGGGGCTCGTCAAACAGGAATACGCGCGGGTCGCGGACAATCGCGCGGCCAATTGCCACGCGCTGACGCTGACCGCCTGAAAGCTGGCGGGGCAGCCGGTCCAGAAGATGTTCGATCTGCAACAGCCGGGCGGCATCGCGGACGCGTTTGTCCATTGCCGCCTTGTCGGCCTTCGCAAGCTTCATCCCGAAGGCCATGTTGTCATAGACCTTCATATGCGGATAAAGCGCATAGCTCTGGAACACCATCGAGATACCGCGATCCGAGGGAACCAGGTTGTTGACCCGCTCTCCGTCGAACAGCATGTCGCCCGAGGTGATGTCCTCCAGCCCGGAAATCAGCCGGAGCAGGGTGGACTTTCCGCAGCCCGAGGGGCCGACAAAAACCATGAATTCACCCTTGGCGATTTCCAGGTCGATGCCCTTGATGACCTCGACGGCACCGTATGATTTGCGGACGTTTTTCAGTTCGATCTTGGCCATGAGTTCAGCCTTTCACACCGCCGGCGGTCAGGCCCGCCACGATCTTGCGTTGGAAGAAGAGGACGAGGACGATCAGAGGCACGGTCACGATAACCGAGGCCGCCATGATCGGTCCCCACGGAATTTCCTGTTGCGAGGCCCCTGACAGAAGCGCGATGGCAACAGGAACGGTCCGCATCGTCTCGGAGCTGGTGAAGGTCAGCGCGAACAGAAACTCATTCCACGCGCCGATAAATGCCAGAAGCCCGGTTGTGACCAATGCGGGCCACAGAAGCGGCAGGAACACCTTGGTGATGATCACCCAGGGCGAGGCACCGTCAACGATTGCGGCTTCCTCGATTTCCACAGGCAGATCCCGCATGAAGGTCGTCAGCACCCAGACGGTAAAGGGCAGGGTGAAGATCGTGTAAGAAAGGATCAGCGCCCAGGGGGTGTTGAAGATACCCAGAAAGCGGATCAGTTCGAACAACCCGGCCAGAACCGCGATTTGCGGGAACATGGACACCGCAAGGATGGTCATCAGCAACAGACCCCGCCCCCGGAACGGCACCCGCGCCAGTGCATATGAGGCCGTGACCGCCAGAAACAGCGCGAATGCCACGGTGCAGCCTGCGATAAAAACAGAGTTCAGGATCGAACGCGGGAAGTTCCGGCTGTTCAGCACCGCCTCATAATTCGAGAGGTCGAACACTCTGGGCCAGTAATTGACCTGAAACAGCGCCGTCCCGGTCGAAAAACTGGTCACAATCGCATAGTAGAACGGGAACACCGCAAACAGAACGATGACGACGACAAGGGCGTAAAAGCCAATGGTTTTCAGTATTTTTTTCTGGGTCATGACCGGTCTCCCGACAGATCCACACGGCCGAGCCAGATATAAAGGCTGACAAAGATGGCGATGATCGCGAAAAGAAGCGTCGATTGCGCTGCGCCATAGGCGAATTTGTCGAAATCGATCATGTTTTCGCGGCTGATAACCGACATCGTCTTGGTCGCCGATGAATTCGGGGTCAGCACATAGACCAGATCGAAGATGCGCAATGCGTCCAGCATCCGGAAGATCACGGCCACCATCAGCGCGGGACGGATCAGCGGCAGAGTCACCCGGAAGAACACCTTGACCGGATTCACCCCGTCGATCCGCGCTGCTTCATAAATATCGCGCGGCACCATCTGAAGCCCGGCAAGGATCAGCAGCGCCATGAAAGGCGTCGTTTTCCAGATATCGACGATCAGCACCGCCGTCATGGCCGTGTCGATATTCGCCGTCCAGGCGATCTTCTCATTGATGACGCCCAGATTCAGCAGGATATCGTTAATGATCCCGAACTGGTCGTTCAGCATCCATCCCCACATTTTCGCCGAAACGATGGTCGGGATCGCCCAGGGGATCAGAATTGCGGCGCGGACAAGGCCTCTGCCTTTGAATTCGGCGTTCATCACCAAAGCGACGATCAGGCCGAAAACCGTCTCGAATGCGACAGAGATCACCGAGAAACGGACCGTGTTCCAGACCGCATTCCACCAATCCGCATCAACCAGCGTGCCGCGGTAGATGGTGCGGCCCGAAGACAGGGTGCGGACCTCAAGATAATTGGAGAAACCGACCCATTCTGCGTCATACAGATTCGACAGTGTCGCGTCGGTCAGGGAAAACCAGATGGTGCGCATCAGCGGCCAGGCCGCCACGCAGAACAGAGCAACCAGCATCGGCGCAAGGAACCAGAAGGCGGCCCGCTGCCTCAGCTGTTTCAGGCTTGGGCCACTAGCCCCGCCCAAAGAATGATCGGACATTGAAAAGCTCCTCGTCATGGCCCGGAAAAGGGCCGGTGGCGAAGCGGAGGTGAGGAACCTCCGCTTCGGCTGCGGCGTAACTGATTACCAGCCAGACCCTTTCAGGTCGTCCAGATCCAGCTCAAGAAGCTCAAGATTTTCCGCTGCGGTTCCGTTGCCTGCCAGCGTCTCGTGGACGGCTGACCAGAACATTGCGGAAACCTCGTTATACTTGCCCTTGGTCGGAGCCGAAGGGCGCGGCACAGCCTGCTCGAACACCTCTTTCCAGCGAGGGATCAGAGGCACCTCTTCGGCAATATCGGCGTCGTCATACAGGGAAGGGATGGTCGGCAGGTTGCCGTTTTTCATGGAGAAGGATTTCTGCCCCTCAAGGCTGGACAGATACAGTGCCAGATCGATCGCCGCTTCCTGATGTTCGGAATATTTGGAAACCGCAACATTCCAGCCACCAAGCGTCGCAGCAGGCCCGTCTCCGCCCGAGGGCAGGGGGGCGACATCGAACTTGCCCTTCACTGCGCTGTCATCGCTGTTCGAAAGCGAGAAAGCATAGGGCCAGTTGCGCATGAACACCGCATTGCCGGTCTGCCAGACTCCGCGGGCTTCTTCTTCCTGATACGCAAGAACGCCGGGCGGGCTGATCGTGCCGATCCAGGACAATGCGGTTTCAAGCGCGGCAACTGCGTTTTCGTTATTGATGGAGATCGTCCCGTCCGGCTCGATGATCTGGCCTCCGCCAGCCGAGTTGATCCATTCGAGCGCGTTGCAGGTCAGCCCTTCATAAGCATTGCCCTGCCAGACATAACCCCAAAGCTCGCTGTTTCCCTCAGCCCGCTCAGCATCCTGGATTTCCTGCGCTGTCTGCGTCAGCTCTTCCCATGTCTGCGGGACGGGCTTGCCGTATTTTTCCAGAAGATCGGTGCGGTAATAAAGCGCGGGCGCATCCGTAAACAGCGGCAAAGCGACCAGCTTGCCATCCACCGTCTGACTTTGAATGACGGATTCGAAATGCGACGGGATCAGGTCCTTGGCAGCCTCGCTCAGGTCGACAAAATGATCGGATAATTGCGGCGCCCAGACGATGTCGGTCTGATACAGGTCGATATCGCTGGTATTCGCCGAGAGCCACAGACGGTACTGCGCGAACTGATCGGAACTGGAGGGCGGCATCGGAACGATGGTCACCGTATTGCCGGTACGCTCTTCCCAGGGCTTCATGGTTTCCTTGAGATGTTCGATTGCAGTCCCGACAGCACCGCTGACATAGGACAGTTCAACCGCCCAGGCCGATCCGGTTCCGAAAACCGCCATCATGGCCGCGGCAGAAATACCAAGCGCTGCGTTGTGTTTTTTCATGTAATCCTCCTCCAAAAATCACGGGGAAGATCCCCGTGCCACTAATTTCCCGCAGGTTCCGGCGCGGGCTCCTCTCCGATCGCGACGTCCCGAAACGTTTCGGATTTATTAACGAAAACGAGGTACATCTGTCAAGGATTCTTCGTATCAGGCATTAGAACGCGGCGGTGCTGCGGTAGACTGACGCAGGAAAATCCGGTGAGGGCCGACTTGCTGAAGCTGTGAAAGCGGTGCGCCGTCAATCGCTTCGGCAAGACATCTCGCCAGAGGCGCCCAGCTTTCCCGCAACGGTGCGTCGGTTACGCTGAGCGCAGGATAAAAAGCGGCGGTTTCAAGATTGGCGACATGATCGTCATGCGCCATCACCGAAATATCGTCAGGCACAGAAAGGTTCATCGCCCCGACTGCCTGATACACGCCTTTTGCGATTCGCGAATTGCTGCAAATAATCGCCGTCACGGGCAGGGCGCCGCCTGAGAACAGTTCCACGGTAGACAGCAATCCAAATGCCTCGGTCATCTCACCGTTGCGAATAAGCGCGTTGGCCGCAGGGATACCGGAATCGTTCAGAGCCTTCAGGTAGCCGCGCTCGCGTGCGGTGACATAGCTGCGCCCGGCAAGCCCGTTGAAAAAGGCGATATTCTTATGACCAAGCCCGGTCAGATGCCGGGTTATTTCGTATAAAATCCCTTCATTATCAATGTCGAAATAGGCATGTTCCGCAGCCTCGCCGATCCGTCCATGAACCACGAAGGGGACATCTTCATCAGCAAGAAGTGATGCGCGGGGATCGTTCTCTTCGGGATGGGTCAGCACGAATCCGTCAAGCGCCCCATTGCCGATCAGCCTTTGATAGACAGGCAGGATCGGTTCATCCGGCCGGGCAATATGAAGCACGAACTGCATCCCGATTTCCGAAAATTGCGTCGAAAGACCGGCCACCACCTCCATGAAAAGACCATCCGATGCGAGGTGCGGCGTGCGCGGTTCGACCAGTCCGACCATGCCCGAGCGTCCCGAAACCAGTTTCCGCGCCGAGAGATTCGGCTGATAACGCAGCGACCTTGCTACCTTATGAACCCGCTCCCGCGTCGTCTTGCTGACATCCGAATGGTTGTTCAGTGCCCTGCTGACCTGAGTCACCGACAGCCCCGCCGCCTTCGCCACATCCTTCAAGGTCGCCATGTTACATCCTGTCGCATATTTTCCGAAACGATACCGGAAGCTATTACAGATGTATAACAAGAGCCAACGCAGTTGCGAAATCCTGTTTTGATATGGGTTGCTTTCCGGGTCAGGGTGGTATGAATATCTGGAAAAAGTCAGGGCTGCATGCCGCGAAGAGCTTGACGCCTGACCATGAAACGGTTTCCTGCGCCTCAGCTTTCCTGTCTGCTGTGAGGTCAACTTGCCCGGTTTTCACATCGAAAATGCCGATCCGCTGGATCCCGATCTGGACCTTCTTTTCGCGCGGCACAGGCAATTCTGCCATGTCGATACGCCGCCGGAATCCATCCATATGCTCGACAGATCGGAACTGGCCGTGCCGGAGATCAGCCTTTTGGTCCTGAGACACGGAAGCCGCGCAATCGCGATGGGCGCGATCAAGATATTTACACCGGATGCGGCCGAGTTGAAGTCGATGCATGTGCTGGAGGAAATGCGCGGAACCGGCGCTGCGCAACGCGTTCTCGACGCGCTTATTGATCTGGCCAGCAAACAGGGGCTTCGGCAGGTATTCCTCGAAACCGGAGCGCAACCCAGCTTTGAAGCCGCACGGTCCTTTTACCGCCGGGCCGGATTTCAGGATTGCCCGCCTTTCGGAAGCTACCTCCCGGATCCGATGAGCACGTTCATGAAGCTGAAGCTATCTGACTAGTCATGACGAGATGGCTGACAAACCAAACTTGTTTAATGTTGATACCCGGGGGCCGACAGTATAAATGTTGACAACACCTAAGAATTCTAGGTTGTTTGGCCTATTGTCTGCTCCGAATGCAGCTTCTTAGCTGCGGAGTATATATATAAATTCTCTTAGCCTTCTGGCGTCGTTTATTAGAGTTCACTATGCCTAACTTTTTTGGCACCAGCGGTGCTGATACACTCACCGGCTCCAACGACGACGACTATATAGAGGGGGCCGGCGGCGGCGATTCCATTCGCGCAGGCAATGGTGCTGATCTCGTGGATGCCGGGTCCGGCAACGATAGTGTCTGGGGCGAGGGTGGCAGTGACGAAATTTTCGGGCAGGGCGGGAATGACTATATTGACGGCGGTGACGGGGCAGATTTCATTTTTGCCGATACTGGAGATGACGAGGTCTTCGGCGGCGGGGGAGATGATGAGCTTTACGCAGGCGACGGCGACGACCTCATCAATGGTGGCTCCGGTGCTGACTCTATATTTGGCGGAAACGGGTTCGATACATTCGTAGCCAGTGACGGCGACACGATCAACGATTTCAATACCGGTGACGGGCAGGATTTCAATAATGGCAATATCACAGAAGGAACCGGGCAGAACGACAATGATTTTGTCGACCTCAGCAGCTATTATACTGCGGAAAACCTGGAAGCCATTAACGACGTGCGTGATTTGGCAGGTCAGGACACTTATGCCAATCGTCTTGCTTGGTTGCGCGCAGATCAGGCGGATGGCGTTCTTGACGATCTCAATAAAATCGGGCTCAACTTCACCCTCACGCTTAAGAACGGCGGATCTGCCGTCGCGGCTGGCAATCTTACCTGGGATAATACCGCCGTACCCTGCTTCGGGTCTGACACGCTGATCCGCTGCAAGGACAGAGAGCAGATCCGCGCAGGTGATCTTCAGGTCGGGGATCTTGTCGAAACCCGTGACAGCGGATTGCTTCCCATCCGCTGGATCGGCAAGCGCATGCTCGGCCCGGCAGATCTTGCTGCAAACCCCAAGCTGCGTCCGATCCGCATCCGTCGGGCGGCGCTTGGTCTGGGACTGCCCGAAGCCGATCTTCTGGTCTCACCCCAGCATCGCATTCTGGTACGCTCAAAGATCGCGATGCGAATATTCGGCGCCTCAGAGGTGCTCGTCGCGGCGAAACAGCTTTGTCAGATCGACGGAATCGAGATCGCCGAGGATATTGATCGGATCACCTATGTGCATTTCCTGTTCGACAATCATCAAATAGTCCTGTCAAACGGCGCGGAGACGGAATCTCTCTATACCGGACCGGAGGCGCTGAAATCGGTCGGACCTGCCGCGATGCGTGAAATCTACAGCATTTTCCCTGAGTTGCGAGAAGGCCCAGCCACCGTCCCGGCGCGTTTTCTCGTCCCGGGCCGGATCGGTCGCAAATTTGCCGAACGCCATGCACAGAACCGGAAGCCATTATTGTGCTGATTGCTGGTACGCGGAGATATTGGTGGGATTTCCCATTGCGAAGCCAGTTTTTTTCCGCCATCTAAACCCGCGCGCGGCCCCGTAGCTCAACTGGATAGAGCAGGGACCTTCTAAGTCCAAGGTTGAGGGTTCGATTCCTTCCGGGGTCGCCAGAATATGCAGGCTATAATGAGCCTTCGGCGTTCTATGGTGTTACGGCATCTGTCTCGGTAAATTTTCCTCGATCCGCTATCAGAGTTAATATCTGTAATTATCTGATTTTTGAAGACAATGACGGAAATAGCCAACTGTAGGCTCCAGACCCATTGATCTCGGGCGTTTGACGTGATTCAGGCTCCGCAAGGAGACCTGATTTATGAGCAACCTTTTCTGGCTGACAGAAGCGCAGATGGCGCGCCTCAAACCCTTCTTTCCCAAGAGCCATGGCAAGCCCCGTGTTGATGACCGGCGTGTGCTGAGCGGCATAATATTCATCAATCGTAATGGCTTGCGATGGTGCGACGCGCCGACGGACTACGGCCCCGCCAAGACGCTCTACAACCGCTGGAAGCGCTGGAGCGAGAACGGGACCTTCGCCCGGATCATGGTGGGCCTCGCCGCCGAGAGCGCCGAACACAATACGATCATGATCGACGCGACCTATCTGAAAGCGCACCGCACGGCCTCGAGCCTGCGGGTCAAAAAAGGGGGCGCGGGCGCCAGATCGGGCGAACGAAAGGCGGCATGAACACGAAACTGCACGCCGTCACCGACGCGAAGGGCCGCCCGATAGGGTTCTTCATGTCCGCCGGACAAGTCAGCGATTACACCGGGGCAGCGGCACTTCTGAACAGCCTGCCGGAGGCGGATTGGCTGCTGGCCGATCGGGGCTATGATGCCGACTGGTTCAGAGATGCCTTGAAAAACAAGGGGATAAAGGTTTGCATCCCGGGTCGGAAGTCGCGCAAGAAACCCGTCAAATACGACAAGCGGCGCTACAAACGCCGCAACCGCATCGAAATCATGTTCGGCCGACTCAAGGATTGGAGGCGCGTCGCCACCCGATACGACCGTTGCCCCGAGACCTTCTTCTCTGCAATCCTGCTCGCCGCGACCGTCATCTTCTAGTTATGATCAAGAACGAGTCCTGACCCTAACACAGCACGACATCATCTATTGGCAAAACGCAGCCAAACACTCAACCGGATAGTGTATAAAATGCAGATAAAATTCTTGGTTCTTATTGAATATTGGCAGCCCGTAGGGGAATCGAACCCCTCTTTCCAGGTTGAAAACCTGGCGTCCTAACCGATAGACGAACGGGCCATCTCTGGCGTCCTGCGAGCGTCGCTCGCGGCGTGGAGCGGTGTTTAGGTCAGCATCGCCGAAGCTGCAAGACGAAAAATTACCATTCCGGTAAAAAACATTCTCAAACCCGTGCGGCATCGTCGAGACGCAGGCGGACGCGGCTGCGGCCGCCCCAATGGGACAGCTCAAGCTTGCCGGCGATGTGGAATCTTTGCCCTCGCGCATCCAGCAGGGCCGGACCGAGCGGGCTGCTCATCGCGCCCCAGATCACGGCCTCCAGCGGTTTCTGACCGGCGACGCGGAAGGCTGTGCGCAGATGGCCGTCTCCCATCGTGGCGGCACTGTCCAGCACCAGATCGGAGAATGCGAAGCGCGGGGCAGGGGAGGACTGGCCGAAGGGACCGGCTGCCTCGATCATCTCCATAAGTTCAGGGGATGCAGCGGCGGGCTCCAGCAGGCCCGAGATGCGCAAATCGTTCGCGCCGCTGCGGATGGCCAGTTCCGGTTCGATGATCTCGGCCAGGCGTTGCATGGCTGCCGCGATTCCGGCCTCGGCTACGGTCAGGCCTGCTGCCATGCGATGACCTCCGCCTTTCTCGATCAGCCCCTCTGCCGCGAGGCGCTGAACGGCACGGCCCAGATCGACCCCCGCGACAGAGCGGGCAGATCCCTTGCCGGTCCCGCCCTCTACCCCGATGACGACCGAGGGCAGGTTGGTCCGTTCCTTGACCCGGGCGGCAACGATGCCGACAACGCCGGGATGCCAGCCTTCTCCGGCGGCCCATGACAGGGTGGTGTCGCCGCGGGCCTCGACCTGAGACAGTGCCTCTTCCCGCACAGCGGCTTCAATCGCGCGGCGGTCGCGGTTCAGCTCGTCCAGCATCTCGGCCAGTCTGGCCGCCTCGGCCGGGTCGGCGCTTGACAGGCAACGCGCCCCAAGATCGGCCTTTCCGACCCGACCGCCCGCATTGATGCGCGGACCCAGCATGAAGCCCAGATGGAAGCTGGATGGGGCGGTGTCGAGTTTGGAGATATCGGAGAGCGCAACCAGACCCGGCCTTTCGCGCCGCGCCATGATCGCCAGACCCTGACGTACAAATGCCCGGTTCACCCCGGTCAGAGGAGCGACATCGGCAACGGTCGCAAGCGCCACCAGATCCAGTAATGGCAGCAATGGCGGCTCGGGCAGGCCCTGATCGCGCAGGACACGACCCGCCTGCACCAGCGTCAGAAACACAACCCCCGCAGCGCAGAGATGGCCAAGGCTGCCATCCTCGTCCTGCCGGTTCGGATTGACCACAGCAAGGGCCGGGGGCAGGGTTTCCCCGCCCAGATGGTGATCCAGCACGATTACGTCCGTGCCGTCAGCCGCCGCCAACGCATCATGCGACAGCGTGCCGCAATCCACGCAGACGATCAGATCATGTTTCGCCGCAAGCCCGGTGATGGCAGGGGCGTTGGGTCCATATCCCTCGTCGATCCGGTCAGGGACGTAAAGCGTCGCCTTTCGGCCCTGACGCCGCAGCCAATCGATCAGCAGCGCGGCCGACGCGCCGCCATCGACATCGTAATCAGCAAAGATCGCAATCCGCTCATGTCCGGTCACGGCGGCCACCAATCGCTCTGCCGCCTGTGCCATATCTTTCAGGCATAGCGGGTCCGGCAGCATTTCGCGCAGGGTCGGCGCAAGATATCCGGCGGCTTCCTCGGCACTGATACCGCGCTCGGCGAGGATACGGGCGACCGCAAGGGGCAGGTCGGTGGCCTGCGACAACCCCTCGGCATGACGGATAAGGGCATCATCCGGGCTGACCCATCGGCGGCCCGTCAAAGAGGATTCGACATTCAGGAATGCGGTCATGGCGCATAGATGCGACAGAGGCCGCGCCGAGGCAAGAGCAGAGGCCGTAAGGGGGCTTTCGCCCCCCGTCCTGCGGACTCCCCCAAGGATATTTGGGCCAGGATGAAAGCGTTTCACACTGGCGGAAATATCCTCAGGGGGTGAATGGCCGTCAGGCCAGAGGGGGCGCGAGCGCCCCCTTGGATCAGCGAATCGGGTTGCGGTAGATCATGCGGCGGACCGAGCCGGTTTTCGAGCGCATCAGGATGGTCTCGGTCTCAAGGAATTTCGGCTCGCGCTTCACGCCGCGCACGATGGAACCGTTGGTCACCCCGGTGGCCGAGAAGATCACATCCGCCTGCACCATATCGTCACGCGAATAGATCCTGTTGAAATCGGTGATCCCTGCTTTTTCGGCCCGGCCACGTTCGTCGTCATTGCGGAACAGAAGCCGGCCCCAGATCTGGCCGCCCATGCATTTCAGCGCCGAGGCCGCCAGCACGCCCTCGGGCGCACCGCCTGCACCCATATACATATCGATCCCGGTCAGATCCGGTTCGGCGCAATGCATGACGCCCGCCACATCCCCATCGGTGATAAGCCGGATGCCCGCGCCGGTCGCGCGGACCTCGGCGATCAGATCTTCGTGGCGAGGGCGTTCGAGAATACAGACGGTGATATCCGTGGTCTTGACGCCCTGCGCTCTGGCCAGAGCCTCGACCCGCTCGGTCGGGGACATGTCGAGGCTGATCACGTCTTTTTCATAACCCGGTCCGATGGCCAGCTTGTCCATATAGACATCCGGCGCGTGCAGCATCGTGCCGCGCGGGGCCATAGCGATCACGGTCAGCGCGTTCGGCATATCCTTTGCGGTCAGCGTCGTGCCTTCCAGCGGGTCGAGCGCGATATCGACCTCGGGTCCGTTCCCCGCGCCGACCTCTTCGCCGATATACAGCATCGGCGCTTCGTCGCGTTCGCCTTCGCCGATCACCACCACGCCCTTGATGTCCAGCTTGTTCAGCTGATCGCGCATCGCATTGACGGCGGCCTGATCGGCGGCTTTTTCGTCGCCGCGTCCGATCAGCAGGGCGGAGGCATGAGCCGCCGCCTCGGAGACGCGGGCAAGGCCCAGAGACAGCATCCGGTCGTTGAAATCCTTGGGCGCGGGCATTCTCAATCCTCCTGAGGGGTCAATCATCGCGCTTGTCTTAGGCTTGCGCTTGCAGGGCGGCAAGACTGACGGCGCTAACGCGGCATGATAGCGGAAGCATTGCCGCTCTTGGCAGTTGCGCATGGATGCGGTAAGCGGGGCCCATGTTCGCACGCTGCACTATCTGCTGCATTATCCGCTGACGCATTTCATGCGGGGCAAGATGCTGTGAGCAGGTCCCCGCAAGGGGGACTTCATGGTCGAGATCCGGCTGACCAACACGCGCACCCGCAAGAAAGAACCATTCAAACCGATAGATCCCGGCAATATCCGGGTCTATGCCTGCGGGCCCACCGTTTATGACCGGGCGCATCTGGGGAATGCGCGGCCTGTCGTGGTGTTCGACGTGCTGTTCCGGCTGCTGCGCCATGTCTATGGCGAGGATGCCGTGACCTATGTGCGGAATTTCACCGATGTGGATGACAAGATCAACGCGCGGGCGGCGGAGACCGGGCGAGCGATCCGTGACATTACCGAGGAAACAATTGGCTGGTATCACGAGGACATGGACGCGCTCGGTGCGCTGCGGCCGACGATCAAAGGCAAAGCCGAAGCCAGAGCTGAGCCGCGCGCGACCGATTATATCGCCCAGATGATCGCGATGATCAAGGATCTGATCGCTAAGGGTTTCGCCTATGCGGCAGAGGGCCATGTCCTGTTCGAGGTCCGCAAATTTGCCGAATATGGCAAGCTGTCAGGGCGGTCTCTGGACGACATGATCGCGGGTGCCCGCGTCGAGGTCGCCCCGCTCAAGCGCGATCCGATGGATTTTGTGCTGTGGAAGCCCTCGGAAGGCGATCAGCCGGGATGGGAGTCTCCGTGGAGCTATGGCCGCCCCGGCTGGCATATCGAATGCTCGGCCATGTCGGCAGAACTGTTGGGCGAGGTGTTCGACATTCATGCAGGCGGGATCGACCTGCAATTCCCCCATCATGAGAACGAGATCGCGCAGAGCCGTTGTGCGCATGGCTCGGATGTGATGGCGAATGTCTGGCTGCATAATGAGATGTTGCAGGTCGAGGGGAAGAAAATGTCCAAATCACTGGGCAATTTCTTCACCGTGCGGGATCTTCTGGATCAGGGAATACCGGGCGAAGTGATCCGGTTTGTACTGCTGATGACGCATTATCGGAAGCCGATGGATTGGACGGCGGAGAAGGTACGGGAGGCCGAGGCGACACTGCGGAAGTGGCGTCGCCTGACCGAGGGCATCGAACCCACCGGGAGCCCCCCGCCGACGGTCGTCGCTGCACTAGCCGATGATCTGAATACTCCGGGGGTAATTTCTGCCCTGCATGAATTGGCGCAGGCAGGGGATATTTCTGGTTTGAAAGCTTCTGCTACTCTTTTGGGTTTGCTCGATAATGAAAATGGGAGTTGGTGCGCAGAAGATAAACACATAACAAGTGAAGCCTTAAATAAAGTCATCGATTTGCGAGCGGACGCAAGAAACTCGAAAGACTTCACCACCGCCGACGCTATCCGGGATGGCTTGGCGGAAGCTGGAGTCCAGATCGTTGATACGCCAGATGGAATGCAAATTAAATCGGACGCCTTTCGATTGGTTGAATGGGCAAAGCGGGAGGGCTTAATTACCGAGCCCAAGTTTCGCCTTGGTGGGACTGATCACCTCGAATATCGCATCTATGACGCTGTGGCTCGGAAGGTACTGACAGAAATAGGGCGTGCCGAAGCAAATGACTGACCGCCTCTATCTCTACGACACCACCCTCCGCGACGGCCAGCAGACTCAGGGCGTTCAGTTCTCTGCCAGCGAGAAGACCGAGATTGCGCGGATGCTCGACGCGCTCGGGGTGGATTATATCGAGGGCGGCTGGCCCGGCGCGAACCCGACCGACAGCGATTTCTTCGACAACCCGCCCACGACCCGCGCCACGCTGACGGCGTTCGGGATGACCAAGCGGGCAGGGCGCTCTGCCGCGAATGATGAGGTGCTGGCGGCGGTGCTGAATGCCGGGACGCAAAGCATCTGTCTGGTCGGCAAGACGCATGATTTCCACGTCTCCGAGGCGCTTGGCATCACGCTTGACGAAAATCTCGAAAATATCCGCGCCTCGCTGGCCCATATCGTCGCCGAGGGACGCGAGGCGATTTTCGATGCCGAGCATTTCTTCGATGGCTGGAAGGCCAACCGGGATTACGCGCTGTCCTGCCTGCTGGCGGCGCGGGATGCCGGGGCGCGGTGGATCGTGCTCTGCGATACGAATGGCGGGACGCTGCCCCATGAGATCGGCGCGATCACATCCGAGGTCATCGCTGCGGGCATCCCCGGCGAAGGGCTGGGAATCCATACGCATGACGATACCGGCACCGCTGTTGCAGGCAGTATCGCCGCCGTCCGGGCCGGGGCGCGACAGGTTCAGGGCACGCTGAACGGGCTGGGAGAGCGCTGCGGAAACGCCAATCTGACCACACTGATCGCGACATTTGCGCTCAAGCCCGAATTCTCGCATCTGCTTCCCCAGATCAGCGGCGATGCGCTGAAATCCCTGCTGAAGACCTCGCGGCGGCTGGACGAGATCCTGAACCGGATGCCCGCGGCAGGAGCGCCATATGTCGGGCCGTCCGCCTTCGCCCATAAGGCGGGGCTGCATGCCAGTGCGATTGTGAAAAACCCC
The DNA here is from genome assembly GCF_027913215.1 of Paracoccus aerodenitrificans. Taxonomy (GTDB): domain Bacteria; phylum Pseudomonadota; class Alphaproteobacteria; order Rhodobacterales; family Rhodobacteraceae; genus Paracoccus; species Paracoccus aerodenitrificans. Next base: position 1,477,565 of record NZ_CP115784.1, read on the forward strand.
TCGACCTATGAGCATGTACTGCCGGACTCTGTCGGGAATGCCCGGATCATCCCGATGTCAAATCAGGCCGGCCAGTCCAATCTTCGCGCCCGGCTGAAGGATGCCGGGATCGAGACGCCCGACACGACCGACCTCGCCGCGATCCTGTCCGAGATCAAGGCGCGTGAGGATCGGGGTTACGCCTATGACGTGGCGCAGGCCAGTTTTGAACTTCTCGCGCGGCGATATCTGAACCAGTTGCCAAGCTTCTTTCAGGTCGAGCGTTACCGCGTCATCGTCGAACGGCGCCGCAATGCCGTGGGGCAGCAGATCTCTGTCTCGGAGGCTGTGGTCGTGGTTAATCTGGGCGGGCAGCGGGTCATGTCGGTCAGTGAATCGCATGGTGAGGACGATGCGGATGATCGCGGGCCGGTCAACGCGCTGTGGCGGGCTCTGGCCAAGGATTTGGGCCAGTATCAGGCGACCATAGACGATATGCATCTGGTCGATTTCAGGGTCAGGATCACGCATGGCGGCACCGATGCCGTCACCCGCGTCACCATCGACAGCGAGGACGGGCAGGGCCGCAGATGGTCCACGGTCGGCGTGTCTCCGAATATCGTCGATGCCAGTTTCGAGGCGCTGCACGACGCCATCATCTGGAAGCTGATCCGCGATGGCGTCGCCGCATGACCCCCGATAGCTGCGCGGCGTTGCTGCGCGAACACGATCCCGACCGCTTCGCCAGTGTCGCCGCCGCGCGTCCTCGGGACCGGGCGCGGTTGGCGACGCTTTATGCGGCGAATCTGGATATCGCCCGGGCGGCAGTTGCCTCGGCTGAGCCCTTGATTTCAGAAATGCGGCTGCAATTCTGGGCGGATCAGCTTTCGGCGATCTCACGCGGAGAGGCTCCCGCCACTCATGAAATTGCGACGCCGCTTGCCGAGGCATGGGGGGCGGAAATTTCGCCGCTATCTGGGCTGACAGAGGCCCGCCGCCGCGACACGAACCGTCAGCCATTTCAGGATGATGCCGATCTTTTCGCATATATTGATGCATGCGACGGCACCGTGATGCGGCTTGCCTGCATCGCCTGCGGGGGCGCGGCAGATGACGATCTGATCCGGCATCAGGTCCTTGGATCGGGTCTGGCCCGGTGGCTGACGGCCTATCCGCGACTTCGCTCGCTGAATCTGGGGCTTTGGCCCGACGATCCCTCGCGGCTTGCAGCCCTTGCGCAGACCGGGCTGAGGGCGCTGGATATAGCCGCAAATTTCCGCCCGGAACCGGCGCGGGAACTGGCCCCTGCACTTTATGCGGGGGCGGCTGCGCGGGCAGCATTGACGGCGATCCGGGATGGAAACCAGCCAAAGATCAGCGAATTCAAATCAAAACGTTCGCATCTTTCACTGGGTTTACTGGGCAGATGGCAGGGTTAGGCTCTTGCGTTAAGACAATCTTCATTCCTTGCTGACAGCTTCCAAACGGAGCTGGACAGGAGAGGTATATGAACGCTGCATCATGTCGTGCATTCGAAGGGCGCACAGCATGAAACCCGTGCGTGTGCTGATCGTCGATGATTCTTCGACCATGCGGCACCTGATTGGTTTCAGGTTACGTTCGGACCCAAGAATTGAAATCGTCGGCGAAGCCTCAAACGCAGAAGAGGCGCGAAGGGCGGTAAACACCCTCTCGCCCGACGTGCTGACGCTCGATGTCGAGATGCCGGGGAAATCGGGGCTGGAATTCCTGGCAGAACTGATGCGGCTGAATCCGATGCCGGTCATCATGATATCCTCGGAAACCCAGAAAGGCAGCGCCGCAGCGGTCGAGGCGCTTTCGCGGGGCGCGGTGGATTGTGTCGGCAAGCCGCGCAGCGGGGAGCTGAGCGATGCCTTCAAGGCTTTGCCCGCGCTTGTCGTCGCGGCATCGACCGCTAAGGTCCGTGGTGGTGCCGGTGCACCGACAGGACCGACCGCGTCTGCGTTGCGTAATTTCGTCTGGAATAACAAGATTATCCTGATTGGCTCCTCGACAGGCGGGGTAGATGCGCTGGAGACGATCATTTCGAACCTGCCTGAAAACTGTCCGCCGATCCTGATCACCCAGCATATGCCACCGGGCTTTCTGTCCAGTTTCGCGCAGCGTATGGATTCGCGCTATGCGCCCAAAATCGCAGTCGCCGAGGAAAACGCCCTGGTCGAGCAGGGCCTTGTCATGATCGCCCCCGGCGGTTCGCATCATCTGACAATTTCCAGCGGTACACGTACAAAGTGCAAGCTAGTCGAATCCCCCAAGGTTTGCGGCCATCGGCCATCCGTGGATATGCTGTTCAATTCCGCAATCCCCATCGCCGAACGGATCGTCGCGACATTGCTTACCGGCATGGGCAATGACGGCGCTCACGGGATTTTGAGACTGCGAAAGGCCGGCGCACGGTGTTTTGCGCAGGACGAAGAAAGCTCGGTCGTCTGGGGAATGCCGCGTATTGCATGGATGAATGGCGGGGCCGAAAAGCTTGTTCCGCTGCGTGCGATGGCACCGGAATTGCTGGCGGCAACCGAACGCGGTGTCAGTGCTGTGCGTCGATCGGCATGAGCAGTCAGCGCCGTCACGTGATTCAAGGGGAGTTTCTGGTGTCCCGCGCCGAACCTGGCTGTTCCATGACCACAGTGCTCGGCTCTTGTATCTCGGTATGCATGTTCGATCCCCGCACACAAACCGGAGGCATGAATCACTTCCTTCTGGCCAGCGGCTCGATCTCGGGTCAGCGTTCGGCCAGTTACGGCGTGAACGCGATGGAGCTTCTGATCAACGGACTACTGAAGCTTGGCGCCGAAAGAGGCAGGCTCCGGGCGCGGGTCTATGGCGGTGCGCGGATGATGTCTGGTCTGGGCGATGTCGGGATAAAGAATGCTGAATTCGCAATCGATTTTCTGAAATCGGAATCCATCAGGGTGCTTGGCAGTTCGACGGGCGGCACCCAGGCACGGCGGATAACTCTGTGGCCGGCCAGTGGCCTTGTAAAGGAATTATTCGTCGGTAGAAACTTGGTCGAAACGCCGCCCAGTGCCGCTGAAACCGCAAGCTCAGATACAGGCGGGCTGGAACTGTTTTAACGCATTGCCCTCCGTTTCCGGTTCGACAACAGACCTTGTGCCAACGTTCAAAAAGCAGATGACGCGACGCATTCCGTCACTGGCATTGATGCTGATTGCGGCAGGGGCCATAAACTTGGCCGGGTCGAATCGCTGCGAGCACAGGAAGGCGTCCATATGAAATATGAAAATCCCGGACCTGTCGAACGGGACTGGTCGGATGCCATCTCTGGTATCGAGGAAATAATCGAGGATGCGCGGAACGGCCGCATGTTCATCCTCGTCGACCATGAAGATCGCGAAAATGAAGGCGATCTGGTCATTCCCGCGCAGATGGCGACTCCCGATGCGATCAATTTCATGGCGACGCATGGGCGGGGACTGATCTGCCTTGCCCTGCCGGGCGAGCGGATCGATGCGCTTGGCCTGCCGCTCATGTCGCCGCGCAATTCCAGCCGCCACGAAACCGCCTTTACCATGTCGATAGAGGCACGAGAGGGCGTGACAACCGGCATTTCCGCCCATGATCGCGCCCGGACCGTCGCCGTTGCCATTGATCCCACGCGCGGCGCTGCGGATATCGCCTCGCCCGGCCATGTTTTTCCGCTGCGTGCCCGCAATGGCGGGGTGCTGGTCAGGGCGGGCCATACCGAAGCTGCGGTGGATGTCGCGAGGCTTGCCGGGCTGAATGCCTCGGGTGTGATCTGCGAGATCATGAATGAGGATGGCAGCATGGCGCGTCTGCCCGATCTGGTGGCGTTCGCGCAGCGGCACGGGCTGAAGATCGGGACGATCAGCGACCTGATATCCTATCGTCGGCGACACGATAATCTGATTGCCGAACGTGCGCAGCGCAAGGTGCATTCGGTTCATGGCGGCGACTGGATGATGCGGATCTTTGCGGATGAAACCCAGGGGGCCGAACATATCGTCATGTCGAAGGGAGATCTTGCTGCGCCGGGGCCGGTCATGGTGCGGATGCATGCGCTTGATCCGATGCATGACATTCTGGGCATCGAACGCGACCGGGCGGGAAATCTGCCCGCGGCAATGCGGATGATCGCGGATGAGGGCAGGGGGGTCGTCGTGCTGATCCGCGATCTGTCGAACAACCTGCCGCTGGACGGTGAGGCAAGCCCTCATACGCTGCGCCAATACGGTCTGGGTGCGCAGATCCTGTCCGCGCTCGGCCTGAAAGATCTGGTGCTGCTGACCAACTCGGCACCGCTGAAAGTGGTCGGGCTGGACGCTTACGGGCTGTCTATCGCCGAAACCCGCCCGATCCCGGAGGAATAAAACATGGCCGGAGCCTCTCATTTCGAATTGCCTTTGCCGTCATTCGATACGGCGCCGCGCCTGCTGCTGGTTGTGGCACCCTATTATCGCGAAATCGCGGATGGTCTGATCGCCGGTGCCCGGGGCGTGGCCGAACAGGCTAGTGCGGTTATCGATCAGGTCGACGTGCCCGGAGCGCTGGAGATTCCCTCCGCCATCGCTCTGGCCGCGCGGGCGCAGCGTTTCGACGGATTCGTCGCGCTTGGCTGCGTGATCCGGGGCGAGACGACGCATTACGATACGGTATGTAATGACAGTTCGCGCGGCCTGACTTTGCTGGGTTTGCAGGGCGTGGCGATCGGCAACGGTATCCTGACCGTGGAAAACATGGCGCAGGCCAGTGTCCGCGCGGATCCTCAGGGGCAGAACAAGGGGGGCGGCGCGGCAGCTGCGGCCTTGCATCTTGTTGCATTGTCGCGCAAATACGCGCCAATCCGCCGGAACTCGGGAACAGATCCCGAGGATCGCGATCCGATCAGGCTGGCGGGCCGACTTGAGGGACCGACCGGCGCATGAGCCAGAAAAGACAGGATGAACGTCGGCAGCGCAGTACCGCTGCCCGGCTATATGCCGTGCAGGCGCTGTTTCAGATGGAGGCGGCAGAACAATCTGCGGACCGCGTCAGGCGCGAATTTGAAGACTGGCGGATCGGTGCGGATATTGACGGCGAGGCATCGCCAGAGGCGGATGAGGCATTATTTGCCCGCATTCTCGACGATGCGGTGACGTGGCAGGGTCGGATCGACCAGATGACCGACCGTGCGCTTGTCGCCCGCTGGCCCATCGACCGGATCGACCCGGTTCTGCGTGCCCTGTTCCGCGCTGCCGGGGCGGAGTTTGTCGCAGCGAAAGCGCCTCCGCGTGTGGTTATCAGCGAATATGTCGGGATCACGGGGGCGTTCTTCACCGAAGGACGTGAGATGAAATTCGTGAACGCCGTCCTCGATCACATGGCGCGGGACGCAGCACCCGAATCCTTTGGCGGGGACGGAGCGACCTCCTGAGGCGAAGCTGCGTCGATCTGTACGCTTCCATCCCTAGCGATCCTTGCTAGACTGCCGGAAGCAACGGAGAGATCTCATGCCCCGGCTGGTACGGCTCTATCTGGTGAATATCTTTTTCGGCTTCGTGCTGGCGGTAATTTTCACTGCCGCGCTGATTGGTCTGAACGTCGCCAACCTTCGGCATCTGGTCATGTCCGTCAGCTCGGGTTGGGTTGCCGTGGTCATGCTGGTCTTATTTCACAGCATTCTGTTTGCAGGCGTTCAGTTCGCAATTGCCGTCATGCGAATGGCAGAAAAACCCGGCGGTCCCGGTTCAGGCCGCAGACAGCCTGTTATGCGAAATCCGATCCGGGTTCCGGTCCGTGCGGGCGTGAGTCGCGCCCGCATCGACCCCGGCACGGCACATAATCCTTAAGGTAATGACAGAGAGCTCGGGGGAATAACCCGGGCCTTTGTTGCAATCGGGCAACGTGGTTCTTCACGAATCCGGCGGTTTCGTAACAAAAATGAAACGGCGAAAACACCGGCGTGAACAGAACGTGATCAGAAAAATTTGTCCAGTTTCCTCCGAACCTGTCGAAATGGCTAGGTTTTAAAAGTTAAACCTATCGTGAGAGCAGAAAGCAGGTTCCGGTTCCATCGCAGTTCGTAACATTTTTGCGACCGGATTTCTGTTCCTCCCATGCTGGAAACCGGATCATCAGAGGAATAGTTCATCCCTCGGAAATGACGCGAACAAGAGAATGTCGCTTCATAACTTTAATGAGGATAGAAACCATGAAAGCAGTTGCTCTTCTTGCTGGCGCTACCGCTATCGCGACCGTCTTTTCGGTCCCGGCTTTCGCGCAAACCGAATTCGCCACCGGCGGCAATGTCACCGGAGTTTCCGACGTAGAAGACCGTCTGGACGACATCGAAGAGGATGTTCAGGACGATTTCGACCGTGCCGGCGACGCTGACCGTTTCGGTCCGCAGGACCGTCGTCAGGGCCTGTTCGGTGGCATCTCGCTGACCTATTCCGGCTCGAACGGTAACGATGAGAGCCAGGATTTCGGCATGGCTGGCCGCATGTCCTATAACCAGGGTCCGTTCGCACAGTCGGTCGGTCTGGGCATCGAGTTCGGTGAAGACACCGATGGTGACAAGGATCAGGAAGAAGTCTACGCGATCTATGACGCGCAGTACTACTTCAACGACAAATTCTATGCATTCGCTCTGGGCCGTATCAACCAGGACGGCATGGTTCAGGAAGACCTCGACAGCTGGTATGACGGCGAGCTGGATCAGGAAGATTTCGACGATCTGGAAGGCCGCAACAAGCGTGATGCGTTCCTGGGCTTCGGTCCCGGTTACCGCATCATCAACAACCCGGACACCACCTGGCGTGTTCAGGCCGGTGTTGGTATCCGCTACACCCAGAGCGTTGACTTTGATGAAGAAGACAACCTGCGCTCGGACACCGAGACCGGTTACATCGCGTCTTCGCGTTTCTACCACCGCTTCAACGACATGATCTTCGTGACCAACGACACCGACTATATCTCGTCGGATACCGCTGGCGACGAAATCACCAACGAATTCGGTGTGAACTTCCGTATGTCGGAGCAGCTCGCGACCCGCGTATCGCTGTCGACCGAATATCAGGAAAACCGCGAGATCCGCACGGACAACACCCTGGGTGTCTCGCTGGTGTACGGCTTCTGATCCTTTTCCCTCGGATCGAAGTCTCTCGGGAGGGCGGTCTCCGGACCGCCCTTTTCCATTGCGGCCTGCATGTTTGACGGGTTGAAAACGAAAAGCCGCCCCCGAGGGGACGGCTTCAGGTGGCAGGAACCGCAGCGACCGTGGGTGCACAGGTTTTCCCGAAAGCCTGGAGTACCAGGTGGGCGCCGGGTAACAAGGCCAGGGCCATGACAGAGCCAGCTCCCCTCGAGAAATTATAGGCCAGTGGAAAAAATGGCCCGCACGCGAAGAGCAGAAACCCGCCGGAGACGACAGATAAGCGCCGGTTCGGGCTGTTTCAAGGGGCAGGGAGTCCGGGGCAGGGGTTGAATTATGTTTATGATTTGTTCATGGTGAGCGCATGGCGCAGCAGCACCCTGACCCGCACCTTCCCGGCCAGCCCGGTTTCCGGCTTGCCCGTGGCGTGTCGCGCATGCTCCGCAGTCTCGATCATGCTGTGCTGTATGAATTCGTGCCGATGCGCGGCTTGCGTGTCGATGTGATCTCGATCGCTCCCGGAGGAGAGATCTGGATCACCGAATGCAAAAGCTGCCGCGCCGATTTTCTGGGTGATCGGAAATGGCAGTCCTATCTGGAATGGAGCGACCGTTTCTTCTGGGCGGTCGATTGCGATTTCCCTGGGGATCTGCTGCCAGAGGAAACCGGATTGATCCGCGCGGATGCCTTTGGTGCCGAAATCCTAAGGAACGCGCCGCTGACCAAAATGGCAACTGCCCGCCGGACGCGTCTGACGCGTGACATCGCGCGTATCGCCTCGCTGCGGCTTCAAGCGCTGACCGATCCGGAAGCGGCAGCAATTTAGCGTTTCAGCGGCGGGGCTTTCCCTTTCCCGGGCGCGCATTTCCGGTCTGGCGGGCGACCTCTGCCGCGGCAAGAAGTTCTTCCGCGATCTCGGCAGCTTCTTCCGGATCGAAATCGAGCGGCAGGTCGATACCGTCGCCCTCAAGATAGATCCGCACCATGCCCTGATCGGTCGGGCCGATCTGAAGGTTCGCGGCAATATCGCTCTGACTGTTGATGCTCATATCTGTATCCTTTTTCTTCGTCCTATCCCGCCTGTGAAATTGCGGCAAGTCTGGCCTTGCATCCTGCCGCGCCTGACGCTAAACGACGCAAACCGTGCCGCCTTAGCTCAGTTGGTTAGAGCGCTGGATTGTGGATCCAGAGGTCCCCCGTTCAAGCCGGGGAGGCGGTACCACTCTTTTCTGCCGAATATGTCCCGCCGTCAGCGCAAGCCTTATCCGCTGCGTCAGGCTGAAAATTTTTGGAATCTTGCGATATATCAATTCATCGGGCGGAACGTCGGGACCTCCGGCTGCGTTTGCTTGCAGAACTTGCTGATTGCAAAGGAGAGCATAATGGCCAGCAACGAATATACCGCGAATGATCTGAAAAACGATGCGCGTGACGCGGCCCGTGACATCAGCAGCGATGCGAAAGATGTTGCGCAGAAAGCCCGCCGCGACGGTGAAGAACTTGCAAGCCGGGCGCGTGACGTTGCCGCGGATGCCCGCAACCGTGCCGGCGAATATGTGGATTCGGCCCGTGAAATGGGCCGCGAATATGCAGAAGTTGCCCGCGATGAGGCGCAGCGCCTGTATCGCGAGGGTGAACGCCGCGTCCAGAAAGCCGGCGAGCAGGCAGAGGAATATTACGACGAAGTGTCGGAAATGGTCCGCCGCAACCCGGCGCAGGCTCTGGGAATCGCCGTCGGTGTCGGCTTTCTGTTCGGTCTGCTGATCTCGCGTCGCTGATCCGATGTTTGATTACGTCAACAAGTTGCAGCTTGCGCTTGGCGACAAGGCGCGGCGCTCCGGTCTCCTTGCGGGGGCGGGGGTCGTCGCGCTGATCGCCGCCGGGTTCCTGCTGTCGGCGTTATGGAGTTGGCTTGCATGGCGTCTGGAACTGGGTCCGACCTATGCGTCGCTGATCATCGGCGGAGGTTTTCTGCTGATCGCGCTGATCCTGTATCTCATGTCGAAATCCGAAAAGCATCCGATGCCGACCGGAGACGATCTGAAGAATGAGGTCGAGGCGCGTCTCAGTCTCGCGGCGGACACTGCGCTGGATAAAGCCAGGTTCACGGCGGAGCAGACGCTTGATACGGCGCAGTCCCGGGTCTCATCGCTGTTCGGGCAAGTTGAGGACAAGGCGCGTAGTTTTGCGGATGAAACCCAATCGCGGCTTCAGGGGCTGACGTCGGATGCGTCCGACAAGGCTGGCGAGGTTGCCCGGCGTGCAGGTCTCACCGATGAGAACCTGCAAAGCGCGAAGGAAACGCTTGATCGCGTGACGCAATCGCGTGCCGCACCGGGCATCGGTCTGGCAGGGGCTTTCGCGGTTGGCGTTGCCATTGCAGGCGCTCTGCGTGGTCGTCGTGATGACGATGAGTATTACTATGACGACGATGAAGATTGGTATCGCGGCGCGTGAGCCTTTCTGAAATGACCTGAAACCCGCCTGTTCTGGCGGGTTTCTTCATGACTCGGGGCAGGGTTTCAGAATGACCGGCTCTTGCGCCTTTGTACCGAGATCGCGGCACTCATCGCCGTCGCACAGCCTCCATGCGGATGGGGTCAGCCCTGACGCCGCCAGAACGATTTGCGGCTGTGCCGGGATGTCGGGCTGCCAGACCCACCAGCCCTGTTCCAGCCTCGCATCCGGCCCCGGCTCCATCCCCGCACCGGAGCCTTTGACGGCGGCCTGAACCAGTTCCAGCCCGTCTTCGGTCAGTGCCCATTCCTCACGCCATTCGATACGTTCGACCGAATGGGTCCAACTGAGCGAAAACCCGTCACCCGACAGCGAAAGCGCCGCCGCGCCGATCAGCAGGCAGTTCACGCCCGCTGTCTCCGGAACCACCAGAGACCCAGAAACGCTGCTGCCAGTGCAAATCCGATCTCATCGGTAAGAGGCAGGGCGGCGATCAGGGTAAATGCGGCGACCATTGCCAGGGCGCGTTGCCAGATTGCCAGACGATAGCCAAGCCATCCGATCACCGCCGATCCCCATAACCCGATGGCCAGAGCGCATTTGAACACGATATACGCGACGGCAAGCGGGAAGGATATCGCTTCCGCCAGAGGGCCTCCGGCCTGCATCATCAGCGCCGGGGTGAAGACGGCCATATAGGGGATGACAAACCCGGCAGCCGAGACCTTGATCGCCTCAAGACTAATCCTGAAGCCCGATTCCTTCGCGATCGGGGCGGCGGCGAAGCAGGCAAGCGCGACGGGCGGTGTCAGATCGGCGAGAATGCCGAAATAGAACACGAACATATGGCTGACGATCAGCGGTACACCCAGCTCCAGCAGGGCCGGTGCGGCGATGGACGAGGTGATGATATAGTTCGGGATGGTCGGGATCCCCATGCCCAGAACGATACAGGTCAGCATGGTCAGCACCAGCGACAGCATCAGGGAATTCTCGCCGACCCCGACGATGAAAATCCCGAATGTGTTCGCCGCCCCGGTCAGCGTCATCGTACCGATAATGACCCCAACAAGCGCACAGGCGACGCCGACGGGCAGGGCGGTTTTCGCCCCCTCGGCCAGGCTGTCGATCACCTGAAGGATCGTCTGCCGCCCGCCCCGCGTCACGACGCTGACAGCGATCAGTGCAAGCACCAGATACCACAGCATCGCCTCTTGCCGTTCGCGCAGAATGAGACCGACCAGCAGAGCCAGCCCGACCCAGAAGATCACCCGGATGATCTGCGATGGCAGACCCAGCATCAGCGAGGCGCCAAGGATCAGCATCACCGTCAGCGCCAGCCCGACAGCGCCTGCGAAAAGCGGAGTGAAGCCGGAGAACAGCAGGAACACCAGCACCGCCAGCGGCAGGATCAGATACCAGCCCTCCTGCAACGCCTTGCGGGCCGAGGGCAGATCCTCTTTCGCCATGCCCTGAAGCGAGCGGCGACCAGCTTCGAGATGCACCATCCAGAAGGCCGAGGCGAAATAGAGCAGGGCGGGGATGATCGCGGCGCGAACGACCTCGATATAGGCGACGCCGAGTGTCTCGGCCATGATGAACGCAACCGCGCCCATGACCGGCGGCATGATCTGACCGCCCATCGACGACGTCGCCTCGACCCCGCCCGCGAAGGCGGAGCGATAGCCGAAGCTTTTCATCAGCGGGATGGTGAATTGCCCGGTCGTCACGACATTCGCCACACCGGAGCCTGAAATCGTCCCCATCAGCCCCGAACTGACCACGCTGACCTTGGCCGCGCCTCCCATCCGGTGCCCGACCAGACCAAGGGACACATCGGTGAACAGCTTGATCATCCCGGCTTTTTCCAGAAACGAGCCAAACAGGATGAACAGGAAAATATAGGTCGCGCTGACATAAAGAGGTGTGCCGTAGATACCTTCCGTACCGAAGGCCATCTGCTCGACAACCTGCCCGAGATCATAGCCACGCGTCTGCAATGCGCCGGGAAAATACTGTCCAAACAGCGCATAGATCAGGAAAACCCCGGCAACGATGGGCAGGGCAGGACCCATGACCACCCATGAGGCGCCGAAAACCGCAAACAGCGTCACGATCCCGATGATTATGTCGAAATTATTGATATCTCCGGCACGCATCATCAGCGGCACATATTCGACCCACTGATAGATGGCGATTCCGACACCTGCGAGACCCATGATCCAGCCAAGGATCTGCATCGGCGTGCTGCGTTTTTTCAGCAGCATCAGCAGCGGAAACCCCAGAAGCAGCAGGAACCCAAGATGGCCCGCCCGCTGGATCTGGCTGTTCAGGTTCAGCAGATGCGCCGCCGTGGCGATCTGATAAAGCGAAAACACCACCGCGATCCAGAACAGGATCCGGCCCTGAAAACCCGGCGGAAAAGATTCGGCCAGCGGGTCATGCAGGCCGGCATCGGGCTGTGGCCGGGGAGGGTGCACGTCGGTCATTTAACGAATTCCGGTCTGAAAAAGGGCCGGAGCAATCTACACCCCGGCCCGCAACGATTACTCGGCGCTGACACCGACCTCATCATAGTAACGCTGTGCGCCCGGATGAACCGGCACGGGCATTCCCTGCAACGCGTTCTGAACGTCGATCGCATTCGCAGCGGCGTGGGCCGCTTTCAGCTCATCGAGGTTTTCATACATCGACTTGGCCATCTGATAGGCAACCTCGTCGCTGACCTCGTCCGAGCTGATCAGGAAGTTGATCACCGCAACGGTTGGGACGCTGTCCTCCTGTCCCTCATATGTGCCCGCCGGAATTTCGCCCGCGACGTAAGGAGCGCCAAGTGCATCCGAGACTTCGGCCGGAACAGCCACAACGGTGATCGGGATCGAGGTCGACAGATCCTTCAGCGAGGCCACACCAAGCCCCGCCGATTGCAGCGTGGCGTCAAGCTGGCGGTTCTTCATCAGCTCGACCGATTCCGCGAAGGGCAGGTACTCGACCTTGCCGAGATCGTCATAGCTCATCCCGGCGGCTTCCAGGATCGCACGGGCATTCAGTTCCGTGCCCGATTTCGGAGCACCGACGGAAACCGATTTCCCAGCCAGATCGGCAAGGGTGGTGATGCCGGATTCCTCGCTGGCGACGATCTGGATATAGTTCGGATAGATCGCCGAAATCCCCCGCAGCTTGTCCAGCGGCGCCGAGAACCCGGCATCTGCGCTGCCTTCCGCCGCCAGTTTCACCGAGTCGCCAAGCGAAAACCCAATTTCGCCCTTGCCTTGCTGAAGCAGGTTGAGGTTTTCGACCGAGGCTTTCGTCGACTGAACCTGAACACGCGCATCCGGGATGCTTTCGGAATAGATCTTCGACAGGGCAACGCCCATCGGATAATAGACGCCGGATGTGCCTCCGGTCAGGATATTGACGAATTCGGCAGCCCCCGCCCCAAGCGGAGCGGTCACCGCGGATACGCCGATCACGGCTGCGGCAAGGCGATTTCTGATTGTCATTTTTTCCTCCCAGCATGTTTCTTCTATCCGCTCAGGTTAGGGCCGAATTCGCCAGCCGTCAAAAAGAAAGCCCCGCAGGGTTGCGGGGCTGACTTCATAAAGCGGGGAAGATATATATTTTCTTAATATCAGGCATTTGCCTCACGGATCTTATCCGCGGCTTCCTTATTGTAAGCGATCTCTTTCTGATCGAAAAGCTGATCCAGTTCGCCCGAGAGGGTCATCTCGGTGATGATGTCGCAACCGCCGATAAACTCACCCTTGACGTAAAGCTGCGGAATCGTCGGCCAGTCGGAATAATCCTTGATGCCCTGACGCACGGCATCGTCGGCCAGAACATTCACATCGCGATAGGCGACATTCATATAGTTGAGAACCCCGGCGACGCGGCTGGAGAACCCGCATTGGGGCATCTCTCTGGTGCCTTTCATGAACAGGACGACATCGTTTTCGTCCAGTGCCTGCTGAATTTGCGTGCGTGCATCCGTCATCGCTCTATCCTCAATCGGGAATTTTGGTCGTCAGCGCAAGCGCGTGCAACTGACCGTCAGGGCCGTCCATCTTGCCATTCAGCGCCGCATAGACGGCGCGTTGCTGCTGAACGCGGTTCTTGCCGCGAAAAGATTCATCGACAACCTCGGCAGCATAATGCTTTCCGTCGCCGGCCAGATCGGTGATGGTGATCTGCGCATCGGGAAAACTGGCGCGGATCAGGGCTTCTATTTCATGTGCTTCAATGGCCATCGGGCATCCTTTGCGTCTTACCGAAGATGTAGGGGACAGGCTGCGGCACCGCAAGGGTGCGCATATTTTGAGGTCGATCCGTAATAAATATAATCGGTATTATGTAACTAGAATGTTGGACCGCAAATCCCAAGCCACGCATGAGCTTAACCATGAAATCCGGGTAGTCGACGATTATCCCGCCAGACTTCTTGCCCGCAGGAGCTTTAAAAGAGATGCTCCGTCCCAACGGAACAAGGAGATCACATCATGGCCGTCTCACCTCCGGTTTGCGATTTCGGTGCCGATATGCCGGATTTCGCGCTGCCTGATCCTGATGGCGTTCTGCATGATCTGAAGGATCTGCGCGGCAGGAATGGCACTCTGGTGATGTTCATCTGCAATCACTGTCCCTATGTGCAGGCTGTGATCGACCGCATCGTGCGCGACGCGTCAGAGTTGCAGCGGGATCACGGGATCGGCGTTGTCGCGATCTCGGCCAATGATGTGGCGGATTATCCTCAGGATGCGCCAGAGCATATGAAGGAAGAAGCCCGCAGACACGGATTTACCTTTCCGTATCTGTATGACGAAACACAGGATGTCGCGAAAAGATACGGCGCGGAATGCACACCGGATTTCTTCGGCTATAACGCCGATGGAAAACTTCAATATCGCGGGCGTCTGGACGCATCGGGCCGCAAACCGGGACCCGAGGACGCAAAGCGCGAATTATTCGACGCAATGGTTCAGATCGCGCAAACAAAAAAAGGCCCGCGCGATCAGACAGCCTCGATGGGCTGTTCGATCAAGTGGAAAAGCTGATCAGGCCTCAACGCCGAGGGCGCGTTTGACGTTTTTGGTCCAGCCCAGATAATGCTGGCCATCGGCCTCGATTGCGGGCCGTTTCATCAGCGGCGGCTTGGCGGACAGCATGTCTTCGGGGCTGGCGGCGCGTTCTTCCTCGGACATGCCGCGCCATGTCAGACTGGCCCGGTTCACCAGTTTTTCACCGAACGATTCCAGCATGTCCGACCATTGAGCCTTGCTGGGGGTTTCCTGTTTCACATCGTGAAACTCGATCTGCCAACCCGCCTCTTCAAGCTCTTTCCGGGCTTTCTGGACTGTCGAACAATAGTCGAGTCCGTACATTTTCAATGACTTGGGCATGATTTATCAGATGATCGGGACAATGGGAACGTTGCAGGCGGACACGGCCAGAATGGCAGCAAGGGCAAGAAAGATCTTCATCGCGTTTCTCCTTTTTCGGAACGATTTATCGCCGCCCTGCCCCGGCACGTCCAGTCACGAATGATGGATCGCGGCTTTCAGCCTGCGTAGCCCCAGCCACACAAGCCCCACGACAATCGGAGTGGCAAGCGCCATCAGTACGTTCTTACCGATCCCGGCTGCATCCGCCAGCGGCGCGGCCATATAACCAAGCAATCCGACCGCGTAATAGCTGATGGCAACCACCGAAAGCCCCTCGACCGTGTGCTGAAGACGCAATTGTAACTCGGCGCGGCGATCCATGCTTTCCAGCACAAGCTGGTTCTGGGCGCTGCGATCAACCTCGACCCGGGTGCGGAGCAATTCGCCTGCCCTGCCCGTTCTCTCCAGCATCCGGTTCAGACGCGCTTCGGTCGAGCGCACTGTCCGCATCGCCGGATCATAGCGGCGGGTCATGAATTCTTCCAGCAACTGCCTGTCCTTATAGCGTTCTTCCCGCAGCGCCTTGACGCGATCATCGACGATGGCCTCATAGGCTCGAGTCGCGCCAAAGCGGAACGCGCTTTGGGTCGCCAGCGATTCAAGCTGCGACGCCACGCTTAACAGGCGGTGCAGCGTCGCTTCCGAGCCACCGCTTTCCATTCCGTCCACCATCGCCGTCAGATCCGGTTCAAGCTCATTCAGCCGTGATGACAGGCGACGTGCGCGTTCCAGCCCCAGCATGGACATGGCGCGATAGGTCTCGATCTCGCAGATTCGCTGGATGATCCGGCCGATCCGGCTGGCCCGCGTTCCCGGACGGACGAAGACGGCGAAACGCATCCAGCCATCGGGATCAATGCGGAAATCCGATGCGACGATGGCCGAGCGGTCCAGCACCTCGAAAGCAGCAAGGCTTTCGCGGCTGAACCAGTCGGCCAGGTCGCGATCGATCTGGGCGTCATCTTCCGGCATCATCTCGACCCGGATCATGACCGCGGTGACCCGGCGGCCCGGCGCCGCCACCTGCCAATCGGCTGAAAACACCGCCCCGCAGGCCGGATCGTAGGGCTGCGGCGGCACTCCCTCGGCGATGGCGGTATAGCTGACGAACTCGGTATGGCTTTCCCAGATCACGCGATGTCGGCCCAGAGTGGCCGAATAATGGCTGTCCCCTTCCGAGGGCCGGGGCGCTCCGTGCCGCTGCGCCAGAGCCGAAAGATGCGCGACATCCCGCGCCCTGTCGCGCGACGCCGCATCGCCGGTTTCCTTGAAGGCCAGATACACCGCATGGCACGGCGCCTCGATCCGGGGCGAGGGCCGCGCATGCAGTTCATTCACCATCGTGGTGCGCAGAGGGTGGTCCAGATTCCGATCCATGCGGGGATGTTACCGGGGCAATCCCCCCGCGAAAACAGGAAGCTGACCGCCGCGATCAAGCGGACGTGAAGCGTGGCCGCATTGCACCGCCCGGTCAGCTTATGCAGACTGAGCCAAAAACAGGCATATCCGAGGGAACAGTAATATGCGGCGCAATTTCCTGAAGCTCATGCTGGGTGGGGCCAGTCTGCTGGCGATTGCCGGCTGCGGGGGCGGGCCTGCAAAGTCCAAATTCAAGACCTATAACGGCCCTCCGGTCACGCGGGTCGAGTTGTATAAATCGCAACGCATGATGCGGCTGTTTTCCGGGACCACGGTGCTGAAGCAATATGATTTCGGACTGGGTTTCGCGCCGGTCGGCAACAAGCTGTATGAGGGTGACGGAAAAACGCCGGAAGGTCTGTATTATGTCGACCGGCGCAATCCTAACAGCCGTTATTACCTCTCGGTCGGGATCAACTACCCGAATGAGCAGGACAAAGCGCGTGCGCTTGCCGCCGGGGTTCAGGTCGGCAGCGATATCTTCATCCACGGTCAGGGCCCCGAGGGGCGCGTGGCCACCAAGCGCGACTGGACAGCCGGCTGTATCGCGGTCACGGATGACGAGATCGAGGACATTTATGCCATGGTGAAAGATGGCACGCCGGTGATGATCTATCCCTGATCCGGCGCAATCCCTTTCTCGGCAAAGACCTCAGCCGCGGCGTTCAGCCCGTTTATGGCGGCAGGCATCCCGCCATAGACCGCCATCTGCCAGATCGCCTCGGTGATCTCACGCGGGGATGCTCCGGCGGCGAGCGTGTGGGCGATATT
The DNA here is from genome assembly GCF_027913215.1 of Paracoccus aerodenitrificans. Taxonomy (GTDB): domain Bacteria; phylum Pseudomonadota; class Alphaproteobacteria; order Rhodobacterales; family Rhodobacteraceae; genus Paracoccus; species Paracoccus aerodenitrificans. Next base: position 1,494,785 of record NZ_CP115784.1, read on the forward strand.
CACCTTCAGTTGTGGCCCGGTCTGCCCGCCAAGCGCGGTCAGCGCCGCGACGGTGCAAAGCTGGCGGGTTTTCAGGTCCAGCCCCTCACGCGCATAGGCATGACCATAGGCCCATTCGATCAGACTGTCGGCCATGCCGGGCAGCATTGCGTCGTATTTCGCGGAAAGCGCGTCTCGCAATCCGGGGTTAAGCCGTTCGGCGATGGTCTGGCCCTGTTGCAGATGTGTGTCGGTCATAATCCCGTTCCATGTCACGATAGGTTTCGATCTTGGCATCGAGAAAATCCAGTGAGTCGGTCAGCATCGCGATCTGCTGCACAACCTGCCGCCGATGCGCTTCGATCATGTCGCGGCGCATCGCCAGTGTCGCATCGCCCTTCCGCCTCAGATCCGCATAACGGACCCGGTCGGCCTGTTTCATGCCGGTTGCGTTCAGACGGCCCAGAAAGGCGATCCATTCCAGCATATCCGCGCCATAATCGCGCCGCCCTGCCCCGTCACGAAGGGGCTGGTCAATCAACCCGATCTTTTCGTAAAAGCGCAGCGTGTCGATGCTGAGCCCGGTGCGTTTCGCGACCTCTCCGATCTTCATCCGAATCTCCTTGCCGACACTGTTTTTAGGTGCTGGAGCATGCTCCAGATCAAGCGAAAAAAAGCCCCGCCTTTCCGGGCGGGGCTTTTCAGGTTGCGATATCGGGCGGGATTATTCGATCAGCGGCAGCAGTGCGTTGATCGAGTCCTTCGCATCGCCATAGAACATCCGCGTATTTTCCTTGAAGAACAGCGGATTTTCGATGCCGGAATAGCCCGTCCCCTGCCCGCGCTTGGACACGAAGACATTCTTGGCCTTCCAGACCTCCAGCACCGGCATACCTGCAATCGGGCTGTTCGGATCGTCCTGCGCCGCCGGGTTCACAATATCGTTCGAGCCGATCACGATGACCACATCCGTATTCGGGAAATCATCGTTGATTTCCTCCATCTCCAGCACAATGTCGTAAGGCACTTTCGCCTCGGCCAGCAGCACATTCATATGGCCCGGCAGACGGCCCGCGACCGGGTGGATCGCGAAGCGAACCTCTTTTCCGGCAGAACGCAGCTTGCGGGTCAGTTCCGATACAGCCTGCTGTGCCTGCGCCACTGCCATGCCGTAACCCGGCACGATAATGACGCTGTCGGCCTCATTCAGGGCCGAGGCCACGCCATCCGCGTCAATCGCCACCTGCTCGCCCTCGATTTCCATCGCCGGGCCGGCATCGCCTCCGAACCCGCCAAGGATCACGTTGACGAAATTCCGGTTCATCGCCTTGCACATGATATAGGACAGGATCGCACCCGACGACCCGACCAGAGCGCCGGTTACGATCAGAAGGTCATTCGACAGCGTAAAGCCGATCGCCGCCGCCGCCCAACCGGAATAGCTGTTCAGCATCGAAACCACGACCGGCATATCCGCGCCGCCGATCCCCATGATCAGATGCCAGCCGATAAAGCAGGCAAGAAGCGCGATCAGGATCAGCCAGAAGAAGGACGGGCCGACATCGCCGATATACAGAAGCCCGAGGATCAGCGACAGGATCGCGGCACCTGCGTTCAGCATATGACCGCCCGGCAATTTCGTGGGCTTTCCGCCGATCTTCCCGGCCAGCTTGCCAAAAGCGACGATGGAGCCGGTAAAGGTCACCGCGCCGATGAAGACGCCCAGAAACACCTCGATCTGAAGCATATTGATCTCGGCCGGGGTCTTGGTGGTCAGCACTTCGGCAAAACCGCGGAACATCTCTGCCAGCGGCCTGATGGCGCCGTCCTCGCCCACGATGGCGGCCCCATCGGCCGAGGCATCCGCCCTGGCCCGCAACACGCGGCCCAGTTCAAGCTGCGCGTTGAAGCCGACAAACACCGCCGCCAGACCGACCAGAGAATGCATCGCCGCAACAAGCTGCGGCATCTCGGTCATCTGCACGCGTTTCGCGATGACCCAGCCGATCCCGCCGCCAATGGCGATCAGGATGACAGAAAGCCACCAATTCCCCGCGCCGGGACCGAACAGCGTTGCCAGCACGGCAAGTGCCATGCCCGCAATGCCGTACCAGATTGCGCGTTTGGCGCTTTCCTGCCCGGACAATCCCCCAAGCGAGAGGATGAACAGAATTGCCGCGACGACATAAGCGGCTGTCGTAAATCCGTATTCCATGCGTCCTCTCCCCTTACGATTTCTGGAACATCGCCAGCATGCGGCGGGTGACGAGGAAGCCACCGAAAATATTTACGCCTGCCATCAGCACGGCAAGCGCACCCAGGATCACCACCAGCCAGTGGCCCGAGCCGATCTGCATCAGTGCACCCAGAATGATGATCGAGGAAATCGCATTCGTGATCGCCATCAGCGGCGTATGCAGCGAATGGGCGACATTCCAGATCACCCGGAAGCCCACGAAACAGGCTAGAACGAAGACGATGAAATGCGACATGAAGCTGGCCGGAGCGACAAGCCCGACCAGAAGCACCACCGCCGCGCCGCCCGCCAGCAGGGTAACCTGACTTTTGGTTTCAGCCTTGAAGGCCGCAACCTCGGCGGCCCGGCGTTCTTCCGGGGTCAGTTCTTTCTTCTTTTCCTTCGGTTTCTGCGCTGCAATGGCGGCCACTTTGGGCTTGGGCGGCGGATAGGTGATGTCATGATCATGAACGACCGTCGCGCCGCGGATCACATCGTCCTCCATGTTCTGCACGACCTGTCCATCTTTTTCCGGGGTCAGATCGGTCATGAAATGGCGGATATTATTGCCGTAAAGCTCCGATGACTGCGTGGCCATGCGCGACGGAAAATCGGTATAGCCGATGATTGTCACGCCATTTTCCGTAACGTGTTTTTCGTCGGGAATGGTCAGCTCGCAATTGCCGCCCTTCTCGGCGGCCAGATCGACGATGACGCTGCCGGTCTTCATCGCCTCGACCATGTCTTTCGTCCACAGCACCGGAGCGTCGCGGCCCGGGATCAGCGCCGTGGTGATGACGATATCCATATCGGGTGCCAGCTCGCGGAATTTCTCAAGCTGCTTTTCCCGGAATTCGGGGCTGGACGGCGCTGCATAGCCGCCTGTTGCCGCACCATCGGTCTGCGTTTCCTCAAAATCCAGATAGACGAATTCGGCGCCCATCGACTCGATCTGTTCGGCCACTTCGGGGCGTACATCGAACGCATAGACCTGAGCGCCAAGGCTGGTCGCGGCACCGATCGCGGCAAGACCCGCGACCCCTGCCCCGACCACCAGAACCTTGGCCGGAGGCACCTTGCCCGCCGCCGTCACCTGCCCGGTGAAGAAGCGCCCGAAATTATTCGCAGCCTCGATCACCGCGCGATAACCGGCAATATTCGCCATCGAGGACAGCGCGTCCATCTTCTGCGCACGGCTGATGCGTGGCACCATATCCATCGCAATGGCGGTGATGCCCTGTTCCTTGGCTAGTTCCAGCAGATCGGGGTTCTGCGCGGGCCAGAAATGCGAAATCAGCGTCTGCCCCTCGCGCATCTGCCGGATCTCGTCTTCCTTGGGCTGGCGGACCTTGGCGACGATATCGACCGTATCGGTCAGCTCTTTCGCCGAGGCCAGAACCTTGACGCCCGCTGACTGGTAATCGGAATCCGAGAAACCGGCCCTCGCCCCAGCACCGGACTCGACAAAGACATCGTATCCGAGTTTTTTCAGATATGCCGTCGATGCAGGCGTGATCGCCACCCTCGCCTCGCCGTCATGGCTTTCCTTCAAGGCGCCTATTTTCATCGCCGTCCCCTTATTCCATGTCGCTTGCACTTATGTAGCATTGCGCAAGAAAGTTTCACAAGCGAGTGAGGTGGCGTTCGATGCGAAAATTTCGGGGGATCGTAGCGTAACGTAAATATGACATGAAAACGCCGCCGCAAATTCATGCGGCGGCGCAATGGTGTTGAACCGAAGGATCAGTTCGTGGTTGCAGGCTCTTCTTCGACGACGATAGCGTCATCGATTGCCTCGGCAGCGTTATTGGTCGCATCGGCGGCCGCATCGGTGACGGCATCAGCCGCTTCCTGTGCTGCGTCCAGAGCTTCCTGAGCTGCATTCTCCGTCGCAGCGGCTGCATCGGAAGCAGCTTCGGCGGCAGCATTTGCAGCATCGCTGGCAGCGTTGGTGGTTGCCTCGGCCGCGTCATTTGCGGTTTCGGCCGCAGCATCCGCAGCGTTGTCGGCAGCAGCGGCGGCCTCATCGGCTGCATTTGCTGCGTCATCAGCAGCTTCGCTGGCCGCATCGGCGGCATCGTCAGCGGCAGCGTCCATATCGGCAGCTGCATCGTCAGCGGCGGCATCGACATCGGCTGCAGCATCATCGGCAGCGGCTTCTGCATCGTCTGCCGCAGCTTCGGCATCCGCCGCTGCGTCGTCGGCAGCCGCTTCAGCGTCCGTCGCCATTTCATCAGCCGCAGCTTCGGTTTCGGCGGCCATGTCATCGGCGGCAGCTTCGGCGTCATCCGCAGCGGCATCGGCCTCGACTGCAGCTTCTTCGGCCTCTGCCTCGGCAGCGGTCGCGTCGGTTGCGGCTTCTTCGGTGGTCGCTTCAACCGCCGGTTCTTCCGTCACCTCAACCTCGTCATTCCCCATGAAGCGGGTCAGAACGAAATAGGCCAAAGCAAGGGCCAGCAGGATGCCGATGATCAGCGGCAAGGGCGAGGAACGTTTCTCGACCGGTTCGACATAGGTTTCCCGCACGGTTGTCTTTTCGGGATCGTTCGGATCGTAGTTGGCCATATTTGGTCTCCTTCAGTTCAATCAGCCGGGTCATAACTCCCTGCGCAGACGGCAATATTCCCTTCCCGGCTTGCGAGGCGGCTATCCTGCGCTTAACTCAGGCGCAAGTCGACAAGTTCCCAAGATCGAAACTTTTTCTTGAAAGGCAAGCAGATGAACGAATCCCGGCCCAGTCAAACTCCGACGGTTCTGAGCGATTACCGGCCCTATCCGTTCCTACTGCACAGGACGCGGCTTGCCTTTGACCTCGATCCGAAAGCGACAAAAATCCGGGCAGAGCTTGAGTTCGAGCGCCGTGATAACGGATCTCTGGTGCTGGATATCGGTCAGGGGGTGGATCTGCGCAGCCTGTCGATTGACGGGGCGCAACCCGACGCCTCGCAATGGCGGCGCGAGGGTGAGACGCTGACCATCGATGCCCCGAACGGTGCATTCACGCTGATAACGGAATGCGTGATCGACCCGTCCGCGAATACCGCCTGCGAGGGGCTTTATCTCTCGAATGGCATGTTCTGCACCCAATGCGAAGCCGAGGGGTTCCGCCATATCACCCCCTATCCCGACCGCCCGGATGTGATGGCCCCGTTCGAGGTCACCATTCGCTCTGACCTGCCGGTGCTTCTGTCGAATGGCAATCCCGTCACCCAGGCGGAAGGACATGCGGTCTGGAACGATCCCTGGCCGAAACCTGCCTATCTCTTTGCGCTTGTGGCAGGCGATCTGAGGGCGGTGTCGGGGGATTTCACCACGCAATCCGGCAAGCAGGTCGACCTGAACATCTGGGTCCGCCCCGGAGATGAGCCACGTGCGGGTTATGCACTGGAAAGCCTCATCCGCTCGATGAAATGGGATGAGGATGTCTATGGTCGCGAATATGATCTGGATGTTTTCAATATCGTTGCCGTGGATGATTTCAACATGGGCGCGATGGAAAACAAGGGTCTGAATATCTTCAATTCGAAGCTGGTTCTGGCCTCTCCCGAAACTGCGACGGATGCGGATTACGAACGCATCGAAGGCGTGATCGGGCATGAGTATTTCCACAACTGGACCGGCAACCGCATCACCTGCCGCGACTGGTTCCAGCTTTGCCTGAAAGAGGGGCTGACCGTATTCCGCGACCAGCAGTTCACCTCGGATATGCGCAGCCCCGCGGTCAAGCGGATCGAGGATGTGCTTGCCCTCCGCTCGCGCCAGTTTCGCGAGGATCAGGGGCCGCTCGCACATCCGGTCCGCCCGGAATCCTATATCGAGATCAATAATTTCTACACTGCGACCGTCTATGAAAAAGGTGCCGAGCTGATCGGCATGCTGAAACGGCTGGTGGGCGATGATGGCTATCGCAAGGCGCTGAACCTGTATTTCGACCGTCATGACGGCGATGCCGCCACGATCGAGGACTGGCTGACCGTGTTCGAGGATGCGACCGGCCGCGATCTGACGCAGTTCAAACGCTGGTATACCGATGCGGGAACGCCGGTTCTGACGATGCAGGAAGACTGGGACGGGACAGGTCGGCTGACGCTGCGCTTCTCTCAGCAGACGCCGCCGACACCGGGCCAGACCGACAAACCGCCCCGCGTGATTCCGATTGCGGTCGGGCTGATCTCTCCGAATGGCGATGAGGTCGTGCCGACAACCGTGCTGGAGATGACGGCGGCAGAACAGGAGTTCACCTTTGACGGGCTTGCCACGCGTCCGGTCGTCTCGGCCCTGCGCGGTTTTTCGGCGCCGGTTGTGCTAAAGCGGAATCTCGATGCGTCGGGTCGCGCCTTCCTGCTGGCACATGACACCGATTCCTTTGCAAGATGGGAAGCCGGACGTCAGCTTGCCCGCGATACGCTTGTCGCGATGGTCGCCGGGGCCGAACCGGACCGCGAATATCTTGGCGCGGTTGGGCAGCTTCTTGCCGATGGCGCTGCCGATCCGGCGTTCCTCGCGCTGTGCCTGCGCCTGCCCCCGGAAGAGGAAATCGCCGTCGCGATTGCCGATGCCGACGACATACCGGACCCGGATGCAATTCACGCCGCGCGTGAGAAACTGGCCACGCAGATCGCAACCACCCACGAGGACACGCTGAGGGCGATCTATCGCGAAAACGCAGTGGCGGGCACATACCGCCCCGACGCCGAATCGGCGGGAAAACGGTCGCTTCGGCTGGCGGCGCTTGATCTTCTGAACCGGGTCGATGGCGGCAAAGCCGCGCAGGATCTGTATCGCAGCGCAGATAATATGACCGAGCGGTCCGCGGCGCTGTCACGGCTGATCGCAGTGGGGCAAGCCGATGAGGCGCTGACATCGTTCTATAAAGATTTCAAAGATGTCAGGCTGGTTGTCGATAAATGGTTCATGTTGCAGCTTGCTTTCGCACGGCCCGAAGATGCGGTCGCCGTCGCCCGCGATCTGGCTGCGCATCCCGATTTCGACTGGAAGAACCCGAACCGGTTCCGGGCGCTGATCGGCGGTCTGACGGAGAATCATGCCGGATTTCATGCGGCAGACGGCTCCGGGTATGATTTCCTGGCCGAATGGCTGTTGCGCATGGATTCCGTGAACCCGCAAATCGCCGCACGCATGTCGAGCGCCTTTGAAAGCTGGACACGTTATGATAATCTCCGTCAGGAACGTGCGAAAGCTGCTCTGGACAGGATTCTTGATGCCCCTGATCTGTCACGAAACCTTTCGGAAATGGTCACACGTCTCCGGGAAGCCGCATAACCCTGCCTTCCGTTGCGATGCCCCCCTTGCGGCTCCGCGCGGGTAACGAGATAATCCGCGCATGGAACGTGCCTTGGCATCCTCGCGTGACGAAATGCAACGTCGCCTCGATCCGCTTATAGAAGAGCGGGCGCCCTGGCTGTTTTCCGGGCGTCTGCATCACCGCATCGCCCGCCGTTTGCTTATGCAGATGCTTGGCTATCCCAGGACGCTGGATCTGGGGGCGGAGTTCTCGGATAAATCCACGGCGGAAATCTTCCAGCGCATGGAAGAGATGATTATCCGCGATCTTGAGGTTGCCGGGCTGGAACATATTCCACGCGACGGACCGGCCCTGATCGTCGCCAATCATCCAACCGGGATTGCCGATGGCATCGTGATGTTCTCGCTTATCAGACGGGTCCGGCCCGATCTGTTCATCTATACAAATCAGGATATTCTCCGCGTCCTGCCACAACTTGACGACATGATCGTTCCGGTCGAATGGCGTATTGAAAAGCGCAGCCACGCCAAGACCCGCGCAACGATGGAGCAAACCCGTGCCTGGCTGGCCGAGGATCGCATCGGTCTGATCTTTCCCTCGGGGCGTCTGGCAAAGCGCAAGAGGCTGACCCTGCATGAGCGTCCGTGGATGGCCTCTGCCGCAATGATCGCGCGAAAGATGGGCGTGCCGGTGATTCCGCTGCGGATACGGGCGCGGAACTCGATCCTGTTTTACCTGTTCGACGCGATCCACCCGACCTTGCGCGACGTGACCCTGTTCCATGAGGTGCTGAACAAGGCCGGGCAGCAATATCAGGTCACAATCGGTGCGCCCGTGGCGGCCAAATCCCTGCCCTCGAAAAGCGATGAGGCAATCGAGATGCTGCGCCGCATCGTTCTGTCGCTGCCCGAACCGGATGACACGATCCCGGTTTCGACCTCACGTCTGGTCAAGCGGCGGATTATCCGGCACATCTGACCGCTGTTTCGGAATAAGAAAGGGGGCGCAGTGGCCCCCTTTTCCATCAGTTGCGGCTGATTATTCTTCCGTTGTCTCAGCGGCGGGGGTGGCTGCTTCCGGGCTGTCCTCAGCGGTGGTTTCCGCCTCTGCCTGCGCACGCATCTCGGTGACGGCGGTCTCAAGCGCGGTATAGCCTGCGGTAAAGCCGGTCAGCGACAGCGGCAGCTCCACGACCTGATCCGGCGTTGCACCATAAGGCAGCAGGCTGACCGTCGCCTGATTGCCGCGCTTCAGCGAGTTCAGCTCTGCCTCGGTCAGACCGACGCGCGAGACGCAGCCGACCGGAGCGCAAAAATTGAACGGATAGGCCTTCGGCTGAGCCGAATCCACGCGCAGCGCCAGACCTGCGGTCAGATCGGTTTCAAGCGGCGAGACAATGGTCGCCCCGGCAACGGCCTCAGCGCCATTCTGCAGCGGAATCAGGGTGATTTCGGCGACGGAGTTGCCCTGCCCGTCACGCATGAGCTGATACAGCTCGCAAGGATCAGCACCCGATTCCGTGCGGATGCAGCGCAGCGACCAGTCCTGATGCGATTCACGTTCGTAATAGGAACCCAGTTGGGGTTCCTCCGGAGCGGCAGGCTCTGCCGCTTCACCCTCAGCCGGAGCTTCAGCCGATTCGCCGGTTGCTGCATCCTCTGACGAATCAGCTTCCTCTGCGGTCGCTTCCGGAGTCTGGTCGGCGGCGCCTTCCGTAGTCCCAGCCTCGGCCCCGGCTTCCGCAGCAGGCTGTGCCTCTGTTGACTGCGCCGCATCCGCCGGTACGTCCGAGGCAGTCTGTGCCATCAGCGGGGTGCAGCCAAGCGCCAGAATTGCCGCCAGCGCCGTTGAGGATCTTCTTGCCGACATATGGTGTCTCCTTCCGTCATCTGCAAAAATGCGATCGACAGAGCGTTATCACCTGTCCCGGCGATTGTCAGGTGCGAACCCTTGCGCCGCAAACACGGTTCCGTCACCTTTCTGATGCAATCAACCGAACAACCCGATCCGCGCATGAATGATCCGCGCCTTGTGCGATTCGGCTGTGAGTCCGGGGGGACATTATAAAAAAGGGCCACGAGACCGTGACCCTTCCTCTCCCTGCCGGACTGGCCGACATTTGTCATTGAGCGGGACGGTAGAGCCGCGCCCCGAAGCCGTCAACTATTCTTTAGTATAAAGAAGCCGCGCCCGTAAAAGGCGCGGCAACTGAGCAGAAGGGAATCGTCCGGGAGGAAGTAGAGCGTTCCACGGACGATCTCTTTCTGGCACAGAAAACTTAAATTAGTATTGTCTTTTCATACGTCAAAGGCGTCAGAAACGGCATCGCTTGAAAGGTGGCCCATGAAGCTCATCGACCCGGATAATGGCACCATCTTCGTTGGGGGTGCGGGACAGAACCGTGAACAGCCCGAATATCTTCTGACAAGATATGCCAACCGCCACGGCCTGATTGCCGGGGCAACCGGAACCGGGAAAACCGTGACGCTTCAGACTTTGGCGGAAGCGCTGTCGCAGATCGGGGTTCCCGTTTTTCTGGCCGATGTGAAGGGCGATCTGGCGGGACTGGCCATGCCCGGCTCGACCGAGGCGAAGCTGCACAGCGCATTTGCCGAGCGTGCCGGAAAAATCGGGCTGGATCTCGATTATCAGCACTATCCGGTCACTTTCTGGGATGTGTTCGGCGAGACCGGCCATCCCGTGCGCACCACCCCCGCCGAAATGGGTCCACTGCTTCTGGCGCGTCTGCTGGATCTGACGGATGCTCAGGAGGGTGTGCTGAATATTGCCTTCCGCGTTGCCGATGAGCAGGGGCTGGCGCTGCTGGATCTGAAGGACCTGCAATCCATGCTGGTCTGGGTTGGGCAGAACGCCTCTGAATTGTCCCTGACCTATGGCAATGTCAGCACGGCCTCGGTCGGGGCAATCCAGAGGGCGCTTCTGACGCTGGAAACCGAGGGCGGCGACAGGCTGTTCGGAGAGCCCGCGCTCGATCTGGCAGACCTCATGCGGCAGGACGATTCGGGCAGGGGCGTGATCAATATCCTGTCGGCGAACCGGCTGATGAATGCGCCCCGGCTGTATTCGACCTTCCTGCTGTGGCTGCTTTCCGAACTATTCGAGCAACTTCCCGAGATTGGCGATCCCGACAAGCCGGTCTGTGCCTTCTTCTTCGACGAGGCGCATCTGCTGTTTGACGATGCGCCGAAGGCTCTGATCGACAAGATCGAACAGGTGGCCCGGCTGATCCGCTCGAAAGGGGTCAGCATCTGGTTCATCAGCCAGAACCCCACCGATGTGCCCGAGGATATCCTCGGACAGCTTGGCAGCCGGGTTCAGCATGCTCTGCGGGCCTTTACCGCGAAGGACCAGAAGGCGCTGCGTCTGGCAGCAGAAAACTATCGCCCCAACCCGGCATTCGACACCGCCGATACCATCACAGAACTCGGCACCGGAGAGGCGGTAACGTCATTTCTGGAAAACAAGGGTGTTCCGGGCATTGTCATGCGGACATTGATCCGCCCGCCCTTTTCGCAGCTTGGCCCGATCAGCGACGCGCAGCGCCAGGCAATCATGGCCTCTTCGGCAATGGCGGCGAAATACGGCACCGCTCTGGATCGCGAATCGGCACATGAAATTCTGACCGAGCGGACCCAGAAGGCCGCAGCCGAGGCGCAGGAAACCGTCGGGCCGTCCGGGCAGGATGACGATTTATGGGTGGTTGGCGGTGCGCCGGACCCGGAATTTACCCGCGCCCGGCGCTATAATCCTGATCTGACCATCCCGACGTCGGCTCCGGCGAAAAAGCGGCGCTCTTCGCGAAGCGATTCTGTGATGGAGACCTTCAGCAAGACGGTTGTCCGCGAGATCGGCCGCTCGGGGACCCGCGCGATCATGCGCGGTGTTCTGGGCGGGCTGTTTCGCGGGCGCTGAGGGTCGGGAGCTTCGACTCCGCCATCCCGCTTTCGGCTGCGTCTCCGAGTTCTGAAAGAATGGCGATCAGCAGCAGGATATGCTGGTGCAGATCGTAATCCGCCCTGCCCTCGCGGCGGGCCTGATCGACGATATGTTCACGCTCATACAGCATGCACAGCGCCCCGGCCCGTGACAGCACGGAACTGTATCCCAGTAGCTTCGGCAGATCGCGGCCTCGGCTCCAGCCGCCAAGACCTGCTTTTGCGGCGCGGATCAGTATGCGCGGGCGGCGCAGCGGGCGGGTGACGGGATCGATCCGGAAGACAGAGGGGTGAACGAGAAAGCTCATGGCGCATCCTTTCCTGTGGCGTCGCCATCAGCATCACACATCTTCAGGTTGTGTTGCGCGATCAGGCTTTGCAACGCCCGATCATGAAGTAATTTTTTATGAATTATTAGTAAATGTGGAGTTCTTCTTAATCATTACCTGCCGATTTCGTCAGGGAATTAACAACCATCAGGTGAGCATCGCTGCCGCTCTGCCTGTGCCAGGATGGGATGACATGACAGTTATGAAGCCGGATTTCGCAATCGCCCAAGCCGTGCCGCAACGCGGTGAGCCTGCCCCGCAAGACCGGCCTCACGCCGGTCAGGCACCATCCGGGAGCGATCATCTCTCTGAGGATGCACGGCTTTATCTGCTGCATGTCGAAGAGGGGGAATCGATCCGCGCCATCGCCCGCGCGGAAGGGTGCCACCCTTCGACGATCCTGCGCCGTATCAGGCGGTTCGAGGCAAAGCGCGAGGATCCTCTGGTGGATGAAGCGCTTCAGAAGCTGGGATTTGGCAAGCTGCCAGGGCGCGGCGACAGCAGGAAGGGCGATGAGACCCGCCGATATCTGCGCCGCCTTGCGGAACCGGGTGCCGAGCTGATCGTCGCGCCCGATATGAAGAACGCCATTATCAGCCGGGGGGACATCCGCACCGCTGTCATAGACCGCAAGCTTGCCGAGGAGTTCGCCCTGAATGGCTGGGTCGAGCCGGTGACCTCGGGCAAGCGGATGCTGCGCTATCGCCTGTCAGCCGATGGCCGGGCAGAGCTTCGCCGTAGGAAAAGCGGCGATGGTGGTCTGCCCCGCGCCGATGCGTTCCGCGATGCCCGGCCGGTGATTGCCCATATGGGCATGGCCGAGGCCTCTGCCGGGTTCGGTCACGGCGAAAAGCATCGGGTCATGGGAATGCGCGATCTGCCCGATCCCGAAACCGGCGAGCACCGCCGGATGCGCGTCAATCTTGGGGAAAGCCCGCTGCTTCTGCTGGCCCGCCGCCGCGATTCAAAGGGCAACGCGTTTCTGTCCCCGGAACTTGTCGCGGCAGGAGAGCGGCTTCGCGAGGATTTCGAAGCCGCGCAGATGGGGCCGAGGGTGACGCAGAACTGGGATCGCTTCATGACTGCGGGAATCGACGGCACGATGACATGCGATGGACTCGGCGGCGGCCCGGAACGGGCGCGGAACCGCGTGGCCGAGGCGCTGCGCGAGCTTGGACCGGGAATGGGCGATCTGGTGCTGCGCGTCTGCTGCTTTCTGGAAGGGATCGAGATGACCGAGCAACGCCTTGGCTGGTCCGCACGCTCGGGCAAGGTGGTGCTGAAACTTGCGCTTGAGAGACTCGCCCGGCATTATGAAAAACGTTACGGTGCGGGTGGCCCCTTGATCGGCTGACGGGACCCGCTCCGGCAAAGGTGGATAAGGAATGTGTCTGCCGCATGGCGGCTCATCCCTGCACGGCGTTGATCACGCAGCGGAAAGGGATTAGGTCTGGTGGTAACCCGTCAAGAGGCCGCCATGACAGAACAGCCCCCTGCCCTTCGTGCGCTCAGCGCCCGTACCCGCCACCCGGAAAAGGCGCATCGCCCCGATCAGGCGCAGCCGAAGAAACCGGACTGGATCCGGGTGAAGGCTCCGACTTCTCAGGGCTATAAGGAAACCCGTGACATTCTGCGGGAGAACCGGCTTTCCACAGTGTGCGAGGAAGCCGGTTGCCCGAATGTCGGAGAATGCTGGTCTCAGGGTCACGCCACGATGATGATCATGGGCGAGATCTGCACGCGCGGCTGTTCCTTCTGCAACGTGATCACCGGCAAACCCGATTCGCTTGATCCGTTCGAGCCGGGCCGGGTTGCGCATGCCGTGCAGAAGCTTGGACTGAACCATGTGGTCATCACCTCGGTCGATCGCGACGATCTTGCCGATGGCGGTGCCGAGCATTTCGCGCAGGTCATTCGCGCCATCCGGCACCGCTCTCCGGGCTCGACCATCGAGGTTCTGACCCCGGATTTTCTGAAATGCGGGCCGGAAGCGCTTGAAATCGTTGTCGAGGCGCGGCCCGACGTATTCAATCATAATCTGGAAACGGTGCCGGGTCTTTATCCGACGGTCCGGCCGGGTGCGCGGTATTTCCACTCTCTGCGGCTTTTGCAGCGGGTGAAGGAACTCGATCCGGCGATGTTCACCAAATCGGGGATCATGGTCGGGTTGGGCGAGGATCGTCAGGGCGTTCTGCAGGTGATGGACGATATGCGGGCCGCCGATGTCGATTTCATGACCATCGGGCAATATCTGCAACCGACGCCGAAACATCACCGCGTGGACCGTTTCGTGACGCCGGATGAGTTCCGCGGTTATGAGAAATCGGCCTATGGAAAAGGTTTCCTGATGGTCTCGGCGACGCCGCTGACCCGCTCCAGCTATCACGCGGGCGATGACTTCGCCCGGCTGCGCGATGCGCGGCTGGCGAAGCTGGGACGGGCCTGAGCGACCGGTGGAATACCGGATCGCAAACAGCACTTGCCGCGACAGGCGATCCCCGCTATCCCGTCGCTGCCCATCTGCAAGGATCGGCCCCTCAGAGAGCGCCACGGGGGTATGGCGGAATGGTAGACGCAGAGCATTCAAAATGCTCCGCCGCAAGGCGTGGGGGTTCGAGTCCCTCTACCCCTACCAACGCTCTCTGAATTCTTTGGCCAGTTTTGCGGGGATTGGGTCAATGGCCCATTGATACAGTCGCAGGATCCGATCCGCTGAAATCCAGATCCACCGCCCTGCCCGTCATGGCCGATTGCTGCGCGGCCAGTCCCATCTGCACGGCCCGCATCCCGTCCTGAATGGTGACTTCCGGCTGCGTGGCTCCGCGCACCACGGCCTGAAAACGCTGATGCTGATAGAAGGTCGCGCCGTTATGGTCGCCAGCCTCCAGCAAGGCCTCGTCAACCGGCACATCCAGCAGCACCGGGTTTTTCGGATGGCGCGGGCTTTCGATCAGTTGCGCGACGGGGGGTGCGCCCAGATCGGCAGGCCAGAAACGGCCCGGACCGGGGACCAGAACCTCGATCTTGCCGCGCGGTCCGACGGCGGAAATTTCCTCCTGATAGCGGCTGCCCTCGGCGAACATGCATAATTCCAGCATGGCACGGCAGCCATTCGCGAACTCGACGATGACATAGGCATTATCCCAGATATCCGGCGTCTCATCGCCATATCTTTCATCCAGGTGATTTACCGCCTGCCCCGCGCTTGCCATGATGCGGACCGGCTCAGAGTCGACAGCCAGCCTCATGAGATCGAAGAAATGGCAGCATTTCTCGACCAGTGTCCCGCCCGAACTGCGATTGAAGCGATTCCATGCGCCGACCTTGTCCAGAAACGGAAAGCGATGCTCACGGATGGTCAGCATTTTCAGCCCGCCCGTCGCATCGCCAAGCCGTTGCAGGAAGGCGGCGATAGGGGGCATATAGCGATACTCCATCGCCACCCAGACCGGCGCGGCGAATTCCGATTGGAACCGCTGAAGCCGCGCCAGATCGTCAGGCTGCGTGAAAAGCGGCTTTTCAACCAGCACCGGAACGGCCCGCGCCGCGCCGATTTCCTCAAGTTGCCCGAGATGCAGCGGATTGGGCGAGGCGATGACGATGCAATCCGACATGGCAACAAGCTGAGAGACGGATTCGACCGCAGTCGCATTTGGGGCAAGCGCAAGAGCCGCGTCACGCATCGCCCTGTCCGGTTCCAGAATCGCCGCGACATTACTGTCGGGCAGCAATGCGATATTGCGCAGATGTTCCTGCCCCATCATGCCGCAGCCGATTATTCCGTAATCTATCCGTTCCGCCATCGCGTCCCTATCTGATCCGCGCGACATATCGCGCTTTTGCCGTATCGAACCAGTTCCGTGAAAATTCTGCGCTGCGATTTTCCTGATCGAAGCTCAGCCGTTCGTAATATCCCGCAGGCTCATGCCGGGCGATCCCCAGATCCGGGGGGCTCCAGTCAGGCAGGCGGGCCACCGATATCCTGTCCTCGACCTGCGTGATCCACAGATTGAGCCGTTCGCGATAATAGAGATACAGCGACTCGGACAGATCGCGCGGGGCCATGCTGCGCGTATAGGATGCGTCGAGCCATATTTCCTCGACGACGCAGGGGATATCGTTCAGGAAACGCAGCCTGCGGATGCGATATGCGTCATCCGAGCGCCCGAATTCCGGCAGATCCTCCGGTTTCGCAAGCCGGTCTACCGACAGAAGCCGTGCCGTGGGCAGCCCGCCCCCGGCCAGAAGCTCGATCCGGAAAAACGCATAGATATTCTGCGCATCCGGACGGGCGCGGATGTAATTTCCCGAGCCCTGCCGCCGTTCCAGCAGGCCCTGCCGCTCAAGCTCGCCCAGTGCCTTGCGCAATGTGCCGACCGATGTGCCCATATTGGCCGCCATCTGACGTTCCGGCGGCAGACGCGCACCATCCAGCAAATGCCCCGCCGCGATGTCGCGGGCGAGCATTTCCGAAAGCCGTCGGTAAATCGGCAGAGGGGTATGGGTTTCCATTTCTTCGCGCGTCAATTGATACAGTATTGATCTATATAAAACCCGCTGCTAAGCAAGTGATAATTGCGGGAGGGAAATTCATGACGGTCGTTCCCATCACATCCCATGATCTTGACGGATCAGAGATTTCCTGGTTCTCGGCGCTCTGCTCGGACGATTACCGCTATCTTGGCGTGCCCGACGGGGCGCTGCGTTCAAGCTGGGAACATTGCGCGGATATCGTGAAAACAGCCGAGGCAGAGGGGTTCCGCAATATCCTCTGCCCGTCCTCCTATCAGGTCGGACAGGATACGCTCAGCTTCGTGGCGGGCTGTGCGCCGCTTACCGACCGCATCAATTTTCTAGCTGCCGTGCGTTGCGGAGAGATGCAGCCGATCATGCTGGCCCGGACCATCGCCACGCTGGATCATATGCTGAAGGGTCGGCTGACGGTGAATATCATCAGCAGCGATTTCCCCGGAGAGACGGCGGCAAGCGACTACCGCTATCAGCGTTCGCGCGAGGTGGTCGAGATCCTCAAGCAGGCCTGGACGCAGGACGAGATCAATATCGACGGTGAGGTCTATCGCTTCAGCAATGTGACCACCGGGCCTGCGAAACCCTATCAGCAAAATGGCGGGCCGCTTCTGTATTTCGGCGGCTATTCCCCGCCTGCTCTCGAATTATGCGGAGAGCATTGCGACGTTTATCTGATGTGGCCCGAAACCAAGGACGAACTGGCCGGACGGATGCGGGCGGTGAACGAGATCGCGCAGCGTCATGCCAGAACGCTGGATTACGGGCTGCGCGTCCATGTGATCGTGCGTGACACCGAGGCCGAGGCGCGGGAATATGCGCGTGAGCTGGTCTCGAAGCTGGATGACGAACAGGGCCGCGCGATCCGGGAACGGGCTTTGGATTCCGGGTCTCTGGGCGTGGCGCATCAGGCGAAAAACCGTGAAAATGCGGATATGGAGGGCTTCGTCGAGCCGCATCTCTGGACCGGGATCGGCCGCGCCAGATCGGGATGCGGCGCGGCGCTTGTCGGTTCAGCCGATCAGGTGCTGTCTGAGATCGAGGCCTATCGCAAGATGGGCATCCGTGCCTTCATCTTCTCGGGCTATCCCCATATCGAGGAATGCCGGCATTTCGGACGACTGGTCCTGCCGCATCTGAAGACATGCTCGCTGCCTCATGCCTATGGCCGTGTGCCGAACCGCACGCCCGAGACCCCCTTGGGCACCGGTGAGCGGCGCTGACAAGATGCCCGCAGATATAACGCCCTAACGGCGCAGCCGGGCGATCAGGGACGAGGTGTCCCATCTTCCTCCGCCCATCTGCTGCACCTCTTTGTAGAACTGATCGACCAGAGCCGTCACGGGCAGGCTGACCCCGATATCATCGGCGGTATCCAGACAGATCCCCAGATCCTTGCGCATCCAGTCCACGGCGAATCCGTGATCGAACTCATCGGCCTTCATCGTCTTGTAGCGGTTCTGCATCTGCCAGCTTCCTGCCGCGCCCTGACTGATCACCTCGACGACTTTATCGATATCCAGATCCGAGGCCTCGGCGAAGCGCAGCGATTCCGACAGGGCCTGAACAAGCCCGGCAATGGCGATCTGGTTGCACATTTTCGTGGTCTGCCCCGCGCCGACCGGCCCCATCAGGCGGCAGATCTTGGCATAGGCGGTGATGATTTTCTCGGCGCGGTCGAAATCCTGCTGGCTGCCCCCGCACATCACCGAAAGCTGACCGTTCTGAGCACCCGCCTGCCCGCCAGAGACCGGCGCATCGACATAGCCGATTCCGGATTTCGCCGCCGCATCCGCCAGTTCCCGCGTGACC
Source organism: Paracoccus aerodenitrificans (assembly GCF_027913215.1). Taxonomy (GTDB): domain Bacteria; phylum Pseudomonadota; class Alphaproteobacteria; order Rhodobacterales; family Rhodobacteraceae; genus Paracoccus; species Paracoccus aerodenitrificans. The sequence goes on from NZ_CP115784.1 coordinate 1,512,890, forward strand.
CGCGCCGAAACGGTGGTGTGATCGACGAAAACGGCGCCTTCATCCATCCCGGCAAAGGCGCCGTCCTCGCCCAGACAGATGCTGCGCAGATCGTCGTCATTGCCGACACAGGCCATGACAAGCTGCGCCCCAATGGCTGCCTCTCGCGGGGTGGGTGCTGAATTGCCGTCATATTCCGAGGCCCAGTCCCCGGCCTTCTTCGCCGTGCGGTTATAGACCGTCACCTCATGCCCGGCCTTCGCCAGATGGCCCGCCATCGGATAGCCCATGACGCCCAGTCCCAGAAATGCAAGCTTCGCCATCTGCTCTTCCCTTTTCGTCAGCTCATATTCGCGCGTTGAAAGCCAAATGCGCTTGGCCTACTACCGCTCCACAAGACACCACCCCCCGCCCCCCGGTCAAGCCGAGGGGGTGAGCTGCGAAAGGCCCTCCGCACGATGCTGACCCTGTTCCGCTGGACCCTGCGCCTGACGATCGCGCTGATCGTGCTGCTGGTTCTGGCCACCTTGCTGGTCTGGTATTTCGCCATGCGGTCCCTACCCGACTATAACGCGGATTATGTCGTTCCGGGCATCGGTGCCGAGGTGGAAATCGTGCGCAGCACCGAAAACGTGCCGCATATCTTTTCCGAAAGCGACCGCGATACGTTTTTCGCGCTTGGCCTTGCCCATGCGCAGGACCGGCTGTTTCAGATGACCGTGCTGCGCCGCGCCGCGCAGGGCCGCCTGTCCGAGATATATGGCGAGCGCACATTCGCTGCCGATGATCTGGCCCGGCGGCTTGGCTTTGCGCGGATGGCGCGTGAAGCGGTCGCCGCTCAGGATGAGCGTACACAAGAGGCGCTGCGGGCCTATGCGGATGGGGTCAATGAATGGATCGCCATCGTCAACCGCGAGGCGCTTGGCCGTGGTGCGCCCGAATTCTTCCTTGTGCCCGATGACATCGCCTTCTGGCAGCCTGCGGATTCGCTGGCGATCCTGAAGCTTTATGCCGCCGCCACCAGCCGTCAGCTTCCCGCCGAGATCCTGCGCGCGCAGCTTTCCCTTGTCGCGCCCGAGCGGGGTCAGGACCTTGTCGCCGGACTGGGAGAGCCTGCGATGCCGGGCTATGCCAGCCTGTTCCCCGGCGGGCGGATTCCCGGCTCGGCTCCGGCCTATATTCCCGAATGGCCGCTGAATCTGGCCGGATATCTGGTGCCTTTCTCGGGGCTGTCCGGCAGCAGCCTTGCCGCGGATGCCGAGCGCACGACCGCCGGTGAGCCGCTGATGGCCAATGATCCGCAAGCGGCGCTGACCCTGCCATCCCTGTGGTATCTGGCGCGTCTCGACCTGCGCTCGGGCGATGTGATCGGCGCGACTATTCCGGGCATTCCGGCGGTGTTTTCGGGCCGCTCGGCTCAGCTTGCATGGGGTCTGGTCCCGGCTCAGGCCGACGATACTGACATCCATATCGAGGAAATCCAGCCCGGAGACGTCAACCGCTATCGCGGCCCGAATGGCTGGCAGGATTTCACCGTCCGAAAAGAGATCATCCAGATCCGCGATGCGCCCGATCGGGCGATCACGTTGCGCGAAACCGAGAACGGCCCGCTGCTTCCCGGTGCGGCGTTCGGGCTGGCCTCGGTGACTCCGGCGGGCTTCGCCGCTTCGGTCTCGTGGACCGGACAGGCCAGCAACGATACCACACTCAGCGCCCTGATCGGTATCATGAGCGCGACCGACCGCCGCGCGGCAATCGAGGCCGCGCAGGGTTGGGTCGCGCCAGCCATGCGCATAACGCTGGCCGATCATGACGGAATCGCGCAACCTCTGGCCGGTCTGCTGCCGCAGCGCGACCCCCAACACGCGACCCTTGGCCGGATGCCCACCCCCGGCTGGATCCCGGCCAATCGCTGGCAGGGCCTTGCCCCTGCCGAGGCCCCCGACGGAACCGCGAACGGGCTGAGCTTCGCAACCGGCGCTCTGCCCTTGCCGCAAGGCGCGATGCCGCTTGGCTTCGACGGTGACGAAATTCTGCGCGAGGGACGGCTGAGCAGGCTGCTGTCTCAGCGTGAGGTTTACAGCCGCGACAGTTTCATCGACACGCAGCTTGATATCGTCAGCCCTGCTGCCCGCTCGCTGTTGCCGCTGATCGGCGCGGATCTGTGGTTCACCGGAGAGCCCGCCGCACCCGGCACGCCCGAGCGGCAGCGTCAGGATGCGTTGGAGCTTCTGGCCCAATGGGATGGCGCAATGAGCGAGCATCTGCCCGAGCCGCTGATCTATGCGGCCTGGCTTGCGGCGCTTCAGGACCGGCTGATCCGCGACGATCTGGGGCCGCTTGCCGACAGGATCACGCAGTTGCAGCCCGGCTTCATCGAACGCGTCTACCGCAACCGTGGCGGCGCGGCAGGCTGGTGCGATATTCGCCAGTCAGCATCCGTGGAAACCTGCTCGACCCTGTCCCGGCAGGCACTGGATGCCGCGATCCTTGAACTGACCGAGCGCTACGGCCCAGATGTGACAAGCTGGCGATGGGGAGATGCGCATGAAGCCGTTCAGATCCACCCGGCGCTGAGCCCGGTCCCCCGGCTTGGCTGGATCGCCAGCCTACGCCAGTCCTTATCCGGCGGCGACACCACGCTTGCACGCGCTCCGCTTGTCGGCACCGGCAAGCAGCCCTTCCGCCCCGTTCTGGCCTCGGCCTATCGTGGCGTTTACGATCTGGCCGACCCGGACAGTTCCGTCTTCATCATCGCCTCGGGTCAGTCGGGGCATCCGTTCTCGCGCCATTACGACGATCTTGCAGTCAGGTGGCGGCGCGGTGAGTATATCACCATGTCGCTGGACCCTCAGCTCGCGCGGGCGGCGGCGACCGGCACGACGCGTCTGATCCCCGCCGATCCGGGTCCGTCGCAAGAACGGATTTCCGCAAGTGCCGATTAACGCTAGAATTTTATAAAATCGGGTATACGGATTTAATGGTTGATGGGGCACCTTTACCCCACCAACCTGATACCATTATCAGATGGTTGATAGATCGACTCCGTAGTTGAGTTCCTCTGCGAAGTCCGGCAGTCCGTAACCGATGGTTTTCTTGTAGAAAGGAGAGACCTTCGCAGTCGGTGCCTTCTTCTTGTGCTTCGTGGTGTAGAGCATTCGTGCCCGCATCACCTCGAAGGAGTAACCGCGCCCTTCACGGTTCTTGTCCTTGGCCAGTCGGTTGATGGACTCCGTGTAAGCGTTGGTGACGGGCATGTCCGTCTCGAAGTAGGTCATGGTCTCTTCGCGCCAGTTTCCCACTGCCCTGACCAGATCGCTCCAGACTTCCTTTTGGCCCTTCGGGATGGTGGCTATCCACTCGTCCAGGGCGGCTTCTGCCTGGAGCCGTGTGGTGGCGTCCCAGATGCCGTAGAAGCGCTCCTTGTGCTCGTAGGCGGCCAGCAGTTGCGGGAACGCGCCTGTCCAGGTCTCCATGATGAGGCGCTCCCGGTCTGAGACTTCGTGAGCGCGTTTCAGCAGGATTTTCCGGTCTCCCTTGAGAGTCCGGCTCTGGGACGGTTTCAGCTCCTTTCTGAGGCCCTTGCGCACTCTCTCTAGGGCATCGTTGGCCATGCGCACCACATGGAACTTATCGACCACGATACGGGCCTGGGGCAGCACAGCCTTGACCGCTGCCCGGTAGGGGTTCCACATGTCCATGCTGACGATCTCGACCTTCTGCCGGTCTTTCAGCTTCATCAGGTAGTTGGTCACCACGTCCTGGCGGCGGGTGGCCAGCAGGTCGAGCAGGGTTCGCTCCTCAATGTTGGTCAGAATGCAGCGGTAGCGCTTGTTCAGGTATAGCTCGTCAATGCCCAGGATGCGGGGCGTCTCGAAGCGGTGCCAGCGCCCCAGGAACTCGGCGCGGGCGTTGAAGATGTCGCGCACCGTCTTCTCGTCCAGGCCGGTCTGTGCCGCCACAAAGGTGTAGGGGTGGTTGAAGGATTCCTTCTCCACGTACTCATGCAGCCGCAGTGTCATACGGAATCCGTCCACCATCTCCGGTAGCTGGGGCCTGAATGTTGTCTTGCAGGCCCGGCAGGTGTATCGGCGGCGGACCACCCAGAGAGTGACCCGCTTGCCGTGGATGGGCAGATCACGATAGGGAACGTCACGCTTGCCGAACCGCACGAACTCACCCTGCACGCCGCACCCCTCGCAGGCTACTGGTGTAGGTGCTTCAAGCCGAAAATGTATGTCTTCATTCTGCTCATCAGAATCCACCAACTGGTACCCAGGAAGGCTTAACGAATTAATCATCTCCCGCCTTGATCAGAAAAACAGGTAGGTGGCGTAACCGGCAATCATCGCCATAGCAAAAATGACTGCTAAAAACGCCGCTAAAAGCTTCAGCGTGAACAAAGAGCGCAACAGAATGAGCTCAGTCAGGCTGGCTCCGGCACTGCCGATGATCAACGCTAGCACCGTCCCGGCACCCACGCCTTGGGCCATCAGAGCCGCTGCCAGAGGTATGACGGCTTCAGCGCGAATATACAACGGCACGCCGATGACAGCGGCAACTGGAATGGCAAAGGGATTATCTGGGCCTGCATACTGCTCCAATAAGTCAGTGGGCATGAAACCATAGATCACGCTGCCAATCGCAATACCGATGAGCAGGTAAGGCAACACATCGATAAAGTCCGACCAAGCTTCCCGCCACACACCACTGTACTTCCCTTCTTTCTTAACCGTGACAGTGGGTTGACTGTCACAGCATTCGCTAGACGTAGAGACTGTTGTCTTCCTATCAGCCCCGCAAGAAGCCGTCTTCGGAGTGGTGTCGCAGCTGTTGGTGCCGCAACTCGATGCGGTCGATGTAGCACTGCACGGGCTTTGCTGATGAACTACATCCACTGCTCTCTTGTGTCGCCGTCCGGCGCACATAACGCTCGAAGCCAAGCGTGTGAAGCAGCCATCCGGCACCTACCGCGACCACCAAAGCGGCGAGCACATAGATAGCAGTAAGTGTCCATCCAAACGTGGCAACCAGCAGGCCGACGACGATAGGATTCAGCAACGGAGATGAGAAAAGAAACACCATCATCGGCCCAAAACCGGCCCGTGCCCGAATCAACCCTTTCAACATGGGGATAGTCGAGCAACTACAGAAGGGCGTTATAGCTCCTAAACCAGCAGCAAGAAAATAGCCTCGCTTCCCACTGGAAGTCAGTAACGCTTCCACCTTGGATGGTGGGATGTGACGTTGAAGAACTCCGACCAGCAAGCTAATGCCAATGAATACAACCGATAGCTCGATAGCGAGAAAGGCGAACATGCCTAGAGCGTCTTGGAGTTGAGATGACATTCAATATTACTCCTATATTTCTAGTATTGTCGAAATGATGTACGCAGCCTACTTGCGTTTATCCGACCTGTCAACTATAATTCTAGAAACATCGAATTATTGGGGCGTGCTATGGATCACGAAAAGGTTGCAGCCAGCTTAGCTGAGCTAGGGAATAGTCACCGACTGTCCGTGTTCCGCTTTCTGGTCAAAGCTGGCCCTGATGGGGCTTCGGTCGGAGATATCCAGAAGGGGCTGGGTATTCCTGCTTCGACGCTATCACATCACCTTGCGCGCATGGCCAAGGTAGGGCTGATCCGGCAGGAGAAACATAGCCGCACGATTGTCTGTATACCCGAGTATGGGCACCTAGAGAATTTGATCGGTTTCTTACAAGAGGAATGTTGTGCAGGTGTCCGGATTGCGCATGAACCAGAACCGCTTTGACGCTTGCCCAGCTCTCGCTGTCCTCCCTAGTCAGCATCGCTATGAAGACTCAGGCGAAGGTGGAAACAGAAAATTGGCAGTAGAGTAGGCTGAAGAGGATCAATCAGATAATCCGCTGAGAAAGATTTTCTTCTTTACATCTTTGGCATTTTATCAACCAGAAATTCCGGATACCCATAAAATCCTTGTCGGGTACAGATATTCGCTCATGACGGATCGCCACAGAAAAAATCCTGCCAACGTGCTCTGCATCGGCGCTATGCTGTGGGATGTGATCGGCCGCAGTTCGCGCGTCATGGCGCATGGTCATGACATGCCGGGCCGGATTGCCCATATTCCCGGCGGCGTCGCGCTGAATGTGGCGCTTGCCGTGGCCAGATGGGGCATGTCGCCGGCGATCCTTTCGGCAGTCGGTCGCGACAGCGAGGGTGAGGCGCTGATCGAATCCGTCAAGCGAGGTGGCGTCATCACCGATTTCCTGTGCCGCGATGGCGGGCCGACCGATGTCTATATGGCTATCGAGGACGCAAACGGGCTGATCGCCGCGATTGCGGACGCGCATTCGCTGGAAGAGGCCGGGGACAGGGTGCTTGTACCGATCCGGGACGGGCGGCTTGCCTCGGCGAATGATCCGTGGAGGGGTGTCGCGGTGATCGACGGCAATCTGACAGTGGATCAGCTTCACCGGATTACAGCCGAGCCGGGGCTTGCGCAGGCCGATCTGCGCATCGTCCCGGCCAGCCCCGGCAAGGCGGACCGGCTGGCACCGCTGATCGGCGCACCGAACGGGTGCTTCTATCTTAACCGCTATGAGGCCGAGGTGCTGGCCGGGCGCGGGCTGAAAGGCTCGGCGGATGCGGCGCGGGCCATGCTGGATCTGGGGATGAACCGGGTTATCGTAACGGATGGCGCTTTGCCGGTTGCGGACGGTCTTGCCACGGATGGGATCATGACCGTGACCCCGCCCCCGGTTACGATTGCGCGGGTGACCGGGGCGGGCGACAGTTTTCTTGCCGCGCATCTTGCGGCTGAACGCGCGGGAAATGATCGCCATATCTCGCTGATCCGCGCCAGTTCGGCTGCCGCTGCACATGTTTCGGGAAAGGACATGCCATGACCGGTTTGATTGAGTCATTCGACATCACCGCCGAGATCCGCGACGCGCTTGATAAGGGCGCCCCTGTCGTCGCGCTTGAATCGACGATTATCACGCATGGCATGCCCTATCCGCAAAATCTTGAAATGGCGCGGCGGGTCGAAGCGCAGATCCGGTCCGAGGGGGCGCTGCCCGCCACCATCGCCGTGGTCGGCGGGCGGATCAAGATCGGGCTGGACGATGCCATGATGGAAGGGCTGGCGCAGACGCCTCAGGCGCAGGTGATGAAACTGTCCCGCGCCGATCTTGCGGTCTGCGTCGCCACGGGCCGGACCGGAGCCACGACCGTTGCCGCGACAATGATCTGCGCCGACCGCGCCGGTATCGCTGTCTTCGCGACGGGCGGCATTGGCGGGGTGCATCGCGGCGCGGAGACCAGCTTCGATATCTCGGCCGATTTGCAGGAATTGTCGCAAACCCCGGTCACGGTCGTCTGTGCGGGGGCGAAGGCCATTCTCGATCTCTCGAAAACGCTTGAAGTGCTGGAAACGCTTGGCGTTCCCGTGATCGCCTATGGTCAGGATCAGCTTCCGGCCTTCTGGTCCCGCGAATCGGGGCTGAGGGCTCCGCTGCGCATGGACGATCCTGCCCTGATCGCGCGCGCTGCGCTGATCCGTCGCAATCTGAACCTGCCGGGCGGGCAGTTGGTCGCCAACCCGATCCCGGCAGAGGCCGAGATCCCCCGTGACATTATCGCGCCCATCGTCGATCAGGCGCTTGCCGATGCCGCACGGCACCGGATCGCAGCCAAGGCTGTGACGCCCTATCTGTTGCAGCGCATCTTCGAGCTGACTGAGCGGCGCTCTCTCGATGCGAATATCGAGCTGGTCATGAATAATGCACGACTTGGCGCGAAGATCGCCATCGAGGCCTCAAGGCTGCACGGCGGGGCTTGACGCGGAAGCGGGCGAATCTAGCATTCAGGCGAAGGAACACGGGATATGAACGACCAGCCCTCGCCGCTTAAATCCGCCCGCCTGATTCCACGCCGCAGCGGGCCGCTTGCGGCGATGCGGGCCTCTTTCCTGACAGGGCTGATCGTGATCGCGCCCATCGGCATCACCGTCTGGCTGATCTGGACGCTGACCGGATGGATGGACAGTTGGGTTCTGCCGTTGATCCCGCCGCGATGGCGGCCGGAAAACTATATTGGCATCAATTTGCGCGGCCTCGGTGTCGTGGTCTTCCTGATCTTTACGCTGCTGATCGGTTGGGCGGCGCGGGGCTGGATGGGCAAGGCGATTATCGGTTTCGGTGAATCTCTGTTCTCGCGCATGCCGATTGTCGGCGCGGTCTATGGCGGGATCAAGCAGATCGCGGAAACCATTCTCAGCCAGGGAGATGGAAAATTCGACCGCGCCTGTCTGGTCGAATATCCCCGCCGCGGCTTGTGGGGGATCGGATTTGTCGCAGGCGATGCCCGCGGCGAAATCGCGCAGAAAGGCAGCGGCAGCGGGCATGGCAAATTCCTTGCCGTCTTCGTACCGACAACGCCCAACCCGACCTCTGGATTTCTGCTGTTCGTCCCCGAACAGGACGTGCATATCCTTGACATGGCGGTCGAGGACGCCGCCAAGCTGGTGATCTCGGGCGGACTGGTCTATCCCAGCGATACCCGGCGCGGGAACAGCGCTGACATATCCACCGAGTCGCGCTGATTCAGATCATCGGCATGCTGTTCGATGAAACGATCCGCCGAGCCGCGCCCGGCATTGAACATCCGCTCCAGCATACCGGGATTGGGCAGCATCTTGCTGCGTGCGCTGAGATCGTTCATCAGCGTATCGTCCATGATCATGTGCAGCAGCACATTCTTCATGACCTTGCCCTCAAGCCGCTTTTCGTCGTGCAATCGTTTGACGAAATTGATCGCCCGCAACTCGGACAGAAGGGCGCTGTTGAAGCTGATTTCATTAACGCGGTCGGCGATTTCTCCCGGCGAATGCGGAACATCCTCACGCCGCATAGGGTTGATGTTCACGACGACGATATCCCGCGGCAGATCCGGATGGTAAAGCGGCCATAGCGACGGGTTCCCCGAATAGCCGCCATCCCAGTATTCCTCAAGCTGCCCGGTCACCGGGTCGTTGATCTTGATTGCGCGATAGATCGTGGGCAGGCAGGCCGAGGCAAGCACCGCATCCACAGTCACTTCACGATCCATGAAAACCCGCGCCTGACCCGTGCGCACATTGGTCGCGTTGACGAAAATCCGCGTTTCGCAATGCGCCCCGAATTCCGGATAGGGCATGGTCCGCAAGATGGCCCGCAGCGGGTTTGAATAAAACGGACCGTAATCATAAGGGCTGAACAACCGGGTCATATTGTCAAGCCAGGCGACCGGAGAAAACAGCTCTGTCAGTCTTTCGAAGCTGCGGGGCACCGGGAACATCGAGTGCAGCCAGCGAACGACGCGGGAATCGCTGACCTGGCCAACCTCGCTCCAGATATGGCGAAGGTTTTCACGCGCTGCCCTGCGACCGTTGCGGCCTTGCGCGGCGGCAAGACCGGCGTGAAGGGCCGCGCCGTTCAGCGCCCCGGCGGATGTTCCGGTGATCGCCGCAATATCCAGCCATTCCTCTTCCAGAAGCCGGTCAAGCACTCCCCAGGTAAATGCGCCATGTGCACCGCCGCCCTGCAAAGCGAGGTTGATCCTGCGTCGTTCCATAGCGGTTTCCTGCCTCGTTATCCGTTTGATCTTCCTGCGTCCTGCACGCACTGGCCACAACGCCGGGCAAAGCCCGGCAGTTCACGGCACGGCGCGGATAACATAGTTGACGCTACGGCAGACAAGCGGCAACCGACAGATCAGGGATCGGCACTCAGCCATAAGTTGCGGCATATTGCACAGGTCGCGCCAGGATCACACGGTTGCGGCCGGCCTGCTTGGCGGCCAGCATCGCCGCGTCGGCACGATTGATCAGCTCATCCGCCCCGCCTGCCCCGACGCCATCATCGCTGACGCAGATACCGACCGAGACCGAAACGCTCACATCGACCGGCCCGGCCAGCCCGTTCACCCGCATTGCGCTTGCGGCCAGATGATGCCGGATATTCTCGGCCAGCGAGACAGAGCCGGTTTCATCCATCCGGGGCAGAAGCAGCATGAACTCCTCTCCGCCCCACCGCGCGATCCTGGCCGATTCCGGGCTGCAGCGAGTCAGCAGGCTGCCAACCTCACGCAGGACAGTGTCGCCTGCCCCGTGCCCGTAGCGGTCGTTGATCGATTTGAAATGATCGATATCGGCCATGACCAGTCCAAAACCCTCACCCGAGCGGATCGTTCTGGCGATCTCATGCTCAAGCGCCCTGCGGTTCAGAAGGTCGGTCAGCGAATCGGTCCGGGCCAGCCGCAATGCCGTACTGGATGCATGCTGTGCCCGCTCTGCCTCATGGCTGCGGCGCAGGAGAAACTGCATTTTCGCAGCAAGCTCTGCCTTATCGCCGCATAATTCGGGCCGGACGGGCAAAACCTCGGCAGCGCCCATGTCGAAGGCCCGCGCTTCTTCCTCGGCAGATTCCGTGCTTTGCAGCATGACAAGCGAGGTTCCCCGTGCATCGGCCATCATCCGGGCGCGAAGATCGGCCAGTCGCTGCAACCCGGCACTCCCCGCGCCCGCATCGACCAGAAGCACCGCGATCCGGTCACGCAGCCGGGCAAATCCGTCGCGCGACGAAATCCGCGAGATCGTCAGCCCCACCGAAGCAAGCAGAGACTGCCAGTCACGCGCAAGCGCAGCGTCATCGGTCAGCAATGCGATCTTGTCGGGGAAACTGAACGCTGCACCGGATTCCGCAAATCCCGTCTCACGGCAGACCGGAAGCGCCAGCCAACTGCGCAGCCGCGCCCGCATGACGATGTCGTCGCAATTGTGGTCAAGCAGAAACCCTGCCCCCGCAGTAAGCGCAGCGAGACGCTGGCTGGGTGCACAAATGGCGATCACTGGCACCCTGACGCGCCGCAGAAGCCAGTCGATCTGCTGCCCAAGGACCGACGCATCGCGATTTCGGACCAGCACGGCACGGGCACGCGACTCCGGCTGTAACGCATCCGCAACGTTTTCCGAGGTCCGCACATCGTAATGCGCAGCACGAAGCCGGGCTTTCATGGAACATCGCGACGTGACGTCCCCATCTATTAACAGGATCTCTCCAAGCATGATTTTCTTGCCTCGCTTCTGCTCGGAGGGCAAATTCGCACAGACCGATTAACAGAAAGTTTCAGGCATCCATTTCAGATGATCACACCACGTCAGGCGCATGAAATTGCAGACAATCTTCTTCTTTATGTTCTGCAGGACCCGGAACTGCTCAGCAGCCTGATCGGACGCAGCGGGATCGATCCGGCACAGTTGAACCAGCTGGTAAACGGCGATGACGTGCATGAATTCATCCTTGAGTTCGTCGCCGAAAGCGATGATCGCGTGATTGCCTGCGCCGAGGCGACGGGGATCGCGGCTTCGGATATTGCCTTTGCGGCCCGGCTTCTGGCGCGGCGCGATTGACGGACTGTTAAGCTCTTCATGCTAGGCCTCCTCCGGAAAGGAGGCATGATGCATGGTTTCGTTATCCGGGGGATCGAACTTTTTCTGCGGGCGCGGCATGGCGACGCGGTCTGGGCCGATCTGTGCCGCGATTGCGGTCTGGACCGGCGCGGAACTCAGATCCTTCACGAATATGGCCAGGATGTCGCGCCGGCGATGATCCGGTCTGCCTGCAAATCTCTGCAATTGGGACGTGAGGAATTGCTGGAAGATATCGGCGGCTGGATCCCGCGGCTGGACAGTGTCCGCCATATCATGCGGTTCAGCGGCTCATCCTTTCAGGATTTCGTGCTGTCGCTGGATGACCTTCATGATCGGGGAAGCGCGGTATTGCCGGGGCTTATATTGCCACGGATTGTGACTCTGCGCTCGGGTCCGGGCAGTTACCGGCTTTCAGTCAGCGCTGATCAGGATGGCTGGCTGCCGGTTCTTTGTGGATTTCTTCGGGGTATGGCGGATGATTATGGCGTTCTGGCAATTGTCGAAACGGCTGACTCCGGTCTGACCGTGACGATTATCGACGACAGTTTCGCCGAGGGCAGCCGGTTCTCGATGCACGGCACGGCAGGGGCCGCATGACGGATATCCCCACGATCCCGGTTGAGCGGCTGGCCACGATGATGCCAATGCATCTGCTGATCGATTCTGCGGGGGTGATCCGCTCTTGCGGGACGACCCTGCGCAAGCTGATCGGGTCGACGCGGAATGTGCAGACCGCATTTGAACTGCGGCGTTCCTCTCCGGGTACGGAAATGCTGGATATGCTGACCGAAGCAGCGGCAAGCGGGACGCGGGTTTTTCTGGGACTTCAGGGCAGTTCCCTGCCCTCGCTGCGTGGAGAGGCGGTTTTATTGGCTCAGGGCGATCTGCTGCTGAATCTGGGCTTCGGTATCGGCGTGATCGAGGCGATCGGGATCTATAACCTGACCGATGCCGATTTCTCTGCCAATGAGCTGGCGATTGAAATCATGTATCTGCACAAGGCCAGCCAGGCCATTCGGGGTGAGCTGTCGCGCCATAGTCTCAGCCTTGAAGAGGCAAGGCGGACGGCGGAAATGCAGGCCTTTACCGATCCTCTGACCGGGCTTCTCAACCGACGCGGTTTCGAGATGGCGCTGCGCTCGGTGATTGAATCGCGGTCCCGGCCCGATGGGCAAAGGCAGGAATTTGCGGTTCTGCAAATAGATCTCGACCGCTTCAAGGAGGTGAATGACCGCTTCGGCCATGCCGCCGGAGATGAGGTTCTGCACCGGACAGCGGAACGGCTGAAGGATGTGCTGCGTGATGAAGACCGCATTGCGCGGGTCGGTGGAGACGAGTTCACCGTGATCCTGCCCGGCGCAAGCTGTGCTGAAACACTTGAACAGATCGGCGAAAGGATCATCGCGGCGACACAGCAGCCCGTGCGCTTTCAGCAGCATCTGTGCCGGATCTCGGCAAGCATTGGCGGCATCATGTCGCGCCAACTCGGACAGTTGGACGCAAACCGGATGCTGGCTGAGGCGGATACGGCACTTTATGCGGCGAAGAATGCCGGGAAAGGCTGTATCCGGCTTTATCAGGGGGGTAGGTCCGATCAATCAGAAAAGAGGAACGCAAAAGAAGCGTAGTCATCATTGTGTGCTGTGGCGTGTCGCTGAAAGTCTGGCTTTCGATGAAGTCTAACCCGTGTGCCTCTGTGAGGGCCGTCGGCACCGAGGAAAGCCATAGTTTCAGGATTGCCGGAACGCACAGTTCAAACCCCGGCCCCAGCCATTATAATATCGCGGGCTGACCGACGCATCGCCCTTCAAATCCTGTTGAGCCTCGTCCGGTCCCGTCATAAATCTTCATGATGAAACAGGGTTTTCCTACAGTAACGCGCGGGCAGCGCATCGGGCTTTTCGGCGGATCCTTCGATCCCGCGCATGAGGGGCATGTCAGGCTGACCGAAGAGGCTCTGAAGCGGTTAGGGCTGGATCGGGTCTGGTGGCTGATTACGCCGGGCAACCCTCTGAAATCGCGCCAGCCCGCGCCGATGCAGGAACGCATCGCCTTTGCGCACAGGCTTATGGATGATCCCCGCGTGATCGTCACCGGGCTGGAGGAAAGGCTGAAAACCCGGACGACCGTCGAAACCATCGCGGCGTTGCAGCTTATTTATCCTCAGGCGCGTTTCACCTGGCTGATGGGATCGGATAATCTGGTTCAGTTCAGCCAATGGGAACGCTGGCAGGAGATTGCCGAACGCGTCCCAATCGGCGTCGTTGCCCGCCCCGGCACAAGGCTGCCGGCGCGTCTGTCGAAAGCGGCGCGGATCATGGCGCCGTATCGTCTGCCCGAAAATCAGGCAGAGCGACTTGGCTCTGCGACGCCGCCCGCCTGGGTGATGGTGAACATGCCGATGACAAACGCCTCATCGACAGCGATCCGGGCGGCGCGGCTGGCGCGTGACCGGACGGAATAAGGACCCCTGCCCTATTTCCCGCTGAATTTCGGAGCACGTTTTTCGAGAAACGCCGTCACACCTTCCCGGAAATCCGCGCTGCGTCCTGCCTGCCCCTGCAGTTCGGCCTCAAGGTCGAGCTGTTTGGCGAAATCGCTCGCGCCGGATTCGCGGATCGCACGGCGCACCGAGAGATAGGCCGAGGTCGGACCGCCAGCCAGTTGCCGCGCTCTTTCCTGTACTGCTTCGACAAATCCGGCTTCCGGGACAGATTGCCAGATCATGCCCCATTCCTCGGCCTGAGCAGCCGGAATCTTCTCGGCGAACAGCATCATCCCCATTGCACGGGCATTGCCGACCAGCCTTGGCAGGATCCAGGTGCCGCCCGCATCCGGGATCAGCCCGATCTTCGTGAAAGCCTGCGCGAAATAGGCGCTTTCCACCGCGATCACCACATCCGCCGTCAGCGCCAGATTGGCCCCTGCCCCCGCAGCGGCACCGTTCACCGCCGCGATGACGGGTGCCCGGCAGTTGATTACAGCCTGCAACATGGGTTCGTATTCGCGCCGAAGAATGCCCTCGACATCCTCTGCGGCGGCCACATCCGTCAAATCCTGCCCGGAACAGAATGCGGCACCCGCACCGGTCATCACGACGCATCTCGTTTTTTCATCAACGCTGTTCAGCGCCTGAGTGATCTCTTCGCGCATTTTCGAGTTCAGCGCGTTCATCACCTGAGGCCGGTTCAGCATCAGCGTGGAGATACCGTTATTCGTGGAAAAGCTGATCGTTTCGTAAGCCATGTCATCCTCCTGCTTGAGGCCGAGCATGGCCTGATCGCGACAGGACGGAAAGCCCGTCGTCGCGTCACAAGGCGGCTGATCCTGCGTCAGCCCTTCATGATCTCATCAAGCCGGGCGCGTTCCTCGGGCGAAAGGGATGGCCCGGTTTCCGTCTGCGCGGGAGGTCTGCGGCTGACGACGAAGCGCCAGCCCAGAAGGGCTGCGAGAAGCGCCATCAAGGGTCCGGCAAGATAGAGGATCAGATTGCTGCCCGTGGCACGAGGCTCGAACAGGACGAATTCGCCGAAACGGTCGGTGACGGCTTCGACGACTTCCGCGTCGCTGTCACCCTCGACCAGCCTTTCGCGCACATAAATCCGCAAATCGCGGCTGATCGCGGCATTGGATTCGTCGATATTCTCGCCCTGACAGACCGGGCAGCGCAGATCCTGCGAGATGTCCCGGGCGCGGGCTTCCAGTTGGGCGTCGTCCAGCACCTCATCGGGCTGCACGGCAAAAACCGGTCCCGGAAGCAGCAGCAGGATCAGCAGAAGCCGCTTCATTCCGCAGGCACCCCGGCCACGCGCTGACGGTGTGCGCCTGCCGCGACCCGCCAGCGGCGGTCGGACAGGCTGACCATCCCTCCGATGGCCATCATGATGCAGCCGAGCCAGATCCAGTTCGCGAAGGGTTTGATATAGCTGCGCACAGCCCATCCGCCCCCGTCCTGCGGATCGCCGATCACAAGATAGATGTCGCGGAGGAAACCGCTGTCGATTGCCGCTTCGGTGGTTGGCATGGCCTGAACCGGGTAGACGCGCTTTTCCGGGTAAAGCAGGGCGACCTGCTTTCCGTCACGCGCGACCTCCATTTCAGCGGTGGTCGAGATATAGTTCGGCCCCTGCACCTCGCGGACATCCAGCAGGGTGATCTCGTATCCTGCGACACTGAACGGCTCACCGATGCGGGCGGTGCGGATGTCTTCGACCTGCCAGGCCATCAGCAGGCTGATGCCGATAAAGGTGATCCCCAGCCCCGAATGCGCGATGGCCTTGCCCCAATCCGCCCGCGGCAGACGGCGCAGCCGGGCAAAGCCGCTGGAGCCGGTGCGGAACCACAACTCTGCCCCTGCCCCGAAGACCAGCCAGGACCCGAGCCCCGCCCCGATAACGGCCAAAGCCGAATGACCGGTCGAGACCGCGAAAGCCAGCAGCATGACCGCGAAGCTGAGCATTATCGCGCCGCGCAGGGGTCTGAGGGCGCGGCGGAGATTGCCGCGTTTCCACGGGATGATCGCCCCGATCGGCAGCACCAGTGCCAGCATGATCATGAACGGGGTGAAGGCTTTTTCGAAGAAGGGCGGGCCGACCGATAATTTACGGTCGAACAGCATCTCTGCGACAAGCGGCCAGATCGTGCCGACAAACACCACGAATGCCGCGACGGCCAGAAGGATATTATTCAGCACAAGCGCCCCCTCCCGCGAGAGCGGCGCGAAAACGCCCTTGGCCTGCATCGACCCGGAACGTGCGGCGAAAAGGGTCAGCGCACCTCCGACGAAGACCGCGAGGATCGCCAGAATGAAGACACCGCGCGCCGGGTCCGAAGCGAAGCTGTGCACCGAGGTCAGCACGCCCGAGCGTACGATAAAGGTTCCGATCATCGAGAAACCGAAGCCCATGATGGCCAGAAGGATGGTCCAGCTTTTCAGCACCTCGCGCTTTTCGACGACAATCGCGGAGTGCAGCAGCGCCGCCGCCAGAAGCCACGGCATGAAGCTGGCATTCTCCACCGGGTCCCAGAACCAGAACCCGCCCCAGCCGAGTTCATAATAGGCCCACCAGGACCCGAGCGCGATGCCGATGGTCAGGAACATCCATGCCGCCAGCGTCCACGGCCGCACCCATCGCGCCCATGCCGCATCGACACGGCCCTCAAGCAGTGCTGCAACGGCAAAAGAGAATGTCATGCTCAGCCCGACATAGCCCAGATAGAGAAATGGCGGATGGAAGGCGAGACCGGGATCCTGCAGCAGCGGGTTCAGGTCGCGCCCGTCAAACGGCGGCACATCCAGCCGCAGAAACGGGTTCGAGGTGAATATGATGAACGCATAGAAAGCCGCACCTATCGAGGCCTGCACGGCCAGCACCCGCGCCCGCAGGCTGGGGGGCAGTTGCGCCCCGAATGCGGCGGCGGTCGCACCGAACAGGGCGAGGATCATCACCCAGAGCAGCATCGAGCCTTCATGGTTCCCCCACACGCCCGAAATCTTGTAGATCATCGGCTTGGCGGAATGCGAATTCTCATAGACCAGTGCGACCGAGAAATCCGAGGTCACAAAGGCGAAACTCAGCGCGGCAAAGGACAGAGCGACCAGACCGAACTGGGCGATTGCGGCAGGCCGTGCGGCCTCCATCCAGGCGGGCCAGCCTTTTGCCGCGCCGACAAGCGGCACGATTGTCTGAAACATCGACACCGCGAAGGCGAGGATGAGGGCGAAATGTCCAAGCTCGGCGATCATATGTGACTCCCTTGCCGGGGCAGTTTAACGCTGCCGCCCGGCAGAAACCAGAGCGCTGCCGGATGCCGTGTCGCTGTGCCGCACCGCCTATTCGGCGGCAGCGGCGGCGCTTTGCGATTTGCGATAGGCTGCGATTTCATCCACCACGAAATCACGGAATGCGGTGACCCGGCGGGAGCCGCGCAGTTCTTCAGGAAATGCGAGGAATACCGGCACTTCGCCGGATTCGACATCATCGAAGACCCGCACCAGTTCCGGGAAATCGGCCGTGAGATAATCGGGCAGCACGCCGATGCCGACTTCGTTCAGCACCGCCTGCAACACCCCGAAATAATTATTCACCATCAGCAGCGAACGCGGATGCTGTTCCAGAAGCTGCTGCACAAGCAGCTTACCCGCCGCAACCTGCGGCACGGCAGGGTCCTGCCCGATCAGCCGGTGACGCGACAGGTCGGGGACATTTTGCGGACGGCCAGACTGCGACAGATAGTTGCGCGTCGCGTAAAGCCGCATACGGATATTCAGCAACCGGCGGCGGATCAGATCGGACTGGCTAGGTTCCTTCATGCGGATGGCGACATCAGCCTCTCGCATGGGCAGGTCAAGCACACGCTCTTCTAGGATCAGATTGATCTTCAGATCGGGATACAGCGCATAAAGCTTGTTCAGGCGCGGCACCAGCCACAACGTACCGAAGCCGGTCGCCGCCGTCACTTTCAACTCGCCCATGACATGTTCTTCGCTGTCACGGATCCGCGCCTCGGCCATATCGAGCTTACGCGCCATTTCGGATGTGGCGTGGAAAAGAAGTTCGCCCTGTTCGGTCAGAATCAGGCCCCGCGCGTGGCGGTGAAACAGGGTCACGCCAAGTTGATCTTCCAGCCCGCGGATCTGGCGGCTGACCGCTGATTGAGATAGCCGCAGCGAATCACCCGCATGAGTCAGGCTTCCAGCGTCGGCAACTGCATGAAAGATCCGAAGCTTATCCCAGTCCATGTCATGACTTTCTGTCGTAATAGCTATGCAATTTGCGCAACTCTTACGCTGCCGGGGCTGTTTCAGCAACATATGACAAACGACAGTTTTCCCTTTCTGGGTCAGCTTTGCTGACGTATAATGCCCCCATACCGATCGAGCAGGGAGGGCCAGATGGGGGTTCCACAGGACAAGTCGTTTTCATTGGCGGATCGTTTCGATCTGTCGAAACCGCAGGTTTTGCTGAACGGAACGCAGGCGCTCGTGCGGCTGATGCTGATGCAGCACGCCCGCGACACCGCAGCCGGGCTGAATACGGCGGGGCTGGTCACCGGCTATCGCGGCAGCCCTCTGGGCGGCGTCGATCTTCAGATGATGAAGGCCGAGAAGCTGCTTTCCGCCGAAAACGTGCTGTTCCAGCCCGGTCTGAATGAGGACCTTGCCGCCACCGCCGTCTGGGGCAGCCAGCAGGCCGAATTGCGCAATGAGGGCAAATATGACGGCGTTTTCGCGCTGTGGTACGGCAAGGGACCGGGGGTGGACCGCACCGGCGATGTCATGCGCCACGGCAATATGGCCGGATCGTCGCAACATGGCGGCGTGGTCATGGCGATGGGCGATGACCATACGGGCGAAAGCTCGACCGTGCTGCATCAGTCGGATTGGGCGATGGTGGACGCCTATATCCCGGTGCTGTCGCCTGCCGGTGTGCAGGAAATTCTGGATTACGGGCTGTACGGCTTCGCATTGTCGCGTTTTGCGGGCGTGTGGACGGGCCTCAAGACGATGAAGGACACGGTTGAGGCGACCTCGGTCGTTAATGGCGATCCGTTCCGGATGAACTTCGTCACGCCGAAATTCGACATGCCCGAGGGCGGGTTGAATATCCGTCTGGGCGACACGCCGGTGCTGCAGGAAGCCCGGATGATCGACTATAAACGCTTCGCCGCCGAGGCATTTTCGCGGGCGAACAAGATCGACCGCAGGATCTGGGGCAAGCCGGGCGCGAAGATCGGCTTTGTCGCGGCGGGCAAGAACTGGCTGGATCTGATCCACGCTTTGTCCCTTCTGGGCATAGATGAGGCCGAAGCCGACCGGCTGGGTCTGACCACCTATAAGATCGGCCAGACCTTCCCGATGGATATGAAGACCTTCCAGGAATGGTCCGAGCCTCTGGATCTGGTCATCGTGGTCGAGGAAAAGCGCAAGCTGATCGAGGTGCAGGTCAAGGAAGCCATCTTCGACAACCGCCACGGTCGACGCGTGATCGGCTGGCATCACGACCGCACCGGGGAAGAGGTCTTCCCGACGCGCTATGCGCTCGACCCGGTGATGATCGCGGAAAAACTGGGCGGCATCCTGATCGAGGAAGGCCGCGGCACCGAGGGCATCCGCGCCGGTCTGGAGAAACTGACCGCCGCGCGCCGCGCCGATAACGCGCCTGAGATAACCGTCAGAACACCTTGGTATTGTTCGGGTTGTCCGCATAACACCTCGACGCGCGTGCCGGATGGCAGCCGCGCCTATGCGGGGATCGGCTGTCACTATATGGTGCAGTGGATGGACCGCGAAACCAGTGGTTTCACCCATATGGGCGGCGAAGGGGCGAACTGGGTCGGGGAAGCTCCGTTTTCCAACAGACCGCATGTATTTCAGAACCTTGGCGACGGAACCTATAATCATTCCGGCAGCCTTGCCATTCGTCACGCGGTCGCGACCGGGACGAATATCACCTATAAGATCCTGTTCAACGATGCTGTTGCCATGACCGGCGGCCAGCCGAATGAGGGCGGCCTGACCGCGCCGCAGATCGCGCGGGAATTGCGGGCGATGAATGTCGATCCGGTGATCGTCGTCTATGATGAGAAAGAAGATGTCGATCCCAGCCAGTTCAACGGCTTGAGAACGGAACCTCGGGAAAACATGATGGCCGTGCAGCGTGAGCTGGCGAAGCGCGGCGGCACTTCGGCGATCCTCTATGTCCAGACCTGCGCGGCTGAAAAACGCCGCCGTCGCAAGAAAGGGCTGTTCCCCGATCCTGACCGTCGCATCTGGATCAACCCGGATGTCTGCGAAGGCTGCGGCGATTGCGGGGTACAGTCGAATTGCGTTTCGGTCGTGCCGCTGGACACGGAACTGGGCCGCAAACGGCAGATTGAGCAATCTTCGTGCAACAAGGATTACTCCTGCGTGAACGGGTTCTGCCCCAGCTTCGTCTCGGTCCGGGGCGGTAAGCTGAAAAAACCGGCGGCGGCCTCGCTGGATCTGCCGGATCTTCCCGCCCCGACCCTGCCTGCGATTGATGGCACGCATAATCTTGTGATCACAGGGGTTGGCGGCACCGGGGTCGTGACCATTGGTGCGGTGCTGGCGCAGGCGGCGCATATTGACGGCAAGGGCGCCGGAATGATGGAGATGGCCGGCCTCGCCCAGAAAGGCGGCGCGGTGCATATCCATCTGCGGCTGGCGAATGATCCCGGCGATATCAGCGCGATCCGGGTCGCCGTCGGAGAGGCCGACTGCATCATCGGCGGCGATCTGGTCGTGACGGCGGGGGCCAAGACCATCGGTCTGATGACACATGGTCGCACCGGCGCTGTGGTCAACGATCATGAGATCATCACTGGTGAGTTCACCAAGAACCGCGATTTCCAGATCCCCGCCGACCGGCTGAAAATGTCGCTGGAAGCGCGTTTGGGCGAGAAAGTGGCGTTTTTCGACGCGAATAATCTGGCGCAGAAGGCTCTGGGGGATTCGATCTATTCCAATATGCTGGTGCTTGGCGGTGCCTGGCAGCGCGGGCTGATCCCGCTGAGCGAAGAGGCGATCCTGACGGCAATCGAGTTGAATGGTGCGAAGGTCGAGGAAAACAAACGTGCCTTTCGCATTGGCCGTTGGGCGGTGACCGATCCGGCGGCGGTGGCCGCGTTTACCGCGCCTGCCAAACCGGCGAAGCGGGATGATCCCATCGCCTTCCGCGCCGACTGGCTGGTCGAGTATCAGGATGAAGCCTATGCGCAGCGTTTCCGCGATCTGGTCGCGCTTGCCCCGGACAATCTGCGCGAGGATGTGGCCGAAGGCCTGTTCAAGCTGATGGCCTATAAGGATGAATATGAGGTCGCCCGGCTGCATCTGAAAACCGCCGAGGGCGTGGCGCGGGAGTTTGACGGGGAGACGAAACTGTCCTTCCACCTTGCCCCGCCGGTCCTGCCGGGCCGCGACAGCGAAGGCCGTCCGAAGAAGCGGGAATTCGGCGCATGGATCATGCCTGGCTTCCGGCTTCTGGCGAAGATGAAGCGCCTGCGCGGGACGGCGTTCGATCCGTTCGGCTGGCTGGCCGAGCGCAAGGCCGAACGCGCCATGCTGGCCGAGTACGAAGCCGATATGCGCGAATTGCTGCCGCAGGTCGCGCCCGCCACCGAGGGCATCCTGCGCGAGTTGGCCCGTCTGCCGCTTTCCGTGAAGGGCTATGGCCTGATCAAGGATGCGGCTGCCGAAAAAGCAGCCGCCCGCCGTCAGGAGCTTTTGCAGGCGTTCCGCGATGGCGGGACTCCCCTTGCACATGCGGCAGAATGACCTCTGTCATGGACTTTCGGCAAAGCGCGGCTTATGTCGCGCTTTGTGCTGACAGAGGTATGACATGGCGGTGGGCGTATTCGATTCCGGGCTTGGCGGTCTGACCGTTTACGCGGCGATCAGGGACAGGCTGCCCGATCTGCCGCTGGTCTATTTCGGCGACAATGCCCATGCGCCCTATGGCGTGCGCACCGCGGACGATATCTATGATCTGACCTGTGCGGCGACAGAACGGCTGTGGCAGGAAGGCTGCGATCTGGTGATCCTTGCCTGCAACACCGCCTCTGCCGCAGCGCTGCGTCGGATGCAGGAAAAATTCATTACTGAAAACAAAAGGGTACTTGGCGTTTTTGTTCCTCTGATCGAGGCGCTGACCGAGCGGCAATGGGGCGATAATTCGCCGCCGCGCGAGGTGGCGGTCAAGCATGTCGCCCTGTTCGCCACCCCCGCTACGGTCGCCAGCCGTGCCTTTCAGCGCGAACTGGCGTTTCGCGCCATCGGCGTGGATGTCGAGGCACAGCCCTGCGGCGGGGTGGTTGATGCGATCGAGGATGGCGATGAGATCCTTGCCGAGGCGCTTGTGACCAGCCATGTCGAGGCTCTGAAACGCCGGATGCCGCAGCCAGAAGCCGCGATACTGGGCTGTACGCATTACCCGTTCATGCAGACCGCTTTCCAGAATGCGCTTGGTCCCGATGTACAGGTGTTTTCACAGGCGCATCTGGTCGCGGACAGCCTTGCCGATTATCTGCAACGGCGTCCCGAATTTCTCGGCAGCGGGACAGAGTCGAAATATCTGACCACCGGCAATCCGGTCCGCGTCTCCAGCAAGGCCGTGCAATTCATGAAACGGGAAATCAGGTTCGAGCAAGCTTGACAGGCAGCCAGAGGTATTTCCATGAAGTCGCTGAAAAAACGAAGAAGAATACAGGTGCTTCTTGCCGCCTCGGTGGCGCTTCTGCTGGCGACTGCGCTGATCGGTTATGGATTCCGCGACGGGATTAACCTGTATCGTGCGCCGACTCAGGTGGTCGAGGAACCGCCCTCTGACGGAGAGGTGTTCCGTCTGGGCGGTCTGGTCGAGGAGGGTTCTCTGATCCGGGGACAGGGCGAGGTGATCGCCTTCAGCGTGACCGATGGTGCCTATACGATCCCGGTGCGTTTCGCCGGTGTCTTGCCCGATCTGTTCGAGGAAGGTCAGGGCATGATCGGCACGGGCCGGATGGAGGGTGATATCTTCGTCGCCTCCGAGATTCTGGCCAAGCATGATGAGAACTACATGCCCAAAGAGGTCGAGGATTCGCTTCGGGCCACGGGCGTTTACAAAGACCCGAACAGCTGATTTTCGCCCGGCGGCAACGCCCGCAGGGTTTACCGCGCCTTAACCCGGCCCCGGCAGGCTCTGCCGCGTTCTGGGACAAGGAGCGGGACATGAAGTCAGTGGATGAAATCGCAGCGGAAATCGTGGCGCGTGAGGGGGGCTATGTGAACGACCCCGACGATCCGGGCGGGGCGACGAAATACGGCGTGACCATCGGGACGATGCGGCGTCTGGGGCTGGATCTGACCGGCGACGGGAAGGTCAGCCGCGCCGATGTAAAAGCCCTTGACCGGGACCGGGCAGAGCGCATCTTCAAGGAGCATTATTTCACCCACCCCGGCATTGGCAAAATTCCCGACGCGCTGCAGGCATCGGTTTTCGACATGTATGTGAATGCCGGCACGAATGCCGTGAAGATCCTGCAACGCATGATCACGCTTATGGGCTATCCGGCCAGGGATGACGGTGTGATCGGCCCGAAAACCATTGCCGCCCTGCGTGCCGCGCATAATGCCGCGCCGCGCCATATCGCGGATGCCTATGGGATCGAGCGGCGGAATTACTATTATGCGCTTGCCGATCACCGCCCCGCCAGCCGCAAATATGCCCGGACCCGCCGTGGCGCGAAAGGCGGCTGGATTCGGCGGGCCGAAGAGTTCATCTCTGCCCGCTATCACCTCAGCGAAACCCAGCATCGTGAGAGGATCTCGGCATGGGGATGATCGACCGTCTGATCGGAATTGGACCTGCCGCACGCGGTCTCTCTGATGCGGCGACGGATGTTGCCGAGGTGTTTCGCGAGAATGCGACACGACGGATGGAGCTTGACGAGGACGCCTATCGCCACGCAATCGAGCAGTTCAAGGCCGAGTTCGGCGGCGGCCAAAGTCGTTTCCATGACTTCGTTAACGGGCTGAACCGCCTGCCTCGCCCGCTGATGACCTTCGGCACGCTTGGTCTGTTCGGTTACGCCATGACAGAGCCTGCCGGGTTCTCCCGCCGTATGGAGGGGCTTCAGACCGTGCCAGAGCCGCTTTGGTGGTTGCTTGGCGCGATCGTTTCTTTCTATTTCGGCGCCCGTGAAGCACATTATTTTCGTAATCGTCGCCTTTCCGAACAGAAAAATCCACGGATCTTTCGGCAGGACTCCGCTGATCTGCGCTTTGCAGGGCCGTCTGAACCTGAGCCGGAGATGTTCGCCGATAATGCCGCGTTGCAGGATTGGGCCAAGGAAAAACAGGGTTTTGTGGCGGTTTCGTGACGTGGGCATGTCAGATATGCATGACGGCTATGACGTAAATGCAGCACTTTCGCGCTTGTCTGTCAGGCAGCTTGCCCCTATTTCGGACTGTGAAGGCGATGATTGAGGCAACTCGCATGGTCTTCACCTCCCTGTTGGACTTAGGCCGGGCCTTGCCCGGTCTTTTTTTGTCTGCAAACCCCGGACACGCCCCCTTCCCCTCGCATCGCTGTGACCGTAAAAGGCGGGCGATTGCGCAAGAGAGAGGGCCAGCCATGCACGAACCGGAGATCACCGACGAACTGGTCGCCGCACATGGGCTGAAGCCCGATGAGTATCAGCGCATTCTGGAGATTATCGGCCGCGAGCCGAGCTTTACCGAGCTTGGTATCTTCTCGGCGATGTGGAACGAGCATTGTTCCTATAAATCCTCGAAGAAATGGCTGCGCACCCTGCCGACCTCGGGCCCGCAGGTGATCTGCGGCCCCGGCGAGAATGCGGGGGTTGTCGATATCGGCGACGGTCAGGCCGTGGTCTTCAAGATGGAGAGCCATAACCATCCCAGCTATATCGAGCCGCATCAGGGGGCCGCGACCGGCGTTGGCGGCATTCTGCGCGACGTGTTCACGATGGGCGCACGTCCGATTGCCGCGATGGATTCGCTGAGTTTCGGGCGGCCCGAACATCCCAAGACCGCGCATCTGGTCAAGGGTGTGGTCGAAGGGATCGGGTCTTATGGCAACGCGTTCGGCGTGCCGAATATCGGCGGCGAGGTCCGGTTTCACCGCGCCTATGACGGCAATTGCCTTGTGAACGCCTTTGCCGCGGGGCTGGCCGACGCGGACAAGATTTTCTATTCGGCAGCATCGGGGATCGGAATGCCGGTCGTCTATCTGGGGGCCAAGACCGGACGGGACGGGGTTGGCGGGGCGACGATGGCCTCGGCTGAGTTCGACGATACGATTGAAGAAAAGCGCCCCACGGTGCAGGTCGGCGATCCCTTTACCGAAAAATGCCTTCTGGAAGCCTGTCTTGAGCTGATGACGACGGATTCCGTGATCTCGATTCAGGATATGGGGGCCGCGGGCCTGACCTGTTCCGCCGTTGAAATGGGCGATAAGGGCGGTCTGGGGATTCAGTTGAACCTCGACCATGTGCCGCAGCGTGAGACGAATATGACGGCCTACGAAATGATGCTGTCGGAATCGCAGGAACGCATGCTGATGGTGCTGAAGCCTGAAAAAGAGGCCGAGGCGCGGGCGATCTTCGAAAAATGGGATCTGGATTTCGCCATTGTGGGCGAAACCATCGCCGAGGACCGGTTCCTGATCCTGCATGGCAATGAGGTGATGGCGGATCTGCCGCTGTCGAAACTGTCATCGAGTGCACCGGAATATGACCGCCCGTGGGTTGAGACCCCTGCCCCTGCCGCATTGCCTGAACTGCCCGCGATCACGCCGCTGAAGGCGCTGCGGGCGCTGATCGGCAGCCCGAATTATGCGCATAAAGGATGGGTCTGGGAGCAATATGACACGCAGGTCGGCGCGGATACGGTGCGTCGCCCCGGTCAGGGTGCGGGCGTGGTGCGGGTGCATGGCACCGACAAGGGGCTTGCATTTACCAGCGATGTGACGCCGCGCTATGTGAAGGCGAACCCGGTGCAGGGCGGCAGGCAGGCCGTGGCCGAAGCCTATCGCAACCTTTGCGCGGTGGGCGCGAAACCTCTGGCGACGACGGACAACCTCAATTTCGGCAATCCCGAGAAACCCGAGATCATGGGCCAGTTCGTCGGGGCGATCAAAGGGATCGGCGAGGCTGTCGCGGCGCTGGATATGCCCATCGTGTCGGGGAACGTGTCGCTCTATAACGAGACCGACGGGCAAGGCATCCTGCCGACGCCGACGATTGGCGCGGTCGGACTGCTGGAAAGCCTTGACGATCTGATCGCAGGCGTCGCCGAGGATGGCGATGTGGCGATTGTAATCGGCGAGACGCGCGGGCATCTGGGCCAGTCGGCTCTGGCCGCCGAGACGTTCGGAATCGAGGAAGGCGATGCCCCTGCCGTCGATCTTGCGACCGAGCGGCGCAATGGTGAATTCCTGCGTGACAATCGCAGCCATCTTCACTGTGCGACGGATCTGTCCGATGGCGGGCTGGGTCTGGCTGCGTTCGAGATGGCCGAGGCGGCGGGGATCGGGGTGCGGCTGCACTCGGACGATATCGCACATCTTTATGGTGAGGATCAGGCGCGTTATCTGGTGGCCTGCGATGCGCCGGGGGCAAGAGCTTTGCTGGAAGCCGCCGAGGCAGCCGGCGTTCCCGTCGCCGAGGTCGGCCAGTTTGGCGGCATGGCCGTGCAGATGGGCGAGGATGCGGGCGATCTGGCAGAGCTTTCGGCGCTGTATCGCCGGGCGTTTTCCGATGCGATTCACGGTGAGACGGCTCTGGGGTGATATTCCCGGCCCGGGATCAAGGGCGAAGCCCGCCGGGCCAGCGGCTGCACAGCACTTGAGAATTTCGCGCCCGCTCCTTACCTTTGACCCAACGCAACCAAAGGCTGACATCATGTTCTCGATCCCCGGACAATCCCCGGTCACGATTACGGCGGCGGCGGAACGCCAGATTTCCCGGCTCATGGCCGGAAAGGACGCATTCGGCCTGAAGATCGGGCTGAAGAAAGGCGGCTGCGCGGGGATGGAATACACGATGGATATGGTGGCCGAGGCGGATGCCTCGGATGAGGTGATCGAACAGAACGGCGCCCGGGTGCTGATTGCGCCGACCGCGCAGATGTTCCTGTTCGGGACAGAGATTGATTATGAAACCGGCCTGCTGGAATCCGGCTTCAAATTCCGCAATCCGAATGTCACCGATGCCTGTGGTTGTGGGGAATCCGTGTCCTTCAAACTGGATCACGAGACGGGCGATACGCTTCCCGAGGCTTGAAGCTTGCGCCGCGCTTGCCTATCCCTCGCTTAACCAAAGGAGGACGATATGGCCCCGAAGAAACTCGCTGCCGGTAACTGGAAAATGAACGGGCTGACCGCCTCGCTGGCAGAGCTGGACACGCTCGCCGCGCGTGAGAATGGCTGCGACGTGCTGATCTGCCCGCCCGCGACGCTGATCACCGCCGCCGTCGCCCATGCGGGCGAAATCGCCATTGGCGGGCAGGATTGCCACGCGAAGGAAAGCGGTGCGCATACCGGGGATATTTCCGCCGCAATGCTGCGCGATGCCGGGGCAAGCCATGTGATCCTCGGCCATTCCGAGCGCCGGGCGGATCACGGCGAAACCGATGCGCAGGTCTCTGCCAAGGCGGTTGCAGGGCATGAGACCGGGCTGATCACGGTGATCTGCGTCGGTGAGACCGAGGCGCAGCGCGATGCGGGCCAGACGCTGGACGTGATCGCCGCTCAGCTTGCCGGATCGTTGCCGGATTGCGCGACGGCGGCGAATACCGTGATCGCCTATGAGCCCGTCTGGGCCATTGGCACCGGGCGCACCCCGAATAACGGCCAGATCGCCGAGGTTCATGCGCTGATGCGTGATACTCTGTCGGCGCGTTTCAGCGATGGCGCGGATTTCAGCCTGCTTTATGGCGGCAGCGTCAAGCCCGGTAACGCCGCCGAGATTTTCGGCATCGCCCATGTGAATGGCGCTCTGGTCGGCGGAGCAAGCCTGAAAGCCAGTGATTTCGGCCCGATTATCGACGCCCTCGCCAACGCCTGAGGATATCATGGATGTAAGCAAGGATGATGTGACCGCCGCATTGCGCGGGGTCGCCGACCCGGTCTCGGGCGGCAATCTGGTGGATGCCGGGATCGCCCGCGCCGTCACCGTGGAAGGCAGCGAGGTCCGCTTTGTGCTGGAGATCGACCCAGCTCAGGCGAAGGCGATGGAGGCAGCGCTTGCGAAGGCCGAAGCGGCGGTGCGCTCCCTGCCCGGCGTCACCAAAATCAGCGCGGTGCTGACGGCGCATAGCGACAAGGCACCGCCGGATCTGAAACCCAAGGCGAAATCGGGATCGACGCCCGAGCGGGTGCCGGGGGTGAAGCATATCATCGCCATCGCATCCGGCAAAGGCGGGGTCGGGAAATCGACGGTCTCGGCCAATCTCGCCGCAGCGCTTGCCGCCGAGGGGCGGCGGGTGGGTCTGCTTGATGCGGATGTCTATGGTCCCAGCCAGCCGCGCATGATGGGCGTCACGGGCCGCCCCGCAAGCCCTGACGGCAAGACCATGATTCCGCTGGAGGGCCACGGGGTGAAGCTGATGTCTCTGGGTCTGCTGACCAAAGAGGAAGAGGCGATCATCTGGCGCGGTCCCATGCTGATGGGCGCGTTGCAGCAGATGCTGTTTCAGGTGCAGTGGGGCGAGCTGGATATCCTTCTTGTTGATCTGCCGCCCGGCACCGGCGATGTTCAGCTTTCCCTGTCGCAGCGTACACAGGTGGATGGCGCGATCGTGGTCTCGACGCCGCAGGACGTGGCGCTGCTGGATGCGCGGAAGGGGATCGACATGTTCCGGCGGCTCAATGTGCCGATACTGGGGCTGATCGAGAATATGTCCACGCATATCTGTTCGAATTGCGGCCATGAAGAGCATATTTTCGGACATGGCGGCGTAGCTTCCGAAGCAGAGAAACTTGGTGTGCCGCTGCTTGGCGAATTGCCGCTTGAGCTGAGCGTCCGCCTCGCATCGGATGCAGGTCAGCCGGTCGTGTCCGCCGCGCCGGACAGCGCCCCGGCGCAGGCCTTCGTCAAGCTGGCACGCGGACTGGTGGCCGCCGGACTGGCATGATGGACCGGACCCTTCCGCCTGCGATCATTCTGGCGGGAGGGCGATCCAGCCGCATGGGCGGTGGCGACAAGGTGCTGCTGCTTCTGAATGGGCGGCCCCTGATCACCCATGTGCTGCACCGGATGCGGCCTCAGGCCGGGGCGATGGCGATCAGCGCGAATGGAGACACGGCGCGGTTCGACGGGTTCGGCCTGCCGGTTCTGCCCGATCCGATGCCTGATTTCCCCGGTCCTCTGGCCGGAATCCTTGCAGGGATGGACTGGGCGGCGAAGATGGGGGCGAATGCGCTTGTCTCGGTTCCGGGCGACACGCCGTTCCTGCCCGAAGGGCTGGTGGACGGGCTGAGAGGTGCTGCGGGGCCTTCCGGGCTGGCACTCGCAGCGGATCTCGACGAAACCCGGACGCTCCGGCTGCATCCTACCGTGGCCCTGTGGCCAGTGGCGCTGCGCGAGGATCTGAGGCTGGCGCTGAAACAGGAGCAGCGCAGGGTCCGCCAGTTTGCCGCCCAACACGATCACGCGACGGCTTTATTCGATGCGCCCGGCGCTTTTTTCAACATCAACCGCCCGGAAGATCTTGCAGAGGCCCAACAGAAGGACTGACCCGGCACTGTGGTCCCGCGACACCAGACCGGGTTTTCGGACAGATCGGACTTGCACAATGACGCAGAATCGCTATGTTCCGCCCTTCACGAGCCGCGCGCTCGGGTCCAGCCAGAAGGACAGGTTTCGACTTGCCCCCGGACCGGTTGTGACCTATTGCCGCGGCTCTGATCCGTTTTCTGACACCGGCCCCGCATGGACTGCGCGGCCCCTGACCCGAGGTTGAGACATGGCTGTCCCTCAGAACCGAGTGACCCGCTCGAAACGTAATATGCGCCGTGCGCATGACGCACTTTCGTCGGCGAACCCCAATGAATGCCCCTCTTGCGGCGAGCTGAAGCGTCCGCATCACGTCTGCCCGTCCTGCGGCCATTACGCTGACCGAGAAGTCGTGGCCCAGACGACCGAGATCGACCTGGACGACGACGCGGCCTGATCGGCGTTCTGCTGAGACATGGCGCAGGCAAGCGAACATGATGAACCGCGCAGCCCCTCGACTCAGGGGCGCGTGGTCATTTCCGTTGACGCGATGGGAAGCGATCACGGCCCGTCGGTGATTGTCGACGGGATCGCCAAAAGTGCCGACAAGAATCCCGATATCAGCTTTATCGTTCATGGCCCCGAGCAAGAGCTGAAACGGCTTATCGCGCGGAAGGGCGATCTGACCGGGCGCTGCGAGATCCGCGATACGCCGGATGTCGTCAAGATGGACGACAAACCCAGCCAGGTGATCCGCAACGCCAAGGGCACCTCGATGTGGTCGGCGGTTGAATCGGTTCGCGCCGGTGAAGCTTCGGTCGCGGTATCCTGCGGCAATACCGGTGCGCTGATGGCGCTGTCGATGATCCGGCTGCGGAAGCTGCCCGGTGTGGACCGGCCCGCCATTGCCTGCCTGTGGCCCTCGCGCAATCCGCAGGGTTTCAATGTGATGCTGGATTGCGGCGCCGATGTGCGGGCCGAGGCGCCGGATCTTCTGCAATATGCGCTGATGGGCGCGGCCTATGCGCGGAACGGGCTTGGTCTTGAGACGCCGCGCGTCGGCTTGCTGAATGTCGGCACCGAAGAACATAAGGGCCGTGCAGAGCTGCGAGAGGCGCATGAGCTGATTCAGGACGCGCAGGAGACCGGCAATTTCGATTATGTCGGCTTTGTCGAGGGGGGCGATCTGCCCTCGGACCGGGTGGATGTGATCGTGACCGACGGGTTTACCGGCAATGTCGCCCTGAAAACCGGGGAAGGCACCGCCAAGCTGGTGGGCGATTTCCTGCGTGAGGCGTTTAACAAATCGCTGATGTCCAAGATCGCGGCGGTGCTGGCGCTGACCTCGCTGAAGCGTCTGCAAAAGCGTATCGACCCGCGCCGGGTGAATGGCGGCGTATTCCTTGGCCTGAACGGCATGGTCGTGAAATCGCACGGCTCCGCCGATGCGACCGGCGTTTCCGCCGCGATCAAGCTGGCCTTCCGTCTGGCGCAATCCGGCTTTCAGGACCGGCTTGCCGAACGGGTCCGCAAGGCCGCCGCCAATGTCGAGGAACCTTCTTTACCCAGTGATGAGGCCCAATCGTGACGCGACGCTCTGTTATCCGGGGAACCGGGCATTACCTGCCAGACCGCGTTGTCGAAAATCAGTGGTTCGAAGACAAGGTCGAGACCTCCGACGAATGGATCCGCAGCCGCACCGGGATCGAGCGGCGTCACTTTGCCGCCGATGGTGAGACGACGTCGCACATGGCGATCCATGCGGCGAAGAAGGCGCTTGAGCGTTCCGGGTTCAGCGCGGAGGATATCGATGCGGTGATCGTGGCAACCTCGACCCCGGATCTGACCTTTCCGTCCGTGGCGACGATGGTGCAGGCCGGGCTTGGGCTGGCACGCGGCTTTGCCTTCGATGTGCAGGCGGTCTGTGCCGGGTTTATCTTTGCGCTTGCCAATGCGGATGGGATGATCCGCTCGGGTCAGGCGGAACGTGTGCTGGTGATCGGTGCCGAAACCTTCAGCCGCATTCTCGATTTCGAGGACCGTGCGACCTGCGTTCTGTTCGGCGATGGCGCGGGGGCTGTCGTGCTGGAAGCCGCCGAGGGTGAGCGGGGGATCCTTGCCTCGGATCTGAACAGCGACGGGTCCTATCGCGATATTCTCTATGTCGATGGCGGGGTCGCGACCACCGGCGAAGCGGGCAAGCTGCGCATGCAGGGCAATGTCCTGTTCCGCCACGCGGTCGAGAAATTGGCCGAAACCGCGCATCACGCCGTCGAGAAAGCCGGGATGACTACGGATCAGGTGGACTGGCTGGTGCCGCATCAGGCCAATGCACGGATCATCTCGGCAACCGCGCAGCGTATGCATCTGCCGATGGACAAGGTTATCCTGACCGTAGCGGATCACGGCAACACCTCGGCCGCCTCGATCCCGCTTGCGCTTGCCGTCGCCGATGAGGCGGGCCGGTTCAGCGAGGGCGATGTGATCGTTACCGAAGCAATTGGCGGCGGGCTAAGCTGGGGCGCGGTGGTGCTTCGCTGGTGAGGCTCAGCCGCGCTGCATGATCCAGCCCTCGCCCGGGCTTCTGCGTCCGGCGGACAGCATCAGATCGGTTCCGGTCACAAGGAACCCTGATTTCTCCAGCACACGCTTTGAAGCCGGATTATCGGTAAAGGCCTGCGCCGCGAGGCGATCCAGCCCGTACCAGTCCTGAACCGTATCACAGAAAACCGGGACGATCTCGCTGGCGATCCCCTGCCCCACTGCCTCGGACGCGAGGAAATAGAAGATCGACGGCGCTTCCCCCTTGTCGATCCCGACAGAGCCGATGCAGTTCCCGTTCTGCCGGATCGCCAGCCGCAGCGGGCGTCGCAACGGATTCATGGCAGGCGTCATGAGGGCGGAAAACTCGGAAAGGCTCTGCCCCGGAAAGAATCGCATCAGCATGCGAGAGGCCTCGGGCGCTGTGGCGATGCGGTGAAGCGCCGGAAAATCGGCCTCGGTCATGGGGGACAGGACACAGCGTCCGGTCCGGATCGTCAGCGCATTGATGAAAGCGTTTCTGGACAGCACCAGCCGTCTGCCCGGCAGGGACCGCCCGTCATGCAGACGGGTGATGCTGCACGGCCCGGTATCGCGGAAACCCAGATTCAGCAGGGCACGGCGCGAGGGCAGATTGCCGTCCATATGGTCGGCATGGATGAAGTCCGCCCCCGAGGCGAATTTTTTCAGCAATGCGATCTGCGCCGCCCGGTGCAGCACCCCCCTGCCCCGATAGTCGCGAAGAAGCCAGTAGCCGAGATCCTCCGAAGCACGGATCATCCCGGCAAAGACACCGTCAACCGTGATCGCATGGTCCTCATCGGTGGCGATCCGGGCGACGAATGACAGCGCGTCGCTGCGGTAATACGGATCCGGTATCGAGGAAAGCCAGCCAGCTGTGTCGCGATCCTGCATGGCCTGCCATATCGCATCCACATCTTCCAGTTCGGGCGGGCGCAGCGCGACCCTCATGGCAGTTCGACGACGCGCACCTCGCTGCCTGCCGCGGAAAGCGCGATCTTGCCATCCGCCAGCCGCAGCGCGTCATGTCCGAACACTTCGGCCCGCCAGCCCTGCAAAGCCGGAACATCGCGGCGCCCCTGTGCAATCGCATCCAGATCGGAGGTAGTGGCGATCAGCTTCGGGGCCACGCTTGCCGCCTCGGCCTTGGCTTTCAGCAAAACGCGCAGCAATTCGCCAAGCGCGGCATTGCCGGGCTGGCTGTGCTGGTCCTTGGGCGGGCGCGGTGGATCGGGATCTTCCAGCCCTGCCTTGATCGCCGCCAGAATACCCTGCGCGATTTCGGGCTTGCGCCCCTCACGCAGCAGCAGGCGGGACTTGCCCAGTTCCGCTTCGCTTTGCGGCTTGGTCGAGGCCAGTTCGACAAGCGCATCATCCTTGAACACGCGCGAGCGGGGGACGTTGCGGCTTTGCGCGTACTCCTCGCGGAACTCGGCCAGCTTGCGCACAATGGCCAGAAAACGCGGAGAGCCCGAGCGCGTCCGAACCCGCGTCCAGGCATCCTCGGGCCGGGTGATATAGGTTTCCGGATCGACCAGCACGGCGGCCTCTTCGGCGACCCATGCAGCACGACCGGATTTCGCGATCTGGGCGTTCAGCGATTCATAGATCACCCGCAAATGGGTGACATCCGCAATGGCATAATTCTGCTGCGCCTTCGACAGAGGGCGCTGCGACCAGTCGGTAAAGCGAGAGGATTTGTCCAGCGAGGTTTTCGCCACCTTGCGCACAAGCGTCTCATACCCGACCTGTTCGCCGAAGCCGCAGACCATTGCGGCGATCTGCGTGTCGAAAAGCGGCTTGGGGAACACGCCCGCATCGTGAAAGAAGATCTCCAGATCCTGCCTTGCGGCGTGGAACACTTTCACGGTGTCTTCATGCCTGAACAGATCATAAAGCGGCTCAAGCGATATCCCGGCAGCCAGCGGATCGACCAGAACAGCCGGACCGCCCTCGGCCTTCACGCCCGAGGCAGGCGGCAGCGCCATCTGGATCAGGCAGAGCCGCGAATAAAATGTCCGCTCACGCAGGAATTCCGTATCTATGGTGACATAGGGCTGCGCTTTGGCCTGATCACAAAATGCGGCAAGCGCGTCGGTAGTGGTTATGGTTGTAAACTCGGACATACGGGCCTTTCAGTGCGACGGGCGGGTCATCCGCCATTCGGACTGCACTATCAGCATAGGGATGAGCCTGCCAGCAGATCATGTCAAACGATCTTTTAATCCCGGAAGATGTGCCAAATCAGCCGGGTTTTGCGTTTGTCAGCGCCGTCCGGCCCCCGGCGAACGGCAAAATCATTGGACGGTGCCTAGAGTGGCGGGATATCGCCCCCGTCCCGCATCCTATGGAAGTCTTCCACCCATGAGGTGAGCTGCCCCGCTGCGATGGCACGGCGCATCCCGTCCATGATCTGCTGATAGTAATGCAAATTATGCCATGTCAGCAGCATCCCCGAGATCATCTCATTGGCGCGGAAAACGTGATGCAGATAGGCGCGGGAATAGCCGGTGCAGGCCGGACATTTGCAGTCTTCGTCAAGCGGCCTCGGATCGTCGGCATGGCGGGCATTCTTGATATTCACCTGCCCGCGCCGCGTCCATGCCTGCCCTGTCCGCCCCGAGCGTGAGGGCAGTACGCAATCCATCATATCAACCCCGCGCTGCACCGCGCCGACGACATCATCCGGCTTGCCCACCCCCATCAGATAGCGGGGTTGTTCTTCCGGCAGCAGATCGGTGGCATAGTCGAGCACGCCGAACATCGCCTCTTGCCCCTCGCCCACGGCCAGCCCGCCAATCGCATAGCCGTCGAAGCCGATGGATTTCAGCGCTTCGGCGCTTTCCTCGCGCAGATGGCGGATCACGCCGCCCTGCATGATGCCGAACAGCGCATGGCCGGGCCGGTCCCCGAAAGCGTCGCGGCTACGTTGCGCCCATCGCATCGACAGCCGCATCGCCTCGGCCTGACGTTCCTCGGTTGCGGGCAAGGCCGGGCATTCGTCAAAGGCCATGACGATATCCGAGCCGAGCTGACGCTGGATCTCCATACTGGTCTCGGGCGAAAGAAAATGCCGCGAGCCGTCCACATGGCTGGAAAACGTCACCCCATCCTCGGTCAGCTTGCGCAGATCGGCAAGGCTCATGACCTGAAACCCGCCCGAGTCGGTCAGGATCGGGCGATCCCAGTTCATGAACTCATGCAGGCCCCCAAGCCGCCCGATCCGCTCTGCGCCGGGACGCAGCATCAGATGATAGGTATTCCCCAGCAGAATATCCGCCCCGGTCGCCCGCACCGATTCCGGCATCATCGCCTTGACCGTCGCTGCCGTGCCGACCGGCATGAAGGCAGGCGTACGGATCTCTCCGCGCGGGGTGCTGATCGCGCCGGTCCGGGCCCGCCCATCCCGTGCGCTGAGGGTAAATGAAAACCTGCTCATATCCGGCCCTTTCTTCGAAGCCTGTCTTCTAGCGCCTGCCCCGCGCCAGTGAAAGTCCCGCCGCATGGGCCGAGGCCCAGGCCCACTGGAAATTATACCCGCCGAGCCAGCCTGTCACATCGACGCATTCCCCGATGAAATACAGCCCCGGCACGTCCCGCGCCTGCATGGTTTTCGCGTCGAGATATGTCGTATCCACCCCGCCCACCGTCACCTCGGCAGTCCGGTAGCCCTCTGATCCGACCGGGCGGATCTGCCAGCGATGAACGCGCACGGCGATGCGGTCGATCACCGCATTTCCCTGATCGGCCAGCCTTGCGCCGGTCAGCCCCAACTCTGCCGCGATGGACTCGGCCAGACGTGCGGGCATATGCGCAGCCAGAACCGTCGCAACCGCGATCCGCCCGCCCTGCCCGCGCCGGTCGCGCAGTTCCCGTGCAAGATCCGCGTCGGGGCAAAGGTCGATGTCAACATCATCGCCCGGCTGCCAGAAGCTGGATATCTGCAACACGGCAGGCCCCGACACGCCGCGATGGGTAAACAGAAGCGCATCGCGGAAGCTGGTTCTGCCGTGGCGGATTTCGGCCTCGACCGATATCCCGGCCAGAGGTTTACACAGGGCCAGATCCTGTTCAGCGAAGGTCAGAGGCACCAGCCCCGGGCGCGTCTCGACCACGCCCAGTCCGAACTGCCGCGCAAGCTCATAGGCAAGCCCCGTCGCGCCCATTTTCGGAATGGATTTCGCTCCCGAGGCCACGACCACCCGCCCCGCACGCACGACCCCACGAGAGGTCTGCGCGACGAACCCGTCAGATCCGCGTGTCAGCCCTTGCAGATCCGTCTTCAGCCACAGTTCTGCGCCCTCCATGCGCCGGATCAGCATTTCAGTGATCTGGGTCGCCTTGCCGTCGCAAAAAAGCTGGCCGAGCGTCTTTTCGTGCCAGCCAATCCCGGCCCGGTCGACCAGCCCGACGAAATCCTGAGGCTTGTATCCCGCAAGCGCCGAGGCACAGAAGCGTGGGTTCTCCGAAATGAACCGCTCACGGCTTGTCGCCAGATTGGTGAAATTGCACCGCCCCCCGCCCGAGATACGGATTTTCTCGGCAGGCCGCGCCGCATGATCCATCACGATCACCCGCGCCCCCTGTGCCATTGCACTGCCCGCACAGAAAAGCCCGGCCGCCCCGGCCCCGATAATAAGGAAATCACACTCCATCCCGGTCCCATACGCCCCGCGAAAAACACCCGCAAGTTTTTCCCGAAACCCTCTTGCACCCCTCTGCAACGAAGGCTAGATACGCCCGCACCGTTGGGGCGTAGCCAAGTGGTAAGGCAGCGGTTTTTGGTACCGTGTACCGTAGGTTCGAATCCTACCGCCCCAGCCAAAAATCCGGAAAATCCCGTGTGTTCAGACGCCTTCCCGGTTTCGGGAAATGGTGACACGATGTCACCATTGTGACATGGGCAAATGCCTGCCGACCCCAGAAATCAGGGGGTGCGGTGGGCATCGCAAACTATGTCATCCGGCGAGGCCGGTTCTATGCTTGGCGGCGGATTTATCGCGGTAAAGCCGTTCAGGTTCCGCTGGCGACAACTGACCCCGTTCAGGCAAAACGACTTTCAGGAGTCGCCTCCGCCGTGGCCAACCATGGCTGGAATCTGCTTGACCGGGGTAAGGCAGACCTGTTGTCTGTTCGGGATGCCATCACCTCGGCAGTCAGGCAGGAACGTGCCTTGATGGACTGTGAAGCCATCGAAAAAATGCCAGCAGAAACTCCGGGAGGGCGTGCTTTCTTCTTTTTCTTTAACCACGGCGACGCAGAAGACGACGAACCCAAACCTCGCAAGAAACAAAGCGAGCCGTTGAACAGCGGACCCGCGACCGCAAAAATCGAACCGCCCCCGGCTCGGCCCGTGCCTCCACGGCGGAAGCCCGCCCGAACGGCAACGGGCTTTTCGAGCCGGATAAGCGATATCGTTGCCCGTGTCACCGATACGCATGAGCGTTCGGGACGGGCGAACGCCAAGACGCTCACGCAAATGCGTGCGGTTGTTGATTTGTTCTGCGAAATCACCGGCGTGGATGACATACGAGACCTTCACCAACGCCACCTTGCCTATTTCGTTGCGACCCTCGACAAGCTACCGCCCGCTTACCGGCGTAGTGCCAAAGAGCGAGACAAGCCGATTTCCAAGATCATCGCGGAGGCCGAGGCTTCCGGCGCGTCTGTTGGACTTTCCGTCACCACCATCAACCGCAATATTGTCCACCTTGGCAAAGTTGTGAAAGCAGCGCGGGCGGAGGGCATCACAGTGGACGCAACCGTTAATCCGGCGCTTCTTCGCCGTTACTTGAAGCGGACTGCCAAGGACGAGCGGGAAGCATTCACGCCCGACGATGTTACCCGCATCTTCTCGGCTCCGGCTTGGCAGGGCTGTAAGAGCGTCAAGCGTCGCCGTGAGCCGGGTGAAGTGATTGTGAAGGACTGGCTGTATTGGGTGCCTCTTATCGCCGTATATAGCGGGGCCCGGCGTGAGGAGATTTGCGGGCTTGAAACGGCTGATGTTGGTGCAGTTGATGGTGTCCCCGTCCTCCATATCCGCCCAAATGGCCGACGCGGACTGAAGAACCCGCAGTCAGAACGGACTGTTCCGGTTCATCCGCATTTGATTGAGCTCGGCTTTCTCGATTTCGCGGACAAGCAACGCGAGGCAGGGCATACCAACCTTTTCAATGACCTGCGACGCAAGAGCTCCGCTTCACAAATCGGCGACTCGATGGACTACCTCTGGCGGAACATCCAAAGCGACCGCCTCGGGTCCCAGCCAAAGAAGTCATTCCATTCCTTCCGTCACTACGCCGTCCAAGGGCTTCGTGCCGAATCCGATGTTGAGAAGCATGTCCGGGCCGAACTCTTCGGTCACCTTACCGGGGACATCGAAGACGACCGCTATGGCGGGCGAGCCCCCATTTCTTCCCTTCGCTTTGCCGTTGAGGCTTTGCCTCGCGTATTTTAGTTGCGACGCTTTTAAGGGGTGAACGGGGCACCGTTCACCCCTGATCCGTTTTCGACATGCGAAAACGGAATAGACCGAGCAGGAATGCTCGGTCTCGGTCATCCCTTACGCTTTCAGCGACAGAATGACCTTTGCCTCTTCTCTCCCTTTCGTTTCTTTGTTTTTTGTGAACGCACCGCAGGTGCGAAGGGGGTCCGGGGGCTGCCCCCGGCAGGCTGCTCGAAAGGCCACGAAGAGGCCATGAGAGGAGACTGGAGAAGGATAATTTTTAAGTATTTGTTTTTATTATTTTTATTTGATTTATAACGATCAATAGAGTGATCGATCCAGGGATCAATAGAATGATCGGAGCACCGATCAATAGAAAGATCTCTATATTTAATAAATCAGATCACCAGCGTCAGAAATCGATCAAAACAGAATATTTCTTGACACATAAAAAAGCGTATCATATTCAGCCTCACTTTTAGAATCAGGGAGGTATAAATGTTAGAAATATTCAAAAATGAAAAAGACGACACGGAGGAAAAGCCAAGAGAACGCAACCCGCGATTCACGCAGGTTTATCCAGAAGGCTGGGGTGGCCTGATGACCATGATTGCTGAAAACTCGAATGCCGCCCGCCTCTATGGTTTCATTGCGAACCATATGGACCCGAACGGTGGCGTTCTCGTTGTCTCACAGAAAACTCTTGCTGAACATCTTGATGTCGCTGAAATCACAATACGCCGGGCGTCAAAATGGCTTGAAGAACGCAATCATCTGGTTCGCGTTCGTGTTGGAACTGGTGTTTATGCCTACGCCCTGAATCCGGCGGAGGTTTGGAAATCATTTCATGACATGAAGCCCTACGCCGTTTTCGCGACCAAGACGCTTGTTTCAAAATCTGACCGGATGAATAGAAATATTGACCGTCGCATCAAGTTAATGATGAAAGAAGCTGAAAAACCTGACATAAAAATGACAGAGTTGACGATTGACGATCTTAAACAGGCATGGGAGGAAGAGGTTCAAGACAGGTAAAACAACGCCACCAGCACCCGGGACATCCCGGCCCCTTACTCACACAACAAGTAACTGGTGAGATTTTTTTATGAATGTATTACAATAGCCCTTGAAAAAGGCTGGCGACAATATATTTGCATTAGGTGCTGACTTTTGTCCGAATGAGTTTGCCGCCGGATAGGCGGCTAAGCCCCGCTTAGGCGGGGCTTACTTTATTTAGTATCATTTCTCGGCACCTACTGTGGAAATCAGTTTTTACGATACCAGCGATCTTCTTTCCCGTTGTTGAAAATAAATCCGATATTTTTGAGGAACAAAGGGAGCCAGATAATCCCAAGGACCATTGACAAAACAAGCGGCCCCCCCTCGTTCCTGAAAATGCCAATCGTCAAACTGATGGCGATTACCATCGCCCACCCGCCAAGCAGAACGCGAATGAACGCGACATACCCACTCCCGCGAACGTTTCCGTGCGTGTCTGCCCCTGCCCCCCTCACAGCCTGACAGTTTGGGCAGACGGTGGCATGTGCTTTCAGGGGGCTCGCACAGAACGGGCATTCAATCATCGCGTCTTCACTCATGACAGTTCCTTTCTTTACGCTCGACATCAAAAATTCACAGAATACTTCATAGCGCAAGAGGGATTTTTCCTGCGTGTCGGATCGATGACCGAACCCGACACAACGATTCTCAACGCTTTTGCGAAAGTCTTGCGAGACCGCCGAAGAGAGGCAGGACTCTCACAAGAGGAACTTGCCCACCGGGCCGGGTTGAGCATGCGTTATGTCTCGCTTCTGGAAAGCCGGAGGCACCAGCCAAGCCTTGCTACGCTATACGCTCTTGCCGACTCTCTTGGCATATCGCTTACAGTGTTGGTTCAGGAGATAGAAAGCCAGGCGAGATCATGACGGTTTGACCGTCATATCCCACATGAAACGGCCCTTCGTGCCGTCACTGGTGATGTCTTCGTTCCTTGACGACTGCGACATCACCAGCCGCCGGAGGACACCCCCGGACCCCCGTTCACATGATAAGTTAGAGAGCAAAGTCCTCATCTGCGTCCTTTGAACCCATGCTCTGCGTCAGCCCCATGTCCTCTTCAATGACCCGTTGCATCGCCTCACCCTGTAAGCGAGCACCCCGAGCGAGATCAGGCCTCTTGAGCCATTTTGTTACCATGCCGAGAGCTTTCTTAAGCCGGGTTTGAAGCCATCGAACCTCTTCCCAGGCTGACCTTGCGTTAGCCCGCTCCTCCTTTGCATCATCGAGAAGTTTCCGGGCCTCCGCCCGCACGGTTTCAGCCCTCTCTTCCTCAGCTATTCTGTTGGTCTTCGCCTTTTCCGCTTTTGCCTCCTCAAGCCTGCGGGCCTCTGTGGCATCCGTAGCGGCACTCAAGGCCGGACCTATGTCGGGAAAGCCGGGTTTTATCGCGTCAGGATTATCCGCATGGATCTTCCCTGCCTTCGTCCGGCGAAGCGTGCCCGCCGTCAATTCGGCTGTGAGGGCCTTTGTTGCATCCAGCAATGCTCCCGTCTTATCGGACACCCGCTGTGCCTCGTGGCGGGCCTCCTCGGCTTCGTCGCGGGCGATGTCAGCCAATCGCCTTTCTTCCGCTGTCGCCTTCTTCGCGTGCTCTTGGGCGGTTTCGAGCTCCGCCACCCTGTCAGCAAGACGCTTCTCATAGGTTGCTAACCGCTTCGCCTCTTTCTCCGAGAGTTCAGCCTTCTCCGTCAGCTTATCGACACGTCCCTGCATCTCATCGACTCGAGCCTGGGCCTCTTGCGTCTTCACTTCCAACGCCAGGATTTCGGCACGCTTGGTTGCGAGTTCTCGGGGAATGTCCCGGTGAAGTTCACGGACGGTGCGGTGAAGCGTGTCCCGAAATTCTGCACCAGCCTTTAAGCGGTCACCGTATCGGTTCCCGCGTTCGATGCCTGGGCAATGCCGTGCCATAACTTCCGCAGTCAGGTCTTGCAGGCTGGACATCACAGCGGGGCGTGTCGCCTGCGAAAGTGGAACGCCGTCCAAGTTATAGGACGCAATCTGATAATGGGCGTGTATCGTCGTTTCATCCCGGTGAACAACGAGGCCGTGGAGCGTTGTATTCAGTCGGTCAGAAATAGATTCTGCGAGGTCAAGAAAAGCCCTGTCCTGTGCTTCCGGCGTCAGGGTTTCAAATAATGCCGCCGCCTCTGAACCGAATGTGATGATACCGCACCCGGCAACGGACGCATCCTTTTTCATTTTCCGCTTTGTGACGCGGAGAGACCGGCGTTTTTCACATATCGCCCGCATGACGCCGGGCGGGTCCGGCTCCATTATAATCCGGTTGAGATGTTTCCGGGATTCATCTATATAATCTGGCTGCCTGCCAATGCGTTTATCGTGTTTACGCTGCCCGGCCAAAGCACGGGCGTTTTTCGCTTTAATACGCGTTGACGCGGCTCTGGGATTCCCTTCGGGAGACTTATTATTCTGGGGTGGCTTCGCCATATCATAACCTACTATCCATAACTCACCCCACGAGGGGGATTCGTTATAGATATCCGGCGAAGGGGAGAAAAAACCTAACGGCTTTTTATCCCCTTTCGAAACCCCTTACGCCTTCCGCTGGACCAAGGGGATTCCATCCCCTTTGGAACCCCGACAAAAGGACATGCCCGCTGGATAAATACTAACGATATAACTGATTTTCAGTTTTTAGGCGATGGCTTCGGCGGGAAAGGCAAATCGTCACGGTAAGCCAACTTGCCCTTAACATATTCCCGCATCTCCGGCGGAAGGCTACTTATCACAGGCGTACTAAAATGTCGCCAAGGGCAAAAGAACTCTTTCGTCCATGGAAGGATCGCATGCTGGCTTCCAGGTGTCAGTACGAAGGCGGTAGGCTTCGCAAGCCTTAGATTGTCAAGATGGCTCAAGTTACCAATATTCAAGCACACTCCGCGAACATTACCTACTTCGCCGGTACCATATGCAACACGAACCCATAGCTCTAAGGTGGATTTATTGCGAAAAAC
Organism: Paracoccus aerodenitrificans; assembly: GCF_027913215.1. Taxonomy (GTDB): domain Bacteria; phylum Pseudomonadota; class Alphaproteobacteria; order Rhodobacterales; family Rhodobacteraceae; genus Paracoccus; species Paracoccus aerodenitrificans. Next base: position 1,555,607 of record NZ_CP115784.1, read on the forward strand.
CCCCGTCACCAGAAGGGGACGAGGGTTGTCGGCCCAGCTATCCTTTGGCTGCGCCTCCGGGAAGAACCCGGTAACTATATCATAGATTCGCGGTGGCTTACTCGTCCAGTCAGGCATCGCAGTTTTCAGCAATGTCCTCGATAGTTTCCCACTCTTGGTCGGCCATCCGAGCAGCCATGCGCGTCCGCAGTTCAGCGATTTTCTCAGGCGCGACCAAGTCAAAATCGCCAAATGCCTCTGGCGAGAACTCTCGCCGAGGATCCGAGTGTTTACGCATACGTGCGTGGTGCATCAAGTCTCTCCTTTCGGCATTGTCGCCGATAAAACGAATCGTGGAGACGTTCGGTTGCCTTAACTTAACACGCCCCACAACATTTTCTACCCGCTATCACAAACCTGTTGACGAAGACTAAACGCAAAGCCCGACAACCATCTCGATGAGCAACCCTCTTGACCTATATCTTGCTCCTTACGGCTCATGTCCTCAAGATATCGCGTCTCTTGTGAGTTGTTCATGTATTGTTAGCCAGAGTCCAAAGCCACAGACGGCAAGAAATGGTTTGACAGATTCGAGCGGGTGCCAACCTCTTGATCTGTCGAAGATGGATGTCGAAGCGCGTTGCGGGATGAGAGATCGCCTGCTACATCATGTCCACTATGTGTCCTTTGGTCGGCAGGCCGGGACTCCACGAACAAGCACCTGATATCATGTGCTTTTCCTGGATATTAGCTGGGGCGTCGACCGCCCCAGCCAGTGATCTTCCGTCGTTGATGTTATATGACAGAGGGACGACGGTTATTGCCTGCGTTGGTTTGCAGCAGAGCTGTTCTTCTGCGCAGTCTGTCCGCAGGAAAGAACTGCTGGCCACATATACCTGCAGCAACCATCACAAGACAGATTTCGGTATCATATAAAGCTGTGATTTTGCATCACTGACAGCTTCGCTGAACCGTCATACACTTCGCAATCCATGAAAAAATCAAGCATATAATGGTGGGCGGTGAGGGATTCGAACCCCCGACATCTTCGGTGTAAACGAAGCGCTCTACCAGCTGAGCTAACCGCCCCATGACCGCTCTGTGCGGCATATGCGAACCGCGCCGGATTAGCGCGGCGCGGTGCGGTGATCAAGGGGAAAGAAGTTATTTTTCTCCGGGAGTACCGTCGAATTTCTTTTCCAGGCTGTCCCAGCAATCGACATAGTTGTCCTGCAAGGGCGCCTCATTCGCGGCGAAGGCGGTCAGTTGCTGCGGGAAGCGGGTTTCGAACATGAACTGCATGGTGTTGTCCTGCTTCACCGGGACCATCGGCTCGGTGCTGCCATGTTCGAACGCATCGCGGTCGGGGCCGTGGGGCAGCATCATATTATGCAGGCTGGTGCCGCCGGGGACGAATCCTTCGGGTTTGGCGTCATAGATTCCTGCGATATTGCCCATCAGTTCGGACATGATGTTCTTGTGATACCAGGGCGGGCGGAAGCTGTGTTCGGCCACCATCCAGCGTTCGCGGAACAGGACGAAATCGATATTTGCGGTGCCCTCTTGCCCCGAGGGAGCAGTCAGCACGGTGAAGATGGATGGATCGGGATGGTCGAACAGGATTGCGCCGACCGGGGAATAGGTCCGGAGATCGTATTTATAGGCGCAGTAATTCCCATGCCATGCGACGATATCCAGAGGGCTGTGGTCGATGAAGCTCTCGTGGAACTGACCGCACCATTTGATGACGACGCGGCTGCGGGCCTCACGATCTTCAAAGGCGGCGACGGGGCATTTGAAATCGCGCGGATTGGCAAGGCAGTTCGCGCCGATCGGGCCGCGACCCGGCAGATCGAATTTCTGACCGTAGTTTTCACAGACAAAGCCGCGGGCGGGCCCCTCCAGCACCTCGACACGGTAGACGAGACCGCGCGGCAGGATCGCAATTTCGCGCGGTTCAAGTTCAATGATGCCCAGTTCCGTGCAGAAACGCAGGCGGCCCTCCTGCGGAACGACCAGCAACTCACTGTCGGCGCTGAAGAAATATTCATCCTTCATCGACTCGGTCACCAGATAGATATGCGCGGCCATGCCGACCTGGGTATTCACGTCACCCGCCGTGGTCATGGTGCGCATACCTGTGATCCAGGTCAGTTTTTCATCCGTATGCGGCACCGGGTCCCAACGATACTGGCCGAGGCTGATCACGTCGGGCAGCACATGGGGCGCGGATTTCCAGTAGGGCACGTCAATCTTGCTGAACCGTCCGACATGTTTCACAGAGGGCCGGATACGATAGCACCAGGTCCGCTCATTCTGGCCGCGTGGCGCGGTGAAGGCGGTGCCGGAAAGCTGCTCTGCGTACAGCCCGTAATTCACCTTTTGCGGCGAATTCTGCCCCTGCGGCAACGCGCCGGGCAGCGCCTCGGTTTCGAAATCATTGCCGAAACCTGGCATATAGCCGTCATGCGCATTGGTGCCGTTGCGGATTTCGGCGCGGATCATGCCTTGCGGCAGAGCTTCGATATTCATCGTTTCCCCCTTCCTGAGTTGGGCGCAGAATAAGTTGCAATTGCAACCATGTCAATCGGAGAAATAGACTGATGAGCAGGCGGAGCGCCGGGGACTCAGTATTTTGGGCCGGATTTCAGGAGATTTCCGATCTGACACAGCCCGTCAGAATGTCATAAGCCGCGATTACAGAATCGCGGCTTATGACGGTCAATATCCGACCGATATCAGATTGCAGCATCAGACCCGGATCCGGCGATCAGAGGCGAGTTTGACGATCAGTAATCGCCGTCACCATCGGCACCGCCGTCACCGTCGCTTGGAAATTCGGCAATGGTGCGCTTGTCGGGCGCGGCAACGCTTGCTTGCTCACGCGGCTCTTCGGGTTCGGCAGGTTTCGCCGCATCTTCATTGCGGGCATCGGGGCGCAGGGATTCGGGATTGCGCAGCCAGACATCGCGCTGCGCGAAGGGAATCTCGATCCCCTCATCGGCGAAGCGTTTGGCGATCTGGTGCCGAATCTCGGACGACACGCCTAACCCGCCATTGATATCTGAGAGGATGGCCCGGATCTCGAAATCGAGACTATCCGCGCCGAAGCCCTGAAACAGCACGGCAGGCGGGGGATCGAACAACACGGTGGGCTGGTCCTCGGCGATCTCCATCAGGATGCGTTCAACCTTGCGCGTATCGGTTCCATAGGCCACACCGACGGAAATGATAATACGACCGCGCGAATTGCCTCGGGTCCAGTTGGTGACCGACTGGCTTATCAGGTCGCTGTTCGGTACGATCACATCGGTCTGATCGAACGTCTTGATCCGCGTGGAGCGGACCGAGACGTTCTGAACGACACCCTGCTGACCGCCCGCCTCGACCCAGTCTCCGACGCTGATCGGGCGTTCGATCAAAAGGATGATGCCGGATACGAAATTCTGCACAATGGTCTGAAGGCCGAAGCCGATCCCGACAGACAGCGCACCGGCCACAAGCGCGATGCTGGACAGGTCGATCCCGGCCGAGGTGATCGCGAAGAGCGCCGCAAGAAAAACCCCGACATATCCAAGCCCCGAAACCGTCGCCGCCTGCGCGCCCTTATCAAGTCTGGTGCGCGGCAGGATGGTGGCGCGGAAAATGCCCTGCATCCATTTGGTCACCATATAGCCCAGGGCGAATACCACCAGGAAAGTGACGATCGCCCCCGGTGACAGGGTGATCCCTCCGACCGAGAAGCCCTGCCTGATCTGTGTCCATGCCTCGGCCAGATCGGTCAGCGAGGCTCCCCAGATCAGGGCGAAGAACGGGATGGATATGACGACAAGTGCCAGCCCGATCAGAACCGGTACAAGGGAATCGCGTGCGCCTTCCTTGCTCTTGCTCAGCAGCGAGTAGCTGTCGGCCATGAAGTCCTGAAGCAGGATCAGAAGACCGATCAGCCCGAGGCTTTTGACCGAGGGCCAGAACAGAGCATTTGCGCCATTCACATATCCCAGCATCGCTGCCAAAATCGATACCAGCACGACCAGACGCAGAAAACGCCCAACATAGGACAGGATGATCGCGCGATAGGGCGGCGAGTCCGTGCCGTAGAATTTCTTCATCCGGCGCAGAATATTGGCAAGCTGGAACAGGAAGAACGCCCCGATCACCAGCAGGAAGAAATGGATGACACCTGCGCCCGCATCGCTGACATCGTAAGGGATCATCGGCGGCGCATGATCCCGGCGCACGAAGCCCGAAAGCGGCAGCGCGGCATTCGACAGCCAGACATGCAGGCCGAAAACGACGATCAGCCCGGTGCCGTAAAGACGCGCCATCCGCCGGCTTGTCTGTGGCATGATCAGCGTCGCATAGGCGACCGGCTCGGCGGCGAACAGCGTTCTGATCAGCCAGCGTCCGACAAAGAACACCAGCCCGGCGAAGGGCCAACCAAGCAGGAACGGCAGAATCCATTCGCCTGCCAGCCCGGTCGAGGCGATGGCGTTTGCAATCAGAAAGATCCCGATTGTCGGCACCATGAACTGTGCAAGCGACACGATAAAGGCGATGACCGCCCGCATATCGCCCTCGGCGCGTTCGCCGATCCGCGAGGGCAACCGGTCCACAAGATGCCGCCCATAGACAAGCGCAGCAACGCCGAAGAGGAACAGCATGAGACGACCCGGCTCACTGATTCCGCTTGCATTCCGCCAGTTCTCACGCGCATCGGTCACGACACCCGAGATAATCGCAAGAATATCCCTGCCCGCCGCCAGCCAGCTTGACGGAAGCAGAGGCGACGGCGTTTCGGCCATCAGCTCCTGAGCATTCCGCTCACGCTCGATTTCGGCGGCCTGCTGGATGATCGATTCCGCACGGCTGTAAGCCTCGGTTGCGGTAATGCCGGGTGCCTGAAGCTGCGAAAGCTGTTCGTTCAGTTCCTGACGGCGTTGGGCAACGTCCTCGGACTCTGATTCACCTTCGGCAGGGACCGGGCCCAATGACGCGATCTGATCCCTGACTGTCTGAATCCGGGAGGCATTCGTGTTCTGCGCCTGCTCGAATTGCTGACGCCACTGTGTTGCATTTTCCCGGATCGATTCCAGCCTGCTGGGGGCGGTCGACTCGTCCTCAAGCGCGGTTTCTGCCTGAGAGGCGAAGCTTTCCCAGGACGGATAATCTATCTGATTGGCTTCCTGAGCGGAAAGCTGGGAAACAAGCAGAAGCAGCGCGACGAAAGCAGCGCGAAATATGTTCAGGATCAGGGTCATTCTTCAAAGACTTCAGGAATATCCTGCGGCTCGGCCTCCATCCATTCCGGGACGGGAAGCCCTTTCTGGCGCAGAAATTCCGGGTTGTAGAGTTTGGTCTGATAGCGATTACCGGAATCGCACAGCACGGTGACGATGGTATTGCCCGGCCCCATCTCTTTGGCCATGCGTATCGCACCGGCGATATTGATCCCCGAGGAGCCGCCAAGGACAAGCCCCTCATGCTGAGCAAGGTCGAACAGCACCCCAAGCGCCTCGGAATCCGGCACGCGATAGCTGTAATCGGGTGTGAACCCTTCCAGATTGGCCGTGATGCGCCCCTGACCGATCCCCTCGGTGATCGAGCTGCCGGGGCTTTCGAATTCGCCCGTCGTATAGAAGGAATGCAGCGCCGCGCCCTCAGGGTCGGCAAGTCCGATCCGGACCCCCTTCGGCTGCAATGCGCTTGCGACACCGGCCAGCGTCCCGCCCGAGCCGACGGCGCAGATGAAGCCGCTCACCTTGCCATCGGTCTGTGCCCAGATCTCTGGCCCGGTGGTTTCCTCATGTGCGCGGCGATTGGCGACATTGTCGAACTGGTTGGCCCAGATCGCGCCGTTCTTTTCTGTCTGGGCCAAAGCCTTCGCCAGACGCTCGGAATAGCGGACATAGTTGTTCGGGTTGCGGTAAGGGACGGCGGGAACCTGTACCAGCTCGGCCCCGGCCAGCCGGATCATGTCCTTTTTCTCCTGGCTCTGGGTTTCGGGGATGACGATCACCGAACGAAACCCCATCGAGGCACCGACAAGCGCCAGACCGATCCCGGTATTGCCTGCCGTGCCTTCGACAATCGTGCCGCCGGGCTTCAGCGCCCCGCGCTCTACCGCATCCCTGATGATATAGAGCGCCGCGCGATCCTTGACCGACTGGCCCGGATTCATGAACTCTGCCTTGCCCAGAATCTCGCATCCGGTCGCTTCCGAGGCGCCACGCAGGCGAATAAGGGGGGTGTCGCCGATTGCGGCGGCAAGATCCGAACGGATGTTCATCTGCTGGCCTTTCCTGTCACGTCCGCCCCGATCAATATCAGCGTGGCGCTTGGCGGCAAGGCTTCGGGCACGGAAATCAGGCCGTGGCAGTCACGATCCTGCCAGTTCAGCCCTGATCCGGTCGGCATTCCGGTCCAGCCAGAGCGTCATCAGGATCAGGGGACCGCATTGCAATTGCCCCCCCAACGCCAGCCGGACCAGTTCCTGCCGCGACATGAGATGGGTCGAGATATCCTCGCCCTCATCGTCCAGCCCGAAACCATGTCCCTCAATCGTGTCAGGCAGATCGGCAATGCCGACGAAAGGATAGAAGAATTCGCTATGCGCACCGGGCGTCGGATAATAGCCCGGCAGCGCGTGAACCTGGCCGATCTGTAACCCGGCCTCTTCTGCGGCCTCACGCAGCGCCGAGGCCTCGGCTGTTTCCCCGGCATCGATCCGCCCTGCCACCGGCTCAAGCATCCAGCATTGCGCCTGTCCGCGTGCCAGCGGTCCCATGCGGAACTGGCTGATCAGCAGCACCCGGTCGCGCACCGGATCATAAGGCAAAAGCAGCGCCGCATCCGCCGAGATGAAAACCTCGCGATCCAGAACCGGCGACCACCGGCCATCATGCAGCCGGTGCCGCAACGAGATTTCCTCGATCGAGAAATAGCGCCCATAGGCCTCTCGCCGCGAAATTTCCTGCACCCGGTCGCGATCCGGCTTGGGTAGCCATGCGGTCGGTTCGGGCTCGTCCGCAACCCGCATTCTGACCGAGACGATTTCGGCAATACGGCTGAGCCGGGATGCGATCTGTTCCTCCGGCACATCTTCGGGCCGGGACAGAACCTCCCGCGCCACCTGCGCCATCAGCGCGGCATTCCCGTCGGCCCAGTCGGCACCGCCGCCCTGACCGAAGCCCCAGATCTCGGCCCCATCCACATTCACAGGAGACAGCCCCATGATTCGAAGATATCGTGTCGCTGCGGCAGTCCGCTTTGCCCGGATTGCCCGGATCGCACCGCTTCCGCCGAGATATCGCGGCCATTCACCCCCGATTCCCGCCTCTGCGCCGCCGCTCATCGCGCCCGGAACCGTTTCGGCAATGCCGTCCAGCATCAGCGCGTCCAGCATTTCGGGCGTTGCCAGAGGCCCTGCAAGCATGATTTCCTGATTATTCACAGCGATGTCCCTTCCAGTCTCTGTGCGGCTGCGCGTCCGCTTTCATCGGCGAGTTGTTCCAGAACATCCGCCTCGGCCTGCTGCAAAAGGGCCTGCAAAGCCCGCGCGTCCAAAGCCTGCCGTGTATGGGAGATTTTGCCGATCGTGGCGACCCCAAGCGGCGCGAATGCCGAAAATGCCGTGATTTCGGCCCTCATCTCTTCCTCTGCCGTCAGTTCGGGCAGTTTCAGGATGAGGTCCCCGGCAACATCGTCGAGACTGGTCGGAAAGCCGAACCCGCCTGCCGCGTCGAAACCGCGTGCGAAAGCAAGCTCGCGATTCATCCGCGCCACGAGTTGCATTGGTACCGGATCAGTATCCGTGATCAGCTTTCGAACTGCCTCCAGCACCGGAGATTGCGCCACCTCCGCGACCTGAACCCGGCGCAGAGCCGCCTGCAAAGCGTCTGGCCGGGTCAATTCTGCCCGCGCCGCAAGCTCCAGCCCGAAACCGTCGCCAGCCGAGCTGACCCCGGTTGCACGCAAGACCGGCTCAAACCGCGGATCCGACAGCACCAGAGGCGTCATCCGCGATTCGAGCGCCCCAAGCAGCAGCCCGGCAACCCGGCTGGGATCATGGATCCGCGACACCACATTGCGCCAGTCAGTGCCGGTTTTGCCGTCCAGATAGATCACCGCCATCCGGTCGGCGAATTCCGAAGCTTCCGCCGCAATAACCGCCGCCCGGCGTTCACCAAGTCCCGCCGCAAAGACCCGTTCGGCAAGCTCGGAACCCAGCCCCGGCTGGGGCGCAAGGACGGGCGGCGAAGGCATGAGCTGAGCGGTGACAAATCCCGCCGGCAGCAGGATCATCACAGAGGCAAGCAGAGCGGCCTGAACATGGCGCATCGGTGTTCCCTGATATTAACAAGAGCTTTTCACCGAAAACCCCCTTGCGCTTCAACCCCCCGCCCGCTACATGCGCCCCCACCACACCGAAAAATGCGGAGAAGTGCCGGAGTGGTCGAACGGGGCGGTCTCGAAAACCGTTGAGCCTTCACGGGTTCCGTGGGTTCGAATCCCACCTTCTCCGCCATTTCAGACCGCTTCTGGGCACGCCAATCGCCGCCGATTGCCGCCCTTGGCCCGCAATAAGCGTCTTCAGCAGCTCCGTTTTCGATCCCATGATGCGAATTGCATCGTCAGCGACCTCGACGCGCTGTGCCAAAGCGCGCAGGTGATCGCGCCGATAACCGCCCTCGTGGCCGCGAATGCGCTCCCGCGCGCGGCGCGCAAACCCTGCGATCATTGCGGGACTGAGCGCGCTGTGGCCGGGGCTTTCGAGCAATGCTTGAGCGCGGTCGGCGTCAACCCTGGCCTGATCGCGGAGAACCTTGAGGCCGGCAATACGCTCCTTGAGCGCCGGGTCGTCCAGATCGGCAACACCCGCCTCGATGGCGTCATAGAGCCGCTTGAGGCGCGATTCTGATTCGGCGGCCTGACGCTGCAAAGAGGCGATGTGTTCGCGTCGGCGCTCGGCCTGATCCTCGCGACGGCCGAGGATGCTGCCAAGCAGTTTCTCCAGTCGGTCGGGATCGAGCAAGCGTTCCTCGATATGGCTGGCCACCATCGTATCGAGCTTGTCCATGGGGATCGCACGGCCCTTGCAGCCAGTCTCGCCCTGCCGCGCCTTGATCGAGCAGGCATAATAGCGATAGCGGCCGCTCTTGCCGGTGCGGATGGTCATGGCTCCGCCGCAGTTGCCGCAATAGCAGATGCCGGTCAGCAGGGTCGGCCCGATCACCACGCGGGCGGGCAGTTCGGTCTTGGGGTTGCGAGCCTGCAAAAGAGACTGAACGGCGTCGAAGGTCTCCCGTTCGATGATGGCCGGCACGGGGACAATGACGACTTCGCTGGGGGCGCGCGGGTCGTTATGCTTGCTACGCTTTCCCCACTCATGTTCGCCTATATAGGTGCGGCGGGTCAGGACGCGATGGACCTGACCGATCCCCCAACGCCCGCCGTCGCGGGTAAAGATGCCCTTGGCGTTCAAATGCTTCACGATGGCCTTGACGCCCATCTGGCCGCTATCGCCCTGACCTTCCAGAGCGAGCCGATAGATCAGGCGGATCGTGCCGGCGTGCAGCGGATCGATTTCCAGCTTCTTCTTGGTCTTGGCCCCACGCTGTTCGGCGGCTGCGATCCGGTAGCCGATCGGCGGCAACGCGCCGTTCCAGAAGCCCTGCCGCGCATTCTCCTTCAGGGCGCGCGTGACGTGCTTGCCGTTTTCCTTGGACTGGTATTCGTCGAACAGGGACATGATCCGCCGCATCATGTCATGGATCGGATCATCCCCCAGCTCCTGCGTGATGGAAATCAGCCGGACATCATTCTTGGCGAGCTTGCGATAGTAATATTCCATGTCGAACGCGTCGCGGAAAAAGCGCGAGAAGCTGTGAACCAGCACCACATCGAAGGGCGCGGGCTTCGACGTGCCCGCCTCGATCATCCGCTGGAACTCCGGGCGGCGGTCGTTGGTCGCCGTGTTGCCCGGCTCCACGAAAATTTCGACAAGCTGATAGCCGCGCGCCGCGCACCAAGCTTCGCCCTGCTTGCGCTGGTCGGGGATCGACACGTCATGCTCGGCCTGCCGGGCAGTCGAGACACGCAGGTAGAGGGCAGCCCGCAGGGCGACGTTGGGGGATTGTGCGTTCATTTGCGGGTTCCTTTCCTGGGGCGTTCGATCAGGGGCAGCACCAGTTCCACCCGGTCATGAACGACCTTGGGCACCAGCTTGAGACCCTTGCCCTTCTCCATACGGACAAGGCCGAAGCTCTCCATCTTCTTGAGTGTGCGCGAGACATTCGGTGTCGCGCGGCCAGTGATCTGCGCCAGTTCCTCTAGTGAGCCGGGTTCTTGCTCTTGGATGACGCGGAGCAATTCGCGATTGCCCGCAGAGAGAAGCCGGGCGAACGACTCCGTGGAGGCGAACCAGACGGTCGGTTCGCCGGGCGCAGGTTTTTCCTCGCCTCGCGCGATCCGCATCGTGCGAGCCTTCATTTCCTCGGGGTCGGCGATCCCAACTTTCAGCGTCGTCATGGCATATTCCGATGCTACAAATCAGGGCTTATCCTTATCATCACGAGATAATAATTTCAAGCCTTCTGGTAGATCGAGAGAACCGAACATCTCGTCGAAAACATCGGCGAACCAACGCTCGAACACCTGAATCTCAGCCTCGGTGATCGGCACTTCGTCGGGCCAGTCATCAATGACGGGCAGCTTCTCCACGTCGAAGACATGAGCTGGACTGCCGCGCGAGGGGCTAATGCGCGGCGCGGGATCTCGGCCATAGTCATAGAGATCGTCGTGGTAGAGGTCGTCGGGGAGCGTTCCGGGGGCCGGTTGTCTTGGGCGGCCTCGTTGGGCGCGGCGGCGCTCTGCGCACATGGTATCCTCCGTGCTTCGCTAATGGATTCGGGGGCGGTATGGCCCCGGAATTAGGCGAAGCATGGAGGGGAATCGGCGGTGTGTAGCGTGCCGCATTCGCGCCTATGTGCTGGCGGCACCCCCACAATGGATCAGGAGGGCTGCCGCCGTGCCTTCGCGAAACCGCGATCCGTGGCGATGAATCGCTCCAGCATCGGCACGATCAGTCTGGCAGGCTCGATGGGCGCGCCGCCATCGGCCAACAGAGCGCCATAGTCGATGAGGTCACGATGGAGCTGAGCGGGCAGTTCCACCATCACCTTCACCGGCTTATCGTCGGCCAGCGGGCCGAGTTTGAGCTTCGCCATAGTCAATTCCTGTAGGGTTCGAGGACTAAATCTCGCGTCACAATGACCCTGACCGGGAAGCCCGGCCGGATGGTCAGCGTCGGCGCGACCTGCAACTGTCGCTGGACGATCTGCTGTCCGGCCTGATTGATGGTGTCCTGCGCCCCGTCGCGGATAGCCCGGATCAGCCGGTCCTCGTCGTCGGTCGCCAGTTCAGTGCCGATGCCGAGCAAGGTGGACAGCCCCGCCGCTTTCATCAGATCCCACCAGTGATAATCGACGCCATCCTCAAGCCCGGCATAACCGGAGGCGTCTGCGCCCGGTTGGCGCTCCAGCACGATGGAGCGGCCATTGGGCAGGATCAGGCGGTTCCAGACAAGCAGCACGCGGCGCTGGCCGAACTGCACGCCGGCATCATATTGGCCGATGATGCGCGTTCCCTGCGGGATCAAGAGGAGAGCGCCGGTCGGGCTGTCATAGACGTTCTCTGTCACCTGCGCGGTGATCTGGCCGGGAAGGTCCGAACGAATGCCGGTTATCATGGCTGCCGGGATCACGGCCCCAGCCTGAAGGATGTAGGGCGATGCGGGAGCCATGATGCGGTCGAGAGCGACAGTCTGCCGGTCCACCGGACCATTGAGGAAGGTGGTGTGCCTGTCCTGAGTTGCGGGCTGACCGCCAACGCCAAGACCGGCCAGGCCCGGCATATTGGAAGCGGCTGCTGTAGTTGTTCTCTGCCCGGACTGGAAGAAAACCGTGCTGAGACGTGCGGCTTCCTCTTCGGCAAGACGGCGTTCTTCGGCAGGATCGCGGGCGGGCGACGCCATTGCGGGCGGCGTGACGGGTTGGCCCCGGTTCTGCGCGTCGAGGATCGGGCCGCCGAGATCGCCGGGCAAGGCCGGTCCAAGGACGGGGCCGGTATAGTCACGCGGCAGGCCGGACAGTCCGTCCGCCGTGGGGCGGTTCTCGGTCGAGTAAAGTTCTTCGCCGCTGCCGCTCATGTCACGGGTCTGAAGCGCATAGATCAGCGCCCCGCCGATCCCGAACAGCGCGACGGCTCCGACACCGGCCAGCATCTTGCGCGACAGGCGGGTGACTCGCGGCGGTTCGGCACGCAGCCGCATTGGTGCGGTGGTGTCCGCTGCGGCTTCTACAGGGATGGTGTCTTCGGTCATGACGGGGATTCTCCGGTCGCCTTTGCCGGCTGTGCAGCCTGCCGTTGCTCGATGCGGACGATCCTGACCGTCTGCTGACGATCACCGCTGCCAAGGCGCAGTTCGGCTGCTCCGAACAGGCGGTCCACGATCAGGATATTCTGGTGGATGCGGCTGTTGACGATCTGGGTCTCGCCATTGGAGCCGATGACGAAGATCGGCGGCATCTCGCCCTGCACGATGCCGCGTGGGAAGACGACATAGACGCGGCGGCCATCGTCGAAGATGGAAATGGGCCGCCACGGCGGACTGTCTCCGGTCAGGCCATAGCGATAGTTGCGCGCCGCCTCGGCCGGGATGATCGGTGCTGCCGGAACGGTCTGGCGTTGGCCTGCCGGTTGTGCCGGATAGGCCCAGGCGACGGACGGCATATAGAGGGCCTCACGGGCGCGTAGCTCGATCATGTAGGTGCGCCGGTCTGTCGTCACGACGAGGTTTGTCGCGATGTCCGGCCGCGTCGGCTTGACGAGGATATGGACGCGACGTGTCGTGCCCGATCCGCTCTCCGTATCGCCGATGATCCAGCGCGCGGTGTCGCCTGCCGCAATCGGTCCCGCGCCGGTCAGGCTCTCGCCGGGTTCGAGCGCAATGGTCGTGATCTGTCCCGGCGCGGCATAGACCTGATAGAGCGCGCCTTCGCTCCACGGATAAATCTGGATGGCGTTATAGTAACCCTCGCGGCGCGGCTCGACGCGGGCGGCAGCATTGGCGTTCTCGACACGGCCCGCCGGCGTTCCGGCAGCGGTTCCGCCGCGCGCGACGGTCCATGCGGGCGGCGTGTGCAAAGGCCGGGGCCGGTCATCGGTGACGGTGGCCTGCACGACAGGCAGCGACGGCACATCGGCATCATAGCTGAACTGCGGGGTGCGGTTCGTGGCGCAGCCAGCGAGCATGGTCGCCGACAGCAGCAAAGCCGCGAAAGCGGGTTTACGGAAAGCCGGAAACGCGGCTGTGTGGAATGTCGTGGGGGTCATTGGCTCATCTCCCGCGACCACGAGATTGCATTGATGTAGATGCCGAGCGGATTGGCGCGCAGCCGTTCAGCGTCGCGCGGCGTCTGGATCACGATGGTGAGGATCGCGGTCCAGCGCTCGGTGGTGGAAAGCTGGCCGTTCTCATAATGCCTCTCGGTCCAGGCGACGCGGAAGCTGTCGTTCGATGCGCGGATGACGCTGGACACCTCAACGGCGACCTGTTGCCGGCCAACCTTGGTGAACGGGTCGTTGCTGCGGGCATAGTCGTTCAAGGCCGCCGCGCCGCGATCCGTGGTCCACTCATAAGCTCTGAGCCAGTTCTGACGGACAATGATCGCATCGGCCGGGATCGCGCGGACCTGCTCGATGAAGCGGCCAAGATGGAACGCGATCTGCGGATCGGTAGGCCGATAGTCGACCGTCGCGGGTGCTACGGTTTGCGCCTGACCGAGATTGTCCACTTGCACAACCCACGGCACCACGGTCCCGCGTGCCGATTGCCAGACGAGGGCGGACGCGAAGCCAGCAGACAGGATCAGCGAGCCGAAGGCCATGAGCCGCCAGTTTTTTGCCTGCACGCGGGCCGAGCCGATGCGCTCGTCCCATGCCTGCGCGGCCTTCTGATAGGGCGTCTCGGGTTCCGGCGATTTGCCGTAATGGGTTGCCGGTCGTTTGAAGAGGCTCATGATCGGTCACTTTCGGAAAGGTTGATGGAGGAGCCGCCGCCGTGGCTGTCGCCGGAGCGCACGGCGTGGGCGGCCATGGTGGCGCCGTGGTTCACGGCCTGGGATCGCTGCATCCGCTGCGCCCAGGCCGGGGGACTGCCAGCGGGGGAAGGTGCGGCTGCGGGAGATGCGCTGGCCCCTCCGACTGTGCCTGCGGTGGATGAGCCGCCCGTCACGCCAAAGGCGGCGCGGGCGCCATCGGAGAAGCTGGATTTGACGCTTTCGGACGCTTTGGAAGCGGCGCGTTTCAGCGGTGATGCGGCGGCGGAGCCGGCGGCGCGGGCAACGCCACCGAGGCCAGATGCTACGCCTGCCGCACCGGACTGGCCGAGCGAGGCCATGCTGTAGGAGGCTGCTGCGCCCCCTGCGGCGGCTGCACCACCCCGAACGGCCGCGGCGCCACCGGACATGGCGGCAGCGCCTCCCTTGACGGCGAGACCGGCTGCACCGCCTGCGGCAAGGGCTGCGCCTCCTACGGCAAGGCCGGTGCCCACGGCAGCGCCAGCGCCGAGCTGCGGGCCGCCCGAGACGAGACCGGAAGCAATGCCGGGGCCGAAGATGCCGAGACCGAGCAACGAAAGCGCGGCAAGGACGATCGCCATGGCGTCGTCGATGGTCGGCGTCGCGCCGCCGAAGCCCGCGGTGAACTGCGAAAACAGCGTCGAGCCGATTCCGATGATAACCGCGAGGACCAGAACCTTGATGCCGGACGAGACGACATTGCCAAGCACTCGCTCGGCCATGAAGGCGGTCTTCCCGAACAGGCCGAAGGGGATCAGCACGAAGCCGGCAAGCGTGGTCAGTTTGAATTCGATCAGCGTCACGAAGAGCTGAATGGCGAGAATGAAGAAGGCGAGCAGCACCAATGCCCAGGCGAACAGTAGGCAGGCAATCTGGATGAAATTCTCGAAAAACGACCAGTAGCCCATTAAGTCGGAAATAGAGTCGAGCAGCGGACGGCCGGCGTCGAGGCCGGTCTGCGCCACCTTGCCGGGACGCATCAGGTCGGCGGCGGAAAAGCTGGTGCCGGAGGCTTTCAGGCCGAGACCGGCGAAGCTCTCGAAGACGATCTTCGCCAGGTTGTTCCAGTTGGAAATGATGTAGGCGAACGCGCCGACGAAGAGGGTTTTCTTGACCAAGCGGGCCATGATGTCGTCATCGGCGCCCCAGCTCCAGAACAGCGCGGCGAGCGTCACGTCGATGACGATCAGCGTGGTGGCGATGAAGCCGACCTCGCCGCCAAGAAGGCCGAACCCGCTGTCGATGTAGGACGTGAATACGCCGAGGAAATTGTCGATGACGCCGGTGCCGCCCATGGTTCACTGCCCCCCGTTCTGATGCGGGGCGGCGGGCACCGGCGTCCGGCCGAGAAACCGATCGCGGTTCTCGGCCCAGGTGGCGAGGCAATCGGGATCGCTCGCGGCAGCCTCGCCAAGACGCTGACAATCGCGCAGGCTCTGACGCAACGGATCGGCAGGACGCTGTAGCTCCGGCGCGGGCCTGCCGCGCGCCGGCTCGTCCTTGCGGGTCATCTCGATCACCGTGGCGGTGATGGCGATGGCGACGAATATGATCGCGCCCAACCGGGCCAGCATCTTGCCGTCCATGTCACGCCCCTCCTGTCCGGTCAGTTGTTGCCGTTGCCGAACATCTGCGCGTTGCCGGGCTGGTAGCCCGATCCCGGCGTCAGGAAGCGCTCGCGCTGGACGCGGCCCTGTTCGGCGGCGGTGGCACGCTCCGCCTCGATGAGCGCCTCGGACCGGCCATTGGCAGACATCAGCGCGATCAGGTCGGAAAGCTGCTGCGACTGGAGGGCGAGAAGCTGATTGCCGGCCTGCGTGGCCTGCAATGCGCCCGTCGCGTTCTGGCTCTGGCCGACCAGCTCCGACATCTGCGTGCGGTTGGTATCGATATTGCCGACGACACCGGCCTGCACGCGCATGGCGTCCTGCAAGCCGCCGACCGTGTTCTGCCAGCGGGATCGCGCGTCGGCGACAAGCTGGCCATCGGTCGCGGACAGCGAGACGTTGCCATATTGGGTCTGGAAGATCTGATCGACCTTCTGCACGTCGAAGGCGATGTTCTGGGCTTGGCTCAAGAGCTGCTGCGTGCGCTGGACGTTCTGCTGCAACGCCTGAAGTGAGGAATACGGCAGGCTGGCCAGATTCTTCGCCTGATTGATAAGCATCTGCGCTTCGTTCTGAAGCGAGGTGATCTGGTTGTTGATCTGCTCCAGCGTGCGGGCTGCGGTGAGCAGATTCTGCGCGTAGTTGCTCGGATCATAGACAATCCGGCCGAAGCCGAATTGCGCATGGGCCGGAGTGGTCAGCACGGGTGACAGCGCGAGCGGCGCTGCCAGCATGGTCACGGCCATGAAGATTGCGCGCGAGCGGGAACGGTGAATGGTCATGGTTGAGACTCCTTCTCGGTCTGGGGGATGAGGTTGGTGAGTTCGGGGATCAGGTCGGCAGCCCATTCGATTCCGCGCAGGCGCAACCAGGCGGCAAGGAAGCCGTCGTGGCCGTGTTCCGCGACGATGCGTTCGATGGTGGTCTGGTCGGATTTGGAGGAGGCAGCGCAGAGAGCGAGACCGACTTCGGACAGGCCAAGCTCGAACAGCCGGTTGCCGCGCCGCGACTGGCAGTAGTAATCGCGCTTGGGCGTGGCCCGTGCGAGGATTTCGATCTGCCGGTCATTGAGGCCGAAGCGACGATAGATCGCGATGATCTGTGGCTCGATCGCGCGTTCATTCGGCAGCAGCAGCCGCGTCGGGCAGCTTTCGATGATGGCCGGCGCGATGTTGCTGCCATCAATGTCGGACAGGCTCTGTGTGGCGAAGATGACGCTGGCATTCTTCTTCCTGAGCGTCTTCAGCCATTCGCGGAGTTGGTTGGCGAACCCTTCATCGTCCAGCGCCAGCCAGCCCTCGTCGATGATGAGCAAAGTCGGCCGCCCGTCGAGCCGGTCGCCGATGCGATGGAACAGATAGGCGAGCACGGCCGGAGCCGCGCCGGTTCCAACCAGTCCCTCGATCTCGAACGCCTGCACATCGGCTGAGCCGAGTTGTTCGGTCTCTGCGTCGAGCAGCCGGCCATAAGCCCCGCCAATGCAGTAAGGCCGCAATGCCTGTTTCAGATCATTGGATTGGAGCAGCACCGTCAGGCCGGTGATGGTGCGTTCTCCAACCGGGGCGGACGCCAGCGAGGTCAGCGCCGTCCAGATATATTCCTTGGTCTCGGGCGTTACGGGCACACCCTCGCGGCCAAGGATGGCGGCGATCCAGTCGGCTGCCCAGGCGCGCTCGTAGGCATCTTCAATGCGGGCGAGCGGCTGGAGCGAGACGGACGCCTCATCGCCGTCAGTCAGTCCGCCGCCCAGGTCATGCCAATCGCCGCCCATGGCAAGCGATGCGGCCCGGATCGAGCCGCCGAAGTCGAACGCAAAGACCTGAGCATCGGCGTAACGGCGAAACTGCAAGGCCATGAGGGCCAGCAGCACGGACTTGCCCGCGCCGGTTGGGCCGACGACAAGGGTGTGGCCGACATCGCCGACGTGAAGGGAAAACCGGAACGGGGTCGAGCCTTCGGTTTTACCGAAGAACAGCGGGGGCGCGCTGAAATGCTCGTCCCGTTCCGGCCCTGCCCACACGGCCGATAGCGGGATCATGTGGGCAAGGTTGAGCGTCGAGATGGGCGGCTGGCGAACATTCGCGTAGGTATGTCCGGGGATCGAGCCGAGCCAGGCATCGACGGCGTTGACGGTTTCGGGCATCGCGGTGAAGTCACGGCCCTGAATGATTTTTTCCGCGAGGCGCAGTTTTTCGTCGGCAATGCGCGGGTCGGCATCCCAAACGGTGATGGTGGCCGTGACATAGGCCATGCCGGCGACATCGGCGCCAAGCTCCTGCAACGCCATGTCCGCGTCGAGCGCCTTGTTAGCCGCATCTGTATCCACCAAGGCACTCGCCTCGTTGGTCATGACTTCCTTCAGGATCGCAGCGATGCTCTTGCGCTTGGCGAACCACTGCCGTCTGATCTTGGTCAGCAGCCGGGTCGCATCCGTCTTGTCCATGAGGATGGCGCGGGTGCTCCACCTGTAGGGGAATGGCAGCCGGTTCATTTCGTCGAGCAGGCCGGGCGTCGTCGCGGTCGGGAAACCGATGATGGTCAGGACGCGCAGATGCTGGTCGCCAAGGCGCGGCTCCAGCCCGCCAGTCAGCGGCTGATCGGCGAGCAGCGCGTCGAGGTGCATCGGCACCTCCGGCACGCGAACGCGATGGCGGTTGGTCGAGATGGTCGAATGCAGATAGGTCAGCGTGCCGGCGTCATCGAGCCAGCGGCATTCCGGCATGAAGCCGTCGAGCAGCGCCAGCACGCGGTCGGTGCGGTCGATGAAACTGCGCAGTAATTCGTGGGGGTTCACGCCCGATTGCTCGCGGCCCTCATAGAGCCAGGTTTCCGCGCGGGCGGCGTCCTCGGCGGGCGGCAGCCAGAGAAAGGTCAGGAAGTAACCCGACACGAAATGCGCGCCTGCCTCCTCGAAACCGGCCTTGCGCTCGGCGTCGAGCAGCGCGGAGGCCGCTTCGGGAAATTGGCTCGCGGGATAGGTCGCGGCTTCGGAGCGTTGCGCCTCGACGAAGATGCTCCAGCCCGATCCGAGACGGCGCACGGCGTTGTTGATCCGACCGGCGACTGCGACCAGCTCGGCTGCAACGGCAGAATCCAGGTCGGGACCGCGAAATTTCGCCGTCCTCTGGAAACTGCCGTCCTTGTTCAGCACGACGCCGGAGCCGACAAGTGCTGCCCAGGGCAGGAAATCCGCGAGGCGGCTTGCGGTGCGGCGATATTCGGCAAGGTTCATCATGGCCGCGCCCTCACACAGACAGGTGGCCGGGGATTCGCAGATGCCTGCGGCCCACTTCGACAAAGAGCGGATCGCGCTTCGCGGCCCAGACGGCAGCGAAGTGGCCGATGGCCCAGATGGCGAGGCCGACCAGCCAGAGGCGGAGGCCGAGGCCCACGGCCCCAGCCAGAGTGCCGTTCATGATCGCGATGGAGCGCGGTGCGCCGCCGAGTAGGATATGCTCGGTCAGCGCCCTGTGAACCGGGACAGTGAATCCCGGCACCGCGTCGAGCTGTTCGAGGCCGCCCGCCATCAGATGAGCGCCCCGCCGCCGAACGAGAAGAACGACAGGAAGAAGCTCGACGCCGCAAACGCGATGCTGAGGCCGAACACGATCTGGATCAAGCGACGGAAGCCGCCGGAACTGTCGCCGAACGCCAGCGTCAGGCCGGTGGCGATAATCACGATCACCGCGATGATCTTGGCGACCGGCCCCTCGATCGACTGAAGGATGGATTGCAGGGGCGCTTCCCAGGGCATCGACGAGCCGGATGCGTGTGCGGCGGGCGCCAGCATCAGGCTGATGGAAACGGCTGCCGCCGATGTCGCCATGAAGCGGCAGGCGCGGGAAAGTGTGGGGATCATGATGGGTCTCCTTTTGGGCTGGTTGCGGGGGTGATGGCGTAGTCGCCGTCCGATCCCAGCCCTTCGACGCGGGCGAGTTCGGCCAGCCGGCGCGCGGAACCGCGCCCGGAAAGGACGGCAACAAGGTCGATAGTCTCGGCGATCAGCGCGCGCGGGACCGTGATGACGGCTTCTTGGATGAGCTGTTCGAGGCGGCGCAGCGCACCGATGCCGGAGCCGGCATGGATGGTGCCGATGCCGCCGGGATGGCCGGTGCCCCAGGCTTTGAGCAGGTCGAGGGCTTCGGACCCGCGCACCTCGCCGATGGGGATGCGATCGGGGCGCAGGCGAAGGCTGGAGCGCACCAGATCGGAAAGCGTGGCAACGCCATCCTTCGTCCGCATGGCCACGAGGTTAGGCGCGGCGCATTGTAACTCGCGCGTGTCCTCGATGATGACGACGCGATCCTGCGTCTTCGCCACCTCTGCCAAAAGCGCATTGGTGAGCGTCGTTTTGCCGGTAGACGTGCCGCCCGCGACAAGGATGTTGGCGCGCGCCGCAACGGCTTCGCGCAGCATCGTCGCCTGATCGGCGGACATGATGCCGGCCGCCACATAGTCGTCGAGCGTGAACACCGCGACGGCGGGTTTACGGATGGCAAAGGCGGGTGCGGCGACGACGGGCGGCAAAAGCCCCTCGAACCGCTCGCCAGTTTCCGGCAGCTCTGCGGAGACGCGGGGTGCGCGGGCATGGACTTCCGCACCGACATGATGTGCGACCAGCCTCACGATGCGTTCACCATCGGCGGGCGACAGTGTTTCGCCCGTATCGGCCAGCCCTTCGGACAGCCGGTCGATCCAGATGCGACCGTCAGGGTTCAGCATCACCTCGATGACAGCCGGGTCTTCGAGAAACCGCGCGATGGATGCGCCAAGCGCTGTGCGCAGCATCCGCGCGCCGCGCGCAATAGCCTCCGGTTTATGGTGATGTGTCGTCATATCGGCCCCAATTCAGGCGGGGCGCTACAGACGGACCCCGCAATGGGGTCGATTAAGAAAGCCCGAAATTGGGCTTGTTCAACAAGTATTTATGCGCGTGCGGCGACCGGCGGCTATCGGCGGTAAATAGGACGGGTTGAAAACCTAAGTCGTATCGCCATCGGTGCCTGTATCGCCTTGCGGAAAACTCTCGTGAAGCGAATCCATGTCGCGCGACAACTCTTTCAGGAACCTATCTCCACTCGCAAGCCTGCGGCCGAGGTTCTGCATGAAGCCCTCGAACCGCTCGTTCCCCTTGATCCTTGCGGATTGCTTGGCACTGTCCGGCAACGGCGGGGTCATCGTTAGCCAGAAATGGACGAACAAAGAGAGGGTCTCGCCGAGCACGGCGAGATCTTCGTCCAGCGTGCCGATCTGCCGGCCGATCTTGTCCAGGCGGCGTGACATGGCCGCTTCCAGCCGATCCGACGTGTCTCCCGACAGGAAGGATGCGACCGCCGCCTCGACGATGGCGGATTTCGAGACCTGTCGGCGGAGCGACAGTGCTTCGACCTGTTTCAGCAGTTCCGGGTCGAAATAGACATTCATGCGGGTGCGGGTCGTCATTGGCTCCCCCTCAAAGCTCAATGCCATCATCAGGATTCATGGACGCCTGCCGGGCGATCATCCGCATCCGCGATCGCAGCGCGCGGGCCTTGGCGGCGTCCACGTCCGGTTCGTCGTCCAGAATGTCGAACTCCTGGGCAGGCGGTGTCGGCGGCGGGACGATTTCCTCATGCTCGGGCAATTCCGGCTCGCGGCGGATGCCGGCATTGTCGGGATCGCCCTCCGCGCCACTGGCAGCGGTCGTCGTTGGCCTGTCCGCCGCCACGATAACGCGGCTCGTCCAGTCGTCGGTTGCCGGCTTAGTCGCCGGCACGGATGGCAGCGCAGGTGGCGGCAGGATGCGCTCTTGCAATCTTGCATCCTCGAAATAGCGGGCCTTCTTCGCCCGGATCGGCGGCGTGCCCGCCACCATGACGATCTCGTCGGCGGGCGGAAGCTGCATGATCTCACCGGGGGTCAGCAGCGGCCGCGCAGTCTCCTGCCGCGAGACCATCAGATGTCCGAGCCAGGGCGCGAGGCGATGGCCGGCATAGTTGGTGGAATCGCGCATTTCGGTCGCGGTGCCGAGCGAGTCCGACACGCGCTTGGCGGTGCGCTCGTCGTTGGTCGCAAAGGCGACGCGCACATGGCAATTGTCGAGGATGCTATTGTTCGGCCCGTAGGCGCGCTCGATCTGGTTGAGCGATTGGGCGATGAGGAAGGATTTGAGGCCGTAGCCGGCCATGAAGGCGAGCGCGGACTCGAAAAAATCCAACCGGCCCAATGCAGGAAACTCGTCCAGCATCATGAGCAGGCGATGCCGCTTGCCGGAAAGGGTCAGTTCCTCGGTCAACCTGCGGCCGATCTGGTTGAGGATGAGCCGGATCAGCGGTTTCGTCCGGTTGATGTCGGACGGCGGGACAACAAGGTAGAGCGTGACCGGCCGGCGGCTGCCGACCAAATCGGCAATCCGCCAGTCGCAACGGTCTGTGACGCGCGCCACGACCGGATCGCGATAGAGGCCGAGAAACGACATGGCAGTGGACAGCACGCCCGACCGCTCGTTCTCGCTCTTGTTCAGCAACTCGCGCGCCGACGAGGCGATGACTGGATGAACGCCAGCTTCGCCCAGATGCGGCGTGTCCATCATCGCACGCAAGGTTGCTTCAACCGGGCGACGAGGATCGGACAGGAAGTTGGCGACGCCGGACAGGGTTTTGTCCTTCTCGGCATAGAGGACGTGCAGGATCGCCCCGACAAGCAGGCTGTGGCTGGTTTTTTCCCAATGGTTGCGCTTATCGAGGCTGCCTTCGGGATCGACCAATATGTCCGCGATATTCTGCACGTCGCGGACTTCCCACTCGCCCTGCCGCACCTCCAGCAACGGGTTATAGGCGGAGGACTTGGCGTTGGTCGGATCGAACAGCAGCACGCGACCGTGCCGAGAACGGAAGCCCGCTGTCAGGGTCCAGTTCTCACCCTTGATGTCGTGGACGATGCAGCTTCCCGGCCAGGTCAGCAGCGTCGGCACGACAAGGCCGACGCCCTTGCCAGACCTCGTGGGGGCGAAGCATAGGACGTGCTCCGGCCCGTCGTGGCGCAGATAGTCCCGGTCGTATCGGCCGAGCAGGACGCCGTCGGGGCCGAGTAGTCCCGCGCTGCGGATTTCCTTGTCCTCGGCCCATCGTGCCGAACCGTAAGTGGCGACGCCGCGAGCTTCACGCGCCCGGATGATCGACATAAGGATGGCGGCAGCAATGGCGAGGATACCGCCCGACGTGGCGATGGCCGCACCCTCCATGAAAATCGCGGGTGCATAGGCGTCGAAGGAGAACCACCACCAGAAGAAGGCGGGCGGATGATAGAAAGGCCAACCGGCCAGATCGAACCAGGGGGTTCCGAGCTGGGGCTGAAAGCCGAGCCGGAACGCCACCCACTGCGTCGCGGCCCATGTCATCATCATGACAATGGTGACGACGACGGCTATTTGCCCCCAAAGTATTCGACCTCCGCGCATCGTGGCTCCGATCAGAAAAATTGATGGAGCCGATCAGAGAATGGGCAATTAAGGACGCAGCAACAGTAAACGTGTTGCGGTAGGGTCGCCGGATACTATCGGCGGCAAATAGGATGGGTTGCAGCGGCACTATTACGGCACTGTTCGGGATGGTTTACCGCGAATCAGGTTTTGACCGTGGGCTGCTCAATTTCGACGCTAAAGCCAGCAATTTAGTCAGCGAGGGATCGCGGTTTTGTGGCGACCAGACCGCGGAAAAGGCGATATTTTCGGATTCGTCGCTGATCGGTAGAAAGATAACATTCGCTGCGCTGCCTGCTGTCCCTTCCTCAACGAAAAGCGAAATGCCATGCCCGGCTGCAATCATTGACAAGAGTGCCGTGCGCCCGACGTCGACGCGTTGCAGCGGCGGCATAAGCCATTTTCCGGCTGAGCGCAGTAGGATCAGGCCCTGAACCTGGGGGCCTGTGCCGCCGTGGCGGACGAGGAATGTCTCCTCTGCAAGTTGTCGCCATTCGACATCTTGCTGGACTGCCAACGGGTGCCTCACCGATAGCGCCACCATCAGGCGGTCATGCCAGATGACGCGGGAATGGAGGTCAGGGATTTCATGAGTGCAGGCCATGAAGGCGAGGTCTAGCCGGCCATCACGCAACATGAGCTGCGCTTCGCGCGCTGTGCTTTCGGTTATGTGCAGGCGGATACCTGGATGCTCATCGTAGAACCGGCGGAACAGACGATCGAGGATGGAGTCCGATGTTAGAGCATGAACCCCGATGCGAAGGTCGCCGTCCTCGCCGCGTGCCTGCATCCCGGCTGTCATGATCGCGTGATCGATGATGCCTAAGGCATCGCGAACCTGATCGACAAAACGGTGTCCGGCTCTAGTCAGCCGGACGCCGCGAGTGTTGCGGTCGAAGAGCACAACGCCAAGGTCTGCCTCCAGCGCCTTGATGCGGGCGCTGACGCTCGACTGGCTGGTGCCGAGCGCCTGTGCAGCGCGATGGAAGCTGAGATACTCGGCAACGGCCAAGGTCTGGATCAGCGCGATCATCGGGATGCGCACGCCGAAAACTGACAACGGGGCGTCTGTTGGCCGATGTCGTCGCTGGCGCCGCATTCCTAGACCTCGGCGTTATGGATTTGCCGAGATGCGGTTTCAGCGCAAACACGATGCCGAGAAAGGGAAGAAAGCCTAGTGTGGCGGTCGAGCGCCAGCGTTTTGCTGAAAAACGTCCTCATGCGACGTCAACTACATTGGAAGCCAGCAAGCCGATGTTTTGAGCGAGCTGCATTTCGTGCTCACCCGATGCGATGGTGCTTTGAAGGACGTCGTGCACAACCTTTGCGGCGTCGCTCGCAGCCTCCAT
Organism: Paracoccus aerodenitrificans; assembly: GCF_027913215.1. GTDB lineage: Bacteria > Pseudomonadota > Alphaproteobacteria > Rhodobacterales > Rhodobacteraceae > Paracoccus > Paracoccus aerodenitrificans. The sequence continues at coordinate 1,580,142 of NZ_CP115784.1, forward strand.
CAAGGGCCGACCATTTGCTAGGTTGGCCGTCAGAAGACCCGTGAAAAGGTCTCCTGTTCCAACGGGCACGATTGGCAGTCGAGGGGAAATTAATCGAGCCGGTTGTTTCCCGTCGAAGACAACATTCTCAAGTGAATTGCTTGGTGTATCCGTGAATGCGCAGCCCGTTACAATGAGGCTGGCGTTTCGATATGCGCGGACATGCGATGCACCGAGTTCCAATTGGCTCCATGACGACGATGAGTTCCGAGCAATAAGGCCGAGTTCAAATTGATTAGGGGTCAGGATGTCTGCGAGCGGCACGAGATGGTCTAGCAGACATTCGATGACTTGATCGGCTACGAATACGCCGAGATTAGAATCTCCCATTACCGGGTCACAAATATAGATGATGTCAGGGTTGATTTGCCTGGCTCGCTTGACGAAGGCCGCGACAACCTCGCCATTAGCCCGCGAACCCAGGTAGCCGGAAACGATGTATCGGCTTGTCTCGATCAGGCCTCGCTCTTCTACGCCGCGTAGGAGATCTCCGACGAGTTCCGATTCCAGAACCCGTCCTCGCATCGTCTCGAAGCCGGGGTGGTTGGATAGCAACGTCGTCGGCACTGCGGCGACATTGAGGCCCCGTGCCTGCATAGTCAGAACGGCGGCGCTATTGCCGACGTGCCCATGCACGACTTGGCTCTGGATTGAGATAATGGACGTCGCCATTCGCATTACTCCGCTGCGCTCTCGCTCGGGGCAAGCTCGGTGCGCCGCTTTGGCAGGCGACCATTCAGAACGGCATATGAGAACAGGCCGATCACAAGTCCCCAAAATGCACCGCCTATGCCGAGCATGGTGATGTTCGCGGCAGATGCGAGAAAGGTAATAAGTGCCGCTTCGCGGGAGGCCGGAACGGCCATGGCCCCAGCGAGACTTCCGCCGATGGTGCCGAGCAATGCCAAGCCGGCAAGTGTGGTAATGAAGGTCGCCGGGAATGCCATGAATACGGCTGCAAGCGTCACGCCAAATATGCCGACGAGCACATAGAACACACCTGCCGCGATCCCGCCGATCCAGCGTTTGGACGGATCTTCGTGCGCTTCTCGTCCCGTAACGATCGCTGCGGTGATCGCTGCGACGTTGAAAGCGTGCGAGCCGAACGGCGCCATGAGCAGCGACCCTAGACCCGTCACAGTGACGATGGGGTTGGCGCTCGTCTTGAACCCATCGTTGCGCAAAACCAGCATCCCCGGCATGTATTGGCCGGTGAGCGTGATGAGGAACAGCGGCAGCGCTACACTCAACAGGGCGTTCAGCGAGAATTCGGGCATCGTGAACACGGGCGCAGCGAATTTGAGTTGCAGCCCGGTCAGATCGACACGATCCTGCACCAGCAGGAAGACAAGACCGATCAGCAAAATGCCCACGACAGCGTAGCGCGCTGTGAAGCGCTTGAGCAGCACATAGGTCACGATCAGCAGGCCGACCAGAACCGGATCGACACTCGCGCCGCCGAAGGCTCCGATGCCAAATTGCAGGAGAATGCCTGCAAGAAGCCCGGAAGCGATGCCGGGGGGAATAAGTCGGATGACTTTCTCGAAATAGCCTGAGAGACCCAAGGCCACGAAGGCGGCCGCTGAAATGATATAAGCCCCTATCGCTTCGGGGTAGGATGTCGTCGCAAGGGCTGTGACCAGAAACGCGGCTGCCGGTGTCGACCAGGCGGTGATGATCGGTTCTCGGTATCGCCAGCTCAGGATGATGCCCGTCAGGCCGACACCGATTGAGACGGACCAGACCCACGAGGCGGTGAGTTCAGGACTGAGACCAGCAACGCGCGCCGCTTGGAACACCAGAATAAACGTGCCGCCATAGTTGACGATGACGGAAATCAGGCCCGCGACTATGGGGTGTGTAAGGTCTTTCAGTTGAATGGGTGACGATGATGAACTCGACTGCATGATTCTGGCGACTTTCTTGAGATCGGGCGCTGAGGCAAAGAACAGCCTCACCTCTACCCCATCAATGGCAGGATGCGCCCTGCCATTTATCTCAAGTGATGCAGGCCATTCTTATTGGCGGCATTCATCCGATATTTGTTGAGTTGCGGGTCGCTTGGCAGGCTGAGCGGACTGGATGGCCGGGGATGGTCATCGCCCTGCGACCGGCGCGGGTCGGGAGGCGTCTATTCGCCCTAAGCGCATGACGCTGAGAAGATGCCGGTCAGAAGACGGTGAGTTAGAGATCAGGTGAGTTCGCGCAATGTCAGCAGAGCACCGGAAGCGAACATCAGCCAAATGAGGAGCCAACGAAATTGATAGTCAGTTAGCCGACGGAAAACGGCAATGCCGATCTGTGATGCGATGAGAGTTGCCGGAAGCGCAACCGCTATCATTATCAGCGTGTCGCTCGAATAGTATCCCTGCCAGGCAAAAAGGACGGTGGCGATGCCAAGGATCACGACGTTGTAGGGTCGAAGAACCGCGCTGGTTTCGCCCTTGCTCCAGGGTTGCAACGCGCACCACATCGTCGGCAGCGCTCCAGAAAGAGATGCTGCGCCTCCAAGGACGCCTCCGAGAAATCCGACGAGCGAGTCCGCAACAGGCAGGGGACGCTGGATTTGAGGCAATGATCGGCGGACGACAAAAAATGCGCCATACAGGAGCATGAAGCCTGCGATCACGAGCTTCAGCACGGCTGCGCTTATAAAACTGAGAACCGCCAGGCCGATCGGCAGCCCGAGGATCGCAGGTAGCAGAAATCGAGAGAGTCTCCCGTTCCCCCGGAGTTCCCTACGGGTGAACCATATGCTTTGGACGCCGCTAACCACAGACATTGCAGCAGCTATGGAAACCGCCTGCCAAGGCGGCATAACCTGAAGCCAGATGCCGAGGGAGAGCAGTGCTGTGCCAAAGCCGGCCAGCCCGTTGATGAAACCGCCTGCCGCCGCGCCGGCCAGCAGAGCAAGGATTACTTCAAGCGACACTTCAATATTTTTCCAAGACGGTGACGATTCGTTGCAGACCATTGTTCTACCAGTATAATGGACTGACAACACCCGCCACTTCTCAGGATGGAATCAGACCAATTGTTTAAGCACTCCCAACTGGAATCCGTGAAGGCGTGGCTGGCGCATCCCTCCCATGCAGCTATGCCGCTTCATGCGCGGATACAGCGTGCGATCAGACAGTTGATTCTAGATGGCGCACTCGGCGCCGGTAAACCGCTTCCCGCCTCGCGAGCGCTTGCAGCATCTCTGTGCGTGTCGCGGGACACGATTGAATCTGCCTACACTCAGCTTCACGCTGAGGGGTTTATCGAGCGACGTGTCGGCAGCGGCAGCTTTGTCGCTGAGATGACCGAGTTCGCTCCCGGACAGCGACGATCGAGACGCGATGCCTTGTTGCGTAATCAGGCTCCGAACCTGAGCAAACGCGGGGCAGCGATGTTCAACGGCGGCGGCGTGCGCTCCATGTTGACCCCGAGAGCGTTCACGCACGGCATACCCGAGACACGCACATTTCCAATCCAACTGTGGGAGCGGTTGGAGCGGCAGGTCTTGAAAGACTATGGAACCAAGGCGCTGCTTCATGGCGATCCCCAGGGGGCCGAACCACTCAGGCGGGCTATAGCGGACTATGTGAATCTTGAACGTGGCGCTCGCGCGACGGCGGATCGCGTGCTGGTGCTGACCAGTTCGCAACAAGCCATGATGCTTTGCGCCAGCATGTTGCTCGATCCTGGCGACCGGATATTTATTGAAGACCCAGCCTATCATGGGGCGCGAAAGGCTTTTGATGCTGCGGGCCTAGAATGCGTGCCTGTGCGGGTGGACCGGCAGGGAATCGTTGTAGAGCAGATCATGGATGATCCGCGCGGGGCAAAGGCTGTTTCCCTCACGCCTTCCCATCAGTTCCCGACCGGGGCGAAGCTGGCGCTCGATCGCCGCCTGGCGCTGATCGAGTGGGCCGCACGGCATCAGGCCTGGCTTCTCGAAGACGATTACGACAGCGAGTTTCATTACAACGGCAAGCCAACGGCGTGCGTTCAGGGCCTCGATCCTCACGACCGGACAATCTATATCGGCACTTTCACCAAGTCGCTCTTCCCGAGCTTGCGGATCGGTTACGTCGTGCTTCCGCCGCAACTGGTCAAACCCATGACCGTGGCGCGCACATTGCTCGACGGTCATACTGCTCTAATTCCGCAATTGACCTTGGCGCGCTTCATGGATGGCGGACATTTCGGGGCGCATGTCCGCACTATGCGAGGCATCTATGCCGAACGCCTTGAAGCATTGACGAACCTCGTTGAGCAGCACCTTTCTGAATTTGTCGAGGCCCGCGTCCCCATGGGCGGCTTGCAGATGCCCTGCATTCTGACATGCGACTTATCAGAACGTGTGGCGATTGATGCGGGCCGTCGCGTCGGGATCGAACTGTTCGGCCTGTCGGGTCTGCATGCGTCCGAAAATGCCAAGGCCGGATTTTTGATGGGGTTTGCCGCCTACACCCCCGAGGAACTGGAGATGGCCGTGAAGAAGCTGGCTGACGTGTTGCGTTCGACCATCCGCAACTAGGCGAGCTAGACCCGCTCCCTCCAAGAATCGCCAAACACAATTGGCCTGCACCATATGCAGGAAATGGATGGGCGCAACATACCACTGATCTGCTAGGGCTGCGCTGACAGCCCGCCGCGTCGCGTCGATGCGGCAGCGCACAAACGCGCCCTAGCGACAAGGAGATCAGGGATGGAAGCAATGGCCGTGCAGCACCTAAGTCAGTCCAACAGCGCCGGTGGCATCCGAAAAGAAAGCCTCACAAGCGCCGATAGTGCGGTATTTGCGGCGATTGCCGACGAGCGGCACCGCCAGCTCAATTCCATCGAATTGATCGCTTCCGAGAATTTCGTCAGCCCTTCCGTTCTGGAGGCGCAAGGCTCGATCCTCACCAACAAATATGCTGAAGGCTATCCGCATCGCCGCTATTATGGGGGCTGCGCGAATGTGGATGTGGTTGAAGACCTCGCCATCGAGCGCGTGAAGCAGCTTTTCGGCTGCGACTTTGCCAACGTGCAACCCCATTCCGGCAGCCAGGCCAATCAGGCGGTGTTCCTCGCGCTGCTTTCACCCGGAAACACGATTCTCGGCCTCGACCTGAAGGCCGGCGGGCATCTCACCCATGGGGCATCCGTGAACATATCAGGCCGCTGGTTCAACGCCGTCAGCTACGGGGTCGGCCCGGACAGCCATGTCATCGACATGGATGAGGTGGCCGAGGCTGCGCGCACGCACCGTCCGAAGCTTTTGATCGCCGGCGGATCAGCCTATCCGCGCACGCTTGATTTCGCACGCTTCCGGCAAATCGCCGATGAGGTGGGTGCAATCCTGATGGTTGATATGGCGCATTTTGCCGGGCTGGTGGCAGGCGGCGCCTATCCCTCGCCATTCCCGTTCGCTCATGTTGTGACCTCGACGACCCACAAGACCTTGCGTGGGCCGCGCGGCGGCTTCGTCCTGACCAATGATGCCGAGATTGCGAAGAAGATCAATTCGGCGACCTTCCCCGGCCTACAGGGCGGCCCGCTCATGCACATCATCGCCGCCAAGGCCGTTGCTTTCGGCGAAGCACTGCAACCCGACTTCAAGATCTATGCGCGCCGCGTGGTCGAGAATTGTCAGACACTCGCCCGGACCCTTTCCAATGGCGGTTTGGCGATCACCTCGGGCGGGACAGACTGCCATCTCGCCGTCGTTGATCTTCGCCCGCTCGGCGTCACGGGCAATATTGCCGAAAAGGCGCTGGAATCGGTCGGCATCACGCTCAATAAGAACGCCATTCCAAACGACCCCGAAAAGCCGATGGTCACGTCCGGCGTCCGTGTCGGCAGCGCGGCGGGAACGTCGCGCGGCTTCGGCTCCGACGAATACCGGACGATCGGAACCCTTATGCTCGATACGTTGCGGTCGGTCCGCGCCGACACGCTCGATGCCGACCGCGCGCGTATCAGCGGACAGGTGCGCGAACTGGTCGCGCGCTTCCCGCTCCCCTACTGACGATGACGGTGCGGGGACGACGTTTAAAATGACGCATCACGGTGTTGAACTTTCCACGAAGGATGTCGCCCGCTTCGGTGACGATCCTTCGAGCGCCTTCGCCGCCAACCTTCAGGCGGTTAAGGCGCGTATAGAGGCCGCGAGCTTTCGCAGCGGACGCGAGCCGGAAGATGTTCGCCTGCTGCCCGTCACCAAGACGGTTCCCGCCCATATCCTGCGCCTCGCATATGCGGCGGGCATCAGCGACTTTGGAGAAAACAAGTTGCAGGAGGCCAGAGACAAGCAGGCGATCCTTGCTGATCTGGACATCCGCTGGAGCATCATCGGTCATCTCCAGACCAACAAGGTGAAATATCTGGTTCGCTTCGCTTCGGAGTTCCATGCACTCGACAGCATCCGTCTGGCGGAGGAACTGAATCGCCGCCTGGAAGTCGAGGGGCGCGATCTCGACGTATTCGTTCAGGTGAACACGTCGGGAGAGGCAAGCAAATATGGACTGCACCCGGATGAGCTGGTGCCATTCGTCAGGCGGTTGCCGGACTATCCCCGGCTGAAGCCGCAAGGACTGATGACGCTCGCCATTCTGAGCGGCGAGGCTGAACGGGTGCGAGCCTGCTTCAAATTGCTGCGCAGCTTGCGGGACCGGGCCGTCTCGGTTCATGACGGCCTGACGCGGCTGTCCATGGGCATGTCCGGTGACTTCGAGATCGCCATCGAGGAAGGCGCGGACGTCGTGCGGGTCGGGCAAGCCATCTTTGGCGCCCGCCCCACTCCGGACGGGCACTATTGGCCCGGGCTGGTCCCGGAAAGCCCTTAGCCAGTTGACGCAGAAAAGTGACGACATGCCGCCGTGCTGCGGGCGTGTTCGCAACAACGCTGCTCTCATCTCGCTCGACGTGCGTGCAAGCGGCGTCAAAGAGCTACCGGGCCTATGAGTCGAACGGTATTGGGGGAGCGACGTTGTGATAAAGCCCCTTTCGGGTTCCAAAACAGTCCCCTTCTTCTGGTTGCAGTTGTTCGCGCCCAATCAGATCTTCTCGATGCCAAGGAGGTATTCCTTGGCTGCGAGTCCGCCCGCGAAGCCGGTGAGCGAGCCGCCTTTGCCGATGACGCGATGGCAAGGAGCTACGATCGAGATCGGGTTTTTTCCGTTCGCGGCGCCGACAGCGCGACAGGCACTCGGCCTGCCAATAGCGACAGCGATCTCGCTATAGGTCCGGGTTTGCCCGAATGGGATCTTCAGGAGTTCGGACCATACCTGCTTTTGAAAGGACGTGCCCGAAAATTCGAGCGGCAGATCAAACGTTTTCCGCGCGCCTGCGAAATACTCGGCGAGCTGGCGCTCGGTTTCTAAAAGGACGGGGTGGAAGGCGTCTTCGACTAGGGACGCCAGACGCACACGCTTCGGATCGTCGTTTTCCCAAAGGATCGCGGCTAGTGCAGCGTCCGTGGCGGCTAGTTTGAGCCGGCCCACTGGCGTCACGACCGACTTGAATGAATAGGTCATGTGCGTTCTCCCGATGGCTATTTTGGGTGGTGATGTGCGGATGATCGGCTTGTCGCGTCATTTGCGGGCGTCTCGCATGAAGGCGAAGCCTATTGGCTCGTCTATTGGCCGTCGCAGCGCTGCGCCTTGACGATTACCCGGTTCCGTCAATGGATGCTGGCTGCCTTCGGGAGCTGGCCTGTCGAACCCGCGGATACCGCCAGGTCCAGTGCGCGATGAGGCGTTTTCGTCTTAGCGGTGAACGAGCCGCGAACTGACAGCTATCCGGTTCCAAATGTTGATGGTGCCGATCGCGACGATAAGCTGTGCGATCTGTTCCTCGGAGAAGTGCGCGCGCAGGGCTTCATAGGCGCTGTCAGATGCGCCGGTTTGCGCGATCAGCGTCAGACTTTCGGTCCATTCCAGCACGGCGCGCTCGCGATCGTCGAACAGCGGAGATTCACGCCAGACGGAAACGAGATGCAGCTTTTGGGCCGGTATCCCATCGGCAAGCGATTCCTTGACGTGCATATCGACGCAATAGGCACATCCGTTGATCTGCGATGCCCTCAGCTTGATGAGGTGGAGCAGATCAAGGTCGATGCCGGATTGTTTGACCTTCGTGTCGAGCGCGAGCACGGCAGCATAAAGGTCCGGTGTGATCTGGGATACGTTCAGTCGTTGCTTCAAAGTAACGTCCTTCTTGTGGGTAGCGCCGCAACCTATGCTTTTGAATGGCTTCGATTGGGCAGTTAGTGCTGGAGCCGCATCCGATAGCGAACGAAATCGTCGGCTTCGACGAATTCGTCGTAGAGGCGTCGGGCGGGATTATTCTCCCGCGTATGCCAATACAGGGTTGACCAGCCCTGCGCCGTGCCGCGATCGACCAGATCCCGTATCAACGTCCTGCCGATGCCTTGGCCACGGCTTGCCGGATCGACAAAGAGGTCTTCAAGATAGCAGATCGGGCCGGCTACCCATGTTCCTTCATGCAGAACGCTGAGGCTAAACCCTACGGGGGTGTCACCGATCAGGGCAATGCGACCGAGGAGAGGTGAAGCGGGATCGAGCGTGCGTTGCCAGGTTCGAGACGTAATCTCGGGGGCAACGCTTGTTTCATAAAAGCTGTTATATCCGTCCCAAAGACCGCGCCAATCAGCTTCGTCGGAAGGCCGCATATCTCGAACGCTGATCGTCTCGCTCATCTCGGAGGCCCCTCTTGTTTCTCTTCGCGGCATTTTGCGTTCAAGACGCGGTTAGTCGATGCCGGATGTTTCAGGAGCAACGCCGATGGTCGGATCGGACGTGGGACGAGATTGCCGCCGCAGTTGAGGCAATTTCCACCGGGAAACGACTCGGCGCACGTCGCGCAGTAGGTGCATTCGAAGGTGCAGATGCGGGCATCTTCGCTCTCTGGCGGTAGGTCGCGGTCGCAGCATTCGCAGTTCGGGCGCAGTTCAAGCATGGTGCCTCCTCACGGCTTCAGTTCATATGTGACCCAATGGGTCGCTTCGGCGACGTCATCATCAAAGTCGCCGTGCCGTCGCGTTGTCGGTCGCTGTGATCCAGCGGATCGATGGCCAGCCGCGCTCGCGGGCGATCGTGGCCAGATGCTCGATGAGCTGGCGTCCAACACCGCGACCGCGCTGATCGGGGTCAACGAACAGATCGTCCAGAAACCCCGCGTTGTTGCCCTGCAACGGTTTAGGTTGTGGCCGGTAATGCGCAAGGCCGACAAGCTTGCCGTCAGGGGCGACAGCGACCAGCCCTTCCAACGGGTGCGCGGGATCATGCAACCATGCCCAGGTCTGATCCAGAATGGCGTGGGTGATGTCGCGTTTGTAGAACGTCGCGTAACCGCGATAGAGCGGGCGCCAGGCGGCCGCATCTTCGGGCAAGACAAGCCGAATATTGATGTCTGTCATCTTCATCGCATTGGTGGTCGTCATAGTCTCTGGCCCCTTACCGTTTCTCGCGATCAGTCGTTGCATCGTCGGTCATGAATTTGGAAATGACCGCACCGGGAAGCGCATCGGCCGCGTAGGTGAAGGTGCCAGACTTCCGCACCTCTTCGGCAGCCCGCATCAGTCCGCCGAAGGCGGCGCGCGCCATCGAGCCACCCACGCTGATACGGCGAACACCCGCATCCTGAAGCTCGGCCACGGAATAGACCGGCCCCTTGAGACCCATGACCACATTCACCGGCTTGTCGACCGCGCGGCAAACGGTCCTGATCGCGTCGATGTCTGGCAGACCCGGCGCGTAGAGCACGTCCGCGCCGGCCTCGGAAAACGCCTGTAGCCGTCGGATCGTGTCGTCCAGGCTGTCGCGGCCATAAAGGTGGTTTTCGGCTCTAGCCGTCAGCACGAAGGGCAGACTGCGCGCGGCCTCGGCGGCCGCCCGAACACGATCGACAGCATGGGCGAACTCATAGATCGGCTGATCGGAGTTGCCGGTCGCATCCTCGATCGAGCCGCCGACCAGTCCTGCCAAATTCGCCATGCGAATGGTCTCGGCACAGGTGTCGGCGTCTGCGCCGAACCCGTCTCCCAAGTCGGCCGAGACGGGCAAGTGGGTAGCACCAACGATTTCGGCGGCGTTCGCCAGTATCTCATCCCGGCCGAGGCCAGTCAGCGAGTCGCGCCGCCCCTTGGAGAAGGCATATCCCGCGCTCGTGGTGGCCAGCGCTTCGAAGCCGAGACTGGTCAGGAGCCGTGTCGAGCCAGCGTCCCAGGGGTTCGGAATGACAAAGGCCTCTTCGCGTTCATGCAAGGCCCTGAAGCGCTCGTATTTTTGTTGCTGGTCCGACATGGTGTTTCCTCCTTATGTCTGCATGGGCTGGGCGGGCGCTCTCAAGGCGATCACGGCGGCGATCAGGATCAGAGCAAAGCCGATGAGGTCGGCCGGCGTTGGACGCTCACCGAGAACGATTGCCGAAGCGATCACGCCGAAAACCGGAACGAGAAGCGTTCCAAGACCTGCGGTGCCTGCCGGGAGCCGGTCGAGCACCTTGAACCAGAGTGGATAGGCGACGGCGGTTCCGGCCACGACTCCATAGAGCAGCCCGAACCAGGGCAGCACACCGACAGGGCCATCGACACCAAGGCCGGTGAACATCATCCCGATGATGGAAACCAGAGCGCCAGCGAGAAGCTGATAGATCGCCACCGCAAGTGGGTGTGCGGGAACGCGCGCCCACTTCAGATAGACAATGCCTATTGCCCAACAGATTGCCGATCCGATCGCGGCGAGCGCGCCGAGCGAAACACCGGCCTGGACCAATGGCCAAAGCAGCACGAGCAACCCGCCCGCACAAAGCGCCAGGGAGATCATGCGTGCGGTCGTCAGAGATTCTTTGAGGAACACGCGGGCGGCGAGCGCCACCCATATCGGCATGGTGTAGGCACAAATGGCGGCACGCCCGGTCGAGGTGTAAAGGATGGCTATGGCCGAGAGAGCACCAAAGCCCCCACAGGCAAACAGCCCGGACACGATGAGATGCACACGATCGCTGACCTTGCGCACGCGCAAGCTCGCGCCAATCATGGGCGCAAGCATAGCTAGCAGCCCTGCGCCGGCTACGAAGGATAGAGTGCGGAAAGTCCAAGGCGAAAATGCACGCAGGCCAAAGTTGGTCGCGATGTAATTTACGCCCCAGAGGAACGCGACCAGAAGCAAAGCAGCTCTGGCCGCGAATGGCTCCGTGTTTTGCCCATAGGGTGCAGTTGTCACGCTCACTGATCGAACGCCAGCTTGTCGAGTTGCTGCCCTGAGCTGTCGAAGTTGTCGGCCTTCAACCAGCGTTCGTAACCGGCGCGCAGGCGCGGCCAATCGCTATCAATGATCGAGAACCAGGCGGTGTCGCGGTTCAAGCCCTTGACGACCATGTGCTGCCGGAAAATGCCCTCGAAGCTGAAGCCAAAGCGCTCGGCTGCGCGTTTAGAGGGAAGATTGGCGTTGTCGCACTTCCACTCGAAGCGGCGGTATCCCAGGCCAAAGGCATAGTCCGCGAACAGAAACAGCGCCTCCGTAGCTATCCGCGTCCGGGTGATCGCCGGTCCCCACATGATGTTGCCGACCTCGATCACGCCGTGGACGGTATCAACCCGCATCAAAGCCTGACGGCCTTCGGCTCTGCCGGTCGCCTTGTCGATGACGGCAAAGAATAGAGGGTCTGTGCTGGCCTCCGCTTTCTCGGCCCAGGACTGAATTTCAGCAAAGTCGTTGGGAGCTTTGTCAAAAAGATACCTGAACCGATCTTCAGCGCCCGAGGCAGATGCAGCCTCGAACAAAGACTGCGCGTGTAGATCCACGCTGAGCGGCTCCAGCCGTGTGTAGGCTCCCTCCAGTATTCTACGCTCCGGTTTTGGAGCACCTTTCCAATTGCCGAGTTCCACGAAGACACCATCCAGAATCTGACGGAACTATTCCGTCGTTGAGTTTGTGGGCCAGCAATTGCATAAATATGGCCGGTTGTTCCCATCCACTTCAGCGCCAATGAGCAGGCCAATTGGAAGGCATTGGTTGCAAATTGGCAGGAATATTTGGAGGGACTGCCAAGCTTTGGAGCGCTGATTCCTACAGCGATAGCCCCCGCTGTTTGCCAAGCTGCCACGAAACCGATCCGCCCTGCACGATGCCCGCGACCTCGCGGCCGAGCTGGCGGTCGATCACCGGGCGCCATGGGACAAGGGTAAACTCGTGGCTCTGTTCAACCACCGCGAACTTGCCGCTGGATAGTTGGACGGTGCCGGTGAACTTGCCGCCGATCTTCTCGCCATCCGCCGCCGCCCGAAATGGCAGCGCCTTGCTCTCGGCCATCTCCGCGCCGACGCGGGAGACTTCACGCTCGCGCAGCGTGGCGAGAAGGCTGCGCCGGTAGAAGATACGACCATCCCGCGCTCGGGTGGCGTCACCCTGTTCGATATGATGTTCGCGGCGTTGATCCATCGCCTCGCGCACCTGTTGCCCGAATCCGGCCGGAGCGAGGTCCGATGCGTCGGGTGTAACCAGCCGCCGGTCGAGCCAGGTCGCGCCATCCGAACCGATCTGGCTTTCCAAATTGAAGGTCGAAATGACACGGATGCTGGCCTGCCGGTTCCGGCCTGCATCATAGGCGGCGGCGCGGCTCTCGAAATCTTCGGGGATGCGCCAATGGTCTGCGTCGATCCGCTCGACGATCCCGGCGCGGCGCAAAGCCTCCAGTCGCCGGACATGAGAATCGACGAAGCCCTCATAATCGCCGCCCGGAACACGGCCCTCGAACTTCGCTTGCTCCAGATGGCGGCTCGGCCGATAGGTGCCGTCTTCGGCGACGGCGGCAATGGCGCGGTCGGACGGACGTTGCGCCGTGTCGGCGGGGCCGATCTCGATGATGCTGCCGATGCGGGCGTCCTCGACGCGGGCCGGGTCGATGCCCGGAACATGATGCGTCCGGCCGTCGATCCCATCCACCACAAGGGTCAGGTTCTCGCCCATCTCGTCGGTGAGATACTTGTCCACGACGCGGCCGACGATGGGCGTCTCGGGCGCGGCATCATGGAGCTGGAAGGTCATCGGATCGCGCTCCAGCCCATCGGCATTCAGCGCCTTGTGCATATTGCGGATGATGTCTCCGCGCTCGCCCAGCTCGCGCAAGGTCGGCTCCATCCGCTCGCTCAATTCCCAGACGCCAGGCGCGTGTTCTGTGGCGAGGCCCATCTGCTCCAGCTTGCCCAGACGACGCAGGCGCAGCGTCCGGTCGAACTGGCGACGTGGATTGTCGGGTTCATGGCGCAGGTCGATGAATCGTTCGTCGGCTTCCTCGGTCATCGCCCTGTCGATGCGGGTGAAGCGGTCCTGATCTACCTCAGCGGACAACTTGCGGGTCTGCTCGATCTCGGTGACGGGGCCAAGCTCCAGCGTGGTCAACTCGCTGGCCCGCTCGCGAATCCCATTGGCGAGATAGTCGCCGTTGATGACAAGATTCTCGCCCAGGTCGTCCTTGCCTCGGACGATAACATGAACATGGGGATGGCCGGTGTTGTAGTGATTGACGGCGACCCAATCGAGGTTGGTGCCGAGGTCGATTTCGATATGGCGCATGAGGTCGCGGGTGTGTGCTGTCAGGTCGGTCAGGTCCGCGCCGTCTTCCGGCGAGACGATGAACCGGAACTGGTGGCGATCGTCCTTGCCGCGATCGAGGAAGGCGTCGCCATCGGCGCGGTCCTCGTTGGCGGAATAGAGCTGGCCGCGCTCGCCATCGCGCGAGGTTCCGTCGCGCTGGATATAGCGCAGATGGGCCGCCGCCTTGCCGTTCTTTCCTGCCTGCTGGACGTAGCGGGTTTTCACGACGACACGGCGCACTCCCGGCGTGCTGTGCTTCCATCCACCCGACAAGGTGCGCGAGCGGACGAAGGACGCGCCGCGTCCACGCTTCAGGCCCGGCCCGCTGCTCGCCCGCGATGCCTTGCCGCCCTTGGTGGCGGCTGACGATCTGGAGCGTGGCGAGGATGATGCGGATGACCGCGACGGGCTGTTGCTGTGCTGGCGCGCGAGCTTCTTTGCCTGCGTCAGAAAGCTCTTGGCCTTGCCGAGCTTGGGGGCATCGGCGCGGATGCGGCCGGGCTTCGGCCGGAAGCGGTTCTCGTCGTCGGCGCTCATGGACGCGCCTCCGGCCAAAATCGGGGGAAATCGGGCGTTCGGCGGCCATGGTGCCGGTCGAAACCCAGCAAAGCCAAGACTTTGCGCGAAATCGCGGCTCGCGCCGTCCAAAAACAGGGTGCCGGTAGCGGCTCCCCTAACCAGTGTGCAGACAACAACAATTTCAGAAATCCGGCCAGCGTAGTGCCGGTTTCCTTTATCTTGCCCTCCCTTCCTGCTTTCTCTTCTGCCCCTCCTGCCGGGATTCCAGACAGGAAGAACCCTGCCTGGCTGAACACCGGAACGGATCGCGCCGAACGCGGGAACACGCCTCTCATGGCGCACTCCCGTCGTCGGCGCGGGCTACGAAAATGCTGCCGGTCGGCGGCTCCGTATCGACGGCATCGCGCACCGGCACGGTCGCGCGGATGTCGCCGGATTGCGCCTCGGACGACGGCGTAGCGGCAATCCGCATGTCGGTCGAGCGCGTTACGAAGAGCGGTGCGTCGCGCCAGTCGGGCGGCGGCGGCGGTGTTAGTGCGGGTGTTTCACGCCCGGCCGAGCCGCCCAGGACCGGCGCAAGCGCGGCGACATAGGCGCGCGTCTCGGCGGGCAAGGCGCGGCCTGTCGTGCGATGCTCGTCGTAGCGGCCGGGACCGGCATTGTAGGCCGCGAGCATCGCGGCGACATTGCCGTAGCGGTTCCACATTTCGCGCAGATAAGCCGCGCCCGCCATGATGTTGTCGCGTGGATCGTAGGGATCGCGGCCGAGGCCATGGCGGACGCGCAGGCCGGCCCAGGTGTCGGGCATGACCTGCATCAATCCCATCGCTCCGGCCGACGAAACCGCGCGCACATCGCCCGCGCTTTCGGCGCGCAGCACGGCGCGAATCCAGTGTTCGGGAATGCCGAAACGCTGCGAGGCTTCTGTGATGAAACTGGCGTAGGGATCGGCGGGATTCACGCGCGCGACGGGTGCCGCCTGCGCCGATACGGCGACCGGGCAGGCTGCGACCGCGAGCACGCCAGCCAGAAGGAGACCGGCATATCGTCCGATCTCCCTGCCTCCGTTCGACCTCCAGCCTGCCAGCGTGCTCGCTGCGGTCAAGGGCAAGGCGCGAGCGCCGGCCAAAGGCCGCCCCTGACCTTCGCTGCGCGCGCCGGCCGTCCGGTGGCCGAGCGGGACGACGGGATGAGACGGTTTTTTCGCGAACAACGGGATGAGGGTTTTGAACGCGGGGATGACGCGATAGCGCATGGCTTTCAGTCCCGCCCGCCGCGCGGCTTCGGGCGGCTCCAGTGCAGCGACCAGGCCGACTTGTCGTTGCTGTGCTGGAAGAGATTGGCGCGGATCGGCTGCGGCAGTGCGGGGTCGTCGATCACCAGCGAAATGTAGTCGCCGGCCTTTTCCCCGACCTCCTTCCAGCCCGCGCCGACCTCCGGGCCATCCTCTGCGCCGTGAAGAACGCGATAGGCGGGCGCGTTCTCCGCGTCCGATGGTTCGGCGGGAACGATCGTCAGTTCGCGGTAAAGGGTGAGCGTATGAACACGGCCCACGAAGGTTTCGTTTTCGGCGGTGAATTGACCGATCTGAGGCATGACAGTCTCCTTGGCGGTGAGGTTGAAAGACCATCGGCGGGCACCGCTCCCGCCGATGGGAAAGCGGTCAGCGTGTCGGCGCGCGCCATTCGTAGCGGCCGTCGCCTTCCTCATCGGTCCAGAGCGGCAGCGCCCGGCCGATGACGGAACTTGCGGGGATGGGTCCGAAGTAACGGCCGTCCAGGCTGTCGCGGACTTCCCAATTCATGAGGAAGATTTCGCCGTCTCCGACGACGCGGCAGCCCTGCCAGACCGGCAGATCGCGGCCGATCCTGTCGCGGTCCAGCGCTTCGCCCATCTCCACGCCATCGACGGTGATCGTGGATCGCGAGCGGCAAACCCGTTGCCCAGGAAGGCCAAGGACGCGCTTCAGGAGCGGCACGCCGCGACCGACATAACCGCGCTCGACCATGAAGGTGGCGAGCGGTTCGGGCGGCATGACGGCGACCAGCTCTGGCACCTCGATCCGCTCGGTGGGTGCGACAGTGTAGAAGCCGATGGGGGCGCTGGCCGTGGCGTTCCAGATGAGTTTCGTAGGCGTCGGGATGAAAGCCGCGACGGCGACGCCGACGCCCACGAAATACGTCACCATGATGTAGCCGAACCGCGTCATGGCTCGAACCTCCGGCGATGGAGCCAGGCGGCGTGTCGTTCCGGCGTGTAGTCGCGCGGCTCCAGACCGGCAGCTAGACGGTTGTGGACGTGTCGCCAGTGATCCGGCGCGGCATCGGCCGGATCGAGGCCGAGCGCTTCCACCGCGTCGATGGCGGCAAGCGCGCGTTGCACCTTCGCCCAGCTATCGAGGCGGAGCAGGATGTCGCCGCCGGGGCGGACGAAAGGCAGCGTCTGGAACGGCTCGCCGCGGCCAATGGCACGCACGATGTCGATGCGCGAAATCACCGTGCCATGCTCGCCCGCCGCCCAGCGGACGAAGGCGAAGACACTTTCCGGCGCGAAGCCGACGAGGCTGCGGCGACGGTCGATGATCTGTTCGTAGCTCTTGCGGCCGAACCGTATCCAGCGCTCGACTTTGCGCTTGTCGAAAGTCAGTTCGACCAATGTGGTGAAGGGCGCAGGCCCGTCCGGCAACGGACGGCCGTGCAAGCGGCGGGCCGCGTTGCCGGTCATGTCGGATCTCCTTCGATGGATGGAAATTCGCGCGCGAGCAGGTCGCGCAGCATGTCGGTGACGGTGATGCCGCGCCGAAAGGCCACGACCTTGATGCGCCCGCGCAACTCGGGCGTGATGTCGATCGTCAGGCGGGCGGTGAACGCCTCGCCAGCAACCTTGCTGGTGGACGGCGTGTCAGCAGCCTTGATCCAGCTATCGGGATTGCCCGGCCGAGATGCGAAGCCGGGCTTGCGGGTGCGTCCGGTCATGGCGCGGAACTCCCGATACCGATGCTGTCGATCTCGGCGGCAAGCGCGGCAATCTCGCGCGCGGCCCGGCTGTCGGCGTCGATCTCGGATGCGAGCCGGCCGGACTGCGCGGCATCGGCGAAGACGACGCGCTGGCCGATGGTCGTGGCAAGCACCGGCGGATCGTGATCGGCAAGCGTCTCAGCCGTCTCGCGGGCGATGACGGTGCGGGCGCCGCAACGGTTGAGCACGAAACGGGCGGCGAGGTCTGGCCGGTAGATGCGCGCTTCCCTGAGAAGCGTCAGCATCTCGGCCGAGGCCCAGCCGTCGAAAGGAGACGGCTGCACCGGGATCAGCACCAGGTCGGCAGCCAGCAGCGCCGAGCGCATCAGAGCGGCGACGCGGGGTGGCCCGTCTATGACGACGTGATCGGCGTCACGGGCCAGTTCAGGGGCTTCCCGGTGCAAGGTGTCACGGGCCAGGCCGATGGTGCTGAACAGCCTTGGCAGCCCCTCATGGCTTCGTGTCTGTGACCAGTCGAGCGCGGAGCCTTGCGGATCGGCGTCGATCAGGATGACGCGCTGGCCGCGCTGCGCCCAGGCTCCGGCGAGATGCAGCGCCAGCGTGGTCTTACCGACGCCGCCCTTTTGATTGAGGAGCGCGACGATCATGGCGCACCTCGTCGGGCAAAACCGGCACTGGCACCGGCACCACGGATCGCGTGCGCGCGCGTCAAAGAAGAAGAGTTAGATTCTTTGTTAGATTCTTCTATAGAGTCCGGCGGGCGATTTGCGCCTAATGTCCCGATACTGCGTGCGCCTAATGTCCCGATAGGATTCACATGTTTATCCACAGGCACTGTGGATAGATTTTCGGGCAGAAAACGCAGCAGTTCGCGCCCGTCTTCCCATTCGCTCTGGAGGAGGTAGCCGGGCAGAGATTGACGTGCCGCGATCCTGCGCAGGTCGAGCGCAAAGTCGGACGGTCGCGCCGCGCTGCCGGATTTCTGGTGAAGGTGGGAGACCTCGAACGCCCAGCCCTCGGGCTGGCGACCGGCGTGTTTACGGGCGACGCGATACAGCCATCGTTCGATCCCGCCGGTCAGCCGGAAATAGGCCGGGTCGATGGTCAGGACCAGCGAGCGATCGATGACGCTGTTGTAGAACCATTCGGGCAGGACGAACTCCATGCCCTCGACGCGGCCGGTGCGCGTCGTCATCTCTTCCCACTCGTTAATCCATGAGAATTGCCTGCGCCGCCAATGCTTGCCGTTGCGGATGGTCGTGGCGATGACGGTGGATTGCAGGCGCGAGAGCGCGGCCTTGAGCAGCAGATAATCGCGGTTTCCGGTGGCCCGCCCGATCGAGCGCAAGAGCTGATAGGGCATGAAACGGAAGAACCGCGAGGTGGGGATGCCGTTGTTCTCGGCCGCGACGATCTGCGAGGCGGCCCAGATCAGCACATCGGCATCCCAGATCGTCGCCATGCCATGTTCGGGCATGGCCAGCACCTGCACCTCGACATCGGCGGCCCGGTAGAGGATCGGCGTGGTGCGGGGCCGCTTCGCCAGCGAGAAGAACGGCCGCTCCATCAGATCGCGCTGGTCGCGCGGCGCGGCGTCGCCGGTCGCCACGATGAACGGGTCCAGGCGGGTGCGCTCGCTGTCTTCACTCCGCTGCGCGGGTCTGGGATCGTCGTCGCGCAGCATTTACAGCTCGTCCCGCTCTTGTGGCGTCAGCGGGCGGGCGGGAAAGACGGTGCCTGCGTTTTCGTCGCGGGTGGATTTACGGGTGCCGATGGCGCTCCACGCTTCCAGATCGCGGACGGCGTAGAGGACGCGGCCGCCGATCTTGCGGTAGGTCGGCCCGGTGCCATAGGTGCGATGTTTCTCAAGGGTGCGGACGGACAAGCCGAGGAAGCGTGCGGCTTCCTTTGTGCGCAGCAGGCGCGGCGGCAGGTCCGCATTGGGGCGGATGGCCATGGGATCTCTCTCCAGTTCGTCAGACAGGCGGCTGTCGAAGCGACAGCGGGCTGTGGCGAACGATGGCGAGGGACCGGCGGCCTGTAGCGTGCCGCAGTTGCGCCTATGCGCTGGCGGCACCCCCTCATCTGGGGGTATCGATCCAAAAAGGTGAGAGATTTCAGCGTTTCACCGCCGACTGCGCCGATTAGCTCAAGACAATCGGGCGCGAGTCAGCTAAGGGTAGAAGCGGAGCAGACGCGCTGCTCCGGGGCGTCGAAACCCCTCTGTTACCGCTTGGTGCTGGCCGTTACGGCACCGCACTCCTTGACCTATGGTCGGGGAGCCTGTGGCGTATACAACAGGCTTTCCGAGCTAAAGGCCATGGGGCCGTGTAACAGCGGTTTCGAACTCCCCGATCACCAGGAGTCAGAGAGTTTATCTGCGGGGGCGCACCGCAGGCACTCTCCTGAAGAAAGGGGAATGATTATGCGGGTTCCCGTCGAACTTGATCCCGATGTGGATGATGTTGCGCCGACAGGCGACGAGATCACCACCTATGATGAACAGCATTTCGTGACCTATCTGCGGCTTCTCGATGCCAAGGCCGAGGATGCCGACTGGAAGGAGGTGGCGCGGATCGTGCTGCACCGCGATCCGGTCGCGGAGGAAATGCGCAGCTATCGGTGCTGGCAAAGCCATCTCGAACGAGCGCAATGGCTGTCGCGCGAGGGATATAAACGAATACTGGAGCAGGCCGCGGCAAATAGGGATTGAAGGTCGTTATTGACCAGTCTGGATTTCAGCTTGCCTCTTGTCGCAGGTTTCGGAATTCTTGCGACATAGGGGCGGAGTAAAGATTTGAACAATATTCGAGAAAACCTCGAAACACAGCAGGTCCGAATATATTTCGGCGCGGTCGTTTTGGCTGCGATAATTGCTTTGCTTGTTCCGGGAACGACTGAGCTAGAAAGCGTCGTCAATCCAACGCTGGCTCTGATGCTGTTCGTCACTTTCCTACAGGTGCCCCTTGCTGATCTTGGGCGAGCCTTCGCCCGCGTTCGGTTCCTTCTGGCGCTGCTCGTGACAAATTTCGTAGTGGTGCCGATCCTCGTTGCGGCCCTTATCCAACTCCTGCCGGCCGAACCGATGTTGCGCCTTGGCGTCCTGTTCGTGCTGCTTACGCCCTGCATCGACTACGTTGTGACGTTCTCGCATCTAGGCCGGGCCGATGCGCGGTTGCTGCTGGCGTCAACGCCGGCGCTACTCATCCTGCAAATGGTGCTGTTGCCCGTTTATCTTGGTTTTTTTCTCGGAGCAGATGCGGCGAACCTCGTGCGGATGGGGCCGTTCCTTCATGCCTTTATCTGGCTGATCGCGGTTCCTCTCGTACTGGCAGCGCTCGTGCAGACTTGGGCGAGCCGCAACCGGACGGGGGAGCGTGCTGCAACGGTTCTCGGGGTCTTGCCCGTCCCGGCTACCGCGCTCGTTCTGTTCGTCGTCATCGCCGCCGTGGTGCCGCAGCTCGGGCCAGCGATCGACGGTGCAATGCGCGTTGTGCCAATCTATGTCGCCTTTGCGATCCTCGCCCCCTTGATCGGCTGGGGTGTCGGCCGGCTGTTCAGGCTTGAAGCATCGGCCGGCCGCGCAATCGCGTTCAGCGCCGCCACCAGAAATTCGCTCGTGGTGTTGCCGCTCGCCTTCGCTGTGCCGGGTGCGGTGCCTATCCTGCCAGCGATCATCGTCACGCAAACGCTGGTCGAATTAATAAGCGAATTGATCTATATGCGGCTAATTCCGAGGCTTGGTGCGGCCGAACCTCTTGATCCGCTGAAATTCTAAATCTGCGACAGATTGCCCCCGGAAAATCAGCGTATTCCTTGTCATATGTTTCTGTTGCAAGTGGCAGAGCACTTCGACAATCGTGGCAGCAGGAGCGCACGGTCGACGATCATCGCTTGCCGGGTTTGACCGGATAATGCAGCAATAGCCTATATCCACCGCGCATCATCCTGATACCGTGGGCGACAAGACGGCGGGCCTTGTTCTTGGCTGGATCGGCCTCAAAATCCTCCTTCGTGCCGTGAAAGCCGAGCAGGACTTCGGCGATCGCGCGGTAGCTCTCGCCTCGTAGGCGGGCGTCGAGCGCGCGCAGGGACAGGATATGCCATTCCCGGAGTTGGTCGGGCAGGACGCCCATGGGCGGGCCAGGCCGACGCCGTGTGAGGGATCGCCAGAGGCGACGCGCCGCATGGACGCGAAGCTCCAGAAATGAATCCATCGGTAAGGTCACGGCATAGAAAGCGGCGGCGTCGAGCACCGCGTTCGGCACCCAGAACTGATGCGCGATGTCGCCAACCTGCCAGACGCCATGCCAGCCATCGGCCGCGCGTCGTAGGTCGAGACCATTGAGATGGGCGAGAGCGACAAGCGGCTCCGTTTCTGCGGCCTCCTGTTCGACGGGCGACAGCATGACCGCCTGTGGCTGAAGGCGCGGAGACCAGAACGGGGGCTGGCGATCAGGCGACGCGTCGGGGTCGCTTGGGAAATCGCAACCCCCAGCGCTGCGCGAACCGCTCCAGTTGCCTCACGCCAGGTTCTTTGGTTCGGGCGATCGCGTTGAAGTCGTGGCGATACTCGTCATTACGACGAAGGTATTCCCAGGCGAAACCGGCAGCAGGCAGATTTTTGGTGTGCTTGTAAGCCGCCGGAGCACGCCAATCGATGCTGAGCATGGCGTCATCTCCCAATAGCGGGCTGCGCAGGGCAGACCCGGATTGGAAGCCTGCGGGATTTCGGGCAGTGACTGTAGTTGCACCAAGAGTATAACTGATGCCACTAACGCGATAAATTGCTTGGTTATTTTTGTCTTAACGGCAGATGCGCAGATTCGTGGGCCGCACGCTAGTCGATAGACGCCGACTATTTCTGCGACCAAAAAGAAAACCCGGTGGCTTGCGCCACCGGGCTGCCGGTATCCCGACTCAGAACGGGATGTCATCGTCGTCGATGAACTTGCCGTCATCGTTCTGGGTCTGCTTGGCCCGGCTGAGGAAATCGACCGTCTCGGCGATGATCTCGCAACCATAGCGGTCGTTGCCCTGCTGGTCGGTCCACTTCGTGTAGTGGATGCGGCCGCGAACCAGAACCTTCATGCCCTTATCGCAATACTCCTGGATCGTCTTGCCGAGGCCGTTGAAGGCGGTGATGCGGTGCCATTCGGTATCTTGCACCCGGTAGCCGTTTTCGTCCCGGACAACCTTGCCTTCCGAGTAGCGGGGCCGCGAGGTGGCCAGGGTGAAGTGGGTGATGCCGGTGCCGCCCTGAGTGGTGCGGGTTTCGGGGGCCTGACCGATGTTGCCGGCGAGGATGACGATGTTCTGCATTGTAAGTCTCCGTTGCTTCTTCGGAGGAACCATTCCCTCCGACGAGACCCGGCCAAGGCCGTCGGGAGACTCCCGCAACTGCCGTCCTGGCGGCAGCTCGCCCTTAAGGCCCCAGGTGGAGCGGGCAGCCGCGCTCGCGCGGCAACACGGCTGGGAGCCGCGGGGGTTGCTGGTGGAAATCGAACGGACTTAGGGGATCAGTCAGTCGGAGGGGGTGGAGCCTCGGGGCAGCTCGGTGAAGACGCACAGCAGAATGATCGTTCTTGCCGGCAATAGCGCCCTTATGGCCCTATCTGCACCACAGCGGCGCATGGCGCTTATCCTCATAACTGGCCACCTTTGCCCCTGCCGGAAAGGCTGATCGCGACGAGAAGGATGCGCTGCCGGGTTTCGGGAGAATGGCGTCGTCAGAACCTTACCAGGGCGCTGGTGCGATACGGAGGATATTGCGAAGGGCGACAATGAAGGTGATCGCGGTTGCAAATGCCCCGTGCATTGCTGGACCGGACAGCCGGGTTCGATGGTTTCCGCACGGATTGTCGCAATCAGACCGAGGGCCGATTTCGTGTCAGATCGGTGCGAACAGACCGGGACACAGATGGCATGACCGCTCGATGCCTCTAATCCTTCCTGTGTGGGATACCGGCGACCCGGTGGCGCAAGCCGCCGGGTTCTGGTCAGGGGAGCGAGAAAGGTCGCCAGACGTGGTGTTCTGCCTCACCGAGACAGGACGGCCGTTCCCAGAGCGTTGAGGTTCAGCATGGCCGCGAAGCCAATGAACAGACCGCCCGCACCGCCGAGAATGTTGAGGGCGATGGCGGAATCCACTGCATTTTTGGTGATGCCATAGACAAGAGCATAGCCGGCGATGGCGGCCGGTATGGCGAAGATGGCAAGGGCTGCGAACCGCAACGCCGGGTTTTTGGCAAAGCCCAGAATGGCGATCACGAAGCCGATAGACAGCAGAGCCGCGCCGATCGCGGCAAGGCCGGACATGAAGAATCCGGCGTCGGTGGCATAGACCCACTGGAAGGCGGTCAGGCCAACCATGAAAGGCAAAGCGTAGATCGCGAAATTATAGGCCACGATGCAGGCCATTACGGAAAGGAAGATGGCGAGCAGAATGAGATACATGGAAACCTCCACATGAACGGTTGGACGATCACGGCAGGCTGCCCGAAGATACGCTCCGCCTGCGCCACTGTTGCTTCGCCGGTTCTGCAAGGATGCTTTATGTGAACCTGAAGACGGCTCACAGTCAAGAATTGGCGGCTGTTTTGGCCGCCGAAAGGCGGCGCTTTACGCGCCGCCGTCGAACTTCATCACCGGGATTCCGAGCTTGCGGGCCTTGTCCGCGAGGTTTTCCTGAATGCCGGTGCCGGGGAAAACAAGGACGCCGACCGGGAGCGTATCGAGCATCGCGTCGTTGCGCTTGAAGGGAGCGGACTTGGCGTGCTTCGTCCAGTCGGGCTTGAACGCGACCTGCGCAACCTTGCGATTGTCGGCCCACTTCGCCGCGATCAGTTCGGCGCCCTTCGGCGATCCGCCGTGCAACAGCACCATGTCCGGGTGCTTGGCGTGGACCTGATCGAGCTTGGCCCAGATGAGGCGATGATCGTTGAAGTCGAGACCGCCGGTGAAAGCGACCTTGGGACCGGCGGGCAACATCACCTCGTTTTCGGCCCGACGCTTGGCGGCAAGGAAGTCGCGACTGTCGATCATGGCCGAGGTCAGATTGCGATGGTTGACCATCGACCCGGAGCGCGGCCGCCAGGCCGATCCGGTATGGCGCTCGAACTGTTCGGCGGCGACATCGCGGAAGAGTTCCATGCTGTTGCGCCGCTCGATGAAGGTCTGGCCCTCTGCCGTCAGGCGCTCCAGCTCGACGGATTTCACCTCGGAGCCATCCTGTTCTCTCTGTCCGCGCCGCTGTGCGAGTTCGTTGTCGTCCAGATCGCGCTCGATCCGGTTGACGGCGCGGTGGAAGAGATTGACGGTGGACCAGAGCAGCTCGTCGAGGTCGGGTTCGAGGCGGGTGTCGCCAAGGGTTGCGATCAGGGCGTCAAAGATGTCGGCGACGGCGCCAGCGACATCACCGCCTTCGGGAAGCGGCCTTGGATCGGGTTCATCCTCGAACGGACGGTAGCCATAGAGCTGGAGTTCGGTGAGGACGTGATCGGTGGGGGATGAGGCGTGCGGCGGCTCGAAACCTGCGTCATCGTAGTCGGTCATCGTGGTGTTCCCTTGTCGGATCGACCGCGCCCATCGCGGCCTTCGTGGCGACGGAAGCCCACGGGCGGGACGGGCTGGCAGTCCTCGCGTCTTCGCGAGGACCTTGATGGCCGGGCACGGCTAATTTGTTTCGCGATGCAAAGGCGGCTCTGCCGCCGGCGGAAATTAGCCAGGGCGCGGCCATTGCCCGACCGGCCCGTTTGTGGGCCGATCGCCCTCTCAGAAGGCCTTGGGCTGCGGCTTTCTCGACATGGGTGGCGAGCACCACGACCGACTGCGGCAGGTTTCAGGGTGACGTGGCTCATTCCCTGCCTGACCGATCCCGCACTCACCCCGCGAAAAACCGGCTGACGTCCTCGGGGATCATCTGAACCTGCAAGGCTGCCCGGAGCGCATCGAGGCCGAACGCCCGCAGATCCTCATTGAAGTCGCCCAGCATCGGCGACAGCACCACAGCCTCGATTCCGACGCTGCGCGCCCGTTCGACCAACGTATCTCGCGCGCCATTCCCAGCCGGATCGTTATCGCGGACGACATAAAGCCGACGCAGTGACGCGGGGAACAGGATGGCGGCAAGGTGCGCCGCAGATAGCGCCGCCATCATCGGCATTCTTGGCAGACCCGAGCGGGCAGACAGCACGGTCTCGATGCCTTCGCCGGCCGCCAGGACATCCTGCGCCCTGCCGAAGCGGACGCCGTGCCCCAGGAGATGACCCATCGCCCGCCTCGGTGTTTCGACAGGCGCCTTGCCGCGACCATCGGGCCGAAGCCAGGTGCGATGCGCGCCGGTCTGGGAGCCGCCGAGGTTGGTGACGGAAGCGATCATCGCGGGCCATGTCTCGGTCGGCCCATGCCCCTCGGGACGATAGTAGCAGCGCGGGTGGAACCGAAGGTTTCCGGTTTCGTGCAAAGCCGTAATTCCACGGTTACGCAGATGCGCTTCTACGGCGGTGCCGCCGATCGGTCCCGACATCGCAAAGAGACGACGGGATGCTTCCGGCGATCCGCCTGGCGCCTTTTCCGGCCGGGTCCGCGATTGCGGATCAGGTTCGGGCCTCGGCAGACTGAGGAAAGACCGGGCTTCGTCGGCGACATCGCGAAACTCGATCAGGCCGCAGCTTTCGCGGATCACGTCGAGCAGATCGCCATATTCAGCCGTTGCGGCATCGGTCCAATGCCCGACCGCGGCCTTGCCGGTGTCCGGGCCGGTCAGACGCACGAACATCGACCGGCCCGGCGTATTGCGCACGTCGCCCACGGTCCAGTAGCGGCCCTGACGTCGGCCGTTGGAGAGATAGTGCCTGCACACCGCCTCGGCCTGCCGGCCGAGACGTTGCGCGAGTTCGGAGGCGTTTTCGCGGGTCATTTACGCAGCCTCGCGTTCGCCGATGCGCTGGACCGGATAGCGCTCCAGCACTTTTGCGAGGATGGCCGGGCCGGAGGTATCGGTCGGCACGAACATCCTGAGCTTCCACGAGATGATTTCGTGGAAGAGACCATAGGCGCGCAGACGGTCGAGCATGGTGTCGGTGAAGCCGGACAGCTCGATGCGGTTCGCGCCCATGACCCGGCTGCGGCGAAGCTGAAGGCCCTCGCTGAGATCGAGAACCGTTTTGCCATCCATCAGCGCCATGAAGGCGTCATCCGGCGTCAGCGTCGATGTGCCGGTGGTGGTGGCGGCCGCGACCCAGGCCGGAGAGACGCGGCGGCCGACAATGCGTTCGCCGTCATCGGTCTGGAGCCGGTAAACCCGCGTCGAGTCGTTGGGCAGGCGCTTCCAGATCGGGAGCAGCAGGCCGCTGACGACATGGATGGTGCTGTCCGCAAATTCCGGCACTTCGGCCACCTCGGCGCTCCATGCCGCAGCGAACGGGGCGTGATCGGCCTCGACCCAATGGGTCTCGTCCATCATCTTGATCGGGATATTGTGCGCCTCCATCGGCCGGACCAGCCGGATACGCCGCTCGATCTCGCCATCGTCGAGCATGACGCTTGTGGTCGGGATCTGAACGGCCGCACGGCCCGACCGCTCATTGATGAGCAGTTTCGCGCGCCGGTCGGCGGCCAGGTCGAGCGCCTCGGCGAGCGTGACGGGATGATTGCGCTGGCGCTGCGTGATGGTGAGCAGCCGCGCCTCGGCGCCGGTGGCCGGATGGACATGGATGGTTTGCCGGTCGGTGACGACAAAACTCTCGGCACGCAACGTCTCCAGTCCGACATCATAGCTGCCGGACGCGATGGCGCCCTCGATTCGGGCGTTTAGCAATTGCTCGAACGCCGTGAAGAGGATGCCCTGTAGTTCGATTGTCAGGGCCAGCAGACGGTTGAGGAAGGTGGTGATCGGCGGAAGCTCGTCCTTGATGCCGGTGTCGTCCATCAGCTTCAGGCCAGTGGCGTCCTCGAACTTCTGGAGCGAGCAGCCTTCGACCTTGCCCCGCACGAGCAGCATGTAGAGCTGGCGCAGCGCGTCGCGGGCGTAGTGCGATTCCAGATTGTCCTCGGGGCGGAACAGGCCCTGTCCGCCGGTCTGGCGCTGGCCGCGCGTGATGGCCCCCAGCGTGTCGAGACGGCGGGCGATAGTGCTGAGAAACCGCTTCTCAGCCTTTACGTCGGTCGAGATCGGCCGGAACAGCGGCGGCTGCGCCTGATTGGTGCGGTTGGTGCGGCCCAGCCCCTGAATGGCGGCGTCGGCCTTCCAGCCCGGCTCCAGCAGATAGTGGATGCGCAGGCGCTGGTTCTTCGCGTTGAGGTCGGCGTGATAGGACCGGCCCGTCCCGCCGGCATCCGAAAAGATCAGGATGCGCTTGCTGTCATCCATGAAGGCGGCGGTTTCCGCGAGGTTCGCCGATCCGGCGCGGTTCTCGACGGCAAGGCGATCGACCCCGCCCGGACTGGTCTTGCGAACGATGCGGCGAGAGCGCCCCGTCACCTCGGCCACGAGGTCGGTGCCGAAGCGCTGGACGATCTGGTCGAGTGCGCCGGGAACGGGCGGCAGCGATGCCAGCTTCTCAATCAGCCGGTCGCGGCGGGCGACCGCTTCTCGGCTTTCGACGGGCTGGCCGTCGCGATAGACGGGCCGCGACGACAGGTTGCCCTCGTCGTCGGTGAACGGCTCGTAGAGCTGCACCGGGAAGGAATGGGCGAGGTAGTCCAGAACATATTCCCTCGGGGTGATGTCCACGCGGACGTCGTTCCATTCTTCGGCCGGAAGCTCGGCGAGCCGGCGTTCCATCAGGGCTTCGCCCGTCGAGACGATCTGGATCACGGCGGCATGGCCGTCCGCCAGATCGCGTTCGACCGAGCGGATCAGGGTCGGCGTTTTCATCGAGGTCAGCAGATGGCCGAAGAAGCGCTGCTTGGCAGACTCGAAGGCCGAGCGGGCGGCGGACTTGGCCTGCCGGTTCAGCGTGCCCGAGCCGCTGCCGCCCCCGGTGATGTTGGCGGCCTCCATGGCGGCGTCGAGATTGTTATGGATGACGGCGAAGGCCCCGGCATAGGCATCGTAGATGCGCGTCTGCTCGGGCGTGAGCTGGTGTTCGACCAGTTCATATTCGACGCCATCATAGGAGAGCGAGCGGGCGGTGTAGAGGCCGAGCGCACGCAGATCGCGGGCGAGAACCTCCATCGCCGCGACGCCGCCGGCCTCGATCGCCTCGACAAATTCGGCGCGGGTCGAGAATGGGAAATCCTCGCCGCCCCAGAGACCAAGCCGCTGGGCATAGGCGAGATTGTGAACCGTGGTCGCGCCGGTGGCCGAGACATAGACGATGCGGGCGTTGGGCAGCGCGTGCTGGAGGCGAAGCCCGGCACGGCCCTGCTGCGAGGCGGCGACGTCGCCGCGTTCGCCCTTGCCCCCCGCCGCATTCTGCATGGAATGGCTTTCATCGAAGATGATGACGCCATCGAAATCCGTGCCGACCCAATCGACGATCTGGCGCACGCGGGACGCCTTTTCGCCGCGCTCATCGGAGCGCAGCGTGGCGTAGGTCGTGAACAGGATGCCCTCGGGGAGCCGGATGTCCTTGCCCTGCGAGAAGCGTGACAGAGGCGTGACAAGCAGGCGTTCCATGCCGAGCGCCGACCAGTCGCGCTGAGCGTCTTCGAGCAGCTTGTCGGATTTGGAAATCCAGACGGCCTTGCGGCGGCCCTGCATCCAGTTGTCGAGGATGATTCCGGCCGACTGGCGGCCCTTGCCGGCGCCGGTGCCGTCGCCAAGCATGAAGCCGCGTCGGAAACGCACGGCGTTGGGCGCATCGTCCGGCGCGGCCGAGACGACATCGAAAGTCTCGTCCAGCGTCCATGAACCGGCGAGGAAGTCCGAATGGGCTTCGCCCGCATAGATCACGGTCTCCAACTGCGCGTCGGACAGGATGCCGTCGGTGACGATGCTGGTCGGCAGGCGCGGCCGATAGCTTGGCTTGGGCGGCGCAACCGAAGACATGGCGGCCGATTGCACCAGCTTGGTCGGATGGGCTTGAGAGCCGGGAATACGGATCGTCTGCAATCCGTATTCTTCATAGATGGCATCGGTGATTCGGCCGTCCTCGGCCGGGGTCCAGTCCAGGGTCTCATAGGCCAGTTCGACGCCCTCGGGTTCGACGGCGGGACGAATAGGCGCGGATGTGGCGGCGCGGGCGAGATAGCCGCGAACGGTTTTCGGCGCGGCCGGGGTAGCGACAGGAACCGAGATAGCTGGATCGACCGGCAGGCGCGGCGGAACATGCTCGCCGACCCAGCCCATCAGGGTGGCGGCGTCGGGTGCGATCCCGAGCGAAGCCGGGAAGACGACAGGATCGTCGGCAGGGCGCTTGTCGATGACGGTCAGCCGCGTGTCGATAGTCGTGCCGTGCTTGGCATAGACCGCACCGTCGATCGCGGCGGTGAAGACCACGCGGCCATGGTCCTGAAGCCGGATGAAGGCGTCCCGCCAGGCCGGCATGTCAGGAGCGAAGCTCGATCCGGTGATTGTGACGAGCCGCCCGCCATCGGCCAGACGCGCCAGTGCCGAGGCGACATGGCGATAGGCGGCGTCGGCCATTCGGCCGGAGACATTGGCCATCACCGAAAATGGCGGGTTCATCAGCACGACGCTCGGCACGATGCCGGGATCGAGGTGATCGTGGATTTGAGCCGCGTCGAAGCGGGTTGCGGGATTGACCGGAAAGAGATGCGCGAGAAGATCGGCGCGGGTGTCGGCCAGTTCGTTCAGCATCAGCGTGCCGCCGGCGATCTCGGCCAGGATGGCGAGCAGACCCGTCCCCGCCGAGGGTTCGAGAACGCGGTCAGCGGGCGTGATAGCGGCGGCGGTTGCAGCGATCAGGCAGAGCGGGATCGGCGTCGAGAACTGCTGGAAGGCCTGGCTCTCTTCGGAGCGGCGCGTGTGCGTGGGCAAGAGGCCCGCGATCTTCGCGAGCAGCGGCAGGCTGGTCGCCGGAGACCCGGCTTTACGGAAAAGCGCCTTTCCGTATTTGCGCAGGAAGAGCACCGTCGCCGCCTCGCAGGCTTCATAGGCGGTCTTCCAGTTCCAGGCGCCGGTGGCATCGGAGGCGCCGAAGGCGGTTTCCATCGCACCGCGCAGCATGGCGGCATCGACGCGCTGGCCGCGTTCGAGATGGGGGAGCAGGAGGAGTGCCGCTTGATGGACGGCAGCGCCGGTATCGGCGGCAGGCGTGATGATTGCGGCCGGAAGGGCCACGGCGGCGGAAGCGTGAGACATGGGATGAACCTCGGAGAGCGGGACAGGATCGAGCCGCGCAGCGCTCTCTCTCGACCGCACTGGCTCAAACCCGTCCCGGCCTTCCTCTTCCTCTCAAATGCCGGCGCGAAAAAAGCGCCCCGACCGAATGGTGGGGCGCTTGTCGTCATCATCCGAAACGTCGGCCAGATTCGGTGAAAGTATAGTCGTTGACGACGATGGTCTCATCGACCGCCTCGTCCGAAGACAGATGGTCAAATTCGCGCTCAAGCTGGCGGTAGAGCCACCGGGCGAGATCGCGGAGCGCCTCGATAACCACCTCCTCGGCATCGGCGGTCATGTCCTGATATGTCGGGCTATCGCGCTCGATCGAGATCGCCATGCAGTATTCGTGATAATAGTGGCCACGATGGCTGACATCGGCGCGGAGCTGATAGAAGTTGCGTCGCTGGATCGCCTGTAAAGCATCGGCGATGCCGTGCAGTTCCGTGTCCTTGGGCGCATAAGTCCTGATCTCGGCCGATGCGTTCTTGCGGTAGCCGTATCGGCCCTCCCAACAGGCGCCGTCCCCTAGCGACCAGAAGCCCCGGAACCAGATGCACGGCTGCTGCCGGCTTCCCCCGCCCATCAGGCGGACAGTGCGCGTCTTGAAATCGACGCCGAGGATTTCCGCGATGTGCTGAAAATCCTCATAGACGGCATCATACCAGTCGTAGTCGAAGCCGCCTTCGCGATACCAGGCGCGGGCCTTGTCTTTCGCCGCATGGGAAAGCTCGCCCAAGCGATAGACGGTGGTTTCGATGATCTCAGGCATAGGGATCTCTCCCTTCCAGCACAGAGGACAGCCAGCCATCGGTATCGATCCAGTCCACCGTCTCGCCGGTGGCGAGATCGAGGACATGCGCCCCGCCACCGAACCCGTCGAGGCGGGGTTTGGAGCAGCTATTGGCCCATTGCATTCCCCATCGCCCGGTCAGACCAAAGGTGGCGGCGCAACGCATGACGAACCGGATGACATGCTCGGGATCGCCGGTGTCATCGTCGTGCATCCAGAGCTGCGTGCCGTCGTGCTCGGGCTGGATCGAGAGCAGGAACCTGTTGGCCGGGGGATCGTCGGCGCTGCTTTCTTCGGGCAGCGCATTGTAGAGAGCGACGGCGCGGACAGCATTCTCATGCGTTCCGACGTCGAGCAGGCAGGAAAAATGGGTGAAATAATTGGCCATGTCAGCCTCCTGAAACGAGAAATCCCGGCACGGGACCGGGCGTGATGACGGGGATTGGGGGAAGATCACGCCGCTTGCGGCAATCGAAGCAGGTCGGCCGAGGTTTCGCGCCAGAAGGGATCGACCAGCCGGGCCTCCAGCACAGCGGCGCGGTAGCGCAAGGCGCGGGCATCGGTCGGGGCCGGTGTTTTGAAGGCCATGCCGCGCAAACGGCTGGCCTCGGTCACGATCCGGCGGGCTTCTGCATCCGAGGCGACCGGCTGTTGCCAGAGGATGACGCCCGCGCGGATTTCGCCCGCAAGGGCCAGGCGCTGATCGCGGTCCTGAATGAGCATGATGCGCGGGATGAAATGCGGGAAACTGTCCGGCCCGGCGCATATGTCGCCGCTCGACAGGCGCAGGGCCGCGGAACGCATGGCTTCCTCCGGCGACGGGCACTCCCCGAGGGGGATCATGCGGTCGAAACTGTTCGCCGCGTCACTGGCGTCATAGCTGGCCACACCGAGGCACGAGATGCGCAGCGGCAGCTTTTGCGCCCGATAAAGCGCGGGCAGAACATCGGCAGCCAGAATATGACCGATGGAACGGAAGGTTTCGGAACGGGCAAAGGTCATCGGGATCACTCCATGACGGGCGCCGAAAAGCCTCTCTCTCCGACCCTCAACCCGTCACGGCCGAACGGCCCGCACTCTTCCTCTCTGACCGGGGTTTCGTCCCCGGTTCCGCTGCCGGCGATGGGCGACCATCGCAAGGCTGAAGGCCCGATCGCGGGTGTCGCGTTCGGGCCGCCGGGGATGAGGCGCTCCCGCGCCTTATTCCCACGGGTCCAGCTCCAGCTTCACCATGTCGTCGTCGCCGTCGAACTCGGCGGCGGGGCAAGCGGCGTGGGTGCCGTCCCCGGCCTGGAACACGACGATCGAGACCATCAGCGTGGTGGCGAGGCTGGCGGCGAAGGCGGTGGCATCTGCATAGGACATGGGTTCCGGCTCCTGTCTTTGGAGGCGGGGGACCATCCCCCGCGCGACAGGCGCCCGAAGTGTCTGACCGGATCTGCAATCACCCGAGGGCGTTCGGATTCTTACCGAATCCCCGAGGGCGGCACGCTCGCGTAAGCCGACCCTTCACGGGTTGATTGTCAAAGAGGCGGATCGGACCAAGGTTAGCGAATGGAAGCGGGGGTGGTGCTTCGCATCTGACAGGATGCCGGATACCCGTTGCAGATGCTCTGCCGCGCCAGCCTTGCCACCATGCTGGCATCAGGATCGTGTTCCCTTCTGGCCGGGATGGCTGCCGCTTGCCTGGACACAGGACGACAAACTCCATGGTGAAGCTGGATATGAACCCGTCCAGGCGAGAAACCTCATCCCCGTGGCGGGGGCATCTCGCGGCCCGGCCTTCAGCCCCAAAGCCCATCGGCGATTTCGCGGGCGATCATGGCGCGCGCTTTCATCATCAGATCGTCGCCCGACGTGTCGATATGACCATAGAAGCGCGCCCGGCCGCCATGGTCAGCCCATTCGGCGTAGCGGCAATGCTCGCGTGCATCGAGACGGAAGACGCGCATGTCTTCGGCCCAATGGGGTTTGGGTTCCACAACGACGGTGATGCCGTCGCGGCTTTCCTCCCAGGGCAGTGTCCGCTCCGTCGGATGGTTCTCCCGATCCTGGGTGAAGATTTCGTCGATGGTGATGGGCATGAAAGCCTCCTGAAAAAACAAGGCCCGGCCTCCTGCAGAAGACCGGGCCGAGGGGTATGATCGCGATTGCGGGTGCCCACTGTGGATCACGCGGCGGCGCGACCTTGGGCGACATCGGCGCCGACCTCATCGGCCGTCACGTCTTCGAGACGTGCCGCGCTATGTCGGTTCTTCGCCAACCACAGTTCGGCAGCCTCCCGGCTTTCGGCGAGGTGCAGCAATTCGCTGTTGCCGCCGAAGTCCTGAAGGACACGAACCATGCCGATGGCGGGCCGCTCGACGATCTCGAAGGTCAGATCGCTATCGACCGAATGAGTGCGCATGACGGTGACGAGGATGACACCCGCGCTGGCGAAATTGCCTTCGTGCAGGGTGATCGAAGCCGGAGAAGAATAGGTCGGGCGCTCGCGCGCCGAATCCTTCTTCACCAGCCGGCCAACTCCGTTACGCCGTTCCCAGGCAGCGAGCTTCTTGGTGAAGCGCGCGGGAGGCTTGGGGGCATGGTCGGTGTAGCGGATCAGAGCGCCGAGAGGCGCGGTGTCGTGAATGATATGTGCGGACATGGGAATTGTCTCCAGAAACGAGAAAGGCCCGGCGGATGCCAGGCCCGATAGGTCGAGGTGCGGAAAGAAGGGGCGACCGAAGCCGCCCCTCGGCGAGATCATTCGGCGGCGACAAGATGGGCCGTGTCATTATCGGCATAGACTTCATCCTCGTCGTCACCGGCGAGAAAGTCCGGCAGTGCCTCGATGTCGTCCTGCGCGTCCGCATCGACCGAGGGCTGTTCCGGCTCGAACAGGCGCAGCGGTTCGGGCAGCCAGCCGGCATCGGCCAGAAGGCGTTCGGCCTCCTTGGCCATGTCGCCTTTCTTCAGATGCTCGATCAGGGACGCAGCGCGTTCGCCGGCCCCCTCGCGCACGGCCTCAAGAATGCGAGGCTTGGTGACGCGGCCGAGATAGTTCTCGACGGTCGGCCGCCATCCCGCAGTCTCGACCATATCGAGGCCGGTCGCGCGCGCCATCCGGTCGGCCTGGGCAAGCCGGCGTTCCAGCCCGTGCTGCGAGATGCCGTTGCCGCTGAACGGATTGGGCTTCTCGTAGAGAGCATTGACCCCATAGGCGACGCAATGGGCGAGCAGCGCCATGCGGCTGGCGTCGTCAAGCGCGGCGATCCAGTCCCAAAGCGCATCGTCATCGGTCGGCAGGTCCGCCTTCCAGTCCTCATAGCGCGTTTCGATGGCCTTTGCCGAAGGGCTGTCCTTCAGGTCCGTGCCCTGCGACGAGAAGAAGTGATGACGCACGCCGACTTCCAGGCATCCGCCCGGCGCGGAATAGTGGTAGCGCTCCATCACCAGCCGATGCAGGAGCGCGGTCATGGCGACATGGGGATTGTTCGCCAGCGCATCGTGCAGCGCCAGCGTCCGGTGCGCGGTCAGTTCCGCGACCAGTCGTTCCGGCAAGGGCTTGATGACATCCTCCTCCTCATCGGGTTCGGTCGGCTGCCCGCCCACGGTGATGACCGCGCGCTGCACCGCCGGGGTCGAGGACGATGCGCCATCGGGTTCGACGCCTTCGGAATTCTCGTCGCCATCGACGGTCACTGGCTTTTCGTCTTCGGGACGGACATAGCCGCGGTCCACCGACAGGCGGCCTTCGCGGTCAATGCTGATGAACACACCGGCCTGGGCGATCTCGGCCGGATCGTAGATGACGGGCCGATCCTCGAACGCGGTCAGCGCGGTTTCGATTTCGCCGACCCGCTCATCCACCTCGTCGGGATATTGCTCGGCTTCGGCGTATTCGGCTTCCAGCGCCT
This sequence comes from Paracoccus aerodenitrificans, assembly GCF_027913215.1. Classification (GTDB taxonomy): domain Bacteria; phylum Pseudomonadota; class Alphaproteobacteria; order Rhodobacterales; family Rhodobacteraceae; genus Paracoccus; species Paracoccus aerodenitrificans. The sequence goes on from NZ_CP115784.1 coordinate 1,615,253, forward strand.
CATATTCCGCCGTCAGCGCGTCGAAACTGGCCTGTTCCTCCTCGGTCAAGGGCGTGGTGGCGCCGATCAGCCGGCGCAGTCCGTGACCATAGCCGTAGGGAACCTCGACACGCGCATCGACCCATTTCCAGCCCTCGGCGGCGATGGCCACGGCTTCGGCCTTCAGCTTGTCGTCCGTGAGTTGGTCGAGCAGCGCGACATCCTGCAACCAGCCTCCGTCGTCGGACTGGAACAGGTCGTTGAGCACGATGCCGCCGGCGGCCTCATAGGCATCGACGCCGACGAATTGCGCCCGCTTGTCGCTCGCACGCACCGTCGTCTCAGTCAGCATACGGCGGATCTGATGCGGTTCCTTCGACCAGCTATCCTTGATCGCCTCCCAGACCTGTTCCTGCCGGGGATGATCGGGATTGACGGTGAAGGCCATGAGCTGTTCGAGCGTCACGCCATCGTCGGCATAGAGGTCGAGCAGCGAGGGCGCGACCGCAGCGAGGCGCAGGCGCTGCTTCACCACATTCACCGAGACGAAGAAGGCCGCGGCGATCTCTTCCTCGGACATGCCCTTGGTGCGCATGTCCTGGAAGGCGCGATACTGGTCGAGGGGGTGGAGCGGCGCGCGCTGGATATTCTCGGCCAGGCTGTCATCCTCGGCCAGAATACTGGAACCGGCTTCGCGCACAATGCACGGCACCGGCGCGGTTTTGGTGAGGCGCTTGGCCTTCACCAGCAGTTCCAGTGCCCGGTAGCGGCGGCCACCGGCGGGAATCTCGAACATGCCGGTCTCCGCGCCATCGTCATCGACGACGGGGCGCACATTGAGACCCTGAAGCAGACCGCGCCGGGCGATGTCCTGCGACAGTTCCTCGATCGACACGCCAGCCTTAATGCGCCGGACGTTCGACTGGCTGAGGATCAGCTTGTTGAAGGGGATGTCACGCGAAGGCGACAGGGTGATTTTCTGAACGGCAGTAGCCATCGTGGTAGTCTCCGCGACGAGCGCCGAGAGCCTCTCTCTCGATCTCAAACCCGTCACGAAGCGAAGCCCCGCCCTCTCACTCTAAGAAGGTAGGGCCTCGGAACCGGAGAGTCGTAAAGCCGGAAGCCCGGCTTTACGGTTGTAAAGATTTACGGCGCTTCAGACCCCGCACATGCCTTCACACTGATTTGGCCAGAGATCGAGCTGACCATGATCGGCCGCTGTCGAAAGATCGGCCTGGTCGAGCGGCACGGCGGAGCGGTGCAGATAAACCACGCCACGAATACCGTGGAATCCCGTGCGGATGTCGGCCGACTGCGCGGGATCGGGCGCGAAACCGGGAAAGGCCTGCGCGTTCATCACGCGGCCTCCTGTTCGTCTTCGGCTGCAAAGCCGCTGTCCGCCTCTGGCAGGAACGAGAGTATCCAGTCTGCGCCCTTGCTCGCCTGCGAGGCGGCGCGGACGATGGCGCGGGAATCCTCGCGCATGACCTCCAGCCACGAGCCGATATAATCGGCATGGCGGACGGTCGGAACGATGCCTAGGGCAGCGCAACTGAAGGCCGAAATCTGTTCGGCGATCATTTCCTCGAAGGCGTATTTCTTCGAGCCGAAAGAGCCGGTTAGATCCCGGTTGAGACGGCTGTGATGGCCGCTGGCGTGACCGATTTCGTGCAGCGCCGTCCGGTGCCAGTTGATCGGCTCGAAATACGCTTGTGGCGGCGGGACCACCACGAAATCCTGCGATGGCGCATAGAAGGCGCGATCGCCGCCGATGCGGAAGTCGATGCCGGTGGCGCGGATCAGCGCCTCGACCTTCGGCTCGATCAGGCACGGAGGCGGTGGTGGCGCAACGATGGCGATGTCGTCGGGCAGGCCTTCGCATTGCGCCGCGTTGAAGACGGTGAACCGCTTCAAGAACGGGATGGACTGTGCGTCGTCGCCGGTTTCGCGGGCGCGGCGCTTCTCGTCCTCGGGCGTGAAGCGGTCGGCATAGACGACGGTGGTGCCGCGCTCGCCTTTCATGACATTGCCGCCGAGCGACAGCGCTTGGCGAAAGGTCAGCCAGCTCTGGCCGGGGAAGCCGTGCTGGATGACCGCGCCCCAGAGAAGGAGAATGTTGATGCCGGAATAGGTGCGTCCGGTGGAAGCGTTTTTCGGGAGGCCGAGCGGTGCGGTAGCGGGCGACGCGCCCCAAGGTTGCACCCATGGCAGGCGGCCTTGCTCCAGCTCGGCGATGATTTTGTTGGTGATGTCGTCGTAGAGGTTCGTGCGGTCAGCGCCGGTGCGCGCGCCGCGATCATATCTGGCCATCGGGATTGCTCCGCGACGGGCGCCGGAAGCTTCTCTTCCAGCCCTCAACCCGTCACGGAAAACCCGTCCGCACTCTCACTCTCAGGGGGCGTTGCGGGGTCTCCCCGCTGATGGGGGTGCGTCGGCAACGCCAGTGCCGACCAGGGGGGAACGCTTTCCCCCGCATCACTTCGTAAATCCGCGAGCCTGCTAACTCCCCCGATCCGCCAGTAATGTGGCTACTAGACCGGCGCGGCAAAAATCGGTTTCCACCAAGGTCATTGACCAAACATAGCTTGCAAGCTATTCTCGCTGAGAAAATTTGATGTTTGTTCCAGACATCGAGGGCGTTCTGTAGCACGAGCGGGAGTGGGCGAAACGCAGCTTTGCGTGACTCTCGACACAAGGTAGCTCGCATTAGATCACCTGCTTCGGAACCCCAGGTTTCCACGTTTCCGGTTCTACGGCAGCGTGGTTGCCAACACCAAAGAGCGAGTTGCAATGGGCCGCAGTCTTAATGAAGTTACCGCCTCATTCCCGACGGAAAACCGCGAACGGGTCGATGCGCGGCATGCGGAACTCGTGCGGGAGGTGGAAGGGTTGCGCGCGCTACGCCAGATAGCTGGGAAGGCCCAAGCCGATGTAGCGGCTGCGCTGAGGATCAAGCAACCATCCGTATCCAAAATTGAGAATCAGGCTGACATGTACCTATCGACGCTTCGCAGCTATATCGAGGCTGTCGGTGGTGAGCTTGAACTGACGGTCAGACTTCCAAAGCATCCGGCCGTGCGTATCCATGTGCTTGGTGGAGTCGCTACAATCACATCGCCTCGAAAGGCGTCTCTCGTCAAGGCGGGAGGACGCGGATGACCTATCCCTCTCCCAACCATTGCGAGGCTATCGCTAAAGGACGCCGAACACAGGCTACATATATAGAAAGGCGCTTCAATTCATGATCGGCACCGAGACACGAACCGCAGCCGGCATTCTCACACTCACGGCCCTGCGTGGCATCGGCCCAGCCACAGCTGAACGCCTTGCCGAGCGCTTCGCCATCCTCGATGCGATCATCGAAGCCGAACCCTCAAAGCTCCGGTCCGTCGTCTCGGCTGCTATCGCCCAGAGCCTCCACGAGCCGACCGCCATCGTTCATGCCGGCGAGAAAGCGCAACGAGTGCTCGACGAAGCTGACCGGCGCGGCGTGCGTGTTCTTTCCATATTCGACGCGGACTATCCCGACGCGCTTCGCTCGCTCTCCGATCGCCCTCCCATCCTGTTCGTAAAGGGCGAGCTACCGTGCCGTCGCAGCGTCGCCTGCATCGGTACGCGCGAGCCCTCCGAGTTCGGGGAGATCGTCAGCGACAAGATCGTGGAGGCACTGGCCGGGTCAAAATGGGCGATCGTTAGTGGATTGGCTATCGGCGTTGATACTCTGAGCCATAAGGCAGCCTTGCGCCATGGTGGTCAAACCATCGCTGTGATGGCTGGCGGTCTTGACGGGATATATCCGAAGCAAAATGCCAAGCTCGCGGACGAGATCCTTGAGAGTGGTGGTGCGCTTGTCAGCGAGCAGCCTTTCGGCGTGCCACCGTCTCCGCGTAATCTCGTGCAGCGAGACCGACTCCAGAGTGGACTGTCGATCGCAACTTTCGTCATGCAGACGGACATCAAGGGAGGCTCAATGCATACCGTCCGCTTCACGATCCAACAAAACCGCCTACTGTTCGCTCCCGTACCGCAGGGGCGCCACGCCGCTGAGCCCAAGAGTCAAGGTATTCTGGCGATGACGCAGCTCCCGGCGATGCAGTTCGCCGATGCTGCGCGCGCCGAGGGCGAATATCGGCGGATACTGGTTGAGCGCTATCGCAACCGGCCGGTGGCAGTACCCCTCGCCAGCAGGGAGGATTACTCCTCCATGCTCGATTTACTGGAAACGCGCATTAGCAGCGCTGGCGACGAAGCGCCTACCTCGCGTTCGACAACGCCCGCACAGATGTCGATGCTCTGACGATGCCTGGCGTGTTTTTGTTCGACCTCGATATGACGCTTGTCGACAGCTCGGCCCTTGCCCAGATGCGTCGCTTCCAGATGTGGGAAAACGTCCGGCAGAATATGCATCTGATCCGGCCGTTCCCCGCGCAGGGCCGCGCGGCCCCGCACGAACTTCCTGGCCTGCTCAAAGCAGACGGACAGACCGTCGGTATCGTTACCTCATCGCCTGAATGGTATGCGACGGCTGTCCTGCAGCAGTTCCGCATCCCCTACGACGTGCTGGTAAGCTACGGCGATACCGAAAACCACAAGCCCGATCCGGAACCGATCCAGGAAGCACTGCGGCGTCTCGGCGTGGCCGCTAGCCGAGAGTCGCTCTACATCGGTGACGACGTCGGAGACGTTGAGGCCGCATACCATGCCGGATTGTCTTCGGTTGCAGTCCGCTGGGGACCGACCTCGATTTTCGAACTTTCGTCGAGCGCACCTGACATTTTCATGTCGAAGGCTTCGACGCTGCTGCGCCGTGACCGCATCGGAGGGCGTTGCTACATCGGCGAAGCCCTGACCAGCAAATGGCCATTTCACAGTCATTGGGGCTCCATCCTCCATTGTGACGACGAACCCGTCGTCTATGCGCTTGGCCGCTACTTCACCGCTTCTGATCCGCGACACGCGACCAGCTCGTTGAGCGCGGCGGTGTTGTCGCTGAAAAATGACGACAGCCAAGCGAAAATCCTTGGTGAGTGCGTCGGCCAAGCGGTCGATCTTCTCGACTGGACGCCCGATTGCATCGTTCCGGTGCCCATGAAGCCGTCGCACGAGCGCAACCGCTTCAAGGAGGTGCTCGAAAGCGCAGCCGACCACTTCGATGAGGACATCGAGGTCGAACTCAATGGACTGAAGACCGTCAAGGAGGTCGAAGGCTACAAACAGATGAATGCGCTGGAGCGCGCAGAAGCGATTAAGGGTGCCTTCGACACCGACTACACTTGGGGCGGCGCAAAGATCCTGCTGCTCGACGACGTCTACACCACAGGCGAAACGACGAGAGAGTGTGCGCGCATTCTCAACGCCAACGGCGCCGGAGAGGTTCGGGTGATGGCGATTGCGAAAGATCAGCGCGTCTTTGCCCGCAAGACCTGTCCCGCCTGCGGCAGATCAATGAAGATCCGCGAGAACCATACGACGCATGTGAAATTTTGGGGCTGCTCGGGCTATCCCAATCAATGCCAGAACACCGAGGACTTCTAATCCGGCAGGCCCTTAATGCTCGATACAAGAACGCGGACCTACTACGTAGCATTCAACATCATTGATCGGGACCCGAACAGCGAGGCCGAAAGGCATCGAATTCCTAAGCGCCTTCAGTTCCAATGGCCCATGGTGACACCTTTGGCATCCTTCACCGATTCGGAATTACTACTATCTAGCTTGTCCAAACGTGCAAACTCCGCACGCGAGGAGACCGTGCGGAAACATGGATCGCTGACCATAGGCTACTTTTGCGATAGTGATCGGTAGAAGATTTTAGGCTTGGTTGGGTCAGGCTGATGCATGAAGCAATCTTGCAGCGCATCAATTGCTGACATTACGGTCTGAAGGGCTACGGCTGAGTAAGCACCGGTGCTGCCTGTCGCCCAGTGGGAAATGAAGTTGCTCGAAATTGTCATTCCGCGCTGCTCAAGCGCGGTCTCTTGGGCGGAGTCGAGCACGAGATCGCCTGCTTTCTTGTGAAGTTTGACAGCGTCTTGGATCGCGGAGAGGAGTCGCCCTACCATCTTCTGGTCGTCATTATACGCCACGTCAAATGGCACCGGTATCTTGCAGCGGGTGATGATATTGCCGAGTTGATATTCAAGATATTGCCGGATGAATGGCGCCGCGTCCGCTGCCCGGCCTTGGTTAAGTAGGTCGTTGGTGCCGTCTCGGACTTTGTTGATTGCCCCCGATTGAGGCAGCACCGCCATCTGCGGCGTGCCCTCGAGTCGCTGGTGCTGCCATTCCGTGCTGCCGTTGTGAGCGTTGAACAGCTTCTCCAGCATCGTGTCATGGCTCAAAAGGATGATCTGTGGACCATCGGCGACCCGCGGACGGGCGAATTGAAGGCGAATGACGTCGACAAGATTGAGCTGATGCCCCGCGTCCAAGCTGGAAGTAACATCATCGAGGATCATGAATTTAGGGGCTCCGCCGTAGAGGGATGCGGCAGCCAAATAGACCGACACAGCAAAGCCGTTCCGGAAGCTTTCCGACAGCAGCGCCTGGGCCGAGACATCCTGTAGTGACCAGAAGGCAGAAAGACTGATGGCCAGTTCTTCCGTTCCCGCACGTTTAGCCAAAGCAGGCACGACGGACTGCCCCATGATCGCTTTGAACAGGTCCCGGCAAACCGGCAGGACTTTTTCCAGCCGTTGGGTGGCCATGGCGCTCTCGGCGACTGCGAAAGCATCGTTGGCCCCATCCACAAATGTCTTGAGCCGGGCGATCCTGGCTTCCTGGGCGTCAGCGGCGGCTCTGACCATTTCCTGGTCAGCCGCGTCTCGCCAAGCTGTCTGCAAGCGTCGCGCAGTCTCGACGGCGGTGGTCGCGGCGACCAAGGACGGCGGCAGCACCTTGGCTAGCTCGTCCGCCTCCGTCTGAGCTTCACCAATCAGGGTCTTGAGACGCGTGGCGAGCGTTATGCGAAGGCCGGATAAGGACGCAAGCTCGGCCGCCGAAAGTTCACCCTTCGCGCCTTTGGCGCATAGCTGCTTCGCTTGAGCAGCGTCGGCCTCCTCAAGGTGGGCAGAGAACAGCGATCCTAGGTCGGACCAACCGTTCGTCGCCCAAGCAGTCATGGCCGCCTGGGTCTCCTCGTCCACCTTCTCGTATTCTGCGATCCGGGTCCGGACCAGGTCCAGAACCGCGCCATCGCCGGGCCGTTCACAGGCAGGGCAGATGTCCGGGTTGGCCCATGACCCGCTGGTCAGCACTTTCTCAGTCACCCGGTAGAGTTCGTTGAGAAGATCGCCCGAGGTCTGAGCCACGGCGGCGTCCCGTCGGCTCGTGATATCCGCTAGCGCCCCGACGTCCTCTTCCGATGGCCCCTTGCCAGCCGCCGTGGTGAAGTCGGAAACCTTGCGAACAAGCTCGCCGTGGCGTGTTTTCTTTTCGCCACCTTCCTCCGAGACGATCGTATTTATGCAGGCATCAAGGTCGATCTCGCCAAAGGCCTTTCCATCGCAATGCTGCGCTAAGGCGGGAATGCTCTGAAGTGCGCCGTGGCAGGCGGACTCAATTTCCGGCTGCAAAGCTGCCGGCTCCAGCGGCTTTTTTATCAGTGCCTCGTAGTCGGCTGCAATGCGGGGAGCCAAGTCGCGGATCGCCTTGGCAGCGGCATCCCGACGCGCCAGAACCGCTGACCGATCAAAGTGATTATTGAAGGATCTGGTGTTGGCCAAGGTGTCTAGCGCGCCGCGCAGTGCCGAGTAGCGGGATAGTCCCAGCAGGCCGGCGAAGTTCCGGCCGCGTGATAGCGACGTGTCGTCTATGAAGCGCTGGAAGGTTGTACCATCGAGCAAGACGAACTCGCGATGAAGTGTCTTCAGCAGGGCTTCGCCATCGGCTCCGTTCGTCGCATTGACGGTCCTCGCGCCGGCGGAGTCTAAGGTGACGGTGACTGTCGTCGACGGAGATCCGTCGGTAGGCTTTAGGGTGAGAGCGATCGTCCCAACGCCGCCTGTGTGAAATCGATTCAGATAATAGTCGCGCCCCTTTTCAGCGGCGGCCAGATTATCGAGTTTGGGGATGGATTTTCGGAGGGCAAAGGTAAGGGCGTCGAAGATCGAGCTCTTGCCAACTCCGTTTGGTGCGGAAATCGAGCTTACCGCGTCCGGCTTGAACTTCAGGACGAGTGGTGCGCCTTGGTTGTTAACCCCGCGAAAGCCTTCGATCTCAAGCTGCTCAAGAAACCAGCCGATCGGCGGCGCGACGGGTACTGACGGAGGCGGAGATGTCTCCCCTTCAACTGCTGGAGAGACGCTCGTCTCGTCAGCCGACAATGTGTCCGCAGCGGCAAAGGCCGCCGCTTCAACCTCAGCCGATAGCAGGGCGGCCATGAGGATGTCCAAGATCTCCTCACGCTTCATCGCAGTCTCGGACAGGTCGGTAAGCACGGGTGTCAGAGCTGCGGCCAGATCATCGTCGAGCCCGGTTAGATAGGCGGCAAAGACTTCTAAGTTCGCCTCAATTTGCGCGGTGTCTTGGAAAGCTAGCGTTGGTTTGATCTTGGCCATGATGAACGGTCCCCCCCCATAGCCTTCTACTGCGACCGGCGGGAAGCGTCACTGTTGTTTGTAAATATTCGCGCCGAAATATTGCCAGTGACGGATCTACGGCTTTTAAGCTGGCACCAATCGATCGGCGGTGAATGCAGTGGTGTGCACAGCATCGTCGAGGGGGCACACGCTAGCGTCCCGGCAGCCGAACAGGTGTAAGCTATCTCCGCGGGCGCTTTGCACCTAATTTGGTGGGTTATAGAGGGCTATGGAGTAGATATAGTTCTCATCGCTATCCCGCATGGCCCGCCAAACACCGCCGATTGCGCGATATTGCCGCCCATAGCCGCCGATCACCGCACAAGAATTTTCAGGTTTGCGGAAGTTGCCCCGCCGATAGCCCTCTATGGCACGATAAAAGGCAGGTTCTCACATTCCCACCGTGTGAGAACCTCTCACAGCAATCGCAGCCGATTGTCCGATAATATCCGCATATACGCACGGGCGTTCCACTATGCCTCCTCTGGAGGCAGCCCCAGGGCTCTCAAGCGTTTGCTCTGTCCAGGTAAGAATAAAGAAAGAGGCTGATTTTGCTCATGCCATCCTTTGTTCAAACCGATGCTTGCGATTATCGGTACAGCCGATCGGATTCTTGCTACCTTCTGCCGCGAAGGCGGACGTAGTCGGGCCTGGTGCCCGGGTTCCGGCGGGGCATGGTGATGCCCGCGATAGTGACAGGCACGCGTCGCATGGCGACGGTCTGGCTGCCGACCTTCACGACGCAGTCCATGTAGTGGGTGCCGCGGTAGGCCGAGCGTTCATTGGCCGTGAGGCCGAGCCCGGCAAAATGGCCAAGATCGTTCGTGTTCTCAGCCTCGCCGCCCTCATTGCGCACCATCCATGCGACGGAGTTGTTCGCCGGAAGCTGTCCCGGGTTCACGACCTCGAAATAGATGTCACAGTCTTTCGGTATCGGTCCGATCCGGTTCATGTCAGTGAACCGCCCGCCCTGCGGGTTGTTGCGAGAAACCGCCGTAACCCTGATCTCGGGCATCACCGACCTTACCGGCAGCCACCTTGCCATTTCGACCAGCGCCCGCTGCCCCTCCGGCATCGGAAACAGATGCTCGAACGCCTCCTGCCAGATGTCGGCTGCGGCGAAGTCGGTTTCCGCCTCGCAGGCGCGGCTGGCAACGTCCAGCAGGTCAGATAGCGCACGGGTGAAGACTTGCATCTGCTGCGAGGACATCCGGACCAGGTTTTCATCAGGATCAACGGGATTAGGTACTTGCCAATCGTCCTCAAGGCGCTCGGTGATATGTTCGACGAGATCGCGCATAGCTTCATCATCGGCCAGAAGTTGGCCCAAGTCCCGTGCCGCTTCCGCAATCAGGACGGTTAGAAGGATTGACGAAGGCCGATCGGTTTCAGCGAATTTGAGGGCGACCCATGCCTTTAGATATCTGATCTGGCGTCGCACTTTGGCGCGCTCGATGTCATCGAACGAGTCGCGGAACCAGATATAGATGGCCTTCGGATCGCTGTCTTCCCAGCCATCGCGGGTCGCAAGCGACCGCGTGTCCAAATCAGGTTCAAGATGATATGCAGGCACGTCGATATGGAAGTCGCCCTTGAACCGGATGCGCTCGCACCGGGACTTGGAAGGGGCGACCTCCAGAACGTCGTCCGGATTGTCCGCGGCATAGGCGACAAGACTGTCCCTGACGAAACCCTTCAGCGTTTGGGGATCGTGGTCTCCGTCGTCGCGCGAACCCTTCCACACATAATAGATGCCGAGGTCGATATCGAACTCTTCGCCAAGTCGGACAGGGCGCGTCTGCGTTCCGAACTTATATGAACCCTGAAGCCAGGTGCGGATCGAATAGCCGCTCCTTTCGCGCAGGTCGGTCGTGAGGTGATCGGCTAGGGCGTTCCAGCGTTCCTGCTGTTCCTCGAACTGCTCGCTAGATGGCGTAATCCGCCGATGCAGCGTCTGCTTCTCCTTGTCGTTCGAGCTGTAAAAAAGTGATGATGCGGAACCCATAAAATCATCCCTTCAATGTATCGAGATTGTAGAAAGCAGGCGCTGGGGCTTGCCCTGACATTATTTCCTTCAGGAGAGGTGCGTTAAGCGCGGTCTGGACAGTGGCTTGCGCCAGACCCTTGATGGTTTTCTGGGCATCAGACGTTGCCACGTCGAGCGCCAGATGGCGCTCCTGTTCTTTCGACTGCACCGCGTCAAGCCGCAGGTAGCGCTCGCCCAAACGGTGTCTCATCATAAAGTCGACGGAATGTTGCTGCGCAGCGATGATGACGCTGACAAGCCGCTGCTCGCGCATCCACCCGAAGGCGCCAAGCTCTCGGCCGTGCGCATGGGCAAAAGAAAACTGCGCGGTAGTCGTGCCGATACTCAGCAGCCGAACTTGGCCAGCCGGTCTCTGAAAGAAATGCTCGGCCTCATGTACGGCGAGCAAGTCGGGAGAGTTCGCGTAGAGCCCGCCGTCGGTGAACAGCGCGTCCCCGACTTCGGCGATAGGAAAGTAGGTGGGTGCCGCAGCGGTCGCCAAGGCGACATCGACGGCCTTCAGGTGCAGATCCCTGCGGAAATCCTCGTGATGCGGGGTCTTGAACATCTGCGGCCCGCCCTTAGTCAGGTTGACGGCCGGGACAATGACTGGATGTTTCAAATGACCAATGAGCGTATCGGCGCCCACAATACGGACGATGGTGTTCCTCAGGGCATCGGGTCGGTATTTCGGCTTCCACCAATAGCGGCACAGGTCAACAAGCGAGCCGGCAAAACCTTGCGGCGCCGGACGGTCGGAAAAGATCGTCGTGCCGTCGTCCTCGAACGCTTTTTTGATGTCTTGGGCGGGTACTTCATTCGCCAGACCTAAGGCGATAATTCCGCCGACCGATGTGCCAGCGATCAGGTCAAAATGGCGGGCGATAGGGGCACCGTAGCTCTCTTCGAGTGCTGCGAGGACCGACGCCGTGTAAAGACCGAGGTAGCCGCCGCCGCTCAAGGAGAGGATCGTGAAGCGATCAGTTTGCGCGCTCATATCTGTTCTCCCCGTCCGGCGGCCGCTTCCTAATGTTTCTTGTCGCGCGGCGGGTTCGGGTCATGGCCAGGTGCAACCGTATCAGAATCCCGCCAACGGCCGTTGCGCCCTTGAATCCTCACTTCGCCGCCGCCCGCGTTTTCCACGACCTGCTTGGCCGCCCGTTCGGCATCCGCTTGCCGCTGATGGACGCTACTGGCCCGCTCCGCGCCGGCACCTTTCACGGCCCATCCCTTCGGATGTTTGACCACGTATCGGTCGTTCTTCGACATCACTCTCTCCAAATGCGTTGACGGCGATTCCCTCATGAGATAAGAAAGTATACGGGCAGCATTTCACTGTCAATATAGTTACTATACGGATCGGAGCGCGCATGTCGGCTGGTAGCTCAGAGCTACGGTGGGGGGTCGAGCAACGGCTTGAGTTTATTGAGTTCCGCCTCTTCTGGGAGGGCGGCATCAACCGCTCAGACATCACCGGATTTTTCGGCGTATCGGTGCCGCAGGCGTCCAAGGACCTGACCCAGTATCAGGAGCTTGCGCCCGACAATGTGCGGTATGACCGCAGCGAGAAGCGCTACTTCGCGACCGAGTCGTTCAGGCCGCGTTTCCTGAAACCGGACGCGGATCGCTACCTTGCGCAACTTCTGTTTGCGGCTGACCCCGCTCTTCATGGCGACCGCACATGGCTGACCAATCCCCCGAGCGTGGATACCATGCCCGTGCCGCATCGCCGGGTGGACATCGCTGTCCTCCGTATGATCCTGGCTGCGGTCCGGGGCCAAGCTTCGGTTGATGTTCTTTATCAGTCGATGAACGAGCAGCGGCCGGAGCCCCTTTGGCGGCGTATCAGCCCTCATGCCTTCGGCAGCGATGGCTTTCGCTGGCACGTCCGCGCGTTCTGTCACATCGACAACAGGTTCAAGGATTTCCTTCTCTCGCGATGCCTTGAGGCCCGATCGCTCGGGGAGTCCGGGGCGCGACCCGAAGATGATAAGCAGTGGGCAGATTTCTTTGACGTGAAGCTTTCGCCAAATCCGAAGATCGGAGAGAATCAACGAAAGATAATCGCGCAAGATTACGGCATGCGCGACGACAGTATTTCGATCCCGGTCAGGCGGGCGTTGCTCTACTACTTCAGAAAGCGGTTACGTCTGGACGTGGCGGACGTTCTCGATAATCCGCACGAGACGCCTGTCGTCATAACTAATCGCGCGGAATTTGATGCAGCCTTAGCTGAGGCTACGAAGTGAAACGAGGAGACGTCGGCTTGAGGGGCAAGAACAATATTATGAAGTGGGTCAAGTCATGCTGACCGGCGAAATCCGCAGCCAGATCGATAGCATCTGGAACGACTTCTGGGCAGGCGGAGTCGCCAATCCGCTCTCTGTCATGGAGCAGATGACCTATCTGCTGTTCATCAAACGCCTGGACGACCTGCATACTCTCGAAGAGCGCAAGAGCCAGACGCTCAAGATTCCAATGGAGCGCCGCATCTTCCCGGAGGGGCGAGACGACAAGGGCCGCCCCTACGACGATCTTCGCTGGTCGCGATTCAAGAATTTCGAGCCACGCGAGATGATGGACGTGGTCGACGAACACGTCTTTCCGTTCCTGCGCGCGCTCAACGGCAGCCAATCCAGCTACGGCAAGCTGATGCGCGACGCCCGGCTTGGGTTTTCCAATCCGGCGCTCCTGGCCAAGGTTGTCGAGAAGCTTGATCGCATCCCGATGGAGGATCGCGACACCAAGGGCGATATCTATGAGTACATGCTGGCGAAGATCGCGAGCGCCGGCCAGAACGGCCAGTTCCGCACGCCACGGCACATCATCAGGCTGATGGTCGAGTTGACCGCGCCGAAGCCGACTGACGTGATCTGTGACCCAGCCGCCGGCACCTGCGGCTTCCTTGTTGCCGCTGGTGAGTATCTTCGCGAGAAGCATCCTGAGCTGATGCGCGATCCTGCATTGCGGAGGCATTTCCACGAAGGCCTGTTCCACGGGTTCGATTTCGACACGACGATGCTCCGCATCGGCGCCATGAACATGACGCTGCACGGTGTCGAGAACCCGAACGTCACCTATCGCGACAGCCTGGCCGAGGATCACGCCAAGGACGCGGGCGCCTATTCCCTGGTGCTGGCGAATCCGCCTTTCGCCGGGTCGCTCGACTACGAGGCGACCGCCAAGGACCTCCAGAAAACGGTCAAGACGAAAAAGACGGAGCTTCTGTTCATCGCGCTCTTCCTGCGGCTCCTGAAGACCGGAGGCAGGGCGGCTGTGATTGTGCCAGACGGCGTCCTGTTCGGTTCGTCCGGCGCGCACAAGGACATTCGCCGCATGTTGGTCGAGGATCACAAGCTCGACGCGGTCATCAAGCTGCCCTCGGGGGTGTTCCGCCCCTATGCGGGGGTGTCCACCGCCATCCTCCTCTTCACCAAGACCGGCGTCGGCGGCACCGAGAATGTCTGGTTCTATGACGTGGCAGCCGACGGTCTCAGCCTCGATGACAAACGCGCCGATCTCCTTCCACCCGAAAAGCAAGGGCCGACGCCCGCTCAGCCGCTGTCCGAGGCAGAGCATGAAAAGAACAATCTGCCCGACATCCTGGCTCGCTGGGGGAATCTTGCTGCCGAGGCCGAGCACCCCCGCACCGCGCAGAGCTTCATGGTGCCGGTGGAGGATATCCGGGCTACGGGGTCATGGGACCTGTCGCTGAACCGGTACAAGGAGGTGCAGCACGAAGAGGTCATCCGCCAACCCCCGAAGGAGATCATCGCTGAACTGCGTGCGATCGAGACCGAAATCACCGAAGGTCTGGATAGACTTGAGGAGATGCTGAGATGACGTGGCCAACCGTCGATCTCGATACTGCGGCCGATGTCATTCGGGGTGTTACCTTCAGCAAAGGCGATGCCTCCGACAAGCCCGCTCCTGGCCTTGTTCCCGTGCTGCGCGCGGGGAACATCGGCGATCAACTTAACACCGAAGACGATCTGGTCTTTGTCGATAAAAGCTTTGTCTCAAAAAATCAACGCTTGCAACCGGGCGACATCGTGGTTTGCATGTCGTCAGGAAGTGCGAACGTTCTGGGAAAGAGCGCGATGCTCGATTCCGAGTGGAAAGGGTCATTCGGCGCATTTCTTGCGACCGTTCGACCCCGAGCGGATATCGTGTTTCCTCGCTTCTTGGCCCATTATCTGAGAACCTCCCAGTTCCGGGCGTGGGCGAGTTCGTCGTCGGGAATTGGGATCAAAAATATCAGGGTATCTGACTTCAAGTCTTACTCAATCCTTCTCCCGCCCATGGAGGAGCAGAGGCGGATTGCAGGGATACTGGATCAGGCAGACGCGCTCCGCCGCCTCCGCTCCCGCGCCCTCGACAAGCTGAACACCCTCGGCCAAGCGATTTTTCATGAGATGTTTGGGGACTCGGCGACAAACCCGAAAGGTTGGCCAATGGGCGTCATTGGCGACCTACTAAAGGAAGCGAAATACGGCTCGTCTGGCAAGGCAAACTCCGAAGGGCTCGGTTTGCCGATGTTGCGCATGGGCAATGTAACCTACGACGGACGCATCGACTTGTCCGACCTAAAGCACATTGAACTGTCCGACAAGGAGTTCGAGAAGTACACGACACGCCCGGGTGACCTTCTTTTCAACCGGACCAATAGCAAAGAGCTCGTCGGTAAGACTGCGGTGGTCACCCAGACGGACCCGATGGCCTTTGCCGGGTATCTTGTCCGCGCGAGGGCGAACGCACGAGGAGATACGCACTATATTAGCGGCTACTTGAATTCGACTCACGGAAAGGCGGTGCTGCGCAGCATGTGCAAGAATATTGTGGGCATGGCCAACATCAATGCGAAGGAGTTTCAATCCATTCCGATAGCGATTCCACCCGTCGAACTTCAACGCGCCTACGCCGATAAACTTGCATCACTCAGAGCTGAAGAGACCAAGATTCAAACGTCCTTGGACCTTGCTTCAACACTTTTCAACTCCCTCCAGCACCGCGCCTTCAAGGAGGAGCTATAGCTATGACCAATGTGCCGGTTCTCACAGATGCCCAGCTTGAGCAGGTTTCCCGCCTGCTGGGTGACTGTGCGACCGGTTCGGAGATCACCCGTGTCCTGAACAGCCTGGGGCTGGATGACGTATCAGGGGAAAGCACGAAGTGGCGGCGCCTGTATGGCACGTTCCTGCACTATCAGCGGCAGGACCGGGCGGCCAGCAAGCTGATCGATTTCATCCGCACCCTGCTTGACCCTGCCGGTTTCGTGGGGCGGCCGGACGAGTTCGAGGCTGTGCGTCAACAGCTGAACGCGGTCCTCGCCTTCGCCGGCTTGCAGTATGGCGAGGATGGAAAATTCCGGCGGGCAACGGCGGCGCAGACGATCGAGGAGGCCCACCAGCGCGCCAAGACGCTGCAAGCCAAGTTCAGAGGGCGGCGCATCCATTCCGAGGTCGTCAAATACTGCAAGCCCAAACTGCTACAGGATAACTATTTCCACGCCGTGTTCGAGGCTTCCAAGGGGCTCGCGCAGAGGATCAGGGAGCTGTCAGGTGAGGACGGCGACGGCGCGGCGCTGGTGGATAGAGTGTTCTCCATCGAGCGTCCAATGCTAGCCATCAACACGCTTCAGACGGAAACCGAACGGTCGGAGCACAAGGGTTTTGCGTCGCTCCTGAAGGGATGCTTTGCGGCGGTGCGCAACCCCTTGGCGCATGAGCCAAAACTCCTGTGGAAAGGCGAAGACGACGCTGCTGATTATCTATCGTTGATATCTCTTCTGCATCGGAAGCTGGACGACTGCGCAAAGACCGGACTCGGGGGGATGCGATGAGAGGAGAAATTATCGGGGTTTGGTCGGAGACTTGGCGTGAAATCTGGTCGAAGCTGGCAAAACACCCGGACGCGCCGGAGGATTTATTCTGCGAACTTTATCGGGAACTCGTCGGAGCTTTCGAAGTAGTCCCCGATGTAACAACGCTTGCTGATATTGTTGATCAATCCGACCAAGCCAGTTCAGCGTTTCGCAAGACGAAAGCCACTGTCTTCCGGGGCGAGCTTGCGCTCCTGGAGTTCATGGAGCGAGCGCATGGCATCGCTGCCGACCTTGGTGGCGATCCACTTGCCAACCGTTACTTCCTGCTGATCGATGCCTTTCTCGAAAAGTACAGCTTGCGCTACGACCTGCGCCGCCCGTTCAGTCTCAACCCGACGCTGAGCGGCGTGTTCGCTCGATTGATCCGCGACCTGAAGGAAGCGACCTCCCGCGACGCGGATCTCCATCCGCTTATGGTCGAGTTTGAGGAGTCCGTCCGCGACCTTCGCGCAGATCGCTCTCCGGGGCGGATAAAAACCTGTATCCAGAAACAGGTAAACTTGTTGGAGGCTATTGGTCAGCGCTGCCCTGGTGTCAGTGCCAACACGCTCGGCCAGATTTGTGACCAAGTTGGGACATGGCCTCATAACAAGGTCAAGGAGGCGATGAAGGGAATGTATGGCTTTGCTTCCGATTATCCTGGCATTCGACATGGCGGAAATGCAAACAATCGTCTTCGTGAAATAGAGATGCGTGATCTTGTAAGCGTTACCGTATTGCTTGCTGGCTTCACACCGTATCTGACCGATCTGCTAAATTCGGACAACATCTATCGGGGTGCGTAGGGGGCACGGAAATGAAGGCAACAGAAGCAGGGCTCCTCGCGTTTCTCAAGAAATCACCACAGTTCGTGATCCCGATCTACCAGAGGACCTATTCCTGGACCGAGCGTGAATGCCGCCAGCTCTGGGATGACATCATCCGCGCTGGAAGCGACGACACGATATCCGTCCACTTCATCGGTTCCATCGTCTACATTGAGGCTGGGCTATCCCAAGTTTCGCATCAAGCGCCCCTGCTTGTCATAGACGGGCAGCAACGTCTGACAACCGTCACACTCCTGCTCGCGGCGCTTGCCGAGGCGTTGAGCGACGCTGAGCCGATTGATGGCTTCTCCGCCCGGAAGTTGCGCAACTATTACCTTCTGAACCCCGAGGAATCCGGAGAGCGGCACCACAAGCTTCTTCTGTCTCAGACCGACAAGGCGACACTTATGTCGATCGTTGGACAGAATGAGCCGCCGGTCGAACGCTCCCTTCGGGTCATGCAAAATCACGCGCTATTCAGGGATCTGATAGCGGCGCGCCAAGATAGCGTGACCGCTGTGTGCAAGGGCCTCGCTAAGCTCGTGGTTGTCGATATCGCGCTCAGTCGCGATCAGGACAATCCACAGCTCATTTTCGAGAGCATGAACTCCACGGGTCGCGAACTCAGCCAGGCCGACCTTATCCGAAATTTCATCCTTATGGGGTTGGAGCCCACTCTGCAGACCCGCCTCTATGAACAGTTTTGGCGGCCGATGGAGGTCTCGTTCGGGCAAGAGGCCTACAACACGCATTTTGACAGTTTCATGCGTCATTACCTGACCGTAAAGACCGGGGAGATTCCGCGGCTGGATGATGTTTACGAGGCTTTCAAAGGGCATGCTCGGTCGCCGAAGGTGGCTGATGCCGGCGTTGAGGTGCTCGTAAAGGATATCCGGGACTTCGCACGGTACTATTGCGCCATGGCCCTTGGAGCGGAAAGCGACAACGCCCTGAAGACAGCCTTCCACGACCTCCGGGAGCTCAAGGTCGATGTTGCGTATCCGTTCCTGCTGGAACTGTATCAGGATTATTCAACCGGACTGCTTGCCAAGGATGAGTTCCTGGAGGCTGTGCGGTTGATCGAAGCCTATGTATTTAGGCGCGCGATCTGCGCAATACCAACAAATTCTCTTAACAAGACGTTTGCTACGTTCACCAAGGCACTGAAGAAGGACCGGTATCTTGAAAGCATCAAAGCGCATTTCCTTCTAATGCCTTCTTATCGTCGCTTTCCAAGTGACGACGAGTTCAAGCGCGATATCCAGACGCGGGACCTATACAATTTCCGCAGCCGCAGCTACTGGCTGCGTCGATTCGAAAACCATGACCGGAAGGAACGGGTTCCCGTTGACGAGTACACGATTGAGCACATCATGCCTCAGAGCGAGCAGCTGTCGAGTGCATGGAAAGCCGCACTCGGTGACGAATGGGAGCGTGTTCATCAGACTTACCTTCATACGCTCGGCAATCTGACCCTCACGGGCTACAACTCTGAGTACAGCAATCGCTCGTTTAAGGAAAAGCGAGACATGCAAGGGGGCTTCAAGCAAAGCCCGCTTCGGGTCAACTCGGGGCTCGGTGAGCTGGAGGCATGGAACGAAGACACTATTCTGTCGCGCGCTTCGCAGCTGGCGGTGCAGGCGTCAGACGTTTGGCGGGCGCCACTGATTGCAGCCGATGTTCTCGCCGCATACCAACCAGAAACGGCGAAAGCCGCCGGATACTCCATCGAAGATCACCCTCATCTTCTGAACGCGCCCACGCGCGGTCTGTTCGATGCGTTCCGTACTGAGGTGTTGAAGCTTGATCCATGCGTAAGCGAAGAGTTTCTGAAGCTGTACGTCGCATACAAGGCGGAGACAAACTTCGTTGACGTTGTCCCTCAAGCGAAGCAACTACGCCTTTCCCTGAATATGGGCTTTGCCGAGATAAGCGATCCCCGAGGCATGTGCAAAGATGTCTCTGGCCTTGGCCGGTGGGGAAATGGCGATGTTGAAGTGCGTTTCAGTACACTTGACGAGCTCCCCTATATAATCGGCCTTGTTCGGCAATCCCTTGAGCGCCAGCTTGGAAATGGAGGCGATGCATGAGCCAATTCGCATTCCTTCAAGCTGAATTCGTTGAGGTGCACGAGCACGCCGTAAAAGCGGAAAAACTGGCGCTTTCGGACCCCCGCAGCGCCTGCTTCTACGCGCGGCTGGCGTTGGAGGTGGCGGTCAAGTGGATGTACCGTCATGATCGCGCGCTTCGGTCGCCCTATGAGACGACACTGTCCGCGCTGATCCACGAGCCGACCTTCAGGAAGCTTGTCGGTGACGCCCTGGTGGCCAAAGGAAAGGTGGTCAAAGACCTGGGTAACGCAGCCGTGCATGAAGCTAAACCCGTTGCACCCGCACGCGCCATCACTGCCGTTAGAGAGTTGTTCCATATCGCCTATTGGCTGGTCCGCACCTACGCGAAGGGCGCGAAACCGGCCGCCGCAGTCGCATTTTCGGCTGATGCGTTGCCGCATACCACTCAGGTGGAGGCGTCCACTCTCGGGAAGCTCAAGGAAATCGCGAGACGCTTCGAGGAGGCAGCCAGGGAACGAGAACGCGCCGAGCGACTGCGCCTGAAAAGCGACGGCGATCGGTTGAAGCTGGAGACCGAGATCAAGCGGCTTCAGGACGAGATCGCCAAGATCAAAAAGGCCAACCAGGCCGTGCCCGACAGGCACGACTACAATGAGGTGCAGACGCGGGACGCTTTCATCGACTTGCTGCTGGCGGAAGCTGGTTGGACGTTCACCAGACCCGGCTACGACACCGAGTGCCCCGTCACCGCCATGCCGAATGCCACGGGCGAGGGCTTCGTTGATTATGTGCTCTGGGGGGACGACGGACGACCGCTCGGCTTGGTCGAGGCGAAGCGCACCCGCCGAGATGCACGGGAAGGGCAGCGTCAGGCCGAACTGTACGCCAACGCGCTGGAGCGCCAGTTTGGGCAGCGGCCGATCATCTTCTATACCAACGGCTATGAGCACTGGATCTGGGATGACCGCCGCTATCCGCCGCGCCCTATCCAGGGTTTTCTCAAGAAGGATGAGCTGGAGCTTGCGATCCAGCGGCGTGCGACACGCAAGCCGCTGGCACCGGAGGATATCAACTCAAAGATTGTCGAGCGCTACTACCAGACCCGTGCCATTCGCCGGGTTGCGGAGGCTTTCGAGAAGGACAATCTGCGCAAGGCGTTGTTGGTCATGGCGACGGGCTCGGGCAAGACGCGCACTGTCATCGCACTTTCCGACCTGTTGATGCGCGCCAACTGGGCGAGACGCATCCTTTTCCTTGCTGATCGAGTCGCGCTCGTCAATCAGGCGTCGAACGCTTTCAAGGCGTTTCTGCCGCAGGCTTCTCCCGTGAACCTGGTCACCGACAAGGCTGCCCACGGACGGGTCTATGTTTCGACCTATCCGACCATGATGGGGCTGATTGACGAGACGAAAAGCGGAGTAAGGCGTTTCGGGCCGGGGCATTTCGACCTGATCGTTATCGATGAGGCGCATCGCTCGGTCTACCGGAAGTACAAGGCGATCTTCGACTACTTCGACAGCCTTCTGGTCGGCCTTACGGCGACTCCGAAGGATGAGGTCGACCGGGACACCTACGCGCTCTTCGATCTGGAACGCGGTATCCCCACTGACGCCTATGGGTTGGACGAGGCCGTCAGTGACGGCTTCCTCGTACCGCCCAAGGCTGTCTCCGTGCCGCTCAAGTTCCAGCGAGAGGGCATCAAATACGACGACCTCGCTGAAGAAGAGAAGGAGGCGTGGGACGCCATCGAATGGGACGAGGACGGTGCGATCCCGGACCGCGTTGAGGCGGCGGCCGTCAACAAGTGGCTGTTCAACGAGGACACCGTTGACAAGGTGCTTGAGCACGTCATGACCCATGGGCTGAAGGTCGCTGACGGCGACCGGCTGGGGAAGACCATCATCTTCGCCAAGAACCATGACCATGCCCAGTTCATCGCTGAACGCTTCGATGTGAACTATCCCCATCTCCAAGGGCGTTTTGCCCGCGTCATCGACTTCAAGACAGAATATGCCCAATCGCTGATTGACGATTTTTCGTCTGCGGACAAGGAACCTCACATCGCCATTTCGGTGGACATGCTCGATACCGGTATCGACGTCCCCGAGGTGGTCAACCTCGTCTTTTTCAAGATTGTTCGTTCGAAAACCAAGTTCTGGCAGATGATCGGGAGGGGAACGCGGCTGTGTCCTGACCTGTTCGGCATTGGTCAGCATAAGGAATATTTCTACGTCTTCGATTTCTGCCAGAATATTGAATTCTTCAACCAGAACCCCGACTTATCCGAAGGATCATCTGGCGCTTCACTGAGCGAGCGCCTGTTTGCGACACGCGTCGACCTGATCGGCGAACTCGACAGACAACGGTATCCGGACGGCAATGATCCGGCCGCGGTGCTGCGGCGCGATGTTGTCGCCCAGCTTCGTGCCGAGGTAGACGGCATGAACGTCGAGAACTTCATCGTTCGACCCAAGCGGCGGATTGTTGAGAAGTACAGGGCCGACGAAGTCTGGTCGAAGCTGGGTCTGGACGAGCGCGCCGAGCTCATCGACCACATCGCCGGGCTTCCGTCTGCCGTAGTCGATGACGACATTTCCGCCAAGCAATTCGATTACCTCATCCTGCAAACCCAGTTGGCGGTACTGCGGGCGCAGAAGGCATTTGCTGGCTATAAGAAGCGCATTGTCGATTTGGCGGCGGCGCTTGAAGAACTCGGCAATGTCCCGATGGTCGCGGTTGAGATGGCGTTTATCCTAGAGATTCAGACCGACGAGTTCTGGCAGGACGTGACGCCACCAATGTTGGAAACCATCCGCCGCCGTCTGCGGAGCCTTATCAAGCTCATCGAGCTGAGGAAGCGCCCGCACGTCTACACCGACTTCGAGGACGAAATCGGAGGTCCGACCGAGGTCGAGCTTCAAAGCGTCGCCGTCGGGACCGATATGCACCGTTTTCGTATAAAGGCCAGACACTTCCTGAAGGAGCATGAGAACCATATCGCGATTCAAAAGGTTCGCCGAAACGAGCCCCTGACAGCACAAGACCTGGCGGAGCTGGAACGCATCTTCATCGAAGCCGCTGTGGCGGCTCCCGAGGACTTGGAGCGGGTCCGCAATGATGGTGGGCTTGGGATTTTCGTCCGCTCTCTGGTCGGCCTCGACCGCGAGGCGGCAAAACACGCGTTCGATCGGTTCCAGTGCAAGCGAAAGCTGTCGGCCAATCAGATCGAATTTCTTAACATGATAATTGATTACCTTACGGACCGAGGCGTGATGGATCCGCGGCTCCTCTATGAGAGTCCTTTCACCGATTTCGATGCGATGGGGGTGGAAGGTGTTTTTGATAATGTGGGTGTTTCTGAGCTTATCAGTATCTTGGAGGAGGTTCGGCAGCGTGCGGCTGCTTGACGTATAATTGGCTCTGATAACTGAATGTGGTTGCGCTTCCATGCTTTCATGATGACCAAGCTGCCCTGTGTGACTTGTTCCGCGAGCGTGAAGGAGGTGGGATGAGCACATACGCCGAAATCTTCAGTTGGCCTCGGATACATCATAAGGAAGGCCTGCTTTCGAAAATTGCCAGCGCGCATTTGATGGCCGGCATGCGGCGAGAAGCGGACATCTGGTGGCTGTCAGCCAGCTCTGCCTTTGATTATATCTCCTTTGGAGGGGTATAGAGGGTTATGGAGTAGGTATCGTGCCCATCGGTATCTCGCATGGCCCGCCATTATACTGATGAAAAGAAATAATTTTTCGTCGAAGACTCTCACGCTGATAGATGTTCACAACGCCCTGAACACAGTGGCACAAGATATAGTGTCAGGTCATATCATCAAACGTGATTGTCCTTTCTCCTAGCGACGAGCCGAGGCGTCACGAAACCTGTGCCGTTGCGTTGAGCATTTTGGATCAACGGGAAAATTTTAGGTTGCCATAACGTTCTGCCGATTCTGAGCCCCACGAAGCCGTCACCGCGAAAATATTTGTCGGAACAGACACCGTCACGACCTATAACGCCCCAAGAGATTTCAGCACGTTGCCGATTTCGTCTCGGGCTTCGTCATTCAGCCGTTGCTGCGGTGCGAGCGGGTCGCCGACCGGGAAGCCCTGCAACTCAAGCGCCGCCTTGATGCAGGCCGCCAGCGAATATTTGGCGAAAATCTCGCTGACACGCCAGAGTGGCCGCTGCAATTCCATCGCGCGATCCCACTCACGGGCGCGGGCGGCTTCGTAAAGTGCGATGCTTTGCTCGGGGACGATGCAGGCAGGGCCGGCCATCCAGCCAGCCCCGCCGATCAGCATCACGCTGACCGGGATATGCGCCGAGGCCGCGAAGACCTCCATTCGTCCCCCGACACGTTCGATGATCGATAAAAGCCTGCCGGTATTCGACGACGCGTCCTTGATATAGCGGATATTTTCGACATGGCTGAGCCGCTCGATTACGGTCAGGCTCAGATCGGTGCGCTGGAAATTCGGATTGGTATAGAGCACCACCGGACGCCCTTTTGCCGCATCGGCAATGGCGGTGAAATAGGCCACGATTCCATCGTCCTTCACCGGGAAATAGGAATCCATCACCGCCAGAATACCATCCGCGCCCGCCTCGACCATCGCCTCGGTCTGGGCGACGGCATCGCTGGTCGCGACGGCGCCAACTCCGGCGATGACGGGAACGCGGCCTCTGGTCGCCGAGATCACGCCGCGGACGACATCCAGCCGCTGAGCATGGTTCAGATAGGCATATTCGCCGGTGCTGCCCAAAGGCGCGAAGCCATGTACGCCCTTGCCGATCAGATGTTCGACAAGATCGCCAAGGACGGCCTGTTTGACCTGCCCGTCCTGATCAATCGGAGAGACCAGATAGGGGAAAACACCCTGAAATCCCATGCGCTGTCCTTTCATGCTGTGGCCGAATAACCGTATTCCATTTCAGGACCGTAGCAAGAACGCATTGAAGACCCAAACGATACACGCACGGCCCCTGAAGCGCTGCAAGGCAGGCATCCTCGCGCCGGGATTGGTGCAGGCATCGCCCTGCCCTCTCGCCCTACCGCCTGTCACAAAGAAGGCTGGATTGGTCTTCCAGGCTGTGATTAGCATGGCGGTCATGGTTCAACCGCTTGCAGGACAGATCAGGTGACGGATACCGGACCGGCGACGACAGGAAGCTCTGGCTTTCAGTGGGATATCCCGGAATTCTACAATATCGGCGTCGATATCAGCGATAAATGGGCAAATCAGGACCCCGACCGGCTGGCGATTATCGATATCGACCGCAAGGGGACGGCCCGCGAATACAGTTTCGGCCAGTTGCAATCACGGTCCAGCCAGCTTGCACATGCGCTGAACGGATTGGGTATTTCTTGCCGGGACGGGATGGGCGACCGGGTCGGAGTGCTGCTGCCTCAGCGCTATGAGACCGCCGTCAGCCATGCCGCAATTACCAAGGCGGGCTGTATTTCCATTCCGCTTTTCACCCTGTTCGGCGAAGAGGCTCTTTTGCACAGGCTTCGCGATTCAGGTGCAAGCGCCGTCATTACCAATGAAGGAGGGGTGGCGAACCTGGCGGGTCTTCGCGACAGGTTGCCGGATCTGCGGGTGGTGCTGTCAGTTGATGGCGAAACGCCGGATGCACTCGATTTCCAAGCGGTCTGCGACGCGCAGCCTATCACTTATCAGCCGGTGCGCACCCGGGCGGACGATCCGGCGATATTGATCTATACCTCCGGCACGACCGGCAACCCGAAGGGCGCCCTTCATGCCCATCGTGTCCTTCTTGGCCATCTGCCCGGTGTCGAGACCAGCCATAATTTCCTGCCCAAACCCGGAGACAGGATCTGGAGCCCTGCCGACTGGGCATGGATTGGCGGGCTTCTGGATGTGCTGATGCCTGCGCTGCATCACGGGGTGACCGTGGTGGCACGGCGCTTCGACAAATTCACCCCCGAGGCGGCCTTTGCGCTTTTGCGCGACTACGAGATCCGCAATGCGTTTCTGCCGCCAACCGCGCTGAAGCTCATGCGTCAATTTCCCGAGGCGCGGAATTATGGTCTGAAAATGCGCTCGGTCGCCAGTGGCGGAGAAACGCTCGGCTCGGAATTGCTGGATTGGGGGCGGGATGTTTTCGGGACCACAATCAACGAATTCTACGGCCAGACCGAATGCAATATGATCGTCTCTTCTTGCTCAGAGGTCGAACCGCCTGTGCCGGGTTTCATGGGCCGCCCGGTGCGAGGTCATCAGGTTGCGGTGTTGGATCCGGTCAGCGGTGAAACGCTGCCCGCCGGTCAGGAAGGGGCAATCGCGGTACGTTCGCCCGATCCGGTGATGTTTCTGGGCTATTGGAATAACCCCTCGGCGACGGCTGAAAAATTCATCGACACAAAATCGGGTCGCTGGCTTCTGACCGGGGATCGCGGCACGACGGATGAAGATGGGCGGTTGCGCTTTGTCGGGCGGGACGACGATGTGATAAGCTCTGCGGGGTATCGCATCGGTCCCTCTGAGATCGAGAACAGCCTGATCGCCCATCCCGCCGTGCAGATGGCCGGGGTAGTCGGCAAACCCGACCCGGTGCGCGGCGCGGTTGTGATGGCCTATCTGGTGCTGAATGACGGGTATTCGCCCTCGGATAACCTCGCGCAAGAGATTGCCGATCATGTGAAATCCAATCTGGCGGCCTATGAATATCCGCGGGTTGTGCGGTTCATCGACGACATGCCGATGACAACAACCGGCAAGATCGTCCGCGCCACGCTGCGCCGGATGGCGGAAGAGGAAGCTGCAAGCGAAACGGCGCAAAGCAAGGTCACACCATGAGCGACGACACAGACAGAGTCCTTTTCGAACAGCGCGGCTCCATCGCCATCGTGACGCTGAACCGGCCCGATCAGCGCAATGCGATGGATGCCGCCATGACTCGGGCCTTGCGCAAGGCGATTGACCGGGTTGAGGAAGATGACAATTTGCGCGTCGCCATTCTTGCCGCGAATGGCCCGTCTTTCTGCGCCGGGCTGGATCTGAAAGCGTTTCTGAGTGGCGAGGCCGAGGACATCCTGTTCGGTCCCGGACGTTTCGGCGGCTTTGTCAGCCGGAACCGGACCAAGCCGGTGATCGCCTGTGTGCAGGGCGCGGCTCTTGCAGGCGGGTTTGAGCTGGTGCTGGCCTGCGATCTGGTCGTCGCATCGCGCGGGGTGAGTTTCGGGCTTCCCGAAGCCCGGATCGGGCTTATCGCCGGTGCCGGGGGTGCGTTCCGCGTCGGCCAGCGTGTGCCCTCGGTGATCGCGAATGAAATCGTTCTGCTGGGTGGCAAATTCGACGCAGATCAGGCGCTGCAATGGGGGCTCATCAACCGTGTGACCGGAGACGATCCCATGACGCTTTGCCTGTCATTCGCCGAACAGATCGCCGACAATGCGCCGCTTTCCGTGGCCGCCAGTCTGGCGATGGCACGCGCCCCGGATTTTGCGCAGGAAGATGCGTTGTGGCAGGAAAACGACCGCCTGTTGCGGCGCCTCACCGAAAGCGAGGATGCCGCCGAAGGTGCCCGCGCTTTCGCCGAAAAACGCAAACCCGACTGGCGTGGCAGGTAAAAACCCGGCGGCTCAGCCGGTCCGATCCGGGACCACTCCGCCAATCGACAGGCTGAGTTCTTGTGCGGCCTCAATGACATGACGGCTGAGCGCGGTCATTTCCTCGCTGCCGATGCGGCTTGTGGGGCCTGAGACCGAAATCCCTGCAACCGCCTCGGCGTTCATGTCCAGAATCGGAGCGGCAATGCAGCGCATACCCCGGTTGCGCTCTTCATTGTCGATGGCATAGCCGCGCTGCGCAATGATCTGCAACTCGCGCTGCAAAACCTCTCTGTCGGTGATGGTCGCTTGGGTAAATGCGTCCAGCGTTTCATCCGCCAGCATCTTCGCCAGACGCTCGCTAGGCATTTGCGCCAGAAGCGCCTTGCCGATCCCCGAGCAATGCATCGGCGACAGCGTTCCCGGCGGGAAAAAGGCCCGGATACTGGCATGGGTTTCGACCTGGCTGAGAAACAGCACCGCGCCTTCGCGTTCAACGCCGAGATTGGCAGTCTCTCCGGTGGCTTCCATCAGCCTGCGCAGCACGGGGCGGGCGCGGTCCACAAGGCTGGTACGGCGCAGAAAGCGCGATCCGATGACGAAGGCGCGCGGACCGATATGCCAAAACTGCTCTGCCGGGTCGAATTCGACCAGCCCCCTGCCCTCAAGCGTCACGAGAATCCGGTACACGGTCGCAGCGGACTGATCCATCTCGGATGCGATGGAGGACAGGGATTTTCCCTGAGCCTCACTGAGATATTCGAAAACCTCCATCGCGCGATCAAGGGATTTGATCGTGTTCTGATCGCTTTTATCCGTCCAGCCGCGCGGCCGCCCGCGAGAGCGGCGCGGCGGGTAATCCTGATTATCTTGGGAAACCATAAACTCTCTTCCCCACAATATGAAATCATTTTTCACATTACGAAAAACATAAGGCAATGACAATATTATATTTTTTCAAATTCACCGCTGATCCCTGATCTGAACTGAAAAAATTTCCTGAATCTTCCGCGTGGCCTATCTTGGATCAACACAAGGAAGGAGATCCCCGATGAGCTTTCAGAATCCGGTTTTCATCCCGGGCCCAACCAATATCCCGGAAAGCCTGCGCAAAGCATGCGACATGCCTACCATCGATCATCGTTCGCCCCTGTTCGGTCAGATCCTGCATCCGGCGCTTGCCGGTGTGCGCAAAGTGCTGAAAAGCGAGAAGGCAGAGATCTTCATCTTCCCGTCAACCGGCACTGGCGGCTGGGAAACGGCGCTGACCAACACGCTGTCGCCGGGCGACAAGGTGCTTGCGGCACGCAATGGCATGTTCTCGCATCGCTGGATCGATATGTGCCAGCGTCACGGGCTTGAGGTTCAGATCGTCGAGACCCCCTGGGGCCACGGCCTGCCTGCGGATCGCTATGAAGAGATCCTGACCGCCGACAAGAACCACGAAATCAAGGTCGTCCTGGCCACGCATAACGAAACCGCTACGGGCGTGAAATCCGACATCGCTGCGGTGCGCAAGGCTCTGGATGCGGCGAACCACCCGGCAATGCTGTTCGTCGATGGCGTCAGCTCGATCGGGTCGATGGATTTCCGCTTTGACGAATGGGGCGTCGATATTGCCGTCACCGGATCGCAGAAAGGCTTCATGCTGCCGCCGGGTCTGGCCATTGTCGGCTTCAGCGCAAAGGCGAAAGAGGCGACCGCTTCGGCGAAACTGCCCCGCACCTTCTTCGATATCCGCGATATGGAGAAGACCTATGCGAATAATGCCTATCCCTACACCCCTGCGGTCGGGCTGCTGAACGGGCTGAACCAGTCCTGCGGCATGCTGCTGAGCGAGGGGCTGGAGAACGTCTTCGCCCGCCATCGCCGCATCGCCGACGGTGTCCGTGCGGCAGTCGGCGCATGGGGGCTGGAACTCTGCGCCGTGTCGCCCGAGGTTTATTCGGACTCGGTCAGCGCGATCCGCACGCCCGAGGGCTTCAATGCCACCGATATCGTCACCCATGCCGCCGGCACATATGGCGTCGCCTTCGGTGTCGGTCTTGGAGAAGTTGCGGGCAAGGTATTCCGCATCGGCCATCTTGGCAGCCTCACCGATGTCATGGCGCTCTCGGGCATTGCCACGGCAGAAATGTGCATGGCCGATCTGGGGCTGGATATCAAACTTGGCTCGGGCGTCGCGGCTGCGCAGGAATTCTATCGCTCGAACCCGGCTGCTGCCCGCAAGGATGCTGCCTGATGAAGGACATGTATATTCCGACTTACGAGGATATGCTGGCCGCTCATGACCGGATCAGGCCGCATATCCGCCTGACTCCGGTTCGCAGCTCGGACTACCTGAATGAGCTGACCGGAGCGCAGCTTTTCTTCAAATGCGAGAATTTTCAGGAGCCGGGGGCCTTCAAGGTGCGCGGAGCCAGCAATGCCGTGTTCGGGCTGGACGATGAACAGGCGAAGAAGGGTGTGGCGACGCATTCTTCCGGCAACCATGCATCCTGCCTGTCCTATGCGGCGATGCTGCGCGGGATTCCGTGCAATGTGGTCATGCCCCGGACCGCGCCTCAGGCCAAGAAGGACACGGTGCGCCGCTATGGCGGCAAGATCACCGAATGCGAGCCCTCGACCTCTTCGCGTGAAGAGACCTTCGCCAAGGTGCAGGCCGAAACCGGCGGAGATTTCGTGCATCCCTATAACGATCCGCGCGTGATCGCCGGTCAGGGGACCTGCTCGAAAGAGCTGATCGAGCAGACCGACGGTCTGGATATGGTCGTGGCCCCGATCGGCGGCGGCGGGATGATTTCGGGCACCTGTCTGACCCTGTCCAGCCTGGCGCCGGAAACCAGGGTCATCGCGGCGGAACCGGAAACCGCAGACGACGCCTATCGCAGCTTCAAGGCCGGTCATATCATCGCCGATGACGCGCCAAAATCGATCGCTGACGGGCTTCTGGTGCCGCTGAAGGATCTGACCTGGCATTTCGTGTCGAACCATGTCTCCGAGATATACACCGCATCCGAACAGGAAATCGTCGATGCGATGAAGCTGATCTGGAAACATCTGCGCGTGGTCATGGAGCCGTCAAGCGCGGTGCCGATGGCCACCATCCTGAAAAATCCCGACGCCTTCAAAGGCAAGCGCGTCGGCATCATCATCACCGGCGGCAATGTCGATCTTGACCGCCTGCCCTGGACCCAGTGACCGGAGAGAATCTATGAATGCGAATGTGAAACTCGATAATCTCGTTGTCGGCTTCGACGTCCCCGCCATTCCCGGCATGGATGCAGCCGATATCCAGACCCCCTGCCTCGTGCTGGATCTGGACGCTCTGGAGCGTAATATCAAGAAAATGGGCGATTACGCCAAAGCCCATAACATGCGCCATCGCGTGCATGGCAAGATGCATAAATCCGTCGATGTCGCCAAGCTTCAGGAAAAACTGGGCGGCGCGGTCGGTGTGTGCTGTCAGAAAGTCTCGGAGGCCGAGGTCTTCGCGCGGGGCGGCATCAAGGATATTCTGGTCTCCAATCAGGTGCGCGACCTGGCCAAGATCGACCGGCTGGCACAACTGCCGAAGCTGGGTGCGGATGTGATCGTCTGCGTCGATGATGTCACCAATATCGCCGATCTGTCCGAAGCGGCGCAGAAACACGGCACGGAACTGGGAGTTTTCGTCGAGATCGACTGCGGTGCCGGGCGTTGCGGCGTGACCACCACCCCCGCCGTGATCGAGATCGCCAAGGCTGCCGATGCCGCTCCGGGACTGAAGTTCAAGGGAATTCAGGCCTATCAGGGCGCAATGCAGCATATCGACAGCTATGAGGCCCGCAAGAAAAAACTGGATACGGCGATTGCTATGGTCACGGACGCCGTTGAAGGGCTGAAAGCCGAGGGGCTGGAGCCTGAACTGGTCTCGGGCGGCGGGACCGGCTCATATTATTTCGAGTCGAATTCCGGCGTGTATAACGAACTGCAATGCGGCTCTTATGCGTTCATGGATGCGGATTACGGGCGTATTCTCGACAAGGACGGCAACCGGATCGATCAGGGCGAATGGGAAAACGCATTCTTCATCCTGACTCAGGTCATGAGCCATGCAAAAGCCGACAAGGCGATCTGCGATGCCGGGCTGAAAGCGCAATCCGTCGATAGTGGCCTGCCCTTCATTTATGGCCGCGACGATGTGGAATATATCAAATGCTCGGATGAGCACGGGGTGATTTCCGATCCGAACGGCGTGCTGAAAGTCGGCGAAAAGCTGCGGCTGGTGCCGGGTCATTGCGACCCGACCGCCAATGTCCATGACTGGTATGTGGGCGTGCGCGGCGACAAGGTGGAAACCCTCTGGCCGGTTTCGGCCCGCGGCAAAGCCTACTGATCACGCCTTGTGAACAAGGAAGGCCGGCGTCGAGGAGGACGCCGGAGGTCGCCCATATGTCATGCTTTCCTTCCGGCGACGGCATATGGGCGCATAAAATCTGAACGGAGATATTGATGATAATCGTACCCGAACGCGAAATTGCCGGTCTGATGACCCGGGAAGCTGCCTTTGATGCCGTCGAGAAGGTCTTCGCGGCGATGGCCTCGGGCGATGCCTATAATTTTCCCGTCATCCGCGAGGCAATCGGACATGAGGATGCGCTTTACGGCTTCAAGGGCGGGTTCGACAAGGCCGGGCTGACTCTGGGGCTGAAGGCTGGCGGGTACTGGCCCAACAATCTGGAAAAGCGCGGCCTGATCAATCACCAGTCCACGGTTTTCCTTTTCGATCCCGATACTGGCAAGGCAAGGGCGATGGTGGGCGGCAATCTGCTGACCGCGCTGCGGACGGCGGCGGCGTCCTCGGTCTCGATCCGGCATCTGGCGCGGCAGGATGCCAAGGTGATCGGCATGATCGGCGCCGGACATCAGGCGAAGTTCCAGCTTCGTGCAGCACTTGAGCAGCGCGATTTCCAGAAGGTGATCGGCTGGAACCTGCATCCCGAGATGCTGTCCAACCTGCAAGAGGTCGCCGACGAGGCAGGGCTACCCTTTGAGCCGGTCGAACTGGACGGAATGCGCGACGCGGATGTGATCATCTCGATCACCTCCTCCTTCGATGCGATCCTGGGCGCGGATCAGGTCGGCCCGGGGACGCATATTGCCTGCATGGGCACCGACACCAAGGGCAAGCAAGAGGTCGATCCGCAGCTTCTGAAGAAGGCGACGGTCTTCACCGATGAAATCGCCCAATCCGTCAGCATCGGCGAGGCGCAGCATGCCGTGGCGCAGGGGCTGATCTCTGAAAGCGATATCAGCCAGCTTGGCGCGGTCATCAACAAAACCCATCCCGGACGCAGATCTGACGACGAAATCACGCTGTTCGACGGGACCGGAGTCGGTTTGCAGGATCTGGCGGTGGCCGCCGCCGTGGTGGATCTGGCGGTTGAGAAGGGCATCGCAATCGAGGTCGATTTCTGAACAAAAAGGCGAAAGGCGCTGATTGCAGACGCCTTTCGCCGCTTCGGAATATTGCCGCCAGCTATCTCTGCCCGACCAGATTTCTGATCGCCGTCAGGCCACGGTCGGCGATGAAATCCAGCAGCAGCCGCACTTTCGGGTCCTGCAATTTCTTATGCGGATAAAGACAGCCGAACACCGAAGGGGCCGGTCGCGCATGAGGCAGAACCTCGACCAGCCTGCCCTCGCGGATATATTCGGCCACGTCGAAATAGGGCTTGTTGACGATCCCATGACCGGCAAGCGCCCAATCAGCCAGAACATCGCTGTCATCCGCATCGTATTTTCCCGTGACATCCAGCCTGCGCGGCCCCTCGGGCGTGTTCAGCGTCCAGTAATATTCCGGCGAGCGCGGATAGCGCAGAAGCAGGCAGTTATGCCGCGTCATAAGCTCTTCCGGGGAGCGGGGCGTTCCGGCCCTTTCCAGATAGTCGGGCGATGCGCACAGAACCCGTTCACAGACCGCGATCTGACGCATCTTCAGACTTGAATCGGACGGTGTGCCGACGAAGAACATGATATCCAGACTATCCGCAAGAAGATCGACCTTGCGGTCGGACATGCGCATCCTGACCTCGGTTTCCGTGTATTTCTCGACGAAATCGGGGATCAGAGGCGCAATCACCCTGCGCCCGACCCCAAGCGGTGCGCTGACACGGATCACGCCTCTGGGCGCGGCGGAAAGCTGAGCGACAACCGCCTCGGCGCGGTCGAGCGATTCCAGGATGCCCACCACTTCCGAATAGAACCGCCTGCCGACCTCGGTCGGGCTCAGTGAGCGTGTTGTCCGGTTGAACAGCCGCACGCCGAGATGCTGTTCCAGCTCTTTGATCCGTTTGCTGGCGACGGCAGGCGTCAGTCTCAGATCGCGGCCGCCTGCGGTGATGCTGCCCAGTTCCGTGACTCGGGCGAAAACTCTCAGACTTTCAAGATATGACATCAGCACCCGTCCTTGCTGGGAAAACCATTCAGCCCGCAGGCTAACCCGGTTTTATCCGGTTTGGGCATATCCATTTTCAACAGATTGTAGAAAGTAACTGTTCAACGCAACGATTTTTCACAGGAGTTAATTCGCGCTAGACTAGGCTCCAGACCCATTGATTTCGGGCTGTTTGCGTGATTCAGGCTCTGCAAGGAGACCTGATTTATGAGCAACCTTTTCTGGCTGACTGACGCGCAGATGGAGCGTCTGAAACCCTATTTCCCGAAATCCCACGGCAAGCCACGCGTTGACGACCGGCGTGTGCTGAGCGGCATAATATTCATCAATCGTAATGGCTTGCGATGGTGCGACGCGCCGACGGACTACGGCCCCGCCAAGACGCTCTACAACCGCTGGAAGCGCTGGAGCGAGAACGGGACCTTCGCCCGGATCATGGTGGGCCTCGCCGCCGAGAGCGCCGAACACAATACGATCATGATCGACGCGACCTATCTGAAAGCGCACCGCACGGCCTCGAGCCTGCGGGTCAAAAAAGGGGGCGCGGGCGCCAGATCGGGCGAACGAAAGGCGGCATGAACACGAAACTGCACGCCGTCACCGACGCGAAGGGCCGGCCGATAGGGTTCTTCATGTCCGCCGGACAAGTCAGTGATTACACCGGGGCAGCGGCACTTCTGAACAGCCTGCCGGAGGCGGATTGGCTGCTGGCCGATCGGGGCTATGATGCCGACTGGTTCAGAGATGCCTTGAAAAACAAGGGGATAAAGGTTTGCATCCCGGGTCGGAAGTCGCGCAAGAAACCCGTCAAATACGACAAGCGGCGATACAAACGCCGCAACCGCATCGAAATCATGTTCGGCCGACTCAAGGATTGGAGGCGCGTCGCCACCCGATACGACCGTTGCCCCGAGACCTTCTTCTCTGCAATCCTGCTCGCCGCGACCGTCATCTTCTGGTTATGATCAAGAACGAGTCCTGAGCCTAAGTGAAGGTTACATCTGCCACCAGGCGCGGACGCTGCCGCAACCCAGGACAGGAGAGGTTCGATGGAAAAGCAAACCGACATCCGTTTCGTTCTCAATGACGAGGATGTTGTGATCAGCAACGCAACCGCGACCCGGACCCTGCTGGAATTTCTGCGGCTGGACCGTCGCCTGACCGGCACCAAGGAAGGTTGCGCGGAAGGCGATTGCGGGGCTTGCACGGTTCTGGTCGGGCGGCTGCATGACGGCGCGTTGCGCTATGAGACGGTGAATGCCTGTATCCGCTTCCTTGCCTCGCTGAATGGCTGCCATATCGTGACGGTCGAGCATCTCAGCGGGCCGGAGGGACGGCTTCATCCTGTCCAGCAGGCGATGGTAACGCATCACGGAAGCCAGTGCGGTTTCTGCACACCGGGTTTCGTCATGTCGCTTTACGCGCTGTGGATGGAGCATCCGCAGCCATCGCTGACCCAGATCGAGACGGCATTGCAGGGCAATCTCTGCCGCTGCACCGGGTATGAACCGATTATCCGGGCGGCTTTTGCGGTGAATGAATACGGCACCCCGGAGAACGATTATCTCACCCGCGAGCGCGAGGCGATCACCGCCCGGCTTCAGGCGCTGCGCCAGTCCGCGCGGATCGAGACAGGACCACAGGATGACCGCGCGATTCTGCCGATGGACAGTGCCGATCTTGCCAGCATCCTGCAGGAACACGCCAAGGCGACCATCGTCGCGGGTTCGACCGATGTCGGGCTGTGGGTGACGAAGTTCATGCGCCCGATCTCTCCGGTGGTGTTCATCAACCATCTGGAGGATCTGAAACAGATCCGGCTGGATGAGGATGCGCTGACGCTCGGCGCGGGCGTCACCTATTCCGAGGCGGAAGCCGCGATCCGCGACGCCCTGCCCCATCTGGGCGAATACTGGGACCGGATCGCAGGCTGGCAGGTGCGCAATATGGGGACGATCGGCGGCAATATCGCCAATGGCTCACCCATCGGGGATACCCCGCCCGTCCTGATCGCGCTTGGGGCCGAGGTGACATTGCAGGACATATCCGGCACCCGCTCGATGCCGCTGGAAGCGTTCTTCATTGATTACGGCAAGCAGGATCGCGCCGCCGGAGAATTCGTCTCGGGCATCCGCATTCCGCGTCCTGTTCCGGGTCAGATCGATGCGGCCTACAAGATATCGAAGCGCCGGGATGAGGATATCTCTGCCGTCGCAGCCGGGATCAGCGTGATCGTCAAGGATGGGATCATCACACGCGCCCGGATCGCCTTTGGCGGCATGGCGGCAACGCCGAAACGCGCCGCCTCGGCGGAGCAGGCACTGACCGGAGCAGACTGGTCCGCCGAGGCGTTCGCAGCGGCCGCCGCGACGCTCGCATCGGATTTCACCCCGCTCAGCGACTGGCGCGCATCGGCAGAATACCGGCTGTTGGTTGCCGGAAATCTGCTGCGCCGGTTCCATCTGGAACATGATGAAGCAGGCGGCGCTCCGGTCCGTCTGGCCATCGCGTAAGGAGGAATGTCATGAAAGATCACCTTCCCGTCGCCGGCAGCGCCCATCAGGAGCTTCAGCATGACAGCGCCACCAAGCATGTCAGCGGTCGCGCCGAATATACCGACGATATCAGCGAACCGCAGGGGACACTGCATGCCTATTTTGGCGTGTCCGGCGTGGCGCATGGGCACATCCGCAGCATGGATCTGGAAAAAATCCGCAAAGCGCCCGGCGTGATTGATGTTCTGACCGCGGACGACATTCCCGGCCATAACGATATCAGCCCGACCGGACGCAATGACGAACCGGTCTTTCCCGTCGACACCATCGAATATCACGGCCAGCCGCTTTTTGCGGTGATCGCCACGACGCGCGACCTTGCCCGCCGCGCCGCCGAACTGGCCGATATCGACTGTGAGGAACTGCCCCACGCACTCGATCCGATCAGCGCTGAGGACGCCGGAATGCCGATGGTGACCGAGCCGCTGCAATTGCAGCGCGGAGATGTCGCGGAAGGCTTTTCCGCCTCGGCCCATCGGATTGGCGGGCGCATGACGATTGGCGGACAAGATCATATGTATCTGGAGGGCCAGATCGCCTTCGCCATTCCGGGCGAGGATGACGACGTGATCGTGAATTGCTCGACCCAGCACCCAAGCGAGGCGCAGCACATGGTCGCCCATGTGCTTGGGGTGCCCTCTAACGCGGTGACGGTGAATGTCCGCCGCATGGGAGGCGGGTTCGGCGGCAAGGAAAGCCAGATGAATATCTTCGCGGCGGTTGCTGCCGTGGCCGCCAAGAAGCTGAACCGTCCGGTAAAGATCCGTCCCGACCGCGATCAGGATATGACCGCGACGGGAAAGCGGCATGATTTCGTCGTCGATTATGAGTGCGGCTTTGACGAAGACGGGCGCATTCAGGCGGTCGAGGGGCGTTTCTCGGCGCGGTGCGGATATTCCTCGGATCTGTCAGGTCCGGTTACGGACCGGGCGCTGTTCCATGCCGATAACGCCTATTTCTACCCGCATGTGCGGCTGAACTCACGCCCGCAAAAGACAAATACCGTCTCGAATACGGCGTTTCGCGGCTTTGGCGGACCGCAAGGTGTGATCGTGGCCGAACGGATGATCGAGGAAATCGCCTACCGCCTTGGCCGCGACCCGCTGGAGATCCGCAAGGCGAATTTCTATGGCGGGCCGGGGCGGGATCTGACGCCCTATCACCAGACGGTCGAGGATAATATCATTGGCCGGATCGTCGATGAGCTTGAGACGAGTTGCGATTATGCAAACCGCCGCCGCGCGATCATCGAGGCGAACCGGCACAGCCCGGTCATCCGCTGCGGCATCGCCCTGACCCCGGTCAAGTTCGGTATCTCGTTCACGGCCACGCATTACAATCAGGCCGGATCGCTGATCCATATCTATAGCGACGGCTCGATCCACCTCAATCACGGCGGCACCGAGATGGGTCAGGGGCTGAACACCAAGGTCGCTCAGGTGGTCGCGGAAGCGCTTCAGGTCGATTTCGACCGCATCAAGATCACCCGGACCACGACCGAGAAAGTCCCCAACACCTCGGCCACCGCCGCATCCAGCGGATCGGATCTGAACGGCATGGCGGCGCTGAACGCTGCGGAACAGCTTAAGGAACGGCTGATCGCTTTCGCGGCGGAAAAATGGAAGATCGACCGGTCCCGGATCAGCTTTCAGCCCAATACCGTGCGTATCGGCGATGAGGTCATCAGCTTCGATGAACTGGTCAGACAGGCTTATATGGCGCGTGTCCATCTGTCAGCCGCGGGGTTCTACAAGACGCCGAAAATCCACTGGGACCGCGCGGCGGGCAAGGGCCGGCCTTTCTATTACTTTGCCTATGGCGCGGCCTGTTCCGAGGTTTCAATCGATACACTGACCGGAGAATACCGCGTCGAGCGCACCGATATCCTGCATGATGTCGGACGCTCGCTGAACCCTGCCCTCGACAAAGGCCAGGTCGAGGGCGCGTTCATTCAGGGCATGGGCTGGTTGACCACAGAGGAACTCTGGTGGGACGATAAGGGCCGTCTGCGCACCCATGCCCCCTCAACCTATAAAATTCCTCTGGCCAGCGACCGTCCGCGCATCTTCAATGTCGCCCTCGCCGACTGGTCCGAGAACCGGGAAATGACGATCAAACGCTCCAAGGCCGTGGGCGAGCCGCCCTTCATGCTGGGGATCTCGGTGTTCGAGGCGATCTCGATGGCGGTGGCAAGCGTTGCGGATTACCGCGAATGCCCGCGCCTCGATGCGCCTGCCACGCCGGAACGGGTTCTGCTGGCGGTCGAAAGGCTGAAGCAGCGGGGAGAGGGCTGATGAAATTCAGCGCTCTGCTTTCAGAGTTCCTGTCTCAGCCCGGCCCGGCGGCGCATCTGCGCATAACCGCATTGCGCGGTTCCTCGCCGCGAGAGGTCGGTGCTCAGATGTTTGTGCGCGATCACGGCATTTGCGGCACGATCGGCGGTGGGCAGCTTGAATACCGTGCAATCGCGGCCGCACGGAAAATGCTGGCAGCGGGCGATGTCGCCGCCTCTCTGGACCTTCCCCTCGGCCCCGAGATCGGCCAATGCTGCGGCGGCCGGGTCGAAATCCTCGCCACACGGATGAGCGAGCGCGACAAGAACAAGGCCCTGCTGGACGCACAGGCAGATGATGACGCCCTGCCCTCGGTCTATATCCTCGGCGCGGGCCATGTCGGACGGGCGCTTGCCGATCAGTTCCAGCATCTGCCGGTGCGCAGCGTGCTGGTCGATCAGCGGCGCGAAGAGCTTTCCCTGAACCGCGCCGAGGTCGAAACGCGGCTGAGCGCGATCCCGGAATTCGAGATCATGACCGCCCTGCCCGGCAGCGCGTTTATCGTGCTTACCCATGATCACGGGCTGGATTTCCTGCTGGCCTCTGCGGCTTTGCAGCGGAACGATGCCGCCTATGTCGGGATGATCGGATCGGCGACAAAGCTGGCGAAATTCCGAAGCTGGAGTGCTGCGCAATGCGGCGATCTGCAAGCCGACCGGCTGATTTGTCCTATCGGCGCACAGGGAAGTCGCGATAAACGACCGGCGGTCATTGCCAGCTTTGTCGCCGCCGAGGTCATGGCGGCCTTGACCAGCCAGCCTGCGACTGGGAAGGACTACTGGGACATATCCATGCGCATCGCCGGAGAATGACCATCAACCGGCCAGAACCGCCGAGAGACGCGCTTCTGCCATAAGAAATCGTAAGGCCGACCGTCAGGACATGGCCGGAACTTGAGGGAGGAAAAATGCTAGACAAATTCTTCGGCCTGACGGCCAAGGGAACCAGTGTCAGGACAGAGGTGATCGCAGGTGTCACCACATTCCTGACAATGGCCTATATCATCTTCGTGAACCCGGAAATCCTGTCATCGACGGGAATGGATCGCGACGCTGTGTTTATCGCCACCTGCCTTGCCGCTGCGCTCGGCTCGGCCATCATGGCGCTCTGGGCCAACTGGCCCATCGGCATGGCACCCGGCATGGGGCTGAATGCATTCTTCGCCTTCACCGTGGTCGGCGCACTTGGCTTCACATGGCAACAGGCTTTGGGCGCGGTGTTCATCTCTGGCATCGTGTTCCTGTTCCTATCCGTCACCGGCATCAGACGCTGGCTGATTGCCGGGATCCCGAACTCGATGCGCAGCGCCATTGCAGCGGGGATCGGGATGTTCCTTGGCCTGATCGCGCTGCAAAGCTCTGGCATCGTGGTGGATAATCCCGCGACTCTTGTCGGGATGGGAGATCTGACTCAGGCCGGTGCGCTGCTGGCGATTGCCGGGTTTTTCATCATCGCGGCGCTGGATGCGCTGAACGTACGGGGCGCGATCCTGATCGGGATTCTTGTCGTGACGCTGATCTCTATCGCATTGGGTGTCAGCGCATTTGGCGGCGTGGTGTCGATGCCGCCCTCTATCGCACCGACATTCATGCAGCTTGATCTTGCCGGCGCTCTGACCGTTGGGATCTTCCATGTCATTCTGGTCATGGTGCTGGTCGAGGTCTTCGACGCCACCGGCACGCTGATCGGAGTCGCCAAGCGTGCCGGTCTGCTGGTCGAAGGTCCCGCCCATACGAATAAGGGTCTGGGACGGGCGCTGATGGCGGATTCGACCGCGATCCTTGCCGGGTCCATGCTTGGCACCAGCTCGACCACCGCCTATGTCGAAAGCGCCTCGGGCGTGCAGGCTGGCGGACGGACGGGGCTGACCGCGCTTGTCGTGGCGGTGATGTTCCTGCTGGCCATGTTCTTTGCACCGCTGGCCGGATCGGTTCCGGCATATGCAACCGCGCCCGCGCTGCTTTATGTCGCCTGCCTGATGGTCCGCGAATTCTCGGAAATAGCATGGGACGACGTGACAGAGGCCGCCCCCGCCGTGCTGACGGCACTGATGATGCCGTTCACCTATTCCATCGCGAATGGTCTGGCCTGCGGCTTCATCAGCTATGCAGCCATAAAACTGGCGACCGGTCGGGCACGGGATGTGCATATCGCGACATGGATCGTGGCGGCGCTTTTCGTGATCCGCTTCGCCTTCTTCACCGAGTAACGCAATCTCCGGCACCCCGTCAGGGATGGGGTGCCGGTCCCCAGCAAACAGGCCAAGCCGCCACGCGCTTCAGCCTGCCCGGACCCGAAAGCCGATATGACAGACACCCCACGCAAATTGCTGAGAGGCCGTGTCCTCAGCTTCCACTCAGAGCCTCGGGACGAATCCGACCGGGACGCCTTCGACTATATCGAGGATGGCGCGATCCTGATATCCGACGGGCTGATCGAGGCTGCCGGTCCCTACGCACAGCTTTCGGCCATTGCGGGCGACGCCGAGATCGTCGACCACCGGCCCTGCCTGCTGATGCCGGGTTTCATCGACACGCATCTTCACTTTCCGCAGGTTCAGGTCATTGCCTCATGGGGCGCTCAGCTTCTGGACTGGCTGAATGATTACACCTTCCCCGAAGAAGCGCGGTTTTCCGATCAGGATCACTGCACAGAGATGGCCTCGGCCTTTTACGACCTGCTGATCGGCCACGGCACGACCACCGCGGTTGCATATTGCAGCGTTCACCCCGCATCTGCCGAGGCCTATTTCACCGAGGCCGCCCGCCGCAATATGCGCATGATAGGCGGCAAGGTGATGATGGACCGGAACGCCCCGGAAAATCTGCGCGATACTGCCCGGGACAGCTATGAGGACAGCAAGGCGCTGATCGACAGATGGCATGGAAAGGGCCGCGCCCATTATGCGATCTCACCGCGTTTTGCGATCACCTCGACACCAGAACAGCTTGAGATGGCGGGCGCTCTGGTCGCCGAACACCCGGATTGCTATGTCCAGACCCATCTCAGTGAAAACCACGACGAAATCGCCTTCGTGGGTGAGCTGTTCCCCGACGCGCCCGATTATCTTGGGGTTTACGAAAAATACGGGCTGCTGCACGACAAGATGTTGCTCGGCCATTGTGTCCATCTGAAACCG
The DNA here is from genome assembly GCF_027913215.1 of Paracoccus aerodenitrificans. Lineage (GTDB taxonomy): Bacteria > Pseudomonadota > Alphaproteobacteria > Rhodobacterales > Rhodobacteraceae > Paracoccus > Paracoccus aerodenitrificans. The sequence goes on from NZ_CP115784.1 coordinate 1,656,638, forward strand.
CGTGAAATCGACGTTCTGGCCGAGACCGGGGCGAAGCCCGTCTTCTGCCCGACCTCGAATCTGTTTCTGGGCAGCGGTCTGTTCGACGATGCCGGGCTGCGCAAGAAGGGCATCACCAATGCGATTGCGACCGATATTGGCGGCGGGACCAGCTATTCCATGCTGAGGACGCTGGATGAGGGATATAAGATCCTGCAATTGCAGAACCAGAAACTGCATCCGATGCGGGCATTCCACTGGATCACGCGCGGAAATGCCGTGGCGCTTGGGCTGGCCGATAAAATCGGCACGCTCGCGCCGGGCAGTGAGGCCGATATCGTGGTGCTCGACGCACATGCGACACCGGCAATGGCGTTGCGGATGCAGCGGGCCGAGACCCTGTCAGAGGAGTTGTTTATCCTGCAAAACCTCGGCGATGACCGTGCGATAACGCAGGTCTATGTCGCCGGAGTAAGTATGAAAGCAGGGACGCAGGCCACCTGAGCGCCGACGCGGATAACAGCCCGGTTGCGGCCCGCCAGTCCGCAGCTTACAGAGGGTCCAACCCGCAAGGACCGGATTCACCAGCAGCCCATGAAACCGCATTTGTCACCATTTGCACGACCCGCGCGTCTCGGCGCGATGCTGACCGGGCTGTGTCTTCTGGCCGGATGCGGAGATCATTCGGGGGATTATCCCGCGCTGCTGCCGACCGATCAAATTCTGGCGGAACCCTCGATCCCCGGCCATGCCGCAATCGCCGCTGGCGACCCGGATCAGGTCGTTTCAGATCTGGAATCGGCAGGCGCGGCACTTGCCGTCTCATCGGCAGAGGTCAGGGCGGCGCCTGCCGCCAATGCCGATGCGCTGTCCTCGCGGGCGCAAGCATTGCGCGAACGTGCGGCCGCCCTGTCGAGAACCGATCTGGACTGTGAAGACCCCTCCGATCCTGCAAGCTGTGGGGAATAGGCCCGGCTGCGACGTGCTGGATGACGCGCCGATCATTCCAGGGCCTGTGACCCGTCACGTCAGAGCTGGTTCGGATGACAAGCTGTCCCTCACGCACATCAAGCGCGACCGCACCTGTCTCGCTTAACCTGCTGCTATCGAAAAGCAGGCATCCAGTGCCCGGATCTTCCGCCCTTTCGTTCGTGACGATGATCCGCCCCGGACGGCACTGACCCGGAACAAGTGCCGACGAACCCTTTCCGGTCAAATGCACAAGCAGATACGAACCGAACTGCGCGGAACGCTGTTTTGTCGGGCCGTGCCAGGCCGGACGCTGTGCGGATTGGCTCTGCGATGCCAGATCGCCATCTTTTTCCAGCCATTTCCCGACAGTAAATGCGCCGCCCTGCGCTTTCGAGACCGCCCTCCCGGAGGAGGTCATTACGCCGACAGCATCGCCTTCGGGCGAAATCAGAACCGCTGGACGCTTTTCCGTCGCCCACAAAATCCCGCAAGCCGCCAGAATCGCAACCCCGGCCAGCAGGCGCGGGTTTTTCCACGCCGGGATCGCGCCGGATTGAGACAGCAGGATCAGGATACTGCCGGAACCGAATAAGGGCAGCACATAAGGTCCCGGTTGCAGGATAGAACTGACAGCACCGCTCAGTCCGGCAACCCACTGACCTACATTCAGCATCCAGGCCGTCCCGAGCCCCATCAACCATAATGCAGGGTCCTCAAGCCCGGTCAGGGAAAGAAACGCGGCAACCGGTCCCATCGGCATGATCAAGATGCCAGTCACCGGGACCACCAGCAGATTGGCCAGCACACCGTAATGCGCCATCCGGCTGAAATGCGCCGCCGCAATCGGCGAGGTCGCAAGCCCCGCCGCAACCGAAGAAAGAACCAGCATCAGCACCGGGCGCATCAGCCAGTGCAGCGCTCTGGTCCGTTTTTGCCAGGGCGGAAAGATCAGGATCAGAGTGACCGTCGCGGCAAAGCTCATCTGAAAACCCGGCGTCAGAAGCGCTTCCGGTGCGGCGGCAAGGATCAGCACCGCCGCCAGCGATACGGTGCGCAGAGACAAGGCCCGCCGACCGACCAGAATCGCCCCCATCATCACCGCCACCATCAGAAAGGCGCGTTCGGTCGCAACCCCGCCTCCGGACAGCCACAGATAGCCGGCCGAGGCGAAAATCGCACAGAGAGCCGCAAATTTATGCGCAGGCAGGCCCCGCGCCGTTCCGCTGACGGCCTGAAAAGCAACGATAACGCAGCGCAGAGCCGCATAGACGAACCCGGCCAGCATTCCCATATGCAGCCCCGAGATAGAGATAATGTGATACAGGTTGGAATCCCGCATCATCTGATTGGTCTTTTCCGAGATGCCGCTGCGATCGCCCGTCATCAGCGCTGCCGCCACCGCTCCGGCCTGACCACCGATTCGCTGCTGCATCGCGGCGGACAGCGTCATTCTCAGCCTGTGGAGACGCAGCGCACCGCCGGGTTCAGGCGGAGCCGCGATCATCACGGGAGAGCGCGTATAGCCGACCGCGCCCAGTCGTTGAAACCAGGCGGATCGGCGGAAATCGAAACCGCCGGGTTCTGCCGGGCCGGGCGGCGGGCCGAGATGTCCTGTCAGCATCACACGGGTTCCCGGCGCAGCCGCCTGCGTCACCCCGCCGGGCAGCGAAATACGCACCCGCTCCGGCACGCGATCAGGGGCCATGCGTGCAAGGCGCACCCGGTCCAGTGTCAGCCTCAGCCGGTCGCGACCGGACCGGTCCACCTGAACCACCCGCCCCTCAATCGGGCCATAATAGCGAAAATTCAGCACCGGCGCATCGACTCGAAGCGCCCTCAGCCCGGTCAACGCAAATCCCGCCGCCGTCAGCATCAGCGCAAATCCGGTCAGCCTGACAGCCTCGGCGGCCCTGCCCTGATGGCGACGCCGCCACATCGCCAGACCGGCCAGCAAAAGAAACGCTGCAAGCAGGCAGGCCGCAACGCCCGGCTGAAACGGCAGGGAAAACCACAGCCCGATCCCCGCCGCCATCCAGACAGGAGCCCAGGGCATCAGCCCGACATGAAGATCCGCCTGCCCCGGCCGCATATCGTCTTGGACAGATGACGTTCGGAAAAACCGGAAAACGGGCCAGTCAGGGATGGAGGCGGCGGATGGCATTCTTGTTCTTTCCCGGACCCTTCGCTATCCCTCGGCCAACACTGCACCGAAACACGTTGAAAACAGGTTAAGGCACCCTGCCCTGCCTGATTCTGACCGAAAGGCATCACATGACAGACGCCGTCGTCACCCGCTTTGCCCCCTCTCCGACCGGATATCTTCATATCGGAGGCGCCCGGACCGCCCTGTTCAACTGGCTTTACGCCAGAGGCAATGGCGGGAAATTCCTGCTGCGGATCGAGGATACGGACCGCGCACGTTCCACACCCGAGGCAACCGAGGCGATTCTGGACGGGCTTCGCTGGCTTGGTCTCGATTGGGACGGAGAGCCTGTCAGCCAGTATGCACGCGCCGACCGCCACGCGGAAATCGCCCATCAGATGCTGGGAAACGGCCATGCCTATCGCTGTTATGCCTCGCCCGACGAAATCGCCGCCTGGCGTGAAGCGAACCCGAACCGTCCCTTCCAGTCGCCCTGGCGGGACCGCTCGGATCATCCCCATGCAAGGTATGTCATCCGGCTGAAGGCCCCGCGCGACGGAGAAACCGTCATTGCCGATGCCGTGCAGGGCGATGTCACATTCCGTAACGACCAGTTGGACGACATGGTGCTGCTACGCAGCGATGGCAGCCCGACCTATATGCATGCAGTCGTGGTGGACGATCACGATATGGGCGTCACCCATATCATCCGCGGCGACGATCACCTGACCAATGCGGCGCGTCAGGCTCAGATCTATGACGCAATGGGCTGGAAACGCCCGGTTTTCGCGCATATTCCGCTCATCCACGGGACAGATGGCAAGAAATTGTCCAAACGTCACGGTGCGGTCGGGCTGCATGAATACGCGGCAATGGGCTATCCGGCCCGGGCGATGCGGAATTACCTGGCCCGGCTGGGATGGGCGCATGGCGATGACGAGTTGTTCACAGATGAGCAAGCCCGAGAATGGTTCGATCTGGACGGGATCGGCCGCGCCCCGGCAAGGCTGGATTTCAAGAAACTGGAACATGTCTCGGGCTGGCATATCTCGCAGATGGACGACGCGGACCTGCTGGATGAGCTGGCCGCTTATCGCGCCGCGAATGATCAGCCCGCGCTGAGCGAGATCCAGATTTCCCGCCTGCGCCCTATCCTTTCCCTGCTGAAAGAAAAGGCAAAAACCCTTCCTGCCCTGCTGGAGCAGGCCCATTTTGCCCTGATCGAGAGGCCTGTCGAAGCGGATGAAAAAGCGGCCAAAAACCTCGATCCGGTATCCCGTGGTATGCTGTCGGAATTGACTGCCGCACTGCAGCATGATAACTGGACCCGAGACGAGTTGGAGCAGGCTGCGAAGACCGTCGCAGAGGCGCACGGGCTTGGTCTGGGCAAAATTGCGGCACCTTTGCGGACTGCCCTGGCTGGGAAAACCTCGACCCCCAGCGTGTTCGACATGATGCTTGCGCTTGGCCGCGATGAGGCTCTGGCGCGACTGGAAGATCAGGCGGGCTAGCCCGCTCACATATCCGGCGCCCTCCCGCGCCGGTCCAAGCGAAGGAAACCGGAATGGCTGATAATAAACCTGCTATCCTGTCTGTTTACGGCAAGGAAATAGAACTTCCCGTGCTGCAACCGACAGTCGGGCCGGAAGTCCTGGATATCCGCAAGCTCTATGGTCAGGGCGACGTGTTTACCTATGATCCGGGCTTCACCTCGACCGCGTCCTGCGATTCGGCGATCACCTATATTGACGGCGATCAGGGAGAGCTGTGGTATCGCGGTTATCCAATCGAGCAACTGGCCGAAAAATCGCATTATCTGGAAGTGTGTTATCTGCTGCTTTACGGTGAACTGCCCGACCAGCAGCAACTGGAAGATTTCGAAAACCGCGTGACCCATCACACGATGGTGCACGAGCAGATGCATAATTTCTTCCGCGGTTTCCGCCGTGACGCGCACCCGATGGCCACGATGGTCGGCGTGGTCGGCGCGATGTCGGCCTTCTATCACGATTCGACCGATATCAGCGATCCGTGGCAGCGTGAGGTCGCCTCGATCCGGCTGATCGCGAAACTGCCAACGATTGCGGCGATGGCCTATAAATATTCGATCGGTCAGCCCTTCGTCTATCCGCGCAACGATCTCGATTACGCGTCGAACTTTCTGCATATGTGCTTTGCCGTCCCGGCAGCACCTTATGAGGTCAACCCGGCTCTGGCCAAGGCAATGGACCGGATCTTCACGCTGCATGCGGATCACGAACAGAACGCCTCGACCTCGACCGTGCGTCTGGCCGGGTCGTCGGGTGCGAACCCCTTCGCCTGTATCGCGGCGGGTATTGCCTGCCTGTGGGGTCCCGCGCATGGTGGTGCCAACCAGGCGGCGCTGGAAATGCTGCAGGAAATCGGCAGCGTTGACCGCATCCCGGAATATATCGCCCGCGCCAAGGACAAGGACGATCCGTTCCGCCTGATGGGCTTCGGTCACCGCGTCTACAAGAATTTCGACCCGCGCGCGAAGGTGATGAAGGAATCCGCTGACGAGGTTCTGGACCTGCTGGGGATCGAGAATAACGAGACTCTGAAAGTCGCCAAAGAGCTGGAGCGGATCGCGCTTGAGGATGATTACTTCGTCTCGAAAAAGCTCTATCCGAATGTGGATTTCTATTCCGGCATTATCTTGTCGGCGATGGGCTTCCCGACCTCGATGTTCACCCCCATCTTCGCGCTGTCACGGACCGTGGGCTGGATCTCGCAGTGGAAAGAAATGCTGAGCGATCCGCAGAACAAGATCGGCCGCCCGCGTCAGCTTTATGTGGGTGAGCTGAAGCGCGACTATATCGACGTCGCAAAGCGCTGATCCTTCCTGAACGATAAAGCAGCCCCGGATTTCCGGGGCTGCTTTTTTTGCCGTTCAGCGGGTCCTGACATCAAAAAACGCCGCCCCGAGGGGCGGCGTTCTGAAAGATCCGATTGTAAGGATCAGCGGCGGTTCAGCAGCGACCAGCCAGCCTTGACGGCCATTGCCGCAATCGCGGCCTTGACCACGCCACCGATCAGGAACGGCACCATTCCTGCCATCATCGCGGCCTGCCAGTCCAGCCCGGTCACGGCTTTCAGAGCCACCACGCCCGGCACGAACAGCAACATTCCGGGGATAATCGCCGCCGCGAAAAGGCGCAGGAAGCCACGGTCGAAGCCGCGCTCAACCATGAAACCGGTCAGCCATGCCATGCCGACAAAGCCGAACAGGAAGCCCGAGGTCGGCCCCATCATATAAACCGGCCCCGCCCCGCCATTCGAGAAAACCGGCAGGCCCATCGCACCCTCGGCCAGGTAGGCGATCAGCGTCACCGCCGCCAGACGCGACCCATAGGTCAGCCCGATCAGCGAAATTGCCAGCGTCTGCAGCGTCATCGGCACGGGGAACATCGGCACCGAGACCTGCGCGGAAAATGCGACAAGCATCGTGCCGGCCAGTACCAGCACAGCGTTTGTCAAAAGCGACCGGCTTGGAATCGCCGCTTGGGTGAATGTCATGGAACTGCCCTTTTTGGAGTATTGATCATATGTGATTTTTTGCCGCATCGTGGCGGAAAGTCAATGTTACAGAGTTGTCTTGCGCTTGCTTCGGCACTGTGCAACAGGCTTCGCACATGAACACGGAACGCATGAAAACCGCGCTTGTCACCGGCGCGTCGCGCGGGTTGGGGGCGGCACTTGCCGAAGCTCTCGGGGCGCGTGGTTTCCATATTATCGCCGTGGCGCGAACCACTGGCGGGCTGGAAGAACTGGATGACCGCATTCGCGCGGCGGGTGACGCGGCTGCGACTCTGGCCCCGATGGACGTGACCGAGCCAGCCGCGATGATGCAGCTTGCAGGCGCCATTGCTCAGCGTTGGGGCGGGCTGGATATCTGGGCGCATTGCGCGATCCACGCAGCACCGCTGACCCCGTCCGGTCATGTGGACGGCAAGGACTGGACGAAATCTCTCGATATCAACGCCACCGCCACGCAAAATCTGATCGGACTGACAGAGCCTCTGCTTCAGGCGCGAAAAGGCATGGCGATTATTCCGGACGATCCGCGCGGCGGCCAGAAATTCTTCGGAGCCTATGGGGCAAGCAAGGCCGCGCAGATCGCTCTGGCCAGAAGCTGGCAGGCGGAAACCGAAAAACTTGGCCCCCGCGTCCTGATCCCGCAGCCCGCGCCAATGCCGACAGCCACACGTGCCCGCTTCTTCCCCGGAGAGGATCGCAGCGCGTTATCTGCCTGCAAGACCGAGGCGGAAAAGATCCTTTCAGAAGCGGGGCTTTGATCTTCATCTGAAGACCGGCCCGTCAGAACGAATGGAAAAAGCCCCGGAGATTTCCGGGGCTTTTCCTGTTCCGAAGACTGAATGATCAGTTCGAAGAGTCGGACGAATATTTATAAAGCCCGATCTGAGTGCCAAGCGCTTCCATATCAGCCAGCAGCTTGGCAGCAGAGGCGACGACTTCTTCAGCGCCGTGCTTTTGCTCTTCAGCTTCAGCAGCCTTTTTCTTGCGTTCGGCCGCCCGCATCATCTCATCGAACGCGTCCTGATCCATCTCTTCCTTCTTGCGGCCGATTTCAGCCAGAAGAGAAAGCGATTCATTGTTGATCTCGGCGAAACCACCCGAGATCGCGAATTGATGCTCGGATCCCTGTTCGTCGATCACCGTGACCAGACCGGGGCGCAGATTGACGATGGCGGGCGCATGGCCCGGCATCGCCGACAGATCGCCGTTTTCGCCGGGAAGGCGCACCTCGCGCACAGAGACGGACATCAGATTCCGCTCTGGTGCGACGAGGTCGAACTGCATGGTATCGGCCATGAGACCCCCTTACGCCGCTTCCGAGGCGAGTTTCTGCGCTTTGGCTTTCACATCCTCGATGCCGCCGACCATATAAAAGGCCGATTCCGGCAGGTGGTCATATTCACCGGCAACGACCGCCTTGAAGGACGAGATCGTGTCTTCCAGCGGCACCTGAATGCCGTCCGAGCCGGTAAAGACCTTGGCAACGTCGAAGGGCTGCGACAGGAAACGCTGGATCTTCCGCGCACGGGAGACGGTCAGCTTGTCCTCTTCGCTCAGCTCGTCCATGCCGAGAATGGCGATGATGTCCTGCAGCGATTTGTATTTCTGCAGGATACCCTGAACGTCACGGGCAACCTGATAATGCTCTTCACCGACAACACCGGGATCGAGGATCCGGCTGGTCGAGTCCAGCGGGTCCACAGCCGGGTAGATCCCCAGTTCCGAGATCGCACGCGACAGAACGGTCGTGGCGTCGAGGTGGGCGAAGGTGGTGGCTGGTGCCGGGTCGGTCAGGTCGTCGGCCGGAACGTAAACGGCCTGGATCGAGGTGATCGAGCCTTTTTTCGTCGAGGTGATGCGTTCCTGCATCGCGCCCATATCGGTGGCCAGCGTCGGCTGATAGCCCACAGCGGAAGGAATACGACCCAGAAGCGCCGACACCTCGGAACCTGCCTGCGTAAAGCGGAAGATATTGTCCACGAAGAACAGAACATCGGTTCCGGTCTGGTCGCGGAACTGCTCGGCCAGGGTCAGACCGGTCAGAGCGACCCGCATCCGCGCACCCGGAGGCTCGTTCATCTGACCGTAAACAAGCGCCACCTGCGATTCCGACAGGTTGTCCGGCTTGATAACGCCCGATTCCACCATCTCGTGATAAAGGTCGTTGCCCTCCCGCGTCCGCTCACCAACACCGGCGAACACCGAGTAACCCGAGTGCACTTTCGCGATATTGTTGATCAGTTCCATGATCAGAACAGTCTTGCCCACACCGGCACCGCCGAACAGGCCGATCTTGCCGCCCTTGGAATAGGGAGCCAACAGGTCGATCACCTTGATGCCGGTGACCAGAATTTCCGAGCTGGTCGCCTGAGCCGCGAAATCCGGTGCGGGCTGGTGAATGGCGCGGGTTTCGGTCGCATTGACCGGCTCACCCTCGTCCACCGGCTCACCGACGACGTTCAGGATCCGGCCCAGAGTCGCATCGCCCACCGGGACGCTGATCGGAGCGCCGGTATCGGTCACCTCACCGCCCCGGACCAGACCTTCGGTCGCGTCCATTGCGATGGTGCGGACGGTGTTTTCGCCCAGATGCTGAGCAACTTCCAGAACCAGACGCTTGCCGTTATTATCGGTTTCAAGCGCGTTCAGAATGGCCGGCAGATCGCCATCGAACTGCACGTCGACGACGGCACCGATGACCTGAGTGATCTTACCCTTTGCTTTGGCCTCTGCCATGTGTTTCCCCTTCTCGGTCAGAGCGCCTCGGCGCCCGCAATAATTTCGATGAGTTCCGTCGTGATCGCAGCCTGACGGGTACGGTTATATTCGGTCGTCAGCCGGTCGATCATGTCTCCGGCGTTGCGCGTCGCATTATCCATCGCGGTCATCCGTGCACCTTGTTCCGAGGCGGCGTTTTCCAGCAGAGCCGCAAAGATCTGCGTCGCGACGGCACGGGGCAGCAGATCGCGCAGAATGACCTCTTCGCCCGGTTCATAATCATACCCGGCGGACAGGCCGGCGGCGGTGTCTTCCTCGCCTTCCTCGACCACTGCGGGGATGATCTGGCGCTCGGTCGGAACCTGACTGATCACCGATTCGAAGCGGTTATAGAACAAGGTCGCCACGTCGAAATCGCCGGTCTGGAAGCGTTCCAGCACGTCATCCGCGATTTCGCGGGCGTTTTCATAGGCGACCTGCTTCACCTCGGACATATCGACATGGTTCACGAACAGATCGCTGTAATCGCGCTTCAGCTGTTCGCGGCCCTTTTTGCCGACCGTCACGATGGTGACGTCCTTGCCCTGACCACGCAGCTTGTCGGCCTGTTGCCGCGCCAGCCGCACGATGGACGAGTTGAAGCCACCGGCAAGCCCGCGCTCCGAGGTCAGCACGACCAGCAGGTGACGCTTGTCATCGCCGGTCCCGGCCAGCAGCTTCGGCGCGGTATCCGAATTGGCCGCTTTTTCAGCCAGCCCGGCCATGACCGCATTCATCCGCTCGGCATAGGGGCGCGCGGCCTCCGCCGCCTCTTCCGCGCGGCGGAGTTTGGCAGCGGCGACCATCTGCATCGCCTTGGTGATCTTCCGCGTCGATTTGACGCTGTCGATCCGGTTCTTGAGATCCTTGAGGCTGGGCATCCAGCTTCCCTCCTCTGATCAGGCGCGGGTGTTGTTATACGCGTCCAGAGCAGCCTTGATCGCATCTTCCAGATCACCGGCGACCTTGCGGTCATTCTTGGTGATATCGTCCAGAAGATCCGATTTCTGGTTGCGCAGATACTCGATCAGGCCCTGCTCCCATGCGACCACATCGCCGACGGCGATATTGTCAACATAGCCATGCGTCCCGGCATAGATGACAATGACGATCTCGGCATTGGTCAGCGGGCGATATTGCGGCTGCTTCATCAGCTCGGTCAGGCGGGCACCGCGGTTCAGCAGGCGCTGCGTCGCGGCGTCGAGGTCGGACCCGAACTGCGCAAAGGCTGCCATTTCGCGATACTGTGCCAGTTCCAGCTTGACCGGACCGGCAACGGATTTCATCGCCTTGGTCTGCGCGGCAGAGCCCACACGGGATACCGACAGACCGGTATTCACGGCCGGACGAATGCCCTGGAAGAACAGATCGGTTTCCAGGAAGATCTGACCGTCGGTGATCGAGATCACGTTGGTCGGAATATAGGCCGACACGTCGCCCGCCTGGGTTTCGATGATCGGCAGCGCGGTCAGCGAGCCGCCGCCGTGATCCTCGTTCAGCTTGGCCGAACGCTCCAGCAGGCGCGAGTGCAGATAGAACACGTCGCCCGGATAGGCTTCACGCCCCGGCGGACGGCGCAGCAGCAGCGACATCTGGCGATACGCCACGGCCTGTTTGGACAGATCGTCATAGATGATCAACGCGTCCATGCCGTTATCGCGGAAATATTCGCCCATCGCGGTGGCCGAGTAAGGTGCAAGATACTGCATCGGCGCGGGGTCAGACGCGGTCGCGGCGACAACGATGGAATATTCCATCGCGCCGGTCTCTTCCAGCTTCTGCACAAGCTGCGCAACGGTCGAGCGTTTCTGACCGACTGCGACATAGATGCAGTGCAGGGTTTTCATGCCGTCATTTTCACGGCCATTATAGTTCTTCTGGTTCAGAACGGCGTCCAGAGCCAGTGCCGTCTTGCCCGTCTGACGGTCGCCGATGATCAGCTCGCGCTGACCACGGCCAACCGGGATCATGGCGTCGACCGATTTCAGGCCGGTCGCCATCGGCTCATGCACGGATTTCCGCGGCATGATGCCCGGTGCCTTGACATCGGCGACGGCCATCGTCGCGCCTTCGATCGGTCCCTTGCCGTCGATCGGATTACCCAGACCGTCCACGACGCGACCCAGCAGGCCCTTGCCGACCGGAACTTCCACGATGGAATTGGTCCGCTTGACGGTATCGCCTTCCTTGATATCGCGGTCATCGCCGAAAATCACGACGCCGACATTGTCGGTTTCAAGGTTCAGAACCATCCCGCGCACACCGCCGGGGAACTCGACCATCTCACCGGCCTGTACCTTGTCGAGACCGTAAACACGGGCGATCCCGTCACCGACGGACAGCACCTGACCGACCTCGGCCACTTCGGCGTCCTGACCGAAATTCTTGATCTGATCCTTGAGGATCGCCGAAATCTCGGCTGCCTGGATTCCCATTATCCGACCTCTTTCATAGCATTCTGGAGGGAAGCGAGCTTGGATTTGATCGAACTGTCGATCATCTGCGAGCCCAGCCTGACAATCATGCCGCCGATGAGGCTTTCATCGACACGCGCATTCAATTTGACCTTTTTGCCCGATTTTTCGGCCAGCGTATTGGTCAGACGCTTTTTCTGTTCGTCGCTGAGGGCGACCGCTGACACCACATCGGCGGTCACCTCACCCCGGTGCTCGGCAACAAGGCGACGCAACTCGGCGACGAATTGCGGCAGGGTGAACAGGCGGCGATTCCGCGCCATCAGTTTCAGCGTATTTGCCAGCGACGCCGACAGGCCCATTTTTTCGGCCACGGCGGAAATCGCCTTGCCCTGTTCCTCGCGCGTGTAGATCGGCGAGGAAATCACATGGCGCAGTTCGTCGCTGTCGTCGAGCGCGGCACCGAGATCATCGACCTGCGACGCAAGCTGGTCGATCTCCCCCGATTCCTTGACAATATCAAACAGCGCCTGCGCGTAGCGCCCGGCGATCGAGGCGGAAATCGATGCGGAATTTGCCACTGTCATCCTTCCGGTTAGCACGTAACCCCGCCGGCTGGCCGTCTTTGGGGACGGTCGGTCGCGGGGCTGTGTGGTTCTTGCAGCCGACACATGCCAGCCGAATATCTCGGGGAGGTCTCTAGCAATTGTTTTCCGCACCCGCAACCGCCTTGAGGCCCGCCGCATCACGGTTTTTTGCGTCAGTCGCGATGCTCTGTGCAGCCAGCCGCTGCTGGCGCTGCGTCAACTGTGCAAAGCAGCCCGGCCCGGTCCATGATCGCCCCGGCGCGGAACATTGCCGCGACGCAGCAATTACAGGCCGGAATCGCTGTGCCGGCTACGAATCCCGCCGATAACCACCGGCAAGCCCCGTCTACCCCGCATCTCTGGCCGCAGGATCCCGCACCGGGCGCGGCCGCGCGATTCCCTCCAGCACATCCAGCGGGCTTGGAACTTTCATCCCCTGTCCCGGCCCGGCGGGCGCGGATGCCTGCTTGGAAAATTCGGCCCAGATGACCCCGGCAACCAGCATCGAGGCGATCCTGCCGCCCAGCCTCTCCCACCACATCGCGCTGCGCAGCCAGAAACGCCGGTCGGATGGCGGGATATAGATCGCCGCGCCGGAACGCTCGGCAACGAATCCCGCAGCCTCGGCCTGACGCTCAAGCTGACCGCTTGTATAGCTGCGCCCGAAGCCGAAAGGCGTGTTGTCGATCCGCGCCCACAACCCGGCCCGGTTCGGCACCATCGCCACCATGCGCCCACCCGGCCCCAGCACCCGCCACGCCTCGGCCAGCAAGGCGGTCGGATGATCCGAGCTTTCCAGACCGTGCAAGATCACCAGCCGGTCGACGCTGCCCGTGTCCAGCGGCCAGGCGGTTTCGTCACAGAGCACGCTGTGATTTGCCATGCCCTGCGGCCAGGCCATGACCCCCTGCGGCCCCGGCATCAGCCCGGTCACCCGGCGCGACCGCGCCAGATACGGCCTCAGCATCGGCACGGCGAATCCGTATCCCGCGATGTTCATTCCGGTCACGCTGTCCGCCGGCCAGTTCGCAAGCAGCCGGTCCCGCAGAATACGCTGCGCCACCCGCCCCAGAGAGCGATTGTAATAAAAGCGTCTCAGATCAATGACGTCGTGATGCATCTGGTCCGGGTTGCGGCATTGCGATTCAGGGTCCAGACTGCCCGCAAATGACAGGAGTTTGCAATGTCCGACACCGAGATCGTCACGGTTCGATGCCTTCAGGATAATTACGCCTATCTGTTGCGGGCAAATGGCATGACGGCCTTGTTCGACGCGCCGGAGCCTGGACCCATCCTCGATGCGCTCTCACAAAGAGGCTGGACTCTGGACCAGATCCTTCTGACGCATCACCACGGCGATCATATCGACGGCGTGACAGAGATCGTCTCGAAGACCGGCGCCAGCGTGACCGGAGCCCGCGCCGACGCGCATCGCCTGCCCGATCTGGATATTCAGGTGAATCCGGGCGAGACCACCGAGGCTGCCGGATTGCAGGCCCGTGTCATCGACGTATCGGGCCATACGGTCGGCCATATCGCCTTCTACCTGCCCGACGCGAAGGCCGCCTTTACCGGCGACAGCCTGATGGCGCTTGGCTGCGGCCGCATCTTCGAGGGCGACGCTGCAATGATGTGGGACAGCCTGATACGCCTGAACGCGCTGCCGGAAGATACGCTGATCTGCTCGGGGCATGATTACTGCGCGGGCAACGGGGCTTTCGCCAGTTCGGTAGACCCCGACAATCCGGAACTGACCCAACGAATCGAGGAAACCGCGAACAGCCTCCGGCCCTGCGCCCCAGCCACGTTGAAGGAAGAACGCCTTACCAACCCGTTCCTTCGTGCGCCCGAACTTGCTGAATCGCTTGGCGAGGCCGATGCAGCTGCGGCCTTTGCCAGGCTTCGTAAAATGAAGGACAATTTCTGACCTTTGGGAAAAGCTTGAAACCCCGCCGATCTGCGCCCAGATTGTAACCACCGATGGAAGATTTCGCCTTGTTTCGTAAAATTGACTTGAATCCCGGCGAAATCCACCAATCCTTAAACTGACGATGACAGTCTGTGCAGGTGGACTTCGGTCCAAACCGCCGGACAGACTGACAGGAGACGCAAGTGCCCTCATTTTCGACCTCGCTGGAACAGGCTATCCATGCTGCGCTCGCGCTTGCCAATGAACGTCGCCATGAACTGGCGACGCTGGAACATTTGCTGCTGGCGCTGACTGACGAACCCGACGCTGTGCGCGTGATGCGTGCCTGCAATGTCGATCTGGCCGAACTGCGGCAGAGCCTCAGCGATTTTCTTGATGACGATCTGTCGACGCTGATCACCGATGTGGACGGCTCGGAAGCCGTGCCGACCGCTGCGTTCCAGCGGGTAATTCAACGCGCGGCGATTCATGTCCAGTCCTCGGGACGTGCCGAGGTGACCGGTGCCAATGTGCTGGTGGCGATCTTTGCCGAACGCGAATCCCATGCCGCGTATTTCCTTCAGGAACTTGACATGACCCGCTATGACGCGGTGAATTTCATTGCGCATGGCGTCGCGAAAAACCCCGATTTCAGCGAAGCCCGCCCGGTGACGGGGGCCGAGCATACATCGGACGACGATCCCCAGCCTCAGGCGCAGAAAGACGAAACCGCGCTTGAGAAATATTGCGTCGATTTGAACACCAAGGCGATAAACGGCGATGTCGATCCGCTGATCGGTCGCGAGTCCGAGGTCGAGCGCTGCATTCAGGTCCTCTGCCGCCGCCGCAAGAACAACCCGCTTCTGGTGGGCGATCCCGGCGTGGGCAAGACCGCCATTGCCGAGGGTCTCGCGAAGAAGATCGTCGAGGGTCAGACCCCTGACGTTCTGGCTGGTGCCACGATCTTTTCGCTGGATATGGGCGCACTTCTGGCCGGAACCCGCTATCGCGGCGATTTCGAGGAACGGCTGAAAGCCGTCGTGAAAGAGCTTGAGCAGCATCCCGACGCGATTCTGTTCATCGACGAAATCCATACCGTGATCGGTGCGGGCGCGACCTCTGGAGGGGCAATGGATGCCTCGAACCTGCTGAAACCGGCTCTTGCGGGCGGCAAGCTGCGCTGCATGGGGTCCACCACCTATAAGGAGTTCCGTCAGCATTTCGAAAAGGACCGCGCCCTCAGCCGCCGGTTCCAGAAAATCGACGTGAACGAACCTTCCGTGCCGGATTCGATCAAGATCCTGATGGGTCTGAAACCGCATTTCGAAGCCCATCACGAGCTGCGCTATACCAATGACGCGATCAAAAGCGCGGTGGAACTGGCAAGCCGCTATATCAATGACCGCAAACTGCCCGACAGCGCCATCGACGTGATCGACGAGGCCGGCGCGGCGCAGCATCTGGTTGCGGAAAGCAAGCGGCGCAAGACCATCTCGCCCAAGGAAATCGAGGCAGTCGTTGCCAAGATTGCCCGTATTCCGCCGAAAAAGGTCAGCAAGGACGATGCCGAGGTGCTGCGCGATCTGGACACGGCCCTGAAACGTGTGGTCTTCGGTCAGGATGCTGCTATCGACGCGCTGTCCTCGGCGATCAAGCTGGCGCGGGCCGGGCTTCGCGAACCTGAAAAACCCATCGGCAATTACCTGTTCGCAGGCCCGACCGGCGTCGGCAAGACCGAGGTGGCGAAGCAGCTTGCCGATACGCTCGGGGTTGAGCTGCTGCGTTTCGACATGTCCGAATATATGGAGAAGCACGCCGTCAGCCGCCTGATCGGAGCGCCTCCGGGCTATGTCGGCTTCGATCAGGGCGGGCTTCTGACCGACGGCGTCGACCAGCATCCGCATTGCGTACTGCTGCTGGACGAAATCGAGAAGGCGCATCCGGATGTGTTCAATATCCTGCTTCAGGTGATGGATCACGGCAAGCTGACCGACCATAACGGCCGCAGTGTGGATTTCCGCAATGTCGTGCTGATCATGACCTCGAATGCCGGGGCTGCGGATCTGGCAAGGGCCGCGATCGGCTTCGGTCGGGACCGCCGCGAGGGTGAGGATACCGAAGCGATCGAGAAGACCTTCACCCCCGAATTCCGCAACCGTCTGGACGCGGTGATCAGCTTCGCGCCACTGTCGCGTGACGTGATCGTTCAAGTGGTCGAGAAATTCGTCCTCCAGCTTGAAGCACAGTTGATGGACCGCAACGTCCACATTGAACTGACTACCGAGGCGGCAAACTGGCTGGCCGAGAAAGGCTATGACGACAAGATGGGTGCGCGTCCCCTTGGCCGCGTGATCCAGGAAACCATCAAGAAACCTCTGGCCGAGGAATTGCTGTTTGGCCGGCTGACGAAAGGTGGCGTGGTCAAGGTCCGGATCGAGGATGAGAAGCCTGTCTTCGACATCAGCGGGCCGGAAGCCCCGCGCATTGGCGGCAAGAACAACACGCCGCTTCTGACCGCAGATTGATGCGCTCAATCCTCGCTGACTGACTACAAAAGGGGGAAGTTTTCTTCCCCCTTTTTGATTGGATTGACGACAAATTCAGGTTTGCAACCATATTTTTGGTACGATGCACAGCACCCTGTTCCCGGCCCTCGCCACGCATCGAACTGATCTTATACGGGAATCCCGAAATCCGGTTTGGTTCCCCGTGTCGCGTTAATTTAGATTAGCAGAACCACCTGCCCGCCTCGCGTGTTCCCGCACCGATGCAATTAAGGGATACAGGTCTTGACCGACCCGGATGACAACGCAAGCAAGCGGCTCCGCACAGCCGGAAATCGCGATGAGAAGATTATCGAGGTCGCCGAAGAACACGCCTCGATTCTCAAGCGCGAGATCGATCAGGGCGGGGTCCGTTTGGAAACGCGTGTCGAACATCGTGAAGACGTCCTGACCGCGACGCTTCACGGCTCTGCCGTCGAAATCCGTCGTGTTCCCCGCGGAGAGGTGGTCGAAACTGCGCCGCCCATCCGCAAGGAAAACGGCGTTACCATCATTCCCGTCCTTGAAGAGCGCGCGGTGTTGCGCACCGAGCTCGTGCTCGTCGAGGAGGTGCATCTCATTCAGACCGAGACCGAAGAAAAGGTCGACGTTCCTGTCACCCTGCGCCGTCAGCGCGTGGTCGAAACCCGTCTTGAACCGGACGATACGGCCTCGCCCAACCACGACCCCGGCGCCCATCCTGCCAAGGAGAATTGATCATGGCCTATGAAAACACCGGTCGCACCCTGTCCGCAATGTTCGACACCCGCGACGAGGCCGACCGTGCCGCCTCCGCTCTGCGCGAGATCGGGGCGACGGATGTCGTGCTGCATGGCGAGAAAAATCCCGGCTATGGCGAAGTTCGCCACGAAGACGCCGAAAGCCGCGGCTTCTTCGAAGCTCTCGGCGATTTCTTCTTCCCCGATGACGACCGTGCTGCCTATGCCGAGGGGCTGAGCCGTGGCGGCTATCTGGTGACCGCGACGAATGTACCGGAAAATCTGGTGCAGCCGGCGCTGGAGATTTTGGAACGCGAAGGCTCGGTCGATCTGGATCAGCGCGAGACCGAATGGCGGGATGATGGTTGGGATACGGCCACCTATACCGGCCCTCTGGGCGCGACCGCTGTTGCTTCCGACACGCGCGATGCCGACCGTACCGGGCTGGACACGACCGGCGAAAAGATCGACGTGGTCGAGGAACAGATCAATATCGGCAAGCGCGATGTCGATCTAGGTACTGTTCGCGTGCGGTCCTATGTGCGTGAAGTTCCGGTCTCGGAAGAGGTCGAACTGACCAGTGAGCGCGTCAATATCGAGCGCCGCCCGGTCGACCGCGCCGCTGGCGACGGTGCCTTTGAAGAGCGCGTGATCGAGGCTCGCGAACACAGCGAGGAAGCCGTGGTCCAGAAAGAGGCCCGCGTCGTCGAGGAAATCGCGCTGAACAAGAACCGCGAAAGCCATGTCGAGACGGTTGAGGACACTGTCCGGAAAACCGAAGTCGAGATCGAGGACGATAACCGCGGACTGCGAGACCGTGACGGGCTGGATCAGGAGAAGCGCTGATCTTACCCTTACACAGATTGCAAAGGCGGCCCTTCGGGGTCGCCTTTTTGATCAGCCCTTCGCCTTCGCCGCCAGATCACGCGCAATGGCATAGGCCCCCTTGATCCGCTCCCCATCGGTTTTCCAGTCGCGGCGGATGACGATCCTGTTATCGCTGACCTTCGCCTGATCGCGCTGATCGGTAAGGAATGCGACCAGACCGGCAGGGTTCGGGAATTTGTCATTATGGAACTGAACCGTCGCCCCTTTCGGCCCGGCATCCAGTTTGGCGATATTGGCGCGTTTCGCCATCGCCTTGATGCGGATGACGTTCATCAGCATGTTCACTTCGCGCGGGACGGGGCCGAAACGGTCATGCAGCTCCGCCGCAAAACCCTCCATCTCGACCTTGGTGCTGATATCCGACAGTCGCCGGTACAGACCCAGCCTGACATCGAGATCGGCGATATAGCTTTCCGGAATGGTCACCGGCACGCCAAGATTAAGTTGCGGCGCCCATTCATCTTCGGGCGTGCCCTCCAGCTCGCCGGACTTCAGCTTGGCAATGGTTTCCTCAAGCATCGCCTGATAGAGTTCAAAGCCGACCTCCTTGATATGGCCGGATTGCTCTTCACCCAGAAGATTGCCTGCGCCGCGCAGGTCCAGATCCTGTGAAGCAAGGTTAAACCCTGCCCCCAACCCGTCGATATTGCCCAGAAATTTCAGCCGCCGCTCGGCTTGCGGGGTCAGCGGCGCTCGGGGTTTCGTGGTCAGATAGCAATAGGCGCGGGTCCGCGAGCGCCCCACCCGGCCCCTGATCTGGTAAAGCTGCGCGAGGCCGTAAATATCCGCCCGCCAGACGATCATCGTGTTCGCGGTCGGGATATCCAGCCCGCTTTCGACAATCGTCGTCGCCAGCAGCACGTCATATTGCCCGTCGTAAAACGCATTCATCCGCTGATCCAGATCGCCCGCCGCCATCTGGCCATGCGCCACGACAAAGCTGATCTCGGGGACATGCTCGCGCAGCCAATCCTCGATCTCGGGCAGATCGGCGATGCGCGGGACGACGAAGAAGCTCTGCCCGCCGCGATATTTTTCGCGCAACAGGGCCTCGCGGATGGTCACGCTGTCGAATTCGCTGACATAGGTGCGGATCGCCAGACGGTCCACCGGGGGCGTGCCGATGATGGACAGGTCGCGGACGCCGGACAGCGACAATTGCAATGTGCGCGGGATCGGAGTTGCGGTCATGGTCAGCACATGAACATCGCTGCGCAGTTCTTTCAGGCGCTCCTTATGCGAGACGCCGAAATGCTGTTCCTCGTCAATGACCAGCAGGCCGAGATTGCGGAATTTCACCGCCTTGGCCAGCACGGCATGGGTGCCGACGACAATATCCACACTGCCATCGGCCAGCCCTGCCCGCGTCGCGGCGGCTTCCTTGGCGGACACGAAGCGCGACAAGGCCCGCACATTCAGTGCCGTGCCACGGAACCGGTCGGCAAAGCTGCGGGCATGCTGACGCGCCAGCAGCGTGGTCGGCGCGATCACGGCAACCTGTTTGCCCTGCGAGGCGGCGATAAAGGCTGCCCGCATCGCCACCTCGGTCTTGCCGAAGCCGACGTCGCCGACGATCAGCCGGTCCATCGGGCGGCCATTCGCCAGATCCGCCATCACGTCGTCAATCGCGGCCATCTGGTCATCGGTCTCGGTATAGGGGAAGCGGGCCGAGAACGCCTCCCAGTCGTGATGTTCGGGTTCCAGCACGGGGGCGGTGCGCAGCAGACGCTCGGCGGCAACGCGCATCAGGCGATCCGCGATCAGCCGGATCCGTTCCTTCAGCTTCCCTTTCCGCGCCTGCCACGCGCCGCCGCCGAGGCGATCCAGCAGACCTTCCTCATGGCCATAGCGGCTGAGCAGTTCGATATTCTCAACCGGTAGGAAAAGACGATCCCCGCCCGCATATTCAAGCGCCACGCAATCATGCGGCACACCGCCTGCGGTAATGGTCTCCAGCCCCTTGTAACGCCCGATGCCGTGTTCGACATGCACAACAAGATCGCCGGGGGTAAGGGCGGTGGTATCCTTGAGGAAGTTCTCGGCCCGCCGCCGTTTGCGTGCACCCCGGATCAGCCGGTCGCCCAGAACATCCTGTTCCGAGATCACCGCCAGCCGACCCACAGCGCTGCCATCGGCGGTAAACCCTTCCTCCAGCGGCCAGACGGTCAGGCCAAGCGCCCCCGGCTGGTCCGGCAGCTCCGAGAGGCGGGAAATATCGGTGAGCCCTTCGATCCCCTCATCCGCGATCAGCCCACGCAGGCGTTCGCGTGCGCCATCCGAGAAGCTGGCAATGACGATGCGATGGGTCTTGCGCAATTCCCTCAGATGCGCGGCGAGTGCGCCGAACAGGTCAAGCTGCTCCGCCTGCCGCTCCGGCGCGAAATTGCGACCCACCTTGCCGCCCGCATCCAGCACGCCCGGCCCCGGAGGCGCGGCATTCACCGACAGGCGCAGTACACGGCGGTCGGACAGCCAGCGGGTCCAGTCGGCATCCCCGGCAAACATCGTCTCGGGCGCGACGGGGCGATAGACCGTTTCACCCACACGACGCCCCGCAGCCTCACGGCGGGCGTTATATTGTTCGCGGATCATCTCCCACCGCGCCTCGCGGACCTGATCCAGCCGGTCATCCGTCATCACCGAGGCGTCGGGCAGATAATCGAAAATGCTGTCGAGCCGTTCGTGAAACCACGGCAGCCAATGTTCTACACCGGCCAGTTTGCGGCCCGCGCTGACGGCCTCGTAAAGCGGATCATTCGCCCCGCCGCCATATTCGGCGCGATAGGTGGTGCGGAAACGGGTGATGGCGTCCTCGTCAAGGATCACCTCGGACATCGGCACCAGTTCCAGCCGGTCCAGTCTGCCTGCACTGCGCTGCGTCTCGGGATCGAACAGGCGGGCGCTGTCCAGCACATCGCCGAACAGATCCAGCCGGATCGGGCCCGAGGGTCCGGGCGGATAGATGTCGATAATCCCGCCGCGAATCGCGTAATCGCCCGGCTCGGTCACGGTCGGGGCCTGCGCGAAACCCATCCGCGCCAGCCATGCCCGCAACCCGCCCTCGTCGATGCGGTCACCCACCCGGGCGGTAAAACTGGAAGCCGCGACAGTCTCACGCGGCGGGACATGCTGAAGCGCAGCATTCAGTGTCGTCAACACCACGAAACGCCCCGGCACCGCCTGATGCGCCAGCATGGCCAAAGTCGCCATCCGCGCCGCCATCACCTCGGATGCGGGCGACACACGATCATACGGCGTCGTATCCCATGCCGGAAATTCCAAAACGATCAGATCGGGGGCGAAGAAGCGCAACCCCTCGCGCATGGCCTCAGCCCGGCGGTCGTCGCGGGCGATATGGATGACCGGGCCGCGCCCGGCCTCTCGCGCCAGAAGTGCCGCGTCATAGCCCTCTGGGGAGCCGGATAGGGTGATCTGATCTGCCATGCGGTCCAGATAACCGGCCCACGGGCGGGGTCAAGGTCACAACCCGTTCGGATGCAGCAGCAGCCACAGCGACGCATACATCGCCGTCACCGTCACGGCCAGAAGCGAGATGAGCATATGCAGGATGCGGTAGTGGTTGATGTGCTTCATCGCCTCGGCCCCGGCATCGCGGGGCGACTGGCCCAGATGCGCCGCCTCGACCACCCAGTAAAGTTGATGAGCCAGCCGCATCTTCAGCCCCAGAAGCAGCGCAAAAGGACATGCCAGCAAGGTCACCGCCTGCGCCATCTCAAGGCCGAAATAAAAGCCGAGCACTGCCAGAACTGTCAGGGCGAAGGCGATCAGCCCGGTCAGGATCGCCCCGGTCATCCGCGCGATCCTCCATCTGGGAACATGCAGCGACAGCCAGTCGAGCAGCAGCAGAAGGTCAGCCGCACCGTCCCGGCCCTGCGCTTCGCTGAGCGCACGGCGGGCATTGCTCAGAACATCATTCGGCACACCCAGAACGGCACGGCCGGACATCGCCCAAAGTCCGATGAACACCAGCCAGAACCACGGAGAGGAAAATGATCTGGAATCGAGGACAGAGAAAAATTCAGAGAGAAACACTTATGCCAGCCTGCTTGTCGTGGGGCGGGTGCAAGCTTAGAACAGCAGCGGAACAAGGAAAAGTCGAAAGCCCGGTACCCGCATGTCTGTCACGCCAATCGTTGCCCCTTTCCCTCAGTCGCGCCTGCGCCGCCTGCGCCGCAGCCCTGCCCTGCGCGAGATGGTCACCGAAACCCTGCTGTCCGCCGAAAACCTGATCTGGCCGGTTTTTGTCACCGAGATGCAGGGCGAGGATACCGAGATCCCCTCGATGCCCGGCGTTCAGCGCTATACGGTCGACAGCGTCAAGGCCGCCGCGGAACGCGCGGCAAGGCTGGGTATCCCGGCGATCTGCGTCTTTCCACATTCGGATCAGGCGCTGAAAACCGAAAGCTGTGAACGGGCCTGGGACCCCGACAATATCGGCAACCGGGCCATCCGCGCGATCAAGGATGCGGTGCCGGAAATGGTGGTGATGACCGATATCGCGCTCGATCCCTATAACGCCAACGGACATGACGGCATCGTCCGCGACGGGGTGATCGTGAATGACGAAACCGTCGCCTGTCTGGTCCGCATGGCGCTTGTTCAGGCCGAAGCCGGGGCGGATATTCTGGGCCCGTCTGACATGATGGACGGGCGGATCGGCGCTTTGCGCACGGCATTGGAGGAAAACGAGTTTCAGGACGTCGCGATCATGTCCTATGCCGCGAAATTCGCATCCGGCTTTTACGGACCATTCCGCGACGCGGTCGGCGCCTCGGGTCGGTTGGTCGGAGACAAGAAAACCTATCAGGTGAACCCCGCCAATCGTGAAGAGGCGCTGCGCTGCGTCGCCCGCGATCTCTCCGAGGGCGCGGATATGGTCATGGTCAAACCCGGCATGCCCTATCTGGATATCTGCCGCGAGGTGCGGGACACCTTCGCCGCCCCGACCTTCGCCTATCAAGTCAGCGGCGAATATGCGATGATCGAGGGGGCGATCCGTCAGGGCTGGCTCAGCCGCGATGTTATCGCCGAAAGCCTTCTGGCCTTCCGTCGGGCGGGCTGCGACGGGATCCTCACCTATTTTGCCCCTCAGATCGCGGAATCTCTAGCCTGAGCGCAGGAAAATCGCTAAAATACCTCAAAATAATGGGGATAAGAGCATGGGACACCACAAGGTTTTGACCCGACGCGGCTTTATTGCCGGGGGCGCAGTGCTGACGCTTGCAGCCTGTAATAACGGGCTTGCGACAAATGCGACCCAGACGCTTGAGGGCCGCGTCAACGCGACGCTGAACGAGTTGTTCGCCAAATATCCGAATACGCGCCCCATCGTCGAGAATTCGCGTGGTGTGCTGGTCATGCCGGTGATGACACAGGCGGCTTTCGGCGTTGGCGGGACCTATGGAGAGGGTGCGCTGCGCGTCAACGGCACGACGGCGGATTACTATTCGGCGGCGCAGGCTTCTATCGGCTTGCAGGCCGGTGCGCGTCAGTTCGCGCATGTGCTTGTGTTCCAGACCGACGCAGCATTGCAGAATTTCCGCGCCGCGCCGGGATGGGTCGCCGGAGCGGGTGCGTTCTATGCGCTGCCCGCTGATGGAATGAGCTATGGCACCGACACGATCACGCGCGAACATCCCGTGGTCGCAATGGTCTTCGGCGAAACCGGGATCATGGCCGGCGCAGCGATCGAGGGCACCAAATACACCCGCATCATCCCCTCGGCACTGGCGACGCGCTGACCGGAATACAGCCATGAAAGAAGGGGCCGAAAGGCCCCTTTTCCGCATTTTCAGCCCGGATCAGCCGCCTGCGATGATCCGCACATAATTGCGGGTTTCGCGATAAGGCGGGATACCACCATATTTTTTCACCGCACCCGGCCCGGCATTATAGGCCGCAAGCGCCAGACGCCAATCGCCGAATTCATTATACATCATGCGCAGATAGCGTGCGCCGCCTTCCAGATTCTGCACCGGATCGCGCGGATTGACGCCCAGAGTACGTGCCGTTCCCGGCATAAGCTGCGCCAGCCCCATCGCGCCCTTATGCGAACGCGCATTCGGGTTCCAGCGCGATTCCTGATTAACCAGCCGCAGGAACAGCGCCTCGGGAATACCATATTTCCGCGCCATTGCCTGTGCTTGCGGAATATACGCCGAATTCTTGCCCGAATAGGCCTTGGTCGAGATGGTCGGCGACAATTCGATCGTGGTGACGTTTACAACCTGCCGACCAGTCGGACGCAGCCGCTTGGATTGCTGGTACTGGCTGGCCAGTCGCGAATCCATCAGTTGTTTCTGCCGTGAAAACTGCGCCTGACGATTACGCTCTGTCACACGCTTCAGTGCCAGCCCGTCAGCCGAAGCAACAGAGGGCGCGGTGGTCGCGACGCAAGCGGCGATAACGCCGATCTTCGTCATGAAGCCGAGGCTTTTCAATGCTCTGCCGATCATGTCCCGTTCCCAACATCTTATTATTATGGGGTGACTATACGCGATTTCGAACATATCGCCAGTAACTTGGCAAGCCGGTTCCCTGGCTTCGCAGGATCGGCGGCTTTTCGCCTATAGCTGTTTACCTTGTTTCCGCAACGCCTCTGGCCCGTTGAGGATTGCGGAATCGGGCGGATGAGGTGCGGCAGGGCCGGGAAACTGTCCCGGAATAAGCCTTGCCCCACGCCCGCCAGCCGGGCTAGACCATTGCGACTCCCGAAGGAAAGGTAGAAGATGGCAGGCAGCGTCAACAAGGTCATCCTGATCGGCAATCTGGGTCAGGACCCCGAGGTCCGCACATTCCAGAATGGTGGTAAAGTTGTGAACCTGCGCATCGCCACCTCGGAACAGTGGAAGGACCGCAACAGCGGCGAGCGGCAGGAACGCACGCAGTGGCACTCTGTCGCGATATTCGCGGAACCTCTGGCCCGCGTGGCCGAGCAATATCTGCGCAAGGGCAGCAAGGTCTATATCGAGGGCCAGCTTGAAACCCGCAAATGGCAGGACCAGTCCGGGCAGGACCGCTATACGACCGAGGTCGTGCTGCGCCCCTATCGCAGCGAGCTGACCATGCTGGACGGTCGCGGCGAAGGCGGCGGCGGTGGTGGAAGAAGCGGAGGCTATAGCAGCGGTGGCGGAAATTATGGCGACAGCGGCGGCTATGGCGATGGCCCCTCGGGCGGCAATCAAGGCGGCGGCGGCCGTCCCGATTTCGACGACGAAATTCCGTTCTGATCGGGTAAACTAAAAAAATCACGCAAGGGACGACTGATCAGCCGTCCCTTGTCAGCTTTTCCTCGACAAGTTTTTTCCCTGCTCGCAGCAATCGGCCAACTCGCGACCTTCTCGGTATGCTCTGCTCCGCAGCGGGAAGCGCTTCTTCACTGTTCCAGACGATCTCGACACGATCAGGGACATAGGGTTCAACTCCATCCTGTCGCATCTTTTCGACCGCTGTGACGGCCTTCCCGATATTCGAAAAATCGATATGCCGCATCTGCCAGGGAGCATAACTCCACCATTCAGATGCCAGCAGGCGCCCGATGATTTCCTCCGGAAAACGATACCGGATAATTTTTGCCGGAACCCCGCCGACCACAGCATAAGGTGGAACATCCTTCGTGACCACCGCATTCGCGCCGATCACCGCTCCGTCACCGATCCTGACGCCGGAGATGACACTGGCTCCGTGGCCGATCCAGACATCATGGCCAATCCGGGTCCGCGCCGCAGTGGCTTTATGCGCGGCTCTTGCAACCGAGCGGACAACGCGATCAGCATCGTAATGTTTCTTATATGGATATTTGTCGCCCGTCGCGATCTTGAAGCTTCCCTGAAAAAAAGCCGGATGGGTCGACAGGAAATCCATCGGATGATTGCCCTGCCCGATATTTATCGCCGATGCGATTGAGCAATAACGACCGATATCCGTCGTATAGAACGCTCCCGAAACGGTATACGAAAACGCCCCCATCGAGGATTTGCCGCGAAACGTAGCTTGGTAGATCCGCGCAGGAGGTTCCAGCATCAGCCCTTCGGGCAATCGCGCAACGACATCGGGATGAACATCTACTCCGTACCGCGCCAGCTGCTTGCGCCCGGTCAAAGCGGCGCGGACCGGGCTTAATTCGGCGCGAATAGTTCCGGTTTTCCTGCCAGCCAGCCCCGGCCAGGATTTTTCACGCGCGAAATGCTGCAGGAGTTCCGTTTCGGCCTTCCACGACGCCAGCCGATCACCGAAACGCTCATGAAGAGCTTTCAGCGTCGGGGCGTAAAGATCCAACAGATAGGCCACATCGTCAGGTCGAATATCATTAAGACCAGAAATCCCGGTCGCAATGCGATTATCATGCCGCGAAAACTGCTCATTCGCATTGTTTATTTTCAGGGACAAATTCCGGAAACCCTCCGAATCAATCTGCAGAAAATCGCAGATCAGCTTCAGGCCGCGATACGGATTTGACGCAATCTCGCTTTCAAAGATGACAGCTTGGATCTGCTCGGCGGGAAAAACCCTCTCCCACGCCTCAAGATGTTTTTCGTAGAAGCCGATATCGGCAATGCCAAGCCGCCCGACCACGTCACGCAGATACTGATCCTCTGAGATCCTCTTGCGGCGGCCATGATGAATATAGGCCGAGATCGCGCGATAAACCGGATGACACAATGCAACGATCATGCGGGTATCGGGGCCGAGGATGCGCGATACGGAACCGGGAATATCAGGGTTGTGGGATTTCGGCGGCTGGTCGGCGAATGTTCCGGTTTTGCTTGACCAGAAGTAGCCGGAAGTATGCTCGCCCACCCATTCATGCGTGGAACCGGCATCGTCAAACTGCTTCAGATAAGCTTTGACCCGGTCAGGGTCTTCGCAATCGATCCGGCTGAAATGCTGAGGCTCCAGGCTTTCGGGGATGAAGACATTTTCGTGCTTTTTCAGAATCTCGGCAATCCTGTCGGACCCGGCCTTCTGAGCCCCGATAATAAGAAAATTGGGCTTCGTCATTGTTATTCAGCTTTCTTTTCGCAGCCCGTCTGAGACCGTATCGCAACGCCGGGACGGCAATTCCTTAACGGCGTAACACGATGGTCACAATAGCGCACGAGACCGCGCCGGTGGTCAACCACGTCATTGGAAAGCGATTAAGAGAAGGCACAACTTATGCGCCGTCTCGTCCGAAACGATGACAAGGCACCCCCGATCTTGCCCGATAGCTCAGCGGGAACCGGCCAGCACCGCAGCAAGATCCTCTGACCCGACCTGATCGGACATGAACGCCTCTCCGATAGCGCGGGCCAGAATGAAGCGGAGCCGTCCGTCCACGACCTTCTTGTCCTGCCCCATCAGCCCGATCAGCGTTGCGTCGTCCGGCAGATCGCCCGGAATATCCGACAGCCGCGAGGGCATTCCCATCTCAGCCAGATGCGTTCCGACACGCGAAGGGTCCTCCTGGCTGCACAGGCCAAGCCGCGCTGACAGTTCGAAAGCAAGCGCACAGCCGATTGCCACGCCCTCGCCATGCAGCAGCCGGTCGGAATAGCCGGTCGCTGCCTCAAGCGCATGGCCGAATGTGTGGCCAAGATTAAGCAGCGCACGCTCGCCCTGCTCGGTTTCGTCGCGCTCGACAATGACGGCCTTCATGGCGACGGAATGCGCGACAGCATGGGCGCGGGCCTCCATGTCATCGCGCAGGGCCGGGCCGTTCTGCTCCAGCCAGTCGAAGAAACCGGCATCGCCAAGCAGGCCGTATTTCATCACCTCGCCATATCCGGCAAGAAAATCGCGTGGGTGCAGCGTGTCCAGCACGCTGATATCCGCCAGCACCAGCGAGGGCTGATGAAAGGCTCCGATCAGGTTCTTGCCATGCCCGGAATTGATCCCGGTCTTACCGCCGACCGAGCTGTCAACCTGCGCCAGAAGCGAGGTCGGGATCTGCACGAAGCGCACCCCACGGCGCAGGATCGCAGCGGCGAAACCGACTAGGTCGCCGATAACTCCGCCGCCAAAAGCGATAACGATATCGCGCCGCTCGATCCGCTGTTCCAGCAGCCATTCAACGCTGCGCGTCAGATGCTCCCATGACTTTGTGGCCTCGCCCGCAGGCAGGATCAGCGCCTCGCTGGAAATCCCCTCGCGCTGCAAGGCGGCCCTGAGGTTGGGCAGATGCAGCGGCGCGACATTGGCATCCGTGATGATCGCCACGCGCGGGCGGGTCAGCAAAGGCGCGATCTCCCTGCCCGCCTGCCCGATCAGGCCGGAGCCGATGCGAACGTCATAAGCGCGATCTCCAAGCGGAACGTGAACGGTTCGGGTCATCTGGCCTCCAGAAATTCGGGATGGGCGTCGCGGATGCTGGCAATCACGCGGCGGGCGGTGGTTTCGACATCGGCCTTCGAATCGGACTGCACCCGCAATCCGGCACGGGCATAGACCGGGCTGCGCGATTCGATCAGCGTGGCGAGGGTTCCCTTCGGATCCCCCGTCATCAGCAAGGGCCGGGTCGGACGCTGACGCACCCGCTCCCACAGCGTGTCGAGATCGGCATCCAGCCAGACAGCAAGCCCTGCCTCGCGGATCAGGGAACGGTTCCGCGCCTGAATCCATGCCCCGCCGCCCGTGGAAATCACCCCATGCGGGCCACCGAGCAAACGGGACAGGACCATCGATTCGCGGTCGCGGAAGAACGCCTCTCCGTCGCGGGCGAAGATCTCGGGGATGGACATGGCGGCGGCGCGTTCGATCTCGGCGTCGATATCGGTGAAGCTGACCCCAAGCTGGCGGGCCATTTCCTGACCCACGGCGGTCTTTCCCACCCCCATCATCCCGATAAGAACGATCTGTCCCTTCATCCGCGCTTCCTCTCAATTCCTGACGTGAATGGCGTGATCTTTCCGGAAATGCCAGTTATAAAGCGGGAAAACCGGGTGAAAGACCGGATGAGGCTGCAGGCGAAAGGGCAAGAAATGCGGTTGCTTAAAATTCTGGTGGTGCTTGTGGTGCTGGCTCTGCTGGCCCTGACCGGCTATGCCTATCTGGGCGATATGGAGCCGCGGCAGCAGGAAATCCGCCAGCCTGTCAGCCTGAATACCGGGGCCGCACCTGCCGCCACTCCGGCAACCGCAGCGGCGGATGCCGATCAGCCTGCGGAGGACAGCGATTCCGGTCAGGACCCTGCGCCCGCCGATGCACAACCAGCGGATGCGAATGATCTTGATTGATCCGAAGCTCATTTTCCCGGCGCTGCTTCTTGCTGCCGGGCTGGCCGTGACGGTCGCATCCGCGCAGCAGGCTCCGCTTTCGGCGAATGACTGGCTGCGCGGAGAGGGCAACCCGCCCGGCTACAGCAGCGCATGGCGACCCGGAGACCCGGTGCCGCGCGATGCGTCGCGCAGGCGGCCCGCGCCTGCGCCGGTGAAACGGGTCGAACCGCCGGACGATATTGCAACGTCAGCGGCAACGGTTCCTGTGGATGTGCGCCGCCTCGGGGCGGCCAACCCGGACGGGGCGGGGATCATTTCCGCCCGACAGGCAGGGTTGCCGGATGATTTCTGGCGCGGCACGGATCTCGATACGGCATTGCGGATGATCCGGGCGCAGCCCCGGATACCGGCCTCGGCACAGATCGCCCGCCGGGTGCTGGAGGCGCAGCTTGCCCCGCCCGCCCTCTCGGGCGATCACCAGACGGGGGCGTTCTTCCTTGCCCGCGTGGATGAGCTGATTTCGCAAGGGGCGCTGCCCTCGGCCCGCGATCTGCTTCAGGCCACCGGCACCGAGACAAGCGAGAGTTTCCGCAGGCTTTTCGACCTGTCCCTGCTGCTTGGCGGAGACAGCCAGCTTTGCACCCGCATGGAAGCCGCGCCGGGGATTATCACCGATCCGGCGGCGCGTATCTTCTGCATGGCACAGAACGGAGACTGGTCCGGTGCGGCGCTTGTGCTGATCGGTGCAGGACGGCTGAAGATGATTGATCCGCAAATGGCCGATCTTCTGACTCATTATCTTGACGATGCCGGTGCCGAAACCGCCGGAGAGATCGCCGTGACCGATCCGATGACCCCGCTGGCCTTCCGTCTGCATGAGGCGATCGGACGGCCTCTGCCGACCGGCGATCTCGATCTTGCCTATGCGTGGTCGGATCTCGACGATCATGCCGGGTGGAAAGCGCAGCTTGAGGCCGCCGAAAGACTGGCCCGCGCCCGCGCCCTGCCCGCGCAGAGCCTGCATCAGCTTTATACCGCGCAACGCCCCGCCGCATCCGGCGGGGTCTGGGAACGCGCGGCGGCGATTCAGGCTCTGGATGCAGCCTTGGCAACGGGCGATCCTCAGCGGATCGGTCCGGCACTGGTGACCGCGTTCCGGCGTATGGAACATGCCGGAATGCGCGACGCTTTCGCGATGATGGCCGCTCCGCAGCTTCAGCCCGGCATGTTGCAGGGCAATGCGGCGCGGCTGGCGCTGTGGCTGAAACTCTGGATCGGGGATACCGAGGTGACGCGGGCGCCGGAAAATCAGCTTGATATCGCCCTGCTGGCACTGGCCTCCGGCGGGCAGCCGGAACCGGTCTCGGCGGCACTTGGCGCTCTGGCTCCGGTCTTTGCGGCCGATCTTCCTCCCGCCCCCGATCCCGGGGACGATATAGCCCTTGCACCGGCATTATTCGGCGCTCTGGCGGATGCGGATGCAGGGATACAGGGCGATGTCACCCGCGCCGCGCGTGGGGTGCAGACATTGCGCCAGCTTGGGCTGATCGCCGATGCGCGGCGCGTCGCCACGCAAATCGCACTGGACCCGCTGCTGAAAGAGGCAGCGCAATGAGCATGTTGTCACGCATCTCGATCTTCCTCGAAGCACAGGCGGCAGAGGCAGGCGCGGCGCGGAACACGATCCTCGCCTATGGGCGCGACCTGCGCGATTTCGCGGTCTGGATGGAGGACAAGGCGCTGAGCCTTAACGATGTGACACGCGACGACATCACCGCCTATCTTTCGGCCTGCGAAGCCGAGGGTCTGTCCCGCGCGACCCGCGCCCGGCGGTTGTCCTCGATTCGCCAGTTGACCCGTTTCGCGCTTGAGGAAGGCTGGCGCGAGGACGACCCCGCACTGCGGATCGAAGGTCCCGGCAAGACGCAGCACCTGCCGAAAGTGCTGTCGCAGGATGAGGTCTCGCGGCTGCTGGACGCCGTGCCGCGCAGCGGACGAACCGAGACTGAACGGGCGCGGAATCGCTGCCTGATCGAGCTTCTCTATGCCACCGGGATGCGGGTCAGTGAACTTGTCTCGCTGCCGGTCGCGGCCACGCGCGGCGATCCCCAGCTTCTGCTGATCCGGGGAAAAGGCGGGCGCGAACGCATGGTGCCTCTGTCAAACGCCGCCCGCGAGGCGCTGAGCGACTGGCTGAAACTGCGGGACAATGCCGGGCGCGATACGCCGCTTGGCCGTCTGGTGGCGGGGAAATCGGCGCGGTTCCTGTTTCCGGCCAATTCCTCAACGGGACATATGGCCCGCAAATCCATGAACGATCTGATCCGGGAGCTTGCGCTTGCCGCAAATATCGACCCGGCCAGGGTCACGCCGCATGTCATCCGCCACGCCTTCGCCACACATCTTCTGGAAGGCGGCGCGGATCTGCGGGCGATCCAGACCCTGCTTGGCCATGCCGATTTATCGACGACCGAAACCTATACGCATGTACTGGATGCGCGGATGCGCGATCTGGTACTGAACCATCACCCCCTCGCCCGCGTTTGAGCGCATGATGATCACCGCTTTTCTCTCGACCGCCCTTGCCGCAACCGCCCAGACAGATGCCGCCGCACGGACCGCACCGCCTCCGGGCGCGGAAAGCGGCAGCAGCGCAATGATCTGGACCTTCGCCATCGCCATTCTGCTTCTGCTGATCGGCTCGGCCTTCTTTTCATCCTCCGAGACCGCGCTGACCGCCGCCAGCCGCGCCAAGCTGCGCAACCGCGCCGATAAGGGCGATACCGGCGCCGAGACCGCGCTGAGGGTCAGCCGGGACAGCGACCGGCTGATCGGCGCGATCCTTCTGGGCAATAACGTCATGAATATCCTGTCCGCTTCACTGGCGACGGCATTGTTCACGGCGCTGTTCGGCTCCAGCGGCGTGGCAATGGCGACGATGGTGATGACGGTTCTGGTACTGATCTTCGCCGAAGTCCTGCCGAAATCCTATGCCATCGCCAACCCGGAATCGCTGGCATCCCTTGTCGCGCGTCCGATGAGCATCGTGATGCGGGTCCTCTCGCCCATCGTGATGGTGGTCCGGGCGATTGTCCGCGCGATCCTCAGCCTGTTCGGGCTGGAAAGCGATCCCAGCAAGAACATGTTCTCGGTCCATGAGGAAATCGCCGGAGCGCTCAGCATCGGCACGGAATCGGGCGCGGTCGATAAAGAGGACCGCGACCGGCTTCTGGGGGCGCTCGATCTGGGCAGCCGGACGGTGGATGAGATCATGAAACACCGCTCCGAGATCCAGATGATCGACGGCGATCTGCCGCCTGCGGCGATGCTGGAAACCGTGCTGACCAGCCCACATACGCGCCTGCCGCTTTATCGCAACGAACGTGAAAACGTAATCGGAGTGATCCATGCGAAAGACGTGCTTCGCGCGGTGCACAGATCCGCCTATGACGGCAAGGGCGATCCGGCGGATGCGGTGCGCGATTTCGACGTGATGGCGGTGGCGATGAAGCCCTATTTCGTCCCCGACACGACCTCACTTGACGAACAGATGCGCGAATTCCTGAAGCGGCGCACGCATTTCGCGCTTGTCGTTGATGAATACGGATCGCTGCGCGGGCTGATCACGCTTGAGGATATCATCGAGGAAATCGTGGGCGAGATTGCCGATGAGCACGACACCGAGGCCGGTCACGACCTGAAACCCGGCCCGAATGGCGAATATCTGATCGACGGAGCGATGACCATCCGCGACCTCAACCGGGCGCTTGACTGGAACCTGCCCGATGATGAGGCGAATACCGTTGCCGGTCTGGTCATCCATATGGCGCAGTCCATTCCCGCGCAGGGTCTGGTCTTCTCGTTCCACGGCTACCGGTTCGAGGTGGTGACGCGGAAGGAAAACCGTATCACCAAGCTGCGCATCCGCCCGCTGGATCCCGGCCCGTCGCGGCTGAATGGCTGAGCCATTTTTGGACCGGTCCGCCCTCGCGGATCGCGCCCTTGAATGGTGCGGCTCAGCCCGCCGCCTTGTCTTCCAGCAGCAGCCATTCCTCTTCGGCGGCATCCAGCGCGGCCTGACGCTCGGCAAGGGCTTCGGTCGCCTTCTGCGCCTTCGCCGGTGCGTCGGCATAGATATTCGCATCGGACAGAAACTCTGACAGCTTGCCGATTTCGGCTTCGAGCCGTGCGATAATGGCAGGCAGTTCTTCCAGCCGGTGCTTTTCCGTAAAACTCAGCCCCGGTTTGGCGGCCTTGCGGGCCTGCGGCATATCCTCGCGGCGCGGCGCCACGGGCCTGACTTGTTGCACAGCCGCCCTGTTTTCGGGGCGTTGCGCGACATAATCGCTCCACCCGCCGGGATAGATGACGGCGCGGCCATCGCCCTCCATCGCCACGGTGGTTGTGGCCACACGGTCGATGAAATCGCGATCATGGCTGACCAGCAGAACCGTGCCGTCATAATCGCCCAGAATATCCTGCAAAAGATCCAGCGTTTCCACGTCCAGATCATTTGTCGGTTCATCCAGAACCAGCAGATTCGAGGGCTTCGCCATGATCCGCGCCAGAAGCAGCCGGGCCTTCTCACCGCCCGAAAGGCTGCGCACCGGAGCCCGCATCTGCGCCTCGTCGAACAGAAAATCCTTCAGATAGCCCACCACATGACGCGGCGCTCCCCGCACCATGACCTGATCCGAGCGCCCGGAAACCGACATGGACGGATCGGTCGTCATTGATTCCCACAGGCTGAGATCGGGCTTCAAGGCGCTGCGGGTCTGGTCGAACACGGCGATCTCAAGATTGGTGCCATGTGTGACACTGCCGGTATCCGGTGCGATTTCCTTGGTCAGCATCCGGATCACCGTGGTCTTGCCGATCCCGTTCGGTCCGACAAATGCAACCCGGTCGCCGCGCTGCACGCGCATATCGAAAGGTCTGAGGATCACATGATCGCCAAAGGCTTTGGATATTCCCGCCGCCTCGATCACACGCTTTCCCGATTGCGGCCCGGCATCCAGATCCATAGCCGCCGCACCCTGCCTGCGGATCTGCGATGCGCGTTCCTCACGCAACGCCTGCAACGCCCGCACCCGGCCCTGATTGCGCTTACGGCGGGCGCTGATGCCCTCGACCGCCCAACGCGCCTCGGCCTTGATCTTGCGGTCCAGCTTGTGCCGGGCCTCATCCTCGGCGGCCCAGATGGTTTCGCGCCAATCCTCGAACGCCTCGAATCCTTTATCCTGCCGCCGTACCTCGCCCCGGTCGATCCACAGCGTCGCACGGGTCAGCGCCCTGAGGAACGCCCGGTCGTGAGAGATCAGCACGAAAGCCGCGCGGGATTGCGATAATTGCTCTTCCAGCCAGCCAATCGCCTGAATATCCAGATGGTTGGTCGGTTCGTCCAGCAGCATCAGATCGGGCGCTTCGGCCAGCAGCCGCGCCAGAGCCGCGCGTCGGCGCTCACCGCCCGATGCAGTCGAGACAGGACGCGCCGCGTCGAATTTCAGCCCTTCCGCCGCCATCTCGACCCGGTACGCTTCCCCCGCAGGAAGCCCGGACGCAGCAAAATCGCCAAGCGTCGCAAAGCCCGACAGATCGGGGTCCTGCTCCATATAGCCGACGCTGATCCCGGCAGGGCTGACCACCTCGCCGCGATCCGGTTCGACAAGCTCGGCCATGACCTTCATCAGCGTTGACTTGCCCGAGCCATTGCGCCCGACAAGCGCCATCCGGTCGCCGGGCTGGACGGTCAGGCCCAACCTGTCGAAAACGGGATTACCGCCGAAAGTCAGGGAAATATCGGTAAGCTGAAGGATCGGTGCTCGGGCCATGACCGGCGGTTACCGTCCCGCCCTTCCGCCGTCAATGCGCCCGAACCCGTAAAAAATGCGATAAATTAATCTGACTTATTTAGTCAGTTATTGACTTTGCTGCCGTTTCGCCCGACATTCGCCCTTACGCCGTTAACTGATAAGTCATTACGTTCCCGTTCAGTCGGTGTTGGATCGCCTGCAATTTCCCTCGCAGGCTCTCGGATGCCCGGCCGCCTTGCGCGACCGGGCGTTTTGCGGTGATCTGTCGCGGACAGGACACGGGGAATCTCATGCCACGCAAAATCATCATCGACACCGACCCCGGCCAGGACGACGCCGTCGCCATTCTGCTTGCGCTCGCCTCGCCTGAAATCGAAGTTCTCGGGATCACCGCAATTGCCGGAAACGTGCCGCTGACACTGACCGAGCGCAACGCGCGGCAGATCGTCGAACTGAGCGGGCGCGATATCCCCGTCTATGCCGGATGCGATGCGCCTCTGATGCGGAAACTGGTGACGGCAGAGCATGTTCACGGGAAAACCGGGCTCGACGGGATCGAACTTCCGGAACCGGCCACGGCACTTAAGGGTCGCGACGGCGTGGATTTCATCATTGATACGCTGCGCCGCGAACCGGCAGGTAGCGTGACGCTGGTGCCGATCGGACCCCTGACCAATATCGCAGCCGCCTTCGCGCGTGCGCCCGATATCGTCGGACGCGTGGCGCAGATCGTTCTGATGGGCGGCGCGTATTTTGAGGTCGGCAATGTCACCCCCGCCGCCGAGTTCAATATCTATGTCGACCCCGAGGCCGCCGCGCAGGTGTTTTCGTCGGGCACAGATATCGTCGTCATGCCGCTTGATGTGACGCATAAAGCGCTGACCTCGGCGGAATGGATCGCCGATCTGCGCAAGCTCGGCACACGCGCCGGTGAGGCAGTCGCAAGCTGGACCGATTTCTTCGAAAGGTTCGACAAGGAAAAATACGGCAGCAAAGGCGCACCGCTTCATGATCCCTGCACGATTGCGTGGCTGATCCGCCCCGAGATCTTTTCGGGTCGGCGCATCAATGTCGAAATCGAGACAGAAGGTAAATTCACAACCGGCATGACGGTCGCGGATTGGTGGGGGGTCAGCGGGCGCGAGAAGAATGCGCTGTTCATCCGCGATATCGACCGGGATGCGTTCTTCGATCTGCTGCTGGAACGGATTGCGACATTGCCCTGATCTGCGGGGCATGTCGCGCAGGGCTTATTGCCCCGGCTCAGCCTCTTCGGAGCCGTGTTCTTCCGAAGCCGCCTCCGACCCGTCCCCGTTTTCTCCGGCAGGAGCATCGGCTGAGGACGCCTCATCTGGCCGTGTCACAACCTCGGTTGCGGCACCCGATGCGGCACCCGATTGCGGCTCTGGCACACTGTCCGGAAAACCTGGCCCCTCACCGAGGCTTGCATCCAGCCTGATGACCAACTCATCCGTGATATCGACCGCATTCGCCGCGATCAGCGCCTGCTGCCGGTCCAGCACGACAGCCGCCCCGCGCTCTTGCATGATGGCCGCCGCAGCGGGAAGCGTCGCCTGCACGAAGGCGTTGCGGTCGGCCTGATTGCGGGCCTCGAAGTCACGCAGAACCTCGGCACGTTCCCGGCGGATGGTCTGGGCACGCGCGTCGAACGCCTCGGCCCTGCGCCGGAACTCGGCAGGCGTCAGGCTGTCGCGTTCCTCTTTCAGTGCCTGCTCTCCGGCAATCAGATCCTCTTCCAGCCGCGTATTCTCGGCATAGATCTCACGCGCGACGGCCTCGGCCTCTTGCTGAGAGTTCCTGCCCCATGCGGATCGGAGATAGGCCTGATCGAAATCCAGCACCAGAATGGCAACAGGCCCCTGAGCCTGAGCCGTAATCCCTGACGCTTGCTGACCCGAAAACCGCTGCGGCAATGCAGGCATATCCGCCTGCGCTGCCGGTTCCTGCGTCTGAACAGGTGTTCCGGGATCGGCGGCTGCATCACCGCCGGGCGCAGCGCCCTGAGCCGCAACGCAGCCTGCCCCGAAGCCCCAGAAAAGCACTGGCGCAACACGCAGGCTGAGCCGTATCAGCCGCATCAGAACCGCGTCGAAATCGTCAGGTCGAAGTTCTGTTCTTCGTCGTAATCTTCTTTCTGAACGGCCTTCGACACGTTCATCCGCAACGGACCGATCGGCGTTGTCCAGAAGATCGAGACACCGACAGCGGCACGGATATTCATGTCGTCATCGACGGTGGTACCATATGCGCCCGCCGTATTATCCAGCCCCCAGATCGAGCCGACATCGGCAAAGACACCGCCGGTCAGACCATATTCTTCCGGCAGACCGACCGGGAACTGCGCCTCGGCGCGGGCAACCCAGTAATAGTTACCGCCAAGCGCATCTTCATTAGGGGCCTCGATATCGCGCGGACCGATGCCGTTCGTTTCGAAACCACGGACGCGCTGACCGCGGAAACGGTCCAGCACACGGCTGTTCTGATCGTCCAGCATATGCACCGCACCGGCCTCGAACTCGGCCCGCAAGGTGATATTGGGCCGCCAGGCGGTCGATTCGACCCCTGCGGTCAGGATCGATGTCACCGATTTGACATCACCCCCCAGACCGGCAAAATCCTGCGTGAAGCTGAGCTTGGTCGCCGTGCGCGGGTTCAGCCCGACGCGGCGGCTGTCATAGCTGTAGCTATAGCCGACCGCCGAGGTATACAGCCCGCCCTCTTCCTCGGTCAGGATCGGCGAGGAACCTTCGGGATCGCCATCCTCATCCACACCGAGCGGTGTGACATCGAACAGCGTATCCTTCGAGTATTTGTAATGCACGCCAAGACGCGACGAAGCGGAAATCGGGAACTCGATCCCGGTTTGCAGACCCACCGAGCGGGTGTTGAAATCAGCGTTGTCGCGATCCGTCTCACGATACCAGCCCGAGAAGCTGAAGCGCAGATCGCGGGTCAGGAAATAAGGTTCGACAAAGGTGAACGCTCCCGCACGCGAGCCGCTTGCCGTCGAAATCTGAACCGAGACTTCCTGACCGCGCCCAAGGAAGTTCCTCT
The DNA here is from genome assembly GCF_027913215.1 of Paracoccus aerodenitrificans. Classification (GTDB taxonomy): domain Bacteria; phylum Pseudomonadota; class Alphaproteobacteria; order Rhodobacterales; family Rhodobacteraceae; genus Paracoccus; species Paracoccus aerodenitrificans. The sequence continues at coordinate 1,695,211 of NZ_CP115784.1, forward strand.
CGGACAGTCCGGCGCTCACCCCAACGCCCGAGCTTGCGCCATAGCTAGCGCCGAATTCCAGCGTCCCGGTCGGCTGTTCCTCGACATTGACGTCAACGATAACCTGCTGCGGGCTGGAGCCTTCGCGCGTATCGACCTGCGCATCGGCGAAATAGCCAAGCGCACGGATACGCTCGGCCGAGTTGCGGATTTCGCGCGGGTTGAACGGGTCGCCCTCGACGGTCTGGAACTGACGGCGGATCACCTCATCCAGCGTGGTGGTGTTGCCTTCGATGTCAATCCGTTCAACGAAGACGCGCGGGCCACGGGTCAGCGCGAAGGTCAGATCAAGGGTCTGATTGCGCATGTTCCGGGTGATACGCGGTTCGATATTGACGAAATCCAAGCCCTGCTGAAGCGCAATCGTCTCCATCCGGCGGATCGAGAGATCGACGATTTCAGGGGTGTAATATGTCCCGCTACGCACCCGGTTCTGTTGCTGGAACGGCGCGGCATCGACACCGGGAATTTCGGAAACCGTGGTGATCTGGCCGAAGCGATAGCGCGGACCCTCATTGATCGCATAGGTGACATAATAGGCGTCACGTTCACGCGTGAGTTCGGGAGCGACGCCCTGCACCGTGAAATCGGCAAAGCCCTGCGAGCGGTAGAAATCGGTCAGCAGGTTTTCATCAAGGCGCAGACGCTCTGGGTTATAGGTGTCGGACTGGATGAAGTTCCGCAGCAGCCCCGCCTGCTTGGTTGCCAGCACGTTCCGCAGACGGCGGTCCGAGAAGCTGCGATTGCCGGTGAACCCGACTCGCTCAATCTCGGTCACGTCGCCTTCGCGCACCTCGAACACCAGATCGACGCGGTTGCCGTCACGCGGAATGATGCGCGGATTGACCCGCGCCGCGATCCGGCCCTGCTGGGAATAGGCCTGCGCGATATTGCTGGCGTCACGTTCAGCCAACGACGGAGAATAGACCCGGCGCGATTCCGACTGGGCAATCTCTGCCAGTTGTTCATCGTCGATGCGGCGGTTCCCTTCGAAGGCAACCTGATTGATCGTCGGCCATTCGCGGACACTGATCACCAGCGTATTGCCCTGCGGCGTCACCTGAACCGTTTCGAAAAGTCCGGAATTCTGAAGGCGCTGCAAGGCGTCATTCACCTCACCCGCCGAGGTTTCCGCGCCCCGGACGACATTCGCGTAGGACAGGATCGTTTCCGGCTCAATCCTCTGATTGCCCTCGATCCGGACCTGAGTGAAGACATATGCAAGGGCCGGACCCGGTATCAGCACCGCCGGAGCCGCCCCCGCCAGACCTGCGATCAGCGCGACCGCGCATGTGCTGCGTTTCAGTTTCATCCTGGCTGCCCCTTCGGTTTTTTGGCGATGGCGCAATTTCGCACCAATTTTGCCCGCAAATCTACATGGATAGGGGGACCCGTGTCAAAACCCGATTTGCCTTAATCAACAACGCAGATCATTACTGAGGCCAAAGAACATCAGCCCGATCACAAGCGCGAAGCCGATCGAGGTCAGAAGGTTCAGCGCCTGAGCGGATGGCGGGCGGCCCGTCACGGCTTCCCATGCGTAAAAAGCCAGATGGCCGCCATCCAGAACCGGGATCGGCAGCAGGTTCAGGAATCCGATTGCAACCGACAGAACCGCGATCCACCAGACGAACTGGGAAAACCCCGCATTCGCCGCCTGCCCGGTGCTTTCGGCAATCGTGATCGCGCCGCCCAGATTGCAGGCCCCGATCTGCCCGGTGATCATCGCCCAGATGCCTGAAAGGCTGGAGCCGATAATATCCCCGACCTGCACCACGCCCTGCCAGATCGCGGTGATCGGCCCGACATTCCGCGTTGCCGGAGCGAAATATGCGTCACCGGACACCCCGATCAGCCAGCGTTTTTCATAGCCTCCGCTCGGCAGGGGCAGATCCTGTTCTTTCGGTGCCAGAGTGATATCCAGAACCTCGCCATCACGCCAGATTTCCAGCGTCAGAGGCTCTCCGGCGGCAGCTTCGACATGGGTGCGGAGATCCGAAAAACGGCTCAGCGTCTCACCATTGGCCGAGAGGACCACATCGCCGGACATCAGCCCCGCTGCCGCAGCCGCGCCTCCCGGAGCGACGCCTCCGATCCGCGGAGGCAGCAGATCGGGCCCCTGCACGGTCAGCTCGTCCCCGTTGCGGCGCACGGTCCAGCTTTGGACCGCAGCAGGTGGCAAACGGTCAGCAATCGTGAACAGATCCGCCCATTCCCGCACCGGATAATCGCCAATCGCCAGAATTTCATCGCCGGGGCGAAGCTCATTGACGATTTCGGGCGGTGTAGGTGCAAGATCGCCAACTGTCGGTGTCTCGACCGGCACACCCCGGATCAGCATGAACGCGGCGAAGATCAGCGCTGACAGGATGAAGTTGAACACCGGCCCCGCCAAGAGGGTCGCCGTCCGCGCCCAAAGCGGTGCGCCCTCCAGCGTCTGACGGCGCAATTCAGGCCGGACCGTCGTCCCGGTTCCCGCGCTTGCCGCATTGCTGTCGCCGAGGAATTTCACGTATCCGCCCAGAGGGATCGCCGCGACCTGCCACCGCGTCCCGCGACGGTCCCGGCGCGAAAACAGGCGCGGCCCGAAACCGACAGAGAACACTTCCGCCCGGATACCGGACCAGCGACCGACAATGTAATGCCCGTACTCATGCACCGCGACGATCACCGAAAGCGCCACCAGAAACGCGATCAACGTCCAGATACCGCCGCCAAGTCCCGACAGGAATTCCATATTATCGCCCTCTGTTTCCCGCCGCCCATGCAGCAGCCGACTGTCGCGCCCGCTGATCCCAGTCCAGCACCGTCGCAAGATCCGCAGGGGATGTGGAGAAGCTGCGGTCCGAGGTCAAGTCATCCAACGCAAACTCGACCGCGGCTGACATATCCGTGAAGCGGATACGCCCGGCCAGGAAATCATCCAGAGCCTGCTCTTTCGCGCCATTCAGCACGGCACCTGCAGCCCCTCCGACCTGCATCACCTCACGCGCCAGACGCAACGCCGGCCAGCGGGTTTCATCCGGGGCGCGGAACGTCAGGCTGCCAAGCGCCGCAAGATCCAGCTTCGGCACCGGAAGCTCGACACGCTCGGGCCAGTGCAGCGCATAACCGATCGCATGGCGCATATCCGGCGCACCAAGATGAGCAATGCTTCCGCCATCGCAATGCGTGACCATTGCATGAATAATGGATTCAGGATGGATCAGGACCCTGATTTTCTCAGGAGAGATTCGAAAAAATTCTTGTGTTTCAATAATTTCAAGCGATTTATTAAACATAGAAGCGCTGTCAATCGTGATCCTTTGCCCCATTGCCCAATTCGGATGGGTCGAGGCCTGCTCGACCGTTGCTTCGGCAAGCTTCTCAAGCGGCCAGTCGCGGAATGCGCCACCCGAGGCGGTGATCGTCACGGATTCTATATTTTCTAGGTTGTCAGACCCAATAGATTGAAAAATTGCGGAATGTTCGGAATCCACCGGCAGAATACGCGCATTGTTGCGCGATGCCGTCCCCATCACCAGACGACCCGCCGCCACAAGCGATTCCTTATTCGCAAGCGCCAGCGTACCGCCCCTTTCCAGAACCCGAAGCCCCGGTGGCAAACCCGCCGCGCCGACGATTGCGGACAGGGTCCAGTCGGCGTCCATCTCTGCCGCCTCGACAATCGCCTGAGGCCCGGCGGCGCTGCTTATGCCGGACCCGGCAAGTGCTGCTTCCAGATCTTCTGCCAGTTCGGGATAGGCGGTCACGGCGATCTCTGCCCTGAGGCCTCGCGCCATTTCGGCGAGCCTTGCGATATTGCGCCCGCCGCTTAGCGCGACGACCCGCCATGTCTCGGGGCCACCTGACTGCATCAACAGGTCGAACGCGCTTTCACCGATTGAACCGGTCGCGCCGAAAATCGAAACCGAACGCATCAGAAACCGACCTGCGGCAGCCCCATGACCCAGCTGAGCATCATGATCGCAAGCACGGCACCGGACACCGCATCGAACCGATCCATGAAACCGCCATGACCGGGAATGAGGTTAGAGCTGTCCTTGACCCCTGCCCGCCGCTTCAGCCAGCTTTCCGCCATATCGCCCATCTGCCCGGCAAACGCCACGACCGGCGACAGGAAGATCAGCGCCGCACCGGCCAGCCCCGAAAGCCACAGGATCAGACCGAAGATCAGCGCCCCGACCCATCCCGCGACGGTTCCGGACCAGGTTTTCTTGGGGCTGAGACTGGGCCAGAATTTCGGACCTCCAATCATCCGCCCGGCGAAATAGCCCAGAATATCCGAGATGATCACCACCCCCATAAGCCACAGGATAAAGGGCAGCCCGTATTCCTGCCGCAGATGCACAAGCTCGAACCCGACCGCCATGATCGCATAGCCGAAAACGGCATAGGTCAGACGGTCGCGCGGCACGGCTCCGGGCAGACCGGCAATGATCGGGATCAGCAGGATGAGGGCGCTGACAGATGGCAGGCCAAGCGCCGCGAACAAGGACAGCCCCGCGGCAACCGCAAGCACGATGGGGCGCGAGCGGCCCAAAGGCGTCTCAAACCGCGCCGGACCTTTCCAGCCGGTCATCCGCGCCAGTTCCCAGAAGGTCAGCGCCATGAACAGCGCCACACCGGCCCACAGCATGAGGCCGGTCGACAGCGCAAGCATCACCCCGATGCCGATCAGAATGACCGCAGAGGTGACGCGCCGCGTCAGATCAGACCACTTGCCGCCCGCCGCCATCCCTGGTCAAACACCACCGAAACGGCGGTCGCGCAGCCCGAACCGGTCCAGTATCTCGGCCAGATGATCCGGGGTGAAATCGGGCCAGAGCGTCGGCGTGAACTCATATTCCGCATAGGCCGCCTGATAGGGCAGGAAATTCGAGGTCCGCGTCTCGCCCGAACTGCGGATCACCAGATCCGGATCGGGACAGCCCGCCGTGTCGAGACAGGCCGCGAAATCCGCCTCGGTCGGCTCAGAAATCTGGCCCGAAGCGATTTTCGCGGCAAGCCGGGTCGAGGCGCGCAGGATCTCATCCCGACCGCCATAATTGATTGCAACCGTCAGGTTGAGCCGCGTATTGCCCGCTGTCCGCGCCTCGATTCCGCTCATCAGCGCCTGCAGCTTGTCATCGAGCCGCTCACGCCCGCCGATGAAGCGCATCCTGACGCCTTCCGCCGCCAATCCGTCCGCCTCACGCTGGATATAGCGGCGGAAGATCTTCATCAGACCCAGAACCTCTTCGGTCGAGCGTTTCCAGTTCTCGGTTGAAAACGCATAGACCGTCAGCCAATCGACGCCCAGATCTGGACAGGCGCGGACGATCTGCTTGACCCGCTCGGCCCCGCGACGGTGACCGACAAGCCGGGGCCACCCGCGATTGGTCGCCCATCGCCCGTTGCCGTCCATAATGATCGCGACATGGCGAGGGGGCGTCGTCGCGCCCGGCTGTGCCGCAGCCTTCAATACCATTAAAAATGCCTTATAATTTCAGCCATCAGACCTGCATGATCTCTGCCTGCTTGACTTCAAGCGCCTCATCGACCTTGCCGATCATGCGGTTGGTCAGCGACTGGATTTCCTCTTCCCAAAGCTTCTGATCATCTTCGGACATGCCCGAAGCCTTGCCCTTCTTGACCTGATCCATCCCGTCACGCCGCACATTGCGGATCGCAACGCGGGCGTTTTCGGCATATTGCGCGGCAACCTTGGTCAGTTCCCGGCGACGCTCCTCGTTCAGTTCGGGGATCGGAAGCATGATGATCGTGCCGTTCAACTGCGGATTGATCCCCAGCCCCGATTCGCGGATCGCCTTCTCGGCCTTGCCGACAAGCGCCTTGTCCCAGACATTGATGGTGACCATGCGCGGCTCGGGCACGTTCACGGTTCCGATCTGATTGATCGGCGTGGGCGACCCATAGGCATCAACCATCACAGGTTCGACCATGCTGGCCGAGGCACGCCCGGTCCGCAGGCTGCCGAATTCATGGCGCAGCGATTCCATCGCGCCATTCATGCGGCGTTCCAGGTCGTCGGTGTCGATTTCGAAATCGTCGGACATTCATGTCCCTCTCAAGCAGATAATCAAGCCGTTCTAACCCGAGACCAGTGACATGGCAAAGCCCTATCCCGCACCCCTATGCTGACGGAGCCCCGGACATATCGCAACCGACCCGCATCGACCGTCACCACATCTTCGCAATCATCCCCCTTGATCACCGGCGATTCTCGGGTCAAGTACATGAGTATGCCAGAAATTTCTCCTCCTTCACCGCCTCCTGAAACCGCCCATACGCTTCTCGACGATGCGCAAGGTATCGCCTATGGCAGCTTCATGGCCTCTCTGAGCGTGGTGATCCTGACCCATCTGGGATTTGTCACCGGCCAGACGGCAGGTGCCGCACTTCTGATCTCATATGCGACCGGCTGGGGATGGGCGCCGGTCTTCTTCGTGATCAACATTCCGTTCTACTGGTTCGGCTGGAAGCGCTTCGGCAAGGTGTTCGTCGCGAAAAGCCTGCTTGCGGTCACGCTGAACTCGGTCCTTGTCGCGATCCTGCCGAATTATATCAGCTTCTCGAATCTGTCGCCGCTGCTTGGCGCCATCATGATCGGAGCCTTTGTCGGCTCTGGCCTGATCGCCCTGTTCCGCCACGGCGCAAGTCTTGGCGGGATCGGAATTGTCGGGCTGTATATTCAGGATGCAACCGGCTTCCGCGCAGGCTGGGTACAGCTTATCGTGGATGCCGTGATCTTTCTGGTAGCACTTCTGATGCTGGACCCGGGCGCTGTCCTCTGGTCCTTTCTCGGTGCGGCGGTTGCCAATCTGACCATTGCTCTCAATCACCGCCGCGACAGGTATATCGTTTGATAAATCCCGGAACCCGCCGGAATGCCGACACGTTGGCCTTGGGAAGCAATATCAGAGGAACAGAGCAATGAACTCTATTATCTATATCGTAGGCCTTGTTGTCGTTGTACTTTTCATCCTTTCGATGCTCGGCCTGCGCTGACCGCCGAAAGCGTGAAAAGGCCCGGACGCGAATTCCGCCGGGCCTTTTTTTATGCGGTTTTGTATGCAAACGGACTCCGCCGCGCCCCGCCGTCATCATCCAGTCAGGGACATAAGGCTAGCCAACGCGCATACTCTGCGATAGGGGGGCGCAACTTCCTCTGAACAGGCCCGTGCTATGGATATCCGCAATATCGCCATCATCGCCCATGTCGACCACGGCAAGACGACACTGGTGGACCAGCTTCTAAAGCAGTCCGGCAGCTTTCGCGAAAACCAGGCCGTCGCCGAACGCGCGATGGACAGCAACGATATTGAGCGCGAACGCGGCATCACCATCCTCGCCAAGGCAACATCGGTCGAGTGGAACGGGACCCGGATCAATATCGTGGACACGCCCGGCCACGCCGATTTCGGCGGCGAGGTGGAACGGATCCTGAGCATGGTCGATGGCGTCTGCCTGCTGGTCGATGCCGCCGAAGGTCCGATGCCGCAGACCAAGTTCGTGACCTCGAAGGCGCTCGCCCTTGGCCTGAAGCCCATCGTGGTGCTGAACAAGGTCGATAAACCGGCGGCAGAACCCGAACATGCGCTGAACGAGGTATTCGACCTGTTCGCCAATCTCGGCGCGACGGATGATCAGCTTGATTTCCCGCATCTCTATGCCTCGGGCATCGGGGGATGGGCCGTCGCCGATCTCGATGATGAGCGCAAGGACCTCTCGGCGCTGTTCGACCTGATCCTGAAACATGTCGATCCGCCGAAACAGGTCGCTCAGGCGGATGAGCCCTTCCGCATGCTGGCCACTACGCTCGGCGCGGATCCCTTTCTAGGACGCATCCTGACCGGTCGGGTCGAGGCCGGTCGCGCCAAGCCGGGCGACACGGTCAAGATGCTCAACCGTCAGAATGAGCGGGTCGAGCAGTTCCGTATCTCCAAGGTTCTGGCCTTCCGCGGCCTGACGCAGCAACCGATCGACGTGGCAGAGGCAGGCGATATCGTTAGCATCGCCGGAATGGCGAAAGGCACCGTGGCCGATACGATCTGCGCGATGGAGGTTGAAGAGGCCATCCCCGCACAGCCCATCGACCCGCCCACGATCAGCGTGACCTTCGGGATCAACGATTCGCCCCTTGCCGGTCAGGACGGCAAGAAGGTGCAATCCCGCGTCATCCGCGAGCGCCTGATGAAAGAGGCCGAATCCAACGTCGCCATCAAGGTCGAGGATACGCCCGGCGGCGAGGCCTTCATCGTCTCGGGCCGGGGCGAATTGCAGATGGGCGTGCTGATCGAAAACATGCGCCGCGAAGGATTCGAATTGTCGATCTCGCGCCCCCGCGTGATCTTCCGCGAGGAAGACGGCCAGCGGATGGAGCCGGTCGAAGAAGCCATTATCGACGTCGATGACGACTATACCGGCGCGGTGATCGAGAAACTGACCGGCGACCGCAAGGGTGAGCTGATCGACATGCGCCCGGCAGGCCACGGCAAGACCCGGATCGTGGCGCATGTGCCGTCGCGCGGGCTGATCGGCTATCACGGCGAATTCATGACCGACACGCGCGGCAATGGCGTCTTGAACCGCATCTTCCACGGCTGGACCCCTTACAAGGGCAGCATTCAGGGCCGCCGTCAGGGCGTTCTGATCAGCATGGAAAACGGCGTGTCAGTGGCCTATGCGCTGTGGAACCTGGAAGAGCGCGGCAAGCTGTTCATCGGTGCGCAGGAACAGGTTTATACCGGCATGATCATCGGCGAGCACAGCCGCGACAACGATCTTGAGGTCAATCCGCTCAAGGGCAAGAAACTCACCAATGTCCGCGCGTCCGGGACCGACGAAGCCGTCCGCCTGACCCCGCCCGTGCGTATGTCGCTGGAAGAGGCCATCGCCTATATCGACGATGACGAACTGGTCGAGGTCACGCCGAAAAATATCCGCCTGCGCAAGCGCCATCTCGACCCGCATGAACGCAAACGCGCCGCGCGCTCCGAGTAATCACCCTCAGGGCCGGGGGTTTTGCACCCCGGACCCCCGCAGGATATTTGACCCAGGCTGAACGCGTATTCATTCTGGCGTAAATATATCCCGGGGTCCGGGGCAGCGCCCCGGCTACTCTCCGAAATTCTGGGTAATCCAGCCATTGATGCGGGCAGCCACCGGCGCGGTTTGTCCGGGCGATAGAATATCACCCGCAATCACATGCGCCGAGGGATCGTCGCCGGGGCCGAGCGATACCGGTGATTCCGTGACATCACCTCCCCAGCTTTCCAGCACGCGCGGAATGGCAGCGGCGTCGATGATCTGATCATTCCGGGACCACAGGGCCAGCAGCGGTTGGTTGGCCTCGGCGTAACCTGTGCTGGTCGCCTCTGCGACAAGGGCGACCATTGGCAGGATCGCCGTCAGAGGATAACAGGTCGTCCAGAATTTGCGGTGAGCTTCGTTTTTCGGCTCGAAGCAGCGTTCGCGCCCGCCGAGCAATGGCAGCCAGTGACGGGCGAGAGGCTGTCTTGCCAGAAATGCCCAACCGTTCTTGAGCCCGAAATTCGGCGAAACCAGCACCACCCCGTCGATCAGCCTGCCAAGCTGCGGATCCCGCGCGGCCATCGCTGCAAGCGTCCCTCCCGTCGATGAGCCGATCAGGATCACCTGCTTGCCGATACGGCGGCCGATCGCCACCGCTTCAGCCACATCCCGCGCCCAGTCCGAGACATGCGCCGTTCCCATCGATGCGCCGTCCAGACCGTGACCGTTCAGCCGCGCGAAATAAAGATTCGCGCCGCGCCATGCTGCGATCAGATCCGGGACAGGGCGAATTTCCTGCGATGTCGCCGAAAATCCGTGCAGATACACGATGGCCACCGGCGTCCGCACCCCTGTTCGGCCCGCCCAGACGATCCGGCGCGAGACCTCGGGCGGCACTCCGCTTTCTTCCTGATAAAGATAGGCATCCAGATCCTCGGGCAGTTCCCCGATCTGAGGCGGTTCGAAGCGCCCCGATTCGCGCGGTCCGAAAGCCCAGATCAGCGCGACAATGACAATCACGGCCAGCAGAAGCAAAAGCGACAGGCTCAGCATTTTCCGCCCCTTCGGGGCGCGGGGTTCAGCCCGGCCTTCACCGCCCTTGCCAGAGCGGCGCGGCACCGGTTTCTGCGGTGCCGACCGGGCTTTATCGACGCGGCCACGCTTAGCCACGCAGAACCCCGGTGATCGAATCCTTGATAAGCGACAGGCATTCCGGGGTTGAGAACCGATGATCCGCGCCTTTGACCAGAGACAGCCGCAGATCCGGGCTTTCGGCATGATCGAGCAGCCGCATCGCCCAATCGACCGGAACATCCGTATCGGCGGTTCCCTGCAACAGGCGCACCGGGAAATCCAGACGCAGAGGCTGGTTGAGGACAAGCTGATTGCGCCCATCCTCGATCAGGCGGCGGGTAATCACCGTCGGGCCGTCATCATATTCCGACGGCACCTCGATCCGACCCTGATCCATCAGCACGGCCCGCTGATCATCGTTGAAACCTGCCCAGAATCCGTTCTCGGTGAAATCCGGCGCGGCGGCGATGCCGACAAGCCCGGCGACGCGGTCGGACATTTGCCGCGCGACCAGAAGCGAGATCCAGCCGCCCATTGAAGAGCCGACCAGCACTTGCGGTCCTTCTGTCAGTGCCGAAATCGCGGCCACGGCATCCTCGGCCCAGTCACCGATTGCACCGTCTTCGAAGGCTCCGCCCGATTCGCCGTGACCGGAATAATCGAAACGCAGAAAGGCTCGGCCTTCCCGCGCCGCCCATTCCGCCAGATATTCGGCCTTGGTGCCGCGCATATCTGAATGGAAACCGCCCAGAAATACCACACCCGGCCTCTGCCCTTGCTGGCGAAGAAAGGCGATGCTGCGGCCCTGAGGCGTTTCCAGAAATTCGGTCATCAGCGTTCCGTCAGTTTCAACTCGATCCGGCGATTTCGTGCCATGCCCTCGGGCGTGTCATCCGATGCAACCGGACGTGTATCGGCAAATCCGGTCGGCGCAAGACGGCCCTCAGGGAAACCCAGATCGTCCACCATATATCTGACAACCGCAAGAGCACGGGCCTGGCTCAGTTCCCAATTATCGCGATAGCGGCCCTGCCCGGAAAGAGGCGACGAATCCGTGTGGCCATCCACGCGGATCACCCAGTCGATTTCCTCGGGGATGGTATCGGCGATCTCCATCAGCATCTCGCTGACCCGGGCAACGCTTTCCCGACCCTCTTGCGAGAGGGTGGCCTCGCCCTGTCTGAACAGCACCTCGGACTGGAAGACGAAACGGTCGCCGACAATCTCGACCTCGTCGCGACCTTCGAGAATGTCGCGCAACCGACCGAAGAATTCGGAACGATAGCGGGACAGATTGGCGGTTTCCTCTTCCAGACGCAGCCTTTCGGCCTCTTCCAGAGCAAGGCGACGCTGCTGTTCCTCGGAGGCCTGCAGAAGTGCTGCGTTCAACTGCGAACCAAGTTCCTCCAGTTCAACCTCGGCGGCGTCTCCATCGGCCTGGCTGATATTCAGCGCCTGCTGGATCGAGGCAAGCTGTGCGTTCAGGGCCGCGACCTGCTCATTCAGAAGCGCCACGCGGCGCTGAGCCTCGGTCGAACTCTGCTGTTCCTCGGCCAGTTCCGCCCGCGCAGTTGCCAGAAGCGCCGCCTGCCGCTCTGATTCCGTCAGGCTGTTTTCGGCACTCCCGGCCAGTTCATCCCGCGCGGCCTCTGCGGCGGCAAGGAGGGTCAGCGTATCCTCGGCCTCTTGCCGGCTTTCTTCCAGCGAGAGGGTCAGGGCGGTCAGTTCCGCTTCGGAATTGCGCAATTTTTCACGCAGCGCCTCGGCTGCGGCGGCTTCGGCAATGCGGGCCTGTTCGGCTTCGCTGAGTTCTTGCCCCGCAGTGGCGTTTTCCTCGCGGAGATCGGCGACCAGAGCCTCCAGCGCCTCGCGCCGTGCGGCGGCCAGCCGGGCCGCTTCCCGCTGCGCATCGGTTTCGCTGCGGGCAGAGGCAAGCGCCTGCTCGGCGCGGCTGAGGGAATTGCGCGTCGTTTCAAGCGTCGCCTCGGTGGTGTCCAGCGACTGACGGGCAGAGGCAAGCGCCTCGCGGTTTTCCTCAAGCTCTGCCTCGGCCTGCCCGGCCCGCTGCGCCTGCGCATCCCGTGCGGCGATCAGACGGGCGACCTGAGTTTCGAAATCGCCAAGCCGCTCCTCGGCAGAGGCAAGACCAGCCTGCGCGGCCTGACGTTCATCGCGCGTCACGGCCAGAATGCGGGTCAGCCCGGCGACCTGTTCGGTCAATTGGGACAGGCGGTCCTCCTGCCGGTCGACCGTATCGCGCAGCACGGATTGCACGACCATGAAAATGGTGATGACGAACATCAGCACCATCAGAAGCGCGGTCATGGCATCGACGAATCCCGGCCAGATCGTAGATGCGAAGCGGTTACCGCCGCGATTGCCCCGCGACAGCGCCATCAGGCCCGTCCAAGCGCCCGCAGCGCCTCGGTCAGTTCGACGATTTCATGGCGCAGATCCTTCGTGGAAAGCTGACGCGCCGCAGCGGTTTCCTCGACCAGCCGGGCCATGGCATCGTCGATGGAACGCAGATAGATCCGGGATTCGTCATCCTGCGCACGAGCCCCGCCTGCCGCGATCAGGCGATCCTGTGCCTCGGCCAGCCGGTTGAGCGCACGGGCCATTTCGTCCATCTCGGCGGGGTTCTGTTCGACGATAGAGATCAGACGCTCCTGCCCCTGCCCCAGACGGTCCAGAGCCTGCGCGATTCCGCTCTCTGCCGGGTGCTGTCCGGTTGCCCGGATCAGGTTTTCCTGTGCCTCGCCAAGCCGCGATAGAGCGCGGGTCAGTTCTTCAGTGCCGGCCGCCGATCCCTGCTCGGCGGCGCTGATCAGGCGTTGCTGGCCTTCGCTGAGCCGTGTCATTGCGGTGGCCATTTCCCCCAGCCTGCTGACATTCGCCTCTGAATCGTCCAGCATGAACTGCCCCAGCCTTTCGACATTGCGGGCCATCAGCAGAACCCGCTCATCCGCCTCGATCGCTTCCTGTTCGCGGATTTCGTCGCGCTCGGTATAAAACGCCTGCAACTCAGCCATCTGCGCGGCGATCTGGTCCAGAAAGCCCAGAATACTGGCCTGATCCAGCTTGTCGCTGTCATCCCCGGCAATGCCAAGCCGGGTAAATCCGGACAGCCATTCCTCAAGCTCGCGATAAAAGCGGTTCTGCCCATGCGTCGCGAACAATTCCAGCAGCCCGACCACAAGCGAGCCCGCCAGCCCCAGAAGCGAGGACGAAAACGCGACCGCCATCCCGCCAAGCTGCGCTTCCAGCCCGGTCATCAGATTCTCGAAAACCTGCATCCCGGTCTGGCCTTCCTGCGGCGCAAGCGCCCGGATCGTATCGACCACGGCGGGTACGGTCGTTGCCAGACCGTAAAACGTTCCCAGAAGGCCAAGGAAGATCAGAAGGTTGGAGAGATACCGGGTGATATCCCGCGCCTCGTCGATCCGCGTCGCGACCGAATCGAGGATCGACCGCGCCGAGCCGGTCGAGATCACGCCGCCAATCGGCCCCCGCGCCCCCAGCAGAGCCGCCAGAGGGGCCAGCAGACGCGGGGCGCGATCCTCTCCGTCGCCGAGGGCAGCCACGCCTCTTTCGCTGGCATTGCGGCGCCGCTCGGCGAAACGTTCGATCCAGCTTACGGACTGGAAAAGCTGCGCGACCTGCCAGAAACAGGCCAGAACGCCGATGACGAACACTGTCAGGATCAGACCGTTCAGCCAGGGATTTGCCGCGAAAATCGGCAGAATGCGGCCATAGGCGAACCATCCGCCCACCGCGACCAGAACCAGCACGATCAGCATCATCACGATCTGACGCACGGGCTGACCGAATGTCGGCTGGACTACACGGCGTTCCTGCGCCCGCCGCGCGGTCAGCCGCCGGGATCTGGACCGAACCGCCGGATCGATCACATTGCGCTCGGCCTTCGACGCGTCAGCCTGCGACGCGGTTGTCTGGCTGTCCGCATCCTGTGCGGAGGGCCTGTCTTCCGCTGAGGCGGACGGGTTTGGTTCAGGCGGCGTCTCGGCACTCATATTACACTCCGGGCGGGCATCAAATTGCGGTCGAGTTTATCAGCACCGCTATATCTGCCAACCGCCTATTTATCGTTTCAGGACGTCAGGCGGCGCACTTCATCCGCAAGATGCTCCAGATCGGCATCGCGCAGCCCCAGCTCGGCCAGATGCGCCGCCGTATTGTACAGGTAATCGCGGTTTTCGCCCCGCTCGCCCGAGGCCGCCGCGATGATCCGCGCCTGCTCATCCGCAGCAAGCCCGCCCGCATATTGCTCATGTCCGGGCTGCATCACATAGGTAATTGCCTCAACCTGACGCCCATCCGACAGATGCAGCGGCAGCACAGCCTCGCGATAAGCATCAGAGATCAGCTCACGCGCACGCACCGCCGCGATCACCTCGGGCCAGTTTTCATCCGTCACACGCAGCGCCACGCCCCGGCAGCGGCTGGTTCCGTCCTCATCCAGCGCCAGAACCAGACCGGGCACTTCAGGGGTGCCGCGATAATGATATGAGCGCAGACAGAAGCTGCGGTGAAATCCTTCAAGCGTCGCCACGACACGCTCGGCCACCTCGAAACCGGGGTCCCACATCAGCGACCCATAGGCAAACAACCAGTTCTGATCCCGCATGACTTCCTCTTTCATCGGGCGGCATTCTAGGCTTACATGCCGCCGGTTCAAGCATCTCGGGGTGAATGGAGGCCTTGATGAAGAAACTGGTTATCGGGGTGATCCTTCTCGTCGTGATTTTCGGCGCATCCTGGTATGGCGTGGAAAGCTGGCTGAGCAGTCGCGCACGCGAAGCGGTGGCAGCAGATCCCCGGATCACGGCGGAAAATGTCAGCCCGCTGCGCAATCCATCGCGGATCGGGATACGGCTTGAGCAGCTTGACTATGGCGATGAACAGATGGGTTTCGCGGCCCCCGAAATCGACCTCTATGCACCGGCCCTGTCCCCGAACAGGCTGACCGCCGAACTGCCGCAGCAGATGACATTGCGCCTTGGGTCGGCCCCGGCTCAGATGACGCTGAGCGATGGCAGCGCCTTCGCAGTGGTCTCGCCGCTGCATCGGATGAGCATCAGCGATGCGGGGATCGAGGCACAGGGGCTGAAGATCGACGGCGCAGACGTCCTTGAGGCGTTGGATCTTCGCGCCGTCATCGCCCATATGGGCGGTGCCGCGCCGGAAGGGTCCGGTGCGGGATATGCGATCAACCTGGCGGCAAGCGGAATCGCGGTCGGATCGCTGACGGAACGGCTGGATATCTCGGGTCCGGGGCAGCTTTGGCTGACTGCGCCTGTCGGTCAGGCCATGCTTCAGGGAAATGTGCCGCCCCCGGTGGTGACCGGGCTGCAAAGCAGTGGGCTGCGTTTTTCGCTTGGCAGGACAGAGGCCACCCTGATCGGCAGGATCGAGGCCGATGCGAATGGCTATGCCTCGGGCGAGGCCGCCTTCTACACGAAGGATGCGCAGAGCTTCATTGATGCGGCGGTCTCGGCAGGATTTCTGCCGCCCGAGCGCGCGTTGATGGCAGGAGCGCTGCTAAAAAATCTTTCTGAAACGCCCGTGGCCAATGAAACAGAACCGCCCCCAAGCGCAGAGGATCTGTCATCGACCTCGGTCGAAGTGGCATCCGAGGCCGCGCAGGCCGAGACAGAGGCGGATATGGATCAGATCGTTTCCCTGCCCCCCGCCACTGACGGGCAGATTCGTCTGCCGCTGATCCTGAAAGATGGCCGGATGCGCCTTGGCCCGGTCCCGGTCGGCCCCGCCCCGCGTCTGGTGCCGTGACAGGAATGCGGGCCAGGCGCTCAGCGACGGCGCTCACCCGCCCTCAATGCGCCTCGGCCCAGTTATCCCCGCTTCCGGCATCGACCACCAGAGGCACTGACAGCTTCACCGCAGGTTCAGCCGCGCCCTCCATCACCTGACGGGCAACCGAGATCAGATCGTCCACGGCGTTTTCCTCGACCTCGAAGACCAGTTCGTCATGGACCTGAAGCAGCATGGTCGCGGGCATATGCCTGATCGCATCGGGCATCCGGATCATTGCACGGCGGATAATATCCGCCGCCGCGCCCTGTATCGGCGCGTTGATCGCTGCCCGTCTTGCACCGCCTGCCGCCGGCCCCTTGGTATTGATGCCCGGCGTCATGATGCGCCGTCCGAAGATGGTCCGCACATAGCCGTCCCGCTTGGCGTTCTCGACCGTGCTGTCCATATAGGCGCGGATCTCGGGGAAACGCTCGAAATATGTGTCGATGAAGGCCTGCGCCTCGGCCCTCGGGATGCGGAGATTGCGCGACAGGCCAAAGCCGGAAATCCCATAGATCACCCCGAAATTGATCGCCTTGGCCTGACGGCGAATCATCGGGTCCATGCCCTCTATTGGGACGCCGAACATCTGGCTTGCCGTCATGGCGTGAATATCGATCCCTTCGCGGAAAGCCTGTTTCAGCGCCGGGATGTCAGCCACATGAGCCAGAATGCGCAGCTCGATCTGGCTGTAATCCAGCGCCACCAGCTTATGCCCCGGCGTGGCAATGAAGGCCTCGCGGATGCGGCGGCCTTCTTCGGTGCGGATCGGGATATTCTGCAAATTCGGATCGGTCGAGGCCAGCCGCCCGGTCTGCGCCCCAGTGATCGCATACGACGTATGGACCCGCCCCGTATCCGCGTTCACATGGGTCTGCAAAGAATCCGTATAGGTCGATTTCAGCTTGGACATGCCGCGCCAGTCCAGCACGCGGGCGGGCAGATCATGGCCCTCCGCCGCCAGATCCTCCAGCACATCGGCGCTTGTGGAATAGGCCCCGGTCTTGCCCTGCTTGCCGCCTTCCAGCCCCATCCTGTCGAACAGGATCTCTCCAAGCTGCTTGGGACTGCCGACATTGAATTTCTGCCCGGCGAGTTCGTGGATCTCATCCTCCAGCCCGGCCATTTTCTGCGCGAATACATTGGACATACGCGCCAGATGCTCGGGATTCACCTTGATCCCGGCCATCTCCATATCCGCCAGAACCGGGACCATCGGCCGTTCCAACGTCTCATAAGCCGTCGTCACCGCATTCGGTGCAAGCTGAGGACGCAGCATCTGCCAGAGCCGCCATGTCACCTCGGCATCCTCGGCAGCATAGGGAGCGGCCTTCGCGATCTCGACCTGCTCGAACCCGATCTGCGACTTGCCCGAGCCGATCAGATCCTTGATCGGCATGGTCTGGTGGCCCAGAACCCGCTCGGCCAGAGCATCCATGCCGTGATTATATTCGCCCGCCGCCAACGCATAGGACAGCAGCATCGTATCCTCGATGGGCGTCATGCGGATGTTGTGACAGGCAAGGATCTTCCAGTCATATTTGATATTCTGCCCAATCTTCAGGATCGCGGCGTCTTCCAGCACCGGTTTCAGCTTCTCCAGCACCAGATCCACGGCAAGCTGCCCTTCGGCAAGCGCAGCCGAGCCGAACAGATCGCCCCCGCCGGACACATGCCCCACCGGGATATAACACGCCGCCCCGGCCTCGACGCACAGCGAGATGCCAACCAGATCGGCGGTCATTTCGTTCAGCCCGGTGGTTTCCGTGTCGATGGCGACCGCACCGGCTTCGGTGATGCGGTCGATCCATGCGGTCAGAGCCTCTTCCGTCGTGACCGTCTCATAGCCATCCAGATTGATCGCGGGCCAGTCAGGCCCGGTCGCAGCCTCGCCCTGGGCAGCGACCGGGACATCCGGGATCGCCGGAGCCTCAATCGCGAATTTCTCGGCCACGCGATTGGTCAGCGTGCGGAACTCCATCTCGGTCAGGAAACCCAGAAGCGTCTCGGGTTCCGGATCGCGCAGTTCCAGCGAATCCAGCGAGAAATCCAGCGGGGTCTCGCAATCGAGCTGCACCAGCCGCTTAGACACCCGGATCTGATCGGCGAAATCGATCAGCGTCTGGCGGCGCTTGGGCTGCTTGATCTCACCGGCGCGGTCCAGCAGCGTTTCCAGATCGCCGTATTCGTTGATCAGCAGCGCCGCAGTCTTGATCCCGATCCCCGGCGCACCCGGCACGTTATCGACCGAATCCCCGGCAAGCGCCTGAATATCGACCACCCGGTCGGGGCCGACGCCGAATTTCTCCTCAACCTCTTCCGGCCCGATCTCCTTGTTCTTGATCGGATCCAGCATGGTGACCCCGTCGCCCACAAGCTGCATCAGATCCTTGTCGGAACTGATCACAACCGCCTCGCCCCCTGCCTCGCGCGCCTGACAGGCAAGCGTGGCGATGATGTCATCCGCCTCAAAATTCTGAAGCTCGATACAGGGAATATTAAAGGCCCGCGTCGCTTCCCGCGTCAGAGGGAACTGAGGCACCAGATCTTCGGGTGCAGGCGGACGGTTGGCTTTGTATTCAGGATAGATCTCGCTGCGGAACGTATCGCCGCTGTGATCGAAGATCACTGCAACATGGGTCGGCGCCAGATCCCCCTTCGAATCCTGCACATATTTCCACAACATATTGCAGAAACCCGCCACGGCCCCGATGGGCAGCCCGTCCGATTTCCGCGTCAGCGGCGGTAGCGCGTGATAGGCGCGGAAAATAAAGGCCGAGCCGTCGATGAGGTGAAGCTTGTGACCCTTGCCGAAGCTCATGAGATACGTCCTTTCGCGGCTTTGCGCCGTTTTGGCATGATCGGGGCGCAGGGGTAAAGGGCGGCGCGGAGATCTCAGTTTTGCGACAGCGACAGGCGCACGCTCAGCGTCGTGGGCGTCCAGCCTCCGAATTCCTGACCGGCGCGGCGCAATATGCGGCTGATCCACTGATTGCATGTGTTCAGGATCGAAAACCGCCCCGCAGCCTCGAAATACCGGTCGCCCTGCGTCAGCAGATCCTGCGCGAGCGGGCGGCTGCTGATCGTATCGTCACGTATCGCACCAAGCAGCGCATCAAAGGAGGCCGCAGAAATGGTCATGGTCATCGGCGGCTGCATCGGGCCGACCGGAACGAACCGCATCACCGCGCTGTCCCCGGTCACGGCACGCCAGACGGCACCGGCGCTCAGGTCGCGATAGCTGCCGACGGTGGTATAGAAATCCCGTGCGCCCCAGCCTACCGCCAGCCATTCCGCCTCCGGCGCGATCCCGACAAAGGCGAAATCCTCACGCGTCCGGGGCGTGAGCGGCAGCAGCAGATCGGTATGGATCACCCCCTGCACAAGACCGATCACAACTGGCCCGCGCGGATCGTCCAGATCGGCAACAGGCGTGACCCTTCCGGGGATCAGCGCACCGGCCAGAGGCGCGAGAACCGCCAGCAGAAGCACCGCAAGGACGCTTCTGACAACAGCCCGGATCAATGATCGTCAGAGGCGTGTTCGCGGTCGATCACGAAACGTTTGTCGCAGTAACCGCAATCGACGAAGCCCATTTCCGGCGCGATCCGCAGCCAGACGCGCGGATGCCCAAGCCCCCGCGATTCATCGCCCTGACAGGCGATCTTCCATTTCGTGACGGTCTCGGTCTCCGGCGCGGGATAGGCGATGGCGCTGTCCTCGCCGGTCGAAAGCGGGTTTTCTGGCGGCACGAATTCTGTCATGGCAAGCCTTCTTGTCGTGCAGGGCTGGATCGGGTCTAACACTCACATAGCCGACCGCACGAAGCCCCGCAAGAACCGCCAGCCAGATGCAAGGGACAGCCATGACCGACACCGCCAATGCCATCGAGATCAGGGGATTGCGCAAGACCTATGCCGCCTCGGGTAAGGCTCCGCCGAAAGAGGCGCTGAAGGGAATCGACCTGACCATTCCGACCGGCTCGATCTTCGGGCTTCTGGGACCGAACGGGGCCGGGAAATCGACCACGATCAACATCATGGCCGGGCTGGTGAACAAGACCGAGGGCAGCGTGGTGATCTGGGGCTTCGATCAGGACATCAATCCGCGCAACTCCCGCGCGGCCATCGGCGTCATGCCGCAGGAACTGAATATCGACCCGTTCCTGTCCCCCCGCGCCAGTCTTGAGGTTCAGGCGGGGCTGTATGGTGTGCCGAAATCTGATCGCTGGACCGATGAGTTACTGACCCTTGTCGGGCTTTCGGATCAGGCGGAAAGCTATTCGCGCAATCTTTCGGGAGGGATGAAGCGCAGGCTGCTGCTGGCGAAGGCGCTTGTCCACCGCCCTCAGGTGCTGGTGCTGGACGAACCCACGGCGGGCGTCGATATCGGGCTGCGCGAAATGCTGTGGAACAATGTCCGGCGGCTGAATGAAAACGGTATGACGATCATCCTTACCACGCATTATCTGGAAGAGGCCGAACAGATGTGCGACCGCATCGCCATTATCGACCGGGGCGAGGTGCTTGTCGAAAACACGACCGAGGCTCTGCTGGAGGGCGCGGACGGCAAGACGCTGGTGATCCGCACCGACGATACCCCCCTGCCTGCCATGCCGAGCGGCGTCACCGCCGAGCGCCGCGATGGCGGGCGCATCGCCTTCAGCTATGCTCCCTCGCAGACGCAGCCGGACGCGATCATCGACGCGCTGCGCGGCGGCGGCCTGCCGATTCAGGATATTGCCATCGAGCAGCCGAGGCTTGAGGATGTCTTCGTCGAACTGACCCGGCACTAGAAATGCAGTACCACGCAAAGCAGAAAGCAGGCTGACCATGCTGAATGTCTATCTCTCCGGCGAAATCCACACCGACTGGCGCGAGCGTATCATCGACGGCGCGAAGGATCTGGATGTCGCCTTCAACAGCCCGGTGACCGATCACGACGCCAGCGACGATTGCGGCGTGGCGATCATGGGGCCTGAGGAAAACAAGTTCTGGCACGACCGCAAGGGCGCCCAACTGAACGCAATCCGCACCCGCAAGGGCATTGCCGATGCCGATATCGTCGTGGTCCGTTTCGGCGATCAGTACAAGCAATGGAACGCGGCTTTCGATGCTGGCTATGCGGCGGCGCTTGGAAAATCCCTGATCATCCTGCACGGCCCCGACCACGCCCACGCGCTGAAAGAGGTCGATGCCGCCGCATTGGCGGTGGCCGAACGGCCCGAACAGGTCGTGGAGATACTGCGCTATGTGTTAAGCGGTAAGTTGCCGGGGTGACGGGGCCGGGTTTGTAGCGCGGTGGTTTTGAAGCAGGGCAGCCGGATGTTCTCGAATTGGTGATGCGGTTGATTCGGGGCGCATCTGCCATTGCAGCAGGATGATCCTACCGTGAATTGTCAGTGCATTCCTTGAGGTTCTTTGGATGCAAGCAGCTCGAATCTGGTTTCAGAATCCGACTCCTCCGCTAACGCTTTCGCAGGTGAAGAAATATCTGCAAGAAACGGGCGCTGAAGTAAAAGGCACAGAATGGCGCTTGGGGAATTATGTTGTCCCGCAGTTGCACGTAACAAGCCCCGCCGATTTCGTCATGCAGTTGGAAGATGAGGTTTGGATCATAGAAGAGGCCGAAGAATTTTCACAGCGTGCACCCGCGCCTATCAGCGAGCGACTATCTATATGCGATGCACGATTAAGTTTTGGGGAAGCGAATGACGAGAACGCCATCACCACGGACCAAGGCATCGTTGTAGCAACTGACTGGAGCACATTTGACCCAGAAGAACCGCAAGCGAGGATCTTGCTAGAAGCGCTTGCCCGTATGGTCGATGGTCTTCTTGAGGACAATGTCTCTGGGACTTGGTGGGCACCGACCTAAGTGACAGCCATCAGCCGAAAATCAGACACCAGGTCCGACCACGCCGCACTCGGCAATCCGCAGAACTGCGCCCAACAAACTCACTCGGGCAGAAGCAGCATCGGCCCCATCATCCGCCCGCCGAGAATATGCAAATGGAAATGCGGGACCTCCTGCACGCCATCATTGCCGGCATTGGTGATCGCGCGGAAACCGTTTCCGATATCCAGCGACACGCCCTCGGATTTCGCAACTTGAGCGCAGAGGCGCATGAAGGCGGTGATTTCATCGGCCGGGGCATTCGCGGCAAAATCGTCGAAGCTGACATATTTGCCCTTCGGAATCACCAGAACATGAGTCGGGGCCTTCGGGCTGATATCGCGAAACGCAAGCGCGTGGTCGTTCTCGGCAACGATATCGCTTGGAATTTCTTTGCGCAGAATTTTGGCGAAGATGTTGTTGTCATCATAACTATACGCCATAGGGACCTCACTAATCGGCGAAAAGATGCGGGGTTTCGGCAATCTTCCGGGCGGTATCCTCGTCCAGATTCAGGAAGGCCGCAAGCGCCGCGACGTTCTTTTCAGCCGAGAAATACGGGCTGATTTCATAAAGATTTTCGAAACCGAAATCGCGTACGCGTTCTGCCTCATGGTCGAGATCGCTTCGCACGACCGGAAGCAATTGTGCAACTACGTGTTCCGGCGTCGACGGATTCGCCAGCCCGACCCGCATCATGTGACCGCGCACATAATCGTCGCTGAACTCAGCATCGATGAACAGGAAATGAGCCTCGGACCGATCCACCGAGAAGTCCTGCATTAGCTCAAGCGCTGAAGGGTCGAGGCAGATCACCAGACGCTCATCGTCGAACTCAGCCAGTAAAAGCCGGATCAGTGCCCGCCGATGACGCTGCCGCTTGCCGACTGTGTTCTCAACACCGCCCAAATCGGGCAAACCAGCCTGAAGCTCGTTGAACAGATAGTCCACGGCCGGGATATCGGTGTGATCGCGAATCGCGGCTGTCAGTCGTTTCGCGACATGCCACTTCTTCGTCACAATCATGAAAATCTGGCTGCGCCGACCGAGGCTCGCCTCGGTTTCCCAGAAGCGCGGCGCAAAACGCCGGCCAATCCGGCCGCGACCAGTCAGAAACCGAAACAGCGACTTACCCTCGCCGGAAATCGCGAAATGCAGCCCTTCGGCCTGCCAGAGCGCACCTAACCGTTCCTTCAAATCCAACGCTTCAGGGCTGATCTTGCGCGCAAACAGGGAATCCTGCCGCAGCAACATATCGAAATGATCATTATAAAAAACGACCGGCATACCATAATCACTGAAGATCAGATATGTCAGGGAGCGAGCGCGGATCTCCGAGCGCGGCACGACATGACGCACGATTGTCTGGAAAAATGTCTCGTCCGGAATCCATGTGGTCGAGAAGAAGCGCATGACATCCGGACGCGACTGGCAGAAATCCAGTACTTTCTCTATGGTCTCGCGACGCAGGCACCACCATTGGCTCCCGATCTTCATTACGATATCCTTGGGCACCTCGCGGGTCATGCCAAAACGCTTCTGAAGATTATAGCTGAGATAAAAGCGCCGGGGCTGTGAGCGTTCGTTGAACCAATGGCGATAGATCAGCCTGTCAGCACGCATTCCAGTCTTGATCCAGTCTGACTCGAAAAAATCGACGCTTTCGATGTAATCGACATCTTCCTGTTCCAGAAAGGCCCGGGCGTATTCCGCCGACTTGATCGGCATGCAGTCCCCGGAAAGTAGATAGAAATGGGTCGCCGTCGGAAACGCACCGATTGCAGCATGCACGGTTTCTATCGTCGCTGCCACTAGCGACCACTCACCCCAGCCGCATTTATGCCGCTTCAACGCAAACGTAACATTGGGATTATTGACCAGCGCCTGCTGAATCGTGGCGAAGTCCTGCTGGCTCGACCTGGCATCGTAATGAATCGAAACATAGTCTCCGGTCGCAGTCAGCCGCTCAGCCTGCGCGATAAGCCCGCGCGGATCTTTATGCGCCAGAATGATGAATGCTATTTTCGCCATTTGGCTCCGTATTCGCGGTTAATCTTTATTCAGGAGTCCAGGGCGTTGAAAACTTTGTTCCGATCTGCTTTTCTCTCTAACGATTTTGGCCGGTGTCGCAACCCGCCACCTGCGAAAGAGGATAAGTATGGGTTTCCCTGGTGTGTGGATGACGCAAAGCGAAAGCATGGTCTATCGTGTCATCCCTAAATGTGCCTGTTCAACCATAGGTCAGATCATGTTCTATTCTGATCATGGCCGGTATTTCGATGGCGATATTCACGATAGCACAGAGGGTCTGCATAAATGGGCGCAGGAGGGCAGTCAGCCGGCAATCGAAGACGCTGTGCTTTCCCATAAAGGCATCAGCTTCACATGTGTGCGCAACCCCTATGCGAGAATTCTGTCGTCTTTCTTCGACAAGATCGCTGGGATTCAACGCAACGGGAAGCGCTATCGTGGCAATCTAGTCCCGCAGCTGATTCAAGAGTATGGAATCGAGGTCGGCAGCCCCGAGGACGGGTTCGATTTCGATCAGGTCCGCTCTTTCCGTCGCTTTCTGCTGTTCGCCCGCGACACTATTCGCTGGCGCCGCCCAATGGATCCCGACATCCACTGGTCGTCCATCTCTGGCCATATGTCGACATTCATTGCTAATGGCGGGCGCTATGATCAGATCTTCTTCACCGAGAAGTTCAATGAAGGAATGCAGCGGATCCTTGATGCGGCGACAAATCCGGTATCTGTCAATTTGGACGAGGTCCCCCGTTTCAACGAATCCGAAGGGCACGGGCCTAAGCGGGCACATAAGGTCAGCGACTATTTTGATGACCTGTCGCGCCACTTGATCTGGGAAATTTACAAGCAGGATTTCGTGCTGTTTAAGTACGATTTTGAAGATCCCGACAACAAGTTTCCCACTGCCGAGTTGGATCTGAACGAAATTCACGCGAAGCTGGGACGCTGAGCATAACTGAAACGCGCGAAGGGGCTCTGCCCCTCGCGCCGAAGCGGCGCTCACCCCGCGATATTTAAGCCAGGATGAAATCAGTTGCCGTGCGCGGCGGTGAGGTTTGCGTCGCTGAGCAGGCGGCGATGTCTTTGCGCCTGTGCGAGAACGTCCTGAAACCGGGTGATGCCCTTGGCCTCCAGCGCGGGCAACATGCGCAGATAGGCCTGCGCGGTTGCGGCGGCGTCTCCCATTGCGGTGTGGCGCAGTTCCGCGGGCAGCTCGACCTTCAGCCTGTCGCAAATCGCATCGAGGCTGTGGACCGCGCCCTGCCCCCAGATCATCGCCGAAAGCAGTACCGTATCCATCACCCGGTTCGGGAAATGCTGGCCGGTTTCCGCTTCCGCCGCACGGAGCAGCCCCATATCGAACGGTGCGTTATGCGCGATCAGCACCGCCCCTTCCGAGAAATGATGAAACCCGCGCAGAGCGGTTGTCATATCCGGGGCGTCGGTGACCATCTGATCGGTGATGCCGTGAATAGCGGTCGAGGATTGCGGAATCGGGCGGCCCGGATTGACCAGAGTATCGAAGGTTTCGCCGGTCAGCCTGCCTCCGGCAAGGCGCAGCCCGGCAATCTGGACGATGCGATCCGAGAGAGACAGTCCCGTCGTCTCGGTATCGAAGACCACACAGGTCAGCACGTTCAGCGGCCTCTGATCCGGCGCGGCGCGGCTGGCAAGCGCGAAATCATAAGTGACCGAGGGACGCGCCTCACGGGCGACAGGAGAAATGCTCAGCGGAAGGGTGACCGCCGCGCCGGGTTCCGGCCAGATGCCGCTTCCATGCGCGGCAAGAATATCCGCGCCGGTCAGTTCGGGATGATCCGGATCGGGCGCCTCGTTCAGCCAGAGATCCAGCAGATCCGCGGGCAGATCCGCGCCTTGCCAGCGAAGCTGCAGAACGGCCTCGGCCTCCTTTTTGCGGATCGAGACGGTCGGAGGGCGTCCGCTTTCGGCCAGACGCTGCCCCAGCAAAGCAATCAGACCGCCGATCTGCCAGCCATCGGCGGCCAGCGTCACCGGCGCGATATCGTCCAGCGGAAGTCCCAGACCACGCGCCAGTTCCTCGGCGGCAACGCGGCGCTGTCGCGGGGCTGAGGGCGTCAGCGCTTTGTCCAGATCGCGCAACGCCGTGGCGATACCCTGCCCTTCATCGCGGATCGTCTGTTGCAGCCTGTCCGGCAGTGGCGCGTCAAGCCCGTCCAGCAGCGGGATCAGCGCAGCGGCATGGCGGCGCAGCGCCTCGACCGGGGCGCGGGGCGGGACAGGCTCTCGTCTGGCGGGGCGCAGGATCAGGATCGTGCCGCCTTCCTCATCCTGCATCTGCCGCAAGCGTCCCGAAAGCCTTGTCCCGTCCACGCCGCATAACGCCACATCTGTCGCCCCGGCCCCCGCCGCAAGCCGTTTCTGCGCCGCGTCCAGCCCGCCGGGCTTCAGGAAACGCCGCAGATCGCGGTCAAGCGCCAGCCCCGGCAGAAGCTGAGCGCTTGCCGCATTATAGAACAGCACCCGCCCGTCAGGATCGGTCAAAATCGCGCCTGCCCCGATATCGGAGAGAATATGTTCCAGCATGGATTTTTCGCGCGACTGAGCCTCGGCATGGGCGGACAGCGCCTCTGCCAGCCGGGCCTGCGCACGCGCCTGAGACTGCGCCGCAGCCCGCGCAGCCGGGGCGAGATCGGCCAGATAGCGGCCTTCCTTTTCATCGGGGACCGAGCCGGTCAGCAAGGCTCCGGCAAGGGTTTCGACCGGGCGGGCGATATTGGCGTCGAAAAGATACCAGACCAGAGTCACCAGCCCAAGCCCGCCCAGACCGGCAATCAGCGCGATATCGGCAAGCGCGTCGGTCATGCCGGGCGGGGCGGTGCCGCCTTCAGGGACCAGCACCCTGCCCGCAACCAGCAGCGCCACGGCAAGCAGCGCCAGAACCCCCGCAGCAAGCCCGGCGAAGATCAGGAACACCCGCAGCCGAAGCGACAGCCGCATCAGCATTTTTCGATGTCCAGCACCCGGGCCATTTCCGCCCGAAGTTCGGCCAGTTCGAAAGGTTTCGCGATGAACCCGTCCGCGCCAAGCGCTAACCCCTTGCGCCGCTCCATCACCGAGCCCCGCGCCGTCATCATCAGCACCCGCACATCGAGCAGACCCGGATCGGCCCGCATTTCCTGCACGATCTGATAGCCCGAGACACCGGGCAGCATGATATCCAGCAGCACCAGATCGGGCCGCATCTCGCGCAGAGCCGATGTCGCGCCCTCGCCGGTGGCAAGACGCATATGTTCATGCCCGTCGCGCGTCAGCAGGAAATCGAGCGCGAGGGCGATATTGTCCTCATCCTCGATGACCATGATCCGCGCCATCTCCTAACCCTCTCCGCAGATCGCGGCAAAAGCGGGATCGCCCTCTGAGGCCTGCCGCCATTCGCCCTCGGGCTGCCGGGTCCGGCCATTGGCGCAATCCACACCCTGTTCAACCGTGACGCTGCGCTTCCAGCGTTCGACAAGGATCACCGGAACGATATTGCTGCCATCATCGCCCTGCCGCACCGCATCGGGATCGATCAGCGCCATGCGCGAGGTCGGCGCGATCAGCAGGGTCCAGGGACGCAAAGCACTGCGCGAGGTGCCCTCGGCGATGATATCGACCCGTTCGGGCAGTTGCGCCTTGATCCGGCTGGCCCAGCTATATTCGTTCCAGCTTGCAAAGGCGATGATCGCCGCGCCGATCCCGGCGGGCAGAACCCATGTAGGCAGCGGACGGCCCGCGCGGCGCATCGCATGGGTGATCGCAAACAGCAAAGCCGCCGCCCCGATCGCCACGGCGAATGTCCCCAGAAGATCGGCGGCAACTCCGCTGAGACGGTTCATGACAGCACTCCCTTACCCTGTCCCAAAGCGGATTGCATCGTGCGCACCACGACAAACGCATCCCGCAAATGACTGCGTTCGAAATCCGGCAGATCCGAGGGCGACAGGAAATTATCCGGTTTCCGCCCCGCCTTGACCAGAGCTGCCTGATTTTCCAGCCGCAGGCTCTGGATCAGATCATACGCTGCGATCAGATCCCGCGCTCCCCGGCCAGAGATCACCCCGGCATCCTCGGCTTCCTCCAGCCGGGCGCGGGTATTCACCGCCGTCAGCCTGCCCCGCAGCGCATGGACCCGCGCCATATCGGCGACTGGCACCACCCCGTTCATCTTCATGTCGATATGGCCCAGATGCTCGCCCGAACGGATCGTGGCAAAGCCCCGGATCAGCCCGAGCGGCGGCTGATGCTTCAGCGAATTCGAGATCATATGCGCAACGAAGATCGAGTTTTTCGACGCGAGCTCAAGCGTTTCGGCCTGCAACCCGGACAGCAGCGCGGCATCGCCTCCGATCGCCCGCAGATCGAACATGACCGAGGCCAGAATCTGCGCTTCCGGTGAAGGTTTCTCGATCCAGCCCCGGAAGTAATCGCGCCAGACGCTGCGCGGTTGCCGCCATCGCGGATTGGTCGCCATCATGTCGCCGGGGCAATAGACATAGCCCGCCGCATTCAGCCCGTCGCTGACGAACCGGGCGAGGCTTTCATAATAGGGATCAGCCGGGTCGGTGCCATCGGTCAGGATCATGATATTATCCTGATCCGACACGCCGGTTTGATCCTGCCGCCCCTGACTGCCGCATGCCGCCCAGAGATAGGGCGCGGGCGGTGGGCCAAGCTGCGCCTCGGCCATGACCAGAAGCCGCCGTGTCACCGCATCGGCGATATCGGTGATCAGCCGCGTGACGACCTCGTGCCGCTGATGCGCTGCGACCAGCGAGACCAGCAGATCCGGGATACGCGAGGTGACCGCGGCCATGTCCCCGACAGTATCCGCCTGCGCCACATCGCGGATCAGCACCGATGCCGAGATCGCCTGCACACGAGTCAGATCGGTCTGCGTGATCATCCCGACAAAGCGCCCGGCCTCGACCACCGGCAGATGACCGACGCGGCGCTCCATCATGGCATTCAGCACATCCGAGCCAAGCGCCGAGGGCGGCAGACTGACCGGATCGGCGGTCATGATCGCGCTGACCGGATCAGAGCCGTCGCGGCCCTCGGCAACGACTCGGTTCGACATATCCCGGATCGTCACCAGCCCCAGCAGAGCGCCCGATGGATCGGTGATCCCAAGCGAAGAGACATGCGCCTGCCGCATCATCCGCGCGGCCTCGGCAATCGGCGTCTCCGGCGCGGCGCTCAGAGGGCTGCGGGTCAGCAGATCCGATACTTTCAGCGTTGCGATGTCTGCTCCGCCGCGCGTCGCAGGCCTGCCGCGACGGAAGAACCGGGCGAATGCCGGGCTGTCATTCAGCAGGTGCCGGAACTCGGCGGCAGGCAGCATCAGCACCGCTCCGGGCCGGATCACGCGGGCGGTGGTCGCGGCGGCGCCATCCTCAAGCAGGCCCCGCTCACCGAAACTGTTGCCGCGCGACAGCGATGAGACAAGACCGCCATGCGCATCGGTGATCTCGACAGCGGCATTTTCGATCAGATAAAGCCCGTCAAGCCGTTCGCCGTGGCGATAGACGAACTCATCTGCGGCATATTCCCTGCGGGCGAAGGAACCGGCCACGCGGGTCAGCTCGTCCTCCGGCAGGCTGTCATAGGGGTGAATGCTGGAAATGAATTGCAGGATCTGATCCATTTCGGCCCCGTCAGGAAAAATGCCGCGCCCCCGGTATCAGGGGCGCGGCGCGTGGTTCAGTGACCCGTGGCCGCACCGGCTCCGCGCGGAACGCGGATCGATTCGACCAGTTCGACGATCTCCTCGGGCGGTTCTTCGGTCGCATTGGACACGAAATACGCCACGCCGAAATTGATCAGTGCACCGATCACCCCGAAGGATGCAGGCGAGATGCCGAACAGCCAGTTTGCCGGATTATCCTCGAACAGATTGGTGCCCGCGATGAACAGGAACCCTTTATACGAGAAGATATACAGCAGCGTTGAGGCGATACCGGCAACCATGCCCCAGATCGCACCCTGCTTGTTGATGCGGGTCGAGAAGATCCCCATCATCAGCACCGGGAAGATCGAGGATGCCGCAAGCCCGAAGGCAAGCGCCACGGTCTGCGCCGCAAAGCCCGGCGGATTCAGCCCCAGTATCGTCGCAACAAGGATCGACACCGCCATCGAGATCCGGGCGGCGTTCAGTTCGCCCTTCTCGCTGATATCCGGCGCGAGCCAGCCTTTCACGAGGTCATGCGACACCGCACCCGAGATCGCCAGCAGCAGACCCGCCGCCGTCGACAGCGCCGCAGCCAGACCGCCCGCCGCCACGATGGCGATGACCCATCCCGGCAGGTTGGCGATTTCGGGATTGGCCAGAACCATGATGTCGTTATTCACGGTTGTCAGCTCGTTCCCGGTCAGACCCTGTTCCTCAATGGCTGCGGTCAGCGCTTCGCTTTCGCCGCTTTCATTATAGTACTGGATCAGGCCGTCGCCGTTCTTGTCTTCCCAGTTCAGCAGGCCGGTCACCTGCCAGTTGCGCATCCACTGCTTGTCCTCATCGTTCTCGATGGATTCAAGCGTGACGGCGGGCTGGCTGAACGTCTCTCCGGCCTCGGCACCCGGCCACATCGTCGTGGTCAGGTTGAAGCGCGACATCGCCCCCACAGCCGGAGCCACGGTGTAAAGCAGAGCGATGAAGACAAGCGCCCATCCCGCCGATTTCCGCGCATCCGCGACTTTCGGGACGGTGAAGAAGCGGATGATGACATGGGGCAGACCCGCCGTCCCGATCATCAGCGCCAGCGTGAACAGCGCCATATCCAGCGTGCTGGTGTGATGCGCGGTATATTGACGGAAACCCAGATCGGTCACCACCTGGTCCAGCTTGGCCAGGAACTTCGTGTCGGTCCCGCTCAGATTGCCGAACAGCCCGGTCTGCGGCAGGAAATGCCCGGTCAGTTGCAGCGCGATGAAGATCGCCGGGATCGTATAGGCGATGATCAGCACCACATATTGCGCCACCTGCGTATAGGTGATGCCCTTCATCCCGCCCAGGACCGCATAGCAGAACACAAGCGCCGCCCCGATCCAGAGGCCGGTCGAGTTCGACACTTCCAGATAGCGCGAGAAGGTCACGCCGACGCCGGTCATCTGCCCGATCACATAGGTGATCGAGATGATCAGCAGGCAGACCACGCCGATGATCCGCGCGGTGCGCGAATAGAAGCGATCGCCGATGAATTCCGGCACGGTGAACTTGCCGAATTTGCGTAGATAGGGCGCCAGCAACATGGCCAGCAGCACATAACCGCCCGTCCAGCCCATCAGATAGGTCGAGTTATCATAGCCGGTAAAGGCGATCAGCCCCGCCATCGAGATGAACGAAGCCGCAGACATCCAGTCCGCCGCCGTCGCCATGCCGTTCATCACCGGGCTGACGCCCCGGTTCGCGGCATAGAACTCGCTTGTGGATCCCGCGCGGGCCCAGATCGCGATGCCGATATACAGCGCGAAACTCAGACCGATGAAGATCAGATTGAGGGTAAACTGGCTCATCTTACTCCTCCACGCCGTGTTCGCGGTCGAGCTTGTTCATGCGCCAGGCATAGAA
Organism: Paracoccus aerodenitrificans; assembly: GCF_027913215.1. GTDB lineage: Bacteria > Pseudomonadota > Alphaproteobacteria > Rhodobacterales > Rhodobacteraceae > Paracoccus > Paracoccus aerodenitrificans. The sequence goes on from NZ_CP115784.1 coordinate 1,726,706, forward strand.
GAAGATCAGCACGATAAAGACCAGGATCGAGCCCTGCTGCGCGAACCAGAACCCCAGATCGGTGCCTCCGATGCCAATGCCGCTGAGCAGAGGCCGGAAGATGATCGCGAAGCCATAGGACACCAGTGCCCAGATGGCGATGCAGATATAGATGATCCTCAGATTCGCGCGCCAATAGGCGTTGGTTGATTGCTTGTCGCTCATGTCCCTTGGTTCCTCCCTTGTGACATGTACCGCCTGTCTTTCACCGACCCGCGCACGGCGGCTGTGCGCGGGGGCGATGATCGGGGCGTGTTCAGCCCCGGTTCATTCTGTTTTCGATCAGATCGTCCACGACTTCCGGCTCTGCCAGAGTCGAGGTATCGCCAAGGCTGCCATAATCGTTTTCGGCAATCTTGCGCAGGATGCGGCGCATGATCTTGCCGGAACGGGTCTTGGGCAGGCCCGGCGCCCACTGGATCAGATCGGGTTTCGCAATAGGTCCGATCTCGGTACGGACCCAGGTTTCCAGTTCTTTGCGCAGCTCGTCACTGGGTTCCTCGCCGTTCATCAGCGTGACATAGGCATAGATGCCCTGCCCCTTGACCTCATGCGGATAGCCGACCACGGCGGCCTCGGCGACCTTGGAATGGGCGACGAGGGCGGATTCGACCTCCGCCGTGCCCATACGGTGCCCCGAGACGTTGATCACGTCATCCACGCGGCCCGTGATCCAGTAATAGCCGTCCTCATCTCGTGTACAGCCATCGCCGGTGAAGTAATAACCGGGATATTGCTGGAAATACGTCTCCATGAAGCGCTGATGATCGCCCCAGACGGTGCGCATCTGTCCGGGCCAACTATCGGCGATGCACAACACGCCCTCGGCCGGGTTGCCCTCTTTCAGCTTCGCGGATTCGGGATCGAGGATCGCCGGCTTCACGCCGAAGAAGGGCAGCGTGGCCGAGCCGGGCTTCGCCTCGATCGCGCCGGGCAGCGAGGTGATCATGTGACCGCCGGTTTCCGTCTGCCACCATGTGTCCACGATGGGCGCCTTGCCCTTGCCGATATTCTTGTCGTACCAGTTCCACGCCTCGGGGTTGATCGGCTCACCCACCGTGCCAAGAACGCGGATGCTGGACAGATCGTATTTCTCGACGAACTCGGTCCCCTGCCCCATCAGCGCACGGATCGCGGTCGGCGCGGTATAGAACTGGTTCACCTTGTGCTTTTCGCAAACCGCCCAGAACCGCCCCGCATCGGGATAGGTCGGCGTCCCCTCGAACATCAGCGTCGTCGCGCCATTGGCCAGCGGACCATAGACGATATAGCTGTGTCCCGTGACCCAGCCGACATCCGCCGTGCACCAGAATACATCCCCGTTCTGATAATCGAACGTGTATTGATGGGTCAGCGAGGTATAGACCAGATAGCCGCCCGTCGTATGCACGACCCCTTTCGGCTTGCCGGTGGACCCCGAGGTATACAGGATGAACAGCGGATCCTCGGCATTCATCGGACGCGGCGGACACTCGGGGCTGACCTGCTCCATCATCGACAGCACATCGACATCGCGGCCCTGCACCCAGGTCGTCTGATCGCCGGTATGCTTGACCACAAGGCAGCGCACCTTGTCCGAGCAATGCAGCAGCGCCGCATCGCAATTCGATTTCAGCGCCGTGCGGCGGCCTCCCCGGGGCGCGGTATCGGCGGTAATCACCACCTTCGCCCCACTATCGTTGATCCGGTTCGCCAGAGCATCGGGCGAGAACCCCGCGAAAACGATGGAATGCACAGCACCAATCCGCGCACAGGCCAGCATCGCATAGGCCGCTTCGGGGATCATCGGCAGATAGATCACCACCCGATCACCCCGCATCACCCCTTGGCTCAGCAGGACATTGGCCATGCGGTTCACCTTGTCGCTCAGCTCGCGATAGGTGATGTTCTGCGCCCCGGCCTCAGGATCGTCCGGCTCGAAAATGATCGCGGTCTTGTTGCCACGCTTGGCCAGATGCCGGTCAACGCAGTTTACACATGCGTTCAGAACCCCGTCCTCGAACCATTTGATCGAGACATCCCCGAAGGTAAAATCCGTGTTCTTGACCTTGGTATAAGGCTCGATCCAGTCCAGCCGCTTGCCTTCTCGCCCCCAGAAAGCCTCGGGATCTGAAATCGATTCGTCATAAAGGCGCTGATAATCACCGGGACCGGCATGAGCCTTTCCGAACCCCTCGGGAATCGGATGTTTCGCTACATTTTCAATGGACATTGCAATCTCCCCCTCCTACGGCGATGGCCCGAAACAGCCCTGAAAGACCTTTTCCGCCATCTGGCTGGCCCGAGTTAATCACGCCATATTGAATACGTAAAGTATTTTGTTAAAACGATAATTTTGTAAATTCATTGACGGATATCAGTTTAATTTTGTAAAATATTCACAGCCCCATGACAGGAAAGCTTGCCTTCCCGGCGATCAGGGGCCAGCCTGACCGCATGATGAAAAACCCCGTCCACAACCCGGATGATGAGGCTCGCGCTTTGGTGCGCAGGCTGATTGCGGATATAAGACATGTGGTCCTCTCGGTTCAGGACAGACAAAGCGGTCACCCGCATCTTTCACGGATCGCCGTACAGGCGGATGCTGACGCTGTGCCGGTCGCATTCCTCTCGGAAATCGCGCATCATACGCGGCTTCTGCATACCGAACCCCGCGCGGGTCTGCTGATCGAGGATCTTTCTGATCGCGGAGACGCGATGGCCCGTCCCCGCCTGACATTGCGCGTGATTGCCGAGAAACTGCCGCAGGATTCACCAGACCATGAAGCACGCATCGCCTCATGGGTCGCACAGAACCCCAAGGCGAAAATCTACGCGGCATTGCCGGATTTCTTCTTCTGGCGGATGCGGCCTATGGGCGGTTTGCTGAATGCCGGGTTCGGCAAGGCCTATGTGTTTTCGGAAAGCGACCTGCGCCAGCCATGAAAAGACCCCGAGCCGACAGCCCGGGGTCCCCGAAAATCCATGCAGCGGAAACGCCTCAGTTCGGATCGTCCATCCGCGCCCGGATCACCACCTTGCCCTTGACCGGCCTTGACCATTCCACCTGAAGATTCTGCCTGCCCGGCCCCCGCTGCGTCCTGACCCACGGCATCTCAGGCACATGCTTCCCCGCACCGTCCTTGATCATCGAAACCGCCGTCACTGAATCGACATTCTTCGCCCAGGCCCTGAACGGCACATGCTGCGAGATCGGAACCACCCAGCTTGACTGCGTACTGCTCTGCGTATGGGTGATCTGAACCGGATTCGCGATGTAATCCAGAACGCCGTTAAACGTGTTCCCCTGAAACGAGATGTTCCGCATCCGGCCATAATCCAGATCAGCGAAGGTGGTATCGACCTTCTCGACCCGCTTGATCTTGGCCCCGCGCACCAGGAAAACATTCCCCGAGACGGTCAGCCCGTGAATGTGATGCCCGGTCCCGTAGGGCTTGACCGAGAGCCACGCAAAATCGCTCAACACATGCTGAACCGTGAAGTGATTGCCGGTGATGGACAGCCCGCCGAAAGAATACTGGTTTGGCCCGAAATTCGGGTCCGCGGAATATTCATTGGTCCATTCGATCACGTTGTTATCGACGTAATTGCCGGTAATCGCCATTTTGCAATTGGTCTGCGCGATCACAAGACCCGGTACACGCTTGCCAACATCGCTGTTATCGCCCTGAAACCAGTGATTGCCGACCAGAAGATGCCCGGTTCCGGTCGCCACCATGAACGTGCCGAACCGCACGAAACGGTTGTCGCGGATCTTGGCGTCATTCGCGTTGACATTGATCGCGACCGAGCGGCGATCCTGCGCTTTCAGATGCATCTCCGATGACAAGAACTGGCAGCGATCGACCAGCAGATCCTGACAGGCGCGACCGACCGAGGTGATGCCGCGATCCTTGGGGCGGCTGATGAAACAGTCACGGATATGGAACATCTCCCCCTCGGCGGGCAGCATCAGGAAGCTTGCGGCATCCCCCAGAGAAAACTCGATATCGGCGAAATTCACCCGCGCACAGCTTTCCATGCCAAGGAAATCGAACGCATAGCGGAAACGCTCGAAGCGATAGCTGCGCGTCCCCGATCCGCCGTAAAGCGGCTGAGACAGGGTTACCGTCCCCGCGCCGACATTCTTCGCGCGGACGTAAACCTCGCGCCCGACACCCGGCCCGGTGACCAGACTGCCGATCTCGATATTGGCGACATTCTCGACATCGCTCAGCGTCCGGGATTGCGCGACGTCATACCGGGCCCGCGAATTCGCCACGGCGCTGCGCCATGCGGCCCCGTCCTCGACATGGATCCAGCCATTGCAGATCAGGCGGCGGCTGGAAAAGCTTTGCAGCCCCGGCGCAAGCTCGGTCATGACCAGAGGCTCGGTCAGGGTGATCTTGCGCCCGCACAGATCCAGCGTTGCATGGTCGGTATAGCCGAACAGCGCCTGAAGCGCCCGCTTCAGCGCCTCTGTCTCATCGCCGAACGCCTCGGCATAGCTGTTGAAATCGAACGACCCCATCAGGATCAGCCGGGCCTGACGCGGCATCGTCAGCCGACCGCTGAACCGGACCGGCGCGGTCAGGGTGAGATCCGAGCCGATACGATACGTCCCCTCGGGCACCACCAGCACCCGGCCCTTCGCGGCATTATCGGCAGCCTCGAACGCCGCGCGATCATCGGTTGTCCCGTCGCCACGCGCACCGAAATCGCGGACATCGACCAGATCAATCATCTCGCGCAGGAAATCCGGGGTCACATCCTCGATACGCACCGAGTCGATCCGCACCGTCCCGCCATTCGCTCCGGTCAGATCCAGACCGAAATGCCCATAGACAGGCCGTCCGCCCCAGACCATATCGACGCCGCTCCGGGCGCCCGAGCCGATGACCGCACTGATCTCGACCACTTTGCCGAAGCTGCTCAATGCAACGCTCGGCCCGGTTTCGGTCAGACCGCCGACATGAGCGCGGCCCTGATCTCCGGCCCATCCCGCGATCCGCACCGACGGCTTCGCGCCGGCGACAGCCTTCAGACGCACCGAGACCCGCAAATAGGTTCCCGGTCGGATCGGCGTTTCTCCCATGAAACGAAGCCGGGTCAGCTTGGCCGTCTTGGTAATCTCCAGACAGGTTCCGAAATCCTGATCCGCTGAGACGATCGCGGCATTTGCCTGACCTGCCCATGTGGCGCTGCCCGGTGTTCCGTGCTCACGGGACCAGGCTGACAGCCCTGCGGCGAAAGATGGCGGGGACAGAGGCCCCCCGTTGGTAATGGCGATATTCATGCGCGATCTCCCCTTGTCTCGACCGCAGATCGCGGTCCGATGTGGGGAGGGAAGATGACGTGCAGCGGTTAAGTCGCTGTTAAGCTTGCGGGCGTTGCGTGTGCCGCGCCCGCAACGCCGCGATCAGGCAGCCAGTTCGCCCTTCAGCGCACGCTCGATCAGGGCGCGGGTTTCCTCAATGCCGTACAGCGCGATGAACCCGCCGAAGCGAGGCCCCTGATCGGCACCCAGAAGCACCTGATACAAGGCCTGAAACCAGCCACGGAGCGGCTCAAACCCATGATCCTTGCCAACCGCGAACACCATCGTCTGAAGCTCTTCGGCATCCGCCGCGCCGTCCCATTCGGCCAGCCGCACCGACAGATCTTCAAGCGCGGCACGCTCCTGTTCGGTCGGAGCGCGGAAGACACGCGCCGGGGCGACGAAATCGTCGAAATAGCGCAGCGCATAACCTGCCGCTTCATCAAGCTGAGGATGTGTCTCGGGCGAGGCATCGGGCGCATAGCGCCTGATAAAGCCCCAAAGACCACTCTTATCCTTCGCCCCGGCCACCGAAGCCAGATTCAGCAGCATGGAGAACGGCACCACCATATCAGATGCAGGCACCTGCCCGCGATGGATATGCCAGACCGGATTGGCCAGTTGCTGTTCCGGAGTCTGATCCGGAAATGCCCGCAATTGCTGATGATATTCGTCCACCGCCTTGGGGATCACATCCCACCATAGCCGCTTGGCGGTCTTGGGCTTCTGATACATGAAATAGGACAGGCTTTCGGTCGCCGCATAGGTCAGCCATTCGTCGATGGACAGACCATTGCCCTTGGATTTGCTTATCTTCTGCCCCTGATCGTCAAGGAACAGCTCATAAGTAAAATGTTCCGGCTTGCGCCCGCCCAGAACCTGACAAATGCCGTCATAGATCGGCGTATTCGTGCTGTGATCCTTGCCGTACATCTCGAAATCGACATCCAGCGCCGCCCAACGTGCGCCGAAATCCGGCTTCCATTGCAGCTTGACCTTGCCGCCCGTGACCGGAAGGGTCCATTCCCGCCCGTCCTCATCGTCAAAGGTGATCTCGCCCTTCGCGGCATCGACATTCCTGATCGGCACATACAGAACCCGTCCCGTCTCGGGATGGATCGGCAGGAAGCAGCTATAGCTCTGCTGACGCTCTTCGCGCAGGCTGGCCAGCATGATCTTCATGATCTCGTCGTAACGCTCCGCCGCTTTCAGCAGCGTCGGATCGAAATCGCCGGATTTGTAGAACTCGGTCGCGGACATGAAATCATATTCAAAGCCGAACGTATCCAGAAACCGGCGCAGCATGGCGTTGTTGTGGTCCCCGAAACTGTCGAACTCGCCAAACGGATCGGGCACCGAGGTCAGCGGCTTTTGCAGGTTTTCCTTCAGCAATTCCTGCTGCGGCACGTTCTCCGGCACTTTCCGCATCCCGTCCATATCGTCCGAAAAACAGATCAGCTTCGTCGGAATGTCGGAAATAAGCTCGAACGCGCGGCGGATCATGGTTGTCCGCGCCACCTCGCCGAAGGTCCCGATATGCGGCAGGCCGGACGGGCCATAGCCGGTCTCGAACAGCACATAGCCCTTTTCCGGGTCCTTTTTTTCGTAACGTTTCAGCACCCGGCGCACCTCTTCGAAGGGCCAGGCCTTGGAAGTCATTGCGGCGTCGCGCAGAGTGGTCATCGTCATATCTCCTGAAGGGGTCGGTCGCGGCTTATTGAAACACAGCCATATCGTCAATATTCTCTCATCGGACAAGACTGACGACGCGGCTCACAAGGACGGCAAACGTGACACTGGATCATTCTTCTTTTTCGGCCTGCGATGCGCTTGTGTCGGTCATGGTGGCTGTCTCAGCCTCGGATTCCGAGATGCGTACGGCAGAATTGCTGGCCATTGAGCGGATCGTCAATCACATGCCGGTCTTCGGAAAATATGACAGCGACCGCATCCGGTCGGTATCGCAGACCGTCATCACATTATTCGAGGAAGAGGACGGGCTTGACGCCCTGTTTGGCCTGATCCGCGACGCCCTGCCCGAACGGCTTTATGAGACCGCCTACGCGCTTGCCTGCGACGTTGCCGCCGCCGATGGACGCCTGACGGATGATGAGGCCGAAATGCTGCGCGAGATCCGTTATCAGCTTGATGTCAGCCGCCTGCACGCCGCCGCGATCGAACTTGCGGCGCAGCTTCGTCACAGAACCGTTTAGCCGTATCGTTGCAGCCAGCTTGCCACAAGCTGCTGTTGCAGGAACTTGGCGCGATGGGTCCAGGTGACGACACCGGCAGGAAGCTCTTGCCCCTCTGTCGCGGCGCGGCGGGCCATGTCGTTGATGAAGACGGCGAAAATAACATCTTCATAGCCCGGCATCCCGCCGTAACCGGCAAGATTCGACACGAAATTGAGCGTGCCGGTCTTCGCCTCCAGCACCAGATCGCCGCTGCGGGCGCTGCCGGTGGCGGTTTGCAGACCGATATGCCTCATCAGGCCGCGCAGCCCCGCCTCTTCGCCCATCGCGGCAATGATTTGGGTCATGGCCCGCGCCGTCACGCGCGAGGCGGGCGACATCCCTGAATGATCGTACACATCCAGCCCCTCGATCCCCCGCGCAGCGGCCCAGTCCTGCATTGCCGCTGCCGAAGAGACCAGATCATCCGCAGTGCTGGCATGCAGCCCCACCGCCTCTGCGGTCAGATTGGTGGAATATTCCATCATATCGCGCAGGATGTCAGACAGGGGCGCACTTTCGACACGCGCGATCTCCACCGTGTCGGACGGCAATTCCGCAGCAATCTGAGGCGTTGGCAGCACCAGCCCTTCGGCGCGGCACAGCGTCTGGAACACATCGCCCGCATAAAGCGCAGGCCTGCGGACCGGCAGCCAGCGGCTGCCCGCACGGCGCATGGCGTTGCGGTTGACCTCCCAGATTTCGCGCCCGCCTTCTTGCCGCCAGGAAAATACCCTGCCCTGCGCGACCGCAGAAGCAGAGATCGTATAGGCGACCGGGCTGTATGCCCGCCCCCGCGCCTGAAGCGACAATCCGGTTCCGCCTGCCTGCCAGCCCAGATGCACCCGGTTGAAATTCAGCATCATCCCCGAGACTGACGGATTATAGGCCAGATGATCCGCCTGCTCGGGCGAGATTTCGTCGATCTGCGGCAATGCGCCCCCCCAGACCGCAAACCGCGCCGGAGACGGCAGCCCCTGAATCGAGACCTGTTCGGCAAGCATCGCCAGAGCGTCCGTGTCCAGCGTCGGATCTCCGCCCCCGGCCAACACCAGCGTATCGCCCGCGCGAAGAACCCGTGTCACGAAGCGTTTCCCGGCCCCCAGCCGGTCAAGCGCATAAAGCGTGGTCAGGACTTTCAGCGTACTGGCCGGAGCGACGGGACGGTCGGCACCCCTCCCCTCCAGCAGTTCACCGCGGCTGTTCAGCACCGCGTAATCGACCTCGGCCCCAAGATCTGCCTGCCGGATCAGGTCTCCCGGTCGCGGCGGCGGCTTGCGCGGCGGCGGTTCTGCCAGAGCCGGATCGAAGGCCGCACCCGGCAGCGCCTCGGCCCACAGCGCCGACGCGCTTGCCCCAAAAGCCGTCAGCCCCGCCAGCATCTGACGGCGCGTTGTCATGCCACGCCGCATCACTCCGTCGCGCCAAGCTGGACGAAGCGCGAGCGCTGATCCCTGTTATCGAAGAAAGGCACATTCTCCGGCGCATGCAGCGCGGCATCGCCCGAGCCCCGGATCAACGCCGCAGCTTCGGCCAGAACCACCTCGGTGATAAAGGGAAGATGCAGCGCCCTCGCCTCGGCGATGGGCACCCAGTGAAGATGCGACAACTCGTCGCAGGCCCGCGAGAAATCATCCGGATCGCCGCTGACATGGGCAGCATCGGCCAGAAAGAACCGCGCATCGAAGCGGCGCGGGCGACCGGGTGGCGTGATCGCGCGGAAGATGAAATGCAGCGCTGACGGGTCAGGCATCAGCCCGGCTTCGGCATAGCCGGGCAGCGGGCTGTCGCCGGGCTGACCGATCAGAAGGCCGGTTTCCTCGGCCAGTTCCCGCAAGGCCGCCGCGAGGATCTGACGCGGAGTGACGGCGCTGTCGGTCCTGGGCTCAATCGCCAACCGCCGAAGCGTCAGCGCATCCGCAGTCCCCGCAAGCGCAAGATCGGCATCTTCGGGATCGACCGCGCCTCCGGGGAAGACGTATTTCGACGGCATGAACGCCGCCGTCTTGCCGCGCATTCCCATCAGGATGGCGGGCCGCTCGGGATCACGCCGGACCAGAATAATGGTCGCCGCATCGCGCAGCCGCGATTTATCCTCGGCGGTCTGAGGCTCGCCGCCGCTCATGAGGATGACGGCTCTGCATCGCTGCCGCCGAACCCATGCATGCGCCGCGCCCATTGCGCACCGATCATCGCGCCCTTGATGATCGGCAGGAACAGCAGGGACAGCACGACCGCACCGACCGAAAACCCGATCAGCATCGAGACCGGCGAGGGCTGATAGGTCAGGAACACCCAAAGCAACAGCGGCGCACCCAGATGCGACACCAGCAGAATGGTCAGATAGGCCGGGCCGTCATCGGCACGCTGATGATGCAGGGCTTCACCGCATTCCGGGCACGTATCGTTGACCTTCAGATAGCCCGTGAACATCCGCCCCTGCCCGCAGGCGGGGCAGCGCAGCATCGCGCCGCGGCGCATGGCCTGCGCGGTCGGACGGTCCTGGTCTGTCTTTTCAATCATCATCGTCCTGTCCCTGCCCGGGTTGCCCTGCGACCATAGTTCCTCCGGCGCGGCCTCGCCAGACCCCAATGGCAGGATTGTCATGCGCCGGATTGCCAGGGCGCACCGGATTCCAGCTCTGCCGCCAGATGGTCTATCAACGCCCTCAGCTTCGCAGGCATCGGAGAGACGGGCGGCCAGACCGCCATGATCGGCAGTTCCCGGGTTTCCATATCGGGCAGCACGCGGATCAGGGAACCGTCGCGCAGACCGCCCTCGGCAATGAACCCCGGCAACATCGCCAGACCAAGCCCGGCGGCGGTCATGGCCAGCATCGCCTCGCCGTTATTCATCGACAGACGCCCCGAGACCTGCGGCGAGACCATGCGCCCGCCCTGCCGGAACTGCCACAGCACCGCATCGGAAAGATGGGTATAGCTGATCACCTGATGATCGCGCAGATCGGCAAGCGTTTCCGGCACACCGTGACGCGCAAGATAATCCGGCGAGGCGACGACAACCGGCCGATCCTCGCACAGCTTCCGCGCCTTCAAAGCGCCGTCACGCGCCTCTCCGATGCGGATCCCGAGATCGAAGCCTTCCCGCGCCAGATCACGGGCGCGGTCGTCATAATCCACCCGGATTTCCAGCGCCGGATGGCTGGCGGCGAAACGGGCGATGATCGGGGAAAGATACATGGTCCCGAAGCTCATCGGAGCAGCGATGGCCAGCGAGCCGCGCAGTTCGGCCACCCCATCCATGCCCCATGCGGCGCTTTCGGTGGCGGCGACAAGCTCGGACAAGGCGGGGCGCAGACGTTCAGCCAGCCGCAGCGCCGCCTCGGTCGGGGTGATCCGGCCCGCATTGCGCCGGAACAGCGCCGCGCCGATCGTCGTTTCGAAATCAGAAATGCGTTTGCTGACAACCGATTTCGAGAGGTTCAGCCGAGCCGCGGCGGCGGTGACCGTCCCCAGCTCCATCACCGTCAGAAAAGTGTCGATCTCATCGAGGGAATAGCGCATGGCGGCAGAATAGCAGCCCCGGAACCGTTCGCAATTCCCGAACACCAGTTTCGGAGGCCGGATGCTGGCAGAGGACATGAAAAGCCCCGATATCATGGACAACGAAAGGAGGCCGAAAATGGACCTTACAGGAATTCACCATCTGACGGCGATCACCGCCGACGCCCCCGCGAATAACCGTTTCTATACCGAGACGCTCGGGCTGCGGCGGGTCAAGAAAACCGTCAATCAGGACGATACATCCGCCTATCACCTGTTCTTCGCCGATGGCGCGGGCAGTCCCGGCACGGATCTGACCTTCTTCGACTGGCCTGTCGGACGCGAGCGGCGCGGCACGAACTCAATCAGCCGCACCGGGCTGCGGGTGAGCGAATCCAGCCTCGATTACTGGGCCGGACGGCTGCGCGATAACGGACTGACGGTCGGAGACATCGCCACTCTGGACACGCGGGCGAGCCTCGATTTCGAGGACCAAGAGGGGCAGCGCTTCCGCCTGACCGCCGACCAGCCGGGCGACAGCCATCCGTGGGATCGCAGCCCGGTTCCGGCTGAACACCAGATCAGGGGCCTCGGCCCGATCACCATTTCGGTGCCCGATCTGGACATGACCGAAGCCGTGCTGACCCGCGTGATGAATATGCGCAAGCTTCGGGACTATCCCAGCCCCGACGGGCAGGGTCAGGTCCATGTCTATGCGATGGGCGAAGGTGGCCCTTCGGCAGAACTGCATGTCGCCGTTCAGCCCGGCCTGCCGGTTGCACGTCAGGGCGCGGGCGCGGTGCATCACGTCGCCTTCCGCACCCCGGATCAGAAGACGATCCATGACTGGGCCGCGCGGCTAAACGAATTCCGCATCCCGTCCTCGGGCGAGGTCGAGCGGTATTACTTCCGCAGCCTCTATTTCCGCGAACCGGGCGGCAATCTGTTCGAGATCGCGACGGACGGGCCGGGCTTTGCTGTGGACGAACCTTTTGAGACGATGGGGGAATCCCTGTCCCTGCCGCCTTTCCTCGAACCGCGCCGTGCGCAGATCGAGGCCGGGCTGAAGCCTCTGGACTGATCGGGAAAGAAAAAAGGCGGCACCGTTTGGGTGCCGCCCTTTCCGTTTCGGGAGGTTTTCCGCTTCAGAAAACCACGCCCGCGATCTCAGCCCCGGCCATGCGGCGCGTCCCAGTCGATCACCGGATTGATCGGGATGATGCGGTGCGGATTAATATTTTCGTGGCTATAGTGATAATGCCGTACGATATGGTCGAAATTCACCGTCTCCGCCACGCCCGGAAACTGGTAGAGTTCCCGCGTCCAGCCCCAGAGATTGGGATATTCCCGCAGCCACGCCCGGTTGCATTTAAAATGCGTGTGATAGACCGGGTCAAAGCGCAAGGCGGTGGTAAACAGCCGCCAATCCGCCTCGGTCAGCCGGTCGCCGGTCAGATAGCGGTTTTCGGACAGAATACCCTCCAGCCAGTCGAGACTGTCGAAAAGCGGCTGCACCGCCTCGTCATATGCCTCTTGTGAGGTCGCGAAACCGGCCTTGTACACGCCGTTATTCACCGTGTCGTAAACGCGGTCGTTGATCTTTTCGATCTTCGGGCGCAGTTCCTCGGGGTAATAATCATCCGTATTGCCGGTCAGCCGGTCAAAGGCCCGGTTGAACATGCGGATGATCTCGGCGCTTTCATTGCTGACGATGGTGTTTTTCTGCTTGTCCCACAGCACCGGCACGGTGACCCGGCCCGAGGCTTTCGGATCGGCACGCAGATAGATATCGCGCAGATAGGGCAGCCCGAACAGATCATCGCCGGTCGCGCCGGGATAATCGGTGCGGAACTCCCACCCATCCGACAGCATGTCGGGATGGACCACGGAAACCGAGATATGATCGGTCAGCCCCTTGATCGCGCGAAAAATCAGCGTGCGATGCGCCCAGGGACAGGCGAGGCAGACATAAAGATGATAGCGCCCGCTTTCCGCCGCAAAGCCACCCTCGCCCGAAGGACCGGGTGCCCCATCGGGGGTAATCCAGTTGCGCCACGACGTGGTCGTGCGTTTGAACCGTCCGCCGGAGCTTTCGGTATCATACCAGACGTCATGCCAGACGCCGTCCACAAGTTGTCCCATGATTTCTCCTTGGATCGCCGGGGCAGGAAACGCCCCGGCTCGTTAGCGGATGCTCAGTCGGCCTTCCCCTGCGAGATAAGCTCTTTCTGCTTTGGGAAATACCATTGCAGAACCTCACGGAATTTCTGTGAAGATTCACGTGCCCAGTTGCGCATCAGCTCTGAGCCGAACTGAATGGCGGTAACGGGTGTCGCTCCAGCCTGCCGCATCCGTTCAATCGCCTGATTATGAGCGGTGTGAGAAATCCCACCCACAGCATCGGCGACCGGATAAACGTGATAACCCTCTTTCTGCATATCCAAGGCCGGAAACGTGAGGCAAACTTCGGTCCAAAGTCCTGCCATGACAATATTCTTCCGGCCCGTTGCCTTCACGGCCTCGCGAAACTCCTCATCCTCCCATGAGTTCACACCGCTCCGGTCGATTTCCTTAACATCGGGCAGCTCGGCCATGATCTCCTCGGCCGTCCCGGTGTTCACACCCATATCGACGCCAACGGTCGAGACGATCACCGGCACATCATAGGCCCGCGCCAGCTTGCAGAGCGCAATGACATTGAGGTTAATCGCTTCTTTCGTGGTCGATGTAATGGTACTGTACTGCTCAGGTTGATAGTCAATCAGGACAACTGCACAATTCTCCGGGGTCAGAAGATGATCCGATTTCGGATCGCGGATCGGTTCTGGTTGTGTCTTGGCCATATTATCTTCCTCTCAAACATCGTTGCCAGGTTTGGTTGTGAAAAGCTCGGACCATTCGGGATGTGCCGCGTATTGTTTGCGGATATAGGGGCAGACCGGAATGATGCGGAAATTTTCGCGTCGCGCATCTTCCAGCATGAATTCCAGCAGCGCCTTCGCGACGCCCTGCCCGGCCATGCTGTCGGGAACGCCGGTGTGATTGGCGCTGATAATGCCGGGTTCGGGGCGGGTATAGGTGATCTCACCCTCGCCTTCGACGCCCTCAATCGTGGCGACATAGCGGCCTTTTCTGTCGCCATCCTGTTTGATTATGGAAATCTCTGTCATCTCGATTCTCCGGGTTTTCAGGGCAATTTTGCAACCGAGCCCGAGAGGGGCCAAGGGCCCGCCACCGGGCATAAGAAAAAGGCGGCCCTCTCGGGCCGCCCTGTCGGGGTTACGCGTCTTTCGCCCGCGCCGTCATGGTGGCATTCGCCCACCATTTCAATTCGTCCAGCATGGAGTCCAGCGAGGGTTTCAGCACCTCTGCCACCTCGGACATATCGCCATTCGCGCCAAGCGGGCTGACCTTCATGAATTCGCCCCCGCCAAGATGCACGGCATTGCGCAGCGGAACCATCTGAAGCTCGACAGCGATGCCGCGCAGATGCTCGACCGCGCGGGCCGCGCCGACACCGCCATAACCGAAAGCGGCGGCAGGTTTGCGGTTCCATTCCTTGTACGCCTGATCGAGCGCGTTTTTCAGCGCTCCGTTAACCGAGTGGTTATATTCCGGCGTCAGGAAGATATAGCCGTCAAATTCGCCGATCTTGTTCTGCCATGCGACGGCTTTGGGATCCTCACTGGGCATCCACAGATTCGAGGCGGCCTCGTCGAAAAGCGGCAGGTCGAACTCCCGCAGATCCAGCAATTCGAAATCCATATCGTCTCGGCCTGCAAGCTGATCCATCAGCCATTTCGCGGGCTTGTCGGCAAAACGTGCCTGACGGGTCGAGCCGATAATGACGGCGATCCTTGGCGTGTTCATTTGTCAGTCCTTTCAGAGGCGCAGCAGCCCCGGTTCAATTGTCTCGCTGGCAAAATGCGTCATCATGGGCATTCGTTCCAGACATAACATACAAAACTCGGCGTTCGGTTATACCGAACATCTCAGGACGTTCCCGCAAGGACCCCGTGACAGGTCCACGCCGGATCAGGATCTTGCCGCAAGCCATTCTGCCGCCAGATCGGCATCCTTCTGGGTCAGCTCATGCCCGGCCTCGATCTGACGCGCATCAAGATCGGCACCGCCCGCCTTCAGCGCATTTTCCAGAGCCGAGGCCATTCCGGCAAATGGATCGCTCGTGCCGGTCAGCATCAGTACGTTGACCCCGCCGAGATCCGGCTGAGGCGGGTTTTCCAGGGCCTCGACCGCCCGCAGCAAAATCGCGCGATGCACGGTCCCGGGATGCAGCCGCAGGACCGCCGCCAGCAGATTGGCACCGTTGGAATAGCCCAGAAAGGTCAGCCTGTCCCGGTCCAGCCCATAGCCCCGGACCGCATTATCGACAAATGCCGAGAACGCCTCGGCCTCGGCCCTTATATCGTCCTGATCATAGGTCACCGCATCGAAGCGCCGGAACCAGCGGTTCATCCCTTCCTCGGTCGAGCGCCCCCGCAGGCCGAGCAACGTCGCACGCGGCGCAAGACGACCGGCAAGCGGCATCAGATCGGTTTCATCGCCGCCGGTTCCGTGCAGAAGCATCAGCACAGACCCATCCGGTCGCGCCGGAGTATGCAGACGGTGAATGAATGGCAGATCTCTCATCGGAGGCCTCTCCTTCCCTGGCAGTGCAAATTGCGGCAGCATCAGGCGCAGATCATGCGCCCTGTCCTCGTCGCCTGGCGGGATCATCAACGTCTCGCCCAGATGCGCCGCATCCTCATCCACCGTCACGCCGGGCGCATCGGTGGCATATTCGAACAGCGTTCCCGCCGGTTCCCGGACATAGAGCGACAGGAAATATTTGCGGTCATGGACATTGGTGATGCCCTCGTGATCGCGCAGCGCCAGCCGCATCTGGCGCAGATCCTCGGGGCTGGCCGCGCGGAACGCGACATGGTCGAAAACACCGGTCCCCTGCGCCCCGTTGACGAAACCCGCCGAATGGCGGATGTCGAGCAGATCCGTGTCGGAGGCCATACGGATGAACGGCCCGTCACGCAGCGTCTCGGCATAGCCGAAACGCGCGGCAAAGGACGCCGTCGCTTCGGCATCGCCGGACAGGATGGTGACCGAGTGGATGCGGCGCGGCGCGGCAGGATCTTGCAGCGGCGCATCCGCGCCCATATCCGCGCCGATCAGTTTCACGACAAGCCCGTCAGGATCGCGCAGGCGCAGCACGGTCTGGCCCATCTCATGTCGCGGGCCCGACACGGCGATCCCTGCGGTCATCGACCTCTGCACCCAGTCCCCGATCCGGTCAGGCGGCACGGCAAAGGCGATTTCGCTGACCTGACCCAACCCGGCCCGGCCCGGCGCTCCGTCCTGCCAGACAAGGAAGGTGATCAGCGACCCCGGACTGCCAAGATTGTCGCCATAGATGAGATGCAATTGCTCGGCATCCTCGAACCCTCCGGTCTGCTTGACCAGCCGCAGTCCCAGAAATCCGGCGTAGAAATCTACATTGCGCTGAACATTCCGCGTGATGGCGGTGACGTGGTGAATACCTGTGGTCAAAAACTGTCATCCATAAGATTATATTTTCATGCGGCAACCGCCCTTAGCCCATTTGTTAAATGGGCGAAAAAATCTGGCCCAGTGATATAACGATCAGACAGATGGCTTCCCCCAGCTTTTACAAATTTCTTATGCTGCGTCTGAACGTCTCATGTCGCAGAAAAGATCCAGAGCTTGCGGATCTTCAGAGGGAAACACCTCCCTGAGCACCCTGATTTTCGGCAAATCCTTCCCGATTGCGACGCTGTGCATGGCTGGTTTCCGGATAGATCATGCCTTTTTGTAAGGAAAGTATCCTAAAGAATTTCACAATTTGGGAAAATATTCCAAACCACTCCAAGCGGCAGAAAAAGCGCATCCAGCCTTGACGCTGACGGGAACGGACGATCCTGAAATTTGGTTCACATTGAAATCCCCCCGGACAGGGGTCAATTCTGGACGCAACGCCGCAAGGAGAAGACAATCATGAAAAACAGATATTTCGCCGCCGCCGTGATCGCCGCCCTGTCCGCAGGGCCGGTGGTCGCACAGGAATCCGATACGCTACGCGTCGGCATGTCGGGGGGATATTTCCCCTTCACCTTCGTCAGCCAGAATGAGCTTCAGGGCTTCGAGGTCGATGTGATGAATGCCGTCGGCGAAGAAGCCGGGCTGGAAATCGAGTTCGAAACCATGTCCTTCTCTGGGCTGATCGGTGCGCTTGAGGCCGGACGCATCGACACGATTGCCAACCAGATCACCATCACCCCGGAACGCGAAGCGGCATTCCTGTTCACCCAGCCTTATGTCATCGACGGGGCTCAGGTCGTCACGCGCGAAGGCAATGACGAGATCGACGGGGTGGATTCGCTGCGCGGCAAGACCGTCGCGGTCAATCTCGGCTCGAATTTCGAGCAGCTTCTGCGCGAGTTGCCTTTCGCCGATGAGATCAACATCCGCACCTATGAATCGAATATCGAGCAGGATACCGCTCTTGGCCGTGTCGATGCCTTCGTGATGGACCGGGTTTCCTCGGCTCAGGTCATCAAGGAAAGCCCGCTGCCGCTGCAACTGGCAGGCAACCCGTTTTCCGAGATCCGCAACGCGCTGCCCTTCCGCAATGACGAGGAAGGCCGCGAAATGCGTGACCGGGTCGATGCCGCGCTGACCGCATTGCGCGAAGACGGCACGCTGACCGAGATTTCGGAAAAATGGTTCGACAGCGACATCACCTCTGCGCCGGAAGAGTGATCTGACATATGCGGGCACTTGACCTCGACTATATGCTGGGGCTGGTGCCCGTTATTCTGGGCTATGTTCCGCTGACGCTGTTCATGGCGGTGATGGCGATGCTGATGGCGCTGATCCTCGCCTCGATGCTGGCGGTCGAGCGGGTTTTCAGGGTGCCGGTGCTGGACTGGCTGGTGATGCTGTTCATCAGTTTTTTCCGTGGCACGCCGCTGCTGGTGCAGCTTTTCCTGTTCTATTACGGGCTACCGCAGGTCCTGGCCTTCCTGACCCAGATCAACGGGGTGACGGCGGCGATCATGGGGCTTACGCTGCATTTCTCGGCCTATATGGCCGAAAGCATCCGCGCCGCGATCACCGGCGTCGACCGCAGTCAGTGGGAAGCCGCGCGGTCCATCGGCATGACGCAATGGCAGATGATGCGGCGGATCATCCTGCCGCAGGCGACGCGAGTGGCCGCGCCAACTCTGGTCAATTACTTCATCGACATGATCAAAAGCACCTCACTTGCCTTCACCCTCGGCGTCACGGAAATGATGGGCGCGGCGCAGAAAGAGGCGGCGGGCAGCTTTCTATATTTCGAGGCATTCCTTGTCGTGGCGATTATCTACTGGATCATCGTCGAGGTGCTGAGCCAGGGCCAGAAGCGGCTGGAGATCTTCCTGAACAGGGCCTATGCACGATGATAGATATTCGCAACCTGTCCAAAAGCTTCGGCGAAACCGCTGTTTTGCGCGATATCGACCTGCATATCGAACAGGGCGAACGCGTGGTTGTGATCGGCCCGTCCGGGACGGGAAAATCCACCCTGCTGCGCTGCATCAATTTCCTCGACCGGCCCGAGACAGGGCTGATCACCATTGGCGATCTGACGGTCGACGCCGCAAAGGCCAGCAGACGCGATATTCTGGCGCTGCGTCGGCGCAGCTCTTTCGTGTTCCAGAATTACGCGCTTTTCGCCAACAAGACCGCGAAAGAGAATATCATGGAGGCGCTGACCGTCGTTCAGGGCAAACCCCGGGCCGAGGCAGAACGCGCGGCGCTTGATGTGCTGGAGGAAACCGGGCTTGCCGACAAGGCCGACAGCTATCCCTCGGCGCTTTCGGGCGGGCAGCAGCAGCGCGTCGGGATCGGCCGGGCGATGGCGATCAATGCCGGGCTGATGCTGTTCGACGAACCCACCTCGGCCCTGGACCCGGAATGGGTGGGCGAGGTTCTCGACCTGATGCGCCGCGTGGCCGAGCAGCGCCAGACCATGCTGATCGTCACCCATGAGATGCAGTTCGCCCGCGAAATCGCAGACCGCGTGGTATTCATGGATGAGGGCCGCATCGTCGAAACCGCACCGCCGGATCAGCTTTTCGGCGCCCCGAAAGATCCGCGCCTGCAGAAATTCCTGAGCCGCGTCGGCGCATGAACCCAGAATCTAGCGCAGAAGCGGAAGCTGCGACATCAGCTCTGCGATCTGTTCATCGGACAACCCCAGATCGGGCATAGCGGTGCCCGGCGCGAAACCTTGCGGGGCACGCAGATAGGCCTCAAGCGCTTCCTGCGTCCATGTCTGTGCGCGTCTGGCCAGCAGTCCTTCGCTGTAGCCGTCATAATCCTCGGCAGATGCGATAGGCCTGCCCAGAATATTGCGCAGATGCGGGGCAGCGGGTGAGGATACGGGATAGTTCACATTGTGGCAGGAACCGCACTCCGCCAACGCGTTCAGATTGGTGTTCAGCCCGGTATCGCTGCTGACCAGATCCAGATCCTCCACCGGGTCAAGAAGGATTACCTTGCCACTATCCGTGACAAGGGCCATCTGCCCCTGAATAATCGCCAGATCGCGGAGCCGGTCACCGATATAGATCTGTTCGGTATAGCTGCCGGTTTTCCACCGCCTCACCCGGAACAACGACCGCGCTTTCAGTGTGGCCACCATCAGATCACCATCCCATGCCTCGTGAAAATCATGGACATGGATCACATCGCTGATCCCGGGACTGGGCAGATACGCCTCAATCGGCGCGGTATAACCGCCGTGATCCTCTTCCGGGTCAAGGGGTTTAGAGGGGAAGCGATATGTCCCGTAAACCGTGCCCATCGAGACATTTGGCCAGCCGTAATTCCCACCCTGCCGGATAAGATTGATCTCATCCCCGCCCTTGGCGGCATGCTCGGTCGAGATCAGTTCGCCATCCGGGGAAAGAGACAGGCCCTGCTGGTTGCGGTGGCCCATCGAGATTATCCGACTTTCACCCGTTTTCCGATCAATTCTCAGGATCTTTCCCAGATCGCTGTCAGGCGATTGCGGCGGCGGCACCGCTCCGGAATAGACATTGCCGATTCCGTTAAGGCTGTAATCGCCTACCGTCACGATCAGGTTGTCGTCGCCCGGATCATGGACCATCGCGCCGCCCCCTGCACGCGCGGCATGTCCGTTTTCCAGCGAAAAGCTGCGGCTTCGAAACAGCGGCTCATCCACTGCGACAATATCACCCGCAGTTTCAGCCCGCTGCATGGGTATACGGCTGATAACCAGAGATTTATTAAAACCCGTCCGGTCTTCCTGCCCATAAGAGACATACCACTCGCGCCCCGAACCGGCGTCGACCGAGACAAGGTCATAGATATCATCCAGCATCGCCCCATCAGGCCGGGCCAGCCGACCGATCTGACGCACGCAGCCGGCATCCTGGCATGAACCTATGGCAATCCTGAACAGCACCCCATCGGATGAGAGCAGCACGGCGGCGTCGCCACCTGCCGGTGCAAGCGCCACCATCTGCAAGGGCGCTCCGTCCTCGCGTGTGATCTGGAAGTCAGTCTGCCGCAGCGGCAACAGAGTCGAGTCAAGCAGGGCGCGGTCGCTCAGATCAAGATGCAGTTGCGGCGCGGGAGGAACGGGTTCGTTCGGCGCGAGATACCTGACGGTTTTAACGATACCGTCGAAGATGAAATTCTTTCTGAACCCCGAGTAAAATCCAACACAGAATGCAATTGCAGCAATTGCAATAGCGACAAGAGATGCCCGCAGAAACCTACTCATTAAAACATTCCACATAAACATTACTTAAAATTCATAGTTCTTTAAGCGCGGTATAATTTCCAGAAAAATCTGCCCGATCAGAGGTTTCCGGAAGTTTTTTATCTGCGCAAGACACAGATTATATCCAACTGAATTTCTTGGAAACAACTCTCAGAACAGAGATGCGCTATGCCTTTTTTTTCGAAATCCGAAGATGCATCCGACGGTCCAGAAAAGATTAAACAAAAGGTTGCTGAAGGCCGCACCCTCGACGCCGAAATAATGCACCATCGGCAGAAAGCTGGCCGCGAACAGAATTGTCGAGCCGAGCGTAACCAGCACCAGCAGCCGATCCTTGCCCATGCTCAGCAGAGCCGGATTTAGTACGACACCTGATGCAAGGACAATCGAAGAGATCAGCAGGATGTTCATCACCGGACCGGCCTCGGCGAATTCCTGCCCGAACACGGTAATGATAATCGGCTCGATATTCAGCATCACCGGTATGGCAATGACCAGTTGCAGTCCCAGAATTCCAAGCGAGACAATGATAACCAGCCGCCTGAACGCGGCGATCCTGCCTTCCTCCCACAGCCGGGCAAGCTCGGGATAGATCGTCTGCCGCACCGGCGCGGCCAGCTTGCTGACCCGATTCATCACCCGCTTGCCAAGCTGATACATCCCGACCGCCGCCGGGTTCATCATCGCCCCCAGAACAAGCACATCGAAACGGTTGGTCGATTGGCGGAGGATAACGTTGAAATTCGAGTTCCAGAGCAAGCGCAGGAAGCCGGGATTTTCCCGAATGGCTGCAAGACCGTTCGCCGCGAGAACACCTTCATAGCCGCGCCCATGCAGGATGCGGATGGCGAAAAACAGCGCGGTGATACCTTCGATGAGGCTTTGCAGAAAGAGAATCACCAGAAACGCCCATATTCCCCATCCGCCCTGCCAGGCAAGAGCAGTGAGCCCCACCCTCAGAATGGCCGAGGCGAAGTCGATCTTCGCCAGAATGTCGAACCGGTCAAACACGCGCAGTATCGCAACCGCTGTCGGCCGAAAGGAAAAAAACAGCCCCGCAGCCACAAGATAGATGTAACGTGGCCCCTCTTCTGCAGGCAGACCGACCATTGGAGCCACCAAGCCCGCCAGCAGGATACAGATCATCCCGGCCAGAAACCCACCCGCCGCGTCGATCATCAGGGAGAGCTTCACCAGACGCAGCAGGGCGGCGCGGTCGTCATTGACCTCGGCCCGGATCGCGAAACGGATGACCGCCTGCCAAGGTTCAAGCCGAACGATCAGATCGACCACCCTGACAAATGTCTCAACAAGGGCCAGCATCCCCAGCCCTGCCGGGCCAAGCGCCCGGGCCGAGATGAAAAGCGTGATCACAGCAGCGGCGGAGATAAAAGCCTGGCTCGCGAAAGTCCACGACATGTTGCGCGCGAGCCTTGAACGCAATGTCCCGGACAAATTGTCAGCCATGCTTCAACATTATACCGCGCAACAAGCAGAAATCGTTAACCGACCGACATACGGCCAAAGGGAATCTGGATCAGATACGGGACATTTGTCCAGACCGGATTTTGCTTTGAGATAAATATATCGGCCATGTTCCTGGGCGTGATCGTCGGATGACGCCTGGTCAGCCCGCCGACGCAAGGGCCGGATCAGACATATTCTGACCGGCAATGCGATTCGTTTTGGATGAATTGCGGAGTACCTCTGCCATTCTGCGATCAAATCCATGCAGGATATTGATAAATATTTATTAATCTTCTGATTGCCCACGGCTTCGGTTCAGGCAGGCTGCAGCGCAGAGCGCGCTCGGTGTGCCAGAAATTCTGCGCATCTGGCCTCTGAACCAGACGCAGCCACAGATTATGATGGCTTGGTATAATCTGTCGTGACGCAGAAACCCTTCAGCCTGCACAAGGCTGCACTGCCGAAAGCTGGGATGTTCTCGCTGGCTGCGTCGCCGTCTCCTGCAACCTTACCGGGTTTTTCGTTGCCAAGCGGAGAATTCCCTGCATATTGCTCAGAACCGCACCTGTTTTGTTCGGTGCCGTATTTAGTGTTGTAAAGATTGTCATGGTACAGTTACGAGTGCCCGCCGGATATTGGCGGAATATATCCCGGAGCAGTTTCCCGGACTGCTTGGATCGCCTCAGCGCCACATCCTTGCAGTACAGGGACGCAGGTGCGTGATGGTTTCGTTTCAACGCTCTCCCAAATGCAGGCCGTCCACGCCGGAAACCATGTTGCGTTTTCTTGTCGCCGGTGTGGTGAACACGGTGGTCGGATATGGAATCTATGCCGCTGCCGTGCTGTCCGGTGCATCTGCTCAGCTTGCGCTTTTGGTGCAGTTCGTCTTGGGCGCGTTGTGGAATTTTCGCCTGCATTCACGGATGGTTTTTCTGGTAGAGGGTTGGGGACGGCTTCCCGCCTATCTCACCAGCTATCTGCTGCTTTACGCTGGCAACGCATTGGCGCTTCGCGTGGTTCTGGCGCAAGGTGTCGGACCGCTTTCCGCACAGTTGCTTGTCCTGCCATTCGTGGTTGCCGCGTCCTGGCTGCTGATCGGTCGGGTCATGGGGTTTCGTCAAGGCGGGGGCAGGACGTGACCTCTGGTATCCATACCGCCGGGAGCACCGTCAATACGCGTATGAGGACGGCGTTTAAGATCGCTGTCGGAGTCGTTGGCCTTGTGCTGCTGGCAGGTCTCGCGGGTCGTCTTTTCAGCTACGAGCTGCGCCGAGATGAATTCATGTTCATTCCGCCTGCGGCTCTTCTGGGCGAT
Source organism: Paracoccus aerodenitrificans (assembly GCF_027913215.1). GTDB lineage: Bacteria > Pseudomonadota > Alphaproteobacteria > Rhodobacterales > Rhodobacteraceae > Paracoccus > Paracoccus aerodenitrificans. Next base: position 1,750,383 of record NZ_CP115784.1, read on the forward strand.
TATGAGCTGTATCGCGAACTGTTTTTCAATCAGCCACCCTATTCGGTCTGGCTGTTCCGCACTGCGCATCTTTTATTGCCGGATCTGGGTCTGCTAGCATCGGCGCGGCTGACAATGCTGCTGATATGGGTGTTCATGTTGGCTGCGGTCAGGCTGGGTTAGCTGGCGGCTGACACATTCTGGACTGGTCACTCTGTTCGCCCCGGCCAGTCTGATGATGACCGATATCCTGCTGGGTCAGACCGGGATGGCGGCAACGAATAACCTGATGCCACTTCCCTTCGCGATTCTGGGCCTCGGCCTGTTTGCAATTGCACTCACCGAAGAGCGGCTGAACTTCGTGCTGCTCTTTCTCTCCGGAGTGATGCTGGCAATCGGGCCGGGCTTCAAGGTCAGCGCCTTCGCCTTTATCCCCGCCGTGGCAATCGGATGTTTTCTAGTACCGCGCAACCTGCCCTTCGCCCTGCGCCTCCGGCATATGGTGCTGCCGGTCGGGCTTGGCGGGCTGTTGGGAGCGCTGCCTCTGATCTGGCTTGCATTGACCCGGACGGATTTATTCTTCGCCCATATCGGCGGATATCACACTGGCCCGCATATCGCCTTCTGGCGCGACAACGCCATCAGCGAACCCGATTTGGCACTTGGCCTTGCCGCGAAGATTCAGCTTTCCTTCTCGGTCTGGTTTGCCGGCGCGGCAATGCTGTCGGCTTTCATCGCAGCGCTCGGCTTTGCGACGGTGCGACGTGCGGGACCGGATCACCGACCGGGCTGGACCGCCGACGCCGCGATGATTGTGACGGCAGCGACGATCTGCGCGGCGCTCTTTGCATTTCTGCCGACTCCGGGCTTTCCGCAATACTATGCGCCGCCTCTTGCCGGGCTGACGGTGCTGACCGCACTTCTCTACCGGGCTTTGCCGTCAGACAGTCATGCAGCGTTTCGCGGGGCGGTATCTGTTGCGCTTGTCCTCACGTTGCTTGTCGGGTCGCCGCGTCTCGCACTTGGGCTGAATGCGTTGAGACATCCCGAAAACTTCACAGCGAACCGGGTCGCGCAAGGTGCAGAGCGACTTCGGCAGGCGGTCAAAGATGCCGGGCTTCCGGCAGATGGGCGCGTTGCTACGCTGTCGCCGATTTATCCCCTTGAGGCAGGGCTGGAGATCTATCCGGAACTGTCTGCCGGATTATTCGGATACCGCGTTACGCCCTATATCGGGCCGGAACTGGCCGGGAATTATGCTCTGATCAGCCCTGACGGGCTGGCCGGGCTGCTGGATACAGATCCTCCGGTCGCCGTCATGACGGGTTTCGATCCCAGGCTAGACGACGCATTCAACCAATACGCGCAGTCGCGCGGATATGCTCGCCGTGATTTCCCGGCAATTAACGATCGATACGGCGAGGCAACGCTCTGGCTTGCGCCGCTTTCAGTTGAAGAAGGAGAGACCCAATGAAGACGATCCTGCTGGCAGGCGGGCTCGGTTCGCGCCTGGCCGAAGAGACTGTGACAATTCCCAAGCCGATGGTCGAGATTGGCGGTCGCCCGGTCATCGCACGGGTCATGGATATTTACAGCCATTTCGGACAGAGCGAATTCATCGTCGCAGGTGGCTATAAATGCATGATGCTGAAGAAGTTCTTCGCCGATTACCACCTGATCGCGAATGATATCAGCGTCGATGTGGATTCCGGCAATTTGGCACTCAAGCCGATCTCGTCGGGCGGCTGGCGGGTCAGCGTCGTGGATACAGGACCTCTGACCATGACCAGCGGTCGCATCCGCCGTCTGCGCGACTGGATAGGGGATGAGACCTTTATGGTCACCTATTCCGACGGTCTCGGCAATATCCGGATCGATGAGTTGCTTGAGTTCCACCGCAGCCACGGTCGGCTGGCAACCGTCACTGCGGTGCAGCCCCCTGCCCGTTTCGGCAATATGGAACTCGGCAAGAATGATCTCGTCCATGCCTTCACCGAGAAGGTGCGCCGCCACGAGACGTGGATCAATGGCGGGTTCTTCGTGTTTGAGCCGGGCGTATTCGACTATCTCGTCGATGATACCGAGCCACTGGAACAATCGCCGATGGTCAACCTGACCTCGGACGGTCAGCTTATGGCCTTCAAGCATTGCGGCTTCTGGCACCCGATGGATACAGTGCGCGACCGCAATGCGCTTAATGAGCTTGCCGAACAAAGCCCGCCGCCCTGGCTGGATTTTGCCGAGATAAGCCCGGCGGCAAGGGCAGTGACCTGATGTTTCCCGCCGAACCCGGAAAAACCGGTAATTTGCTCAGCATTTTTGCCGGTCGCCGCGTCTTGCTGACCGGGCATACCGGTTTCAAGGGCGGGTGGCTGACGCTGTGGCTGGACCGGCTGGGAGCAAAGATCCGGGGCGTTGCGCTGCCGCCTCAGACCGATCCGGCGCTGTTCGACATCGCCCGCATCGCGCAAAGCTGCGACAGCCGGATCGCGGATATCAACGATACCGAGGCATTGGAGGAAGCCATCGCGGATTTCGATCCGGAACTGATCATCCACATGGCTGCCGAAGCGATTGTGCGTGACAGCTATGAAGCCCCCGTCCGCACCTTCGCGACCAATGTCGTCGGAACGGCCAATGTGCTTGAGATGGCCCGCCGCGCGGCGTCTCTGCGTGGTGTGATCGTGGTCACCAGTGACAAATGCTATGAGAATCGCGAATGGGATTGGGGGTATCGCGAGATTGATCCTCTTGGCGGATCGGACCCTTACAGCGCATCGAAAGCCTGTACAGAGCTTGTCGCACAGGCCTATCGGCGCTCTTTCTTCAGCGATCCGGCCGGGCCTCGGCTTGTCTCTGTTCGTGCCGGAAATGTCATCGGCGGCGGAGACTGGGCACCGCACCGGCTAATCCCGGATATTGTCCGGGCAACCCGATCCGGGACGGAAACGGCGATCCGAAATCCGGCAAGCATTCGACCCTGGCAGCATGTGCTGGAGCCTCTTTCTGGTTATCTCACCGTCGCGGCGCGGATCATGGCCGGAACCGGGCCGGATCTTGCAGGTGCATGGAATTTCGGCCCCGATACTGACGCAACCATTCCTGTCGGAGAGCTTTGCAGAAAATTCGCCCGTATCTGGGGCGAAGACGGACCTGGTTTCTGCTTCGGCATATCGCCCGCAGGCCCGCATGAGGCCGGGCTTTTGCGACTGGACAGCACAAGGGCGCGTTTGCATCTGGGATGGCACCCCCGGCTGGAGCTTTCGGAAGCGTTGCGCCTGACAGCCGAATGGTATCGCGCCTATCTGCGCGGCGATAGCGATCTTCGCGAACTGACCTTGTCTCAGATCATCAAATACGAAGTCCGCATGACGTTTTTTAACGAGTTCGAACCGCAAAACAGGACAGGATGATGCGAGTTAATTACGGCCAGACCGTACATGGCGAAGAGGAAATCGAGGCTGTCGTCAGCGTGCTGCGAAGCTCAACACAAATGGGTCGGCATGTCCGGGAGATGCAGGAGAAGGTCGCGGCTTTATTCGAAAAAAGCCACGGAATCATGGTCAATTCGGGGTCCTCGGCGAATTTTATCGCAGTGGCGCTGCTGGATCTTCCGGCCGGTTCCGAAGTCATCACCCCAGCCCTGACCTTCGCGACAACGGTTGCGCCTATCGTCCAGCATGGGCTTGTTCCGACATTTATCGATGTGGCAGACGGGACATATAACGTCGATGCCGCTCAGATAGAGGCGATGATCGGGCCTGATACACGCGCGATCATGATCCCTTCGCTGATCGGTAACCTGCCCGACTGGCCCCGCATCCGAGAGATTGCCGAAGCACATAATCTTGCCGTGATCGAGGACAGCGCCGATACGCTCGGCGCGACGATTGGCGGGCAAAGCACGGGGGTAAATGCGCAGATCTCGACGACCAGCTTCTACGGCAGCCATGTCATCAACGGCGCGGGCAATGGCGGGATGCTCTGCGTCGATGACGACGACATGGCCCGGCAGGCGCTTTTACTGCGAAGCTGGGGCCGGACATCCTCACTGTATCAGGAAGGCAGCGAGGCAATCGAAAACCGGTTCAATGTAGATCTGGACGGCATATCCTATGATGCGAAATTCCTGTTTGAGAAACTCGGCTATAATCTGGAACCGTCAGAAATCAGCGCGGCGTTCGGGCTGGTGCAGCTTGACAAGCTGGACGGCAATATCACCGCGCGTGAACAGAACTTCGCCCAACATCTTGCGTTTTTCGGTGAGTATAAAGATTGGTTCATCCTGCCCCGGCAACTGCCTGATTCACGGACCGGATGGCTGGCATTTCCGCTGACCATTCGCGAGGATGCTCCGTTCTGCCGCCGCGATATGCAAATTTTCCTTGAGAGGCGGGAAATCCAGACACGGCCCGTTTTCACCGGAAATATCCTGAGGCAACCCGCGATGAAATCGGTGTCCTCCCGGACCCGGCCCGACGGCTATCCGGTCGCCGATGCCGTAATGCGTGGCGGCATTCTGCTGGCCTGTCATCACGGGCTGACGCAGGAACAGATCGACTTCATGCATGAAAGCTTCCGTGACTTCGCCGCACAGTATTCACGCGGCGCGTAACTTTGCGCGGACGCCTGCCCGGATTTTTCCCGGTGGGACGGGCAGGCACTGCGCATAAAAATGAAAAGATTTTTCAGAAATTTTTTGAACGAATAGGAGCGGACATCATGTCACGCGTTTTCATCACAGGCGGGACCGGGTTTATCGGCTCGCATCTGGCGCGGAGATGCCTGTCGCTTGGCGATCAGGTAACTGTCCTTGCGCGTCCGGGCAGCGATTTATGGCGCCTTGGGGATATTCTGACAGGGCTCAGGATCATTCGCGCCGATCCAGATGATCCCCGCGCGACCGCCGATGCACTTGCCAGGTCGCGCCCCGAGCATATCTTTCTGCTTGCCACCGAAACCCGTTTCCGGGGGCAGTCACGGCTGGAAGCTCTGCCTTCGGCGATCCAAGCCAATGTGGACTCGCTGCAACTCGTGCTGACCGCAATCGCACAGCTTGCAACACCGCCCCGGGCGGTGATCCGTACCGGAACGCTGGCAGAGCTTTCTCCGGGAGATCCGAGCATCGAGTATCCGTCGGGTATATATGGCCTTTCGGTACTGATCGGGACGAACCTGCTGCGCATCTGGTCCCGGGAAACCGGGATTCCGGCAGTGACAGCACGGCTATGTCTGACCTATGGCGGCGACCAGTCCACGGATTTCTTCGTACCCGGCGCGATATCTCAGTCTTTGGCGGGTCATGCTGAAGCGCCGAAAAATCCCCATGCGCTGCGCGACCTTCTGCATGTGGATGATATCGTCTCTGCCCTGCTGGTGATCGCCCGCCGTGCCGATGGGCTGCCTCCGGTGCTGAATGTCTCGACCGGCCAGCCGCACAAATTGTGGGATGTGGCAAACCGGATTGCGGCTCTGACCGGTCAGAGGCTCAAGCCGACAGCGCCGGCGCAAGGGAACAGCACAGGCGATATCGTCTCGGCTCCGCCATCGCATGAGCTTTCAGCGCTTGGCTGGCGGCAGGAAATTCCGCTGGATGCCGGCCTTCAGCAGGTCATCGACTGGGAACGACGCAAGCTTGACGCCAGACAGAGGAGGAGCAGCCTATGACCATGATTTCACTCATCATCCCGGCCTATAATGAAGAGGAAAATGTCCGGGCCTGCTATACGCGCTGCGCGGCAGTGCTGGACGATTTGCCCGGTTATGAGGCCGAGATCATCTTCACGGATAATCATTCCACCGACCGGACATTCCCGATCCTGTCCGAGATTGCCGCCGAGGATCGCCGCGTCCGCGCCTTCCGGTTCTCGCGCAATGTCGGCTACCAGAATTCGGTGATGTTCGCCTATAAGGCTACGCGTGGGGATTGCGTCATTCAGCTTGACTGCGATTTGCAGGACCCCCCAGAGTTGATCCCCGAAATGCTCCGCCTCTGGGACGAGGGCAATCAGGTGGTCTACGGGATCAGGCGCAAACTGCCCGACGGTCCTCTGGTGGCAACACTGCGCCGAGGGTTTTACTGGTTCATCGACCGGATCAGCCAGGACGATCTTCCCCGCAATGCGGGCGAGTTCCGGCTGACGGACCGGCGTGTCGTGGATCAGATCAGAATGCGCGACGACCGTTCTCCCTATATGCGCGGCATGATCAGCGCGATGGGGTTCCGGCAGGTCGGGTTCGAATATGACCGGCCCGCACGTATGGCAGGTGAATCGAAGTTTCCACTGAGCGCGATGATGTCCCTTGCAGTGGACGGACTGGTGAACCACTCCTTGTTACCGCTGCGTCTGGCTTCGACCACATCGCTTGTCGTGGGGCTGATCACGTTCATCGTGCTGCTTCTCTACCTGGTCGGCAAGCTGCTGTTCGGGCAGGAATGGCCGCCGGGCTTCGCCACGCTGGTAATCCTTCTGCTGATGTCGATGACGCTGAATGCCATGTTTCTAGGTATCCTGGGCGAATATATCGGGCGCATCTTCATGCAGACGAAAAGCATAAACGTGCCCATAGTGGAATCGACGCTGAACGTATCGCCCGAGATGATCGGTCAGATGGAGCAACCGGCTCAGGCCGGGTTGCATGTGGTGCGCTGACCGTTTTTTGCCGTCTGCGATGAACCCATACTAGACGTCCGGGCATCCGCACCGCTATAGCCAGAGCGGCCTGATGCCGAAGCGGTATTCCGCTTTCAAAGTCAGGCATTGTGAAGATGCGGTCAGGAGCAACCGGATGCCGGAACCCGGATCACATGCGCTTTCGCTTGAGGGAATCGGCTGTCGGTTCGGGGACAGGCAGGTTCTGGCGGATATCTCGATGGAGGCGCCGGCGGGACGGATCACCTGCCTGCTGGGGGAATCCGGCTGCGGGAAATCGACCCTGCTTCGGGTGATTGCCGGGATAGAGCACCCATCCGCCGGACATATCCTGATGGACGGCTCCGAAATCGCCGGACCTGCGCGTTTCGTCGAACCGGAACAGCGCAATATCGGCTTCATGTTTCAGGATTACGCCCTGTTTCCGCATCTGAGCATCCGCGACAACCTCGCCTTCGGTCTGCGCGGCATCCCGGCAGAGCAGCGCCAGCAGCGCATCGATGAGGTCATCGCAAAGATCGGCATCGCCCATCTGGAAGGACGCTTCCCGTACAGCCTTTCGGGCGGAGAGCAGCAGCGCGTGGCCCTTGCCCGCGCCCTTGCCCCGCGCCCTGCCGTGCTGCTGATGGATGAGCCGTTTTCCAATCTCGATCAAGGGCTGCGCGAATATGTGCGACGCGAAACGCTTGCGACGCTGCGAGAGTTGGGCATCACTGCGATCATCGTCACCCATGATCCGCAGGAAGCCCTGGCGATGGGCGAGCATATCGTGCTGATGAAGCAGGGCCGGATCGAGCAGCAGGGATCGCCCTTCGATATTTATGACCGGCCCGTCTCGGTCTATGCCGCCGAGTTCATGGGGCCGTGTAACCGCCTGCCGGGGATCTGGACCGGGCGGGGGATTGAAACGCCGATAGGGTATTTCCCGGCATCGCTGGATCTGGACGAGGGCGATCTGGCGCTTGCCTGTATCCGTCCGCAGGCATTGACGATCGAGCCCGGCTCGGAGGGGATCGCGGCGCGGGTCGTATCGAAAACCTTCATGGGAGAGAGCGAGCAGATCGAGCTGAGCGTTCATCCTCTGGCCGATACGCTGCGCATGCACAGCCATCAGCGCGTGAAAATGGCCGTCGGTGAGAAGGTACGGCTGAGGCTGAACGGCGCCCAGATTCACGTATTTGCAGAAAATAGCCTTTCGGATCAGAGATTTGTTCCCAAAAATAGTTGACTGAATAAGTAAACGATGATTATCCCTCGGCATCATTCCACGGATCGAAGCACCAAGAGGGAGAGAGACAGATGAATTTCACAACACGGATCGCCCTGCCCGCCTGCGCCGCAGCGGCCAGCCTTGTCACCGTCTCGGCGGCCTCGGCGGATGAGGTCAATCTGTATACCTCGCGCGAGCCGGGTCTGATCGAACCGCTTCTCGACGCATTCACCGAAGCGACCGGCGTACAGGTCAACACGGTCTTTCTGAAGGACGGCCTGCCGGAACGCGTTGAAACCGAAGGCGAGGCCTCGCCTGCCGATATCCTGATGGCTGTCGATGCGGGCAAGCTGACCGATCTGGTCGATAAGGGTCTGACCCAGCCGATCGAGTCCGAAATCATCTCTGAGACCGTGCCGGAAAATCTGCGCGGGCCGGATAATCAATGGGTAGCGCTGTCGACCCGCGCCCGCGTGGTGTACGCCGCGAAGGATCTGGAACTGGACAGCATCACCTATGAGCAGCTTTCCGACCCGGAATGGAAAGGTCGGCTTTGCATCCGCTCGGGCCAGCATCCGTATAATACCGCGCTGTTCTCGGCCTATATCGCGCATCACGGAGCCGATGCCGCGAAGGAATGGCTGACCGGCATGAAGGATAATCTGGCCCGCAAGGCCGGTGGCGGCGACCGCGACGGCGCCAAGGATATTCTGGGCGGGATCTGCGATATTGCAGTGGCGAACTCCTATTATGTCGGCCGGATGCGATCCGGCGCCGGTGGTGAGGAACAGAAGGAATGGGGCGATGCGATCAAGGTCATCCTGCCGACCTTCGAAAATGGCGGCACTCATGTGAATATCAGCGGCGCGGCTCTGGCGAAATACGCGCCCAACAAGGACGAGGCCATCCAGCTTCTGGAATATCTCGTCTCGGATGAGGCGCAGAAGATCTATGCCGAGGCCAATTTCGAACATCCGATCAAGGCCGGGGTTGAGCTTGACCCCATCGTCGCCTCTTTCGGCGAGTTGCAGATCGACACGGTCCCGCTCACCGATATCGTCACCTATCGGCAAGAGGCCAGCAAGCTGGTCGATGAGGTCGGCTTCGACAATTGATGCAGGGCAATGCGCCGCAGCCCGCGCCGCTTTCCGGCAGCATGACGTCGCAGGGTGAGCGTCAGGGCAGAATATCCAGCCCCTTCCGTTCCGGCGGAGGGGGCTGGTTCATTGCCACGCTGCTGATCTCTGGGCTTGTGGTCGCGCCGCTGCTGGCGCTGATCTGGCAGGCTTTGCAAGGCTCGGACGGGCTGTGGTCGCATCTGGCGCAGAATGTTCTGCCATATGCGCTTGGGCAGACCGTCACGCTTCTGGCCGGGGTCGGCATTCTGGTCGCGGTAATTGGCGCATCGACCGCATGGCTGGTCACGGCCTATGATTTTCGCGGCAGGCGGGCGCTTGAATGGGCGCTGCTTCTGCCGCTGGCGGTGCCGACCTATATCGTCGCCTATGCCTATCTGGACCTGCTGCACCCTCTGGGGCCAGTGCAATCTGTGGTCCGGGATCTTCTGGGCTATGACAGCCCCCGCGATTTCCGCCTGCCCGATATCCGCAACATGCCCGGCGCAATCCTGCTGCTGAGCCTTGTGCTGTATCCCTATGTCTACCTGCCGACACGGGCGATGTTCATGACACAGGCCGCCAATCTGATCGAGATATCGCGAACGCTCGGCACGACACGGCGACAGATCTTCCGCCGCGTCGCGCTGCCTCTGGCGCGTCCGGCCATCGCGGTGGGGATCAGCCTGGCGCTGATGGAAACGCTGAACGATATCGGCGCGTCAGAGTTTCTGGGCGTCCGCACACTGACCATCTCGGTTTATACAACATGGGTCACGCGGTCCGATCTGCCCGGCGCGGCGCAGATCTCGCTGGCGATGATCCTGCTGGTCGTGGCGCTGATCTCGCTGGAAAGATGGGCGCGGAGACGGCAGAGATATTCGGTGAATGCGCAGAGGGCGCGGCCCTTTGCGCCGCGCAAACTGACAGGTTCCCTTGCCATCGCCGCATTCGCGATCTGTTTCCTGCCGGTCCTGCTTGGCTTCCTGACCCCGGCGATTTTTCTTGCCGTCGAGGCCATAAAGCGGTTCCGCTTCGCCGGATTGTCGCAGCAATTGCTGACCGAGGCGCGGAACACCTTCCTGCTGTCCGCTTTCGCCACGCTTGCCGTTCTGGCCTGCGGCATCGTCGTTATCTGGGCCGCGCGGCTCATGCCTCTTCGGAGAGTGGCGATCATGCAGCGCATCGCCACGCTTGGATATGCGATGCCGGGAACGGTGCTGGCGCTTGGGATTCTGGTCGTGGCTGGCGGGATCGACCGGTCAATCAATCAATTCGTGCAGCAATTTCTGGGACAGTCCGCCGGGCTGATCCTGATCGGATCGGGGGCGGCGCTTGGCTATGCCTATCTCGTGCGCTTCCTTGCGATCTCGGTCGGATCGGTCGAGGCCGGGATGACGCGCATTCCGCGCAGCTATGACCATGCGGCGCGGACCCTGGGCCACGGTCCATCGGCAACGCTGCGCCGCGTGCATCTGCCGCTGACGCGCGGTGCCATCGCGGCAGCCGGGCTGCTGGTCTTTGTCGATTGCATGAAAGAGCTTTCCGCCACGCTTCTTCTGCGCCCGCTGAATTTCGAAACGCTGGCCACGCATCTTTACGGAGAGGCAGCGCGGGGCACCTATGAAGAGGCTTCGCTGGCGGCGCTTGCCATCGTTCTGGTGGGTATCCTGCCGGTCATCCTTCTGGCACGGATCGGCCGCAATGACGCAGCACCGCAGCCGGGCCGTCAATCCATCTGAACAACATGGAAGAGGCGAACCAAATTTCCGCGTTAGAGAATATTTTCGGAAATAATTCCCTAATTATCTTTCTGCAATTGCAATCATGGGAACATTCATACCATTTGCACCGCAGAAACACCTGACCACAGGGAAACGCAATATGGCCTCCAATCTTTCATTCCGCCTGCTGCCGCGCAGTCTCGGCGCCGCCGCCATCGCCTTTGCAGGGCTGATCGGTCCCGCACAGGCGCAGGAACGCGACATGCTGAACGTGTCCTATGACATCGCGCGTGAGCTTTACGCGGCGCTGAACCCGGTTTTCATCGAGAACTGGGCCGGGGAAACCGGCGAAACGCTGACCATCGAGCAGAGCCATGCCGGATCGTCCAAACAGGCCCGCGCCATTCTTCAGGGTCTGAAAGCCGATCTGGTGACCTTCAATCAGGTGCTGGATGTGCAGATCCTTGCCGAGAACGGCTTCGTCGATGAGGACTGGCAGCAGGATCTGCCGAATAACGCCTCTCCCTATTATTCGCTGCCCGCTTTCCTTGTGCGCGGCGGTAACCCGAAGGGGATCGAGGATTGGGACGATCTGGCACGGGACGATGTTTCGATCGTGTTCCCGAACCCGAAAACCAGCGGCAATGCGCGTTACACCTATCTTGCGGCCTATGCCTATGCGCTGAATGCCTTCGAGGGCGATGACGCTCAGGCGCGGGAATTCGTCGGCAAGGTTCTTGATAATGTCGCCGTCTTCGACACGGGCGGGCGCGGCGCGACCACCAGCTTTGTCGAGCGCGGCATCGGTGACGTTCTGATCACCTTCGAAGCCGAGGTCGAGAATATCCGCGCCGCCGAGGATGAGGGCGAGTATGATCGCGTCGTGCCGCAGGTTTCTCTGCTGGCCGAATTCCCGGTGGCGCTTGTCCGCAAGGTCGCCGAGGAGCGCGGCACCACCGATGTTGCGGAAGCCTATCTGAACTTCCTCTACAGCACCGAGGCGCAGGAAATCATCGCGTCCTTCAACAACCGCGTCCATGATCCGGCTGTGGTCGAGGCCACCGCCGATCAGTTCCCCGAGGTCGAGCTGCTGACCGTCGAGGATGTCTTCGGAAGCTGGCAGGAAGCGCAGGAAACGCATTTCAGCGATGGCGGCACGCTTGACCAGATCCAGCGGAACTGATTAGCCGCGAAACTGAACCCGCCCCCTGCGTGATCCTCACGCGGGGGGCATCTTTACCGGACCGATCCACATGACCGCCCTCGCCCGCCGCAACCCAAGAATTCTGCCGGGATTTTCCCTGTCTCTGGGAATCACGGTGCTGTTCCTGTGCCTGATCGTGCTTCTGCCGCTCAGCGGGTTGCTCTGGCAGTTGGCGCAGCTTGGGCCGGGGGATTACCTGCGCATCATCTCATCGGAACGTGTGCTGGCAGCGCTGCGCGTGACGATTTCGGCGGCGGCTCTGGCCACCGCGATTAACGGCGTGTTCGGGCTGATCCTTGCATGGGTGCTGACCCGGTATCGCTTTCCGGGACGCGGCATCATGGATGCGCTTGTCGATCTGCCCTTCGCCCTGCCGACTGCCGTTGCCGGGATCGCGCTTGTGGCGCTGTATGATCGCTCTGGCTGGGTCGGCCAGTTGCTGGACCCGCTTGGCATCCAGATCGCCTATACATGGTGGGGTATCGTGATCGCGATGGCGTTCACCTCGATCCCCTTCGCCGTCCGCGCCATCCAGCCCGCCATCGAGGAACTGGACCCGGCCGAGGAAGCCGCCGCGCTGACCCTTGGCGCGAACGGGGTGCAGATGTTCTTCCGCGTGCTGCTGCGCCCGCTGCTGCCGTCGATCCTGACCGGGATCGGACTGTCCTTCGTGCGCTCACTGGGAGAATTCGGCGCGGTGATCTTCATCGCTGGAAACCTGCCCTATGAGACCGAGATCGCCTCATTGCTGATCCTGATCCGGCTGGATGAGTTCGACTATCCCGCCGCCGCCGCCGTGGCCGGCACATTGCTGGCGCTGTCACTCGTGCTGCTGGTGGCGATCAATGTCATGCAGAACCGGCTGCAATCCTATCTGCGGGTGGGCGCGTAAATGGCGAAACCGATCCTGATTGCGCTTGCGGTGATCTTCCTTGCGGTCATGGTGCTGATGCCGGTCGTGGCGATTTTCGACAGGGCCTTCGCGGACGGCGCGGGGGCCTATATCGCCGCGATCACCGACCCCGAGACCCTGGCCGCGATCAAGCTGACCGTCATCGCCGCGCTGATCGTGGTGCCGATCAATATCGTCTTCGGCGTTGCCGCCGCGTGGCTGATCGCACGGTATCGGTTCTGGGGACGCCGCGTGCTGCTGATCCTGATCGAGCTGCCTTTCGCCATGTCGCCCATTGTGGCGGGCCTCGCCTTCCTGCTGATCTACGGCGCTTACGGGCCCGTCGGCGCGGCGCTAGAGCCGTTTGGCATCCAGCTTATGTTCAACCTGATCGGTATCGTGCTGGTTTCCCTGTTCGTCACCTGCCCTTTCGTGATGCGGGAAATCCTGCCCGTGCTGCAAGTCACCGGCGAGGAAGAGGAAAAAGCCGCCCTGACGCTCGGTGCCAATGGCTGGCAGACATTCCGCCATATCGTGCTGCCGAATATCTCATGGGGTCTGGCCTATGGCACGGTGCTGACAATGGCCCGCGCAATGGGTGAATTCGGTGCGGTCAGCGTCGTGTCGGGCGCGATCCGGGGACGCACCATGACCCTGCCTCTGCAGATCGAACTTATGTATAACGACTATAACGCCACCGGCGCTTTCGCCGCCGCGACCGTCCTTGCCGGTCTGGCCTTCCTGACGCTGGTTTTGCGCGGTGCGCTGAACCGCTTCGGCCCCAGAAAAGAGGCGCATTCATGACATTCAAGGCCGTTGAGATCCATAAATCCTTCGAGGACACACAGGTTCTGAAAGGGGTCTCGCTGACCGTCGAACCCGGAGAGTTCGTCGCCCTGCTGGGTCCTTCGGGCTCCGGCAAGACAACGCTTCTGAATATTATCGCAGGGCTCGCCCATGCCGATCAGGGCAGGCTTGTTCTGGACGGTGAGGACATCACCCGGCTGCCCGCCGGGAAGCGGCATTTCGGCATGGTTTTCCAAAGCTATGCGCTCTTCCGCCATATGACCGTGGCGCAGAATATCGCTTTCGGGCTGAAGGTGATGGACGGCAAGCGCCGCCCCTCGCGGGAGGCGATCAATCGCCGGGTCACCGAATTGCTGGAGATGATCGAACTGCCCCAGCTTGCCGGGCGCTATCCGGCTCAGCTTTCCGGCGGTCAGCGTCAGCGCGTCGCGATGGCCCGCGCCCTGGCCATCGACCCCAAGCTGCTGCTGATGGATGAACCGTTCAGCGCCCTTGACACGCAGGTCCGCCAATCCCTGCGCGGAGAGGTCCGCGCCCTTCAGCGCAAGGCCGGTGTGGGCGCGATCATGGTGACGCATGACCGCGCCGAGGCATGGGCTTTGGCCGACCGGATTGCGGTCATGGATCATGGCCGGATCGTGCAGTTCGACACGCCCGAGCGTCTTGCGGATAATCCTGCGAATGAGGCGGTCAGGTCTCTGGTCGGGGATGTCGCCTGATCTGCGGGAGATCAGGCGGTCAGAATTTCAGCCCGAAACTGAACGCGGCACCCTCCGTGCCGATGCCGAAATCCGCCGCGCCGAGGCTGAGGCCAATCAATGTTCCCGCCCAGACCTGCTGCGGCGTATGTTCGCCCGCATGAACCCTGCTCCACCCGGTCAAAGCCGCCGCGCCATAAGCGGCAGCACCTGCTTCCGGCTGATCGTCGAAACATTTCCCTGCCAGATCGGATGCGCCGAAAAACGCGGCTGAGCTGTGGCCCGAAGGGAAGCCCTCACCCCCGCCACCTGGCCGCACGGAAACAGGTCCATCTATGTAATGTTTCATGGCCAGAACCAGTGCCGCCTGAAGCGCACCGCGCACGGCAAGATCCTCCAGCCGGTCCTGCCGTTCGGCACAGATCGCTGCCGCCAGAGGCAGGCCGTATTTCATACCGGTTCCGAAATTTTCGAACGCATCGGCATGGACCGGACCTGCCAGCCCGATACCTGCAAGCAGAGCCGCTATCTTCATTTCCGCCGGTAATTCCTTAACAAAAGCGGCCACGCATCACGGTACATGACGATCCCCCGACAAACCTGCATCGACTGGAAATCATCACCGGAGCTTCCCATGCAAACCGGCTGACGGCGAGCCGATATCATGGCCCGCCTCCAGCAATCTGCCGACCGGCGTACAATCAGCCAGCGGTTTTCGCCGCTTCCGCCTTGGCATCCGCGTGAATGATCAGAGGTTTCGCCGAATTATTATCGACCGCCTCTTCATTCACCACGACTTCCTCGACGCTTTCCATGCCCGGCAGATCGAACATGGTATCCAGCAGGATATCCTCCATGATCGAGCGCAGGCCACGCGCACCGGTCTTCCGCTTGATGGCGCGGCGGGCGATGGCGGTCAGCGCATCCTCGGTAAAGCTCAGCTTGACATCATCCAGTTCGAACAGGCGCTGATACTGCTTGACCAGAGCGTTTTTCGGCTTGGTCAGAATTGTAATCAGCGCGTCTTCGTCCAGATCGGTCAGCGTCGCAATCACCGGCAGGCGGCCGACAAATTCCGGGATCAGGCCGAATTTCAGCAGATCCTCGGGTTCGAGATCCTTGAACACCTCACCCACGCCGCGATCGTCGTTTTCCTTGACCTCTGCACCGAAGCCCATCGCCGTGCCCTTGCTGCGCTGCGAAATGATCCGGTCCAGCCCGGCGAAGGCACCGCCGCAGACGAACAGGATATTCGTCGTATCCACTTGCAGGAATTCTTGCTGCGGATGCTTGCGCCCCCCCTGAGGCGGTACACTGGCAACCGTGCCTTCCATGATCTTCAGCAAAGCCTGCTGAACACCCTCACCCGAGACATCGCGGGTGATCGAGGGATTATCGGATTTGCGGGTGATCTTGTCGACCTCATCGATATAGACGATGCCGCGCTGTGCCCGTTCGACGTTATATTCCGACGCCTGCAACAGCTTGAGGATGATGTTTTCAACATCCTCACCGACATAACCCGCCTCGGTCAGCGTCGTCGCATCGGCCATCGTGAACGGTACATCCAGAATCCGCGCAAGGGTCTGGGCCAGCAATGTCTTGCCGCAGCCGGTCGGTCCAATCAGCAGGATATTGGATTTCGCCAGTTCAATATCCGATTTCGAACCGTGATTGAGCCGCTTGTAATGGTTATGCACCGCAACCGACAGGACGCGCTTGGCGCGTTCCTGCCCGATCACGTAATCATCCAGCACCTGACAGATTTCCTGCGGCGAGGGCACACCCTCTCCGGATTTGAGCCCGGTGGATTTCGTTTCCTCACGAATGATATCCATGCACAGCTCGACGCATTCGTCGCAGATGAACACGGTCGGTCCCGCGATCAGCTTGCGAACCTCATGCTGGCTCTTGCCGCAGAAGCTGCAATAGAGCGTGTTCTTGCTGTCGGTCTCTGTCGCCATACTACGTCCTTGATCTTTCGGGCCGACCCTTTGGACGGCCCATGCAGCGTTCCGCCCATGTTAGGGGTCCCTGCCCCATGTCTCAATCCCCAAACCGCATCCCCGGCGGGATGCGGCGGCGACAAGTTTACTTAGCGTCAGGATCAGCCTTGCCGCGCGGGCTGAGTACTTCGTCGATCAGACCCCAGTCCTTCGCCTCTTCCGGCGACATGAAACGATCACGCTCAAGCGCTTCTTCGACCGCTTCAAGCGATTGCCCGGTATGATGAACGTAAATTTCGTTCAGCCGCTGCTTCAGCTTCTGGGTTTCCTGCGCGTGGATCAGGATATCGGTCGCCTGCCCCTGATACCCGCCCGAGGGCTGATGCACCATGACCCGGCTGTTCGGCAACGAATAACGCTGACCCTTTTCACCGGCACACAGCAGCAGCGACCCCATCGAGGATGCCTGACCGATCACCAGCGTCGACACACGCGGGCGGATATATTGCATCGTGTCATAGATCGACAGGCCAGAGGTCACGACCCCGCCCGGGCTATTGATATACATTGAAATTTCCTTGGACGGATTTTCCGCCTCAAGAAACAGAAGCTGTGCGCAGATCAGCGTCGACATCCCGTCATGGACGGGGCCGGAGACGAAAATGATCCGTTCCTTCAGCAGCCGTGAGAAAATATCGTATGCCCGTTCCCCGCGAGAGGTCTGTTCGACCACCATGGGAACAAGCGTGTTCATGTAGAATTCTGCCGGATCGTTCATCAAGTTTCCTGCCCGCTTGCGATGCCCTGAGATTTTTTCCGGCACCAGAGACCGGACCAGAGCGGAGTTCTAACCACCAAAGGTTGACAGAGTCTTAGTAACGCCCGATCTCATCCGCAAGGGATGCAACGCATTTGACATGAAACGCAGGATGAGGCTGGCATGAAACTGATCGTCGGACTGGGCAATCCGGGCGCGAAATATGAAGGAAACCGGCATAATATCGGTTTCATGGCGCTTGACCGGATCGCAGCGGATCACGGGTTTTCGCCGTGGCGGGCGCGGTTTCAGGGGCAGGTCTCGGAAGGACGGCTTGGATCTTCGCGTGTGACCCTGCTGAAACCCGGCACGTTCATGAATCTTTCCGGGCAGTCTGTGGGCGAGGCGATGCGCTATCTGAAGCTGACCCCGGACGATGTGATCGTGTTCCATGACGAGTTGGACCTCGCGCCGGGTAAATGCCGCACCAAAACCGGCGGAGGCCATGCCGGTCACAACGGTTTGCGCTCGATCCATCAGCATATCGGAGAGGCCTATCACCGGGTGCGGCTCGGCATCGGGCATCCCGGCCATAAGGACCGCGTTGCGCCCTATGTCCTGTCGGATTTCGCGAAATCCGATCAGGACTGGCTGGACGATCTTCTGCGCGGCATTTCCGACGGAGCCGAGGCTCTGGCCACGGGCGATGCGCCCGGCTTCCAGAATAAGGTAGCGCTGAGGGTCAATCCGGGGCGCGGTGGCGGGACCGGGCCGTCATCCGATACGCGGCAGGCCGCCCAACCCCGCCTTGTGCCGAAACCCAAGGAAAAACCGGCTGAGACCGCGCCGCAGAGCCTGACGGACAAGCTGCAATCTCTGGCGCGGCGCTTCAGATGAACCCGGTCCGCGCCGCTTTTGCCGATCAGGCCCGGTCCTGCCGCACTCTCGGTTCTGATCTGACCGGGCATATCCTTGATCTTCTGGGCAGGGAATTACAGTCCGATCAGGGAGAGGTCGCCCGCCGCATCCTGGGCTGGCAGGGCGATGTGACCTCGCGCGGGGCATCGGTGCCGCTGCGGCTGGCGGGGGCGCTGCACGGGCTGGTGCTGGATCACAAGGCGCCGCAGCTTGCCGCTGCCTATGCTGACCGGGACGTGTCGGCCGGGCTGCTTCTGGACAGTATCGCCGGGCATGAGGAACGCATTCTCGACTGGCTGGACCGGGCTCCCCAGACCAATGAGGTTGGCCGCGCGGCCACCCTGATCGCCGGGGCAAAATTTGCGCTTGATCAACTGGCGGCCCCGATGAAGCTTGCGGTGAAGGAACTCGGAGCCAGTGCCGGGCTTAACCTGAATTTTTGCGATTACGGGACTGATACAGGGGCAGAAATCATTGGCCGCGATGATGTTCTGGTCACGGATTGCACTTGGCGCGGACCGCATCCCGGGACGCAGGATCTGCACAGCGTCTCACGGCGCGGGGTGGATCTGGCACCGCCCGATCGCAACCAGCCGACCCGCTTGCGTGCCTATATCTGGGCCGATCAGCCGCAACGGCTGGCCCGGCTGGATGCCGCTCTGGCCCATGCAGGCAACCATCCGCCCGAGCTGGAACAGGGCGATGCCGCGGCATGGATTGAGAAGGAAATCCTGTCGCAGCAAGGTGTTCTGACATTTATCTATCACACCGTGGCATTCCAGTATTTCCCGGCAGATACGCAGCAACGCGTCAACCATCGACTTGAAGAGGCAGGTGGCCTTGCGACGCGGGACGCTCCGCTTGCGCATCTGTCGATGGAGGCAGATGACCGGCGGAATGGCGCGGCCCTTACCTTGCGTATATGGGACGGAGCAGACCGGGTCTGGGATCTGGGACGGGCAGATTTCCACGGACGCTGGATCGACTGGTCGCCCATGCTGCGATAATGTTGGTGCGCCGCAGACCGGATTTCCGCGATGCAGTCCCTCTGTAGCTGCACTTCACAGGTCACATTCAAGGGAACCTGCCACAGAATTTCCGTATCCCCGCTGACTTTCACACCCCGCCAACCTATGATCCATCTATCATGCGGCATGTCATCAGGGAGAGGGTGATGGAGGCTTCACGCAATGTTCTCGGCACCGCACTTGTGCCTTGCTCGACCGATCCGATGACCGGATTCTATCGCGATGGCTGCTGCAATACCGGTCCCGAGGATGCGGGCCGGCACACAGTCTGCGTCATCGTCACGGCAGAGTTTCTTGCCCTGTCGAAATATCTCGGCAACGATCTGACCACACCACGCCCGGAATATCATTTCCCCGGCCTGAAACCTGGAGATCGCTGGTGTCTCTGCGCCGCAAGGTTCCTGCAGGCCGCGCAGGAATTCGCCGCGCCGAAAGTCGTGCTGGAGGCGACACATGCGCGGTCGGTTGACATCATCCCTCTGGAACTTCTGCGCACACATGCCACAGAGGCCGGATAACCGTCGTCAAATTGCAGAGGAAACCATGCGCAAAACTGCGATTATCGCCGCATTTACAGCCTGTCTTTCCCTGCCCCTTTCGGCGCAGGAAAGCACCGTTTTGGAAGACGGCACCCCCGTCCGGCCCGACGATGCCGACAAGCTTGCCATGTTCAGCACGCATTTCACCGGGGCCCTGCGGGTGGCCTTCGCACAGGGACAGTCCGGCGACATCGCCGATCTGGTAGATTCTCTCAGCGGTGCCGCGATGCCCGCAGATGACGCAATCGAGGCTTTGCAGGGTGACTGGAAATGCCAGACGATCAAGGCGGGAGAGCTGTCCGCTCTGGTCGTCTATGCTCCTTTCGATTGCCGTATCGAGGGCAATATTTTCGAAAAATCAACCGGCTCGCAGCGGACGCGCGGCGCGATTCACCGCGACTCGGGGCGGCTGATCTATCTGGGCACGGGCTTCGTTCAGGGCAGCGAGGTTCCCGCCTATGCCGATCTTCCCACCGACCCGTTGAGCAGCCCGAATCCGGGTCAGATCTGGTCCGATATCGCGCTTGTCGAAGCCGTCACGCCCAATCGGGCACGGCTGATCTTTCCCGACCCGGCGCTGGAATCGCAGATGAACGTTCTTTACCTGACCCGTTAGCCGCCCGCGTCGATCTCAACGCCCAAATGTTTGGCGACGGTGAAAATATCCTTGTCCCCGCGTCCTGACAGATTCACCACCATCAGATGATCTTTCGGCAGGTCCGGCGCGATCTTGCTGACATGCGCGAGGGCATGGCTGGGTTCCAGCGCGGGAATGATCCCCTCGGTCCGGCAAAGAAGCTGGAACGCCTCAAGCGCCTCCTGATCGGTGACATAGACATATTCGGCACGGCCCTGTTCGTGTAGCCAGGCATGTTCCGGCCCGATACCGGGATAATCCAGCCCGGCGCTGATCGAATGCCCGTCGAGGATCTGGCCGTTCTCATCCTGCAACAGATAGGTGCGGTTGCCATGCAGCACCCCTGCCCGCCCTCCGGTCAGAGAGGCGCAATGCTCCATCCGCTCATCGACGCCGTGACCGCCAGCCTCGACCCCGATAATGCCGACCTCGGGATCGTCGAGGAACGGGTGAAACAACCCCATCGCATTCGAGCCGCCGCCGATACAGGCGATCACCGTATCCGGCAGCCGCCCCTCGGCCCGCATGATCTGCTCGCGCGTTTCCCGCCCGATCACCGCCTGAAAATCACGCACCATGCGCGGATAGGGATGAGGCCCCGCAACCGTGCCGATGCAGTAAAACGTATCCCGCACATTGGTTACCCAGTCGCGCAGCGCATCGTTCATCGCATCCTTCAGCGTCCCTTTGCCCGAGGTGACCGCCACGACCTCAGCCCCCAGAAGCCGCATCCGAAACACATTCGGAGCCTGCCGCTCGACATCGGTCGCGCCCATATAGACCACGCATTTCAGCCCGAACCGCGCACAGACCGTCGCCGTCGCCACCCCGTGCTGCCCGGCCCCGGTCTCGGCAATGATCCGGGTCTTGCCCATGCGCCGCGCCAGCAGGATCTGTCCCAGCACGTTGTTGATCTTGTGGCTGCCAGTGTGGTTGAGTTCCTCGCGCTTGAGGTAAATCTTCGCCCCACCCAGCTCTTCCGTCAGCCGTGGCGCGTAATAAAGCGGACTGGGGCGACCGACATAATGTTCCCACAGATCGCCCATCTCGGCCTTGAAGGCGGGATCGTTGCGAGCGCGGTCATATTCCGCCTCCAGATCCAGAATCAGTGGCATCAGCGTCTCCGAGACAAACCGCCCGCCGAAAATCCCGAAACGCCCCTGCCCGTCCGGGCCCTGGCTGAAAGAGTTGATACGATCGGTCATTGTCGCCTCCTGTCGGTTCGGCCTGTCGTAACGAAGCGCGTGCAAGGCGGCAAGCCGGGCTTGCAGTTTCCGCACACTGACGTTAGCAGAGCGCGATCGGAGGAGTGGCAGAGTGGTTTAATGCACCGGTCTTGAAAACCGACGTGGGTGAAAGTCCACCGTGGGTTCGAATCCCACCTCCTCCGCCACTATACTGATGAAAAACAACATTTTTTCATCAAAGACTCTCACCCTGACAGAATGTCCACAATGCCCTGAACACAGGGGCACAAGATATAGTGTCAGGTCACATCATGTGTGGGTAGCCCCGGTTTTAGCGGGCTGTCGCCTCGGCTGGCATGATACGATCGAATGCGTCCATGTGTCAGGCCTTTTCGCGAGGCGCGCTGCCTCTTGGCCGGTATGGGATCCGCGGGCTGTGGTCAAAACATCAAAACGAGCTCGGAGCTCTCCATGTGACCCTGATTTCCCCAACCCCGATCTGGTCGATCGGTTTCATACAAGCTTCAGCTTCTCCCGCATTTTCGAGGCGGTGCTGCTGACTTCATCAGTTTGCCATCAGCGGTCCCCCTCGAAACTCTTCATCCTTCGTTATCATGGCCCACAACATGCGAGCCATCTTGTTCGCCAACGCGATGGCCGCAAGCATCCGGGGCTTGCGGGCCAGCATACGCCCCAGCCAGGAGTTTTCCGCAGGCGGCTTGATCTTGGCACCGGAGATCACTGCCATGGCACCGATGATCAACAATCTTCGGATATCCCGCTGCCCGGATTTGCTCGTGCGACCGAGCCGTTGCTTGCCACCGCTGGAATGTTGTCGTGGAACGAGGCCAAGCCAGGCCGAAAAATCACGCCCCTGACGGAACGTCTCCATAGGCGGGGCGAAAGCGGCCAATGCCATCGCCGTAACCGGGCCAACCCCGGGCATCTTCTGCAGCCGGGCAGAGAAAGGCGACCGCTTGCTCGCCGCCGCGATCTGTGCGTCAAGTTCGGCGATCCGTCGGGACAGGTCATCAATCTGGTCGAAGCAGAGCTGTGCCATATGATGAACGGCCGGAGGGAGGTCTTTCGTCCCATCGTGGCCCGGTTCCAGAGCGGCCCGCAGTTTGTCGATGTTCTCGCGCCCCTTGCCGGCGATGAGCCCGAACTCGGCGAGATGTCCGCGCAAGGCGTTGATTGTCTGCGTCCGTTGCCCGACCAGAAGATTACGCAGCCGAAAGATCATGCCGAGACCCTGCTGCTCCGGTGTCTTCACCTCGACGAAACGCATGGTCGGTCGACTGGCCGCCTCCGCGATGGCCTCGGCATCCGCCATGTCGTTCTTCTGGTTCTTCAAATACGGCTTGACGAACTTCGGGGCGATCAGGCGCACCTCGTGCCCGATCGGCGCCAACGTCCGCGCCCAATAATGAGCTGTCGCGCAGGCTTCCATGGCAACGAGACATCCGGGGTGCCTCTGCATGAACGCAAGAAACTGTTTGCGCGACAGCTTCTTGCGAAACACGACTTCGCCTTCCGCTGTCGCTCCGTGCAGTTGAAAGACCTGCTTCGCCAGGTCAACGCCGATGATCGAGACTTCCTTCATAGCCAATTCCTCCTGATCCTGTCCGGATCAATCTGGCACAAGTGCCGTCAGGAGGGGCTACCCAACCCATCATCAAACGCGACGGTCGTTTCTCGTGGCGACGGGTCATTCGAGGCGTCACGATTCAGGTGCCGTTGCGGACCACGGACCCAAGGGTTGCAAGGGAGATTGGTGCCGTCGCAACCTCGGCTTCTTACTCGGTGTTCTTCGACATCGCTCATCGTGGGCTGGACCGCACCGCTGGAAAACGCATTATAGAACGGGCGACGATGGTCGCTTCGGCCCGTTTGACATTGCGTGAGGAACAGATGTTCTTTTTCCCATTCCCGTTCGAATCTGCTCGTTCGATGCGAGAGCGTGGCTGGCCCGAAGCTCAGATTAGAACCTGGATTCGCGGACGGCATGACAAACCGACAGAAGAGGATTTACGGGGCTGGGATCCAGAAGATATCGCGGAATACATGGCTATTCTGAACGATGAACCCCATCCACTGCCCCAAAAGCGGGCGCCCAAACCGAGGCCGTTGGTTATCAACAATCATTACTACGCTTCGCCCCCTCAAGAAACACGCCGTCAGAACGCAGCAGAGATCACATCGGAACCCGCGATGACTATTTTGCGTAAAAGCGACGAGTGTGCATCCAAAGACCATCCCAAGGAAGCAACTGAATCCCCGCCGGACAGGACGCCCATCCCTGATCTTGTCGAAACAATCATCGCATCCGACCTTCGTCGGAACCGTGTAAATGAAGCGACAGCAAAGGGCTTCAGAACAAGTATCGCCCTGTTCTGCGAGATTTGCCGTATCAATGATGTAGAGGAAATCACACAAGACAAGCTGGATGCCTTCTGTAAAACGCTGACACGAATCCCACCAAACTATCGGCGCGGGGCCAAAGGGCGTGCTACACCGATCTTCGTTATCATTGAGCAAGCAGAGCGCGAGGGTGTGGAAACGGGTTTGAGCGCGAAGACTGTTAACAAACAGCTTGAAGCGCTGAAAAAAACTTATCCGCCACGCCAGCACAAAAATCACTCTACCTCCGCTTGAGGTCTCAATCCTTCGTGTCCGCGACAACACGCCCGCGAAAGAAAAGCGTTTGCCGTTCACGCTTGAAGAAATCCGCAAGCTGTTCGCACAGCCGGGCTTGAACCTTTCGTCCGAACGCAATGCCCTGTTCTGGAACGCACATCTTGCCGTTTACACGGGTGCAAGGCGCGAGGAACTGGCTGGCCTTGAAACTGATGACATCACCCAACAGAACGGCGTTCCCGTCATCTTCATCCGGTCAAACAGTCACAGGACGCTCAAGAACGGACAGTCAGAAAGATTCGTGCCGGTCCATCCCGATCTCATCAAACTTGGTTTCCTTGATTATGTCGCCAGCCGTGGACCAGGCCTGCTGTTCGACATTCGCAAGAAAGGAAAGACCTACGGGAACTTCTTTGAATACGGTTGGCAGAAGGTCAGGAAAGCAGTGATAGGAGCGACGACAGGAAGACATTCCACTCATTCCGCCACAGTGCCGTTCAGACCCTAGGCTCCAGACCCATTGATTTCGGGCTGTTTGCGTGATTCAGGCTCTGCAAGGAGACCTGATTTATGAGCAACCTTTTCTGGCTGACTGACGCGCAGATGGAGCGTCTGAAACCCTATTTCCCGAAATCCCACGGCAAGCCACGCGTTGACGACCGGCGTGTCCTGAGCGGCATAATATTCATCAATCGTAATGGCTTGCGATGGTGCGACGCGCCGACGGACTACGGCCCCGCCAAGACGCTCTACAACCGCTGGAAGCGCTGGAGCGAGAACGGGACCTTCGCCCGGATCATGGTGGGCCTCGCCGCCGAGAGCGCCGAACACAATACGATCATGATCGACGCGACCTATCTGAAAGCGCACCGCACGGCCTCGAGCCTGCGGATCAAAAAAGGGGGCGCGGGCGCCAGATCGGGCGAACGAAAGGCGGCATGAACACGAAACTGCACGCCGTCACCGACGCGAAGGGCCGCCCGATAGGGTTCTTCATGTCCGCCGGACAAGTCAGTGATTACACCGGGGCAGCGGCACTTCTGAACAGCCTGCCGGAGGCGGATTGGCTGCTGGCCGATCGGGGCTATGATGCCGACTGGTTCAGAGATGCCTTGAAAAACAAGGGGATAAAGGTTTGCATCCCGGGTCGGAAGTCGCGCAAGAAACCCGTCAAATACGACAAGCGGCGATACAAACGCCGCAACCGCATCGAAATCATGTTCGGCCGACTCAAGGATTGGAGGCGCGTCGCCACCCGATACGACCGTTGCCCCGAGACCTTCTTCTCTGCAATCCTGCTCGCCGCGACCGTCATCTTCTGGTTATGATCAAGAACGAGTCCTGAGCCTAATCAACGCTGACATCCCTCTACATGTTCGCGCCGAGTTGTTCGGCCATGACCATGAACATATTCAAGGAAACATATATGGTGGGGCCGGAAAGGAAATAACGCTTCTCGAAGCCATCAAGCTTCTGCCATCTGTTCGTTGATCAAAATAAACAGACATCGGGATGACTCTTGATCCTTGACCGGGTATCGCGATCTGAAGCTCAGATCGTGAGGGCACATGGATCAAAAAGAGTTTGAACAGGTTCTGACGGAAGTTACCAATCTTCTGACGAAAGATATTCAACTTTCCTCCGACCATCACAGACCATCAGTTTTTGAAGATTTTGTCAGGGTGACCATTCAAGGCGTATTGCGAGAGCGAGGACATGCCGCAGCTATGGATCCTCGTATCCAAGGCTTCCCGGACATTGCTGTCGGACAGTTCGGCGTTGAGGTGAAATGTACCGAAAGCGATTCCTGGCGCTGTATCGCAAACTCGGTTTCAGAGGGTAACGCGATCGCGGATGTGAACCACATCTATGTGATTTACGGTAAGATCGGAGGTATCCCGGAAGTACGCTGGGCCGACTATGGGCGATCAATCATGCATGTTCGCACCAGTCACGTCCCGAGGTTTGAGATCGAGATCGGGACCGACCGTCCGTTATTCGAACAACTCGGAACCACCTACGAGGATTTCCGTGTCCTGACAATGCACGAGAAAATGCCCTACATACGCCAATACGCTCGCGGACGCCTCGGTCCGGGGGAACGGCTGTGGTGGCTTGAAGACAAAGAAGATGACGATCAGCACTCGCTGCCGCTGAGCGTGAAAATCTACATGGACCTTCCACAAGACGAGAAACGGAAGTTACGCGCCGAGGCCGTTCTTATGTCACCGATGATATGTGCCCACTCGCGTTCACGCAGGAAGTATAACGATGCTGTCCTGTATATGATGACCTATCGAGGCGTACTCTGCCCGCAAGCCAGAGATCTGTTTTCTGCCGGAAGCGTCGCGGGCCCAGAACGCGGGGGCAACTACTTGCTTCGTGCCCTGCAAGACATCCAGGATGAAATCAGGGCCGCCGCTCATTATCTTGAGAATGCCCTGTTCAAAGAATATTGGGGGGTTGTTCCAGCCCCAGAGGATCGCATCCTGTCTTGGCTGCGTATGGCCGACGAGATCGCAACCGACTGGACGCCATCTGAACACTTATTTTTTGACGAGCAGGGCGGGATCAGATAGCTTTGTCAGCAAAATACGGCAACCGCGAAGTTGCCCGATGAAGCAGGAGCAGAGCGTGAATAAATATTCTGTCGTATCAATGTTTTCCGGGTGCGGCGGTATGGATCTCGGGCTCTTGGGGGGGTTCGATTATCTGGGCAAACGCTTCAAGCGGAATCCGTTTGAAATCGTATGGGCCAACGACCTCAACCCCTTTGCTTGCGATACATATGAGTACAACCTCAAGCATAAAATCCATCGGGGTAGCGTTTGGGATCACATAGATCATATGCCTGATCAATGTGATCTTTTAATAGGTGGATTCCCATGCCAAGACATATCCATAAACGGAAAGCGCCGTGGTATCTCTGGTGAGCGTTCGGGCCTTTACCGTGCGATGGTTGAGGCCGTTCGGCGGATGCGACCGAAAATGTTTGTCGCTGAAAATGTGCGCGGCCTACTTTACGCGTATAACAGAGAAAGCCTTGAGACCGTTATTAAAGACTTCACCTCTCTGGGGTACGAAGTCAGCTATAAGCTTTATCTGACGGCCGATTATGGCGTTCCTCAAAGCCGTGAACGGGTATTGATTGTCGGCGTTCTGGATGGAGTTTCGTCCTTTAATGCGCCGAAAGAAGTGACGCCGAAGGGAAGCTGGATTACGTCCCGTGAGGCCATCCGGGATTTAGAGACTGCGCCGCAGGATGATGAGTACAGTCATATATGGTCTCTGGCAAAGCGCTCCGGCGATCAGGGTGGTCGTATGCTGAACCCGGATCGTCCCTCGCCCACTATCCGGGCCGAATGTCATGGCAACAACTCGTTCCATTATAGTCTGCCCCGGCGTATCTCCATGCGAGAAGCCGCGCGTTTCCAGTCATTTCCCGACAGCTTTTCATTCAAAGCAAGGCTCCGAGAAACCGAGCGAATGATAGGAAACGCAGTTCCGCCGGTTTTCGCTTGGCATATTGCCCAATCAATAAAAGAAGCATTGAACACATTCGACGACAGCAAAGTGCTTGTCGCCGCCGAATAAGAAAACTCCGTTTTTCCGGGTTTTCTTCCAGTGGTTTCGAAAGGGGATAAGAAGCCGTTAGGGTTTTTCTCCTCTTCGCCGGATATCCATAGCGTATCCCCCTCGTGGGGTGAGTTATGGATAGTAGGTTATGATATGGAGAAACCATCCCAGAAGAATAAATCTTCCGAAGGAAACCCAAAGGCTTCGTCAACGCGACTTCAACTGAAAAACGCTCGTGCTTTGGCGGGTCAGCGTAAACACGATAAACGCATTGGCAGGCAACCCGATTATATAGACGCATCCCGGAAGCATCTCAATCGGATTATAATGGAACCGGACCCGCCCGGCGTCATGATGTCAATCGGCATCCAATCGTGACCCCTTATCGGCGTCCAAAATTGACCCCTCTGGAGCTGAGCTGGCCCGTCGCTGCATAGTCTTCATGTAACGCCGCGGCGACGGGCCAGCGGGGGTTCCGCTTGCCCTACGCCCGGTTCTTGAAGCGCCAGCTTTCGTTGCCGGTTTCGACGATCTCGCAATGATGGGTGAGCCGGTCGAGGAGCGCGGTGGTCATCTTGGCGTCGCCGAAGACGCTGGGCCATTCGCCGAAGGCGAGATTGGTGGTGACGATGATCGAGGTCCGCTCGTAAAGCTTGCTGATCAGATGGAATAGGAGCTGGCCGCCGGTCTGGGCGAACGGGAGATAGCCAAGTTCGTCTAGGATCAGGAAGTCGAGGCGGGAGATCAGTTCCGCGGTCCGGCCCTGTCGTTCGGCCCGGGCTTCGGCGTCGAGCTTGTTCACTAGGTCGACGACGTTGAAGAAGCGGCCCCGGCGGCCGTTTCGGATACAGGCGCGCGCGATGCTGACCGCGAGATGGGTCTTCCCAGTCCCGGTTCCGCCGATCAGCACGAGGTTGCGCTGATGATCGAGGAAGTCTCCGGTGGCCAAATCGCGGATCAGGGTCTCGTTGACCTCGGCGGCCGCGAAGTCGAACTCGTCGACTTCCTTGGCCAGCGGCAGTTTGGCGATGGTCATCTGGTATTTGATCGAGCGCACCTGCTTCTCACTGATCTCGGCGGTCAGCAAATCGCCGATGATCTGCTGTGGCTCGTGCTGTCGCTTGACCGCTGTAGTGATGATCTCGTCGTAGGCCGTCCTCATGCCGTAGAGCTTCAGCTGGCCCATGGCGTCCAGCACCTGTGATCGTTCCATTTGTTCCTCCTCAGGCTGTCATAGCGGTCGCAATTGGCGGCGGGTTTGCGGCCCAGCTTCAGCGCATCCGGCGTCGTGATCGTCAGGGGTGGCGGCGGTTCGCGGTGACGCGCCAGGATGTTCAGCACGACGCCGGCGGAATGAACGTTGTGAGACAGGGCCTCCGCACAGGCGGCTTCGACGGCGTCCAGGCCATCGGTGAGCACAGCCCCGAGGATCTCGACCACCTGACGGTCACCGCCGGGCTGGCGTTCTAGCCTGCGCTGCAACCGGCACAGGGCTGGAGGCAGGTCCCACTCCTTGAACGGCGCCCCGTTGCGCAGGGCACCAGGTTTACGCGCCAGAACCGGGATGTAATGGAGCGGGTCGTAGATCGCCTTGCCACGACCGAAGGCCCGATCATGGCGAGCCACGACCTGACCATCCTGCCAAAATTCCAGCCTGTCGGCATAGGCGCGGATCTCGACGGGCCGCCCGACCGCACGGGCGTCGACCGAGTAGCGGTTCTTGTCGAAGCGCACGAGACAGGTCTTGGAGACGGAGGCCGGCACTGCATGGAAGCCGTCGAACGGGCCGATATAAGGCACCAGGCTCGGACGCTCCTCCTCGAACACCTCCCAGATCGTCCTGTCCGGAATGTCGGGGTGTTTGTTCGCCTTGGCATAGGCAATGCATCGGTCCTCGAGCCAAGCGTTCAGTTCAGCATAGGATTTGAACTTCGGCCGCGGCACGAAGAACCGCCGCCGGAGCACGCCCACCTGGTTCTCGACCTGACCTTTCTCCCAGCCTGAGGCGGGCGTGCAGGCAGCCGGCTCGACCAGATAGTGCCCGCACATCTGCTGGAACCGGCGATTGTAGGCGCGATCCTTGCCGACAAAGATCGTGTCCACCGCCGTCTTCATGTTGTCATAGATGCCCCGGGCACAGGCTCCGCCGAAGAACGCGAAGGCCCTGTCATGCGCGTCGAACACCATCTCCTGCGTCTCGCGCGGATACGCCCCAACGAACGGCATCCGGCTGTGGCACAGCCGGACATGGGCGACCTTGACCGTCGTGGTCACGCCATCGAGGATCACGATCTCATGGCTCCAGTCGAATTGGTAGGCCTCACCAGGATCGAAGATCAGCGGGACATAGGCTGAAGCCGATGCCTCCTGTGTTACCTTCGACCAACTGGCCGCATAGCGCCGGATAGCATCATAGCTGCCGTCATAGCCACGGTTGCGCAGCTCCTCGTAGACCCGGATCAGCGTCAGGCGTTCGCGCTTCGGCCGCCGCGCATTCTCGGCCAGCATGTCGTCCAGTGCAGACCGCCAGGGATCGATCTTCGGACGCGGTTGCGTCGTGCGGTCATAGGTGAATTCGGTCGCGCCCGATCTGATGACTTTACGCACCGTGTTCCGAGACAGCCGCAACTCACGGCAGATCTGCTTGATCGACTTGCCTTCGACGAAATGCGCGCGCCTGATCTTCGCGATCGTTTCCACAACCAACATCCCCTGACTGCTCCCTCATGCTTTTGAGGAAGCTTCTGATCAGAATTATCAGGGGGGTCACTTTTGGACGCCGATCACCCCAAGATAGGGGTCAGTTTTGCATGCCGTTCCACAAACAGCAGGCAAGCCGTGGGTCATCAGTTCTCGTTGATAACATTCGAGGCGGTCAGATGAACCTCTGCGTCATGTCTGACGCGGAAGCGACAAAAAAGGATATCGACCCGGCAATGCGGAAACGGTTCGTCAAGCTTGTTCAGGCCAAGACGAACTTCGGGCCACCGATGGCGGACAAGTGGCTTGAACGCGGAGAGGGCGGAATTCTGCTTCCAAAGAATGAAATCCCAGTCGTTAGGGTCAGGACTCGTTCTCGATCATAACCAGAAGATGACGGTCGCGGCGAGCAGGATTGCAGAGAAGAAGGTCTCGGGGCAACGGTCGTATCGGGTGGCGACGCGCCTCCAATCCTTGAGTCGGCCGAACATGATTTCGATGCGGTTGCGGCGTTTGTAGCGCCGCTTGTCGTATTTGACGGGTTTCTTGCGCGACTTCCGACCCGGGATGCAAACCTTTATCCCCTTGTTTTTCAAGGCATCTCTGAACCAGTCGGCATCATAGCCCCGATCGGCCAGCAGCCAATCCGCCTCCGGCAGGCTGTTCAGAAGTGCCGCTGCCCCGGTGTAATCACTGACTTGTCCGGCGGACATGAAGAACCCTATCGGGCGGCCCTTCGCGTCGGTGACGGCGTGCAGTTTCGTGTTCATGCCGCCTTTCGTTCGCCCGATCTGGCGCCCGCGCCCCCTTTTTTGACCCGCAGGCTCGAGGCCGTGCGGTGCGCTTTCAGATAGGTCGCGTCGATCATGATCGTATTGTGTTCGGCGCTCTCGGCGGCGAGGCCCACCATGATCCGGGCGAAGGTCCCGTTCTCGCTCCAGCGCTTCCAGCGGTTGTAGAGCGTCTTGGCGGGGCCGTAGTCCGTCGGCGCGTCGCACCATCGCAAGCCATTACGATTGATGAATATTATGCCGCTCAGCACACGCCGGTCGTCAACGCGTGGCTTGCCGTGGGATTTCGGGAAATAGGGTTTCAGACGCTCCATCTGCGCGTCAGTCAGCCAGAAAAGGTTGCTCATAAATCAGGTCTCCTTGCAGAGCCTGAATCACGCAAACAGCCCGAAATCAATGGGTCTGGAGCCTAGTATTACAGCGCTTACTGTCATCTGGATAGCAAATAGGGTAGCATTCTGCGGCAAGGCATTGTGGTCTCAATGCTGGTCGCTGCGCCCCTGAATCTTTTGTATCCCGCGGCTGCGCAAATCTGAACAAGCTTCTTTGATTCCGCAGTTAGGCTCAGGACTCGTTCTTGATCATAACCAGAAGATGACGGTCGCGGCGAGCAGGATTGCAGAGAAGAAGGTCTCGGGGCAACGGTCGTATCGGGTGGCGACGCGCCTCCAATCCTTGAGTCGGCCGAACATGATTTCGATGCGGTTGCGGCGTTTGTAGCGCCGCTTGTCGTATTTGACGGGTTTCTTGCGCGACTTCCGACCCGGGATGCAAACCTTTATCCCCTTGTTTTTCAAGGCATCTCTGAACCAGTCGGCATCATAGCCCCGATCGGCCAGCAGCCAATCCGCCTCCGGCAGGCTGTTCAGAAGTGCCGCTGCCCCGGTGTAATCGCTGACTTGTCCGGCGGACATGAAGAACCCTATCGGGCGGCCCTTCGCGTCGGTGACGGCGTGCAGTTTCGTGTTCATGCCGCCTTTCGTTCGCCCGATCTGGCGCCCGCGCCCCTTTTTTTGATCCGCAGGCTCGAGGCCGTGCGGTGCGCTTTCAGATAGGTCGCGTCGATCATGATCGTATTGTGTTCGGCGCTCTCGGCGGCGAGGCCCACCATGATCCGGGCGAAGGTCCCGTTCTCGCTCCAGCGCTTCCAGCGGTTGTAGAGCGTCTTGGCGGGGCCGTAGTCCGTCGGCGCGTCGCACCATCGCAAGCCATTACGATTGATGAATATTATGCCGCTCAGCACACGCCGGTCGTCAACGCGTGGCTTGCCGTGGGATTTCGGGAAATAGGGTTTCAGACGCTCCATCTGCGCGTCAGTCAGCCAGAAAAGGTTGCTCATAAATCAGGTCTCCTTGCAGAGCCTGAATCACGCAAACAGCCCGAAATCAATGGGTCTGGAGCCTAAGGTTCAACGCGTCGCAATAACTTTACAGTGTCCTCGCAGCTTTATAACTATGTTAGTAGGATTATTTGACAAACCGAAATTCGAAAGCCCCATTATGGACTTTAGTGATATACGTTACGATATCGCGGCGGGGATCGCGACGCTGACCCTCCATCGTCCTGAAAGGCTAAATGCTGCGCGTATAGAAACCCATGAAGAAATCCAAGCGGCACTTTCAGCCGCAGACACAGATGATGATGTCCGTGTCGTTATAGTGACGGGCGAAGGTCGAGCCTTTTGCGCTGGCACCGATATTTCGGAAGGGTTCAATCTGCCCCAAGGGGGCGACCTGAGCACCGGCGACGACATCCCCCCGGATGTGGGCGGCGTAACGGTTTTACGCCTGTATGAAATGTCCAAACCCATTATAGCGGCGATTAATGGACCCGCTATCGGCTTTGGCGCAAGCTTTACGCTGGCAATGGATATCAGACTAGCCTCTGAAAACGCAAAATTCGCATTTCCATTTGCCCGTCGGGCAATCTGTGCTGAGAGCTGTTCAAGCTGGTTTTTGCCGCGCCTTGTAGGCATGCAGACGGCACAGGATTGGATGTTGACAGGCAGGGTATTCGGCGCAGAAGAGGCACTGTCACGTGGCTTGGTTTCAGAAGTGCTTCCGGCTAGCTCCCTTCTTTCTCGAGCCCACGCAATTGCCTCGGATATTGTCACGAACTGCGCCCCTGCCGCGCTGGCCCTGAACCGAAAATTGCTGTGGCAGATGCAGGGTGCCGCGCATCCTGCAAAAGCACATGAACTGGAAAGCTGGGGCATTGCAGCATGCCTTTCGCACTCAGACGCGGCAGAGGGTATTGCTGTATTTCGTGAAAAGCGCGCACCGCATTTTGTTGGACAGGCACATGATCATGATTTTGTTCTGCGTGTGAAAGATCAGTGAATTTTTCTGATTTTTGGGCTACGCTCAGCGCCAATTGGTATTCCCCACTCTTGGCGACTATGAGCGCTTGGCTAACCCACAGGCGTTAGACACTGCTGCCATATCATCTATCCCAATCTCCATCATGGCACCCTGAATAATCAGATACTCATCCCGAGCGTCTCTGTGAATTTCGTCCAGATTGTCATGAGATGGCTTCCAATATAGTGACGTTAGCAATCCCCCCGCCTTCGCACATGGTCTGAAGCCCGTATTTCTTGCCGCGTGCATGTAGAGCATGAATGAGAGTTGTCATCAATTTAGTGCCAGAAGCACCGAGCGGATGGCCCAGAGCAATCGCACCACCGTTCACATTCAGCTTGGCGGGGTCGGCTTTCAGCTCTTTCAGCCACGCAAGCGGTATGGAGGCGAAGGCCTCATTGACTTCGTAAAGGTCGATATCATCAATTTTCATCCCTGTTTTTTCCAATGCGCGGATAGTGGCTGGGATAGGTTCTTCGAGCATGATGACAGGATCACCCGCGGTGACAGTCAGGTTCACAATCCGGGCACTGGGCTTCAGGCCGTATTTTTTCAGTGCCGCTTCAGAGACGACGAGGACACCCGCAGCGCCGTCACAGATCTGCGACGCGTTAGCGGCAGAAATCATCCCGCCCTCCTCCAACAGTTTCACACTGCCTATACGCTCCAACGAAGCATCCGCGCGAATTCCTTCGTCGCGCGTATGCATCCCGCCTTCGATCACAAGAGGGCAAATTTCCTTGTCAAACTCTCCTGCCTCGGTAGCGGTAAGTGCACGTTTGTGGCTTTCCAACGCGAATCTGTCGAGATCATCCCGAGTGAAGCCATACTTGCGAGCAATCATTTCCGCCCCCTTGAACTGGCTGAAATCCCTGGTGCCGAACCTTTCTGCAATTCTATCCGAGAACGGACCGATCCCAACGCCGTTTTTCATGTGATAGGTAAGGTTGGAAAACATCGGCACACGTGTCATGCTTTCGACACCCATGGCAATGATCACATCCTGAGTGCCCGACATGACGGCCTGTGCTGCGAATTGCACTGATTGTTGGGATGAGCCGCACTGGCGATCGATAGTTACGGCTGGTACGGATTGCGGCAGATTCGAGGACAGCACACAGTTGCGACCAAATGCAAAAGCCTGTTCACCTGCCTGCGTCACGCAGCCGACAATAACGTCGTCTATTGCAGCGGGGTCGATGCCTGAGCGGTCCACCAGTGCATTGATTACCTCGCCGCCCAACTCCGCTGGATGCCAATCCTTTAACGCACCCTCCCGGCGACCGCCGGCTACGCGGACCGTTTCCACTATATAAGCTTCAGCCATTTTAGTTCGCCCCTTTGAAATCGGGTTCGCGGCGTGCCAAGAAGGCCGAGACACCCTCGCGACCTTCGGCACTTTCTCCGGCTGCGACGATACTTTGTAGTTCACGGTCCATCTGAGCCACGTAGCTTTCGGTCATTCCGGTATTGAGCAGCCAGCGTGCCTGACCCATAGTCTGAATCGCCCGATCCTTCAGGGTCGCCGCCAATTCCGCACCTGCGGCTGCCAGATCTCCGGAAACCATCCGAGTTGCCATGCCGAGACCGACCGCTTCCTCGGCACCGACGCGGCGATTCGAAAGTATGATGTCCTGTGCCTGCCGCAACCCGATCAAGCGTGGTAGCGTCCATGTCATGCCACCGTCCGGGGTCAGGCCAATAGCGCAATAGGCAGCGGTGAAGCTCGCTTCCGGAGCGGCAAGGACGAAATCTCCTCCTATGGCGACGCTCATCCCCGCACCTGCTGCCGGACCATTGACCAGCGTGATGAGAGGCTTCTTCATCATCGAGAACTGAGCCAGCGACTGATGCAGCGTGCCCGCAAGATGGGCTAGGAAAACGCCTATCTTATCGGAGTTTTTTGCGAAATCACCAACATCGCCACCAACGCAGAACATTCGCCCAGCGCCGGTCAATGTCACAACACGGATATCTGGATCATGCCCAACCTTTAGCGCGACTTCGAGCAGCGCGTCGGCCATCGGCTGGTTGAAGGCATTCCCTGACTCGGGACGGTTCAGCGTGATCCGTGCCACGCCCTCTGCTTCTTCGTAAAGAATTTCGTTCATTTGCATGCCTCCATGTTTGCCAGGTATCGTTTCACCAGCCTCTCTGGCAGCGTCCTTCAACTCGGCGGTGAGCTCATCGGCAGGTCCGTGACAGGCACGGCGCAGGTCTCGTTAATAGGGTGCGACGGCATTACGCACAAAGGCTTCACTTTTCCGGCAGTCGACAAGGCGCGGGTGCTCATGCCGCTATTATATTACCGAAGGAGAAGCTCATTTTGGAGCCATCCGGATCGCCCCGTCCAGGCGAATCGTCTCACCATTCAACATTACATTCTCGACAATAGAACCAACCATCTGGGCAAATTCCGATGGATCGCCCAAGCGCGGCGGAAAGGGAACCTGACGGCCAAGACTATCCTGCGCCTCTTGCGGCAGGCTGGCCATCAGAGGCGTCAGAAAAAGCCCCGGCGCGATTGTCATGACACGAATACCGTAGCGAGCGAACTCGCGTGCTATCGGAAGGGTCATGCCAACGATCCCGCCCTTGGAAGCTGCATAGGCTGCTTGGCCGATCTGACCATCAAAGGCTGCAACCGACGCGGTGTTGATGATGACACCACGCTCCTCGCCCAGAGGATCGGCAGTGTGCAGAGCAGCGGCGAATTTAGAAAGCACATTAAACGAACCAAATAAGTTCACGTTCACGATCGAGCTAAAGTCCTGCAATGCAATTGCGTTTCCCTCCCGATCGATGACTTTCTTGGGCGGACCAATGCCGGCACAGTTCACCAGAATTCGCGCCTTACCATGGAGCCGTTCGGCCTCACCGATTGCAGCCTCTATCTCGCTTTCGTCTGTAACATCAGCCTTGATGAACTTGCCGCCGACCTCTTTGGCCTTCGCCTCGCCGAGTTCAGCATTCAGATCGAAAATAGCGACCTTCGCGCCGGCCTTGGCCAATAGGTCCACTGTAGCACCGCCAAGACCCGAAGATCCTCCCGTAACGATTGCCGCTTGTCCATCGATTTTCATTCCTATCTTCCTTCTTTGATTTCAGGCCGCAGTTTTCACAGATCAGTACTCGTCTCTCAACTTGCGCCTAATCAACTTACCACTTGGTGCGCCGGGAAACTCGTCGCAAAAATCAACGTTCTTCGGAGCTCCGACCTTGGATAGCCGCTCGCGGCAATAGTTGTTCAAATCTTGCGCCTGTTCAGACATCTCTCCAACGTCGGCTTCCAACTGCACCACGGACTTTATCCCCTCACCCATCTCTTCACATGGTATGCTGAACAGTGCACATCTGCCACATCCGGATGCGTAATTAGCAGGTTTTGGTTTCCTGCAGATACACTTTACACCGTCCGAGAAGATCGGGTGGGAAACGCGGTCGGTAAGGAAGAGAAAACTTTCTTTGTTGACATATCCAACATTGCCAAAAGTCGAACAGTCCGGCGGCAGATAAGCTTTCGCTATTTTTTCCGGATCATGGCGGTACAACACTCGATACCGCTATCGAATGGCTCTGATGCTGTGACCGCCCCCGGCAGCATCGACGTGCCAAGGTTGGCATTGGCGGGTAGCCTGATCCACGATCCTGTTGACCGTCGGACAACGATAGCCGGGCTTTGTAATCTTTACTTCCGTGACCTTATGGGGTTTCGAATACATTCACGGTTCCCCCCGGAAAGACAGGGCAAAGGCCCTTGAGCTACTTGCCTCGTGAAAGGCAAGATCATTGCCAATACTTGTCCAAAACAATTCAGAGGCTCTACATGTCACGCCCTCCCCTTTCTGGCATCCGCATTATCGAACTTTCTGGAATTGGCCCCGGCCCTTTCGCCGCAATGATGCTGGCCGATCATGGCGCCGAGGTCATACGGGTCGAACGCATTGGCTCTGGCAAAGCAGGTCCTGAAGTGCCTCCTGATAAGGACATATTGCTGCGATCTCGCAAAACGATAGAAATGGATCTCAAGAAGCCAGCGTCACGGGAAATAATGCTGGACCTGGTGAAAAATGCCGATGGGCTGATTGAAGGGTTCCGTCCCGGAGTGATAGAGCGCCTAGGTATAGGTCCTGAAATCTTATTGGACAAAAATCCGAAACTGGTCATCGGTCGCATGACAGGCTGGGGACAGACCGGGACGATGTCGGAAATGGCCGGACATGACCTGAACTATATCGCTATTTCAGGTGCGTTGCATGGCGTTGGTCGCAAAGGCGGAAAGCCGGTTGTCCCTCTGAACCTATTCGGGGATTTCGGCGGTGGCGGAATGTTTATGGCATTCGGGATGCTGGCCGCACTGCACCACGCCAAGGCAACCGGGCAGGGTCAGGTCATTGACGTTGCGATGACAGACGGCTCGGCCTTATTGACCGCGATGATACACTGTTTCCGCCAAGTTGGCATCTGGCAGGACGAAAGGGGTGTCAATTTGCTGGATGGCGGTGCGCATTTCTATGATACCTACGAAACGAAAGACGGAAAATACATTTCAATAGGTGCCATCGAACCACAATTCTATGCCCGCCTGCTGGAACTGCTCGGGCTGAAAGAAGATCCCGTATATACGCGTCAAATGGACGCTGGAAATTGGGACGTGATGCGGCAGGGCCTGGAACGGATATTTCTCACTCGTACGCGCGACGAATGGGACAAGATTTTCATTGGCTCAGACGCCTGCTATGCTCCGGTTCTGTCTTTGGAAGAGGCGGCCCAACATCCACACAACGCCTCTCGTAAG
The DNA here is from genome assembly GCF_027913215.1 of Paracoccus aerodenitrificans. Lineage (GTDB taxonomy): Bacteria > Pseudomonadota > Alphaproteobacteria > Rhodobacterales > Rhodobacteraceae > Paracoccus > Paracoccus aerodenitrificans. The sequence goes on from NZ_CP115784.1 coordinate 1,788,539, forward strand.
ACCTTCCAGACAATCAAAAGTACCCTCCAGCCATCGCCTGCGCCACGCTACTCTGTCAGTCCTACCGTGCAACCTGAAATGTTCAATAACGTGCTGGACACAGATACCTTGCTCGCAAGTATCGGATACTCGGAGGACCGTATACGCGCCTTGCGAAGAGAGCGCGTAATAAGCTGACATCGCTGTTCAACGGGAAGCTATCAAAGTGCACACTATTCCCGGATCGCGGATGCTACGTCAGACAATTCCATAGAGGCAAAAAACAGGAGATCTGCGGATCATATCGTCACGACAACCTTACCCATAACCCCGCGAGTTGACAGCATGTCGATTGCCTCCGCACCCTGTTCAAGCGGTAACCGCGAGTGGATTCGAGGGCGAATTCGACCCTCTCGGTAAAGAGCCAACAATTCGCTGACGGCACGTGCGTGGCCCTCCGGGTCGTGTTCAATATGTGACCCCCAGAAGACCCCTCGGACATCGCACTCCTTCAAAAGTGGCAAATTAAAAGGCAACGACGGAATTCCTGCAGGAAAGCCGATGATCAGATACCGCCCACCACGCGCAATTGCTCGCAACGCTGGCTCGGCATAGCTGCCTCCGACCGGATCATAGATGACATTTGCTCCGGGGTTGCCCGCCAGTTCGCGAATTTTCCTCGAGAAAGCACGCTGTGTATTTTTGTCGAGTACACCCGCCGGATAGAGAAGCGTTTCCGCCGCTCCAGCCTCCCGCGCAGCAGCGAGCTTTTCTTCGGATGAGGCAGCCGCAATCACCTTTGCACCGATCGCCGCACCAAGTTCGACCGCCGCAAGTCCGACACCACCGGCAGCTCCAAGAACAAGCAGCGTCTCACCGGCCTTTAATTGTGCACGGTCACGTAGTGCATGCCATGACGTACCGTAAGTCATGAGGAAAGCTGCTGCCTCATCCATTGGCATCTCATCTGGAATGGCAAAACACTTTTCGGCAGGCAGTATGATCTTTTCAGACATCCCGCCCCAGCCTGACATCGCAATGACGCGCGTACCGATCACTGGCTCTTCGACGCCGTCCCCAAGTGCTGCCACAATGCCGGACACTTCTGCACCGGGCGAAAAGGGGCGCTCAGGCCGATATTGATATTTGTCCTCAATGATCAGCAGATCGGGATAATTCACACCTACCGCCTGAACATTCAACAATATCTCGCCCGCTCCGGGTACGGGTACCTCGATTTCACGAAGTTCAAGGGTGTCGGTTCCGCCCGGAACTACGCTCTGCACAGCGCGCATCAATGCCATTTTTTCGTCCTTTCCGCCGACTTTAGTGATCTACGGCTTATTCAATCAATCATGAAAAAAGCGCATCTCTCCGTTATCAATCACGACCCGATCCGCGACACGCGCCCGAAAAAAGCAACCTTGGCCCTGCATCCACAGATCAATTTCCAGTATCTCACCCGGAAAAACTGGCGCGGTGAAGCGACAATCCATCATCTTGATTCGTTTGCTGCGCTGCTCGGCCAGTATTTTTCTTGCGACATGCCCATAGCTGCAAAGGCCGTGCAGAATAGGCTTAGAAAATCCGGCTCTTCCGGCGAAATCCGGATCAATATGCAACGGATTATTATCCCCCAGTAGTCGATAGAATGCAGCAGCGCGCGGTGAGGTCGGAGTGACAAGCACCTGATCCGGTAACCCTGATGGTAATTCCAGCTTGGGCGGGGCCGGAAGCACCCTGGCACCCAAACCGCCATCGGCGCGCGCAAAGGCACTCTGCGTGACAATCGCGATGCACTTGCCAGTTGCTACATCCCTGATCTCACGACGGCTGACGATCAACGCGCCGCGACCTTTTCCCTTATCGTAAATAGCCGTGATCGTGGGTTTGGCTGTCACGTGACCCGAAACCGGTAGATCCTGATCCAGCTCAATTCGCTCTGAGGCGTGCACAACATGCAAGGCATCTATATCAAATGAAGGATCGGCGTAGAAGTTACCCGGATAGGCAAGTACTGTTGCCATCGTGGGCAGCGCTAGCAATCGCTCTTCCCAGACAAGATCAAGGTCATCTGCCGCTGCACCGCATGCCAGAGCATAAAGAATCGTGTCACGCTTATCAAAGCGATGTTCGGTGGTGGGAAAGTCATGTGACAGAAGCCGGTCATAACGTGCAAAATCATCTGCGGTGCCATGTCCGTTTTGTGTGGCATCTTGCATCCTGTCCGTCCCCTTCTGCACCTATTTTTGCTCGATACAGTCGTCAAGTAACCGGCCGGCCATCTCCCATCCCCTCTTCAAATCCGCGATATGGCGCGCCATCCACTCACGGGCTTTTTCGGAGTCGCGGGCGCTCAACGCATCGACAACCTCCCGATGTGCGACGAGATTGCGGTGCGGTGCTTGTTTCAGGATTCTTCCAATTTCAAGATAAGGCTTGAACAGCAAGCGGCCGATAGGCTCGCGGCTCAGAACCAGAGCACGGTTGCCGGTAAACTTGGCAAGCATTGCATGAAACTCGGTATCAAGCCCATCTGTCGGCGTACCCGCCGCAATCGCTGATTCCGTATCAGCAAGATTTTTTTCCAAGATATGGATCTGATCGTCGGTTATTCGCTGCGCGGCGAGCGCTGCCGATAGCGGCTCCAATGCATTCGCGACCTCCCAAAGTTCGCGAAACCGCACGGCGTGAAGCAAAAGTGCACGCTCCATACGGACTGACATATGCTGTTGATCGGGAATGGTGATCAGCAAACGTCTCCGGCCAACACGCCGCAGAAGCCCTTCGCTTTCAAGCTGCCTAATTCCCTCGCGAAGTGTAGATCGATTGACGCCAAAGCGATCCGCAAGCTCTGTTTCTGCGGGAAGCTGATCGCCAGGCTTCAGTATTCCTTCGAGGATGAGGCGCTGAAGTTCGTCAGATACCACCTGATAGGCCGGAGAGACTTGCAGCTTCGTGATTTCATCCATGGGACCTTCCTTATTCTTTGTCTACCCTGCAGCTTTTGCCTCAACCGAACGAGTTCGGAAAGTATCCTCACCGGAAAGGGGTAATCACCGATCAGCCTTCCCCTGTCAGTGGGTCTGACATAGAAGCTGGCGCGGGACCTCGGCCTGCGAAATAGAGGATATGCCGGCAAATCTGCCAGATCGTTTCAATCGCCATTAGCCCGATAGCAAGAGGAACCATCATGATGAATGGCCAGACAGGAAAGTAACCCGAGCCCAGTTGCATTGTTCGTCCTGTCTGCAGGCTGGTGATCGAATATCGCAGCATATACCACAACAGAAAAAGGAAGATCACCAGTTCAACAACAAGCATCAGAACGCCGACAACCGAGCGGATCGGGACAGACATCATTGCAGTGAACGCTTCAAGTCGAGGAAAAAACGCTTCACGATGAGCCAGTGGGAGTCCCCAGAATACCACGAGGGGAAACAGCATGCGTTCAATAATATTATAGGCGCCGGGTATCAGGTCCATGTGCAGCGCATAACGCCCGAAAACAGACAGAACAGTGATCATCATGATAACGAACAGGCAGATACCAGCCCCGATAGCGGCAAGGCCAAACTCGAATCTGCCAAGCGCTTGATAGGCTTTCCTCATGATCTCAACTCCTCTTGCACTTATCTGACATGGCTTGGCAGCCAGGTGACGATTCCGGGAAAGAAGATCGTGGCACTGATAACGATCACGGCTGCAGCGAATGCAAATTTCGTCGCGGGCCGGAAGACTTCGACAACCGGATATCTCTGCGCGGCAGCCGCTGCATAGGCTGATAACCCAACAGGAGGAGTTAACAACCCGAGCGAGATCATAAAGCCAGCAAGCACGCCAAACCACAGCAGATCAATTTGAGCGGCTTCTAATATAGGTAATATGATCGGTACGATCAGCAGGATCACGGCGGCACTTTCAAGGATCATACCGGCGAGAAACAGAACGATCATCAGTATCGCGACCAACAGACCCGGCTGATCGACAAAGGGCTCTGCCAGTTCAAGAAGTTCGCGTGGTATCCGCGAAAAGGCCAGGAACCGTGCGAAAATCTGGGCGCCGATCACGATGAACATCAGCATCGCGGAGATTTTGACACTTTCATTCAGCGCATGCGCCAGATCGCGCAGATTGATCCGGCGCATCAGCATCAAGCCGACAAGTGCGGTGAACGCACCGATCGCACCAGCTTCACCCACTGTGATCACACCGCCATAAATACCCCCGAACACTACCAGCATCAGCGCGATCAGGAAAAGCGATGCGGCCAAAGCGCCGCGTTCGAGTTGCTCTGGCTCGGCGGCTTGGATTTCTGCCATCTTCAAAGCTTCGGGATTCAGTTCTTCGAAAACAGCGAGGCAGCCAATATAAACCAGAAGGCACAACATTCCCGGACCGATCAGCCCGATGAATAATTGTCCAATCGGGACAGAGGTGATCGCACCATAAATAATGACGATCAGGCTTGGAGGAATAACCGCCGATAAAGACCCTGCAACGGCTGACAAACCAATGGCGAAGCGACGAGAGTACCCGACGCGCTCCAACTCGGGTGCTGACAAGGTTGCAAGCGAAGCAGCAGATGCAGCGCCTGAACCCGAAACAGCACCCAGAAGTCCGCCAATGACCAAAGTGGCCACTCCAAGCGGATATCTCCGGTAACCTGCAAGCCTGTGACCCACCCGGAACAGGTCAAGGACCAGCCCGCCCCGCATCAATAACTGCGCCATCAGAAGATAAAGGGGAATGATCGAGAGAGAGTAGTTCGAGGCGGTATAGAACACATCCTGTCCGACAATACCGTCCAGCACGCGCGGGCCAGTCCAGAGCAATATGCCGACGATACCGGTACCGAACAGTACAGTCGCAACATGTTGCCCCAGAAATAGGAAGAAGCAGAACCACCCGACGACGATCATGATGATAAGATCGTGTGACATTTTAGGCTCCAATCAAATCCGCGGTAAGATCAGCGGTGGGTGACAGGTTGGGGCAGAAAGCTCCTCCGGGACAAATAGCGTCCCGGAGCGAGAGATTTTTTATTCGCTAACAAGCAACTCTTCGACGCCTTGGGGCAATTCGGCACCTTCGGCCTGAACCAGCTCTGCCCAGAGTTGTGCCGTTGCCCGACCAGGGAGGCCAGCTTCTTCGGTCTGCTCAATCCACCGCCGCCAGGTTGCGGTGGATGCACTTTCTATCGCTGAGCGCAGACCCTCAGGAATAGCGGCCACATCGACGAATTTAATTCCTGCAGCCGCTGCCTCTTCAGCAACCTCTACGTCCTGCGCGTCGATCAGCTCGGCGTTTTCAATTGCAATATCACGTGCAGTCTGATCCCAGATTTCCTTTTGCTCATCAGAAAGCTGCTGCCATGCACTATCCGAAATCGCAATATAGCTGCCCCAGTGACCGACCGCCACGCCGGTAATAGAATAGGTCAGGACATCCTGCAGCGAATAAGACCGCCAGTCCGCGACAGAAAGAATCGTCCCTTCGACAGTGCCGCGGGAAAGCGCCTCATAAGAAGCCGAACTGGGCATGGTTACGGGCGTCGATCCCAGCTCTTCAAGAAAAATCGTATGAAGCGCAGAGCCTGCCCGCAGCGGCATGCCGTTGAGATCCTCGGCACTTTCAGGTTCGACGCCCGCAAAATTGATCGCATATGCAGAGGTTGTGCCGACCGGCCAGGCATGAATACCTTTCGGCTCGATCTCGTATTCATAGAAGGTCTTGCCATCCGCCAGTTCGACATCTGAGTCCATCAGCTTCAGGAAAGCATTCGTTTCAATCAGTGAGGTTGTCCCCAGCGTCGGCAACTGGGTCACGTCGGAGAGCGGAAAAGTCCCTTCGTGATAGGGCGCAAGCAATGGCGCGGCCACATCGATGGAACCGCCTTGCAGCCCGTCCAGTTCACGACCGACCGAGGTAATCTCACCTGCGTAAAACCTGGTAAAACTGATATCTCCGTCTGTTCGTTCCTCAATCGCATCAGCAAACAGGTTCATATGCTTGCCGACCCAGAAGTGAACCTCTGGCAGCGAGGCTGCGATGATGAGGTTGGCGTCAGCTTTACTGACTGTTGGAGCCGATGCAGCAAGTGCGCCCACAAATACGAATTTTGTCAGATTTGTCATTGTTCCTCCCGGTTTTCATATTCTGTTAAGACAGCCATCCTCATGGGCGATGCCCAATTGTCAGCGTTTCGGATAGTTCATGGTGCCGCGTTAAGCAGCGAGTCGCGCAACAACTTCTTGTCAACCTTGCCGTTGGCGTTTCTCGGCAAAGGGTTCTGCCAGAGATCGAGGGTTTCGGGCACCTTGTAATCAGACAGCCGGGCACTACACCATTCGCGCAGCGTGACGGCATCTATTGCGGATCGGATCGTTACCACGGCATGCACGCGCTCACCAAGAACCGGGCATGGTTTGGCAATCGCTGCCGCCTCAACAACAGCCGGATGATCTGTCAGAACGTTTTCCAGCTCCGCCGAATAAACTTTTAGACCGCCGCGATTGATCATGTCCTTTGCCCGGTCGAGCACGCGGACAAAACCGTCCTCATCCATCACGCCGATATCGCCCGAATGCCAAAAGCCTGCGGTGAAGGACGCAGCCGTCGCCTCGGGATTGTTCCAGTAACCGCGAACGACATTGGGACCCCTAAGCCAGATCTCACCGGTTGACCCATGGGGTAGCTCCCTGCCGTTTTCGTCCATAATCCGCGCTTCAGTACCCGGAAGTGCGCAGCCGACAAATTCGCGCTTTTCATATGCATATTGGCGAGGGGTCACGAGTTGCGCGAGAATGGTTTCGGTTGAACCATAGCAATTTGCGAATGACAGTGCCGGAATAGCTTCTGCCAAACGTCGAATTGTAGGTTCGGGCATTGGAGCACCGCCATAAGCTGCAAGCCTCCATGTTCCGAGATCCCGATCAGCAAAATCCGGCTGTAGCAGGCACAGATTATACATTGCTGGAACCATCAGAGTGTAAGTCATCCGCTCGACTTCTGCGAGATCAAGAAATGCTGCGGCTTTGAACGCTTCCATCAGGATGACAGTCGCGCTGCCGTGCATAGGTCCTGCTATAAGCGCGGCAATTCCAGTCACATGACTCAACGGCACGGCAGAGATGACACGATCTTCCGGCTGAAAGCCCATGATAGTCTGATAATATACTCCCGCATGAATCAGACCTAAATGAGTCAGCATGGCGCCTTTGGGCTTTCCGGTCGTACCCGACGTATAGAGGACTAGCGCGACCTCCTCTTCCCTCGATATCTCATCCGGGTCGGAAAGAGTGCCCTCACCGTCCAGATCTGGAAATGCAATCAAACGGCCATCGGACGTAATTACGGCCTCTGAACTGCGTGCTGTCAGGTCCCGGTCACAGACCAAAAGCTCCGCACCACAATTGCTAAGCATGAAGGCGATTTCCGGTACGCTGGCCCGAACTGACACCGGAACCCCAACCGCACCAAGACGGAACAGACCGAACAGCATGGCAATAAAATCAATCGAGTTGCCCATGAGTATGCCAACCCTGTCGCCCTTTCGGACGCCTTGCGCGGACAGGGCAAGCGCCACACGCTCTGATTCTGCGAGAAAGTTTCTCCAACTCACGCGGCGTGTACCCGATACATAGGCCTCACCATTGGGGTTGCGGGCCACCGCGTCAGAAAGAAACTGCCAAAGATGTTGCGGGCGATCAGAAAAGCACTCAACAACCCGGTCATTGTAATGTGCCTCGGCTCTGCGTTCAGGAAATACTCCGCTGTCCCAGCTCATTCCGGATTTCCTCCCATTTTCACCTGCGTCCCCTCTCGCAGTTATCCCGCCGCCAGCCTCCACGCAGACGGATATGAATCTACTCGGCAGCGCTCGGCAAAACACCACGAGCCTCAAGTCGTGCACGTGCCTGCTTCAGTTCGTTCCGAGCGATACCGCGCAGGTGTACTTCATCTGGCCCGTCAATGAAGCGTAAGGCCCGCCCCCATGTCCAAAGGAAAGAAAGCGGCGTATCAGGCGTGATGCCGCACGCTCCGTAAACCTGCATTGCACGGTCCAGGACCTCTGTCTGCAGCCGCGCCGCCGCGACCTTTATTTCGGACACGAGGACCTGCGCCGCCTTATTGCCCTGATTATCCATCAGCCAGCTTGTATAAAGGTTCAGCAATCGCGCCTGATCTATCCCGATACGAGACTGTGCAATCCAGTCACGGATATTCGAGTAATCTGCCAGATCCTTTCCGAATGTGCGCCGGGTCAATGCACGTTCGCACATCAGGTCCAGAGCAAGCTCGCATTGCCCGATAGTTCGCATGCAGTGATGGATGCGTCCGGGCCCAAGCCGGGCCTGAGCAACCGCAAAGCCAGCACCCTCATCACCGAGCAGATTGCTGACAGGCACACGGACATCTTTGAACTCGACTTCGCAATGCCCTTCGGGAGCGTGATGATGCATGATCGGAACATCGCGGACGATACGAAAACCAGGTATGTTTGCCGGCACAATCACGAAACTATGCCGCGAATGGCGCGGTGCATCCGGGCGGGAATCCGATATACCCATGACGAGCGTGAATGCGAATTTTGGGTGTAGCGCACCGGTGGTAAACCATTTGCGTCCGTTGATCACATATTCATCACCATCACGTTCGATTGTCGTCTGAAGGTTGGTCGGATCTGAAGAGGCCTGATCCGGCTCAGTGATAGATACTGCAGACCTGATTTTGCCCTCAAGCAACGGCAAAAGCCAGCGTTCCCGTTGTTCCGGCGTTGCGAAAAGATGCAGTATTTCCATATTTCCGGTATCTGGGGCATTACAATTGAAGACCTCTGAAGCCCAAGGCAGTTTGCCCATGATTTCGGCCAATGGCGCGTATTCGAGATTTGTCAGCGCTGTCCCAGGCTCATCCGGCTTCAACGCCGGAAGGAACAGATTCCACAGACCCTCTGCTTTCGCCCTCTCTTTCAGGCCATCTACCAACTTTTCGGGATATGAACCGTCGTCCGCAATACGCCGGTAATCCTCATCTGCAGGCCAAACATGCTTATCCATGAACTCTTGAAGCTGCGCCTGAAGTTTTTTCATTTTGGGCGTATATTCAAAATCCATCTCGATTCCTCCCCATATCCCAGATCAGGCGATCAACGCAGCGCCGCGTGCAGCGAGTGCCGGCGCCAACCGTCCAACTTCCGCCGCATCCTTTGATGAAGCGTTCCCCTGCCGCGCCCGACTGGCAATACCTTCAAAAATTACGGCGTTTCGGAACAGGGCAAGCACAAGATAGAAGCGTGACAGCTTTCCATCGTCACCAGAAGCCGCAAAATATTGTGAGACGAATTCATCCATATCTGGCAGACCATCGCCGGCAACGTCACGATCCAGTAGGCCGCGACTATATTCATCTGAACGCATGAACCACGTATAGATGCAACTATGAGCAAGATCTGCCATTGGGTGTCCTAACGTCGAAAGCTCCCAATCAAGCACGGCAACGATGCGTGGTTCGTCAGGGTGGAACATGACATTGCCCAGCCTAAAATCTCCATGAACCAGCGTGTTCCGTTCGTCGTCCGGCATATTATTGGGCAGCCAGTTGATCAGAGCATTAATGTCGTTATTGGGCGCCGTCGATGATAACTCCCATTGCCTGGTCCAGCGACCGACCTGTCTCTCGGCAAAACCACCCGGCTTGCCAAAACCGGTCAGCCCTGCTTCCTTGATATCAATCTTATGAATTTCGGCCAGCATGCTGGCAATGGCATCGAAATATGCACGACGTTCTTTGACTGGAATTTCAGGCAGCCCATTATCATGAAAAACCCGCCCTTCGACCCTCTCCATCAAATAGAACTGGGTGCCGATCACGCTTTCATCTTCACAAAACGCGACCATCCTCGGCACAGAGACCGCCGAAGCGGCGAGTGCCTCTTGGACCCGATACTCCCGATCAACTGCATGCGCTGACGGCAGCAATTTACCTGGCGGCCGCTTTCTCAGTACCAGATGACGGTCATTTGTCTCCAGAAAGAATGTAGGATTGGATTGACCACCACTTATCTGGTGCAATGCGATGTCAGGACCAACGCCGTCGACGCGCGGCACCATCCAGTCGAGCAACGAGGCGACATCAATCTCGGTCGATTGGCGGGCAGTGGCAATCATGATTCTATCCGCATGTTTGTCCGACAAGCCAACGGTTGAGCATTTTATCACTTAGGTCAATCTCTAATTTGGTTCTATCGCAAACCGATCAGCACGACACAGGTCGTTGATAAGTGTCCAGGCTTCAGGCAGCCAGTCTACAGACTGCTGAAAGGGACGTAGCTCCGGCCTCAGCTGACCCTTTTGGATCATGTTGGCGAATTCAATCCGACCGAAGGTCGAAACGATCGATGTGAAGCTCTTGAAGCAGAGCATGGTCCTCAACCGATGCTTGATAAAGCGATAATCCTGCTAAACAAATTGTTTAGGCACTTGACCCTCACTATCCAGATCGGAATCGGGCATCCAAACCGTTTAAGCATGCGATTGATCTCGGTGATGCGCGCTGAATTTGCGCCTATTTTGTCGATGACGATCTTGCAGTGCAGGCCGTTGTCCTCGAGCGCCCGGGCGAAGAACCTGCTGACAGCCGGCTTGTTCCGGTGCAGGGAGAGCATGAAATCCAGAGTTTTCCGTGTTTGTTGACGGCCCAGTACAGGTAAACCCACTGCCTCTTAACCCTGCTTAGGTCTCGTCTATGCGTCAGTATCTGTCGGTCGATCTTTTACGCCGGCACGAATCTTCCGTGATCAGCCCAGCATAGCGTTCCACACAGCGGCTCAGCGTCGCATGATCAACCGTGACGCCTCAATCGGCCATGATCTCCTCAAGGTCGCGGTATGACAGTGGAGCTTGGCAAGGTAGCAAAAACGCAAGAGGCAACTCCGGCCCCGATCCTGCCCTCTTGACCAATTCGCGGCACTGGCAGCATAGGGAAGTGGCTATGAAGGAGCTAGCCTTGCCGAAAGGAAAGTTTGCGACAGATCCGAGACCGAGGCTTCGTCGCAGACGGTAAGGCTATTCTCACAAGCCTGCCCCAGTCCAGTCCATCGGCGCGAACAGCGTAGAGCGTATTACCTCCATAAAGTTCGGAGGGTCAGCACCGCGTTCAAGATTGCTCGCCAGCAAAACCAGCCAGGTCAGCAGCGCAAGGCAGATCGAATACGAAATGAAATAGAGCAGACGCATGACAACTGATACGGATAAACGAAGCATTAGAAGCCCCGGGGCAACGAAACCGACAAATATCCAGACAAAAACACCGAACCCGAGGACTGCATGCCGGATATTGGAGAGATCTTGATCAACCAGGCTGGCAGAGAACTGGTCGAGCACGGGCTCATAAGGGCTGATAAAGATGAACAATGTCATGATCAGCGCCAGATACATCAGAAGATCGCCAATGATTACAAAGTGAATGCTGCAGGTCCCTTCCCGGTTCAGCCGACTGGACATTATGAAAACGACCAGAGCAAGCAGAGTGACCAACGCCCCCAGAAGCAACGCAACGCCGAGTCCGAAACGCTGCGGGGATAGCCCGCCGTTTTCAACCGCCTTCGCTGCGGGGTATATGACCTGGCTGATCTGAAACGTAATGATCGTCAGGACAAAACCCAGCACAGTAAGTCTTGATCGCATCGTGTTGACAGCGATATCTGTTTCTTGTGGCTGCATCATGTGATGAACTCCACCCACAAGGCCGGGACACATATTGCCCCAGCCTTGAATTCTTTCGCGTCAGGGCCGGGCGGTCAGGAGATGACCATGGCGATATAACCTCCGACAAGTGCCAGTACCGTGGTAATGGCGTAGGTAATCGGATAGGGGACAGCGGCCACATTGCTTTGCGATTCCTCACAAATCGCGTTCAGGCCGGGTGTACTGTTGCGTGCGCCTGTTGCAGCGCCCGCTGCAATCACCGAATTCAGGTTGAAGAACTTATGCCCGACATAGAAGCCGACAAACGGTGGAACCAGGGCACCAAGCGTACCGATCAACGCAATCCAGACTACGGTAAAGCCCTGGAAAGACTGAATGATCTTTGGACCGACATTAGCGGCGAGCACGGCAACAAACATGTTCAGGCCTATATCCTGAATGAAGGCGCGTGCACCCTCGTCCACCGGGCCACCGAATTCGGGGTTCCGACTGCGGAAATAGGCAACAAAAATGCCGGCAAGCAGACAACCGGCAGAGGTCCCCAAAGCGAAAGGGATACCACCGATAGTGACGCTGATAATGCCGATCAGATAACCTACCGCCATCGCAGCAGTCATATAGCTGACCTCGGTTACGGTGGTGTCCAGAATGGCCCGTCCACCCAGATATTCGGCAGCGGCTTGAACACGGCTGTCGGGGCCGACGACACGCATCACGTCGCCGAAATAGATCACAGTGTCTTCATTGAAGGGAACCTGATTACCTTGCCGGAACAGGGCACGAAGCTGGAGCCCCATTCCAGATTCATGAGCAATCTGTTTCAGCGTCTTGCCGTTAATACCCTTTTTGCCGACCCTGATATCCGCAGCTTCCAGACCGACCTCCCGCGCCAGCGGTTCGTCCACTTCCGGCCCGATAACTTCACCGCTCTTCAGTATCAGATCATGCACATCCGCACGAACACCAACGATGTCGCTCTGCTCCAGAACCGGATCGGTTTTCAGAGGGATCGCTTTGCCATTGCGCACGACACGCAGAATCGGCGCGGCGGGGTAGCTGTCGAAAAGCTGCTGAACCGATTTGCCGATAAGCACTTCATGCTCTACGCGATAGCTGCGAATCTCCGAGGGCGAATAGCCAAGCGTCAGCGCACCTGAGGCACCAGGAACTGGGGCGGAGGCACCGCCGCTCATCTCTATTTCTGCCTCTTTCGCATCCGCAACCGGATCACGACCAAACATGCTCGGAAGATAGCGGATCAGCAGAATGATACCGAGACTGGACAAGATATAGCTGACAGCATAGCCAGCGGCGATATTCGCACCAACCTGTTCAACGCTCATCCCCTCGGGCGGGACATAGGCGCCGCTCTGCATGGCCGAGGTGGCAACTCCGATAATAGCGGTGATGGTGTAGCTGCCCGAGATGATACCCGGCGCGAAGCCCGGCGCCATCCCGACCAGATTTACTCCGCCGACGACGATAATCCAGTTGAGCAGCCATACGATCAGGCCGATGATTATGAAAGCCTTGCCGCCGGATCGTAATCCGGCAAAAAACTGCGGCCCGACCTTCAACCCAAGCGCATACATGAACATGAGCAGGAAGATGGTCGATACAAGCCCGGGCACTGAATAAGTAATGTCATAGGCGACCTTCGCGGTCAGTGAGATCAGAACACCGACAAGAAGCGTTCCGGCGGTCGGACCCAGCGAGATGCCCTTGAAGCTGGCTCGACCAAGCGGATAACCGATAGACAGAGCCAAAAGCAGGAACACGAATTTCTGCTTGTCCAGAAGTTCAAAGAAACCGTGAACTCCTCTTGCGATGACCGAAGGAAAGACCTCCAGAGCCGCGCCACCCGTATCCTGCGCGAGGACCGGCAAAGCAGAGGAAAGAAACGTCAAGGCGACGAGCAGAACGAGAGTGGATGAAATATGAATTCGGCGTAGAAAAACGTGCATGTCATTCTCCGGAATCAAAGGACGTAGTACCGCCTTCCTCGGAGCAGCCGGATCTTGCGGATCCGACTGCGCCGGGTTGCGACTAGTCAGTTGCGACTGCTCAGCATTTCGGAGATGCTTTTGCATGCGCATGAAGTTCGGGCGCTGTTGCCGTACCACCATGCTCTTCCAGGTACTGGCAGGCGTTGATGATGTCCTGGGCAAGTTCACGAATAACCGAGTCGTTCAGATGAGGTCGTACCACGACCCGCAGTGAATTTACGCTCTGGGCATTGGCAGGCATCGAATAGGCAGACAGCACCCAGCCGTTTTCTCGTACTTTTGCAGACAGGTCGAACTCATTAAACTTGGTGACCTCATCCTTTAGCGTCAGCGCGACCACTGGTATCGTCTGGGTCTTGTTCATGATCTCAAAATACCCGCTCTCAAGCAAAAGTTCGCGAAGCAACTCGGCATTATCGACCGTTTTCTGCATGATAACGCGATAACCCTCGCGCCCCGACCGCAGGAATTGGTAGGCCTGCCCGACAATCTGCGCAGCATTCCGGCTGAAATTCAGCGTCGCGGTCGGCGACTCTCCACCCAGATAATTAACATAGAATACAAGATCTTCATTGAAGACTGATCGATCCCGGAAAACGACCCAGCCCAAGCCTGGATAAACAAGCCCAAATTTATGCCCGGATGCATTAATTGATTCAACACGGGGAAGCCGGAAATCCCATTCGTAGTCCGGATAAAGGAAAGGGTGAATGAACCCGCCCGATGCACCATCTATATGCATCGGAACAGAAACACCGCTACGTTTTTCATACTCGTCCAGCCAGTCGTGAATGGCCTTAAAATCGTCATCTTCGCCGGTAAAGGTCTGTCCAGCAATTGCGACGACACAAATCGTATTCTCATCGACATACTCATCAAGCTTGTCCGCAGTCAGTCGATATTCGCCGGGCTCGAGCGGCACGATCCGCGGCTCGACGTCAAAATATTTCATGAACTTTTTCCAGACGATCTGAACATTGCCGCCCGTGACCATGTTGGGCCGGGACGCGTCCTTGCCATCTTTTTCCCGCGCCTGGCGCCAGTTCCATTTATGGGCCAGCCCGGCCAGCATACACGCTTCGGAACTGCCGACACAGGCTGCGCCGTAAGGGGTCGCATCCTTGGGGCCGTTCCACAATTCGTGCAGCATATCCACCATGATCCCTTCGAGTTCATACGATTTGGGATACATGTCGTGATCGATATAGTTCACATGCGCATGTTGAGCCATCAATGCCTGCGCTTCTGGCTCCATATAGGTGGTGACAAAGCTGGAAAGGTTGAGCATCGGGTTGCTGTCGGTCCAGAGATGACTTGCAACGATCGCATGAGCTGCACGTGCAGACATCCCGTTTCTGGGAAAGGCATCGGCCTTCAGGCTTCTTTGAAACTGTACGTAATCGCTTTCGTTCGGGGTGGAACTAGGCTCCAGACCCATTGATTTCGGGCTGTTTGCGTGATTCAGGCTCTGCAAGGAGACCTGATTTATGAGCAACCTTTTCTGGCTGACTGACGCGCAGATGGAGCGTCTGAAACCCTATTTCCCGAAATCCCACGGCAAGCCACGCGTTGACGACCGGCGTGTGCTGAGCGGCATAATATTCATCAATCGTAATGGCTTGCGATGGTGCGACGCGCCGACGGACTACGGCCCCGCCAAGACGCTCTACAACCGCTGGAAGCGCTGGAGCGAGAACGGGACCTTCGCCCGGATCATGGTGGGCCTCGCCGCCGAGAGCGCCGAACACAATACGATCATGATCGACGCGACCTATCTGAAAGCGCACCGCACGGCCTCGAGCCTGCGGGTCAAAAAAGGGGGCGCGGGCGCCAGATCGGGCGAACGAAAGGCGGCATGAACACGAAACTGCACGCCGTCACCGACGCGAAGGGCCGGCCGATAGGGTTCTTCATGTCCGCCGGACAAGTCAGTGATTACACCGGGGCAGCGGCACTTCTGAACAGCCTGCCGGAGGCGGATTGGCTGCTGGCCGATCGGGGCTATGATGCCGACTGGTTCAGAGATGCCTTGAAAAACAAGGGGATAAAGGTTTGCATCCCGGGTCGGAAGTCGCGCAAGAAACCCGTCAAATACGACAAGCGGCGATACAAACGCCGCAACCGCATCGAAATCATGTTCGGCCGACTCAAGGATTGGAGGCGCGTCGCCACCCGATACGACCGTTGCCCCGAGACCTTCTTCTCTGCAATCCTGCTCGCCGCGACCGTCATCTTCTGGTTATGATCAAGAACGAGTCCTGAGCCTAAGATCATCCATCGGTGCGTCCTCCAAAAAAAATGCAGCCATAGTGCAATCCAAAAGCCACACCCAAGCATTTAACATGTAGATTTAGCGCTCGTTTGACTTATGTCATTTATAATAGCGTACGATTATTACCGCCATGATAAGTAATAGATATATTTTATAAACTATTCGCGTGATGACTTCTAAGCTGAACCATTTCGTATTTTTTAATCCTATTAGAAAAATTTTTTCTCTTGATGCGGTCAGAATCAAAAATTAATGGAAAGCCCGACGTCGAAGGCCGCAAACGGCTCTCTGCTGCACGTAAGGACTTCAACGAAGATTTCCTGCTCCGTGGATTCGTCAGATGTGGCTGCTGCGGCAACGCATGACTGCGGCGTGGTCGAAGGGAAAAACCAAGCACTACGCCTATTATCGATGCGAGACGCACGACTGCAAAGCAAAGAGCAAGTCGGTTCCTCGGACAAAGATAGAAGGCGCTTTTGCCGAGATCATGGAAGACCTGTAACCTGTTCGCGAGCTCTCCGAACTCGCGAAGGCCATGCTTCGCGATGCGTGGGATATGCGCCTGGCAATATCAGATGGCGAGAAGTACGAGCTTCAGTCGCAGATCAAGAAAGTAGATCGGGAGATCGAGAGCCTATTGGATCGGATCGTTGATGCCACGAATGCATCGGTCGTCCGCGCCTATGAAGCGCGTATCAAAAAGCTGGAGCGCCAGAAGATCGTACTTGCCGAATGGGTTGAGACAGCCGTACAGCATAAGGGATGGTTAAAGGACTGTATTGCAATCCCCCTGAATTTCCTATCAAACCTTTGGAATATATATAAAAATGGTGACTTCGTCATGCGCCAAATGGTGCTTAGATTGGTCTTTGTGGAACCACTGATATGCGGTCAAAATAGGGCGTATAGAACCACATAATTTTTGTTCCCATTCAACTACTTAGGGAAATCTTCTGGGCCAAAACGAAATGGTGCTGCCGGAGAGATTTGAACTCTCGACCTCTCCCTTACCAAGGGAGTGCTCTACCCCTGAGCTACGGCAGCGCCGGGTGGTCCTGGGACCGTGTGGCGCGATTTAGACGAGGGGGGGAGGCGGCGCAAGGGGCTCGTGCAAGTTTTTCATGTAGAAGCTGTGAAAAACATCCGGGTTATCTTTTTCCGCAACGCCCGCCCGATAGGGCAAGGCTCCTCGGCACGGATACGGGATCACTCGCGGATCTCGTCCGGATCGACTCCCCAGATCGTGTCCTTGCGGACCCATCCGCTCGCGCCGGAACCGGAAATGCGGCACCAGTCGAGATCGCATTTGCCAAGGCGCACAACGGCTCCACCCTCGGCCCGTGCGATCACACCGGCGTTCAGATCGGGGCGCGAGCGAAGATCAACCATATCCTGCTGGATAATGGCTGTTCGGACGCCGGAGATCAGCTGGTAATGGACCCAGCCTCCTGCGCCGTCACGGTCCTCGACCCGGCGCCAGTTTCCGAACTCGCCCACCACGCGAAGCGGCATTCCCGCATGGTTGAACACCCAGTCGATACGGTGCGACAGAGACGGTCCGCGGCGCACATTACCCTGATCGCCTTTCAGCGAGACATAGCGCGGGATCGGCAGACGGGTTACCGGGCCCCGCATCTGCTCGGGCTTGGGGGTGGCGGGATTGGATGCGGTCGGCTGAACCGAGGCAATACGCTCGGGGCGCGCTGCGGGGCGGGTTGTCCCGATCTGGGCCTCGGCGGGAGGAGACACGGTTTCGACCGGAGCCGCCATATTCGCGACGGCGGGATCTTCTTGCGCCGGAGCGTTCTCATTATTCAGAGCATGGGCAGGCGCCAGCAACATCAGCGCCAGCACCGCAGCCGAGCAGCCCATCGCCGCCTTGACCGGAAGGCTGAGATTCCGCCATGCGGAAACAGGCCTGCTCAGCCCTGCCCTCGGATTTCCGGTCCTGCCGATTCCGTTTCTTTTCGCCATGCGATACGCACGACGGAACGACGGAGAGATATGCGCCATCTTCCCTAACCTGCCCTCTGCAACGGCTTGTGCCGTCTTGTGTTCCGCGACTTGCGCCGCCTTGCCTCAATGCCGCATCGTTTTTCTGTACGGCTTTCGGGGTCTTGTGCCTGCGCCCCGATCAAGTGCAGTTTGCAGCAAGTGACGTGAGGTTGAAAGGGAGGAAATCATGAGCGGTGACAAATCCTCGCTGCGTGTGGCCGTTACGCGACGCCTGCCCGAACCGGTTGAATCGAAAATGCGGGAGCTTTTCGATGTCCGCCTGAACGAAGACGATCACCGGATGGACCGCGACGAGCTGCTTGCCCTCATGCAGGACAGCGATGTGATCGTGCCTTCGCTGTCAGACAGGATCGACGGCGAGTTGCTGGAGAAAGCCGGGGAAAGGCTGAAGCTGATCGCGAATTACGGGGTCGGAGTGGATCATATCGATCTGCCGGGTGCCGGGAAGAGGGGCATCCTTGTCACCAACACATCCGGCGTGCTGACCGAGGATACTGCCGATATGACGATGGCGCTGATCATCGCGGTGACCCGGAAGCTCAATCAGGGTATGGCGGTGATGCAGTCGGGCGAATGGGAAGGCTGGTCTCCGACCGCGTTTCTGGGCGGCAGGATCGGAGGCCGCAAGCTGGGTATTCTGGGCATGGGACGGATTGGCCGTGCGGTGGCCCGCCGGGCCCGCGCCTTCGGGATGGAGATCCATTACCACAACCGCAACCGGCTTGACGCGGAATGCGAGAAGGCGCTTCAGGCAAGCTGGTGGGACAGTCTGGATCAGATGCTGGCCCGCGTGGATGTCGTCAGCGTCAATGTCGCGCATACGCCTGCAACATTTCATCTTCTCTCGGCGCGGCGCCTGCACTTGCTGCAACCCGGCGCGGTGGTGATCAACACCTCCCGCGGAGAGGTGATCGACGAAAACGCCCTGACCCGGATGCTTCGCGCCGGTGAGATCGCCGGGGCCGGGCTGGATGTGTACGAACATGGCCATGAGGCCAATCCGAGGCTGCGCAACCTGCCGAATGTGGTCCTGCTGCCGCATATGGGCAGTGCCACGGTCGAAGGCCGGATCGAGATGGGCGAAAAGGTGATCCTGAATATCCGGTCATTCGCCGAAGGGCAGCTTCCGCCGGATCTGCTGAGTCCCGGAGGGATTTAGGGACGCGGCAATTCGGAAAAAAGCGCCGCCCTTTCAGAGACGGCGCTGTTCGTCCTCTGCCTGTGCTCAGATCGTACGCCCGCCATCCACTTCAAGGATCACCCCGGTAATGAAATCGGCTTCGTCCGAGGCAAGGTAAAGCGCGGCATTCGCGATGTCGCGCGGCTGCGAAAGCCTGCCAAGCGGAATGGTGGCGATGAATTTCTCGCGGTTTTCCGGCGTATCGGGGACGCCCATGAACTGCTCCAGAAGCCCGGTCACACCCATGACAGGGGCGATCCCGCAGACACGAATCTTGTCGGGAGCAAGCTCGACCGCAAGCGATCTGGTCATCAGATTCACCGCACCCTTGGATGAGTTATACCAGGTCAGCCCCGGGCGCGGCCTGATCCCTGCGGTCGAGCCGACATTCAGCATCACGCCGCCCCCCTGCTCACGCCAGACCGGGACGCAGCTTTTCGTCATATGGAAGATGGACAGCACGTTGATGTCGTAGATCTTGCGGAATGTTTCCTCATCCGTCTCCATCAGCGGCCGGTTGGGATTGGTCCATCCGGCGTTATTGACAACCACGTCAAGCCGCCCGAATGCGTCACGCGTCTTGTCGACCGCCGCCTGTACATCTTCTGCTTTCGACACGTCGCAGCGTATGGCGATGGCGTTCCGGCCCAGTTCGGCCGCGACGTTCTCGGCACCCTCACCGTTCAGATCGACCACGGCGACCTTTGCGCCCTCGGCGATATAGGTCTCTGCAATGCCCTTGCCGAAACCCGACGCCGCGCCGGTGACCAGCGTTACCTTATCCTGAAGTCTCATCCGGTCTCTCCTTCTTATAAAATATCTCAGCCGTGATGTGTGACGATGGTCTTGATATGCGAGAACTCATGCAGCGCCACGAAGCCTTTCTCGCGGCCATGACCGGATTTGCGGATCCCGCCGAAGGGCAGTTCGACCCCGCCGCCCGCACCATAGCCATTCACGAAGACCTGCCCGCAGCGCATCGCCTTGGCCACGCGCTGCTGACGCCCGCCGTCGCGGCTCCAGACCGAGGCGACAAGCCCGTATTCCGTGCCATTCGCGATGCGGATCGCCTCGGCCTCATCCTCGAAGGGGATCACGGCCATGACCGGGCCGAACACCTCTTCCTGCGCGATCCGGGAGCCGGGCTCACAGGGGCCGAACACCACCGGGGCGACGTAATACCCGCCATCCGGCGCATTTGCCGCGACCGAGCCGCGTGCGATGACCGGCGCTCCGGCCTCCTTAATATATGTCTCGACGCGTTTTTTCTGCCGCGCACTGATCAGCGGCCCCAGAACCGCATCTTCGCCGGAATCGGAAGCCTCGATCGTTTCGAATTTCTCTTTCAGCCGCGAGACGACCTCATCGTAAACACCCTTCTGGATCAGCACACGCGTTCCCGCCGAACAGGTCTGGCCGCCATTCTGGATCAGCGCATTGACCAGAAACGGCATCGCCGCATCCAGATCGGCATCGTCGAACACGATCTGAGGGGATTTGCCGCCAAGTTCCAATGTACAGCCGATAAAGTTTTTCGCCGCCGCGACCTGGATCATCACGCCGACCTCGGGCGAGCCGGTGAATGAGATGAAATCAATGCCGCGATGTTCGGACAGCGCCTTCCCGGCGGTTTCCCCGCGCCCGGTCACGATATTGATCGCTCCCGGAGGAAACCCGGCCTCAACGGATAAGGCGCCGATGCGCAAGGCGGTCAGGCAGGCATCCTCGGCGGGTTTCAGGACGGTCGCGTTCCCCATTGCCAGTGCCGGCGCGACCGAGCGGCCGAACATCTGCGCCGGATAGTTCCACGGGATGATATGCCCGGTCACGCCATGCGGTTCGCGCTGCACCTCGACATTATAGCCGGTCATGAACGGAATTATCTCGCCATGAACCTTGTCCGCCGCACCGCCGTAATATTCGAAGTAACGCGCAGTCACGGCCATATCGGCGCGGGCCTGCTTGATCGGCTTGCCGTTATCGCGGCTCTCAAGCTGCGCCAGTGCCTCGGCATTCTCCGAGATCAGCGCCGAGAGCTTCAGCATCAGCCTGCCCCGTTCAGCAGCGCTGAGCCTGCCCCATTCGCCATCGTCAAAGGCCGCGCGGGCGGCTGAAACGGCGGCGTCTATGTCCGCCGCATCGCTGTCGGCGATTTCCGAGAAAGGCTTTCCGTCAATCGGAGACAGCACCTCCATCACCTTGCCCGATTGGGCAGGCACCCATTCATTATTGATCAGATTAAGCGGTTCCGGCAGCGTCAGCCCTGTCTTGCTCATGATGTCATCCTATGCGTTCTCGGTTGTCGGCTCCAGCGAGCCCTCTGTGACCTCGCCGCGCTCGATCACCAGCGTACGGTCGGCGAATCCGCGCAACAGCGCAGGGTTGGATTCGGTGACGATCAGCGTGACCGAGCGGTCGGCGTCACGCAGCGCCCGCAGCGCCTCGGCATAACGATGCGCAAGCGCCGGGGCGAGACCCTGAAACGGCTCATCCAGCATGACAAGCCGCGTTCCCAGCATCAGCGCACGGGCCAGAGCCACCATCTTGCCCTGCCCGCCCGAAACATTCCCCGCCGGGCGCTGCGCCATATCCTTCAACTCGGGCAGGATCGAATAGGCGCGTTCAAGACGCCGCCTTGTTTCATCCGCACCAAGTTTGGCGGTCTGCGCCGGAAGAAGCAGATTTTCCTCGACCGTGAAGGCCGAGAACAGCCGCCGGTCCTCGGGTGCATAGCCGATCCCAAGCCCGGGGCGCTTCGACGGAGCCATCCCCTCGATCCGGTCGCCATGAAAAAGGATCTCGCCAGTGACCTTGGTGAACCCCATGATACTGCGCAGAAGCGTGGTCTTGCCTGCCCCGTTGCGCCCGATCAGCGCCACGGTTTCGCCCGCATCTATGCTGAAATCCAGATTGCGCAGAATCGGCATGATCCCGATCGCGGCATCGACATTCTTCAATTGCAGCATCAGACCACCTCTCCGATCACGTCGCGGATCACGTCGGGATGTTTCAGCACTTCTTCAGGCGTGCCGCGCAATTGCACATTGCCCGAGTTCCACACTGCCACCTCATCGGCATAGCGCTGGACGATCCCCATATCATGCTCGACAAAAACCGACGTCACCTCGGCCTCGGCAAGGGCCTTCACGAGGATTTCCATCACCCCGTGTTTTTCCGAGGATGCGACGCCCGATGTCGGCTCATCCATCAGCAGAAGCTTCGGCTTCAGGGCAAGGGCGACGGCGATGTCGATCAGCTTGCGCTGCCCTTCGGAAAGTTCAATCACCGGACGGTCGGCGACATCGGAGCAATTCACCAGCTCCAGCAGGCGCATCACCTCATCCTGCTGAGGGATCCTGCCAAGCGGCATGAGCGGTTTGCGCAGCCCCTCCCGCGCCGCGACCGAGATCAGCAGATTTTCCCGTGCGGTATGTTCGGTGAAAAGCTGAGGGATCTGAAAGGCACGGGCGACGCCGTGCTGCACGATCCTGCGCGGAGGCAGAGGCGTGATGTCCCTGCCCTCGAACAGAACCTGCCCGCGTGTCGGTTTGATCCAGCCGGTGCAGATATTCAGGAAGGTCGTCTTGCCCGCCCCGTTCGGCCCGATAATAGCGAGGTTACGGCCTGCCTCGATGGTCAGAGAGACATTATCCGCCGCAACCACCCCGCCGAACTGGATCACCAGATTGCGGGTCTCCAGCAAGGGTGCCGTCATCGTCCTGCCTCCGTCTTGTCGCCCCGGCTCAGGCGGATATCCTCCAGAAAGCCGATCACGCCCCGCGGTGCGAACAGGATGATGACCAGCAGGAAGGCTCCAAGCAGCATCTGCCAGACATCGCCCGCAAAGGCTGCGGCGTAAACCCGGACGAATTCATAGATCATCGCCCCGATAAATGCGCCCCGGACCGAGCCCGCGCCCCCCAGAACCGCGATGAACACCATCTCGCCCGAGCGGACCCACCACGCATATTCCGGCGTCACGACACCCTGCGCAATCCCCATCAGGATGCCGCCCGTGCCGCACAGCACCGCCGACAGCATATAGCCGCGCAGCAATGCTGTTTGCGGCGAGACGCCCAGATATTCCAGCCTTGTCTCATTGGTCTTGACGGTTCTGAATAATTGCCCGGTTGGCGAATCCAGCCAGCGGATCGCGAACCATCCCAGAGCGAAGACCAGAACCACCGTCACATAGAACAGGATCAGCTCGAAATCATGGCGGCCCAGTTCCTCGCCGAAGATCGCGGGGCGCGGCAGTCTTTTGCCGTCCGCACCTCCGGTGATGTGATAGAATTTCTCAAGGATCGACCAGAAGATCATCGAGAAGGCCAGGTTGAGCATCCCGAAGAAGATCCCGCGATAGCGTACCACGAACAGCCCGACGAAGAACCCGGCAACAGCCGCGCCGACAATCCCCGCGATCAGCACGAGGATCAGTTCCGCCCCGGGCATCGCCGCCAGCAGGAACGCGCCGGAATAGGCGGCAACGGCAAAATACAGCGCGTGGCCGAAGGACACCTGTCCCGCACGCAGAAGCACGGTCACTCCGGCAACCGCCAGCCCCTTGGCCAGTGCAAGATTCACCAGAAGCTGCGCCGAGGGTGCCAGATAGGGAACCAGCAGCAGCAATATTGCCGCGACAATCGGAAGAATGGTCTTGATATTCATCTGTTGCTCCGGACCGGTTGGCAGGCGGGGCTGAGTTTCATGCAGGACATGGCGGTTCAGATCTTACGCGCCGAAGGGCTGCCGAAAAGCCCCTCGGGCCGGACAAGCAGAACCAGAACCATGATCAGATACGGCACCAGCGATGCGGCCTCGGGCCAGATATAGACCGCAAAGGACCGGCCCAGTCCGATCATCAGCGCGGTTACGGCGGCACCGCCGATCTGACCAAGCCCGGCCGTCGCAACGACCGCGAAGGACAGCACGATCATATCCGCTCCCATCCCGGGAAGGATTGAGGTAGTCGGCGAGGCAAGCGCCCCGCCAAGCCCGGCCAGAGCCGCGCCAACGATAAAGGTCAGCAGGAAAACCCGGTCGGCGTCGATACCTATGGATTGCGCGGCCTCTCGGTCCTCGGTCGTGGCCATGATCAGCTTGCCGATGACCGTGTGCCGCAGGAAGAAGCGCAGCCCGATCAGCAGGCCAAGCGCGACAAGCGGCAGCAGGATGAGCTGATACACTGTATAGGTCACACCGAACACGGTGACATTTCCAAGCGATTGCAGCGCGGCGGCCTGAAAATAGGGCTGCGAGCCCCAGACCAGCCGCTGAACATCCTCAAGAATCATGAACACGGCAAATGTGACCAGAAGCTGAAGCACCTCGGGCTTGTCATAGATGCGGCGCAACAGCAGCCACTCTATCGGGCCGCCAAGGATCACACCAATCAGAACCGCCGAAACCAGCATCAGCGGCAGGGTCAGCAGAGGCGGCGCCCCCGCCGCAAGCGCCACCCCGGTCAGCGTGACCGTCAGATAGGCTCCGATCGCATAGAGTGACCCATGCGCGATGTTCAGGATCCGCATCACCCCGAAGATCAGTGTCAGACCAAGCGCCACGACAAAGACCTGCGCGGCATAGGCGATCCCGTCGAACAGAGCGAGGATAAAGAGCGTCATATTCATGCAGACAGCTTTCCGGCTTGCGGCGGCTACGGTCCCGGGGCGGAGATCTCCCCCGCCCCGGAACAGCGATCAGTTTTCGTAGGTCTCGGACCCTGCGCTTTCCGCGAAGCTGCTGTCCAGAGAGCCGACCCATTCGATGGAATCCTCGCCCACCGGCGCTGTCAGATCGTCGCCATCATAGATCACGATATTTTCCAGCGTGGCGAAAGGATATTCACCGGACTGAACCGAGGTCCCCATAAGCTGATCCTCGATGCCCTGATTATCCTCGCGGATGGTGATCGGGTTGCCATAGCCTTGGAATTCCAGCCCTTCCATCGCCGCCAGAAGCTGATCCTCATCCGGCCATGCACCGCCATTTTCCTCGATGGCCCTAGCATAAACCGCCTCAAGCGCGGCGAAGGCCTGCGCCATGTGAAAGACCGAATAGATCGGGACGCTGCCGGTGCTTTCCTGGAACTGATCAACAAAATCCTTGAAATCCTGATCGTCGCGGCGTGCCGGGTGCAGGAAATAGTGATCGCCCCGCGCCCCCACGATGTGACCCGCAGGCAGGCTGGAGCCGAGCCGTTCCAGAGAGGATTCCGCCAGCGGCAGCACGAAGGTCGAGCTGTTCATCAGCCCCCGCTGCGATGCCTGCTGAACGAATGTGTCCAGATCCCCGCCCCATGAGGTCGACAGGATCACATCCGGGCGCAGCCCCTGAAGCCGTGAAATCTCGGTCGAGAAATCCGCCGAGCCGAATTTCGGGAAAAACTCGCCCACCACCTCGACATCGGGCTTCATCGCCTTCAGCGCGGTCGAGAAGATATCCCAGCTATCCCGCCCCCAGGCATAATCCTGATTGACGACGGCGATTGTCGAAAAATCGGGTTTTTCCTGAAGCAGATACAGCACGGCGGCCAGCATCTCGGGCGTGGCATTGGCCTGGGTGCGGAAGACATATTTGTAATCGTCCTCTTCGAATATCCGCTGCGTCCCGCAATCCCACAGGAAATTCGGAACCTGAAGATCTTCCGCCAACGGCGCGATGGTGGTGCAGTTCCCCGATGAAATCGCGGCGAACATCACATCGACATTCTCGCTTTCGACCAGCCGGCGAAACTCCGAGGTCAGCGTCTCGGCGCCCGCTCCCTCGTCGATATAGGAGACCTCGACCGGCACGCCTTCAATGCCGCCAGCCTCATTGATATTCTTGACGATCAGATCCGCAGCGTCCCGCGCCGGAACGCCAAAGACCGAGGCCGATCCGGTCAGGAATGTCGCAATCCCGATCTTGATCGATTCCGGTTTTTCCTGAGCGAAGGCGGCGAATGGTAAACTGGCGCAGATCAGCGTCGTACCCAGCAGTTTTTTCATGTCATTTCCTCCCGTTTCTGATCTCATCCGACGACCCGGGCCGGGTGGCCGGAATATGTCCTGCGGTCAGCCCGTCGCGGCGAACCGGCATGCTGCCCACCCCTCCCCCGGGTCATGTCCGTGCAGCGGAACAGACTTCAGACTAGGCGAGCATTCCGAACCCGGCCAATAGCTTGCGGTGATTTCAGCCATAGCTTTGCGATATGGGAACTTCGGAACTATTCTATATCCGACAATGACCGACATAAGATCGGCGGAAGATCTCATGGGAGGAGAGAGATGAAGATAACAGCAGCCGTGCTGGAGCAAAGCGGGATATCGTCAGGTTTCGAGGCCGCCAAGGCGCTGACCGTCCGCGAGGTCGAGCTTGCCGCCCCCGAGCGGGGCGAGGTGCTGATCCGGTTGGCCGCTGCCGGGGTCTGTCACTCGGATCTGTCGGTCATCAACGGTGACCGTCCCCGCCCTGTGCCGATGGTGCTCGGCCACGAAGCCTCGGGCTATGTCGAGCAGGTCGGCCCCGGTGTCGAGGATCTGAGCCCCGGCGATCATGTCGTCTGCATCTTCGCCCCCGGCTGCGGACATTGCCTGCCCTGCGCCGAAGGCCGCCCTGCCCTATGCACGGTCGCCGCGAAACATCACGGCATGGGAGAGCTGATGACCGGTGCGCGTCGTCTGTCGATGGATGGCAAGCCGGTCAATCACCATGTCGGCGTGTCCGGTTTCGCAACCCATGCCGTCTTGGCGCGGCCCTCTCTGGTCAAGGTCGATGCCGGGATTCCGCCGCATATCTCGGCGCTGTTTTCCTGTGCCATGCTGACCGGGGCTGGTGCCGTCTTCAACACCGCCCATATCGCTCCGGGCGCGACGGTTGCAGTGTTCGGCCTTGGCGGGGTCGGGCTTTCGGCGATCCTCGGCGCGGCTGCCGCCGGAGCCGGTGAGATCATTGCCATCGACACATTCGACGCGAAGATGGACACCGCCCGCGAGATGGGCGCGACGCAGACCGTGAAGGCCGACAGCAGCACCGCCGATGCAATCCGCGACCTGACTTCGGGCGGGGTGGATTATGCGCTGGAATTCGCGGGCAGTGCGACGGCGCTTGAAACCGCATGGAAAGCGACGCGACGCGGCGGCATGACCGTCACGGCAGGTCTGGCGCACCCCGATGCCAGAATGCCGCTGAACGTGCTTCAGCTTGTCGCGGAAGAACGGGTGCTGAAAGGCAGCTATATCGGCTCTTGCGTGCCGCAACGCGATCTGCCGCGCATGTTGTCGCTTTACGCGAAAGGCAAGCTGCCGGTCGAGAAAATGCTGACTCACCGGCTCCGGCTGGACCAGATCAATCTGGCAATGGACCAGTTGAATGACGGCACGGCGATCCGACAGGTGATCGAGTTCGGCTGACCTATGGATATCAGACAGCTCCGCTATTTCCTCGCGATCGCGAATGCACCCTCGATTTCGGCAGCCGCGCAGGCGGTTGGCGTCGCACAGCCTTCGCTTTCACTTCACATCCAGCGTATGGAAGAAGAACTGGGCGTTCGTCTGCTGGACCGTTCATCGCGGGGCGCGGCCCTGACCGAAGAGGGGCTGGCGCTTTCGGAACATGCCCGCAAGATCTGCGACGATCTGGACCGCTGCATCGCGGATATGCGCGAAATCGGCAACTCCGTGCGCGGTCAGGTGAACTTTGGAATGCCGCCCTCGGTGTCGATGGTGATGTCGGTGCCGCTGGCGGAAACCGTGCGCGTCGATCTGCCGGAGGTGAAACTCCGCGCCATCGAGGCAATGAGCGGGTATCTGAAGAACTGGATGATGGATGCCACGGTCGATATGGCGTTCCTCTATGATCTCGAAGACGCCACGCGGCTGAGCGCCGAACATGTGCTGAGCGAGGAAATCTGGTTCTACTCCGCCCCGGATGCCTGGCCGCTGGACACGCCGCCGGGTACACCGGTTCCGCTGCGCCAGCTTGAGGGGCTCGACATGATCCTTCCCTCGAACGGTCTGCGCCGCCTGATCGACCGCGCCACGGCAGAGAACGATGTGCAGCTTCGGGTGGTCATCGAAATGGACGCGCTGACACAGATCAAGGAGTTGGTCGCGCGTGGTTCGGGCTATACAATGTTCGCACCCGCCGCGGCTCAGGATTTCGTGGCACGGGGCGAGTTGCTGCGTGCGCCCATCGTCGAGCCCGAGATTACGCGTCCGGTCTATCTTGTTTACGACCCGGCCCGCATCACCACCCGCGCCTGCCGTTCGGTTCGCGATGTGACGCTGGATGTCGCACGCGAGTTGGTGCGGCGCGGGATCTGGGAAGGCACACTGACCTGAGGCCAACCGGAAAGGCTGAAAAAAAACGGCGGGCGACTCCCGGGCCGCCCGCCAGTCGGGGAAGTATCCTAGCGGATCGCGATGGGATTGATGATCATCTGCACCGCGCCCTGAACACGCGCCTGCCCAAGCACGAACAGGAATTCATGGACCTGATCGCGGGCAAGTTCCCGCGTATCCATATTCTCCAGCAGATAAATCCCGTTCTCGGGTTGCAGAATCTGGTGAACGCGGAACGCTTCGCCTTCCGTCTCGGCGGGAACGACCTCAAGCCCCCATGTGTCGGCCCCAACGGCCATTACGCCCAGATCGGCAAGATATTCCGCACCGCTGACACCGAGACCGGGTTCGGTCGATCCGAAACGCTCAGGATCGGCCCCTTCGCCATCCAGAAGATTCATCCAGTTCGAGTTGAACAGCAAGACATCGCCCTCACGAAGCTCGACACCCTGCTGTTCCGCCGCCGCCTGAATATCCTCGGCGGTATAGGCCGTGCCGGAATCTACCATATCAGTGCCATAGAACGCGGCCATATCCAGCATCACGCCCCGGCCCACCAGCCCGGGCAGTTTTTCCAGACCAAGCTGTTCCAGCCCCGATGCCTTGGCGAAATCATCCAGCTTCCGCCCGCCATAATAGACATGATCCACACCGGCATGACCAAGCCCGTCAATCTGCGACCCGATCCCCAGCCAGCCCATGAAGATGTCGTCATTATAGGTGAAGGCATTATCGCCCAACCCGCTATTCGTCGCCTGATTGGGCTGCAACACGGTCAGCGACAGCGAGCGCGGCGGAAAAGCGGGTGTCTCGGGACCCGTCACCATGCCAAGGCTGTAGACCTTGCCTTCGGTGACCAGTTGCGCGGCCGCAAGCACAGAGTCCGGCGTCATCAGATTGGCCGAACCAAGCTCATCATCGGCACCCCATTTCGAGGTCATCCAGTCCTCTTGCCCGGCCTGCGCGTCCCCGGCGGCGGGTTGTTCACCGGCATCCTGCGCCAGAGCGGGCCATGCAGAAAGGGCCAGAACCGACCCCGCCAATGCTGCACATACGGAAAAAATACGCCTGTCCATCCTGTCTCCTCCCCAAAACCGGATATCTGAAGATCGTAGGACCGGGCCGCGCTGATCACCTCATATGAAAATACTGCACCTGCTAAAACCTTCCGCTATGGCACCTGAATGACCGCGCAGCCGCAAAGCGGTGTCTCACCACCGTTTTGCGCAACCCGCCCGGCCCGGAAACACGCTTGCCACAACGAATTCTACCGATCATCCTGAGCCTGCACACAGAGAAAGACGGCATT
The DNA here is from genome assembly GCF_027913215.1 of Paracoccus aerodenitrificans. Lineage (GTDB taxonomy): Bacteria > Pseudomonadota > Alphaproteobacteria > Rhodobacterales > Rhodobacteraceae > Paracoccus > Paracoccus aerodenitrificans. The sequence continues at coordinate 1,818,335 of NZ_CP115784.1, forward strand.
TGGACTCGAGGCAGCTCAGATATTTCCGTGAGATTATCGAAAGCGGTTCGCTCAGCGCCGCGGCCCGTTCGCTCAGCGTTGCGCAGCCATCCTTGTCGCAGCTTGTCCGCAATCTGGAGCATGAGCTTAACGTCGAATTGCTTATCAGGACCGCTCGGGGGATTTCCGCAACCGAGGCCGGACAGCGGCTTTATCGTCACGCCTGCCTGATCGAAGCGCAGCTTGAAGAGGCCCGCGACGATGTTGTCAGCGCAGGTTCCGAACCTTCGGGCCGGGTCGTGTTCGGCGTCCCGCCGACTGTTGCGATGGCGCTGCTGATCCCGATTGCCGAGACGATCCGGCTGGAAATGCCCCGCGTGCGGTTTCGGGCGATCGAAGCCATGACCGGGCATTTGCGGGAATGGCTGATGAATGGCGATATCGACATGACGCTGCTGTATGACAATACCAATATCGGCAATTGCAGCTCATCCATTCTGGTCGCCGAGGATCTTTGTTTCTATTCCTCGCCTCAGGACTGGCCCTTCCCGACCGCACCGGGACAGCCTGTCGGGCTGGATATGATCGCCGAAACCGATCTTGTCCTGCCCTCGGAACGCCACGGACTGCGCAGCTTCATTGAGCGGATTGCAAGGATGCAGCATCTCTCGCTGAATGTTGCCATCGAGATCGACTCGCTCAGCCAGATCAAGGCGCTTGTCGCGCGAGGCTCCGGCTATACGATCCTGTCTCCAGCGGCCGTGCAGGATATGGTGGCGGATCACCAGCTGGTCGGTGCGCCAATCGGATCGCCGCAGCTTCGCCGTCATATCTATCTGGTGCGCTCTGCGTCGCGACCTCTGACGGTTGCCAGCCGCCGAACGGAACAGATCTGCCGCGAGGTCGTGGCCGATCTGGTAGACCGCAAGATATGGAAAGCGCATCTGCCCGCCGGATAAGGCGTCCTCAGCTTTCGCGGGACCCCAGAAACGCACCCAGATCACGCGCCGTGACGCCGTCCAGATCCTCAAAACGCTGCCACAGCGTTTGGCCCGCCGTCCCAAGCAGTGCTTCGGCCTTGTTCCGCAGCTTGTCGGCCAGCATCTGTTCCGGCAGCACGGCATCCAGATCATGCGCAAGCTCAAGCCGGGTTCCGTCGCGCAGCGTCACCGTCAGCCCGGCCTGCATATCGCTCAGCCGGTCATCCCCTGTCACCGTGACCTTCCCGGCAAAATCGGCAAGCGCCGTGTCCGAGGCGGTCTCATTGGTATAGATCCCGTCATCTCCGGTGCGGTCGCCCCGGATCGCCATTCCCGCAAGCCAGGCATAGCTGAACTTGACCTCAAGCCCGGTACGGGGCGTTTTCAGGTCGCACACACGCAGCCATCTTGGATTGGCCCGAACCTCCAGCCCTGCCACATTGCCAAGGTCGGAACCCTTCAGATCCTCACTGCCGATAATCGCCTCGATCATGGCATGGGTGCCGTGGCAACAGGCATGGAGCTTATATTTATTATCCCCGAACAGGAACGCCTCTTCAGGCGGCGGCATCAGTCCGGCACTGGCATCGGGCTTCGGCGAATGGGTCGGAACGAACCCCTGCACGCCCATCAGCCCGTCATCCGCCGAACTCATCCCAAGAGCGGCAAGCGCGGCGCATTCGACTCCGTTCGACGCCGCGATCCCTGCGTTATAGGGTTTGCCCATCGTACCGAATTGCGATTTCAGACCCGAGGCCCGCGTCGCGCAAAGACCAAGCGCCGCCCGCATCTGCCCCTCATCCAGCCCATAGAGACGGCCCGCCGCGACCGTCGCCCCGAAGGCTCCGGCAGTCGCGGTCTGATGAAAGCCCAGATTGTAATGCGCACTGCCAAGCACCAGCCCGATGCGAATGGCGCTTTCCGCACCCAACAGGAACGCATCGACCACCTGCGTCGCAGTGGCTCCTCTTTCTTCACCCGCCGCCAGTGCTGCCGGGTAAATACCGACCGATAAATGCCCGATATGCGCGAAATGCGTGTCGTCATAATCAAGCGCATGGCTGGTGGCACCATTGACCAGGGCCGCAGCCCGCGCCGGAGCAGCCCGCCCACCCAGAACGGATGCAACGCCACGACCTGCCTCATCCCCGATCAGCCTGCGCAGCTTGATCGCCAGCGGCTCATCAACCGCCGCCAGCCCGCAGGCCATCCAGTCCAGCAGCGACAATCCCGCAAGCCGCCTTGCCCGGTCCGGCAGCGCGGTCCGGGGGAATGCCGCCAAAGCGACAACCATATCGATCAGTGAGCCTTCGCGTGCATATTTCATGTAAAAACCCTAACAGCTTTCCCGCATCTGACAATGCGCCCCCGCAGAGCCAGAGGAAACCGGCACCGCCGTCATAGCATGGCGCGATAGCAGTCGCCCAAGCCGGGGAAACCCGCCAGATGAAACATTCCCGCCGTTGATGCGTTGTCGTGCCACGCTACAACCGGAGGAAATATCATGACCATCGCACGCGTCACCGAAATTTCGGCCACATCCGCGACCGGCTTCGAGGATGCCATTCGTGCCGGCATCGACCGCGCCAATAACACGCTTCGCAATGTCAAAGGGGCGTGGGTCAAGGAACAATCCGTCGACTGCGACGGCGGAAAGATCACCAGCTATCGCGTCAATCTGATGGTCACTTTCGTTCTCGACGACTGACCCCTCGCATTTTCTGCAGCAGACAGGCTGCAAGGCTCCGTCCTGACAGGGCGGGGCCTTTTTTTATGTCGCGAGGTCAGCGCAGGGAGGGCGCGATACCGGCCAAAGCCCCGGCAAAAAATCAGCGTTGACTTGGGTCAAGGCTGCCCTTGCGGGCTGCAGATAGGCCAGAGAAGCAGATCAGTGCCCTTCACAAAACCGGAAAGGATATCTCATGGCAAGAACCGCGCCCCTCCCGTTCCGTGTCGTTCTTCTGAGTTCCGCGGTATGGGGCGCCGCACTGAACGCGACTGCCGCATTCGGGCAAAGCGAGCCGATCGTACTGGACACGATCACACTGGTCGCAACCGGGCTGCCGACAGAAATCATGCAGAGCCCCGCCTCGATTTCCGTCATCAGTGCCGATGATATCCGGGAATCCGCGCCGGTCTCGGTCGCGACGCTGATGCGCAACATTCCGGGGGTGAATATTCAGGAAGAAGGGATCGAACGCATCTCGATCCGGGGCGAGGATTCCCGCCGTGTCGCAATCCTCATCGACGGGCAGAAGCTGACCGATCACACGAATTACGGCCAGCCTGTGTTGATAGATCCGACAACAATCGAGAGGATCGAGGTCGTCCGCGGATCATCTTCGGTCGTTTCAGGCAGCCGCGCCATCGGCGGCGTGATTAATATCATTACGAAACGAGGGGCGGACAGGCCTTTCGCGCTTTCGACGACGGCGGGATATATCTCCGCAACCGAGGGATATCGCGTCTCGATTTCCGCTGCAGGAACGGTGCAGGCAGGAGCTGGCAAGATGGATTACCGCCTCACCGCCGGCCGGATGGAGCAGAATGACCGTCACACACCGGACGGCATTCTGAAACCCTCTGATGTCAGTGACCGCAGCCTGTCCGGGCATCTCGGCTATCAGCTTGGGAACCAGTATTTCGGGCTGAGAGGGCAGGCTTACGACCTTTCCGCGAATGTCTTTGTTGAAGAGAATGATTTTTCCATTGCCCTGCCGAAGCGCGACCTCAGGAAGATTTCGGCTTTTTACGAGATCAGCGATGTGACGCCCTGGCTTCGTCAGCTCAGCGCGGATCTTTATTATCAAACGGTCGAACGCGAGTTCATAAGTAACGTGTCAACCCAGGCCGGACCGATGGCGCTGAATGTCCGGGCGGAGTCCGAGGATGAACAGCGCACAACCGGTCTGAACCTGCGTGCCGAGATGGATCTCTGGCCGGGAACACGAACCGTGGCGGGGCTGGAAATCGAGGATGACCGGCTGGACACCGACAAGACGACCACCACCACCATCACTCCGCCGGGTGCGCCCGCAGGGTTCACGACATCTGCCAGCAGCCATGACGAAGCCTCGATCCGGACGATTTCGCTGTTCGCTCAGCATGAGGTCAGTTTTTCGGAAATATGGACCGGTACGTTCGGGGCGCGTTGGTATGATGTCGATGCGGATCATGAAGACAGCACCACGGACGGGATCGCGAATGATCGAAACTCGAACAGCGACAGTCTTTTGCTTGGTTCGGCGGGACTGGTCTGGTCGCCGGACGATTCGCTTGCGGTGCGTGCCAATCTGTCGCAGGGCTATATTTATCCCACACTCGGCCAGTTGTTCCTGACCACTGCAGCAGGCGGAGAAGGTACGATTTACGGCAATCCTGACCTGAAACCGGAAACCTCGACTACGTTCGAACTCGGCCTGCGTTACGATACGGGGGCCACCACAGTGGACGCGGCCCTGTTCTATACCGATGCCGATGACTATATCGCGCGGGTTGCGACGGGACCACGCAGTTTCACCTATGAAAACGTCGATGCCGCGAAAAGCTGGGGGCTGGAACTTCAGGCAGAGCATCACCTGACCGCCTGGAACCTGACGCCCTATGTCTCTGTCGCCCTGATGCGGCGGGAACTGGAATACAGCAACGGCTATTCCACCTTCGACAGCGGAGCACCCACAACCTCGGGGCGGATCGGTATACGCCGTGACTGGCAGGTGGGATCGCTGAGAGGCAATCTGGATCTCTATCTGCGCGGCGAAAGCGGGACCGATCTGCGCGGTGAGGACGGATCGCTGAACAGCTCATATGGCGGCTATGCCACGCTGAACATGAAAGGCGACGTGGATTTCGGGAACGGGCTGATGCTGGTTGCCGAACTGAATAACCTCACCGATCGCAGCTATCAGCCCTATGAACAGATGCCCGGCGCTGAACGCTCGGTCAATCTGTTCTTCACCAAGAGCTTCTAGGACGGCATCCGATGCTGAAATCCCTGCTACTCATCCTCTTCAGCACCGGCCCTGGCGAGGCAAGTGTCGCCTTTGCAGAAGCTGAAAACCTGGATGACTGCGAGGCGAAGCGGGATGTCGTCACGCAGATCCTGACAAGTGCCGGGCAGGCTCCGACTTACGTGCTGTGCGGCAAGACAGAACTCAGCTTCTCGCCATATATCCACGGTACACCACCTGATGCCCTGATCCATTATTACCGTATCCGGATCGCGGGAGAGAACAGGTTCGACCTGATTCCGCTCGGCAGCAAGTCGGAATGCGACAGGCTTGCATCCCCGGAAGATGCGCAACTCTGGTGCGCGGTATCCGGGCAGCGGGTCTTGTCAAAGCAAGATGGGTCTCATGCATCGCCAGAAGACATTCGTTGAATATGCGACATTTTCAGCAAGGCTGCGGCATTCTGGCATACCGGAGAGAGAAAAGACAGGCCGTTCGGCTGTTGCTGTCGGCAGCAATGGCGTAGCATGATAGTCTCGTGAACAGTCATCCGCTGGTAACCATCATGATCGCCCAAATTGCTCCGGAAGCGAGGAACTCGGTTCTTCTGCGCTATCTCTCCGACGATGTTTGCCGGAGGCTTCTGGAGGGTGCGACGAAAAAACATTTCGCCAGTGGAGAAAATATTTTCCTTCAGGGAGAGCACGCTCATTCGGTCTTTCTTATCACCGAAGGCTGGATCAAGCTGTTCCGTGTCTCGCCGGGCGGCGCCGAGGCGGTCGTCTCGATCCTCTCACGTAACCGCAGCTTCGGCGAGGCTGTCGCGCTTCGCGATCAACCCTATCCCGTCTCTGCCGAGGCAATCGCCGACACGACCCTTATCCAGATCGATTCCAAACGGCTGCGCCGCCAGATTACCAGCGATCCGGAGCTGGCCGTGAGCCTGCTTTCAGCCAGCTATGTTCACTTGCAAGAGCTGGTTGGGCAGGTCGAGCAGTTGAAAGCGCGTTCGGGTGTACAGCGACTGGCCGAATTTCTGGTCGATCTGGCAGATCGCGACGATAAAAGCTGCCGCGTCTCGCTGCCCTATAACAAGACCCTGATTGCCGGTCATCTGGGAATCCAGCCGGAAAGCCTGTCCCGCGCTTTTGCGCGACTGCGGGAACATGGGGTGCATATCGAGGGAAGCCACGCGGTCATCGCCGATATCGGCAAGCTGAGGGGTCTGGCAAATCAGGATAAGGGCCAACCCTGGAAACGGTGAGATCCACCGGTCGGCAATATTTCAGCCGATCAGATAGAGCCCTGTCGCAGCGATCAGAAACAGGCTCAGCCCAAACAGAAACCCGCTGCGGATGCGCGGTGCCTGCCGCAGTTCAAGATAGTCGGACAGGATGATATTCGCCTTGAGCCAGACGACGATCAGGATAGCCATACCGCTGCCTTTGGCCAAAGGCCCGGGCAGCACTGGATGAAGCAGTGCCAACATCGTCGCAATCAGGCTCAGCACAACCAGTCGGATCCATGCGCCAATCATTCCGCGCCTCATTGCAACAGATAGATGATCGGAAAAAGCAGCACCCAGACCAGATCGATCATATGCCAGAACTGGGCACCAGCCTCGACGCTCTCGGCTTTCGGGCGCAACGCAACGATCAGCAGAACAATGATTCCGGCAATGACATGGGCGGCATGAAACCCAGTCAGCAGAAAGTAGAAAGTAAAGAAGCTGTTGGTTTCCAGCCCAATCCCCTGCCCGATCGCATCGCTGTATTCGACTGCCTTCAGCGCCAGAAAGACTGTCCCGAGCCCGGCCGCCGCCAGCAGAAATCTTCGCGCTTTTGCTGCATGCCCGTCACGGATCTCTGCGACGGCCCGGGCCGCCAGATAGCCCGAGCTCACCAGCACGATTGTGTTAACTCCGGCCGAAACCTGATGCAGCCGCGCCTGTGACTGCGCAAACAGCTCCGGGTCGGTAAGCCGAAGCGAAAGAAAGACCAGAAGGCAAACGCAGAAAACCGCCAATTCACTGACGATCAGCACCCACATTATCAGCTCGCCGGGCAGTTCCTCAAGAAGGCTCCGGTCCCCGGTCATGCGCCCACCAATTGCCGGTATATTTCCGGCAAGGCCGCCGTCAGCTTGTCGGGATGCGCAATCAGAGCATATCCGCCCTGCCCGAATATCCTCGGAAACCAGCTTTTGCCGTCCCGGTCGACAGTGATCCCGAAGACCGCATGTCCCGCACGCCGCGCCTCGCGCACCGCTCGGGCGCTGTCCTCGATTCCGTGCCGTCCCTCATAGTGATCCAGATCATTCGGCTTTCCATCGGTAATGACCAGCAGCAAGCGCCGCTTCCGCTGCTGCCGCGAAAGCCCCGCCGAGGCATGCCGCACCCCCGCGCCGAGCCGCGTGTAGAATTGCGGTCGCAACCCGGCGATCCGGCGTTCGACCACCGGACCCATCTCTTCGCCAAAGGATTTGCATTCACTGACAAACACCCGGTCGCGCTTCAGCGATGAAAACGCATGAATTGCGAAATCGTCACCACAGGCAACCAGCCCCCAGGCAAGCGCCGTCAGAGCCTCGCACTCGATGTCGATTACCGCCCGGCCAGTCACCGCGCTTTCGGTCGACCGCGAGACGTCCAGAAGGATCGACACCGCCAGATCACGCGCGACGGGACGCGATTGTCGCCAGATCCTGTCGCTGCCCTGACCGCTGGCGCGAATATCCGCGAAAGATCTGACCGCGAGATCGTCATCCAGATCGTCGCCATCCCGATGCGCCGTGGTGACGACCCGTCCCGGTCGCATCGCCTCGAATTGCCGGCGCACAGCGCGGATACGCGCCCGAGCGGCGGGATCATCAAGCCTGCCATCTGTAAGGGCTTCCTCGGCCCGGCTCTCCAGCACACGCGCATGTGCCGGAAGATATACACCGCGTCGCGCCTCCCATTCCGGATAAAGGAACTCTCCGGCCAATGCCTCGCGATCCGCATCTTCGGGTGCGAGATCCAGATGCAGTTTCAACCGGGTCGCAGGCGCCTTGCTGATCTGCCCGAGCCCCAGTTCTTCCTGATCGTCCAAAGCCTTCTTTGCATCGTCGTGGTCGTCATCCTCAATCTTACGATTGAGGTTGAGGAACTCTGTCCAACTCAGGATCGCCTCGAATTTATGGATGATCAGACTGTCGCGGCGGCCGGCCTGATCCGTCTCGCGACGCCGTGCACGGATCATGCGCTCATCCTGTGCAATCTCCGGATCGCCATCCGTTTCCCTTGTTTCCACCTTATCGCTGGCCGAGGAAGACACGGCCTCAACCCTCGGCCAGAGTGACACCGGCCGGAATGACCTGTAGCCCCGGGGCGCACGGATTCCCGACGGATCGTCCAATGCATCCAGAAACGTCCTGGCCGGTACTGAAAGCGAGGCTGCATCGCCAAGAAAATGCCTGACAAGCTCCTCTATAGCGGCTTCCTCAGGAGGCAATTTCGGCAATGGGCGCTGCGCAAGCACCACCGCACGAAGATCTTCATACAGCCCGCGCAGACCCGGCGCCGCATCCAGCGTCGCTGAAACCATCCGCCGTGACACCGATAATTGCCGCAGATCGCTCTGTAACAGATGATCCCCCGAGGGCGGCACGACGGCATGGGCAGAACAGGCGGTCAGCCAGAGATACAGCTCCGCATTGGCCTCAGCGGTCGGAAACAGCGCCAGCTTCTGAGGCAGCCGCAACGCCTCCCCGTCAAAGCTCGCCTGAGGCAATGTTTCAGCCTCGGTCCCCAGCCGTCGCCGCCATCCGACGCGATGCTGGCTGACATGATCGGCGGCGGGCCTGAACTCGACCGACGGGTCGCCGCCAAGGCCGCGAAACAGCACGACCAGCCTCCCGGAAATCTCATTCAGCGCAGCCGCCGCTTCGGGATATTCGGCAGGCGCATCAATCCGGCTGGCATAGGCATGCCACAGCCTGCCAACGGATTCTTCCGGCTCCCACGGCTCGATATCACGCCAGTTCGCACTCATCGTCGGCCCTTTCATCCTGGCGGAAATATCCCGCGGGGGACCGGGGGTGCGAAACCCCCGGTTCCCTCATCAGCCATAAACTGCGACGACCAGATCCCGCAGTCCCTGCCTGACATCGGGATCATCGGTCAGCGGCTCGATCATCGCCACATCAATGGCCCGCGAAACCGGCATCCCCTGCGCGATAAGCGTGGCGGCATAGACCACCAGCCGGGTCGAGACGCCTTCCTCAAGATCCTGTCCCTTCAATCCGCGCAGCTTGCCCGCAAGCCGCACCAACGCCGCGGCACGATCCCGATCCAGCCCCGATTCGCGGGTAATGATCTGAATTTCCTGCGCAGCCTCGGGAAAACCGAATTCCATCGCCACGAAACGCTGCCGTGTCGAGGGTTTGAGGCTCTTGAGGATATTCTGGTAACCGGGGTTATAGCTTGCCACCAGCATGAAACCCGGTGCGGCCTCAAGCTCTTCGCCGGTGCGGTCGATGGGCAGGATACGGCGGTCATCGGTCAGTGGATGCAGCACCACCGTCACATCCTTCCGCGCCTCGACCACCTCGTCCAGATAGCAGATCGCGCCCTCGCGCACCGCACGGGTCAGGGGTCCATCCACCCAGACGGTTTCCCCGCCTTTCAGCAGATAACGCCCGATCAGATCGGCTGCCGACAGATCGTCATGGCAGGCGACTGTGTACAAGCGGCGGCCAAGACGTGCCGCCATATGCGCGACGAAGCGGGTCTTGCCGCAGCCGGTCGGCCCTTTCAGCAGAACCGGCATATCAGCCGAGGCCGCTGCTTCGAACACGGCCACCTCATCGGATTGGGGCAGATAGAACGGGGCGTTCGCCGCCCCGTCTTTCTGCATTGCGGGTTTATCCATCGCGTTCATGCCTTACTCCGCCGGTTCCACCTGAGCTGTCTTATGTTCCTGTACCGGACCCGGCTGGAGTATCTCGCGGCGCGGGAACATCACCGACCAGATGAACAGCACCACACCAACCACCACGCAGGCACCGGCCGCGAACCGCATCCAGTAGAACAGCACCAGCGAATCCTGCACATCCATGTAGTAATCTCCCAGAACCCGCTGCATATGAGTCTGGATCGTGCCCGCAAAGGTCAGCACGAATGTCATGAACAGCATCCCTCCCGACATCAGCCAGAACGAAGCCATGTTCAGCACCTGATTATAGGGATCGCGGTTGCGCAGGATCGGCATCGCATAAGTCACGATCGCCGCGACGAGGCAGACATAAGCACCATAGAAGGCCAGATGCCCGTGAGCCGCGGTGATCTGGGTGCCGTGAGTATAATAATTTACCCCGTGCAGCGTGTGCAGGAAGCCCCACACACCGGCCCCGAAAAACGCCAGCACCGAACAGCCCAGAGACCACAGCAGCGCAGCCTTGTTCGGATGATCACGCCGCCCTTTCCAGACCATGACGAAGGCGAAGGACATCATTGCGAAGAACGGCACAACCTCGAAGCTGGAGAAGATCGAGCCGACCCATTGCCAGTATCCCGGCATACCGATCCAATAGTAATGGTGTCCGGTCCCGAGAATGCCGGAAAACAGCGCGGTGGCGACAATGACATACAGCCATTTCTCGACCACTTCGCGGTCAACCCCGGTCAGCTTCAGCATCAGGAAGGCCAGGATCGCGGCCATGATCAACTCCCACACGCCTTCGACCCAGAGATGCACGACCCACCACCAGTATTGCTTGTCCAGCACCAGATTGGAGGGGTTGTAGAAGGAAAACAGCCATAGCAGCGCAAGTCCCCACAGACCGAGAAGAAGCACGTTTGAAATCGCCGTCTTACGGCCCTTCAAGACGGTCAGCGTGACATTATAGAGAAAGATCAGTGCCGCGACGGCGATCCCGATCTTGACCCATGTGGGCTGCTCCAGAAACTCGCGGCCCTGCGTGCCAAGAAACCAGTTGCCGTGGAACAGATCGAACACATAGGTCACCACCACCCCAAGCGTGCCGATCACCAGAATCGCAAGTTGCAGATAGGCAAGGAAGGGCGAGTGGATCTCGCGTTCGGCCTCTTCCGGCAACAGGAAATAGGCCGATCCGAAAAATCCCAGAAGCAGCCAGACGATCAGGCTGTTGGAATGCAGCATCCTGACGACGTTGAACGGCAGGGTTTCGGCAAGGAAATTCGGGCTGACATAGATCCACCCCATGACAAGACCCATCGTCACCTGCACGGCAAAAAGCGCCATCGCGACGGCGTAATAGGCAAATGCGATTTTCTGCGTTTTGTATTTCATGACATCCCCCTCAGCCTGCCTCGTTGGGCGGCCAGTTCTGGGTGTTGATCTTGCTGGTCCAGAGCAGGAAATTGGCGAGGTCTTCATATTCCTCGTCAGTCAGGTTGAACTGCGGCATCTGCCGGCGGCCCTCGATGCCGGTCGGCATCGCGTCCATCCATGTCTTGAGCGCGTCCTTCGCCGCCTCGGGATCGTCCTGTACACCCCAACGGATCATCACATTCCCAAGCTCGGGCGCGAAATAGGCCCCCTCACCCAGCAATGTGTGACAATTGATGCAGACATTCTTTTCCCAGACATGCTTGCCGGCGGCGACGCTTTCCGTCAGCCCGTCCTTGTCGACAGCAACATTGCGTGCGTAGAGATGGCTGTGCACGGTCAGAACGCCGAAGATCGCCAGAAAGAACAGCGACCCACCATAAAAGACGTTCCGGGCCATGCTCTTGGTCATGATATCGCTCATGCCAACGGTCCCTTCGTTCAGGTTGCGAGAGTTCCTGAACTGGACCCGATGCGCTCACGAGTCCTTGAGTGAAGTCAAAGCCGGGCCCGAGATGCGGATTTCGCGTGCCATTCGTTCAATAATTCCAGACGGCAGCCGGGAAACGATCCAAGCGCCGCATGAATGGCCTGAGGCTCCATCACACAGAACGCGGTGGACAATCCGTCAGCCAGCACAGCGGCAGGGGCGCTGACGGACACGGTTTCGTACCGGCATTCGCCTCCGCCCGGCGCGACGATATGCGGCAGATCGCCCGCCGGACCGATTCGCGTTCCCATCGGAGAAGAACTCGCCAAAGCCCGTTCCCTCAGCGTCAGCCTTTTCACCAGATGCCCATGCGCATCGGCGATGCCGGTATCCCAACCTTGCGGCCCGACAGCTCGCAATTCTCCGCTGTCGATCAACACATCCGGCAGTTCGGACAAAACAGCAGCCTGCGCAAGGCGATCCGCGACCCAACCCTGTGCGATGCCGTTAAAGGTCAGACCCATTCCGCGCCGGGGCAGCCGGATTTCATCGGCAGACCACTCGGTCTTTTGCCAGCCGGTCAGTTCGTGGACCGCCTGCTCATCCCGCCCTTGCGCACGCGCCAGCCAGACCGGCTGAACGGAGGGATCGAAAGCGCCGTCGGTTGCCGTATTCAGCCGCGCACTCAGCGCCATCATCTCAACCATTTCAGGCCTGGGGTTCCGCAGAACACCGCTTCCGTTCAACCGCGTCAGATCCGAGTCCCGATACAGCGAGAAAAGCCGCTCGGCACGGATCAGTTCAGCTTCGGCACGTTCGAAAAACGCACGCGCCTGCCGGTTCGTCGCCCCGGAGACGCGCAGAGTGACTGCCGCCCCCATCGCCATGCCGCGCCAGACCTGCGATGTCGATGCGCGGGCGGCCCGGGGCGCGGCAAGCGAAGACGCGGAAACGATCAGAAAGCGGCGTCTGGAAATCATGGCGGAACCTGTTGCCCTTCCGCGCGAGGCCCAAAGAAGATTGTCCATAACGCAAACAGATACATGATAAAAACAACGATCCAGATCAGTCCCGAAGCAATGACGCCGACCGCGTACAAGGCAGAGAATTCCGAGGCCATCCAGCGCAGCAAAACGGAAACCGGCAATAACCCGTAGGCGACAGCCACCATTGCCGGAGCATGAAGCGGGCGTCCGCTATGGCCGAGGCTCGCACGGCTCATCACCGCCAGGGTCATACCGCCAATCGCGCCGATCCCGAGAATATGCAACGCTCCGATTTCGGACCCGATGCCAAGAAGCGCCAGCCCCCAGCAGAACAGGCCAAGGGACAGCATTGCGTAGGCCAGATGCAAGGCCCAGACGATCGGCTGATGCCGCATGGACCAGCCGCGCCAGAGACCAAGCCGGGCGGCAGCCGCAAGTCCCGCAACGATTGCCAGCACGGCGCTGAGCATGTCCGGCATTCCGATAATTACCGAGAATGCCGTCAAGATTGGCAGGGCCGTCCCTGCCAGATCAAGCGGTTTATGGCTGACAGGCTGGATCTCCTCACGGCCCTCGCGGATCAGGGCATTGCGCGTGAAGGCCGGAATGATCCGCCCGCCAAGCGCGGCGATCATGGCGCAGATCGTCAGCAGCCCGCCGCGCAATCCCTGATACTCGGTGCCGGTCAGGCCGATCCATTGCAGATGCACCATCAGATTCGACAGCCAGACCATGCTCAGCAAAAGCAGGAACATCATGTTCTGAGGCTTCGGCCGGGCCATAAGCTGCGTCAATATCTTTGCCGCCAGCACCGGCAGGAATGCCAGATCGACGACCGCAACCAGCACAGGCGGCAATATCCCCGACAGATAGACCGCCGCACGGCCCGCCAGCCAGAGACCGAATACCATCGCAACAAACCGACGGGGCGCGGCTTTTGCGCCGGTCCAATTCGGCACCGCGGTCAGAAAGAAACCGCCAAGCGCAGCCGTCGCATAGCCGAACACCATCTCATGAGCGTGCCAGAGTTGAGGCGGCATGCCAGGCCCCGGCAGGCCAGGCTGACTGAACTGGCTGGATGCAAACCAGATCACCCAGATCAGCATCGACAGGACGGCCCAGATCCCGGCAGCCCAGAAAAACGCCCGCCAGCCTGCTTCGAACAGATGGGAGCCCTGTTTCATATTCATGTTGCCATCTCTGAACGTGTCGATTGTGTCAGCGTGTTTGAGGCTTGCGGGGATTTTCGCGCCCGCCGCTTCAGGACGGGACAGGTTTCGCTGTCATTCATGATGACCTGACAGCGCAGGCATAAAACGCATTCATTCTGGTTGATCCGTCCCAACGGGTCTATTGCGCCAACTGTGCATCTTGTCTCGCACAGCCTGCATTCGCGCCCGCATTGGGGTCGCCGTTTCAGCCAGTCGAACACCTTCAGCTTGGCGGGAATCGCCAAACCCGCGCCAAGCGGACAGATATAGCGGCAATAAAACCGCTCGATGAACAGACCCGCAATCAGGATCGCCGCCACGAAAAGCAGGAACGGCCATGCCCGCATGAACCGCATCGAGATTGCTGTCTTGAACGGCTCTGCCTCGGCGAGAATAAGCGCCTTTTCCATACTGTAGAAGCTGAGCGCCACAATCGCGACAAACAGCGTGTACTTGATGACCCATAGCCGCTCATGCAGCGCCTGAGGAACGGCAATTTGTCGCAGGCCAAGCTGCTGCGCCAGATTATTGGTCAGCTCCTGAAGCGCACCAAACGGGCAGAGCCAGCCACAGAACACGCCTCGCCCCCAGAACAGCAGGCCAAGAGCAACCGCAGACCACAGCAGGAAGATGATCGGCTCGATCAGAAAACTTTCCCAGCGGAAACCGGATAACAGCGCATTCAGGAACGCTACGACCTGCACCACAGAGAGTTGACCGTTGATCCCCCACCCCAGAACGAACAGCGTCGCCGTAAGAAAGCCAATCCGCGTGACCCGCCATAATCTCTTGCGCCTGACCAGCCATTCCTGTCCGAAGAGGATCAGCCCCAATACAGCCAGCATCGCCGCAACAATTGCGATGCCGGGCTGTTTTTCCATCCAGAATTCGATCCAAAGCGGCGCAGGCTCGGCGGGCTGGTTCAGGAACTCCGGGGGCAAGGACACCGTCGCGGCAACCTCAAGCAGGATCTCATCCCCGCTGAGCGAGGGACGGCTTGCGGTGACAACCACGTCGAAGGGCCGGCCCGGGTCTATACCGCCAGTATTGGGATCGGCATTCACCCGAAACACCGAGATTTCGCGGAAATCCGGCGCATCGGAAAGCGCGATTTCCGTGATCGCGGTGGCCTGCTCTACCGTCGGGCGAATACGCAGATTGCCCTGCACGAACTCGATCCTGTCAAACATGCCGCTCTGACGGTATGCTGTCCCGCGATGCGAGTGCAGCCCCTGCGACATGACCGCCAGAAGCGCCTCATCGGGTCTCAGAGGTCCGGTCAGGGCGGTGAACTCTTCCTGCCCCAGAAGGTTGCGGCCAATCATGGGCGTGTCGATCAGCCCGGCATAGAGGTCGATAAAAGGCGCGTCGGACGGCGTCACAGGGTTTTTGGCGGCGGCAAAACGCTGTGCAGCCTGAGCCATTGTCAGAGTGCTGTGCCCAAAAGCACCCATTGCCACCAGTCCGCGCCAATCCGCGGGAGCATAGCTGACCCGGTCGATCGCGCCCTGCCCCAGACCCTGCGCCTGCGCCAGAACTCTCCCGGTGCGCAGGATGCCATCACGGATCACGCCCGTTGAGACCGTCGCGCGAGAAATCACATCCGGCAGGTCCGGATCCCTGCCCGGCGTCGCATCATCAGGACGGATCAGATCAACACCGCCGAAGCCATCGATATAGGCGGCAATATCTGTCTCGGATATGCCGAGCGTCAGGACCGGCTCGCTTTGGCGTATCAGTTCAGCCCCGGCAATCAGCCCCTCAGGCGTAACCGCCACAAGCACATCGAGCGGTTTTCCCGAATACCCGGTCGAGCCGGTAAGCTCCCATGTTGAACCGATCATGCCGATATCTTGCCCGTTCAGGCTGACCGTCCAGCCGGGAACCGGGCTATCCTGACGGATCAGACGGGGAAAATCGGTGCCAAGACCGAACAGCGCCGCCGCTTGTTCGGCGGTCAACCGGGCCACTCCGATACCGGGCGCAGATTGATTGACGCGTGGCTGAGCGTTCCCGTCAAACGGACCCGCGAACATCGCCAGAACCGCAAATGCCGCAGCCTTCAGCCAATTGGAAACCCTGATCCGCATCGGTGGCACGTCCGTCAGAAACCCCTTTTCCGCTTGTGCCGCTGTCCGGCTGTCACAGCCTTAACAACAGTCAAGGCAGGCAGAGCCGTGCTCTTCTAGGCGTTAAGACGGACAGGATGCGCGCGAAGGCATGAGCCTATTGAACACGGAGAAGGCCAGCATGACATGTCAGCATATATCCACTCGCAGTACCCTGTTTGCATCCGCAGCACTTGCCCTGATTCTGGGCATGACCGGCAGCGCGTTAGCACAGGACACCGCCGACCAGCCGCCGCAGGCCGAGCTTGAGGATCACACCACCCAGCCACAGGATCAGTATCAGCCTTCGCTGGACGTTCTGGCTGAAGAGGAATTACCCGTACCCGGCGCACCGGAAGGGGTCGAGCCTCTGACTCAGGCGGAATTCAACGAGGCGAACGAGATCTATTTTCAGCGCTGCGCAGGCTGTCACGGCGTGCTGCGCAAGGGCGCGACCGGTAAGGCATTGACCCCTGACCTGACCCGCGAACTGGGTTTCGAATATCTGCAAAGCTTCATCAATTACGGCTCGCCTGCAGGGATGCCCAACTGGGGAACATCCGGCGATCTGACGCCTGAGCAGGTCGATATGATGGCGAAATACATCATGCTCGACCCGGCCAGCCCGCCGGAATGGGGCATGCCCGAGATGCGGGAAAGCTGGATCGTCCATGTCCCGCCGGAAGATCGCCCGACCGAAAAGATGAATGACTGGGATCTGGACAATCTGTTCAGCGTCACTCTCCGCGACGCCGGACAGATCGCGCTGATCGATGGCGGCACCTATGAAATCAGGAAGGTGCTGGACACAGGCTATGCCGTGCATATCAGCCGCATGTCCGCATCCGGGCGCTATCTCTTTGTGATCGGCCGCGATGCCAAGGTGGATATGATCGACCTGTGGATGGAAGATCCCTCGGTCGTGGCCGAAATCAAGATCGGGTCCGAGGCCCGCTCGGTCGAAACCTCGAAAATGGAGGGATGGGAGGATAAATACGCCATTGCCGGGGCCTATTGGCCACCGCAATACGTGATCATGGACGGCGCCACGCTGGAGCCTCTGCGCATCGTCTCGACGCGCGGCATGACCTATGACGAACAGGTCTATCACCCCGAACCGCGCGTAGCGGCGATTCTGGGCAGCCATTACCGCCCGGAATTCATCGTCAATGTGAAGGAAACCGGGAAGATCCAACTCGTCGACTATACCGATCTGAAGAACCTGAAGATCACCGAGATCGATGCCGAACGCTTCCTGCATGATGGCGGGCTGGACAGTACGCGGCGCTATTTCATCACTGCCGCAAATGCCCGCGACAGGCTGGTGGTTATCGACACCAAGGAAGGCACACTTGAAGCCGTCACCGATACGGGCGGCATTACGCCGCATCCGGGTCGCGGAGCGAATATCGAGCACCCGGTCTATGGTCCGGTCTGGGCAACTTCGCATCTTGGCGGTGAATCGGTGGCATTGATCGGCACCGATCCGGAAGGGCATCCCGATCAGGCATGGAAGATCGTCGACAGCTTCTATGCGCTTGGAGGCGGTTCCCTGTTCGTGAAAACCTATCCCGGCTCGAATCATCTTTATGTCGACGCGACACTGAACCCGGACGCCGAAATTTCCGGCTCTGTCGCCGTTTTCAATATCGACGAATTCGACGACGACCCGGAAACGGAACCCGAATACACCACGCTGAACATTGCGGAGATGGCCGAGATTACCGAGGGTCAGCCCCGCGTCGTTCAGGGAGAGTTCAACAAGGACGGCACCGAAGTCTGGTTCTCGGTCTGGAACGCTCAGGACATGGAATCGGCCATTGTTGTCATCAATGACGAAACACTGGAACTGGTGAAAGTCATCAAGGATCCGCGCCTGATCACGCCGACGGGCAAGTTCAATGTGAAAAACACCCAACAGGATATCTATTGATTTCCCCGGGAGGGGGCGCCGTCTCTCGCGCCCCTTCCGCTGTTGTTCAAACGGCCCGAACCACATGACCACACAGAAGCCCCATACCGAACCGCGACCACACCCGGATCATGACGCGCCCTGGCCGCTGTGGAAGCTCGGCCTGCTGCTTTATCCATTCGTGCTGCTGGCGGTCTGGATCAATCTCTTCATGCTGGCACTGATCGGGACATGGCTCGGCCTAGGCAGCCTGTCGCCGGTTTCCGCGCTTCTGGCGGCACTCGTGATTGCCCTGCCCGCCGATTATGCCGCTGCACTCTGGCTGAGATCTCTGCTGGATCGTGCTGCCGGATAAGTATTTTCGCGCTTTCCAATAGAAGATGGGCATGCAAGCTTCCGCTTCATGGCTGATTTGATTCTGATCTTTGTCGCCGGAATTGTCGGCGGGCTTCTCAACGCGATTGCGGGCGGAGGGACTTTCATTACCTTTCCGGCGCTCGTCTTTACCGGCGTGCCAGAGATCGCAGCGAATGCCACATCCACTGTCGCGGCAATGCCGGGATATCTTGCCGCAGCCATTGGCTTTCGCCGCGATATCGCGGAAATCGAGCGCCCTTTGCTGCTGCGCCTGACCGGATGGACCATGTTCGGCGGCGCGATCGGGTCCTTGTTGCTGCTGATTTCCTCTAACGCAGCCTTCGCGGTGCTGGTGCCGTTCCTGCTTCTGGGCGCGACGGTTGTGTTTCTGAAAGGGCCGCAGATCCGCGAATGGGCGGCGCAGAGACGCGGGGCCGTGACCGCATTCGGCGCAGGCAGCATGGTGCCGGTCGCGATCTATGGCGGGTTCTTCAATGGCGGATTGGGAATCGTGCTTCTGGCCCTGTTCGCGATGTGGGGCATGACAAATCTGCATGCGATGAACGGGCTGAAAAGCTGGCTGAGTTTCGCCCTGTCGGTGGTCTCTCTGGTGATCTTCGCCTCGGGCGGCAAGATCGTCTGGGTGCCTGCTCTGGTCATGAGCGCGGGGACCATAATCGGAGGGCTTGCCGGAGCACCGGTTTCGCGCGGGATTCCTGTTCAGACCCTGCGTATGCTGATCGCAGTGGTCGGTTTCGGAATGACCGCCGTGTTCTTCTGGCGATTGGTGGCCTGACGCTACGCCGTTGCAGCAGCCGCGTGCTCGCGGATCCGCGCCACCATCGCCCGCAAACCGTTCGAGCGCTGAGACGACAGATGCTCATTCAGGGAAAGCCGGGCAAGCTGCGCGGAAGCATCAACCTTTTCTACATCTCCCACCGGCAATCCAGCATAGAGCGCGTGAACCACCGCGATCAGGCCGCGCACGATCAGCGCATCGCTGTCACCGATGAAATCGAAGCTGCCATCCCTGACCACCGGCACGATCCAGACCTGACTGGCACAGCCATCGACCTTGCTGGCGGGCGTCTGAAGCGCCGCATCCATCGGCGGCATATCCTTGCCGATCTCGATCAAATGGCGATAGCGATCTTCCCAGTCATCCAGGAACGCGAATGTCTCGACGATGTCTTCGAAGGCTTCGGTGGTCATCAGGCGCCCTCCTTGGCGGCGCATCCCTGCTATCGCGCCGGGCAGGGAAGGTCAAAGGGGCGTATGACAAGAAGGCTTTGCGCCCCGCCTGCCTATCGCCTATCACTGGCCCAGTACAATTGCCGGAGAAATCATGCGCATCGCGACACTCGCCCTGACCCTTGGTGCCGTTCTTGCCGTCAGCGGCTGTTCCCGTTTCGGCAGCGATAGCGGGATGAATCCGTTCGGCTGGTTCGGCGGCGGCTCTCGTGAGCCGACAACGCTTGAGCCTGAGGAAGGCTGGGTTACCCGTTCGGATGATCCACGCCAGCCGGTTCCCCAGCTTCTGTCGGCAGAGCTTGAGCCACTGAATGAAGGCCAGTTGCTGCTGGTGCGTGCGTTTGCCCCGGTAAAAGGCTGGTGGGGGCTGGAACTGATCACCGAGCGACCGCAACCCGCCGAGCAACTGCGTCCCGATGATGACGGCATTCTGCGGCTGGTGCTGATCGGCAATCCGCCTTTGCCTCAGGAGGGTCAGGCAATTCTGCCCGCCAGTCCCGAATCGGATGTTCTGAATGTGGCGCTTCCGATCTCGACAGTGCAGCTGTCGCGGCTGCGCGGGATCGAGATCCGCTCGGCCTCGGGCGGTCTGTCGCTGCGGCCCTGAGACGGGTTGCGCCGGGTCAGAGCTTTTTCTTGAAACCGATATGGCTTGGCGCATAGCCAAGCCGCTCATAGAAGCGATGCGCATCTTCCCGTGCCGCATTGCTGGTCAGTTGCACAAGCTTCGCCCCGGCATCGCAAGCCCGCCTCTCGGCATCCACCATCAGCGTGGCTCCTACGCCCTGCCCACGCAGCGATGCATCGACGCGGACGGCCTCGATCTGCGCCCGGCGACTGGCCGACAATGAAAGCCCGGAGATGATCGTCAGTTGATAGGTCGCCACGACCTGCCCGGCCTGCTCACCCACATAAACCATGTTCTGCGGCTCATCCGAGATTGCATCGAAAGCGGCATAATAGCTGGCCGGATCGGGCATCTCGCGTGTTTTCCCCAGCATATCATCCGCAAGAAGCGCCATGATGGCGGGAATATCGTCACGCGTTGCAGGGCGGAAGCGGATCATGAGGCCGCGCTGACGAAGCGGCGGATCATCTCGGGATCCTTTTCCCCCGGAGCCGATTCGACGCCCGAGGACACATCAACGATGCGCGCCCCGGTCAGCCGGATCGCTTCGGCGACGTTATCCGCGCTCAGCCCGCCCGCCAGCATCCAAGGGGTCAGCCATTTTCGCCCGACCAGCAAGCGCCAGTCGAAGGCCAGCCCGTTCCCGCCGGGCAGGATGGCGTCCTTCGGTGCCTTGGCATCGACCAGCAGAAGATCTGCAACCAGCCCGTAATCCCAAAGCGCCTCAAGATCGTCCGGACCGGCAACGCCCACCGCCTTCATGACCGGCAGGCCGAAACGCTGCCTGATCTCTGCAACACGGTCAGCCGATTCGCGCCCGTGAAGTTGCAGGATATCCAGCGGAACCTCTGCCAGCACCTGTTCAAGCGGCGCATCGTCCGGATCGACGAAAAGCCCCACCCGGGCAATGCCCGGCGGAACCTCACGCGCCAGTTCCGCCGCCTTTTCAGGCGTCACATAGCGCGGAGATTTTGTAAAGAAGACAAAACCGATAAAAGAAGCCCCGGCCCCGACCGCAGCGGCGACATGTTCGGATCGGGTCAGCCCGCAGATCTTGACCTGAGCCAATTCAGCGCGTCGCAGGCAGGCTGGTTCCCGTCGCAGGCTGAGCCGAAGCGGCGAGCTTTGGCTGGTCCAGTATCGCCAGCACCTCATCATTCGGGGCGTTGTGCCGGTCGCGCAGATTTCCGACCTCACGTTCCAGCCGCTGCACTTCCTGCCTCCGGCGGGTCGCCGCATTGCGAATATGCGCCTCGCGGAGCCATTCCCAGATGAACCCGATCACGATGCCACTGACAATCGCAAGAAAAATCACCAGGAACAACGGCAGAGTAATCTGCCACGGACCGCCCGTATATTGATCGAACGTCTCAGGCAGCGCTCTCAGCGTCACGGCGGAGCGGTTAGCAAGAGCGATGGCCACCAGCAGAACAGCCAGCAGGATGACGAACAGAAGGCGGATGATGCGCATGGGTTACCTCGGGATCAGGTGCCTGACCGATTTGCCAGATCAGGCGTCTCCGTTCAACCTGTCACGCAACAGCTTGCCGGTCTTGAAGAAGGGAACATGCTTTTCATCGACGGGTACGGATTCGCCGGTGCGCGGGTTCCGGCCCATGCGGGCATCCCGCTTCTTGACCGAAAATGCACCGAATCCACGAAGCTCGACACGCTCACCGCGCGACATGGCGTCGATGATTTCATCGAAAATGGTCGAGACGATCCGATCCACGTCCCGTTGAATGAGATGCGGGTTTTCTTCCGCGATTTTCTGAATCAGCTCCGACCGTATCATACTTCCCCCGACCGTAATGGACCACTCAAGCGCGATGCATCTGCCCCGACGCCTGATGTTAAAACGCGAAACTTATCATTTGGTTGCACGATACGGGAGGTTAGGTCGCAATTGCTTAAAAAAACAACCCCCGGCGGAGCGCCGGGGGCTGAGGCATCTTGTCCTGAAGGCAGGATTACTCGCGGCTTTTCAGCGCAGCGCCCAGAATGTCGCCAAGCGAGGCACCCGAGTCGGAGCTGCCATATTGTTCGACGGCTTCTTTTTCCTCGGCGATCTCGCGGGCCTTGATCGACAGACCCAGACGACGCGATTTCGCATCGACATTGGTGACGCGCACATCGACCTTGTCGCCGACGCCGAAACGTTCGGGACGCTGGTCCTGACGGTCGCGGGCCAGATCCGAGCGGCGGATGAACGACTTTGCGCTGTTATATTCCACCTCGATCCCGCCATCCTCGATCGCGGTTACTTCCACGGTGATGACATCGCCACGCTTGACGCCTTCGACAGCCTCGGCCATCGCTTCGTTTTCAAGCGCCTTGATCGACAGCGAAATACGCTCTTTCTCGACATCGACTTCCTGCACGACCGCGCGGACGACATCGCCCTTGCGGAAGTCCTGAATGGCGTCCTCGCCCCGGACATCCCACGAGATATCCGACAGGTGAACCATACCGTCGATATCGCCGTCGAGACCCACGAACAGACCGAATTCGGTGATGTTCTTGACCTCGCCCTCGATCTGGGTGCCGGTCGGGTGGGTTTCGGCGAAGACTTCCCACGGGTTCCGCTGCGTCTGCTTGAGACCCAGAGACACGCGGCGCTTGGCTTCGTCGATTTCCAGCACCATGACGTCGACTTCCTGAGAGGTCGAGACGATCTTGCCGGGATGAACGTTCTTCTTGGTCCAGCTCATTTCCGAGACATGGACCAGACCTTCGATGCCTGCTTCCAGTTCCACGAAGGCACCGTAATCGGTGATGTTCGTGACGCGGCCCTGATGGACGGAACCGATCGGGAATTTCTCGGCAACGCTGTCCCACGGATCGGCCTGAAGCTGCTTCATGCCAAGGCTGATGCGGTGGCTGTCACGGTTGATCTTGATGACCTGAACCTTGACGGTTTCGCCGATGGACAGGATTTCAGACGGGTGGTTGACGCGACGCCAAGCCATGTCGGTGACGTGCAGCAGGCCGTCAACGCCGCCAAGATCGACGAAGGCACCGTATTCGGTGATGTTCTTGACCACGCCGTCAACGGTCTGGCCTTCGGTCAGGTTGGCAATGACCTCGGCACGCTGTTCGGCGCGGCTCTCTTCCAGAATGGCGCGGCGCGACACGACGATATTGCCGCGGCGGCGGTCCATTTTCAGGATCTGGAAGGGCTGCTTCAGACCCATCAACGGGCCTGCATCACGCACCGGGCGCACATCAACCTGCGAACCGGGCAGGAAGGCAACAGCGCCGCCAAGATCGACGGTGAAGCCGCCCTTGACGCGACCGAAGATGGCGCCTTCGACGCTCTCTTCCTCGGCATAGGCCTTTTCCAGACGATCCCAGGCTTCCTCACGACGGGCCTTTTCACGGCTGATCGAAGCTTCGCCGCGGGCGTTTTCGACGCGGTCCAGATACACTTCGACTTCGTCGCCGACGCTCAGATTCGCGTCTTCGCCGGGATTTGCGAATTCTTTCAGATCGACGCGGCCTTCCATCTTGTAGCCGACATCGATGATGGCCTGTCCGGCCTCGATGGCAATCACCTTGCCTTTGACGACAGAACCCTCGTCGGGGGTGTCAATATCGAGGCTCTCATTGAGCATCGCCTCGAAATCTTCCATGCTTGCGCGTTCAGCCATAAGCGATCAGTTTCCTTTACATGTGTTTTCTGGCCTGACGGTTGGCTCCGCCGGTCTTTATGAGGTCTTTCGGAACGACAAAGGGTCGCGGCATTGGCCCGACCCGTCAGAAGAAGCCTGTTATGGCCATATCGTTATCGTTCGATTGACTTGCGCGGCGATATAGGCGGAATTTACGAAGATCACAAGCCCGTAAGCCAGCAATTCGCGGGATTTCGCCATTATTTCCGTCGGGCGCGTCCGGAAACTTGACGCAACGTTATCCGGCCCGGCGAATCTCGACCAGTCCGACCGCAAAGCGAACCGCGTCCCCGATGGACAACTCGCTTGTGTCCAGCACCACGGCATCCTCGGCGGGACGCAGCGGCGCCGTAGCGCGTTCGCTGTCACGGGCGTCCCGTTCACGCAGCGCGATCAGCGTTTCCGAGGGGTCCGCGCCGATTTCTGCCGCACGACGCCGCGCACGCACCTCATCCGAGGCGATCACATAAAGCTTGAGATCAGCCTCGGGGCAAATGACCGTGCCGATATCGCGCCCATCCAGAACCGCTCCCGGTTCCTGAAGGGCAAAACTGCGCTGAAATTCGACCAGAGCGCTGCGCACTTCCGGAATCGCCGCGACCCTGCTGGCGGCCTGCCCGGCCTCATTGCTACGCAGATCGTGGCGGCGCAGATCGTCCGGCGTCAGCGATTGTGCCGCCTGAACCGGATCGCCGCCTTTCGCCCCAACCGCGCGATACAGCAAGCCAGTATCCAGATGGGAAAAGCCGAACTCCCTCGCCAGGGCGCGGGCAATCGTCCCCTTGCCCGAGGCGGCGGGTCCGTCAATGGCGATGGTAAACGGCATGTCTTCCCCCTGCTTGCGGGCAGCTTTGCCACGCAGCCGGCAAAGCCACAATGAAAAACGCCGACCCCAACGGAGCCGGCGTCGCCTGCGATCTGCGAGGGATCAGTTTCCGCCGAGGGTCTTGGCGACCTCTGCGGCGAAATCTTCTTCTTTCTTCTCGATACCTTCGCCGACACCCATGCGGATGAAGGAAAGCACCTCGACACCGCCTTCTTTGGCGGCTTCCGCAACGGTGATATCCGGGTTGATGACGAATTTCTGACCGAGAAGCGTGACCTCCTCGAAGAACTTCTTCATCCGGCCCTTGATCATGTTTTCGATGATATTCTCGGGCTTTCCGGATTCGCGGGCCTGCTCGGTCAGAACGGATTTCTCGCGCTCGACCAGAGCCGGATCCAGATCGTCTTCCGACAGAGAGGCCGGATTGGTCGCGGCAATATGCATCGCGATCTGCTTGCCGATTTCAGGGTTATCGCCCTTCAGAGCAACCAGAACGCCGATCTTGCCCATGCCCTCGGCTGCGGCGTTGTGCACATAGGACACCACACTGTCGCCTTCGACCGCGTCCATGCGGCGCAGATCCATTTTCTCACCGATCTTCGCAACGGCATCGGTGATGACTTCGCTGACCGGCTTGCCGTTCAGCTTTGCGTCGCGCAGCGCGTCCACGGAATCGACATCCAGAGCGGTTTGGGCAATGCCGCGAACCATATTTTGGAATTCTTCGTTCTTGGCCACGAAGTCGGTTTCCGAGTTCACCTCGACCGCAACGCCCTTGCCGCCCTGAACGGCAACAGCGACCAGACCCTCGGCTGCAACGCGGTCGGATTTCTTGGCCGCCTTCGCCAGACCCTTGGTGCGCAGCCAGTCAACGGCGGCTTCCATGTCGCCATCGGTTTCGGTCAGCGCCTTCTTGGCGTCCATCATGCCTGCGCCGGTCGATTCACGCAGTTCTTTCACCATCTGAGCGGTAATCGCCATGTGGCCTCTCCTTCTGTAAGCGTCGGACGGGGCTTAGCCCCGCCCGGTAACATTTCGGTAACGTGCGCGTCTCAGGCGTCGGATTCGGCAGCGACGGTTTCTTCCGCCTCGACCTCTTCCGCAGGCACATCGGCCAGAGCACCCAGGTCAACACCCGCCGCACCCATCTGCGCGGACATGCCGTCCAGAGCCGCACGGCTCGCCAGATCGCAGTACAGCGCGATTGCACGCGCCGCGTCATCATTGCCCGGAATGATGTAATCCACACCTTCGGGCGAGCAATTCGTATCGACCACGGCGACGACCGGAATACCCAGCTTCTTGGCTTCGGCAATCGCGAGATCTTCCTTGTTCACGTCGATCACGAACAGCAGATCCGGCAGGCCGCCCATTTCGCGGATCCCGCCAAGCGAGGCCTGAAGCTTGGTCTGCTCACGCTCAAGCTGGAGACGCTCTTTCTTGGTCAGACCTTCAGCGCCCTGTTCCATCGTCTCGTCGATCTGCTTGAGGCGGTTGATCGACTGCGAAACTGTTTTCCAGTTGGTCAGAGTGCCACCCAGCCAGCGATGGTTCATATAGAACTGCGCGGAACGCTCGGCAGCATCGGCGACCGGCTTCTGCGCCTGACGCTTGGTGCCGACGAACAGCACGCGGCCGCCTTTGGCAACGGTGTCACGCACGACCTGCAGCGCCTGATCCAGCATCGGAACGGTCTGCGTCAAATCGACGATGTGAATGCCGTTGCGATCGCCATAGATGTATTCCGACATCCGCGGATTCCACCGCTGCGTCTGGTGACCGTAGTGAACGCCAGCTTCAAGCAGCTGACGCATGGAGAATTCAGGGAGCGCCATGTCCATTTCCTTTCCGGTTTGCGCCTTGGCAGAGGATCTCAGGGTTGCCCCCAACCGGTGGACCTGACCGGGATGTCTCCCCGGAAGGCCCGCCTCTGCCTGTGAAGTGGGACGGCACATATGCCAGCTTCCGGCGTTTTGCAACCCCGTATGCGCAGGGCTTCCGACGAGCCGGATCGTTCAAGTTTTAAATTGATAACAGGCGAAGCCCGCCCCCAACGGATGTAGTTTCGCTTCGACGTCAACCAAAACTTAACAGCTAAACTTCTAAAACGCGATGAAACGGACCGATCTCAAGGAACTGGCCATGCCGCATCTTCCTCACGCCCGGCGCAATTGCGCCTCCCGCGCATGAGCGCCGCGATCAGACTGCCGGCGCGGCTGGATCTGACCGCCGCGCACCCTCTTGCCCGCGAAATCTCTGCGGTTGGGGGGGATCTGATTCTTGACTGTGCAGAGGTGACACATCTCGGGGGGCTATGTTTGCAGGTTCTTCTGGCTGCGCAGAAGGACTGTCAGGCAAACGGGCGGGACTTCCGGCTTCTGAACCGAACCGAAGATCTTGACGCGGCGCTGAAACTGCTCGGTGCCGAACTGCCTCAATCCTCGGAAAAGGTGCCCACATGAGCCTGAATATCCTCGCCGTCGATGACAGCCGCACAATGCGCGACATGCTTCGCATCTCTCTGACAGGCGCAGGGATGAACGTCACCACCGCCGAAGACGGCATTCACGGTCTTGAATTGCTTGAGGCGTTGCAGCCTGACGCGATCATCTCTGATGTGAACATGCCGCGTATGGATGGTTTCGGCTTCATCGAGGCAGTGCGCAGGATCGACCGTCTTCGCGCGATTCCGATCCTGATGCTGACTACGGAAAGTGCACCGGAACTGAAGGCTCGTTCCCGCAATGCGGGTGCGACCGGCTGGATCGTCAAGCCATTCGACCCGCAGAAACTGGTCGCTGCGCTGCGTCAGGTGACAGGCTGAGGAGGTCGGAGCATGCCAAACGACCCGATGGCGGAAATTCGCGTCTCGTTCTTTCTCGAATGCGACGAGCTTGTGGAAAGCCTTCAGGACGCGCTTAACGTTCTGGACAGCGACGAAGGCGACGCCGAAACCATCAACGTCGTTTTCCGGGCCGTCCATTCGATCAAGGGTGGCGCCGGGGCATTCGGGCTCGATGCCTTGGTGCGGTTTGCGCATCGCTTTGAAACCGTCATGGATGAGGTTCGGGCAGGAAATCTCGACCTGACGCCTGCCGCGCTCAAGCTGTTTTTCCGCGCAGCCGACATGCTTCAGGATCAGATCCGGACAGCACGCGACGGCGAAGATGAGCCTGCTGGTGCGGCTGCGGTAATCGCAGAGCTTGAGACATTGCTTCAAGATTCACCTGCCGACGAAGAGGAAGCTGTCGATTTTGTGCCGACAGGTCTCTCTTTCGATTTTTCGGATGACGCAAACGATGGCGAACTCTCAGAGCCGGGCTGGCAGATCCGCTTCGCGCCGTCAGCGGAACTTTATACCAGCGGAAACGAGCCACTGCTGATTTTGCGCAGTCTGTCGGAACTCGGCAATGCCACTATTACCTGCGAGATCCCCGACGATCTGCCGGCTCCTAACGACAGCAATGCGGAAACACCCCTTCTTTCATGGCTGGTATATTTGCATGGAGACGTGACCGAGGCCGATATTTCCCAGGTTTTCGACTTCGTCAGCGACGTCTGCACATTGCAGGTGACGGAAACAACCATCCCACCCGAGAGTGCACATGTCGGGACCGAATTGCTGCTGTCGTCACCCGAAAACGCTCACCTCCTGGACCTTCCGGAGCCTCCAGAGATGGCAGTTGAAACCGTGGATGAAAAACAAAACGCCACACCACATCCTGCAGCGCCCACCAGCGAACAAATCTCTGTCCCTGCGAAACCTGTGACGCGTCCAACAAAAGAACCATTGGCGACAGTTCGCGTCGATCTTGAGAAAATAGATCGGCTGGTCAATCTCGTTGGAGAATTGGTCATCAATCAGGCCATGCTGGCGCAAAGCGTCGAAGAGGCAGGGATTGGTCATCAGCCTGACGTTATGGCGGGCCTTGAATCATTCATGCTGCTGACCCGTGATATTCAGGAAAGCGTGATGATGATCCGGGCTCAGCCGGTCAAGTCCCTTTTCCAGAGGATGGGCCGCATCGTGCGCGAGGCCTCGGCCAGCGTCGGAAAAGAAGTACGCCTCAGAACCGAGGGTGAGTTCACCGAGGTAGACAAAACCGTCATTGAACGGCTTGCCGACCCGCTGACGCATATGATTCGAAACGCAGTCGATCACGGCTTGGAAACTCCAGAGAAACGACTCGCCTCGGGAAAATCGAGAGAGGGCGTAATCCTCTTATCGGCTAGCCATCGCGCAGGCCGCGTCATGATAGAGGTCGAAGACGATGGTGCAGGCATCAATCGCGAAAAGGTCCGGGATGTCGCAATCCACAAGGGTCTCATCGCAAGCGATACTCAACTGAACGACAGCGAAGTGGATAACCTGCTATTCATGCCAGGTTTCTCCACCGCCACCGAGGTTTCCGAACTTTCCGGACGCGGCGTCGGTATGGATGTCGTCAAAAGTGAAATCACAACACTGGGTGGCCGCATTTCAATCACCAGCGCACCGGGTGCAGGCACGAAACTGTCAATCTCGCTTCCACTGACCCTTGCCGTTCTGGATGGAATGGTCGTGCAGGCTGCAGATCAGACCCTGGTCGTGCCGCTCTCTGCCATCATCGAAACAGCCAAGCTTCAGGATGCCGAAATTCAGCGTCTCGCTGGTTCGGGTGAAATTATGCGGGTGCGTGGCGAGTTTGTTCCATTGTTCGATCTAGGACGCCAGTTGGGCTTCCGCGACGCCAGAGACCCCACACGACAAGGCATCGTTTTGCTGACATCTCAGGATGATGGACGACGGGCAGCCCTGATCGTCGACGCGATCATGGAGCAAAGGCAGGTCGTCATAAAAGGGCTCGGACAAAGCTACGGGAATATACCCGGCGTCGCTGCTGCGACAATCCTCGGGGATGGCAAGATCGCATTGATCCTCGACCCTGCCGATCTTGTCGATGCGGGCAACGTCTTCTCCGGCAACGAACTCAAAGCGGTTGGATAGCAATATGCACGAGACATCACTCGACATGATAGAGCAAGATATAGAACTGCTGTCTTTCCGTGTAAAAGAACAGGAATATTGTGTGGATATCATGTCCGTCCGCGAAATACGCGGCTGGACGAAAGCCACCCCGCTTCCATTCTCGCCTCCACATGTGAAAGGAGTCATCAACCTTCGTGGAACAGTTCTTCCTGTCGTCGACCTTTCTAGGCGACTTGGTATGGAAGAGACTGAGGGATTAGACCGAAATGTCATCATCGTCGTTACTCTGAACGGCAATCTCGCGGGACTGCTCGTGGATGCTGTCTCAGACATTCTGACTATCCCACGAAATGAGATGATGGCTCCGCCCGATATCGGTTTGGATCCGTCTGCACGCTACGTCGACGGGCTGCTGCTGGTGGAGGACAAGCTTATTCGTGTGCTTGATCTGGCAAGCGTATTGCCACGCGAATCGCGGGACGTTGCATGAAACATTATCTGAGCCCTCGGCCCGAATGGTCGATGAGCGATCAAGAGTTCGATCAGCTACGCAAAACGATTTACGATTATTCAGGGATTGTGATCGGCCCCGAAAAGCGCAGCATGATCCGTGCGCGGCTTCAGAAACGTCTTTTCGCCCTGAAGCTCGATACACTTGCTGAGTATCTGAAGATGGTTAGCGGGATGGCTGGCACCTCAGAGCGGGAGCGCTTTGTCTCTTCGCTCACGACCAATGTCACAAGCTTCTTTAGAGAAAATCATCATTTTACCTTATTGACGAAAGAGATCCTACCGGCTCTCGCAGAAAGAAATGAGCGGATTCATATATGGTCTGCGGGATGTAGCAGTGGACAGGAACCGTACTCGATCGCAATGGCCGTACTGGATGAACTACCTCAGCTTGCCGGTCAGGTACAGATCTTCGCAACCGATATCGATTCAGAAATCCTGGCTAGGGCCAAAGCAGGAATCTACCGCAGATCAGAAACATCCGGGGTGCGTGTTGATCGATTGTCGCGCCACTTCACTCAGTTGTCCGGGTCGAGCGATAGCAGTCAACTGAAAATCAGCCAAAGAATCTCGTCCATGGTTAATTTTTGTCAATTGAACATCAATGCCCAGTGGCCCGTCATTCAAAGATTTGACGTGATATTCTGCCGGAACGTCGCCATCTACTTCGATCAAGAAACACAGCGCAGACTATGGCGCAAATTCAGCGGTGCCATGCGCGACGGGGGCTGGCTTCTTATCGGTCATTCGGAACGTGTGCCCACGGAATTTCACGAAATCCTTAAACCTGTCGGCGTTACAGCCTATCGCAAGCCGATTTGAATAACCGGGAATAGCATGAGCCTAAAAGATCAGATCCACATTCTTGTCGTCGATGATATGTCTACCAGTCGCGGGCTCATAAGCCAGGCATTGGAGTCGATTGGAGTTGTGAACATCCACCATGCTGGAAGTGGCACAGAGGCTATGCAACTACTCGCCTCGCAATCGGTGCATCTGGTCCTGTCAGATTACAATATGCCGAGCATGGACGGAATCGAACTACTCAGAAAACTGCGGAGCGATACCCGGACCAAGGCGATTGGTTTTATATTAATCACGGGCAAGGCAGATAAGTCCATCATCGATAGTGGCAAGTCGCTCGGCATGAACAATTTTATCAAGAAGCCATTCGGCACACAGGACCTGAAATCCTGCCTAGAGGCTGTGGTAGGCCGCCTATGAAAAATATGCCTGACGAGATCCTCCTTAAGAGCGTCCTGCGTAATGCTACCGAACTTCTTGCTTCG
Organism: Paracoccus aerodenitrificans; assembly: GCF_027913215.1. Lineage (GTDB taxonomy): Bacteria > Pseudomonadota > Alphaproteobacteria > Rhodobacterales > Rhodobacteraceae > Paracoccus > Paracoccus aerodenitrificans. Next base: position 1,849,742 of record NZ_CP115784.1, read on the forward strand.
GCGGCAGAGGATGCGGAACGGCTTCAGCTGCTTCTCACCGAAGCAATAGACCCAGATTTTATGAGTCCGGATGGTCATGGAAGCATCCAAATATTGCAGTCACTTGACCCGCTGACTCAGACATTGATCGATATTGCAACCGCTTTCCGAATCTTATCTGAAAAAGACATCTGTTTAACCGTCACAGGGTGGGAAGAGTTGATTGAAACCCTAAAGCTTGAACGTGTTGGTAAGGCACTTACTTGCGGAATGACCGGACAGCAGCCATCAAGTCATGTTGATATCTTCTAGGTCAAGCTACGAACCAACAATCCGCTGGAACGGATCATACGGGAAATCCGCCGCCTTACGCGTCTCGTCGGCGCCTTTTCCGGATGGAAAATCATGCCTCAACCTGGTTGCGTGAGGTTGAAGCATACCGCCGGCTCCCAATGGTCACCCCGGAATACATTAACATGACCCCGCTATTCGCAGATCAAACCAGACGAATCGCCTTGCATGACAAAACCTGCGAAAGATCCTTGGCACTAACAAGCTTTAAGGGAGACTTGCAAGATCAGCCTGTTGACCTCCGCTAGGTGACTCCCATCTGTTATCCAACAGCAAGGAGGCAAACATGCAGCGTTTATCCAGGCGAAATGCGTTATTTTCCGGGGCGGCGACACTCGGCATGCCGCTGCTGGCACGGCGCGGGATGGCTCAGTCTGGCGGCTTGTCCGGCGTTGAGGCGCAGGCAGCAGGGCTTGATCAGCTGCGATCTCTGGTGATCAGCCGTGAGGGGCAACAGATTTATGCACGTGCCTTTCGCGGTCCGGGGTTGGAGAGCGTGGCGAATGTGAAATCTGTCTCGAAGACCATCGTCGCTCTGCTGACCGGGATCGCGATCGAGCGTGGCATCATTGGCGGCGTGCAGCAGCAAGTCCTGCCTCTGCTTGGGCATGCGGCATTCGGAGACGCACGCGACCGGCTGACTGTCGGCGATCTGTTGACAATGCGGGGCGGACTGGCAAGCACCTCCGGCAGGGATTATGGCGCGTGGGTCTCCAGCAATGATTGGGTGGAATATGCGCTGAACCAGCCTCTGGAAAGCAATCCGGGCGGCAGGTTCATCTATTCGACCGGAGGCTGGCACATCCTTGGTGCAGCATTATCACGCGCCTCGGGCGCAAGCCTGCACCGGTTGACACAGGACTGGATCGGCAACCCGCTGAATATCGTCATTCCGCCCTGGATTGCCGATCCGCAGGGGCGATATCTTGGTGGAAACGACATGGCGATCAGCCCTCTCGGCCTGGTGCGGATCGGAGAGATGGTGCTGCAGGGCGGACAGATCGACGGGCAGCGCGTCATTGGCCGGGATTGGCTGGAACGCTCATGGCAACCGCGAACCCAGTCGCCGTTTTCGGGGGATCAGTATGGTTATGGCTGGTTCCTGACCCGGTATGATGGCACGTTCGCCGCCTATGGCCGCGGCTATGGCGGGCAGTTGCTGGTTGTGGTGCCCGAGCGGAGACTGAGCGTCGCCATCACATCCGATCCCGCCCTGCCCGCCCGCAGCGACGGGTATTTCGGCGATCTGCGCCGGTTGGTCGAACAGATCGTCCGGGCGGCCTGATCTCAGGACGGCCCGGACGGATGCTCACCGATCAGGATTCTGACCGGGATGGATTTCGCCGCCGGTGTGCCAGTCAGCCGGTCATGGTGATCGAAGGGCAAAAGCGGGTTCAGTTCGGGGAAATACCCTGCCGCCGATCCGGGGGGCAGAGGATATTCCACCACCGTCAGCCCATCGACCCGGCGCCGGATATTGTCGTTACTTATGGTTTCCAGCGCCACTGACTGCCCCTGCGACACCCCTCTGGCCTGCATGTCTTCACCGTTCAGGAACAGCACCATGCGGTCGCCGCGTATGCCGCGATAGCGGTCGTTTTCGCTGTAGATCGTGGTGTTGAACTGATCATGAGAGCGCACTGTCGCAAGCCGCAGCATCTGCGGATCATCCACTGGATCATCCATCTCCAGCCCAGGCATCACCAGAAAATTCGCCTTTCCGTTCGGCGTATTCCAGACGCGTTGGCGGGGCGGGATGGCCAGATGGAAACCCTCCGGCTGCCGGATACGATCGCTGAAGCCGGTATAGATCTCGGGATAGACATCCGCGATCCGGTCGCGGATCAGCCCGTAATCTTCGATATAATCGGCCCAGGGGACCACACTGTCGGGCAGCGTCGCCATTGCCATGCGGCAGACGATCTCTGTTTCAGACATTAGCGTCTCGGCAGCGGGTTCAAGAACGCCGCGCGAGGCCGTCACATTCGCCATCGCATCTTCGATGGTGACGAATTCCTCGCCCTTTGCCGTCCGGATGATCTCGGAGCGGGCAATGACCGGAAGGATCAGCGCATCACTGCCGTGCACCAGATGCCCGCGGTTCAGCTTGGTGGCAATTCCGACCGTCAGATCCAGTCGGCGCATCGCGGCTTCGGCGCGGGCCGTATCCGGAACCGCACGGATGAAATTGCCGCCGAAGCCGATAAAGACCCGCGCCTGACCGGATTCCATCGCCCGCAGCGCATCCAGAACGTGATGCCCATGCGCACGGGGAGGAGTGAAGCCGAAGACTTCTCCCAGCCGGTCCAGATAGGCCTCTGTCGGCATTTCGTCGATCCCGACCGTACGGTCGCCCTGCACATTCGAGTGGCCCCGGATCGGCGCGATCCCCGCGCCGGGTTTGCCGAAATTGCCGCGCAGCAGCAGCAGGTTGGCAACCTGTTGCAGCAGCCCGGCGCTTTCCTGATGCTGGGTCAGCCCCATCCCATAGCTGATCATCGTCGCATCCGAATCTGCATAGATCTCGGCGCAGCGCCGGATCTGTTCCTCGGAGATACCTGAGGAGGCGACGATATCCTCCCAGCCATGCGACATGATATCGTCGCGCAGCGCGTCCAGCCCATCGGTATGCTCGCGGATGAAATCGTGATCGAGCACACTGCGACCGGACTCTTCGGCCTCGAACAGGGCGCGCATCATACCTTTCAGAAACGCCAGATCTCCGCCGATCTTGATATGGACGAACTCACTGGCGATGTCCGTTGACCGGAATGTCGCCATTTGCCGCGCATCCTGCGGGTCGGTGAATTTCATGAGGGCGCGTTCCGGCATCGGATTCACGGCCACCACGGGTACGCCGCGTTTCCGTGCCTCGACCAGATTGCCCATCATGCGCGGCGAGTTGGTGCCGGTATTCTGTCCGAAAATGAAGATCGCCTGCGTGTGATCGAAATCCTCCATCACCACGGTGCCCTTACCGATCCCGATTGACGGAGGCAGCCCGCGGCTGGTGGGCTCGTGGCACATATTGGCGCAGTCGGGGAAGTTATTCGTGCCGTATTCCCGCCCGAAGACCGAAAACAGGAAGGCCGGTTCATTCGCGGTCCGGCCGGATGTATAAAGCTCTGCCCGGTTCGGGTCGTCCAGCCCGCGCATATGCCGTCCGATCAGCGCGAATGCGTCGTCCCAACTGACCGGAACATAATGATCGCTGTCCGGATCATAGCGCATCGGCTCGGTCAGTCGGCCCTGCATTTCAAGCCAGTAATCGGATTTTGCGGCCAGATCGGTCACGCTGTGGGCAGCGAAGAAATCCCGGTCCACGCGGCCCTTGGTGGCCTCATGCGCAAGAGCCTTCACGCCGTTTTCACAGAATTCCAGTTTCTTGCGATGGGCGGCATCCGGGAACGCGCAGCTTGGACATTTGAAACCGCCGGGCTGGTTCATCGACAAAAGCGCCTTGGAGCCCTTCGTCAGCACGCTCTGCTCCATCAGCACACGCGCTGTCGCTGCCGCCGCACCCCAACCACCTGCGGGTTTCTCATAAGGTTTGTAAGGGGGCTTACGCTCCGCCATGTCATGTCCCTCCCTGCATGCCGTAGAAGAGAGAAGCATATCGCGAAACAATCCGCCATGCCTTTATGCAGGCCGGGCAGCCGGTAGTGGTAAGAAAAAGCCGCCCGTGCTGCCTGCATGAACACCGCATCAGCTCCAGCCGAACGCGGCGTGCATTGCCAGAAACCGGGGGCGCGGATAATCTGAAGGAAGCAGCCTGGAAAGGAGCCACGCATGAGTTGGAATCCCACCCTGTCCCCCGGCAATCCAGACGAAATCGGCCTCGATGCCGTTGAAACGGTGATTGTCCCGCGCAGCCGGGATCTTGGCGGTTTCGAGGTCAAGCGGGCCCTGCCCGCCCCTCAGCGCCAGATGGTCGGTCCGTTCATCTTCTTCGATCAGGCGGGACCGGCAGAGTTCCTGACCGGTCAGGGCATCGACGTGCGCCCGCATCCACATATCGGACTGGGGACGGTGACCTATCTCTATCAGGGGGATTTTCATCATCGCGACAGTCTCGGAACCGATCAGGTGATCCTGCCCGGCGCGGTCAACTGGATGGTTGCAGGCAAGGGGGTAACGCATTCCGAACGCACCTCGGCCCAGGCGCGAAAAGGGCCTCACAGCCTGTTCGGCATCCAGACATGGATCGCCCTGCCCGAGGATCGTGAGGATATGGACCCGGTCTTCGAACATCACGGCAAGACCGCCTTGCCGGAATTCGAGGCAGAGGGGATCCGCGCGCGGCTGCTTCTTGGCAATGCCTATGGCGAAACCGCGCCCGCCACGCTGTATTCCGAGACATTCTATCTGGACGTGACGCTTGCACCCGGTGCGCGGTTTCCCCTGCCCGACGACCACGAGGATCGCGGTCTGTATATCACGGAAGGCTCTGTCAGCGTCGCGGGGGATGAGTTCGAGGCAGGCCGCATGATGATCTTCCGCCCCGGCGACCGGATCACCGTTGCCGCCGGACCGCGCGGGGCGCGGCTGATGGCACTGGGCGGCGCGACGCTGAACGGGCCGCGCTATATCTGGTGGAATTTCGTTGCCTCAAGCCGCGAAAAGATCCGGGAAGCCCGCGAAGAATGGCGTGCCGCGAATTGGGGCGAAGGGCTGTTCGACCTGCCCGATGGCGACCGCCATGAATTCATCCGCGCCCCCGAGGAGCCTGTCCGGCGAGACTGATCCCCCCGGACGGTCTCACGCAAGTTCAGCGCCAGCCCATATCCGGGGCGACATGGCGCAGGATGCTGTCCATGACATGCACGTTATACGCGACGCCAAGCATGTTCGGCACGGTCAGAAGCAGCGTATCCGCCTCGGCGATGGCCTCATCCTGCTTCAGTTGTTCGACCAGCCGGTCGGGTTCATCCGCATAGCTGCGCCCGAAGATGGACCGGGTCCGGTCGATCACTCCGATCTCATCGTTGTCCTTCCCGCCGCGCCCGAAATAATGGCGGTCCTCATCCGTCATCAGCGCAAAGATAGAACGGCTGACCGAGACGCGCGGCTCACGCTCATGCCCCGCCTGCTTCCATGCCTCGCGATAGGCCCGAATCTGCTTTGCCTGCTGAATATGGAAAGGCTCTCCGGTTTCGTCGATCTTCAGGGTCGAGCTTTGCAGGTTCATCCCCTTGCCCGCAGCCCAGACCGCCGTCGCATCGGATGCCGCACCCCACCATATCCGGTCGCGCAGCCCCTCGGAATGCGGCTCCAGCCGCAGCAGACCGGGCGGGTTCGGGAACATCGGGCGCGGATTGGGCTGCGCGAAGCCGTTCCCGTCAAGCTGTTCCAGAAACACATCCGTATGGCGGCGGGCCATATCGGCATGGTCCTCGCCCTCCAGCGGCAGATAGCCGAAATGCCGCCAGCCATCGACCACCTGCTCGGGCGAGCCGCGGCTGATGCCAAGCTGCAACCGCCCGCCAGAGATCAGATCCGCCGCGCCGGCATCCTCGATCATGTAAAGCGGGTTTTCATAGCGCATATCGATCACGCCGGTGCCGATCTCGATTGTCGAGGTCCGCGCCCCGATCGCCGCCAGCAGCGGAAAGGGAGAGGCAAGCTGCCGCGCATAATGGTGAACGCGGAAATACGCCCCGTCCATGCCGATCCTTTCGGCCTCGACGGCAAGCTCGATGGACTGGATCAGAACATCCGCCGCGCTGCGCACCTGAGAGCCGCGCTCGGGCGACCAGTGACCAAAAGAAAGAAAACCCAAATTCTTCATCGGCAATCTCCACATTTCCTGCCTGCCCGAGCGGTATCCTCACGCCCGGACGAATTCACGAACCGACCGCTGCTGATGCGCAGGCGCGTCGATCACGGGTAACAACGCCGCTGACCGGGGGTTACGTTCCCGTCAGCGGCGTAAGATCGGTCAATTCGGAGGGTTTGTTATGCCGGAAAAGCTAGGCGTCGGTCTCTATGAATGCGAACCCGTTCGGCCCCAGTTCGACACGCCTGCCATTCACCGAGGCAGCCTGATGCGGCCCGACGATCTGCTGCCTGCTGGACGGAGGAAGGTTCAGCGAGACCTCATCCCTGCTCAGATTGAACACACAGATCAGCCCGCCACGCTGGAACATCAGAACCGGGTTAGGGCGGTTATAGAATTTCGCGACATCCCTGCCGTTCAGTTCGGACCGCCCGGACCGGAAGGCAAGCATCTGGCGATAGAAATGCAGGACGGACTGCGCGTCTTCCTCTTGCGCCGCGACGTTCCGCGCAAGCTGAGGCGGTTTGACCGGCAACCACGGCTTGCCCTCGGAGAAGCCGCCTGACGTACTGCTGTTGCCGTCCCAGACCATCGGCGTACGGCAGCCGTCGCGCCCCTTGTAATCGGGCCAGAAGCGGATGCCCGGCGGATCGGTCAATTCTTCGAACTCCAGATCGGTTTCCGTCTGCCCCAGTTCCTCACCCTGATAAAGGCAGACCGAGCCCGGAAAGGACAGAAGCATCGCCGCTGTCAGCTTCGCCAGACTGTCCTGATCGGCGCCATAGTCCTGCCAGCGGGTCAGATGCCGGATCACATCGTGATTGGAAAATGCCCATGTCGGCCAGCCATCGGGCGCGATACGGAAAAACCTCTCGATCCGCGTACGGAAATGTTTCGGAGTGAATTCCGGCCCCAGCATATCAAAGCTGTAGGCCTGATGCAGCCTGCTGTCGCCTGCCGTATATTCGGCCATGATTTCGACGGCACGGGTTGAATCCCCGACCTCGCCGACTGTAGAGGCACCGAATTCATCGGTCAGTTCGCGGATCCGGGACAGGAAATCCAGATTCTCGGGCTGGGTTTTCGAGAATTTATGAATCTGCATCTCATAGGGATTCACCTGCGCTTCGCCCTTGCGGGCGGGGTTATTGCGCAGCTTCCTGTCATGCACATAGAAATTCACCGTATCCAGCCGGAACCCGTCAACTCCGCGTTCCAGCCAGAAGCGCATCGTGCCAAGCAGCCAATCCTGAACATCCGGGTTATGAAAATTGAAATCCGGCTGCGATGTCAGGAAATTATGCAGGTAGTATTGCTTTCTGTGTCCATCCCATTCCCAGGCCGAGCCTCCGAATACCGAAGCCCAGTTATTCGGCGGTGAGCCATCGGGTCTGGCGTCGGCCCAGACATACCAGTCAGCCTTCGGGTTATCCCGGCTCTGGCGGCTTTCAACGAAAAAGGGATGCTGATCGGATGAGTGGCTGAGCACCTGATCTATAATCACTTTCAGCCCCTGCTCATGCGCTTTCGACACCAGCAGGTCGAAATCCTTCAGATCTCCGAAGAGAGGGTCGATATCGGTATAATCCGATACGTCATACCCCATATCCGCCATCGGAGAGGTAAAGACCGGCGACAGCCAGACCGCATCCACCCCAAGCCCGGCGATATATTTCAGCCGCGAGGCAATCCCGCGCAGATCGCCGACACCGTCGCCGTTACTGTCCTGAAACGACCTCGGATATACCTGATAGGTTACCGAGCCACGCCACCAGTCATTCACCATTCTGCCCTCTCAGCCGACAAGTCAGACCATTGAACCCGGCCGGTCACCGTCCTAATGAGATCGCTAACATCAGTCAGCCGCGGAACGCCATGATGACACAGCCAGAGATGAGCGCCACCCCCAAAGATATCGCCCAGTCGGTCCGCGACCATCTGACCTTCTCGATCGGAAAAGATGCGCCGCATGCCTCAGTGCATGACTGGCGGGTGGCTTTGTCGCTTGCCGTGCGCGACCGGATCGTAGAGCCGTGGTTCGCCTCGACCCGCGCGACCTATGACGGGAAGCTGAAGCGGGTGCATTACCTGTCGATGGAGTTCCTGATCGGACGGCTGCTGGAGGATTCCATCGTCAATCTGGGGCTGGACGACATGGCGCGTGAGGCGCTGCACGGATTTGGCGTGGATTATGACGAGGTGATCCATGACGAGCCCGAAGCCGCGCTTGGCAATGGCGGTCTGGGACGACTGGCGGCCTGTTACATGGAGTCGATGGCGACTCTGGGGTGTCCGGCCTATGGCTATGGGTTGCGCTATGAACACGGGCTGTTCCGGCAGCGTTTCGATCACGGGCGGCAGGTGGAAACCGCCGAGAACTGGCTGAAATCCCGCAACCCGTGGGAATTCGAGCGCCCCGAGGCCGCCTATGAGATCGGCTTCGGCGGCTGGGTCGAGGGTGACGGGCCGCGCAAGATCTGGCATCCGGCGGAAAGCGTGATCGCGGCGGCCTATGACATGCCGGTCATCGGCTGGCGCGGGCGTTGGGCCAATACGCTGCGCCTGTGGTCGGGCAAGCCGGTGCAGGAATTCGACCTCGAACGGTTCAACCGGGGCGAATATGTAGCGGCGGGCGCGGCCGAGTCTCTGGCCCGGACCATTACCCGCGTGCTCTATCCCGACGACTCGACCGAGGCCGGGAAAGAACTTCGGCTGAAGCAGGAATATTTCTTCACCGCCGCATCGGTGCGCGACATCATGCGCCGCTTCGCCTCGGGCGACGAATCCATCGCCGCCTTGCCTGACCGCGTCGCTATCCAGATGAACGACACCCATCCCTCCATTGCCGGGGCCGAGCTGGTGCGCGTTCTGATCGACGATTTCGGGCAGGAATTCGACGCCGCCGCCGACATGGCGGTGCGGGTGCTGAACTATACCAACCACACGCTTCTGCCAGAGGCACTTGAAACATGGTCCGAGGGGCTATTCCGCAAGATCCTGCCGCGCCATATGGATCTGGTCGAGCGCATCGACGATCACCATAAACGCCGAAACCCCTCGCGCCCGTGGGAACTGTCCGCCATCCATCACGGTCAGGTTCACATGGGAACACTGGCCTTCATGCAGTCGGGCCATGTGAACGGCGTCTCGGCGCTGCATACGGATCTGATGAAAGAGACCGTCTTTCACGATCTGAACCGGCTGCATCCCGACCGGATCGTGAATGTCACCAATGGCGTGACCCCGCGCCGATGGCTCTATTCCGCCAATCCCACCCTTGCCGGGCTGATCACCGAAACGCTTGGTGATGAGGAATGGGTGGATCATCTGGATCGCCTGAAACGGCTTGAGCCCTCCGCCGATGACAGCGCATGGCTGGACCGCTATGCGGCTGCCAAACGCAGCAACAAGGTAGCACTGTCCAACTGGCTGGGTGAAAGACTTGGCATCGTGCCCGACCCGGATGCGCTGTTCGATGTCCAGATCAAGCGTATCCATGAATATAAGCGCCAGCTTCTGAACGTGCTGGAGACCATTTCTCGTTGGGATGAGATCCGTCAGAATCCCGGTGCGGACTGGCAGCCGCGCGTCAAGATATTCGGCGGCAAGGCGGCACCCGGCTATGTCGTCGCGAAAGAGATCGTGCATCTGATCAACGACGTCGCCGCTGTCGTCAACAAGGACCCCGCGATGCAGGGCCGACTGATTGTGGCCTATCCGGCGAATTACAATGTCTCGATGGCGGTCAGGCTGATCCCGGCGGCGGATCTGTCCGAGCAGATCTCAACCGCCGGGAAAGAGGCATCCGGCACCGGCAATATGAAACTGTCGATGAACGGAGCGCTGACCATCGGCACGCTGGACGGGGCCAATGTGGAGATCCGCGAACAGGTCGGGGCCGAGAATTTCTTTCTGTTCGGCATGAACACCGCCGAGGTCGAAAAACGCCGTGCCATGCAGGATCATGCCGCGCAGGCCATCGCAGAATCCCCTGCCCTCGCACGCGCCATCGAACTGATCGCGGCAGGAACATTCGGCGGCGACAGGGACCGCTATGGCAGACTCGTCGACATCCTGCGCAAATGGGATGATTATCTGGTCTGCTCTGATTTCGCCGATTACCGCTCGACGCAAGGCGATATCGATGCCGCTTACCGTGACCAGAGGGGATGGAACCGCATGGCAGCGCTGAACACCGCCCGCATGGGATGGTTCTCGTCAGACCGCTCGATCCGTGATTACATGAGTCGTGTCTGGGATATGGAGGCGAGCGATGAGCAAGCAGCAAGGCAACGGGCCGGGCAGCCAGCAGGATAACTCTGAGTCCGATCTGACCGCGCCACCGCCGATTTCCCGTGACCGTGCGCAGGCGCTTGCGGATGGCCGCGATGCCGAGCCGTTCCACTGGCTGGGGCCGCATCCTGCCGGTGATGGCTGGCGGGTCATGGCGGTGGATCACGGTGCCGCCGAGATGTCGATCGCGACAATCCACGGCGTTTATCCGATGGATCCGGTTCATGACATCGCCGGACTTTTCGCGGGGATCATGCCCGACCCGACCCCCTATCTGCTGAAAGGCACTGACGGGCAGGCTGAATGGGAATATGAGGACCCCTATCGCTTCGGCCCGGTACTTGGCCAAATCGACGAATATCTGATCGGAGAAGGCACGCATCATCAGCTCTGGCTGGCGCTTGGGGCGCATGTCATCAAGCATCAGGGTGTCAGCGGGACGCATTTCGCGGTCTGGGCGCCGAATGCCCGCCGTGTCGCGGTTCTGGGCGATTTCAATGGCTGGGATGCTCGACGCCACGGCATGCGGCGGCGCGGTCTGACCGGCGTATGGGAAATCTTCATCCCGAATATCGGCGACGGCACGGCCTATAAATTCGCCATCACCGGCGCACATGGAGAGCCGATGCCTCAGAAAGCGGACCCGGTCGGGTTCGGGGCGGAACACCCGCCCGCAACGGCTTCGGTCGTGCGCGAAATCGGGAATTACGACTGGCGCGACACAGCATGGATGGACCGCCGCGCAAAGGCGCAGAGCATCTCGGCCCCGATCTCGGTCTATGAGGTGCATTTGGGAAGCTGGAAGCGCGTGACCGAAGACGGCAATCGCCCGCTTTCTTATCTGGAACATGCTCGGGACCTGATCCCATATGTCGTCGGGATGGGCTTCACCCATCTGGAGCTGATGCCGGTTTCCGAATTTCCCTTCGACGGATCCTGGGGCTACCAGCCGATCGGGCTTTATGCGCCGACCATCCGCTTCGGCACGCCGGATGAGTTCCGCGCCCTGATCGACACCGCGCATGAGGCGGGCATCGGTGTGCTGCTCGACTGGGTGCCGGGGCATTTTCCGACCGATGCGCATGGTCTGGGACGTTTCGACGGCACCGCGCTTTACGAACATGCCGACCCTCGCGAGGGGTTTCATCAGGACTGGAATACGCTGATCTATAATTACGGCCGGCGTGAGGTGTCCAACTATCTGACCGCGAATGCGCTGTACTGGCTGGAAGAGTTCCATATTGACGGGCTGCGTGTGGATGCGGTCGCCTCGATGCTGTACCGGGATTATTCCCGCAAGGAGGGCGAATGGGTGCCCAATATCCACGGCGGGCGCGAAAATCTTGAGGCGATAGATTTCCTGCGCGGGGTCAACACTGTTGCTTACGGCACCGTGCCGGGGATCATGACGGTGGCCGAGGAATCCACCTCTTTTCCCGGCGTCTCGCGGCCTGCGGATACGGGCGGGCTGGGTTTCGGTTTCAAATGGAATATGGGCTGGATGAACGATACGCTCAGCTATATCCGGCACGAACCTGTGCATCGCAGTCACCATCACAACCAGCTTACATTCGGTCTGGTCTACGCGTTTTCAGAGAATTTCATCCTGCCGATCAGCCATGACGAGGTGGTGCACGGCAAGGGCTCGATGCTGGACAAGATGCCGGGAGATGACTGGCAGAAATTCGCAAATTTGCGTGCCTATTACGGGTTCATGTGGACCCATCCGGGCAAGAAGCTGCTGTTCATGGGATGCGAATTCGCACAGCGGCGCGAGTGGAACCATGACTCGTCGCTGGACTGGCATTTGCTGGAAGACCCCAGACATAAGGGCGTGCAATCGCTGATCCGCGATCTGAACCGGATATACCGGGACCTGCCCGCCCTGCATAAGCGCGACGCACAGACCGAAGGCTTCGGCTGGATCGAGGGCGGTGCAGCGGCGGAATCCGTTCTCGCCTATGCACGTTACGGAGAGGATGGCGACGTGCCTGTCGTCGTGATCTGCAATTTCACCCCGGTGCCACGCCACGGTTGGACGCTTGGCTTGCCGCGCGACGGCAAGTGGCGGTTGCGGCTGAACAGCGATGCCGGGGTCTATGGCGGGTCGAATATGCAAACCGCGCAGATCGTCACGGCGGATGGCGAGGAATATCAGGGCTATGATCAGTCCGCGATGATCGACCTGCCGCCTCTTTCGGTCCTGATCTACGAAGCTGTCTGACCTTAACAAGTGGGGAGGAGACCCATGACACTGCACCGTCCCAACCGTCTCTCATCGCGTGCAATGGCCTATGTCCTGGCCGGAGGGCGCGGATCGCGCCTGAAGGAACTGACTGACCGCCGCGCGAAGCCCGCCGTCTATTTCGGCGGCAAGTCCCGCATCATCGACTTCGCCCTGTCCAACGCGCTGAATTCCGGCATCCGCAAGATGGCCGTTGCGACGCAATACAAGGCACACAGCCTGATCCGGCACCTGAACCGGGGCTGGTCCTTCTTCCGGTCCGAGCGCAATGAGTTTCTGGATATCCTGCCCGCCTCGCAGCAGATGGATGAGGAAAACTGGTATCGCGGCACGGCCGATGCCGTCGCGCAGAATATCCATATCATCGACAGCTACGATGTGGATTTTCTGGTCGTTCTGGCCGGGGACCATATCTACAAAATGGATTACGAGCTGATGCTGCGACAGCATGTCGACAGCGGCGCCGATGTGACGGTCGGCTGTCTGACCGTCCCGCGCAGCGAGGCGTCCGCCTTCGGGGTCATGGATGTCGATGCCGAGGGGCGCATCGTCTCGTTTCTGGAAAAGCCCGCCGACCCGCCGGGCATGCCCGACGATCCGGATTCGACGCTGGCGTCGATGGGGATTTATGTGTTCGACTGGAAATTTCTGCGCGAACTGTTGCGGAAAGACGCCGCCGATCCGAATTCCAGCCATGATTTCGGCCATGACCTGATCCCCCAGATCGTAAAGAACGGCAAGGCCGTCGCGCATCGCTTTACCGAAAGCTGTGTCCGCAGCTCTTCCGACGCACCGGCCTATTGGCGCGATGTCGGCACGATCGACGCGTTCTGGCAGGCCAATATCGACCTGACGGATTTCTCGCCCGAGTTGGATCTGTATGACCGCGACTGGCCGATCTGGACCTATGGCGAGATCACCCCGCCCGCCAAATTCATCCATGACGATGAGGACAGGCGCGGCCATGCAGTCAGTTCGATGGTGTCCGGGGGCTGCATTATCTCTGGTTCCGAGGTCCGCAACTCGCTGCTGTTTACCGGGGTGAAGGCGAACAGCTATTCCACGCTGCGGTCGGTCGTGGCGATGCCCTATGTGAATATCGGACGGCATGTCAGGCTGAAAGATGTGGTGATAGATCGCGGCGCCGATATCCCCGAAGGTCTGGTCGTCGGAGAGGATCGTGACGAGGATGCGAAATGGTTCCGCGTAACCGATAGCGGAGTGACGCTGATTACGCAGGATATGCTGGACCGGCGGGCGGCAGGGCAATGAGCGCTGCCGCGAATCCCGACCGGAAACCGGTTTCGCCTCGCGACCGGGCAAGGCCTGCCAGTGGCAATGTCCTGTCGGTCGCCTCGGAAGCTGCGCCGCTGATCAAGACCGGAGGGCTTGCGGATGTGGTCGGCGCATTGCCTGCTGCGCTCGCCCCTCTTGGCTGGCGTTTGCGGACGCTTCTGCCCGCCTATCCCGGCTTGTCGGCAAAGCTGAGCGATGCTCGGCAGGTCTGGTCCGATGCGGATCTGTTCGGCGGCCCGGCGCAGATGCTTGCGGGCATGGTGGGCGATCTGGACATTCTGCTGCTGGACGCGCCGCATCTTTTCGACCGCGAGGGCGGTATTTACGGCACACCGAGCGGCGAGGACTGGCCCGACAATCCGGCCCGCTTCGCCGCGTTAAGCTGGGCCGCTGCCCGGATCGCCAAGGACGGGCTAAGCGATGGCTGGCGACCCGATCTGCTGCATTGCCATGACTGGCAGTCCGGCTTTGCCCCGCTTTGGACACGGGGTTCCGTCCCTTCGGTCATGACCATCCACAATATCGCCTTTCAGGGCATCGCGCCCGCCAGCCAGCTTGAAGCGCTGCGCCTGCCGCCCGAGGGGTTCACACCCGACGGTTACGAGTATTGGGGCCAGATCAGCGCCCTCAAGGCCGGGCTGATCCATGCCGATGCCATCACCACCGTATCGCCAAGCTATGCCGCCGAGCTGACCACGCCGGAATTCGGCTTCGGTCTGGAAGGGGTGATACGCGGACGGGCGGATGTATTGTCGGGCATCCTGAACGGGATAGACGATGCGGTCTGGAATCCCGCCATCGACGACCAGATCCCCGCCCGATACAGCGCCGGTGATATGGAGGGCAAAACCCTCTCGGCCGCGTCCTTGCGCACGGAATTCGGGCTGGACCCCGAGGGCGGCCCGCTTTTCATCGTGGTCAGCCGCCTGACCCGCCAGAAAGGTCTGGATCTTCTGCTGGAGACCATTCCGGGCCTTGTCGCCAGAGGCGGACAACTGGCGGTCCTTGGCTCGGGTGAGCCGGATCTGCAGGACGGTTTCCTGCGTGCGGCAAAAGCGCATCCGGGCCGGGTCGCGGTCAGAATCGGCTATGATGAGGCGCTCTCGCATCGCATGTTCGCAGGCGGAGACGTGGTGCTTGTCCCGTCGCGCTTCGAGCCTTGCGGGCTGACGCAGATATACGGTCTGGCCTATGGGACGCTGCCACTTGTGGCGCGGACGGGCGGGCTGGCGGATACGGTCATCGACGCCAATGACGCGGCGCTGCGGGCAGGCGTGGCGACCGGGCTTCAATTCGCGCCGGTCACCGCCGATGCGCTGTCGCTGGCACTTCGACGCGCTTCAGCCCTTTACGATCAGTCGGCAATCTGGCAGCGAATGGTCCGCCGGGCGATGGCTCATCCTGTCGGATGGGATGCCTCGGCCCGCAACTATGCGGCGCTCTATGACAGGCTGACCACAGGCTGACAGATACATGACTGAAACCGACTATAGGATCACCTCCGGCAGTTCCGACCGGCTGGGGGCGCATCCCATCAATGGCGGGGTGAACTTCGCTGTATTTTCCGCCAATGCCGAGCGGATCGAGATCTGCCTGTTCTCCCCCGACGGACAGCGCGAATTGCAGCGCCTGACCCTTCCCGACCGGTTGGGCGATATCTGGAACGGGTTCATCCCCAGCCTGCCAGAGGGCGCGTTATACGGGCTGCGCACCTATGGGCCTTTCGCGCCGGAACAGGGGCATCGCTTCAACCCGGCAAAGCTGCTGCTGGACCCTTATGCGCGGCGCCTGTCAGGGCGGCTAATCCATGACGATGCGCTTCTAGGGTATGTCAGCAACGCGGCGCAGGCGGATCTCTCGGTCGATGAGCGGGATTCAGCGCCGTTCATGCCGAAATGCGTCGTAACCCCGGACCAGCCGCCCCTGCCCCGTGGCCGCCGCACCCCGCGCGACCGGGTGATCCTCTATGAGGCGCATCCGAAAGGCATGACCGCCGCCAACCCCGCCGTGGCACAGACGCAGCAGGGGAAGTTTTCGGGGCTTGCCTCGGATGCGGTGATCTCGCATCTCCAGCGGCTCGGGATCACCACGCTGGAGCTTCTGCCGGTGCAGGCCCATGCCGATGAGGCGTTCCTGCTGCGTCAGAGCCTCAGCAATTACTGGGGCTATAACACGATGGCCTTTTTCGCGCCCGAGGCGGATTACACCGCAAAGGGCGACCCGGCAGAGTTCCGCGACATGGTTGCCCGCCTGCATAATGCCGGGATCGAAGTCGTGATCGACGTGGTTTATAACCACACCGCCGAGGGAAACGAGTTGGGGCCGACCCTGTCCTTTCGCGGGCTGGACAATGCCAGCTATTACCGGCTGATGCCGGATAATCCGCGCTTCTACATCAACGATACCGGCACCGGAAACACACTGAACTGCACTCATCCGATGGTGATCCGCATGGTGCTGGATTCGCTGCGCTACTGGGTCGAGATCATGGGCGTGGACGGGTTCCGCTTTGATCTGGCCACGGTTCTGGGACGCGAGCCGGGCGGTTTTGCGCGGGAGGGGCGCTTTCTGACGGCGCTGCGGCAGGATCCGGTTCTGGCGAATATCCGCCTGATCGCCGAACCTTGGGATGTCGGTCCCGGAGGCTATCAGCTTGGCGCATTTCCGCCGCCTTTTCTTGAATGGAATGACCGCTTCCGCGATACGGCTCGGGGCTTCTGGCGCGGCGACGGCAATATCGCGCAACTGGCCGAGCGGATGACCGGCTCTGCCCCGATCTTCGACCACAGCGGACGCGCCCCTCAGGCCAGTATCAATTTCGTGACCGCTCATGACGGTTTCACACTGGCCGATCTGACCGCCTATGACCGGAAGCATAACGAGGCCAATCACGAGGGAAATCGCGACGGCCATAACGACAACCTCTCAGATAATATGGGACATGAGGGGCCGACCGGCGACGACGCCATCAATCAGGCCCGCGCCAGACGCCGCCGCAATATGCTGGCGACGCTGATGCTGTCTCAGGGAACGCCGATGCTGCTTGGCGGCGACGAAATCGCCAATAGTCAGGACGGCAACAATAACGCCTATTGTCAGGATAACCGGATCGGCTGGATCGGCTGGGAGAATGCCGATGACGCGCTTGCATCCTTCACCGCAAGGCTGACCGCCCTGCGCCATGCCCATCCGGTCCTGCATCAGCGCCGTTTTCTGCACTCATCGGATCTGCCGGATGGGAAACGCGATCTTGTCTGGCATCTTCCCGACGGAGCCGAGCCGACAGATGCCGACTGGCAGAATCCCACGCTGAGGACATTGGGGCTGGAACTGCGCATGGCAAGCGACATGCCGGGCCGCGATGCCTGGCGCGATGAGGTCGCCTTTATCGTGGTCAATGGCAGCGAAGACCCGGCCCGCATGCAACTGCCCGACCCGGAGGGCCGCGTCTGGATGCGGGTTCTCGACACCGACGCCCCATTCGCGCAGGATCGCCACGAATCCGGCCCCTCCGCACAGGTCGCCGCCAATTCCATTGCCGTTTTCATGCCAGAGGGAGACCCCGCATGAGTGTCATTACCGTCCAGACCACCCCTATCGAAGGCCAGAAGCCCGGCACATCGGGCCTGCGCAAGAAGACCCGGATCTTCATGCAGCCGCATTTTCTGGAGAATTTCGTGCAGTCGATCATCGATGCGATTGGCGGGGTGCAGGGCAAAACGCTGGTGCTGGGCGGCGATGGCCGTTACTTCAACGACCGCGCGGCGCAGGTCATTCTGCGGATGTGCGCCGCAGGCGGTGCCGCGAAGATGATCGTGGGGCGCAATGCCTTGCTGTCGACGCCTGCCGCCTCGAACCTGATCCGCAAAAGAGCTGCGGATGGCGGCTTTATCATGTCAGCCAGCCATAATCCGGGCGGCGAAAATGAAGATTTCGGGCTGAAATTCAATGGCGCGAATGGCGGTCCGGCACCCGAATCCGTCACTGACAGGATTTTCGTACGCACGCAGGACATCACCGAATACCGCATCTTCGAGGGGCAGGATATCGACCTGTCCCGCATCGGCACGGCCACGCTTGGCGGGATGGAGATCGATATCGTCGATCCGGTCGCGGACTATGCCACGCTGATGGAGCAGCTTTTCGATTTCGGCGCGATCCGGGATCTGCTGTCCTCCGGGTTTACGCTGCGATTTGACGCGATGCATGCCGTGACCGGCCCCTATGCCACCGAGATTCTGCAAAACCGTCTCGGCGCGGCCAGGGACAGCGTCGTCAACGCGACCCCCCTGCCCGATTTCGGCGGCGGGCATCCCGATCCGAACCCGGTCTGGGCGAAGGATCTGATGGATGTCATGATGGCCAAGGACGCCCCGGATTTCGGCGCGGCATCCGACGGCGATGGCGACCGCAACATGATCCTTGGCCGCGGGATCTATGTCACGCCTTCCGACAGCTTGGCCGTTCTGGCCGCCAATGCGCATCACGCGCCCGGCTATGCTGCCGGTCTTTCCGGGGTGGCGCGGTCAATGCCGACCTCTCGCGCTGCCGATCTGGTCGCGAAAAAGGCCGGGATCGGAAGCTATGAGACCCCGACCGGGTGGAAATTCTTCGGTAATCTTCTCGATGCGGGGCGCGTCACGCTCTGCGGTGAGGAATCGGCGGGGACCGGCTCGGATCATGTCCGCGAAAAGGACGGGCTTTGGGCGGTGCTGCTCTGGCTGAATATTCTGGCGGCCCGCAAGCAATCCGTTCAGCAGATCCTTCAGGATCACTGGTCGGAATATGGCCGCAATTATTACTCGCGCCACGATTATGAGGCCGTTCCCTCTGACAAGGCAAACGCCCTGATCGAGCGGCTTCGCGCCATGCTGAACGATCTGCCCGGTCAGGAATGCGCCGGGCTGACCGTCGAGGCCGCCGATGATTTCGCCTATCACGACCCGATCGACGAATCCGTATCGAAGCATCAGGGCATCCGGATCAGCTTCACCGATGGGTCGCGCATCGTGATGCGGCTTTCGGGGACAGGAACGGAGGGCGCGACGCTGCGGGTCTATCTGGAACGCTATCAACCCGCCGATGGTCGCCTTGATATGAGCGTCGATGAGGCTTTGCTGCCGGTCATTCAGGCTGCCGAGGAGATCGCGCAGATCCGTCAGCATACCGACCGTGACAAACCCGATGTGACCACCTGACAGGGACGGTCAAATCGCAGCCGCACCCATCACGCCGCGACGGGAGACATGAATGAACCCTGACATGCTGAACACGCTCGGCACCTATATCTGGGCGCTCGATTATGGATCGGTTCTGGTCTTCGCCCTGACCGGGGCGCTTGTCGCCAGCCGGGCGCAGCTTGATATCATAGGGTTCATCTTCATGGCCTCGCTGACCGCTGTCGGCGGTGGGACGTTGCGGGATCTGGTTCTGGGACGCGATCCGGTTTTCTGGGTGGCTCAGCCCGAGCTTATCATTATCGCAGCTGCGGCAGCCTTCCTTGTGTTCTGGACCGCGCATCTTCTTGAAAGCCGCTATCGCTGGCTGCTCTGGCTGGATGCTATTGCGCTTGCCGTTGCTGTTCCGGCAGGTGTCGGCGTTGCTCTGGTGGGCGGGTTCGGCCCGGTTATCGTGGTGATTGCCGGCGTCATCACCGGCACGATGGGCGGGCTGATGCGCGATGTCGTGGGCAATGAAGTGCCGCTGATCCTCAAGGGAAGCGAGCTGTATCTCACCTGCACCTTCGGAGGCGCGGTGGCGGCGCTGCTTCTTGTCTGGCTGGGTCTGCCCCGCTCAGCCGCGCTGACCGGAGGCGGGCTGACCGTGTTTCTGCTGCGTGCCGGAACGCTGATCTGGGGTTGGTCCCTGCCTGCCTATAAACCGAGACCGCCGCGCACACGCGGCTGAGCGGACCCTGCCCGGAACTGCATCGGCAGCTTGCTCCGGGCAGGGTCAGTTATCGGGATTTACCCCTGACGCTCTGCATGCGACTCGGGGTCGTGATCGACCTGAGCGGCGATCTCTTTGGTCCATGCGGACACGGCAGGCACGCGGGAACGGTCGATGCGGTGCTGGTATTTCTTCGCCACATCGACGACCTCGGACAGCAACCCGTCCTCCAGCGTGATCGGGTTCAGGCCAAGCGCCAGGAACTGATCATTCTTCACGATCAGATCGTTCTCGGCGGCTTCCTTGCGCGGGTTGGGCAGGTTCATCACCTTTGCCCCCGCCAGACGAGCCACCATCGCCGCCAGATCGCGCACGCGGTGGGTTTCGGTCATCTGGTTGAAGATCTTCACCCGTTCGCCCGCCGCCGGCGCATCGTTCAGAGCCAGTTCGATACAGCGCACGCAATCCTGAATATGGATGAAAGCCCGTGTCTGCCCGCCTGTGCCATGTACGGTCAGCGGATAGCCGATCGCCGCCTGAATCAGGAACCGGTTCAGCACCGTGCCGTAATCGCCGTCATAGTCGAACCGGTTGATCAACTGCTCATGCCGCCGCGTCTGGTCGGTATGCGTCCCCCAGACGATGCCCTGATGCAGATCGGTGATCCGCAGCCCGTCATTCTGGGCGAAGAACTGGAACATGATCTGATCCAGCGATTTGGTCATGTGATAGACCGAACCGGGCCGGGTCGGATACAGCACCTGCTGCTGTTTCTTGCCATTGGGCGTGTCGATCTCAATATCCAGATAGCCTTCCGGGATCGGTGCCCCGACTGAGGAATACCCATAGACCCCCATCGTACCCAGATGCACCAGATGCGCATCGATGCCGGTTTCCACCATCGCCGCCAGCAGGTTATGCGTCGCGTTGACGTTGTTATCGACCGTATAGACCTTGTGCCGGTCGGTTTTCATCGAATAGGGCGCGGCGCGTTGCTCGGCGAAATGGATGATGGCGTCGGGTTTGTATTCGGCCAGCCATTTCTTGAGACGCTCGAATTCCTTGGCCAGATCCAGCAGATGAAAATGGATCTGGTTCCCGCTTTCCTGCTTCCAGATCCGGCAGCGTTCCTGAATCGAATCCATCGGGGTGAGGGATTGTACGCCCAGTTCGGTGTCGATCCAGCGGCGTGACAGATTGTCCACAATATGAACGTCATGCCCCAGATTGGAGAGATGAAGCGAGGTCGGCCAGCCGACAAATCCGTCGCCGCCAAGAACCGCAATGCGCATGAGAAGCCTTTCCTTACCTTTCTTGCCGCCCCTTCCGGGATGGCGCAGGTGCCATAATGGCACCGATCAGTAAAGGCCGCCTATCATCGCTGCAAGACAGTTATGTGACGCCGCTGCGACAGCGCGGGAATGCGCCGCTCTGCGGTGATTTCATGTGCTTACCAGCAACACATGGACAAATCCCGGACCATGAGCGCCGCGCACGAAATACCCCTCGATATCGGTTGTTCCAGAAGATCCGGTGATCATCACGGCATTTCGGGGCCGCAGCGCGGCATAAGTTGCATAGTCATCCAGAAAGGGCAGGATGCGGGCTTCCTTCACCACCACCAGCCAGTGCCGGGGCAGCATAGCATGCAGGATCGGCTGCGTCGCGGAAGAATGGATCACGACCGAGCCGGTTTCCGCCACCGCCCAATCCGCAACGCTGATCGCGACGGCTTCGTCCGGGGCGCAATCGGGATGGGTCTCGATGCCGCCCCGATCCAGACCGGCAAGAAGCGGATCGGGCGTGATGGCGACAGAATTCGGCAGATCATGCTGCTTCAGATACTCCGCCACAGCCGAAGCCAGCCCTGCCACGTCAGGAACACGCGCCAAACTCACCCCAAGCGCAGGCATCGCGCATTTCGCGATGAAGGCGGCAACCGGGTCCTGCCCGGAAAGCGCGGGCCGGATCTCATCGGGATGATGCAGAAGCGCGGCGGCCTCTGCCCTGATCTCACCCAGTGAGCGCTTGCGCACAGCCCCGCCTTGCCCGCGTGTCAGGCCTTGGCTGATTGCCCGGAAGATGTCGTCACGCGCCGTCATTCCGGGCCTTTATTGCCGTATTTCCGGTGCTGCGACATGAAGCTGCGCGATGCAGGACGGGGCAGATCGCGCGTCTGCGTCCAGCCTTTGTCGAAAGGCATCCTTATGATCCATCCGTCCCGCCCGAACAGCCGCATCAGGGGCAGTGCGATGCGCGTTCCAAAGCGATACAGCCGGGGCCGTCTGGCGGCAAAACCCCAGAGCCCAAGGCCAAAGCGCATCGCGCCGACCTCTTGCTGGCTGTCCCATGATCTGAAACGCCACGCTTTCAGCAGCGTCTTGAGCGGTATTCTGACCGGACAAACCTCCTCGCAGCGTCCGTTCAGCGTGCAGGCGAAAGGCAGGTCCCGGCTTTTCGCAAGCCCGTCCAGAACCGGCGTCAGCACCGCCCCCATCGGTCCGGGATAGGTCCCGCCATAGGCATGACCGCCGATCTGGCGATACACGACACAGTGATTCATGCAGGCGCCGCAACGGATGCAGCGCAGCATGGTGCGGAACTCATCCCCAAGCATCCGCGAGCGTCCGTTATCGACCAGCACGATATGCATTTCCTCGGGACCGTCCGCATCGCCCTGCCGCTTCGGCCCGCAATGGAAGGTCGTATACTGCGTCACCTCTCCGCCAGTGGCGGAACGGACCAGCACCCTCAGCAACGCCATAGCGTGATCGGTCGAGGGCACCAGCTTTTCGATGCCTGCGGTCACGATATGAACGCGCGGAGGCGTGGTCGAGAGTTCGGCATTGCCCTCATTGGTGACGGTGCAGGTCGCGCCGGTATCCGCGACAAGAAAATTCGCACCCGAGATCCCCACATCCGCCGACAGAAACTTCCCGCGCAGCACATTGCGGGCCGAGGCCACCATCGAAGCCGCATCACCCGCCACTGGCGGCGGGTGGTGATCTTTCTGAAACAGAACCGCGACATCTTCCCGGGTGCGGTGCATGGCGGGCCAGATGATATGGCTTGGCCGCTCTCCGGCAAGCTGGATGATATGTTCGGCCAGATCCGTCTCGACCCGCTCGATCCCCGCATCGTCCAGGGCATGCGGCAGACCGATTTCCTCGCCGAGCATGGATTTCGACCGCGTGACACGTTTCGCACCCGCATCCTTGCAGATCCGGGTGACGATGGAAGCCGCCTCGGAGGCACCGCGCACCCAGTGAATATGCGCCCCTGCCGCAATTGCGTTTCGTTCGAACTCGGCAAGATAGTGATCCAGATTGGCGATCACATGATCCTTGATCGCCGCCGCCCGGTCCCGCGCAGCCTGAAATTCGGGAAAATCACCGACCGAAGCCGCGCGTTTGGTTTCCGCCGTGCCGGTCGTCCGGTTTATCGCGACCTTGAGATTGGCGTCATTCAGCGCCGTCGTTGCACGCTGTCTGAAGCCTTGCCGGATCTGCGCGGCAGTCATGTCCCGCTCTCTCCGATGGCGGGACCGTCAGCCATACCTGCCAGCACCTCAGCCGTATGAAAGCAACGTGTCGCCGCCCCTTCGCGATGCAGGCGACCGGCTATATTCATCAGGCAGCCCAGATCCCCCGCAAGCAGCAGATCGGCCCCGGTCTGACGAATATTCCCGGTTTTCTCTGACAGGATCGCCGTCGAGATTTCGGGATATTTCACACAGAATGTCCCCCCGAAACCGCAGCAGACATTCGCACCGTCCAGAGGCCGCATCTTCAGCCCCTCTATCTCCGCAAGCAGAGCACGTGGCTGTTCCTCAATCCCCAACTCACGCAGGCCCGAGCAACTGTCATGATAGGTCGCCGTCGCGTCCAGACGAATGCCTTCGGGATGCCACCCCATCACATCATGCAAAAAACCGATGATTTCAAAAGACTTCCGGGCCAGATCCTCAGCACGTCCGTTCCAGTCCGGATCGCTGAGCAGCGACGGGTAGGAACGGATCTGTCCGACACAGGAGCCTGAGGGAGCCACAAGATAATCATACCCCTCGAATGCCGCGATGACAGTCTTCGCAATTCGGAAAGCGCTGCGCCGGTCTCCACTGTTACTGCCGGGCTGACCGCAGCAGCTTTGCCTGCGCGGAACCTCGACCCTGCAGCCTGCCTGTTCCAGCAGCCGGATCGTCGCAAACCCGATCTGCGGCCGCATGGCATCGACCAGACAGGTCACGAACAGGCCAACTCGGGGGGAGGTCGTCATCTGGCACCTTGGGCTTGATCCGTAAAGACTGCCGCAATCCGCCGCATGGATCAACTGCCCCCGTCCGGGCCGTCACATATAAAGCGGAGACCTGTTATCTGCGGCAAAGCGGCGCAAAACGGCAGGATACAGCATATGCTCCTGCGTCAGCACACGCGCCGCGAGCCGGTCCGCATCGTCATCGGGCAGGATTGGAACCCGCGCCTGTCCAAGGATCGGGCCGGCGTCCAGATCGGCAGTGACCTCATGCACCGTCGCCCCGGCCTCGGCATCGCCCGCCGCGATGGCGCGGGCATGGGTGTGCAGCCCGGGATATTTCGGCAGCAGCGAGGGATGGATATTCAACATCCGCCCGGCATAGCGGCGCACGAAATCCGGGGTCAGAATGCGCATGAACCCGGCAAGCGCGATGATATCCGGCTCTGCCTTGTCCAGATGAAGGGCAAGCTGAGCCTCGAACCCTGCGCGGTCCTTTCCAAAAGGACGATGATCGACCGAGAAGGTCTCAATTCCCATCGAAGCAGCCTTTTCCAGACCTCCGGCCGTGGGATCATTCGCGCCGACAAGCACAGGCCGCGCCGGGTGGTCTCCGACCATCGATTCGGCCAGCCGAACCATGTTCGACCCGCCGCCGGAAATCAGAATGACAACGCGCTTCACGCCAGCTCGCCGTGATAGCGCACCCCCTGCCCCTCAGCCACATGACCAAGAGTGACAACCGTTTCACCGGCCCCGCCAAGCAGAGCGGACAGCGCATCCGCCTGCGCCGCATCTACGACAAGAACCATACCGATGCCGCAATTGAACGTCTTCAGCATCTCGGCGGGCACGATACCGCCCGCCTCGGCC
Organism: Paracoccus aerodenitrificans; assembly: GCF_027913215.1. Lineage (GTDB taxonomy): Bacteria > Pseudomonadota > Alphaproteobacteria > Rhodobacterales > Rhodobacteraceae > Paracoccus > Paracoccus aerodenitrificans. The sequence continues at coordinate 1,874,695 of NZ_CP115784.1, forward strand.
AGCCAGCGGAAGACCGGAGGCAGTTTCCACGCCGACAGATCGATATCGGCGCCGAGACCATCCGGCAGGATGCGCGGCAGATTCTCGGTCAGCCCGCCTCCGGTGATATGCGCCAGCCCGTGCACTCCGCCCTGACGGATCGCCTGCAATGCGGGCTTCACATAGAGCCGCGTCGGCACCAGCAGCGCCTGCCCAAGCGTCCCCTCCGAGAACGGGGACGCATCGCCCCAGCCAAGACCCGCCGCCTCGGCGACCCGCCGGACCAGAGAGAAACCGTTGGAATGCACACCATCCGATGCCAGACCCAACAGCACATCCCCTGCCGCGACATGTTTCGGCAGTTCCGCCCCACGCTCCATCGCGCCTACCGCGAAGCCTGCAAGATCGAAATCTCCATCGTGATACATGCCCGGCATTTCCGCCGTCTCACCGCCGATCAGAGCGCAGCCCGAAGCCTCGCACCCTTTCGCAATCCCGGTCACCACACGCGCCGCCTCATCGACGGAGAGTTTCCCGGTCGCGAAGTAATCCAGAAAGAACAGCGGCTCGGCCCCCTGACAGACCAGATCATTGACGCACATCGCGACAAGATCGATACCAAGACCGTCCAGCTCTCCGGTATCGATCCCGATGCGCAGCTTGGTGCCGACACCATCGGTGGCAGCAACCAGCACAGGATCAGTGTACCCCGCGGCCTTCAGATCGAACAGCGCCCCGAACCCCCCAAGCCCGGCCATGACACCGGGCCGTTTCGTAGAGGCCGCGGCAGGCTTGATGCGCTCCACCAGCTCATTGCCCGCATCAATATCCACACCTGCCTCGGCGTAAGACAGACCGTTCTTCCCCTGAGCCATCGGATCCCCTTTCGTCAATTCTGGCAGTCCGATACAGCACGGATGAGGCACGGGCAATGCAGCGATGACTGGCGGGATGGCGCAATTGCAGCTTTTCAGGTCGGCTGCCGCGTTCGCCAGCAGAGCATGAAGCGGATGAGCATCACCTGTGCTTGACCTGCCCGCCGCCTCAAATTACTTAGGTCGCGATCATCGGCTGGGCCTGTAGCTCAATGGTCAGAGCAGGGCGCTCATAACGCCTTGGTTGGGGGTTCAAGTCCCTCCGGGCCTACCAAAATAAAAAACAGCCGCGCATTTCTGCACGGCTGTCAGATCTTCGCTTTCAGCGTAATATCAGGGCGAGGTCACGTCGCAGCGGTAATTCTGCTGTGCCAGCTTCGCGCAGGTTCCGGTTGCGTCGGACTGGGACAGACCGACCAGCGTGGCCTCATACCCCTTCGAGGATTCCCTGATATGGCGAAGCCCGTCCTGCAGAAGTTCGTTTTCCTGCATCGCGACCTGGATCAGACGCTCATTCGCCTGCTCACGCGTCCTGAAGCGGCCAAGGGAGATCCCCCAAACCTGCCCGCCAGAGGAGGAGGCGCGGGCGATTTTCTCGGTCGGCTTCGGCTCTGGTCCGCCGCCGGTTCCCTGCCCCGCCACAATGGTCTCGGAACGGCGCTGCGGTTTGGGAGACGCCTCAAGCGACAGATCGGCTTGTACGGCGGCACTTGCAGTGCTCGCGGCGGCCACGCTGGCCGATGCTGAATCGCGACCCGGAGCACGCACCGGCCGGGCCGATACTGTTAGAGCGGCAGCCGCCGCACCACTACTTTCAGCCAGTGCGGCTTTCACGGCACCATCCGTGGCTGATGCAGTAGTGCTGCGCGACGGTTTGGGTATCGGACGCGCACTGTTGGAGAGGCTGGCTGATGCCTGCCTGGCTGGCGCTTCAGGCTTTGGCGGCGCTGCCGCTGCGGCCTGTGCCATCGCAGTATTCAGCGCAGCGTTCAGGCTTTTCGACGCAACCGATGCAGAGGCAGCCGGCTGGGTTTTCAGCGAAGCCGGACGCGCGACCGGCGGCTGAGACGCGGTCGGAGCAGAGGCAACCCGGCGGCTGGATTTGCGGGCAACGATATATTGCGGGGGTTCCGGCTTGATTTCGCGAACGCGTGTCGGCACCCGTCCGAAGCCCATATCCAGCAATTTCGCGATGGTGGCATTTCGCTGCGCGGTCGAGGTGCCTCCGAAAACGGTTGCAATAATCCTCTTGGACCCGCGATGCGCCGAGGCGGTCAGGTTGAACCCTGCCGCGCGCGTGTAGCCGCTTTTGATCCCGTCCGCGCCGGGATAATTGCTGAGAAAAGCGCGGTTGGTCGCCCGCACGGTGGCGATACCGGCATCCGCTGACTGGCGCGAGAAGATCGAATAATATTGCGGGAAATCATAGAACAGCCGCCGCCCGAGGATCGACATGTCGCGGGCGGTCGAAAAATGCCCCGACTGTGTCAGCCCGTTGGCATTTCGGAACTGCGTGTTCCGCATTCCCAGAGCCTGCGCCATCGCCGTCATCTGCGCGGCGAACTGGCTTTCCGAACCGGCGAGGTTTTCCCCGATTGCGGTCGCCGCGTCATTCGCGGATTTTACCGCCGCCGCCCTGATCAGATAGCGCAGTTCAATCTGCTGCCCGGCGCGAAGTCCGAGACGGGAGGGGACCTCATTCGCGGCCTTTGTAGATACCGTGAACTTGGTATCCAGCCGCACCTGACCACGCTCAATCGCGGTGAACGCCATGTAAAGCGTCATCATCTTGGTCAGGGATGCCGGATGCAGACGCGTATCCGCGTTCTGGGCGTGGATCTGCTTGCCGGTTCGCCCATCCATGACGAAGGCCGCGAAAGGCGCGGCGCTGGCGGCAAGGGGAATCAGGAACGCGAATAACGTCAGCAATCCTGCGCGGAATAACGTGCGGAATCTGGTCACTGTCTCGATCTCTTCTGCCTGAATGCGGCCTGTTTATTTTGATAGGCCGTCGTTAATTTTTTCATACTAGCACAACAAAAACACTCACGGAACCGTGCATTTTATGCATTTTTCAGCAATCCATCCCGGACGCCCCGGTCCCACGCTTCCGCAATTCTGGCGGGCGGGGTTTCATTATGGCGAAATACACCTATATTTGCAGCCCTGACCACAACCCAGCCGATCATTGACACATATGCCCCAGGATCCCGGTAAGCGCGAGGACACGGATCTCGCCGTCAAGCCTCGTTCCAAGACTCAGCGACCGCCCATGTACAAGGTGTTGCTGCTGAATGACGACTTCACACCGATGGAGTTCGTCGTTCATGTGCTTGAACGGCTTTTTTCGATGACTCATGCGCAAGCCATTGAAATCATGCTGACTGTCCATCGCAGGGGCGTCGCGGTTGTCGGCGTTTTCTCTCATGAGATCGCGGAAACCAAGGTCGCGCAGGTGATGGAGCTTGCGCGGCGGCATCAGCACCCGCTGCAATGCACTATGGAAAAAGAATAGCCCATGCGTGCAGCACGGCTGGAACTGGCCTTTCCCGGTGGCGCGACCGGATCGACGCTGATCATCGGTGCTGACGGGGCCGAAGATCTGTCCGCCTTCGGTCCCGACCGCACAAGCATCGTCGAGAGTCAGGCGCATCATCACGCCGCACTGAAGGCGCGGGGCTTTCAGGTCTCGGCCGCGGCTGAGGGCAGTTTCGACACAATTCTGGTTACACTTCCCCGTGCCCGTGCGGCGGCCCGGGCGCGGATCTCGACGGCGGCGCAGCACCTTGCCGCAAATGGCGTTCTATGGCTGGACGGCCAGAAAACGGATGGGATCGAAGCCATCATCAAAGAGATCAGGGGCTTTTCCGGCCTGTCTGAAATCCACTCGAAAGCACATGGGAAGATCGCCCGGATCGACGATCCCTCGGCGGTTCCGGCGGATTGGGCGGGAAGCGAAACGTCCCCTGCGCCGGGTTTTTCCGCCTGTGCCGGGGTGTTTTCCGCCGAATCCGTCGATCCCGGCTCGGCTGCCCTGGCCGCCGCCCTGCCCGAGCGTCTGCCGACCCGGATCGTGGAACTGGGCGCAGGCTGGGGCTGGCTCTCGGCTCAGATCCTGCAACATCCGGGCGTCGATACGCTGCATCTGGTCGAGGCGGACCACACCGCGCTGGATTATGCGCGGCGTAATGTGACCGATACACGCGCAGTCTTCCACTGGGCGGATGCCCGTAATTTCCGCCTGCCGGACCCGGTGAATGGTGTCATCATGAACCCGCCTTTTCATCAGGGGCGTGACGCCGATCCCGGTCTGGGTCAGGCCTTCATCCGCGCCGCGTCGGGGCTTTTGACCGGCGCGGGGCGGCTTTGGATGGTCGCGAACCGCCATTTGCCCTATGAAAACGAACTTGACCGGCATTTCGCCGAGTTCGAGGAGATCGGTGGCGATAACCGCTTCAAGGTCCTGACCGCGACGCGCGCCCGCCAGAGGAGATCGCAATGAGCAATTCCGTCGAAGGCAAGACCGCAATCGTCACCGGAGCCGGTCGCGGAATCGGTCTGGCCGTCGCCCGCCAGCTTTTCGAGCATGGCGCAAATGTCATGTTCGCAGATTCCGACGAAGCCGCACTGGAACAGGAAATGGCGAGGTTCGAGGACGATCCCCGCGCACGGCGGTTCTCGGCCGATATGTCGCAGCGTCTGTCGATGGCCAATCTGCTTTCCGCGACAATCGACGCATATGACAAGGTCGATATCCTTGTGAATGCGCATCGTCTTGTGAAGGCAAGCGATCCGCTGGATACCTCGGATACGGCGCTGGAAACGATGCTGCGCCAGAACCTGCTGGCAGGTCTGCGCATGTCGCAGATCGTGGCAAAGCGGATGATTTCTCAGGCCGAAGGAGAGGAAGGCGCCGCGATCAACGGTGCCATCGTCAACCTGACCACACTGGCCGCGCAGCGACCGCATCCGGAATTACTGGCCTATTCCATTGCATCCGCCGCGCAGGATCAGGCGACCCGGGCTCTGGCTCTGGCGCTTGCGCCCTATCGCATCCGGGTGAACTCGGTCGCGTTCGGCTCGGTCATGACGGCAGAGCTGAAAGCGGCGCTGAAGGAAAACCCCGAGATGCGCGATGGCATCATTCGCGGCACACCGATGGGACGGATCGCGGAATCGGAAGAGCTTGCGGATGCGGTGCTCTATCTGGTCAGCGACGGGGCGGGCTTTGTCACCGGGCAGATCATCAATGTCGATGGCGGGCGCAGCCTGCTGGACCCGGTTCAGGCGGCGATGTTCTAAGCCGCCCTGCCCGTCTCAGCGGCGCTGCACGACAAGAGTCGACCACTCACCCAGATCGTCGCGCCGTTCCAGAACGAACCCGGCAGAATCATAGGCGGCCACGACCTCATCCGCCTGAGTCGTCAGCAGCCCCGACAGGATAGCCCTGCCCTGATGGGCCACATGGCTGGCCATATCGGGGGCAAGATCGATCAGAGGCTGTTTCAGGATATTGGCGAAGACCAGATCGAAAGGTGCGGCCTCGTCCAGCAAGGGTTGATCGAAACCGACCGCCTGCACGCAGACGACGCGCCCGTCCAGCCCATTTGCGATCACATTCGCCGCCGCCACATCGACCGCAACCGGATCTATATCCGAGGCGAGGATCGTTCCCGGCCAGACCCGCGCCGCCGCCATCGCCAGCACCGCGGTGCCGCAGCCGATATCGGCCACCCGCCGGGGTTGCCAGCCGCTTTCGACCAGACGATCCAGCGCCTCAAGACAGCCCTTCGTCGTGCCGTGATGGCCGGTCCCGAACGCCATCGCCGCCTCGATCAGTAGAGGCTCTGCCGCATCCGGGACCTTGTCGGCATCATGGCTGCCATAAACGAAGAACCGCCCCGCCTCGACCGGGGTCAGCTCGCGCCGGACATGCGCCACCCAGTCCACCTCGGGCAATTCGCTGACCACGAAAGGGTTAGCCCCCTGCGCCGCCGCCAGCAAGGCAAGGCCGATTTCGTCGGGAGCCTCGGTGAAATACACCCCGACCTCCCAACGATCCGAGCCGTCCTCGATCTCGAACACACCCGACCCGACAGGCTCGGGGGTCAGATCGTCGCAAAGTTCGGCCAGAGTATCAGCCGCATCGCGGCCCGAAATATGCGTCAGCGCGGTCCAGGTCGGCATCAGGGAAGCTCATGTCCTTCAGGCATCGCGGCCTCAACCCCGGTGCCGCGCATATTGCAATAGCCGTTCGGCACTTTGTGCAGATATTGTTGATGCTCGATCTCCTGCGCGGGGTAGAATTCGCTGACCGGCAGGATCTCGGTGGTGATCTTCTTCTTTCCGGCCACGGCCAGACGGTTGTCGTAATCGGTTTTCGACGCCTCGGCCTGCGCACGCTGCGTGTCAGTGTAATACATGATGACCGAGCGATACTGATCGCCCACATCATTGCCCTGACGGTTGCCCTGAGTCGGATCGTGGTTTTCCCAGAACAGCTTCAGCAGATGCTCATAGCTGATCCGCGCCGGGTCATAGACGATATGCACCACCTCGGCATGGCCGGTATCGCCGCCGCAAACCTGACGGTAGGTCGGGTTCGGCACCGAGCCGCCCGAAAAACCGACCTGAGTCATCCACACGCCGTCCTGTTCCCAGAACAGACGTTCGACACCCCAGTAACAGCCCATCCCGAACAGCGCCTGCTCAAAGCCCTTCGGCACCGGCGCATCCATCGGACGGTCGAAAATCGCGTGATTGGCCATGTTTTCACCTCATTGCGTTCTGCAGGTAACGCCCGGACGGCCTGACGGGTTCAGAAGCCGCAAAGCGCGTTCGCGCAGTCTTGTCATGTTCATTAAGGTATCGCGACCGCGAAAGACCAGAGGGCAAGCCGCTTAACCAGGCACCCGCGCAAAGAAAAACCCCGGCCGCATCAGTGACGGGCCGGGGTTCGGTCGGGCTGCGCCGTTGCGCACGGCTCAGGCAAGGCTGTTGACCACCGTATCGATATCGGCGCGGTTCAGGCCAATATCGTGCAATTCGCGATCCGACAGGCGCTCCAGCTCGGCGCGGGTCTGCATGCGCTGAACGCGGTTGCGCAGGCTTGAGGCCAGGCGGGCGAAGGGGTTGCGGATCATCGGCAGGTCAATATTCATCGTGGTCATCTGAGCATCCTCATTTTCTGTTGCGCCAGGAATTGGCGCGGCTTCATCTGATGCCCGGAAGATAGGATCACGCTGCACCTGCAACCATCCCCGAAAGCTGCAGACCCGCTATGCGCTGCGCTCATAAATTACAGTTTTATCTGTGATTTTTGTGATTTTGCGGTAACGGAATTGCGACATTCTTCATGCGCCCCCGCACACCTTCGTGATCGCTAACGCTGCAACGCGGCGTCACCAGTCGCCAAGATGCGCCTGAAACAGCGTCAGCGCCGCCACCGCAGCCGTATCCGCCCTTAAGATGCGCGGACCGAGGCTGATCGGAGAAACGGACGCAGCGTCACGAAGCCGTTTGCGTTCCGCAGGCGAAAAACCGCCCTCGGGGCCGATCAGCACCGCCCATTTCCCACGGGGAAGCGCGGAAAGCGTGTCCGCCGGACCGGCAAGCGACTCATCTGCCCAGAGGATCCGTCGTGCGCCGTCCCAGCCATCCAGCAACCGGGACAAAGACGTCAGAGAGGTCACCTCGGGAACATAGGTCCCGCCGCATTGTTCGGCGGCCTCGACGGCATGAGCCTGCAAACGATCCTGCCGGATACGCTCTGAATTGGTGAACTCGGTCTGAACCGGCAGAATTCGTGCCGCGCCAAGTTCCGTCGCCTTCTCGACGATGAAATCGGTGCGGGCCTTCTTGATCGGGGCAAATAACAGCCAGAGATCAGGCGGATCGCGCTGTGAAGCGACCTGCCCGTGCAGCGCCAGTTCTCCGCCGCGCTTGCTCGCTGTGGTGATTTCGGCGTCCCATGCGCCATCCCGGCCATTGAATATCTCGATCACCGCACCCGGAGCTAGCCGCATCACCCCCGAAAGGTAATGCGCCTGCGCCCCATCCAGCGGCACGGCTTGCCCCGGACCAAGCGGGTGATCTATGTACAGCCTGACCTTCGACATGGGATGTTCCTATGAAACCGGCGATCCAGATACCAGATGCTGTCCGCGATGCTGTCAATGGCAATTGGGTGGACAATACGGCTCCTTTATCCTGGCGGCCTTGGCTGCGGCTGAGCCGGATCGACCGGCCCATCGGCACATGGCTGCTGCTGCTGCCCTGCTGGTGGGGGATCGGGCTGGCGATGATGGGAGACCGGGCACGATGGTTCGATCTGTGGATCGCCATTGCCTGCGCCATCGGCGCCGTAGCGATGCGCGGAGCGGGCTGCACATGGAACGATATCACCGACCGGGACATAGACGGCTCGGTCGACCGCACGCGGAAACGCCCGATCCCCTCGGGACAGGTCACGGTGCGCGGGGCGTTGATCTGGATGGGAGCGCAGGCGCTGATCGGGCTGGCCATGCTGCTGACCCTTGGCGGTGCGGCGATCTGGCTGGGTGTGCTGAGCCTGCTGCCCGTGGCGATCTATCCTTTCGCCAAAAGATTCACATGGTGGCCTCAGGTCTTTCTGGGCATCGCCTTCAACTGGGGCGTGATGCTGGCCTATGCCGCGCATCGGGGACAGCTGGACATGGCCCCGGTCATCGCCTGGTTCGGCGGGATTGCGTGGACTGTCTTCTACGACACGATCTATGCCCATCAGGATCGCGAATATGACGCGCTGATCGGCGTGAAATCCACCGCAAGGCTGTTCGGAGAGAACACGCGCACATGGCTGATCGTCTTCGGCATTCTTGCCGTTCTGCTGCTTGCAATGGCAATCGGGATGACCGGCGCCGAGGGTGCCTCATGGTATCTGGCAATGGCCGGGCTGGCGGGGTTCGCCGGGCATCTGGTGTGGCAGCTTTTGACGCTGGATCTGGATGACGCCGATATCCAGTTGATGCTGTTCCGGTCCAATCGGGATACCGGGCTGATTCTGGTCGGTTTTCTGGCAATTGCCGGAATTGTGTGATCGAAGCGGATTTACATGACGCGCGGGGCTGAATAACCCGGAAGGATGGACGATCAGCCGGACATGCAACAGAACAGAACACCACGCCGCGGCACAAGCTATGTGGTCCTGACGCTGCTTTCGCTTGGCGTTGCGGCTGCGGGCAGTTGGGAAGCCGCGATCCGTATCGCCGACCGGGTCGAGACCCGGACCGGGGCCGATATCCGCAACGCTCTGGCGCTGGAAGATCTCGACTGGGCCAGTGTGCGGACGGATGGGCTGATGGTGCGGCTTGACGGCACCGCTCCCGATGAGGTCGCGCGGTTCAGGGCATTGAGTGCAGCAAACGGGCTGATCGACAGCCGCCGGATCATTGACGAAATGACGGTGGCGGAACGCGAATTGCTGGAGCCGCCCGATTTCAAGCTGGAAGTGATGCGTCAGGGCGATCAGTTCTCGATGATCGGGCTGGTTCCTGCACGCACTGACCGCGAGGATCTGGCGGCGGATATCGCCTCGGCCACGGGTGACATCACCGATCTGACAAGCACCGCCGCCTTTCCTCCACCGGATGGCTGGCAGCAGGCACTCGACTTTGCGGTGACAGCGGCGGATATCATCCGGCAGGGGACGATCTCGGTCACGCCGGGCGCGGTCAGCGTGACCGCAAACGCCGTTTCCGAGGCAGACAAGGCCCGGATCGAGGCCATGCTGACCGATGCCGCAAGCGACAGCGTTGCCCTGTCCGCGAATATCATCTCACCCTTGCCCGTTATCGCCCCCTTCACCCTGCGCATCACCCGCAATGACGAAGGCGCGGTGCTGGAAAATTGCTCTGCCGCGAACGAAACCGACCGAGAGGCGATCCTGACCGCCGCAGCCTCGGCCGGAGTGACCGGATCGCCCGACTGCGCCATCGGGATCGGCGCACCCGCAGGCTGGACCGAGGCGGCTATTCTGGCGATGGACAGCATCGCCCGCGCCGGGGGTGGCACTGCCGATCTGACGGATGAAACGATCCGCATCACCCTGCCCTGGCAAATCAGCGAAGACGATCTGACCGCCGAAACCGAACGGCTGAGCGCAGCCCTGCCTCAGGGCTTTTCCGTCGCCGTCGGACGCGCCGAGCGCACCCCGGATGGCGGGCCCCCGCATTTCACCGTCAGCATGGATGGCGAAGGCCCTGCCGCACTTGCAGGCGTGGTGCCCGACGACACGATGCGCCAGACCGTGCTGTCTCTGGCCCGTGCACAGCTTGGCCCGATCGAGGGCGAACTGGTCCTGAACCCGGCTCTGCCCGAAGGATGGGCGCTTCGGGTCATGGCCGGGCTGGATGCCACCGGATCTATTGATATCGGGCAAGTCGAGATAACCCCGGACGTGATCAGCATAGACGGCATCAGCGGAGACAGGCTGGCGACGGAAAAGGCCGTGCTCGCCCTCGCGACACGTCTTGGCGCGGGTTCGGATTACTCGGTTGCCATTGCCTATGACCGGATGCGCGACCCCGAGCTTGCCTTGCCCGATGGGGTCGAATGTGTGGACCGGATGAATACGGTCATGCTGCAATCGCAAATCGGGTTCGAGCCGGGCGGGTCACGTATTGCGGGCGATATCAGCCCGGTGATCGACCAGTTCCGACCGATCATGAATGATTGCAGCGATTACCTGATCGAGATCGCCGGTCATACCGACGCGCAAGGCGGCGATGACTCGAATATGCGGCTTTCCATCGACCGCGCAGAAGCAATTCTGACCGCCTTGCAGGAGGCGGATCTGCCGGTCGGCAATATGACCGCGCAGGGTTACGGCGAAACCCGTCCCATCGCCGAGAATGACACCGAGGAAGGCAGAGAGGCGAATCGCCGTATCGAACTGACGCTGCTCTCACCGCAGCCGGTCTCGCCGCCCCTCGATATAAGCCCGGCCATCACCGGAACCACTCCGACAGCCGAGGCAGCGACCGCCGCGCTTCTGGCCGCCAGCCCCCCCGATCCGGTTGCCATGCCCGACGGGACGACCGACGCGGCAATCGCCATTCCCGAGGGACCGTTCGATGAGGACGCTTTGTCCGCGCCTCCGAAGATCGAGCCTCCTGCCGAGGTGCTGGAGGCCACGCCTGAAACGCCCCGGCCGCCTGACCGGCCCGAGGACGCCCACCCAGAAGCCGAGGATAGCGACGCATGACACGGGACGAGTTCATTCTGGCCGCAGCCCTGATGCTTTTCGCGGCGTTCATCCTTGGCTGGTTCGGAAGCTGGCTGATCAGCAGAGTGACCAGACCGGGCCATCCCGAACTGGAAAACCACCGCAAGCTTCTGGAAGACCTGCACGAAGCCGAAAGCGCCCGGGATCAGGCCATCAGGGACAGCAGCCGGCAAGAGGCGACGCTGCATGAACGTCTGGCCTTCACCTCCAGCGAGTTGGCCTCATCGCGTGAAGCACTGAACGAAGCGCGACAGGAGATCGAGGAACTTCGCGCCTATATCGAGCGCAATATCGCCTCACCGGGCTGAAGCAGCCGGGGCAATGAAAAACGGGCGCAACCGAAACTGCGCCCGTTTTCCTTTTTACGGCTCCGTTTGAAGCCGCCGCAGACCGTCAGACCCCGGCTTCGACGATTGCCCGAGCCAGTACCGGCACGCTGTCATTGTTCAGCCCGGCAATATTCAGCCGCGAATCCCCGACCATGTAGATCCCGGAATCCTCTTTCATCTTCGCGACCTGCTCAGCCGTCGCGCCGAGACGCGAGAACATGCCCCGGTGATGCTCGATAAAGTCGAAATTATCGTTGCCGCCAAGATTGCGAAGCTCTTCGGCAAGCTGTTTGCGCAGATCCAGCATGGTGCGGCGCATCTCTTCCAGCTCGGTTTTCCAGTCTTGCCTCAGCTCGGCATCGTCAAGGATCGTGCTGACGATCCGCGCCCCGTGATCGGGCGGGAAGCTGTAATTCTGGCGGTTCAGATAGGCCATCGCGCCCTGCGTCAGATCCCGCGCCTCAGAACCTTCGCCAAGCGCCATCAGAATGCCGGTCCGCTCACGGTAAACGCCGAAATTCTTCGAGCAGGACGCTGCGATGAGCACTTCCGGCAGGCGCGACGCCAGCATCCGCGTTGCGGCGGCATCGGCGTCCAGCCCGTCTCCGAAGCCCTGATAGGCCAGATCGATCAGCGGCACCGCGCCGGTCTTTTCAAGCGAGGCAGCTATGTCGTCCCATTGCCCGGCATCGGGATTGGCCCCGGTGGGGTTGTGGCAGCAGCCATGCAGCAGAACGACATCGCCTTTTTTTGCCTTGCCGATAGCCGCCAGCATCGCATCGAAATCCACGCCGCGCGTCGCATTGTCAAAATAGGGATACTCGACAAATGCCTGCCCCATGAATTTCAGGATCGACAGATGGTTGGGCCATGTCGGGTCCGAGACATGAACCACCGCATCGGGATTTGCCATCCGCACAAGCTCAAGTCCCTGCCGCACCGCGCCTGTCCCGCCAACGGTCGCAACCGAGGCCAGACGGTCGGCGGGCGCATTTTCCAGCACCAGCCCGGCCATTGCATCGCGATATTCCTGCGTCCCCGCAAGCCCGGTATAGGCCTTGGTATTCTGGGTTTCGAGAATACGTTGCTCGGCCTTTTTCACGGCCCGCATGATCGGCGTCACGCCTTCAGGGTCCTTATAGACCCCGACCCCAAGATCGACTTTCCCCTGCCGGGTGTCGGCCTTGTACTCGGCCATGAGGGACAGGATCTTATCGGGAGCCTGCGGTTTCAGATTACCCAGCATTATCAATCTCCGGTTGCGATTTTTGCGTTAGGAAGTGCGCCCCATTCGGTCCAGGACCCGTCATACAGCGCATGGTTGCGATGGCCCAATATCTCCAGAGCCAGCGACAGGGAAGCGGCCGAGATACCCGAGCCGCAGCTTGTGATCACAGGGCGGCTCAGATCGACGCCCGCACGATCGAAGGCGGCGCGAAGATCGTCAACCCGCTTCATCGTGCCATCCCCGTTATAAAGCTGTCCGAAAGGCAGGTTGCGCGAGCCGGGAATATGGCCGCTTGCCAACCCCTTCCGAGGCTCGGGCGCCTTGCCCTGAAACCGCTCGGCAGAGCGGGCGTCGATGATTTCATGGCTGCCGCTTTCCGAGGCCTCACGCATCTGCGCCGCATCCACGACCTGACGGCAATCGCGCCGTGCGGTCAGGGGCCGCTCTGTGACTGCACCGATCCCTGCCTCGACAGGACGGTCTTCGGCCAGCCATTTCGCCAGCCCACCATCCAGCACGGCCACCCTGCTTTTGCCCATCAGGCGAAAATTCCACCAGACCCGCGCGGCGCTGTGCGTTGCGGCGTTGTCATAGACGATCACCTTATCACCATCGCCGATGCCAAGCGCCTTCACTTCGGCAAGGAACAGGTTTTCGGAGGCCGCCATATGTGGCAGATCCGAATCCGGGTCGCAAATCCGGTCGATATCGAAAAATTGCGCACCGGGGATATGCCGCGCCCGGAACTCTGCCTGCGCATCGCGATCCTCGGCAGGCATGTGCCAGCTTGCGTCCAGCACATGCAGATCGGGATCATTCAGATGCGCCGCAAGCCATGCGGTCGATACCAGTGTATTGAGATCGTCGGTCACGCCACTCTCCCGCCTTGGCCGGTGCGGATTCTGTGTAACAATGCGCTCTGCGCAGGGCAACGCAATAGATCAGCGCCGCGCCGAGTCACGGATCTGCGAGAGGGTGGCCGAACTGGTCAGCGCCTCGGGGTCCAGCTTCAGCTCTATGACCGAAAGCGTCCCGGCATCGCGGGCGCGGGCGAAGGCGGCGGGAAAATCCGCGCCGTCACTGACGGTTTCGCCATGTCCGCCATAGGCCCAGGCGATTGCGGCGAAATCGGGGCTGAACAGCGACGTGCCAGAGACACGGCCCGGATAATGCCTTTCCTGATGCATCCGGATCGTCCCGTATTGGCCATTATTCGCCACGATCACGATGATATTCGCCCCGTGCTGTGCGGCGGTGGATAATTCGGTGATGCTCATCTGAAGACAGCCATCCCCGGCCAGACAGATCACCGGCCTCTCCGGCTGCAAAATCTTCGCCGCAATCGCGGCAGGCAGGCCATAGCCCATGCTGCCGGATGTCGGCGCAAGCTGCGTATGCGGATGCTTGAAGCGGAAATATCGGTGCAGGAAAGAAGCGTAATTCCCTGCGCCATTGGTCAGGATGGCGTCCTCTGGCAGGTTCTCCGACAGCCAGCAAATCACCTCTTCCATCCGCACATTGCCCGGAGTCGGGTGCGGTTTCTGCCAATCCTCATACTGCTTGCGCAATTCCCGCCGCCATGCGCCGAACTGGCGCGAGGCCGGCACGGCGGCAAGCGCCTGAACCATCTGACCCGGATCGGCGGCAATCGAGGGATCGCCACGCCAGAGATGGCCGGTTTCGTCCGGGTCGGGATGAACCATCACGATGCGCCGCCCCTGCCCTGCCGGGCTCATCAGCGAAAACCCATTGGTCAGCGTGTCGCCAAGCCGCGAGCCAAGCGAGACGACCAGATCGGCCCGCTGCAACGCCTCGCCAAGTTTCGGATTCATGCCCACGCCCAGATCGCCCACATAATGCGGCAACCGGTTGTCGATGCGATCCTGCCGACGGAACGGCACAGCGACCGGAACATCCCAGGTCGCGGCAAAGCAGGCAAGCGCATCGGAAGCGGCCCCGGACCAGACCGAGCCGCCCGCCACGATCAGCGGATGCGAGGCGGCGGCCAAAGCGTCGGCAACCGCCCTGACGGCGGCCTCTGAGGGTGCCTGCATGACCGGCGCGACAGGCGGCAGATCGGCGACATTCGCGGTTTCCGTCAGCATATCCTCGGGCAAGGCCAGCACCACCGGGCCGGGCCTGCCGGACATGGCGACGTGGAAAGCCCGCGCCATATATTCGGGGATACGCGCCGTATCGTCGATCTCTGCGGCCCATTTCGCCAGCCCGCCAAAGACCTGCCGGTAATCGAGTTCCTGAAACGCCTCGCGGTCCCGGTCCGTCCGCGTGATCTGCCCGACCAGCAGGATCATCGGCGTCGAATCCTGCCTCGCGACATGGACCCCGGCACTGGCATTGGTGGCTCCGGGACCGCGTGTCACAATCGCCACGCCCGGACGCCCCGTTAGCTTCCCCGCCGCCTCCGCCATCATCGCCGCGCCGCCTTCCTGACGGCAGACGATATTGCGGATGCCCGACTCGTGCAGCCCGTCCAGCACAGCAAGAAAGCTTTCGCCCGGCACCGAGAACACATGACCGACCCGGTTCGCCTTCAGCGCATCGACCAGTATCTGTCCCCCATGTCGCATGGCTGCCCCCCTGCTTGTTCTTCCGCCGAGGCTAGCCCGTCATATCCGCCCCGGCAATATCCGGCCACTGCGCAGGCTTTACTTCGCACGGCACGAACCCTATCTGTTCCCGATCATGGCAACGACATCAGACCCAAATTACAAAATCATCGCCGAGAACCGCCGCGCACGCTTCGATTATTCAATCGAAAGCGATCTGGAGGTTGGCATCGTGCTGACCGGATCCGAGGTGAAATCGCTGCGCTCGGGCCAGTCCAATATCGCGGAATCATATGCCAGTATCGAGGATGGAGAGCTGTGGCTGATCAACTCTTACATCGCGAAATACGCACAGGCAGGCGTGTTCGGCCATGAAGAGCGTCGCCACCGCAAGTTGCTTGTCTCGCGCAAGGAACTGGCGCGGCTTTGGGCAGCAGTCGGGCGCGAGGGCATGACGCTTGTGCCTCTGGTGATGTATTTCAATCATCGCGGGCTGGTGAAGCTAAAGATCGGCGTCGCCAAGGGCAAGAAGGTCGCCGATAAGCGCGAAACCTCGGCCAAGCGCGACTGGAACCGCCAGAAACAGCGCCTGCTGAAGCAGAATTACTGATCCCGTCCCCGCACCCGGCGGACATGCAGGGTGATGCGCTGCCGTGTCTCGTCGGGCTCCTCGGCCAGAGCCGCCATCAGCGCCTGCATCTCGCCGCGCAGGCCGTGCATTTCATCGAGAACCGACATCATCAGCGACAGCGCCTCGCCCTCCAGCCCGTAATCCTCGGTCAGGTTGCACAGAAGCTGGACCCGCGCCCGGTCAACCTCGCGATAACGCTCGCCGCCATCGGACAGGACCGGCTGGATCATGCGCAACTCGATATAATGGGCCAGACGCGGGGCGGTGAGGTCCTCGATGGCGGCGATCAGTTCGTCAGCGGTATAGCGGGTCATCTCAGCCTTCCATTCCCTTGCGCGGGTCATAAGCGTGGTCCTTGCGCCATGTCTCCATGAATGCGGCCAGATCGTCATCGACCTGCGGCGGCATCACGATTTTCAGGTCTACATATTGATCGCCGCCCTTGATCCCCTTGCCCTTCAGTCGCAACCGTTGCCCGGTTCTGGCGCCTTTCGGCAGGGTCATCGACACGGCGCCGTCAAGCGTCGGCACCTGAACCTTTCCGCCCAGAACCGCCTCATCGATCGAGATCGGCAGGGTGATCGTAACATCATTGCCATCGCGCACCCAATCGGGGTGATCCGTCAGATGCAATGTCAGATAGGCATCGCCTCGGCCACCGCTGCCGTAACCCTCTCCTCCCTTGCCGCGCAGCCGGATCGTCTGCCCATCCGAGGCGCCTTCGGGGATTTTCACGTCAAGTGTATTGCCATCCGGCAGCGTGATCCGCGTGGTTCCGCCTTTGGCGGCGGTCATGAAATCGACATCCAGATCATAGCGGACATCCTGCCCGCGCATGTCGAAGCCACGGCCGGAACCGGATCTGCGGAATCCGTCGAAATCCGGTCGCGCCCCGCCGAAATCACCCTGAGCGCCACGCGCACCGGCTCTGGCCCCGAACAGATCCTCGAACACATCCGAGAAATCGCCGTAACCGGCACTGGAATATTGCCGATAGGGGCTTTCGCCGCGTTCCGCGAAATCGCGGTAATATTGCTGTTGCTGCGGACGTTCCTGACCCGAGGCGTCGATCTCTCCGGCATCGAACCGCGCACGCTGTTCGGGGTCCTTCAGAAGATCATAGGCCGCAGCAGCAGCCTTGAACCGCTCGGCAGCTTCGGGCGCGGGATTCAGATCCGGATGATCCGTCTTCGCGATCCTGCGATACGCTTTCTTGATTTCATCCTGACTGGCGGTTTTCGCGACACCAAGCGCCTTATAGGGATCATCCATCTTCATGCTCTCTTCAACCTGACACCAACGCGCCCGCGCCGCTCAGGGTTCATCCCGGAAATACGCAGCCAGAGGTTCGGGTATCGGGAACTCCGCAAGCGCCCGCGCCCGTGCCCCTGCGGACATCTTGCGAGCTGTCAGGCGGACGATCCGGTCCATCTCCTCGGGCGTCTGTGTTTCAGAGAACGGCGCCATATAGTGACGCATGAAGGTAAACACGGCGACATCTTCAAGGGCCTGCACTTCATCGTCGCGCTTTATTCCCTGCTTCTGGAGCATTTTTTCGGCACGCCCGATCTGATCTTGCGTATACCCGGCCTCCGCCATGATCCCGGCAACCCGCGCGGCGTGGCGGCGGCCCTGTTCGGTGCGCCAGTTCAGATACCCCTTACGGTCATCGGGAAAATCGCTGCGCGGCAGGGTCCAGCGTTCGATATGCTGGCCCCGGCAGGCGATCTGAAGCGGCTCCGAGGCGTCGGGATACAGGCTGCGCTGCTCTTCGGTCATGCGCTGCCCGTACAGCAATTCGGCGGGCTGTCCGTTTTCCATATTGGGATCGGCGGCGTTGGCTTCGTCGATCCGGGCGAAAGCTTGGTCGAGTCTCTGTGTCATAGGCTTATCTTGCCGTCCCGCGCGGCCCATGTCATGACCGATTCATGCTGACCAATGCAGATATTGCCGAACTGACCGATTTCCGCCGCGAGTTGCACCGGCGGCCCGAGCTGTCGGGACAGGAACATCAAACCGCCGCCCGTATCGCTGCGCTGATGCAGGATCTGGGGGCGGATGAAATCCGTACCGGCATTGGCGGAACCGGCGTCGTGGCGGCGTTTCGCGGCAACGCGCTGGGGCCATCGGTGATGTTCCGCGCCGAGCTTGACGCGCTGCCCATTCTGGAAGCCGAGGGACCGGCGCATCGCTCTCTGACCGAGGGGGTCGCGCATCTTTGCGGCCACGAGGGGCATATGACCGGGCTTGCCGGTCTCGCGCGGCTGATCTCTCGGAAGCGCCCGGCACGCGGCACGGTCTGGCTGCTGTTCCAGCCCGCCGAGGAAACCGGCGCAGGTTCGGCGGCGATGCTGGCCGATCCCGGACTGCCTGCGTTCGATTACGGCTTTGCCATTCACAATTATCCCGGTCTCGCGCGAAACCATGCGCTGATCGCGCCGGGAACGATGAATTGCGCCTCGGTCGGGATGAAGGCGCGGCTGACCGGGGCGACGTCACATGCCTCGGAGCCAGAGAAAGCCCGCACCCCCGCCCCCGCCATCGCGGCGATCCTTCCCGCGCTGACCGGATTATCGCGGGGTACACAGGCGCAAGAGGATTTCCGGCTGGTCACGATCACCCATATCTCGATGGGAGAACCCGCTTTCGGCATCACCCCCGGCAATGCCGAAATCTGGGTGACGCTGCGCACATGCACTGATGAGGGCATGGCGTCGCTGCGCGATACCGCGACCGGGATTGTCCAGGATGCCGCAGAAACGCAGGGGCTTGGGGTCGCATTCGAATGGCATGACGACTTCGCCGCCTCATCGAACCACCCCGAGGCTACCGCCATTTTCGCCCGCGCGGCAGAGGATGAGGGGTTCATCCTTTCGGATCAGGGCCTGCCGATGCGCGCCTCCGAGGATTTCGGGCGTTTCGGCGGTCGCGCGAAAACCGCGATGATCCTGTTGGGATGCGGCGAGGATCACCCGCCGCTTCATGCCGGAAATTATGACTACCCCGACGACCTGATCGCATCTTCGGTTCTGCTGCTGCACCGCGTGGCAAGGGACCTTACCAGCTGAGCGCCTTCAGGGCCGGCAGTTACAGATCGCATATCATCGCAGCCTTCCGGTCAGCCTGAATGGCATCCGTGCCAGAGGATTGCGCCTGCTCTGCCAATCCCCGCATTGATCCTTCGGCAAGGGCAGGCTAACCGGATGCGCGACATGGAGGGATATGAATGAGCCGTATCGACGCAAAATTCGCCCGGCTGAACGCCGGGAACCGCAAGGCTTTCGTTGCCTATGTCATGGCAGGCGATCCCGACCCGGACAGTTCGGCGCAGATTCTGGCCGGCCTGCCCGCTGCCGGGGTGGATATCATCGAGCTTGGGGTGCCCTTTACCGACCCGATGGCCGATGGTCCGGTTATCGAGGCTGCCGCGCATCGCTCCCTCGACGCAGGCGGCAGTGTCAGCGCGACGCTGGAGATGGCCCGGAATTTCCGCAAGACGGATGATGACACGCCGATCGTGCTGATGGGGTATTACAACCCGATCTATGCACGGCCGGGCGGCGTCGAGCAGTTCCTGAAAGACGCGGTGGATGCCGGAATCGACGGGCTGATCGTGGTGGATCTCCCGCCCGAGGAAGATGCCGAATTATGCATCCCCGCTCAGCAGGCCGGGCTGAATTTCATCCGGCTGGCGACGCCGACGACGGATGAGAAACGACTTCCTGCGGTTCTCGCGAATACGTCGGGTTTCGTCTATTACGTGGCCGTCACAGGGACGACCGGCGGCGCGGCGGCACGCGCAGAGGATGTCGCGCCCGAGGTCGCCCGTATCTCGCAGGCTGCCGGACTGCCGGTCGTGGTCGGCTTCGGCATCTCAACCCCCGAGGCTGCTCAATCCATCGCCTCGGTTGCCGATGGATGCGTGGTGGGCAGTGCGATCGTCAAGAAGATCGGGGCCGGAGAATCCGTTGATGACGTCCTGAAATTCGTCAAAACTCTGGCGGATGGGGCGCATCGGGGCTGAGTGAATCGCTATGCCCGAATTCGATCATATCGTCATCGCCGCCGAGACACTGGCCGAAGGTGAGGAATTCCTGACCGCCCTGCTGCGCACAGCCCCCGAGCCAGGCGGCAGGCATGATTTCATGGGCACATATAACCGTCTCTGGCGGATGGGTCCGGGAGAATATATCGAGTTGATCGCCATCGACCCCGACGCCCCTGCCCCGTCATTTCCCCGCTGGTTCGGGCTGGACGGGTTCAGCGGCGCTCCGCGTCTTGTCTCATGGGTTTGCCGGACAGAGCGGCTGAACACGGCAAAGGGCAGCAAAATCATGGATGCCGCGCGTGGTTTGCTTCGCTGGCGAATCACCATTCCTGACAGTGGCGTTTCAGAGTGCGACGGGTTGGCCCCTCTGATGATCGACTGGCAGGGCAGCGCACATCCCGCAGATCGGATGCCGGATCACGGGTTCCGCCTGTTGGGGCTGAACCTGACACATCCTCAGCCGCCGAAGCTGAATATGAAAGATCCCCGGATCAGCGTTGCACAGGGGGATGCGGCCCTGGTGGCGCATATCTCGACCCCGCATGGGAAAATCACCCTCTGATCCGTGGACCCGGAAAATGGCAAAGCAATGCCGTTGAATTATGGCATTGGCCCTGAAAGCGCCGTCCAATCACCAAAACCATATGAATTTTCTGATATTTCTAGAAACTGGAGCGGGCGATGAGATTCGAACTCACGACCCTAACCTTGGCAAGGTTATGCTCTACCCCTGAGCTACGCCCGCATCCGTTTCTGGCCGGTGGTCTCTGCCGCCGGTGCAGCGTGATTTAGGTCAGGCCGTCCGGGGGTGCAAGCATAAAATCGGCAAGAGGACGAAAAAATCCTTCTTGCCGAAACCGGCCCGCTCTGCGCTGATCCGTGCAGGGGGTTTCATGCAAACGACCGAACGTCTTTCTGATTTTGTGCGGCAGGCCCTTCTTGCAGGGCAGAGCCGCGACGACATCCGTCATACGCTTATCCGGGCAGGCTGGTCCGAGACCGATTCAGAGCGGGCTTTATCGGCCTGGATGGATGCCGGAACCATGCCGCCTGTCCCGCGTCCCCGTCCCCAGGAATCTGCCCGCGAGGCGCTTTTCTTCGGGCTGCTTTTCATCACGCTTGCGATTCTGGCCTTTCATATCTGCGCTCTCGGTTTCGATATCGCGGATATCTTGCTGCCTCTGCCCGCCGATCCTTATGGCAACGCCGTGCCGGATATGGGCTTCTCGATGGCGGCGCTGATCGGGTTTACTCCGGTTTTTCTGTTCCTGCATCGTCAGGTTCTGCGCGGCGATCACCAAAATCCGGGGCGCAGCCCTTCATCGGTCAGGCGATGGCTTGCATCGCTGATCCTGCTGATTACGGCGCTGACCCTTCTGGGCGATCTGGTGTATGTTATCTATGCGCTGCTGAACGGAGAAATCACGGCGCGGTTTTTCGCCAAGGCCGCATTGGTGGCGCTGATGGCCGCGTTGATCTTCGGATATTACCGGGCCGAACTTCATGACTGACACGCGCAATATCTCGGCCGGGCTGATCGCCGCCCTTGCCGCAGTTCTGGTGATCGCCGGGCTGATCCTGAGCGGCGGCCCGGGTCAGGCCAGACAGGAATATCGCGACCGGATCCGGGTCCAGAATTTGACGCAGCTTTCCGAAAACATCCTTTGTCTTGCACAGGATGAAGGCGCTCTGCCCGACGCGCCCTCTGTCACGGTAAATTGTCCCGGGCCCCTGACGCCGCGCGATCCGTTCACCGATGCGCCCTATCGCTATGAGATCACGGGCGACCGCAACTTCCGTCTTTGCGCCACATTCGAGCGCCCGGATATTGTCGCGCGTCAACATGCGTTCGGAGTGCCGGATTTCGACAGCGAGGCAGGCTGTCTGCCCATGAGACTGCACGATGAGGTCACGCTTGGCCGCGACATGCTGGACGCCCCTGCCCGCACGCGGTAAGCCGTTGCCAATATTCCCGCCAGGCGACAGGAGCCCTGCTTATGGCCAAACGCCCAGTTTTTCAGGACGTCACCGAAGAAACCCCGCGCACAGCCCCTCCGGCCGGAGGAATGATAGACGCGGCCCCGAAAGGCGCACGCCGCGCGATCCGGCTGTGGCTGATCGTGCTGTTCGTTCTGGTCGCGGCAATGATCGCCCTTGGCGGCGCGACGCGTCTGACCGGATCGGGCCTGTCCATTGTCGAATGGAAGCCGGTGACGGGAACCCTGCCGCCGATGGATGCCGCAAGCTGGCAGTCGGAATTCGAGGCCTATCAGCAGATCCCGCAATATACGCAGGAAAACCCGGATATGGATCTGGCCGGGTTCAAGCGCATCTATTGGTGGGAGTGGTCGCATCGATTCCTCGGACGTCTGGTCGGACTTGTCTGGGCCGCGGGATTCCTGTTCTTCCTTGCCACGAAACGCATCCCGACCGGATGGACGCCGCGCCTTCTGGCGCTTGGGGTTCTGGGCGGGCTTCAAGGCGCGATCGGCTGGTGGATGGTCTATTCCGGCGTCGCCACAAACACGCTGACCTCGGTCGCCAGCTATCGTCTGGCTGTGCATTTGGGGCTTGCTTTCGCGATACTCGGCCTGATCGCCTGGTATGCGCTGAACCTGTCCCGCAGCGAGGCAGAGTTGCTGCGCGCCCGACGTGCGGCGGAGCCGAAGCTGTTTTCAATGTCCACCGGGCTGATGCATTTCGCCTTTCTGCAAATCCTGATCGGCGCATTGGTGGCCGGGATCGACGCAGGAAGGCAGTATACCGGCTGGCCGCGCATGGGCGGCGAGTGGATCCCCGCAGCGATCTGGGATGGCACGCTCGGCTGGCGGAATTTCTTTGAGAATCCCGCTCTCGTTCAGTTCATCCACCGCATGACCGGCTATCTTCTGACGATCTTCGCGGTGGTGGTCTGGCTGCGGGCCCGCCGCTCTCCGCACAGCATCACGCGCGGCGCGTTCACGGTGATGCTGGTGGCACTGGCGGTTCAGATCCTTCTGGGGATCATGAATGTCATCCACGCCTCGCCGCTTGGTCTGGCCCTGATCCACCAGCTTGGCGCGGTGGCCCTGTTCGTCCTGATCATCCGCGCCCGCCATCACGCCCGCTATCCCCATGAAACCTCTGTCAGAGGACCCCGGAAATGAGCGATTTCGACGCCCTCATGGAATTTCAGCGCACCACCGAGGCGCTCTCATCCGTCGCCGAACGGCTCGGCTGGGATCAGGAAACGGTGATGCCGCGCGGCGCAACCGAGCAGCGGGCCGAGGAAATGGCCGCGATGGAAGCCGTGCTGCATGAACGCCGCACCGATCCGCGCATCGGCGAATGGCTGGACGGTGCCGAGGCGGAAATCGAGGATGACGAAGACGCCCGCATGCTGAAGCTGATCGCCCGCGATTTTCAGCGACAGACACGCATTCCGGCACGGCTGGCGACAGAACTGGCCCGGCTGACCTCGCTGTCACAGGGGATCTGGGCAGAGGCGCGGTCGAATGACGATGTCGCGGCCTTCCTGCCGACCCTTGCCGAGATCCTGATGCTCAAGCGCGAAGAGGCCGACGCGCTTGCCGATGGCGGCGATGCCTATGACGCGCTTCTGGACGATTACGAACCCGACGCCACAGCCGAGACGATTTCAGGCATCTTCGCCGCCATGCGGCCCCGTCTTGTGCAGCTTCGCGAGGATCTTCTTGGCGCGGAGCGCCAGCCCGCGCAACTGACCGGCCAGTTCCCCGCCGAAACCCAGCTTCGGCTGGCACGGCAATGCGCGACCGCGTTCGGCTATGACTGGACACGCGGGCGTATGGATCTTGCGGTTCATCCGTTCAGCTCGGGTCGTTGGCAGGACAGCCGCATCACGACGCGGGTGGTCACGGCGGACCCGTTCAACTGCCTCTATTCCACGATCCACGAAGTCGGGCATTCGAATTACGAACTCGGCATCGACAGCGATTACGCCTTTACCGCGCTTGGCCGCGGCGTCTCTCTGGGAGTGCACGAATCGCAATCCCGGATCAGCGAGAACCAGATCGGCCGGTCCCGGGCTTTCACCGAATGGCTGTTCCACCGCATGTCGGATGCGTTTGACGCCATGAATATCAGCGACCCTCAGGCATTCTATGCCAGCGTCAACCGGGTCGCACCGGGCTATATCCGCACCGAATCGGATGAGGTGCAGTATAATCTGCACATCATGATGCGCTTCGATCTGGAGCGTGATCTAATCGCCGGAAAGCTTGACGTGACCGATCTGGAAGAGGCGTGGAATACACGCTTTCTGAAGGATTTCGGAGTAGCCGTCGACAAGCCCTCGAATGGTGTCCTTCAGGATGTCCACTGGGCGGTCGGGCTGTTCGGGTATTTCCCGACCTATGCGCTTGGCAATGTCTATGCAGGCTGCCTGAACGAAGCCATGCGCGAGGATCTTCCCGATCTGGACGAATCGCTGACCGAGGGCGATGCCACACCAGCCGTCGAATGGCTGCGCGAGAATATCCACCGGCATGGCAGCCTGACTCCGCCTGTCGAACTGATCGAAAACGCCTGCGGGGCTCAGATTTCTGCCGATCCGCTGCTGGATTATCTGGAAGAGAAATTCGGCGCGATCTACGCGCTGTGATCGCGTTGCATCATTCCTCCTGCGTCATGGACAGCACCGCATCCACGGCACCCTGCCACGCGCGATAATGCCGCTCACGGTCTGCCTTGGCCATCTGCGGCTCGAAACGACGGTCGAGCCGCCATGACCGGGCATATTCCTCGGGGCCGGGACAGATACCGGCCTTGAAACCGGCCAGCCATGCGGCTCCCTGAGCGGTGGTTTCCGGGTTTTCTGGACGATCCACCGCCGCGCCGAGAATATCGGACAGGAACTGCATGGCCGGTTCACTTGCAGTCATGCCGCCATCGACACGCAGCACGGCATCGCCCGCATCCGGCCAGTCCGCCCGCATCGCCTGCAACAGATCCCGGGTCTGAAACCCGACCGATCGCAAAGCCGCACGGGCAAATTCGGCGGGGCCGGTATTTCGGGTCAGCCCAAAGACAGCCCCCCGCGCATTCGGGTTCCAATAGGGCGCCCCCAACCCGGTAAAGGCCGGCACCATGATGACATCCTGTCCGTCATCCGCCTTTTCGGAAAGCGGCGCTGTCTCGGCGGCATCGCCGATGATCTTCAGCCCGTCGCGCAGCCACTGGACCACCGCACCGGCAATGAAAATCGACCCCTCAAGCGCATAAAACGGCTTTCCCTCCAACTGATAGGCAATCGTCGTCAGCAGACGGTTGTCCGACCGGACAGCATCCCCGCCCGTATTCAGCAGCGCAAAGCACCCCGTGCCATAGGTCGACTTCATCATCCCGGGCTGAAAACAGGCCTGCCCCACCGTCGCTGCCTGCTGATCGCCCGCCACGCCCAGAATCGGCACCTCGCGCCCGAACAAATCGGCGCGGGTCATGCCGAATTCCGCGGCATTGTCCTTCACCTCGGGCAGCAGAGCCTCGGGCACATCGAACAGCCTGCACATATCCTCGGACCATGCGCCGCGCCTGATATCGTAAAGCATTGTCCGCGCCGCATTGGTCGCATCGGTCACATGGCTTTTGCCGCCGGTCAGCTTCCAGATCAGGTATGTATCAACCGTCCCGAAAGCCAGCTCACCCCGTTCAGCCTTTTCCCGCGCACCCTCGACCTGATCCAGTATCCAGCCGATCTTCGTTGCACTGAAATAAGGGTCCAGCAGCAGCCCGGTGATATCGGTCACCGCATCCTCATGCCCCTCGGCTTTCATCCTGGCACAAATATCCGCTGTCCGGCGGTCCTGCCAGACAATCGCCCGGTGAATCGGCTTGCCCGTGCCTCGATCCCAGATCAGCACGGTCTCACGCTGATTGGTGATCCCGATCGCATCGATCCGGGGCGCATCCGCCTTTTCGAGCGCCCCACGCGCAGTCGCGGCGGTTGTCGTCCAGATATCGTCGGGATCATGCTCAACCCAACCCGAGCGCGGGAAATGCTGCCTGAATTCCTGCTGCGCCGTGGCCTGCACCTGCAATTCGTCGGAAAATACAATCGCCCGGGATGAGGTGGTCCCCTGATCGATGGCAAGAATGGTCATGCTGCGCTCCTCCCTACTATGTTGGTTGCGCGGCCCGGTCCCGGCGTCAAGCCGCCTTGTCAGTTGGGAGTGTCAGCCAGAACTGTCAGCCGGGATCGTGACCGCCCCAGAGGCCCTGCGCGAAGACCAGCGGTTTCCCTTGCCCCGCCTCGACCCGCAGGACACGGCCAATGACCAGAGTATGATCCCCGGCATCATGCAAATCTTCCTGTGCGCAATCGAAGCGCGTCAGAACGCCCGGTATGATCGGCACATTCTCGGGTGAGCGATCATGCGCCAGCCCCTCGAACTGAGCGCCGCCGCGGGTAAACCGATCCGCCAGATATTTCTGATCGGCCCCCAGAACGTGAATGCTGAAATGCGGGGCGCGGGCGAATATATCATGCCGACGCGAGAACTTCCCCGGTGACCACAGCACCAGAGGCGGCGCAAGCGACAAAGATGCAAAACTATTCGCCGTGACGCCCTGAGGCCCATCTTCTGCGCTGATCGTCACCACGGTCACGCCGGTTGCGAAATTGCCCAATGCGTCCCGGAACTCCCGGGCGTGATGATGATCGGGGGTGAATTCCGTCATGCGACCTCATGACCGATCGCCGCCGTATACAGGATGAACCAGTCCTCACGGCTGAGTTCGACCGTCAGCGCGTCGGACAGGGACGCAATCCGCGACAGCGTATTCGTCCCCATAACCGGCACGATCTCGGCCGGATGCGCAAGCAGCCAGGCAATCGCCAGCGCCGCCAGATCGCATTCCTTCGCCTCGGCCATATCCCTCAGCGCCTCGATCAGTGCCGGACGCACGCCGGCAAACAGAGCACCGCCGGCAAGCGGCGACCATGCCATCGGCAGGATTCCCTCGCGCTGAATAAAGGCCATATCGCCATTGGTGAACGGCTCGGTCGCGGCAAGGGACAGTTCGATCTGGTTGGTGCAAAGCGGATGAGCCATCGCCGATTGCAGCAATTCGACGTCATAGGGGCGGAAATTCGACACACCGACGGCACGGACCTTGCCCGCATCGACAAGATCGTCAAGCCCCCTGCCGGTTTCCATCGGATCCATCATCGGATCGGGCCGGTGGATCAGCAACAGGTCGATCCGGTCGGTTTTCAGATCGCGCAGGCTTGCCTCTGCGGCGGCGGCAATATGCGCAGCCGAGGTATCGTAATGTTTCACCCGCGCGCCCGAGTGACGCCCGGTGGGCGCAACAATGCCGCATTTCGTGACGATCTCGACCCGGTCACGCAGGCCCGGAGACGCTTTCAGCGCCTCTCCCAAAATCGCTTCCGCTGTGTAATTCCCGTAAATATCCGCCTGATCGAGGGTCGTAATCCCCTGCTGCAAACACGCCTCGATCTTCGCCTGAACATGTGCCGGGCCGGTATCCGTGTCGTCCGCGATGCGCCACATCCCATAGGCGATACGGCTGATCTCGACACCTCCGGCGATCTCGATGCGGTTCATCTTCATCGAAAGGCCCTTTCAATACTTCGCGCTGCCAGAGGACGCCATCGCCGCTTTCCTGCCAGACCCTCTGCTATCCGCAGAAGGTCACCATATTCAACGGGCGGGTGCAATCGCTGCCGTGCTGCGGAGTCCGTAATATGCCCGCAATGATCGGGCATATTGGCCGGGACACATGCCCCGGCGACAAAAAAACGGGAAAATGCGGATCAGCGACCCATCCGGCGCAGATAGGTCCATGTCGGTACGCGCCCGTTGCGGGCCACCGACCAGCTTTCGGCATCACCGAGATAGGCGAAACCGCTATTGGTCAACACCCGCGCCGAGCCGGGATTATCCTGAAACACCTCGGCGAACAGGGTCCGCGAATCATGCGGGTTTTCTTCGATCAGCGCCGCGACGGCCTCACTGGCGAAGCCGGTATTCCAGAAACCGGCACCGACCCAGAAGCCGAGCTCTGACTGATCGTCCTCCATTCTGGTCAGCGAGACCACGCCCAACACCTCGCCCAACCCTCTGGCCGAACCGTCAATGGCCCAGACATCCTCAGAACGCCCGGGCTCCATCGCACGCGCAACAAAGGTTTCGGCAGCACCCGGAGGGAGCGGATGAGGAATGGCGCGTGTCCCCTCGGCGACACGGCGATCAGAGGTGTAATGCGTGATCAGCCCGACATCCGAGCGCCGCAGCGGGCGCAGGACCAGCCGTTCACTGGCAATCACCGGCTGTTCCCTGATCAGTTCTGTCGCGGCCTCAACGAGTGCGTTCATAAATTCTCCTCCGTCGGGCAGAACCCGCCCAAAAACAAAAGGGGGACCGGCTGTGCCGATCCCCCTGTATGATGCCGGGTTTTTATCGGCTTATTCTGCAGCCTCTGCGTTGGCAGGCATAACATTAATATAAGTGCGACCTTTGAGACCCTTTTTAAAGGTCACTTCGCCATCGGTAAGGGCAAAAATCGTGTGATCACGGCCCATGCCGACATTGACGCCCGGCCACCACTTGGTGCCGCGCTGACGCACAATGATGTTTCCTGCGATGGCGCTTTGACCGCCATACAGCTTGACGCCAAGGCGGCGACCGGCTGAGTCGCGGCCGTTCCGGGACGAACCGCCTGCTTTTTTATGTGCCATGGTTTCAGTCCTTCTTGCCTTTGGCCAGTTCCTTGGCCTGCTTGATCCATTCGTCGCGCTCAATCCGACCGTGGAAGGCCAGTTGATCGTCCATGTACTCGATCTCTGCCTTCTTCCACTCGGCAATCTGGTCGAAATGGTAAACGCCGTTTTCGTGCAGCAGTTCTTCCAGTTTCGGACCAACACCCGAGATTTCCTTCAGATCGTCCGGGCCGCCATCGCGGGCCGCGGTCAGAAGGTTGGACGGGCGGGTGCCGACGGTTTTCGGAGCCTCATCAGCAGCGGCATCTGCCTTCTTCGCGCCATCGTTCTTGGCGTCATTCTTGGCGGGCTTCGCGGCTTTTTTCGCTGCGGGCTTTTCTTCCGCGACATAGGACGCGCCTGCGGTGCGGGCACCGATGGCTTCCTTGACGCCGGATTTATCACCGCCTTTTTCCAGAACATCGGTGACGCGCAGCAGGGTCAGTTGCTGGCGATGACCACGAGTCCGCTGAGAGCTGTGCTTGCGGCGGCGCTTGACATAGGTGATCACCTTGTCAGCCTTGATCTGGTCGATTACCTCGGCCTGAACGGCGGCACCTTCCACCAGCGGCGACCCAACAGTCGAGCCGACCATCAGAACTTCGTTGAACTGCACGGTGTCACCGGCATTGGCTGCCAGTTTTTCAACGCGCAGCACATCACCCGCCTGAACGCGGTATTGTTTGCCGCCCGTCTTGAGAACTGCGAACATCGCTTTGTCTTCCTTCGTATCCCGCATCCTGCGGCCCCCAGCATCTGCTGGTGTTCCGGGGCAAATCCCCGCCTTCGGACAGCGCACCCGCCTGCCGGGTGATGGTTGAAAAATAACGTACCGGCCAAAGAGCATCAGCCTGGCCGGTCGCGGGTATATGAAGGATTCGGCGGTGGAAGTCAAGCGAAAGCCCGCATTTCAGGCCGCTGCCGGCCGAATCAGGGTCCTCCCCCGGCAGCGCGACTTGAAACCGGGCCTGCACCTGCTATCAGGGGCGCAAGCCCGTATCAAAGGATATCCGCATGGAACTGGACCTCGACGCCCGCCGCAAATCCGATCCCGAGCACTGGAATCTCGCCACCTCTATCCGGGTCCTGGCGATGGATGCGGTGCAGGCCGCCAATTCCGGGCATCCCGGCATGCCGATGGGCATGGCCGATGTCGCGACGGTCCTGTTCGGGAAACATCTGAAATTCGACGCCTCGGCACCGAACTGGTTCGACCGCGACCGGTTTATCCTGTCCGCGGGCCACGGCTCGATGCTGCTTTACGCGCTGCTCTATCTGACCGGCTATGAGGATATGACGATCGAGCAGATCAAGAATTTCCGCCAATGGGGCGCGATCACCGCCGGTCATCCCGAATACGGGCATGCTGACGGGATCGAGACGACGACAGGGCCTCTGGGTCAGGGCATCGCCAATTCGGTCGGCTTCGCCATCGCGGAAGAAGCGATGCGGGCCGAATTCGGGGACAAGCTCTGCGATCACCGCACCTGGGTCATCGCAGGCGATGGCTGTCTGATGGAGGGGATCAGCCAGGAGGCCATCGCCCTTGCCGGAGCGCAGCAACTGGGCCGGCTGATCGTGCTGTGGGACAATAACAACATCACCATCGACGGCCGCGTCTCGCTTTCCGACAAGACCAATCAGCGCGAACGGTTCGAGGCATCCGGCTGGCGCGTCCTGTCCTGCGACGGCCACAATACCGATGATATCGACCGCGCATTGACCGAAGCCGCGCAATCCGATGGCCGCCCGACCCTTGTCGATTGCAAGACGATCATCGGATATGGCTCGGCCAAGAAACAGGACACGGCAGGCGCACATGGCTCGCCGCTTGGCGACGAGGAAATCGCCGCGACCCGCCGCGCCTATGGCTGGGACAGCCCGGAATTCGTCATTCCTGAGGAAATCCTCTCGGAATGGCGCAAAATCGGCAGCAGGGGCGCTGCCGAGCGCGAAGCATGGCAGAAACGCGTCGATGCGCTGCCCGCTGAAGAGCGCGACGAATTCGCCCGCCGCATTTCGAACGAGGTCAGCAGCAGGCTGGCTCCGGCGATCAATGCGCTGAAGGATCAGGCGCTTGAGGGGCAGCACAAAGTGGCGACCCGCAAAGCGTCCGAGATGGTGCTGGAAGTCATCAACCCCGCCCTGCCCGAAATGTTCGGCGGCTCGGCCGACCTGACCGGCTCGAACAACACCAAAACCTCGGATCTGGGCGTGTTCGACGTGCAGAACCGCGCCGGGCGCTATATCCATTACGGCATCCGCGAGCATGGCATGGCCGCCGCAATGAACGGGATTTTCCTGCATGGCGGCTTCCGGCCCTATGGCGGGACGTTCATGACCTTCACCGATTACGCCCGCGGCTCGATGCGGCTGTCGGCGTTGATGGGGATCGGGACGATCTACGTGATGACCCACGATTCCATCGGTCTCGGCGAGGATGGCCCGACTCACCAGCCGGTCGAGCATCTGGCCATTTGCCGCGCCACGCCGAATACGCTG
This sequence comes from Paracoccus aerodenitrificans, assembly GCF_027913215.1. GTDB lineage: Bacteria > Pseudomonadota > Alphaproteobacteria > Rhodobacterales > Rhodobacteraceae > Paracoccus > Paracoccus aerodenitrificans. Next base: position 1,905,858 of record NZ_CP115784.1, read on the forward strand.
ATGCTGCGTCCCTGCGATCTGATCGAGACCGCCGAGGCGTGGGAAATCGCGCTTGAAACCACCGATGCACCCTCTGTCATGGCGCTGTCACGGCAGAACCTGCCGCTTCTGCGTCAGGAAACCGGCGAGAACCTGTCGGCAAAAGGTGCCTATGTGATGCGTGAGGCCTCTGCCGCGGCGAAGGTGATCCTGATGGCCTCGGGATCCGAGGTCGAAATCGCTGTCAAAGCGCAGAAAACGCTGGAAGCCGCCGGTATCCCGACCCGTGTCGTCTCGGTCCCCTGCATGGAGCTGTTCCGCGAACAGGACGCCGAATACCGCGAGAAAGTGCTGCCGGGCGGCACGGTCCGCGTCGCCGTCGAGGCGGGTGTGCGTCAAGGCTGGGACTGGCTGCTGATGGGCGAACGGGGCAGCGATGCGACCTCGGGCTTTGTCGGAATGGACGGGTTCGGTGCCTCGGCACCGGCGCCGAAGCTCTATGAAGAGTTCGGCATCACCCCCGCCGCAGTGGCCGATACGGCCAAGGCGCTGCTGTAAGTGGCGGCAAAGGTCGCATCATCCTCAAGGAATGGAATGCAGCGGATTGATTTCGCTGCATTGTCCTGATGGCTTTACGACCTCTGCCCCGCGCCTTTGCGCTGTTCGGACGCGAGCGGGACGGTACGCGTCATGTCCCGGGATCGGATCAGACGCGGGGCATCCTGATCCTGTGCTCAGCGATTTTCCTGTTCACACTGATGGACGCGACGGCCAAATATCTGGGCCAGTATTACAGCCCCGCACAGGTGGTCTGGGCCCGCTTCATGGGCAATCTGGCGGTCGTGCTGATCGTATTCCGCGCCCGGTTCTTTCCCCTTCTGCGATCACATCGCCCGATATTCCAGTTCTGGAGGGCGATGACGCAGCTTGCCTCGGTCTCGTTGTTTTTCACCTCGCTGAAATATATTGGCATCGCCGAGGCAACCGCGATCATGGATATGAACCCGGTGCTGATCACACTGGGCGGGGCGCTGTTTCTGGGCGAGAAGATCGGCTGGCGCAGGATATTGGGCATTGCTGCAGCAATGATCGGGGCGCTGATCATCATTCGCCCCGGCATGGGCGTGTTCCATCCGGCGGCGCTGCTGCCGCTGATCGGCGCATTCACCTTCGCGGCAGGCGCATTGCTGACGCGCATGGTTCGCGCGGACCCGCTTGGCACCTCGCTGATCTGGTCGGTCATGGTCGGCGCAATCGCAAGCTCGGTCGTGGTGCCGTTTTTCTGGCAGCCGATCCAGATGCAGCATTTATGGGCATATGGGCTGATCGGCGTTTTCGGAGCCGCCTCGCAGGCGCTGCTGATCAAGGCGTTCTCGATTGCAGAAGCCGGAGCCATCGCGCCATTCGGCTATACAGGTGTGATCTGGGCCGGAGTCTGGGGCCTACTGTTCTGGGGCGTGCTGCCGGATATCTGGACGATTCTGGGCGCGGCCATCATCGTTGGCGCGGGCATCTATATCTGGTCACGGGAAAAACAGCTTGCCGGACAAACTGAATAGCGACGCACAAAGCAACGACGACCCGATCAGCTTTATCGACCGGGTCGCAAATGCTGCATTCCTCGCGGTGATGGGACTGGCAAGGATGCTGCCCTATCACCGGCGTATCCCGCTTGTCGGGTGGTTTTTCGCACATATGTTGGGGCCTGTTGCGGGCTGGACCGCCCGCGCCCGCGAAAACCTGTCTCTGGCCATGCCGGAGCTTTCAGCATCGGAGCGCAAGCGCATCGCACGCAGCGTTCTGGACAATGCCGGGCGGTCGATGGCCGAGATCTATTCGGGCGAGGAATTCGTCTCGCGCATCGCCGGGGCGGACCCGCTGACGGGACCCGGGCTGCAAGCCCTGCGCGAGGCGGGCGAACAGGACCGCCCAGTGATCCTCGCCTGTGCACATTTCGGCAATTACGACGCGATGCGTGCTGCCTTATCCGCTCAGGGATGGCCGGTCGGGGCGCTGTATCGTCCGATGAACAATCCCGCCTTCAACGCGCATTACATCCCCGCCATGCGCAGCATTGCCGAGCCGATCTTTCCGCGTGGCCGCTCGGGCTTTGCAGCAATGCTGAAATTTCTGCGCGGCGGCGGGATGCTGGCGCTCGGTTTCGACCAGTTCGTCCATGATGGCACACCGCTGCGGTTTTTCGGCATGGATTCACGCACCGTTCTGACCCCGGCAGAGCTGGCGCTGCGCTATGATGCGCTTCTGCTACCCATTGCCGGGGTGCGCCAGCCCGACGGGCTGAGTTTCAGCGTCGAGGTTGGCGATCCGGTCGCGCATAGCGATCCTGAACAGATGATGCAGGCGCTGAATGACGATCTGGAACGGCGGATCCGCGCCAATCCCGGGCAATGGTTCTGGGTCCATCGCCGCTGGAAGAAGCGCGGGCGCTGATCACTCGATCAGCACCATCCCCTCCGGCCACCGCATCGAGGTTTCCAGCGTAATCTCTTGTTTTTCGCCGGAAACCAGAGGCATTTCCCAGACAAGAACACCACGTTTCCCATCCGGCGCCACCTCGGTTGGATCAACCGAGGCGGTCCATTCAACCTTAAGATCCTCCTGCTCAGAGACAGGCACCTGGTCGGTCATCCGCAGCGTGTAATTCCGGTTCGTCAGGTTTTCAGCCGACAGAATGGCGGTCTCGGTCAGCGCGGAAGAACGTCGGATCAGGCCCCGGTCACCGCCCTGACGATCCGGCATGATGCGTTCCAGAACAATCCCGTCAATCGCACCGAAACCAAGCTTCATCTCATCCCCGGCGGCGGTCAGATCCAGTTGCCGCTGCCCCACCATCGCGCCATCGGAATAAAGCGTCGCCTGTCCGGGCAGGATCACCTCATCAAGGCTGTTTTCACTGTCCACGACCAGATAGGCGGTGCTGTCGCTCGACGGCACAGCCTCGGCGACGAGATCCAGCAACGGAAGCTGTTTCTGATCGAGATTCAGACGCAGCGAATCCACTCCGTCGCGCAGATTTACCGGGCTGTCGTAACGATAAACCGCCGTCGCCCCAAGAAACTCGGTCCGCGCGGCAGGCGCAGGCGCGGCTTCGGCCATCACAGCCGCGCCATCCTGCATCATCTCCATTCGCGCGCCGGGCAGGTCCGCGGCGAAGCTCTGCTCGGGATCGAAGATGCTGACGATCCACGGCGAAATCTCGGAAGGGGTTGCGCGTTGCGAGGGACGCGCGGTGGAGAGGGTCAGAGAGACATCCGACCAATCCTCTCCGGTTGCCTGACTGACCAGCACACCGCGCTGAAGGGTCAGCGTCTCGGCCTGAGTATCGAGCCGCAGATCATAGACCGGCGACCAGCTTGCCTGCGCTTCCGATGAGCTGATCCGGATCGTCGCCGGAGCGCCCTGCCCCTCGACCGCAATCACCAGAGCGGCTTCGGGCTGAGGCGGCTGACGCAATGCCGCAAGCCTCGCGCGGGCCTGTTCCAGCAACCGCGCCTCAGCCTCGCGCCCCTGTTCGGCTTCCTGCGCCCGTGTCTCGGCGTCGATCGCATCGGTTCTCGCCTGCAGAATACGCGCGGAAACCGTATCCGCCAGGCTGCTGACATCACCCGATGAGGCCCCGTCCGAGGTCGCAAGCTCTTTGAGAAAATCGATCACATCGCGGGCGGTGGTCACTTCGGCACGGATCGCTTCGACCCGGGCATCGCGCTGCCGCAAACTGAATTCCAGACGATGCACCTCGGCCTGCGCAGCCTCGACAGCCTCCTGCTCGGGTGCGGTGTCGGGAAGGGCGCGGTCATGTTGCAGATTGACCGCGCCGATGACGGCATTCTCGGCGCTGATCCGCAGCCCGGCGGGTTGCGTGCCCGCAGGCAGGCCGGTGACGATCAACTCATGAGAGCCCGCTGGCAGATCAAGCCCGATCTCGCGCGTGACACTGGCCCCCTGCGGATAAAGCGTTGCGGCACGGACCGGGGCGGAAACCTCAAACCGCTCGGCGAAGGCGGGAGCCGCTGCCAGCAGCGCGGCGCTTGCAAGTAAATGACGCATATTCTTCCTTTCGACGACGGGAAGATCATGCGCCCCGATACCGGGCTGAAACAACACAACTTATCCTGCGGAACATAAAATCCGCGTGTCCCGGATAGGCCGCGCTTGCGCCGCCCCGCCGGTTCAGTCCTTTTTGTTGCCCGAGTCCGGCGTGGCCTCGGAGCCATCCTGCGCGGCCTGATCGGTCCCGCCATAATAGGCCCCGCTATCATCCGAACCACCCGATTCGCTGCGGTTTTCATCGGCGGCAACCTCGGCATCGTCCGTCGGTTCCTCGCCATTCTCATCCAGAACCTCATCATCCGAGGCGTCAGCCGGATCGCGTGTATCGTCTTCATGCTGACTGCCGCTGCCTGCCCCCTTGCGCACGGCCTTGGCCTCTTCCCGGGCCAGTTCGCGCTCTTTCGAGACCTCGTCGGATTCGCGCCGGATCTGTTCGGCAACCTCTGGCGGGATAAGCGAGACAATCCGCATATCCGGCGCACCTTCCAGCTTTTCGTCGCGACCGACGAAACGGACCTCTCCATCGGCGATCGTGACAAGCGGAATCGCGCCCTCACGCGCCTTGCGCCAGTCCTCAAGCGTATATTCCTCGGTCAGGCGGGTGTTGCGGAAAATCCAGCCATCGGCCAGCAACTCCAGATATTGCGCCAATGTGCGGCCACCATTGATCCCCTGCCCGCCAAGCTGGCTTGGCAGAGAATGGCGGGCGCGGTCTTCTTTCGCACGTGAGATCTGCCAGATCGCGTCACGGCCGAATTCCGGCGCAAGGTCAGTCGCGACCAATGTGTTATAGGCGTCATTATCCGACGCAACGAGGATCGTCGAATAGGTGATGAATTCCACACCATGTTCCGCGGCTTCCGACAGGATATCCCCGTAATAGGTCGGCACACCGGCATCGCGCGCCGAGCGCAGCATGGCCCGGTTCGGGTCCGTCACCAGCACCTTCACATCCGCCTTGATCAAAGCCGTCGCGAGACCCGTCGCAAAGGCCGATCCGCCCGCAATGATCAGGCCGGGCTTTTCACCCGAGCTCAGTTCCAGTTTCTCGGCCAGAGGCTTCAGCCCGAAACCGTGCAGAATGACCGTGGTCAGCACCAGCACGAAGGCCAGAGGCTGCAGCACCGCACCATCCTGAACACCTTCGGCCACCAGCCTTTCGGCAAAAAGGCCGGAAATCGCCAGCAGCACCACCCCGCGCGGGCCGGTGAACGCAACCAGAAGCCGCTCTTTCCACGGAATAGGCGTTCCCGCCAGCGAGGTCAGCACCGTCGCGGGGCGCACAAGCAGGATGACCGCCAGAATGAACAGCGCAGAGCGCCAGTTCAGCAATTCCAGCATCTCAAGATTCACGCTTGCTGCCAGCAGGATAAAGACGCCCGACAGAAGAAGCGTCGTCGCCTGCTCCTTGAAGCGATAAATTTCGGTATAGGACGGCAGATCGGCATTGGCGATGATCAGCCCCATCACTGTAACCGCCAGCAGGCCGGATTCGTGCAGCACCATGTCGGACAGCGCGAATGCGAAGATCACCACCACAAACAGAAGCGGCACTTTCATATATTCCGGCACCAGCGATTCCCGGAACGCCTTGATAATGGCGACCGCCGCGCCGAATCCGATCAGCGTCGCAAAGGCGATCCCCGACACAACCGTCCAGACAGCTTCAGCCGCGCTCAGTTCCTGTTGCCTGACCAGCACAACCTCAAGCGCGATCACCGCGACAAGGGCACCGACCGCATCGTTGACGATACCTTCCCATTGCAGAAGCTGAGCGGGACGGTTGAAAAGCCGCGCCGTGCGCAGAAGCGGCGCGATCACGGTCGGTCCGGTCACGATCATGACGCCGCCGAATACGACAGAGGACTGCCAGCTCAGCCCGGCGATATAGGCAAGCGCCAGCGAGGACAGCAGCCAGCCAAGCGGAGCGCCGATAATCACCAGCCTGCGGACACCCGGCGCAGCATCGGCGAGTTGCTTGAAATTCAGCGTCAGCCCGCCTTCGAACAGGATCACCGCCACGGCAAGCGAGATCATCGGCGTGACAAGATCGCCGATATCGCGTTCAGGAATGAAAATCCCCGTCAGCGGGCCAAGAACAAGCCCCACGGCCAGCATCACCACAATGCCCGGCAGGCGGAACTTCCAGGCCAGCCATTGCGCCCCAACACCTGCAACGCCGACAAGGGCGAATGCTTCTACCGGGCTGAGCCCACCTGAACCTGCTGCCATTGAAATTCCCTCATTACGCGGACGGCAACCTTTACAGAGGCGATTCTGTTCCCCGAAAGTCGCTCTGAAAGACTGAAATTTCGTAAATATTGACGACTGGCAGGGTTTCGGCTAGGCCAAAACCGTCTGCATCCGGCGGACGAACGAGGGGCGTGAAATTGCGTCCCATTTTTTCTTCTGTGCCGTATCGCACAGCAAATGGACGCATATGACCAAGTTTTCCGATCTTAAGCTCGACCCGAAAGTCCTGAAGGCAATTGCCGAAGCCGGGTACGAAACCCCCACGCCGATTCAGGCCGGGGCCATTCCGCCCGCTCTTGAGGGGCGCGACGTTCTGGGCATCGCACAGACCGGCACCGGCAAGACGGCCAGTTTCACCCTGCCGATGATCACCCGCCTGTCGCGTGGACGGGCGCGGGCACGGATGCCGCGCAGCCTCGTGCTGTGCCCGACGCGGGAACTGGCGGCGCAGGTCGCCGAGAATTTCGACATCTATGCCAAGCATACAAGGCTGACCAAGGCGCTGCTGATCGGCGGCGTGTCCTTCGGCGAACAGGACAAGCTGATCGACCGTGGCGTCGATGTGCTGATCGCGACTCCGGGCCGTTTGCTGGACCATTTCGAGCGCGGCAAGCTGCTTCTAACCGGGGTCGAGGTGATGGTCGTCGATGAGGCCGACCGGATGCTGGATATGGGCTTCATCCCCGATATCGAACGCATTTTCCAGTTGACGCCTTTCACGCGCCAGACGCTGTTCTTCAGTGCCACGATGGCCCCCGAGATTGAGCGGATCACCAACACCTTCCTGCATACGCCCGAACGGATCGAGGTCGCGCGTCAGGCCACGACCTCGGAAACCATCACCCAGAAGATGATCGAGATCACACCGACCCGGAAAGACCAGACCGCCAAGCAGAAACGCGAGCTTCTGCGTGCGCTGATCGAAGCCGAGGGCGAGGGTCTGAAAAACGCCATCATCTTCTGTAACCGCAAGACTGAAGTAGATATTGTCGCCAAATCCTTGAAAAAGCACGGTTTCGACGCAGCTCCAATCCACGGCGATCTGGACCAGTCGCAGCGCACCCGCACGCTGGAGGCATTCCGCGACGGCTCGCTGCGCTTTCTGGTGGCCTCGGATGTGGCGGCGCGTGGTCTCGATATTCCGGCGGTCAGCCATGTGTTCAATTTCGACCTGCCCTCTCACGCCGAGGATTATGTCCACCGTATCGGCCGGACCGGACGCGCCGGGCGCGAAGGGACGGCCTATTCCATCGCTACACCCGCGGACGAAAAATATATCTCGGGGATCGAAAACCTCGTGAAACACGCCTTGCCGCGCGTGGATCCTCCGGAAGGGTTCAGCCTGTCCGATGCGGCAAGATCCGCCCCGCGCCCGCCGCGTGACGCCAAAGGAGGCAGCCGGTCGCGCAGCCGCGGACGGCGCAGCGAAAAGGATAACGGGACGACACCGCGCGATCAGGAAGCGCAGCAGCAACCTGCCGCCGAAACCAGAGCGGAGACAAGCCGCAATTCGGATCGCAATGCAGGTCGCAATGAAAGCCGTGGCGAAAACCGTCATGACGGCAGCGATAACCGTCGGGGCGGTCGCGGGAATGACCGTCGCCGCAGTGACGGCGGCCCCGCCATTACCGGCATGGGCGACCATATTCCCGAATTCATGAAGCACAGCTTTGCGTCGGCTCTTGCCGCGACTGAGGCCGCAATCGAGCAATCCGACAGCGACGCCGCGCCTGCTGATGACGATACGCCGAAACCCACGCGCAAGCGCCGCGCCAGACCTGCGACCAAGGACGACGTCACACAGGACAACGTTCCGGAAGCCGCAGCCGAGGACGCAACTCCAACCGATCCGCCTCCGGCAGAACATGCCGAAGCCGAGCCTCAGAATGAGGTTGCGGATGAGCCATCGGAAAAACCCGCGCCGAAGCGACGCCGCCGCTCTGCCAAAAAGGCAGACGCCGAGACACCGGAAGGCGACAGCATAGCAGAAGAGGCTCAGCCCGAAGCTGAGAAAAAACCAGCCCGGCGCACCCGCCGTACAAGCAAGAAAGAAGCCGACGCAGGCGAAACCGGGTCCGACTCCTCCGAAAATCAGGCCGAGGATAAGCCGAAACCCAAACGCCGTGCACCCTCGCGCAGCCGCAAGAAGGCAGACGCCGATAAGGATGCAGACCCCGATGCCAACGCGGCCGAGCCTTCGGACGGCGAAAGCAAGCAAGACTGACGCGCAGCGATGAGCGCCGACACCGCCTCCGCCACTGGTAAAGCCCTGCGGCGGCGATCATGGATGGGCGCCGTGCTGAACTTCCTTCTGGGCGCAGCCTGCGCTTTGGGTCAGGCACCCTGGGGCCTCTGGCCGGTGACCATCATCGCGTTGAGCATTCTGTTCTGGCGCATCGGGACCGCTGCCACCACCCGCGCGGCATGTTTGAAGGGAGGCGTAGCAGGGGCCGGGTATTTCGCACTGGCCCTGAGCTGGATCGTGGAACCGTTTCTGGTCCAGCCAGAAATCTATGGCTGGATGGCCCCTTTCGCCCTGATCCTGATGGCCGCTGGCGGCGGCGTATTCTGGGCCGTACCGGGATGGCTGGCCGGACGCCTGACGAATGACCGACTTGCGCGTGTCGCGGCCTTCGCTGCCGCTCTGGTTCTGTCGGACTGGCTGCGCGGCTGGATTTTCACCGGGTTCCCCTGGACGATCCTCGGCCATATCTGGATCGGCACCCCCGCCGCTCAGGCCGCATCTTTCATCGGCGGCATCGGGCTGTCGGCCCTGACCGTTGCAGCCGCCGCTTTGCCGGTTCTCTTTCAGCGCAGCCACGGCCCGGACTGGCACCGCTTCCTGCCCGGCTCGATCATTTCGCTGCTTCTGATCGCGGTGGTCTGGGCCGGAGGCCTGCTCCGTCTCGACACAAAAATCACAATGACCGGCAAGACCATCCGGCTGGTTCAGCCAAATGCCGAGCAGGCGCTGAAATGGGATCCCGACTGGGCGCAGATCTTCTGGGAAAGACTGCTGACAGAAAGTGCGGCACCGCCAGAAGGTCCACCGCCCGATGCGGTGATCTGGCCCGAAACGGCGGTCGGCTTTCTGCTCAATCAGGCCGATGACATTCTCCCCGTCATCAGCGAGGCCGCAGGCGCTCCGGTCCTGATGGGCATTCAGCGCGCCGAGGATGAGCGCTACTATAATGCGCTGATCGAGATCACCCGCGAGGGCACGCTGGCCGAGACCTACGACAAATTCCACCTCGTCCCCTTCGGTGAATACATCCCCTGGGGAGACTTCCTGTCCCGCCTCGGAATCGGCGCTTTCGCCGCGCAGCAGGGCTATGGCTATACGCCCGGCCCCGGCCCGGCGGTCATGACCCCCGAGGGGCTGCCTCCGCTTCAGCCCCTGATCTGTTACGAGGCGATCTTTCCCCAACATCTCCGGTCGGTAAACGGCGCCAAGTGGCTTCTGCAGGTCACGAATGACGCATGGTTCGGCACGATCTCCGGCCCGTACCAGCATCTTGCGCAGGCAAGGCTGCGCGCAATCGAATCCGGCATGCCGCTGATGCGAGCGGCCAATACCGGGATTACCGCCGCAATCGATCCGCTTGGGCGCATCACTTCCAGCCTCCCTCTCGGAGCAATGGGCCATATCGATGCAGGACTTGCCGCCCCGCTTGGCACGACGTTCTGGACCCGGACCGGTCCCTTGCCGGTATTGCTGATCTCATTCGCGGTTCTGTTCGTCGCAGCCTTGCGCCGTCGCCGCTGAGCATTGCCGCCCTTGCCTCCGGCGGGGATATTTCCGCCAGGCTGAATTTCATCCTGGGTCAAATATCCATGCGACGGCGCAGCCTGAGCAGCATGCGGATATGAAAAAACCGCGCCGGGGCGCGGTTCGTTCAGTTCCGTCAGAAAGCGCGATCTTACTTGATCTTGCCTTCCTTGTATTCGACATGCTTGCGCACAACCGGGTCGTATTTGTTGACCGTCATCTTTTCGGTCATGGTGCGGGCATTTTTCTTGGTGACATAGAAATGCCCGGTCCCGGCCGTCGAGTTCAGACGGATCTTGATCGTCGTCGGCTTCGCCATGTTGCTTCTCCTGCTGCGGCGGCACCGGACGGCCACCGTGGAAATTCGTGAAGCCCGCTATTTAGCGTGCGGGGCCGCCATGTCAACAGGAAAACATGGGGTATAACGGGTTTTCACCACTGGGTGGCAGTTAATACGCGGATGGCCTGTAAGCCGGATTCTGTCCGAGGGTTGCCCCTCTGGATGACCATTCCTCTGCGCGCCGCATTACTGCGTGCGTCAAGCTGCCAACCCGGACCTTCTGGCGCAAGGCGGCGCTGCCGTTTCCGGCACGAGGTCCCTATTCGGCATTGCTCCCGGTGGGGCTTGCCATGCGGGGTCTGTTGCCAGCCCCCCGGTGGGCTCTTACCCCACCGTTTCACCCTTACCCGTGCTGGCACGGGCGGTCTGTTCTCTGTGGCGCTTTCCCTGGGGTTACCCCCGCCGGGCGTTACCCGGCACCGTTGCCTCATGGAGTCCGGACTTTCCTCGAAGCATGCGCCCCGCGGTCATCCGGCCATCCGCGTGAGGGGGATATGAGGGGTTTGCGCCTGTGGGTCAAGTGGCCGGAAAACGGCTGATCCGGGCGTACACCGAGGGTACACTGGGTGTCGAAGCAGGCGGATATTCCTTCGGGTGGTGGTTGCGCGTGGCGATGCGGGCAGTCTGGACGGGAGGGGATATCGGTTTTGAGCCGATTCTGTGGAAAAACGCGTTGCCATCGGGGGCCTTTTGGACCGTTTCCTTCGGGTGCAAGCCTTTCTGGTGTCAGGCTTTTCGCGGATGCTGCGGTGCAGGAAAGATCTTGGCGAGTTTGCGGAGGTTCTGGGCGGTGGCGGCAAGGAGGAATTCGTCGTTCGCGCCGCAAGGTCCCCTTAGCCGCAGGCGCCCCAGCCCGAGGATGCGTTTCAGATGAGCAAACAGCATCTCGACCTTCTTGCGGAGCTTCATCGAGATTTCGTATTGGCGGGTCTTGGCGATGTCCCGGGCGATCTGGCGCGCATCTTCGTGTTCCTCGCGGGTGATTGATCTGGCATCGGCGTTCGGGCAGCACTTCTGTTTCGATGGGCAGGACTGGCAGGTCAGTTTCAGTGCGCGGTATTTGGCGGTTCCCTTGCCAGTCGGGCCGCGGTTCGGGTCCGAATAGTTGCGGCGGAACTGTTTGAGCCTGTGACCTTCCGGGCAGATGTATTGATCGTTCTCTGCATCCCATTCGAAGTCTGCCCGGGTCCAGGTGCCGTCATTGCGCCCGGACTTGTCGAAGACAGGGATATGCGGGGCAATGCCCCTGTCGACCAGCCAGCCCAACATCGGTCCGGTGCCGTAGGCGGTATCCGCGATCAGGCGTTCAGGATGCAGGTCGAACTTGTCTTTCACCCTCTTCAGCATGGTTTTGGTTGATCCGACCTCGGCCTGCCGGATGGATCGTGTCGCCTCGACATCGACAATCACGCCATGATCCGTGTCGATCAGGTAATTGTCGGAATAGCTGAAGAATGCCGGACCTTTGCGCGCCGCCGTCCATTGGCTGGCCGGGTCGGAATGTGAGGTGAATTTCGGATGGACCTCGCTGGCGGCGCCAAATGCGGCCTTGTCCAACGTGTCAAGGTATTCGCGCACGGCGCGGGGCGCATCCGAGGGGTCTATCAGCGTTGCATCCCAATCTTCCTTCGCTGTCGAGTTCTGCTTATTGGCATCCGCCTCGATCAGGCTGGCATCCACCGCCAGCCGCTGCCGCTGACCAGCCCCTCCTCGATGCAGCGCGTGACGGTCATCTCGAACAGATGCCTCAGCAACTCGCTGTCGCGGAACCGCCCGTGCCGGTTCTTCGAAAACGTCGAATGATCCGGAACCCGGTCGCTGAGATCCAGGCGGCAGAACCAGCGATAGGCCAGATTCAGATGCACCTCTTCGCAAAGGCGCCGCTCCGAACGAATGCCGAAGCAATAGCCAACCAGCAGCATCCGGATCAGCAACTCGGGATCGACAGACGGCCGGCCGGTGTGGCTGTAGAAATCCGAAAGATGCGCACGGATGCTGCTGAGATCGACAAACCGATCAATGGACCGAAGAAGATGCTCCTGAGGAACATGATCCTCCAGTGAGAACTCGTAAAACAGCGCCGGCTGCGCCTCCTGCCGCGGTCCCATCATCGCCAATCCTCCCACCCATTGCAGGAATTGAATCAGCCAGATGCCCTTCAATCAAGCACGAGTTTTTCAACAAAATAAGCCGTTTGCTGTCGTGAAGAACCAAAGCTCCGAAAGGTCTTGGCGGGCAAGTGTTCCTGCTTTATTCTTTTCGCAGAACCCAGAGAGGTAAATATGTCCATCATTAGTCACATCACGCTCGGGACCAATGACACCGAGCGTGCCGGTCTCTTCTACGATGAGGTTCTTGGGGTTCTCGGCTTCGAGCGCTTGCCCAAGCCGCCAGGGAAGCCTCCAGCCTATGAGAAGGGCGGAATGCCGACGATTTACCTTTATCCGCCAGAAGATGGGCGTCCTTCGACATGGGGGAATGGGACGCATATCGCATTTGTCGCGGAGACGAAGGAGGCTGTTCACAGCTTTCACGAGGCTGCTCTGCGACTAGGTGGGAGCTGCGCCGGAAAACCGGGGCCGAGACCACATTACGGCGAAAACTACTACGCCGCATATGTTCGAGACCCAGATGGGAATAAGCTACAAGCAGTCTGCTACGCTGCAGGGACATGAAGATAGCGGTCGAGTCCTGTGACCGCTTCGTCCCGCATCACCGACATCGCAAACCCGAGCACCAAAGTCATCACCTGATCCGGCGCTCCATCGCCGCTGACCGAGAAACCGCCACCCTCACAACTCATCCCGCCATCTATTCACCAGCGGATAGCGCCGGTCCAGCCAGAAGGCCTTGGTCGAGATCCTCGGACCCGGGGCGGCCTGATAGCGTTTCCATTCGCTTTGATAGAGCAGCTTTTCGACCTTTTTCACCGTTTCGACATCGAAGCCGCGGGCGACGAGGTCTTTCAGGGACAGGTCCTCTTCGACCAGACCGAACAGGATCTGGTCCAGCACGTCATAGGGCGGCAGGGAATCGCTGTCTTTCTGGTCGGGGCGCAGCTCAGCGCTTGGGGGTTTGGTGATGATCTGCGGGGGGATGACCTCTCCGGTCTTGCCCATCATCCAGCCGCGGTGGTTCTCGTTGCGCCAGCGGCAGGTTTCGAAGACGCGGGTCTTGTACAGATCCTTGATCGGGTTATAGCCGCCCGCCATGTCGCCATAGATCGTGGCATAGCCCACCGCGACCTCGGATTTATTGCCGGTGGTCAGCAGCATCTCGCCGAATTTGTTCGAGATCGCCATCAGCATCAGGCCGCGCAGGCGGGACTGGATGTTTTCCTCGGTCGTGTCGGGCTTGGTCCCCTCCATCAGATGGGCGAGGGCGTCGGCCACCGCGTCGCGGGCTCCGTCGATCTTCACCGTGTCCAGCCTTGCGCCGAGCCGGTTCGCGCAATCGGCGGCATCGTCCAGACTGGCCTGTGAGGTATATTCCGAGGGCAGCATCACGCAGCGCACATTATCCGGGCCAAGCGCATCGCAGGCGATGGTGGCGACAAGCGCCGAATCGATACCGCCTGACATGCCGAGGAGTACCTTGCGGAAGCCGTTCTTGCGGGAATAGTCGCGCAGCCCGGTCATCATGGCGCGGTAATCCTGTTCCCACTCATCGGGCTGTTCGGCCATCTGGCCCGGCTTTGCCCGCCAGCCTGCATCGGTGCGGGTTAAGTCGATATGTTCGATCACTTCGTCGAAGGGGGCAAGCTGCACGGCTTTTTCCGCGCCGCCATCCGGCCCGGGATTCAGCACGAAACTGGCCCCGTCATAGATCTGGTCATCCTGCCCTCCAACCGAGTTCAGATAGACCAGCGGCAGGCGGTTCTCGACCACCCGCGCGACCATATGCCCCATGCGCAGATCCAGCTTGCCCCGGTGATAGGGAGAGCCATTGGGCACAACAAGGATTTCGGCGCCGGATTCCTCCAGCGTTTCGGCAACTGTGGGCCACCAGCTGTCTTCGCAAATAGGGGAGCCGATGCGCACGCCGCCGATGCTGTAGGGCCCCGAGATCGGGCCCGAATCGAACAGCCGCAACTCGTCGAAAAGCTGTTTATGGGGCAGATCGTGTTTCAGTACGCGAGCGGTGATCTTGCCGCTTTCGCAGATGAAATAGGCGTTATAAAGCTTGCCCTCGCTCGCCCAAGGCGTGCCGATGCCAAGGGCGGGACCGTCGGCGCATTGGCGGGCAAGCGCCTCGACCTGTTCGACGGCGTGATCGGTGAAGCCCTTTTTCAGCACCAGATCCTGGGTCTGATAGCCGGTGATGAACATCTCGGGCAGATAGACGATGGCCGCGCCCGCATCCCTGCCCTTTTCCCAGGCGGAACGGGCCTTGGCCGCGTTGCCCTCCAGGTCGCCAAGGGTCGGATTAAGCTGTGCAATCGTGATGCGGATGCTGTCGGTCATGATCGGTCCCTCGATATGCTTGCGCCAGCCATAGCGCAGCCGACGGCGAAGGGGAACGGCAGGCTTTGCGCTGCGGTTCCGCATGGGCTAAACGAGGGGCAAAGAACGGAGGCGGGCATGAAAGCAGCTCTGGCAGCGGTTATTCTGGCGTTTGCGGCGCCAGCCGTGGCGCAGGACAACACGGCGCAGCAAAACGGCGACGCGCAGGGAAACAGCGAGGCACAGCAGGGCGTCGCGGCGCGGGATTCGGTCGCTGACCGGCAAAATATCGTCACCAAGCAATATGATGATGGCGGTATCTATGAAGGCACGTTCCGGAACGGTCTGCAACATGGCCGGGGGAAATACAGCCTGCCCTCGGGCTATGAGTATGAGGGGGATTGGGTCGAGGGGGAAATCCTCGGACAGGGCCGCGCAAGATTTCCCAACGGGTCGATCTATGAGGGCAGCTTCGCGCAGGGCAAGCCGAACGGAAAGGGCCGGATCACCTATGCCGATGGCGGCACCTATGAGGGGGATTGGGTCGAGGGCCAGATCACCGGCTCAGGCGTCGCCGAATATGCCAATGGCGCCCGCTATGAAGGCGGCTTCCGCAATGCGATGCATCACGGAAAGGGGATTCTGACCCAGCCGAATGGTTATCGCTACGACGGAGACTGGGTCAACGGGGTCAAGGAAGGTCAGGGGCATATCACCTATCCCGACGGGTCGGTCTATGAAGGGCAGATGCTGGCCGGGCAACGCGCCGGGCGCGGCAGGCTGACCATGCAGGACGGGCTGGTGTATGATGGCGTGTGGGAGGCCGGGCAGATGTCCGGGCGGGGTGCGCTGACCCAGCAATCCGGCGACCGCTATGAAGGGCAGATGCGGGCCGGCAAGCGTGAGGGCGAGGGCAAGGCGACCTATGCCAATGGCGATATCTATGAGGGCGGCTTCCAGAACGACAAGCGCCACGGCATCGGCACCTTCACCGGCACGGATGGTTATGTCTATACCGGCGAATGGAATGCAGGCCGGATGGCCGGACAGGGCCGGATCACCTATCCGGATGGGGCGGTCTATGAGGGGCAGATGAGCGACGACCAGCCTCACGGGCGCGGCCGGATCACTTATGCTGACGGGGCCACCTATGACGGAGACTGGGTCAACGGCGTGATCGAGGGGCGGGGCCGGGCCGAATACGCGAACGGCATGATCTATGAGGGCGGCTTCAGCCAGGCAAAGATCGAGGGACAGGGCCGCATGACCTATCCTGATGGCTATGTCTATAACGGCGAGTGGAAGGACGGGCAGCGCGACGGGCGCGGTCAGGCCACCTATCCCGACGGCACGGTCTATACGGGAGAGTTCTCGGAAGGGCTGCGCGAAGGTCAGGGCAAGCTGACCACGCCGGACGGTTTCATCTATGAGGGCGGCTGGAAGGACGGGGAAATCGACGGCGAAGGTCAGGCGAGCTATGCGACGGGCGATGTCTATACCGGCCAGTTCGTCGCCGGAAAACGTCAGGGCCAGGGCGTGATGCATTACAGCACCGGAGAGGTTGCCTCGGGCGTCTGGGATCAGAACCGCCTGCAATCGGCGGCCCCGGCTCCGGGCGAAGCAACACAGCCCGGAGAAACCACGGAAGGCGGCGCAGAAGCCCCGGCCATGCCGGATGACAGCGACATGCCCGACGACCCCGGCACATTACCATCGGTCGAAAACGGGAACGCGGTCAGCATCCCCGCACCCGGTTCCAGCGACATCTCAGAAACAGAGGACATGCAATGATCGTTATCGTCTGCATACTTGCAGGGCTGTGGCTCGGCTGGCAACGCGCCGGGAAATCCGGCGGAGACCGGAAGGATCGCTGGCAATGGGCTCTGGCCCATGCGCTGATATTCGCAATAGCCGGAGTGTTTGCGACAATCATCATCGACCGTATGATCTGATGTTCCGCCCCTTCATCGACAGTCTGCGCAGACAGGGCGTTCCGGTCAGCCTGCGGGAATATCTCGACCTGCTCGGCGGGCTGTCAAAGGGCGTCGCGGGATATTCCCCGGATGAGTTCTATTACTTCGCGCGGCTCTGTCTGGTGAAGGATGAACGCCATATCGACCGCTTCGACCGCGCCTTCGCCGAGTCGTTCTCAGGCGTTGAACAGATCCCGGTCGAGGCGCTGTTGCAGCAGGTCGAACTGCCACGCGAATGGCTGGAGAAAATGGCCGAGAAGCTGCTGACCGATGCCGAGAAAGCCGAAATTGAGGCCACGGGCAGTTTCGAGAAGCTGATGGAGAAACTGCGAGAACGCCTTGCCGAGCAGCAGGGCCGCCATCAGGGCGGCAATAAATGGATCGGCACGGCGGGGACATCGCCCTTCGGCGCTTACGGCTATAATCCCGAAGGTGTGCGGATCGGCCAGCACGAATCGCGTCATCGCCGGGCCGTGAAAATCTGGGACAAGCGCGAATTCCGGGATTTCGACGACACTGTCGAACTGGGCACCCGCAATATCAAGGTGGCGCTGAAACGCCTGCGGCAATGGGCGCGGCACGGCGCTGCCGATGAGCTTGACCTGCCCGCCACGATCCGCGCCACTGCCGATCACGGCTATATCGACGTGAAAACCCGGCCCGAGCGGCGCAATGCGGTGAAGGTGCTGCTGTTTCTGGATGTCGGCGGCTCGATGGATGATCATATCCGCGTGGTAGACGAGCTCTTCAGCGCCGCGCGGGCCGAGTTCAAGCATATGGAGCATTTCTTCTTCCATAACTGCCTTTACGAAGCGGTCTGGAAGGATTCGCGCAGACGCTGGACCGAGACCACGCCAAGCTGGGACATCCTTCATCGCTACGGGCGCGACTATAAATGCATTTTCGTCGGCGACGCCTCGATGTCTCCCTATGAGATCGCAATGCCGGGCGGGGCAAATGAACACTGGAATGCCGAAGCCGGAGAAGTCTGGCTGCGCCGCGCCTGTGAAACCTGGCCGGATCATATCTGGCTGAACCCGGTTCCACAGCAGAACTGGCGATACACCCAGTCCATCCGCATGGTCGAAGAGATCTTCGAAAACCGGATGGTCCCGCTGACGCTTGACGGGTTGTCCCAAGCGATGCGCATCCTTGGCTGAGCATCAACCGACCCACCGCAGAAGGGTATTTACATGAAGAAGAAATCCCCGCGCTTCTTCTTCATGTAAATACCCGAATCCGGCGCTGGCGAAACCCCAAAGGCCCGAAACAGTGTCTTGATCGAAGGGTAAAACCGGCCCACATCTGAGATATGCTGAAGCTGACGCCCCTCCTTCTGGTTCTCGCCTATTTCGCCGCGATGTGGTTCTTTTCGGCATGGCGCATGAAACGGGAATTGGCTGAGCGGTCGAGCCCGATGAAGCACCCCCGGCTGACTCCTCTTCTGGACCGTTTGGGTGCAGCGATGGAGCTTCCGCGCATTCAGGCCTGGATTTACGAGGTCCCGATGATGAACGGGCTTGCCGCGCCGGATGGGCGGATCTTCGTGACGCGCGGCTTCATCGAAAAGATGGATCGCGGAGAGGTCTCTCCGGAAGAAATAGCTGGCGTCGTCGCTCATGAGCTGGGTCACGTCGCGCATGGTCATTCGCGACGCCGGATGATCGACTTCGCGGGCCAGAACGTGATCCGTACGCTTCTGATCGGGACTATTGGCCGCTTCGTGCCGTTTATCGGACCGTGGCTGATCAATCTGGCGACGGCGGCGATCGCGGCACGTCTGTCTCAGCAGGACGAATTCGAAGCCGACCGTTTCGCCACCGCATTGCTGATAAAATCGGGGATCGGGGCTGCTCCGCAGATCTCTCTGTTCGAAAAGCTGGATCGTCTTTCCGGCGGTCGGCGCTCGGCATCGCCTGCGTGGTTGCTATCGCATCCGCATACCGAAAAACGGGTGGCGGCGATCCGTGCCAATCTGGCCCGCTGGCAGTGATCAGCTTATCGGTGCGCCGTCGGCATCGTCGGAATCGTCGCCGCTTTCGCTGAGCAGGCGCTCAAAATCCGGGACCACCACGCCGCGCTTGCCGTCAAGTTCGATCACCCCTTCACGTTTCAGCGCCGAGACCTGACGGCTGACCGTTTCCAGCGTCAGCCCCAGATAATCCGCCATCGCCTCGCGCGTCAGCGGCAGAGACAGGCGGATCTGTCCCGAGGGCCGCCTGCGCTGCAACGCCGCCTCGCGCCGGGCGAGGATGATCAGCAAAGAGGCGATCTTTTCCCGTGCGGATTTTCGGCCCAGAAGCAGCATCCATTCACGCGCCGCATCAAGTTCGTCCAGCATCATTTCCAGCAGACGCGAGGGGATGCGGGGATTGGCCAGCATCATCTCCTCGAAGGGTCTGCGGCGGAAGCAACACAGGCGGACATCGCTGACGGCGGTGACGGTATAGGCTGCGGTTGCGCGTCCCGGGCGGCCTAGAAAATCGCTTGGCAGCAACAGGCCGACCATCTGGGTGCGGCCGTCTTCCAGCGTCCGGGTCAGGCTGGCCACGCCCTCGATCATCGAGGCCACGAAATCCATCCTGTCGCCCGCCCACAGGATCACCTGACCGGCTTCCACGGTCCGGTGATATTTCGCAGCCTCAAGACGCTTCAGGTCCTCTGCCTCGCAATGAGCGCAGACGGCACGATCCCTGATCGGGCATTCATCGCAGCTCGTATGATCTGGCGGAGCTGCAATTGCGGCTGTAGCTAGTTTGACATGCATCAATGCTAAATCCTGTTCGCCATTTATTTCTATCGCTATGGAACAGGAATCTCAATTCTCGCGCTTGGGGCTATTTGACGCACGTGCGCCGCGCTATACATCTTATCCTCCGGCCACTCAGTTCCGGCCCGAGATTGACGCAGACCAGGTCGCAGCGTGGCAGGTGGCCATCCCTGAAAATGCGACGATCTCGCTTTACATGCATGTGCCGTTCTGCCGTCGGCTGTGCTGGTTCTGCGCCTGCCGGACACAGGGCACGCAATCCGACGCGCCGGTCCGGGCCTATGCCGAAACGCTTCTGGCCGAGCTGAAACTTCTGACCTCCCGTCTTGCGCCGGGGATAAAATTGTCGCGGCTGCATTGGGGCGGCGGCACACCGACCCTTATGCCGCCCGACATGATCCGGCGCATCGCGGCGGCGGTGTTCGAGGCTTTCCCGCTTGCGGAGGGCGCGGAATTCTCGGTCGAGATCGACCCGAATGAGATCGACGATGCGCGGATGGATGCTCTGGCCGAGGCGGGGCTGACCCGTGCCAGTATCGGCGTTCAGGATTTCGATCCCCAGATTCAGGAAACCATCGGCCGCCTGCAAAGCTTCGATCTGACCGCGCAGGCGGTGCAGATGATCCGTGATCGCGGGGTGGAAAGCGTCAATGCCGATATTCTGTTCGGCCTGCCCTATCAGGATAATATCCGTATCTCGGAATCGGTTCAGAAATTGCTGGCCTTGTCGCCCGACCGGGTGGCGCTTTACGGCTATGCGCATGTGCCGTGGATGGCGAAACGTCAGGTAATGATCCCGTCCGAGGCCCTGCCCTCTCCTCAGGAAAGGCTCGCGCTGTTCAATACGGCCCGTGAGCTGTTTCTTGCGGATGGCTATGCCGAAATCGGCATCGACCATTTTGCCCGGCCCGGTGACGGGCTGGCGACGGCGCAAAGGGCCGGAAGGCTGCGGCGCAATTTTCAGGGCTATACGGACGATCAGTCTGAGACGCTGATCGGGTTGGGGGCGTCCTCGATCTCACGCTATCGGCAGGGTTTCGCACAGAACGCCCCCGCAACCGGCGCCCATGCCAAGGCGATTGCAGAAGGCAGGCTGTCGATTACACGCGGGCATGTTTTCAGCGATGAGGATCTCTGGCGGGCGCGGATGATCGAGGCGCTGATGTGCGATTTCCGTATCGGTTCGGGCGAAATGAAGCAGCGTTTCGGTCTGAACGATGCGGCGCTTGCAGATTTGTTTCGTCCCATTCTCGCCCGGTTCGGCCAGATGGTCACGCTTGAGCAGGATGGAAGCCTGTTCATTCCCGAGGATTGCCGCCCCCTCACCCGCATGATTGCGCGGATGCTGGATGCCTATGACATCTCTGAAAAGGGGCATTCGACGGCAATCTGACGGCGCGGCGGTGGAAACCTGTCAAGCTTCACCTCTGAGCCCGGACATGGTGATCAGCCGTGTCCGGCGTCACTCCTGACCAAGAGGCACAGGCCTTTCGCTGCCGGTTTCGCCCGTTATCAGCGCGGGATCGGCAGAGGCGACGGCGATCAGGTTGCGCAGATCCTCATCCTTGCTCAGATCGGCAAACGCATAACTCGCAGTCAGATTGGCCGGCGAGAGTTCGAGGTTTTTCACGACCTGTGCTCCCGGCGCTGCCGGACCATAGGTCCTCCCGTTGACCGAGAAATAGACAGCGCCCGAATTCCCCGCCCGCAGCACCGGCGGGGCTTCCAGCTTGGGCATGGCGAAACGCTCGCCCGCATCCATCGTCTTTTCAAGCAGCACCGTTCCATCAGCCGAGGTGACGCGCACCCAGGCGGGACGGACCGCAAGAAGCTCCAGTTCTGGCGCGTCGGGGGCGACAGTCCGAACGGCCATCTGTTCCGCAGGAAGTTGCGGGCCGTAATCCATCGCGCTTGCCATCTGACGCGGCGAGGCGTCCGTCCGGGGTTCAATCGCGGCAGCGGCCTGTTGTACAGGCATGGCTTCCACCGGCTCTGACGGGGCGGAAAGCTCGGGGTCGATGGCAGCAATCGGACCGTCACGGGCTGTCAGCACGGGAATTTCAAGAACCTGCGGGCGATAGATGCGGTCCAGACCCTCGGGCTGCGGCAGGTTCACGGCAAGGTCGTCAACCTCTTCCACAGCAGGTTGCGCTGCCGATTCGACGGGATCGAGCGTCGCCGTCACGCCGGGCGGCTGATCGCCGGGGGTCAGATTGACCTTCTGCAATTCCTGAAGCACCGACCACCCGCCGTAACCCAGACCGGCCACAAGCGCGACCAGTACGAAGACCGAACCAATCGCCCTTGGCTCGACCGAGGACCAGAACGATTCGGGTTGCGGAATGAACAGGGCACGCGGATTTGCCAGAGCCTCTGCCGGGGCAGAGGGACGGCGCTGCGGTTTCGGACCCGAGGCGACGGGCGACATGCCATGCGTCGGCTCAAACCCCGATTCGGCGCAGAACCGCGCAAATACCCAATCCGGGTCCATCTTGAGATAACGCGCATAAGACCGGACATAGCCCGATACGAAGCTGGGCGCATCGAAAGCAGAACTATCGCAGTTTTCTATGGCGGAGATATAGCTTGCACGGATTCGCAACTCTCGCTGCACATCCAGCAGGGACTTCCCCAACGTCGCCCGCTCGCCCCGCATGATATCGCCGAGACGCATCTCAAAATCGTCAAAGCCGCCGCCCTGCGGATCAGATTCTTCCCGCTGTGGCGCCGCCTTTGCCTTCAGCCCCATCATTACGCCTGTCCTACATTTCCTGCCCGTCGCAAGCCGCGCGAATCGCAGCTTTGCATGAATTAGTTAAGACAAGCTTATCACAGTGGCGAGAGGGGTTCACCCCGGCTTGCGCAGTTACGCCACCGCTACCGAGCGATTCAGTTCACATTGTGACCAGAGCGCATCCATCGCACGCACCAGCCCGTCGATCTGATCGGCGGAGTGGACCGGCGAAGGGGTAAAACGCAGGCGTTCAGTGCCGCGCGGAACGGTGGGGAAGTTGATCGGCTGAACATAGACCCCGAAATCGTTGAGAAGCATATCGGACAGCATCTTGCAGTGAATCGGGTTTCCGACATGCACCGGGACGATATGGCTGCCGTGGTCGATGATCGGCATGCCAAGCCCTCTCAGCCGCATCTTCAGAATGCTTGCATGAAGCTGTTGCTTATCACGCAATTCCTGCCCGACCGGAGTTTTCAGAAACGAAATCGAGGCCGCAGCACCTGCCGCGACAGCGGGCGGCAGAGACGTTGTGAAGATGAATCCCGGCGCGTAAGAGCGGATTGCATCGACCATTTTCGCCGACGCCGCGATATAGCCGCCAAACACGCCGAATGCCTTGCCAAGCGTGCCGTTGAAAATATCGATCCGGTCGGTCAGCCCGTCGCGCTCGGCCACGCCGCCGCCCCGCGGACCGTACATGCCGACCGCATGGACCTCATCGAGATAGGTCAGCGCACTGAATTCATCCGCCAGATCGCAGATCGCCTCGATCGGGCCGAAATCGCCGTCCATCGAATAGATCGATTCGAAAGCGATCAGCTTTGGGGCCTGCGGATCGTCAGCCTCCAGCAACTCGCGCAGATGGGCGACATCATTATGCCGGAAGATCCGTTTTGCGCCGTCGAATCGCTTGATACCCTCGATCATCGAGGCGTGATTCAGCTCATCCGAATAGATGATCAGGCCGGGAAAAAGCTTCCGCAGGGTCGAAAGCGTGGCATCATTGGCGATATATGCGCTGGAAAACACCAGCGACGCTTCCTTGCCGTGCAGATCGGCAAGTTCGGCTTCCAACTGCTTGTGATACACCGTGGTGCCCGAGATATTGCGCGTTCCGCCGGACCCCGCACCGGTGGCATCAAGCGCCTCATGCATCGCGTCCAGCACAACCAAGTGCTGGCCCATTCCCAGATAATCATTGCCGCACCAGACGGTAATGTCCTGTTCGGACCCGTCGGGCCGCTTCCATACGGCATTCGGAAAGTCGCCTTTGCGACGCTCAATATCAATGAACGTGCGGTAACGGCCTTCTTCATGCAACCTGCCGATGGCGCGGTCGAGTGCAGCTGAGTAATCCATCGCGGGGTCCCTTGCCTTGCTTGCTGGGTGCGATCATGTCAAATCGAACGGACGCCACATTGATAAGGGTCAAACGCCGCGAGTTACAGGGCAAATTTTCTTGAAAATCCCTCTTGTTAACCAAAGCGCAACCCGAGAAAAACAGTCAGGAACATCATGGCCGACCATAATCTCGATGATATACTGGACCGCCTCGACGCCGATTTGCCGCAGGCTCTGGACCGCCTCATGGAGTTTCTGCGCATCCCGTCAATCTCGACCGACCCGGCTCATGACGGCGATGTCAGGGACGCTGCAAGCTGGCTTCGGGATGAGCTGACCGGGCTTGGTTTCAGTGCCGAGATCCGGGACACGACCGGGCATCCGATGGTTGTGGCCAAGACCGCGCCCGGCGATACCAGACCCTTGCTTTTCTACGGTCATTACGATGTGCAGCCGGTAGATCCGCTGGAATTATGGACAACCCCGCCCTTCGAGCCTGCAATCGAGGATAGCGATGACGGTCAGGTCATTCGCGGGCGTGGTGCGTCCGACGATAAGGGACAGTTGATGACCTTCATCGAGGCCTGCCGGGCATGGAAAGCGGTGAACGGCGATCTGCCTCCGGGGCTGGTCCTGCTGTTCGAAGGCGAAGAGGAATCTGGATCGCCCTCTCTGGTCCCCTTCCTGAAGGCGAACCGCGACGAATTGGCGCAGTCTCTGGCGCTGATCTGCGATACCGGGCTGTCATCGGATGGCAGACCCGCCATTGCCACCCAGCTACGCGGGCTTGTTGGGGAAGAGGTGATCATCCGGGCCGCCGATCGCGATCTGCATTCGGGCAGTTTCGGCGGGCTGGCTGCGAATCCGCTTCAGATCCTGTGCAACGCGCTTGCGGCTCTGAAGGATGAGAACGGCCGCGTGACACTGGACGGGTTCTATGACGGCGTCGAAGATCTGTCTGACGCGCTGCGCCGGGACTGGGAGGCGCTTGATTTCGACGCCCAAGAGTTCCTGTCCCGCGTCGGGCTGAAGCATCCTGTCGGAGAAAAAGGCCGCCTGCCGCTGGAAATGGTCTGGAATCAGCCCACGGCGGAAATCAACGGTATAACCGGGGGCTATACCGGAGACGGTTTCAAAACCGTCCTTCCCGCAGAGGCCCGCGCCAAGATCAGCTTCCGCCTGACCGGCACGCAGGACCCGGCCCGGATCCGCGACGCCTTCCGCGCCCATATCCGCGCCCATCTTCCTGAGGATTGCTCGGTCGAGTTCCACGAACATGGCGGCTCTCCGGCCTCGGTCATGGACACATCGGATCCGGCTTTCGAGTCGGCCAAAACCGCGCTGACCGAGGAATGGGGGCGTGAGGCGGTGTTTATCGGCATGGGCGGCTCGATCCCGATTGCAGGGGATTTCAAGCGCATTCTGGGGATGGATTCGATGCTGATCGGTTTCGGTCGCGACGATGACCGCATCCACTCACCGAATGAGAAATACAATGTCGAAAGCTTCTCGAAAGGGGCGAGAAGCTGGGCGCACATTCTGGCCTCATTGCGGTAACGGTCTCGGCGGAGGCCCTTCTCAGGGCGCAGCCGCCGGTGACATGCTTCGGTTCAGGGCCGATATCTCATCGCCGTGCCTGCCAGTCGCTTCAGCATCTGGCAGGTCCTCGTTTACCGGAACATGCGTCGCTTAACGCGAAAACCTGTTCCCTATCGCTCCGCCGCGCTCATTGCATCTGAGAGGATCGGGGCAATCATCCGGCTTGCCTCTGGTCCGGTCAGTTCCGAATGCAGGAAGGGCAGTTCATGCGGGACGATATTCCGCGCATAGGCTTGCCAGCGATCCGCGATCAGATCCGGGCGGTCCCTGTGATCCCGGCCCGCCCGGAGATGGATCAGCTCTCCGTCATAGCGCCGGTGGTGATGCGCCCGCAGAAGCCGGTTATTGCCCGACACGACCCGCACCACACCGTCCAGAACCGGCCCGGGCAATGATCCAAGCGCCGAGCCGCTTTGGCGCAGGAACTCCGTCACGGCCCCGGCGCTGTCCAGATTTTGATATGCATCCGGGTCAAAACCCGCGATCGCCAGCAAGGCCCGCAGCGCCGCCGCATCGTCCGGGTCCGGCTCTTCCCGCCAGACATCCGCCGGATAGGCGTCAAGCAGCGCGACGATCCCGGTCCGGCGTCCCTTTTCGGCAAGGCTGACAGCCACTTCCTGCGCAATGATGCCGCCAATAGACCACCCCGCCAGATGGATCACGCCCTCGGGCTGGCTGAAGGCGATCCGCGCCGCATAATCTTCCGCCACTGACAGCAGGCTGTCAGGCGAAAGCGGCATGGTCAGCCCGGGAGACTGCATCCCCCGCACTGGACGTCTTGGATCAAGTTCCCGCGCCAGATGCCGATAATTCCATGACAATCCCCCTGCCGGGTGGATCACGAACAGCGTATTTCCCGCCCCCTCTGAAAGCCGGATCAACGGAGAAATTCCATAGTCAGGCCCTTGTCCGCGCGTATTCAGCACCCGCGCCAGATCCGCCAGAACCGGATTTTCCAGCACCGCGCCAAGACCGGGATCGTGGCCGAATTCTTCCTCAATGCGCAGGATCAGCCGCACCGCAGACAGCGAATCCCCGCCAAGCGCAAAGAAATCCGCCCCTCGTCCGGGAGATGTCTTCAGGCCCAGAATCTCGGCAAACAGGGCCGCAAGCCGGGCCTCGTCAGCCGTGGCAGGCGCATCGCTTGTATCGGTGAATGCCGGCGCGGGAAGCGCCTTGCGGTCCAGCTTGCCATTCGCGGTGACCGGCAGAGCGTCCAGCCTGACCCAGGCGGAGGGCAGCATATAGGATGGCAGCCTCGCGGTTAAGGCGGCCTCAAGCCCCTCTGTCGCGGCACTGCCTGCGACCCATGCGACGATCCGGTCATCATGCAGCATCACCGCGGCACCCTCGACGCCCGGTTGCTCGCGCAAGGCGGTTTCGATCTCTCCAAGCTCGATCCGCAGGCCGCGCAGCTTGACCTGATGATCCATCCGGCCAAGGAAGATCACCGCGCCGTCTTCCCGCCGCATCGCCAGATCGCCGGTTGCGTAAAGCCTTGTGCCGTCATGCATCACGAACCGTTCCGCCGTCAGATCGGGCCGCCCCAGATATCCCCGCGCCAGTTGCACACCCGACAGGTAAAGCTGACCCGCCAGCCCCGGAGGCACCGGACGCATGAGATTATCCAGCACATGCAGCCCGGTATTCCAGACCGGCCAGCCTATCGGCAGGGGATCGCTGACACCGGCATCGGGCTGGAAAAAGCTGACATCCACGGCGGCCTCGGTCGGGCCATAGAGATTATGCAGCGCACCGCCGATCCTTGCATGAAAGCGCCGCGCCAGATCGGCAGGCAGAGCCTCGCCCGAACAGAAAACGCGCGGGATGGTCAGCCCCTCACTGGCCGGAGATTGCAGAAAGACCGACAGCATCGAGGGCACAAAATGCACAGCCGTAATCCGGTGCTCGCGGATCAGTGCGGCGATGGCAGCGGGATCGCGATGCGCTTCGGGCGGGGCCATGACCAGTGTCGCGCCGGATATCAGCGGCAGAAAGAACTCCCATACCGATACATCGAACGTGGCCGGGGTTTTCTGCAGAATGCGGTCGCGGGCAGTGATGCCGTAATGCTCGCGCATCCAGATCAGACGGTTGACGATGGCGCGGTGTTCGATCACCACGCCTTTGGGCTTGCCGGTCGAGCCAGAGGTGAAAATCACATAGGCCGCATCGCCCGGAGCAGGTCCCTCTGGTGCGGCCCCCGCCTGCGGCCAGTGGCCCGGATGGAAAGCACAGGGCAGATCGCGGTCGGTCAGGATCGCAACCGGATCGGCCTGTTCCAGAATATCGTCGATGCGGGCACGGGGATGCTCGGGATCGAGCGGTAGATACGCCGCCCCGGCCCGCAGACATGCCAGCAGCCCCACGACCAGATCGGTCGAGCGGTCCAGCATGACGGCAACGACGCGCCCCTTCGCGCCCTGCTTTACCAGATATGCAGCAAGTGCAGCGGAGCGCCGGTCAAGATCGGCATAGCTGAGCGTCCCGGCCCCGTCCACGACCGCATCAGCCTGGGGTGTCGCGGTCATCTGCGCGTCGATCAGCGCGGCAAGCGTGGTGTTCGGCAGATCACGCGCCGTATTATTGACCCGTGCGGCAAGAGATTTATCATCCTCACCGGCGGTTGCCACGCGCATCAGGTCGCGGGACGCAATCGCGCCGCGCAGGAAATCCAGCAGACGCGCAGCATGGGCGCGAATCCCCGGCAGGTCGTACAGATCGGGATTGGCGTCGATCTCGAACCAAAGATCCGGCGCGGCATTGCCCCGGAAGGTCAGCGTCAGATCATCCACCGCCCCGGCGCCGAGAATATGCAGATCGACATCGAGCCCGGTCATTTTCGGCGCCACATCGAAAGGCTGGACATTGACCAGAGGACCATAAAGTCGCCGCGCCCCTCCGATCAGCCTCAGATCGCGGCGCAGATACTCGCTGCGATAGCGGCCATTGCGGCGGGCATCGCGCAGCGCCGCGCCGACCGCCGCCAGATATTCGCTGACCGAGCCATTTTCGGGCTGATCCAGCCGCAAAGGCAGCACATTCATCACCATTGCAGGCACACGCGCCGCCCGGGACCCCATGCGGTTCATTGCCGGAACGCCGATCACCGTGTCCGGCCCGGACCACCGCCGCAGCCACGCGCCGCAAAGTGCCGTCAGCGCGTCCGCCCAACTGACGCGGGCCTCATCGGCCAGTTCGCGCAGACCACGGCTCAGATCATGCGGCATGGGTTGCGCATGGCGGATGAAGCGATGCCCGCTGACCGCCCGACCCGGGGCGGGGCCGGTGATTTCGGGCGGATCGGCAAGGCGCTCCTGCCACCATACACGTTGCGCATCGCGGCGCGGATCGACCCGCCACGCGGCATCTTCATCCAGAACACGGCTGAGCGGCGCAAGCGGTGCCGGAGGCTCTGCATCGCCCAGAAATGCCGAATAATAGGCTGCCACCTGATTGGTCAGCAGCACGAAACCATAGCCGTCAATCGCCAGATGATGGACGCGCTGATACCAGAACCAGCGATCCTCACCGATGCGGAACAGCGAAAACGCCGCCACCGGCCCCTGCCTCAGATCCACCGCCTGATCGCTATCGGCCTGCATCCGGGCAAGCGCCTCGGCTTCGGGATGGTCATGCAGCGTCAGATCCGCTTCTTCCATGACCGGAGGCGCATCGAGGCTTTGTTCCGGCCCCTCCTTCCCGTCGCGGAAGATCAGACGCAGCGCCTCTGTCTCGGCAATCGCCCTCTCGACGGCACGGCGGAAGGCGGGCAGATCAAGATCGCCGCGCAGTTCTAGATACTGTCCGGTATTCAGGATCGGGCTGTCAGGGTGCGAGACCTGCGCATACCACAGGCCTTCCTGCGCCTCGGTCAGCGGAAACCACATCTCAGGCAGGCTGTCCATTGGCGGCCTGCCACCATTCCTGCAGGGTCGTCGCCTCGAAAAAGCGGCTGAAATCGGTCTTGAGCCCCTCTGACTCCCACCGCAGCAGAAGATCCATGACGCGCATCGAATCAAGCCCGAGATCCATCAGATTGTCATCATCGCCGATCTCCGACGGCTCGACATGCAGCAGCTTCGCCAGATCGGCCCGCATCTTGTCTCTGGTCATGCGCTTTCCTCTTTCAGCAACTGATCGCGCAGCGCGGCCCGCAGCGCCTTGCGGCTGATCTTGCCGACAGCCGTGGTTTCGAAATTTTCCGTGAACACGATCTGATCGGGGATCTTGAACGCTGCAATGCCCCGGCCGCGCATGAAGGCGCGGATATCGGCGACGCGCGGCTTTTCCCCCTCGGGGATGATAAAGGCACAGCTTCGCTCGCCCAGATGATCGTCAGGGACCGAGACAACCGCCGCATCGAAAATACCGGGATGCGCCAGAAGGTGATCCTCGATTTCCTCGGCAGAGATCTTCTCTCCGGCGCGGTTGATATGATCGCCCGCCCTGCCCTGCACCACCAGATGCCCCGAGGGCAGACGCTTCACGATATCGCCGGTCCGGTAAAACCCGTCCTCAGTGAAGCTGCGGGCATTCGCGGCAGGTTCATTGTGATAGGCGCGGATCGTATAGGGCCCGCGCGTCAGCAGGTTGCCCGGCTGGCCCTCCGCCACCGGATTGCCGTCATCGTCCAGCACCAGCACCTCATCGCCGGGGCTGATCGGGCGGCCCTGGCTTTCGATGACGATATCCTCGGGATCGTCGAGCCGTGTATAATTCACCAGCCCTTCCGCCATGCCGAAGACCTGCTGCAACTGACACCCCAGCTCGGGGCCGATCCGCGCAGCGACCTCCGGGATCAGCTTGGCACCGCCCACCTGCATCACCCGCAAAGAGGACAGGTCAGGCTTCATCACCCGCGCCGCCTGCAACCAGTTCAGCGCCAGGGGCGGAACCAGCCCGGTCATGGTCACGCCATGTTCGGCAATCAGCTCGAACGCCATTTGCGGGGCGGGATTGGGACACATCAGCACTGCCGCTCCCGCCGAGAGCGCACCCAGAAAGCCGGGACTGCTCATCGGAAAATTATGCGCGGCAGGCAGAGCGGTCATGAACACGTCATCCGGTGTCAGCCCGCAGATCCGCGCACTTTCACGGACCGAGTAAAGATAATCGTCATGCGTCCGCGGGATCAGCTTCGACAACCCCGTGCTGCCGCCGGAAATCTGCAGGAACGCCACGCTTTGCGGGTCCGGATCGGGCGGCAATTCGCCGGTATCGGGCAGAGAGGATACAGCCGTGAAATCTCCGCCCTCGCCATGCACGAATACGGGCAGATCCCCGGCCACGCGCCCGGCGAGTTCGCGATAATCGAAGCCCTCGAAACGGTCCTCGATCAGATAGGCCGCGGCCTCCGAGCGTTGCAGGAAATGCGCGATCTCGGTGTCGCGATGGGCGGGCAACGCATAGACCGGGATAAGCCCGGCGCAGAACAGCCCGAAAACCAAAGGCAGGAAATCGGGACCGTTCGGAAGCTGCATCACAACCCGGTCGCCGGGCCGCAGCCCTACCCCGGCAAAGCGCCGCGCATTGGCCTCGGCTTCGTCCAGAAGCTGCCTATAGCTCAGCCTGCGCGGCCCGGTCACAGCCAGACGGTCGCCATGATCTGCGGCGCGGCTGCGCAGAAACGCCGGGAAGGTCTCGCCGGTCCACCAGCCTTCGGCGCGATATCTCTCGGCAAAGCTCTCGGGCCAGATCTGGACGGGTGCGTTACCGCTCATATGCAAACCTCCCGGATACCGGGCAGTGAAGGATAACACCACGCGCCATATTCGCGACCTTTCTTGCCTGTCAGTCGCGTTCTGACTCTGCCGGGACAAAAAGGCAACCAAATCGGTCAGAATTTATGAGCAAAGGCGAGACCGCCACACAGGCCGGACAGCCATGCCACGGCATCTGTACGTCAGCGGCAATAGCTTTGACGGCTGGTCCATCCGGCGATGAGGTTGCGTTTCGATGCGCTCCGCATCGGCATCCAGTCCCGCGCCACACCACCCCAGCCCTGACCGGACCGTGCGACCGCATTATCCCGCCCCACCTGACGCGCGACGATCCGAACGGCGCAGGCCATATTCTCGGATCCGTTCAGCATCGAACCGCTGCACCCGTAATTCCGCGCGGTTGCCGGGGAAATCTGCATCAGCCCGAGATATCGCCCGCCAGCCCCTTTGGCGGCAGGGTTATGACTGCTTTCATACCGCGCCAGAGCCGACAGAAGACCGGCCCAGAAGGCACGGCGGTTTTCCGTGGTCTGGGCCGCATAAGAAGGACAAAACTCCATTACATCCGAAGGCACACGCGACATCAGAGCAGCCCCTTCCGTATCAAGTGCTGCCAGCGTCGCCCGTGTCCATTCGCGGCTTCTATCCGTACCGTCCCAGTGCATTGCGGGAAGCTGACCGGCCTGTGTTCGCCGGGTCGCCGCGACCTGCATTTCTTCGGGCGCGTTCGCCGCCAGTCTCGGCGCCTCAACCGCCGGTTTTCCTGTCGAGGCGCTGTCGCAAGCTGCCAGAGACAGGCAAAGCGCCGCCGCAACCGCGATCCTTGATCCAAAACCCATCTGTCCCATCATGCGTTTATTCTTCTCTGCTTTGCGTTATCCGATACTTGACCAGACGCAAATATCGTTTCGGTAAAAGCTTCGGGAGCACCCTGTCATAAGCTGCGTTAAGCCGTCCCGACCCTGATCAACGTGCAGCGCAGAAGAATATTCGACCGATTCCAATATAGCAGCGCCCCGATTCATGCTGCCGCTATTGCCCGTCAGCGCGGCTCGGCATAGAAACCGGGACAAGCAGACAGGACAGAAACATGCTCGATCATCTCGAATTTACCACCCCTGAACCCAAGCGCATCGCCGGTGCCACCTCGGATTGGGAGCTGGTGATTGGGCTGGAGGTTCACGCGCAGGTCTCCTCGAACGCCAAGCTGTTTTCGGGGGCGTCGACGACATTCGGCGCGGAACCCAACAGCAATGTGGCCTTCGTCGATGCGGCCATGCCGGGAATGCTGCCGGTGATTAACGAATTCTGCGTGGCGCAGGCGGTGAAGACCGGATTGGGGCTTAAGGCAGAAATCAATCTGCGCAGCGCCTTCGACCGCAAGAATTATTTCTACCCCGATCTGCCGCAGGGCTATCAGATCAGCCAGCTTTACCATCCCATCGTCGGAGAGGGCGAAATCATCGTCGATATGGGTCCGGGCATCGCGCGGCGGGTGCGGATCGAGCGCATCCACTTGGAACAGGATGCGGGCAAGTCGATCCACGACATGGATCCGAACATGTCCTTCGTCGATTTCAACCGTACCGGCGTCGCCCTGATGGAAATCGTCAGCCGACCCGACATTCGCGGCCCTGAGGAAGCGGCGGCCTATGTGTCAAAGCTGCGCCAGATCATGCGTTATCTGGGCACATGCGACGGCAATATGCAGAACGGCAATCTGCGCGCCGATGTGAATGTCTCGGTCTGCAAGCCGGGCGATTACGAACGCTATCAGGAAACGCAGGATTTCAGCCATCTGGGCACGCGTTGCGAGATCAAGAACATGAACTCGCTGCGTTTCATCCAGCAGGCCATCGAATATGAAGCCCGCCGCCAGATCGCCATTATCGAAGACGGCGGCAGCATCGTGCAGGAAACCCGGCTTTACGACCCGGACAAGGGCGAAACCCGGTCGATGCGATCCAAGGAAGAAGCGCATGATTACCGCTATTTCCCCGACCCCGATCTGCTGCCGCTGGAAATCGAACAGGCCTGGGTGGACGATATCGGCGCAAGCATGCCCGAACTGCCCGACACCAAGAAAGCCCGTTTTGTCAGGGATATGGGCCTGTCCGAATACGATGCAGGTGTGTTGACCGCCGAGGTCGAGAATGCCGATTATTTCGAGAAAGTGGCGCATGGCCGCGATGGCAAAACCGCCGCAAACTGGGTCATCAATGAGCTTTTCGGCAGGCTGAACAAAGAGGATTTGACCGTCGAGACTTCGCCCGTCTCCGCCGGCCAGCTTGGCGGCATTATCGACCTGATCGCCAAGGGCGATATCTCGGGCAAGATCGCCAAGGATCTGTTCGAGATCGTCTGGACCGAAGGCGGCAACCCCGCCGAGATCGTCGAAAAACGCGGCATGAAGCAGGTCACCGATCTGGGCGCGATCGAGGCTGTCGTGGACAAGATCATCGCTGAAAACCCCGCTCAGGTCGAAAAGGCCAAGCAGAACCCGAAACTTGCAGGCTGGTTCGTCGGTCAGGTGCTGAAGGCGACCGGCGGCAAAGCGAACCCGGCGGCGGTCAACGAGCTGGTGGCGAAGAAGCTGGGCGGATGACGCAACAGGCTCCGGGCAGATGGAAGCTGGCCGGAGTGTTTCTTGCCATCGCATTGCCGCTGATGCTGGCGATCTGGTGGTTCGGCATCGTGAAAGGCGGCAATCCGACCCCGGCATCTGCCGAGATTGCCCTGTCACTCGTCCCGGTTCTGGCAGCGATTATTGCAGGGATGGTCTGGCGTCGTCATTTGCCAGCATATCCGGGATGGGCCATGCGCCGCCCTTATAGCTGGCTGATGGCTGGCCTTCTTTTTGTATCGCAAACGCTGATCTTCGCCCTGATGACCTTCTTCATGATCATCCTGCCGCAGCAGGCGCATAGCGGCGATCTGACCGGGAAAGTCCTGACAACTCTGGTGATGCTGTTTCAGATCAGCACCCTGCCGATTGTTCTTGGCGTCCTGTTTATGCAATTTCTGCTTTGCCTGCTTCAGACCGAAGCCGGGCTGTTCCTCGGGGTCTGGCTTATGGGAAAGTTCAAACCCAATCACGATTCTCCGTCGTAACAGGGCTGGAACTGGACGCGCCGGATGCACTAAGAATCGGACAACACAAAGAGGGACAGCTCATGCAGGAATACGAATACAGCGCCGTACCGGCTCCGGCACGAAGCGAAAAGACCAAGGGCAGCAAAACTCCGGCGGATCGCTATGCTGTGACGCTGACCGAGGCGATCAATGTCATGGCTGCTCAGGGATGGGAATATCTGCGGGCAGAGACCCTGCCGTCAGAAGAGCGCAGCGGCCTGACCGGACGCACGACACTGTTCCATAACCTGCTGATCTTCCGCCGTCCGGTCTCTGCCGGGAAGCGGCGTGCAGATGCACCTGCTGCGCAACCGGCTGCGGCACCGCGTCCCCCTAGCGTGACGCCCCCGGTGACACCCCCAGCAGGCGACCCGGAAGCGACACTGCCGACCAACGCCACCGTAGCGCCGGATGATCGCAAGGCCGATGAGACCGGCTCTCCGATCTTCTCGGAAAAGATGCGGACACCGGAAAAACCCGGGGCAGAATGATCTGCGCGGCTCCGGGGTATTTCTTGCGCCGGGTCCCGCTCAGTGCGGGTTGGCGCTGGAGAACATGTTGATGATCACGACCCCGGCGGCGATCAGCGCAATCCCGATCACCCCCGCCGCGTCAAGATGCTGGTTCAGAAACGCCACGCCGATCAGAGAGATCAGCGCAATCCCAGTACCCGACCAGATCGCATAAACCACCCCCATCGGCATGGTCTGAACCACCACAGACAGCGCATAGAATGACAGCCCGTAACACACCGCCATCACCAAAGTCGGCACGATCCGGGTAAACTGCGCCGATTGCTGCAGCGCGGTCGTCCCGATCACCTCCAGCAGGATTGCGCCGCCAAGCCAGCCCCAGACAGGGATCATATCAGCCTCCCGGCCAAGGAATTCGGGGCGGAATGGGTGATCTCGACTTCAACCAGTTCGCCGATCTTCGCATCTGGTGCCTCGACGAAAACCGAGTGCAGGTAATCCGATTTGCCGACCATCTGCCCGGCCTCGCGGCCCTTCTTCTCGAACAGCACGCCAAGGCGACGGCCCACCATCGATTCCTGCGCGGCTTTTTGCTGGCGGCTCAGCAAAGCCTGCAATTCCTGCAACCGCGCATCGGCGACATCCGAAGGCACTTCTTCGCGCCCCGCCGCAGGCGTTCCCGGACGCGGCGAATATTTAAAGCTGAACGCACTGCCATAGCCGACCTCTTCAATCAGCCGCAGCGTGTCGCGGTGATCCTGATCGGTCTCGCCCGGAAAACCGGCAATGAAATCCGAGGTCAGCATGATATCCGGCCGCGCGGCGCGGATGCGGTCGATCAGGCGCAGATAGGCATCTGCAGTGTGCTTGCGATTCATCGCCTTCAGCACGCGGTCGCTGCCGGACTGAACCGGCAGATGCAGATAGGGCATCAGCTTGGGTTCATCCCCATGCGCCTCGATCAGGTCGTCGGTCATGTCGTTGGGATGGCTGGTCGTATAGCGGATGCGGTCCAGCCCGTCGATTTCGGCAATCGCCCGAATGAGCCGCCCGAACTGCCATTCGCGCCCATCGGCCCCTGCCCCGTGCCAGCCATTCACATTCTGCCCCAAAAGGGTAATTTCGCGCACCCCGCGCGCGACCAGATCGCGCGCCTCGGAGATGATCCGCTCGACCGGGCGCGACACTTCGGCCCCGCGCGTATAGGGCACCACACAGAAGGCGCAGAACTTGTCGCAGCCTTCCTGCACTGTCAGAAACGCGGTCGGCGCGCGGCGGGTCGCGCGGGCTTGCGGCAGATGGTCGAACTTGTCTTCCTCGGGGAACTCGGTCAGCACGCGCGGGCCTTCGCCGCGGGCCATTGCGGGCAGCTTGTGATAACTTTGCGGCCCGACCACCAGATCGACCAGAGGCATCCGGTTCACGATTTCCTCGCCCTCGGCCTGCGCTACGCAGCCCGCCACGGCGATTTTCAGATCCGGCTTTTCCGCCTTGAACGGCTTCAGTCGGCCCAGATCGGAATACAGCTTCTCGGCCGCTTTTTCCCGGATATGGCAGGTGTTCAGCAGAACCATATCCGCCTCGGCCTGATTTTCGGTCAGGACATAGCCATCCGCGCCCATCGCCTCGGCCATGCGCGAGCTGTCATAGACATTCATCTGACAGCCATAGGTCTTGATGAAAAGCTTCTTCGGTTCGGCCATTTTCGGATTCCTTTGCAGCGGGCGTTCTAGCGGAAAGCACCGGCAAAGCAAAGCGGCGCTAGATGAACCCCTGCCAGACCAGAACCCAGATCACGAAGATACCCAGAACAAGCAGACCGAACACCACCGAAGCCGCGAAATTCGTCGCTCTCTGCTGTACCCGCGTGACCCGCCCGAAGGGTTTCAGATAGGCGACCAGATCGGCATGCGCCTGCGCCGCTGCCCGGAAATCGGTCTGGCGGGCGATCTTCGGCGCGTTGGTCACCAGCTCGGCCTCGCGCAGGATTTCCGCCTTTTTCAACAGATTGCGCGGCAAGGCGCCGCCCCGGCGACGGATCATCGTTTCAAGGCTGACATCCTCGCCCCGGCGCACGCCTCCAAGCCGCGTGGCCATCAGCACAGCGACCTCCTCGGCCCAGCTTCGCACGTTTAATGGCGTCATCCTGTCCCTCTTCGTTAAGCGCAGCATAGAGCGGCTGGCGGACACGATCCAGAGCCGCTAGGGTGGCGTTATGATGCTGAACACGATTATTTCCGGTGAGGATAACGGCGATGTGCCCGTGATTCTGGCGCATGGGCTTTTCGGCTCGGCCCGCAATCTTGGCGGTCTGGCGCGCAGGCTTGGCGAGACGCGCAAGGTGATCTCGGTCGATATGCGCAATCATGGCGATTCGCCGCATGATCCCGATCACAGCTATCCGGCTCTG
Organism: Paracoccus aerodenitrificans; assembly: GCF_027913215.1. Taxonomy (GTDB): domain Bacteria; phylum Pseudomonadota; class Alphaproteobacteria; order Rhodobacterales; family Rhodobacteraceae; genus Paracoccus; species Paracoccus aerodenitrificans. The sequence goes on from NZ_CP115784.1 coordinate 1,942,870, forward strand.
GCCAGCGATCTGGCCGAGGTGATTGCAGCGCATGGCGGCGCGGCCGATGTGGTGGGGCACTCGATGGGCGGCAAGGCCGCGATGGCACTGGCGCTTTCTCAGCCCAAGCGTGTGCGAAAGCTGGTGGTGATGGATATCGCGCCGATCGCATATTCCCACGATCAGATGCAGTATCTGAATGCCATGCAGGGGCTGGATCTGGACGGGCTGAAGCTGCGCTCCGAGGCGGATAAACGTCTGGCAAAGACGGTGGACGATCCCGGTGTGCGGGCATTCCTGCTGCAAAGCCTCGACCTGAAGGCCGATCCGCCGGTCTGGAAACTGAATCTCGATGTTCTTTCGGATCAGATGGACAATCTGGTTGGCTGGCCCGACGGGCTGGACAAAGCGGCATTTGACGGCCCCACCCTGTTCCTTGCCGGCGGAGCCTCTGATTATGCAGCAAAAGGCCCCGCTGCGGATGCGATTCATGCGTATTTCCCGCAAGCCGAGCTTCGCTATATCGAGGGTTGCGGGCATTGGCTTCATGCCGAGGAGCCGACACTTGTCGCCGATGCGGTCACCGAATTCCTGAACTGACCGGGCCGCGGCTTTCGCACTTGGCAGCACCCTCTGGCATAGGGCTGCGATATGGCACCCTGTCCAAGCGCATGGCTTTACAGCCTCTGCCCGTCGCGCTCAAATGACAGACGGATCATCCTGGGTCCAAGCTACCAAGGAGGAGGGAAAATGCATTCATTCAACAAAAAATCACATGTCGTCTCTGCCGCGATATTTGGGCTGTTCGCTGCCATCCCGGCGACCGCCATCGCTCAGCAAGAGGTCACCCCTGCCGAGATTACGATCAGCGAGGCCGAGCAGGCGATGATCGACTGGGTGGATCAGAACCGGCAATCCATCATCGACGAATTGTCCCAGCATGTCGGCATGAATACAGGCACCGAGAATATCGAAGGGATCGACGCCTATCGCGACGTGCTTCAGGCGGATCTGGAAGAACTGGGCTTCGCGACCGAAATCCACACTGCCGATTCGGTCGAAATCCTGACCTGCAAAGGCGGCGAAATGGCGTTTGCGGATAATCTGGTCGGGCGGATCGAAGGCAACTCGCCGCGCCGGATCTTTCTGAACGGTCATATGGACACGGTTTTCCCCGCCGGTGATGAGTTTCAAGAACTCGTGATCGAAGAGGACGGCACGCTGAAAGGTCCCGGCGTGGGCGATATGAAGGGCGGTATCGTGGTGATGCTGAACGCTCTGCGTGCGATCAACGAACAGGGCCTGCTGGACGACGCCAATATCACCGTGGCCTTCAACAGCGACGAGGAAATCGGCTCTCTCGGATCGCGGGAACTTATCCTGGCTCTGGCCGAAGAAAACGATGTCGGGTTGATTTTCGAATCCTCGCCTCCCGGCAAGATGACACGCGAACGCAAAGGCTTGGGTCAGGCCCGGCTGCTGGTTCGCGGGCGCGAGGCTCATGCCGGTGCCAATCACGAAGAGGGCGTGTCGGCCAATCTGGAAATGGCGCATAAGATCATCGAGGTCGAGAAGCTGACCGATTACGACAAGGGCTCGACCGTGAATACCGGCACGATGAGCGGAGGCGAAAAGCGCAACACCATACCGGGCTGTGCGGAGGCCTATATCGACATGCGCTATCTGACGCCCGAGGCCGGTGAGGAACTGAAAGCCGGGATCGAGGAAATCGCCGCCACCACCGTGGTCAGCAACCCCGATTACCCCGATGTTCCGGCAGTCGAAAGCTGGGTCGTGCTGCACCGCCCCGTCAAGGAGCAGAATGACGAGGTGGACGCGCTGATCGCCGAAGCGATGGGGCTGTCAGCTCAGCTTGGCGGAGAGCCGATCACCGAGACCGACGTGTCGGGCGGCGGCACGGATGGCTCGATTGCGCAAAGCGTCGGACTTCCCAGCATTGACGGGTTGGGTGTGATGTCGACCGGCATTCATTCCTCGCGTGAGGAATCCACGGTGGATTCGCTGATCGCCAGCACCAAGATGGCGGCGATCATGATTGCAAGGCAAATCCAGCAGGGCGAATAAGCCTTGCGGCACTGATCTGCGTTACCGGGCGGCGTCCGGCCTTCGCGTCGCCCGGAACCCCAACCGGATCAGCCGGATTCGGCCTGATCCATCGCCTCCAGCGTCGCCTGCCACGCCAGCAGGATCGAGGCATGCCGGTTCGGATAGTCCCGCGCCGGGATCAGCACCTCCAGCCCGTCCCAGGGCGCAGCCGGAACCGGGCCGTTTTCCTTCAGCATCGCGGTCAGCTCCCGCGTGCCGCGTTCGATATCATCGCGGCTCGCCCCCAGCACATTCTGTCCCAGAACCGCCGCCGAGGCCTGCCCCAACGCGCAGGCCCTGACCTCCTGTCCGAAATCACTGATGCGACCGTTTTCCATTCGCAGATGCGCGGTCACCGTCGATCCGCATTGCGGAGAACGTCGCTTTGCGCTGCCCTGAGGGCTCTCGATCGTGCCGAGATGTGGGATATCCGCCGCAAGGGCGAGTATCCGCTTGGAATAAAGCTGCATCATATCGGCGTCGGACATGGTTTCCCCCGCGTGGCTGAATGCCTAGATAGGGATCGGGACCGTGAAAGGAAAGCAAATGCTCGACCCAACCACCCTGCGTTTCGACGCAAACGGGCTGATCCCCGCCATTGCGCAGGATGCGGAAAGCGGCGATGTGCTGATGATGGCATGGATGAATGCCGAGGCCGTAACGCGCAGTCTGCAAACCGGGCGGGTGACCTATTGGTCACGCTCGCGACAGTCATTCTGGATCAAGGGCGAGACCTCCGGCCATGTTCAGAAGCTCGTCGAGATGCGCGTCGATTGCGACCGCGACTGCCTGCTGGTGCTGGTTCAACAGGAGGGACCGGCCTGCCACACCAACCGGCGAAGCTGTTTTTATACGGCGATACGAGATGGTGAGGAAGTCGAGATCATGGCGCCGACGGCGGAGTAGCCCTCGACGCTGGCCCGCCGGGGCTTCGCCCCTTGTTCCGGGCCGGGGTTACATACCCACCATCGCCCGGATTTCTGCCGGACTCACCCCATCATCGCGCAGCGCCCTCAGACTCCGCGCATCGTCGCGCTTGGCCAGCCGCTTGCCGTCCGCATCCCGGATCAGACGGTGATGGTGATATTCCGGCGTCTCAAGATCCAGCAGGCGTTGCAGCAGCACATGGATCCATGTCGAATCGAACAGATCCAGCCCGCGTGTCACCAGATCGATCCCCTGCGCCGCATCGTCCAGCACCACCGAAAGATGATAGGAAGTCCCCATCCCCCGCCGCGCAAGGATCACATCCCCGATCCCTCTCAGAAACGCATCGCGGCTGAGAACATGTACGCGCCCGTCGCGAAAGCTCAGCATATTGTCGCGCAGAAGGTCAAACGCCCGCCCCGTATCCAGCCGGATCACATCCCCGTCGCGCAGATCCCGCATCGGCCTTCCCCGGCAGGTGCCGGGATAGATCAGCCCATCCGGCCCGTGGATCGGCACGCCCTCCTGAGGGGCCGAAAGCGCCCCCTTGATATCACCGCGCGTGCAGGAACAGGGATAGGTCACGCCCAGATCGGACAGATAGGACAACGCGTCCCGATAGATCTCTAGCCGCTCCGATTGCCGCATCACCGGCTGACGCCACTGTAACCCCAGCCACGCCAGATCCTCGAAAATAGCGTCTTCGAATTCCGGCTTGCAGCGGTCGCGGTCGATATCCTCGATCCGCAGCAGAAACTGCCCGGAACTGGATTTTTCCGCCGCCACGAATGCTGAAAACGCGTGGCCAAGATGCAACAGCCCCGTGGGTGAGGGCGCAAAACGGGTACGCGTCACGCCCCTGCCAGCCATGCGCTGAAATCCTGCTTGGCGCGGTTCGTATAGGCCGGATAGCGATCCTTGCGGCCACGCCGCCCGCCCTTGGCCTCGACCGGGGGGAACAGGCCGAAATTGACGTTCATCGGCTGGAAGGTCTTCGCCTCGGCCCCGCCGGTGATGTGGTGGATCAGAGCGCCCATCGCAGTCGTGCCCGGCGGCGGGGCCAGATCACGGCCCGCAGCCTCTGCCGCCGCCATCCGTCCGGCCAGCAGCCCCATCGCAGCACTTTCGACATAGCCTTCCACCCCGGTCACCTGACCGGCAAAGCGCAGATTGGGCCGCTTGCGCAGCCGCATCCGATCATCCAGCAGCGTGGGAGAGTTCAGAAAACTGTTCCGGTGAATCCCGCCAAGCCGCGCGAATCCGGCATTTTGCAGGCCGGGGATCATGCGGAACACATCGGTCTGTGCACCGTATTTCATCTTGGTCTGGAAACCAACAATATTATACAGCGTTCCCAGTGCATTATCCCGGCGAAGCTGCACAACCGCATAGGGTTTTTCCTCGGGCTTATGGGCATTGGTCAGCCCGACCGGCTTCATCGGCCCGTGGCGCAGCGTCTCGCGGCCGCGTTCGCTCATGACCTCGATGGGCAGACAACCATCGAAATAACCGGCGGTTTCGCCCTCGTGGAACTCGGTCTTGTCGGCGGCGAGCAGCGCGTCGATGAACGCCTCGTATTCCTCGCGCGTCATCGGGCAGTTGATATAGGCGGTGCGCTCTTCCTCGGTCTCGCCCTTGTCATAGCGGGATTGCCGCCATGCAATATCCATGTCGATCGTATCGGCATAGACAATGGGCGCGATCGCATCGAAGAAAGCCAGCGACTCTGACCCGGTCTCGGCCCGTATCGCATCGCCCAGTGCCGCAGAGGTCAGCGGACCCGTCGCGATGATCCAGCTTCCTTCGGCGGGCAACGCAGTGATCTCTCCGGTCTCGACGGTGATCAGCGGTTCCGCACGAAGTGCGGCGGTGACATCTGCCGAGAACGCCTCGCGGTCCACCGCCAAAGCGCCGCCTGCGGGCAGTTTATGCCGGTCGGCCATCGCCATGATCAGCCCGCCAGCCTGCCGCATTTCCCAGTGAAGCTGGCCGACGGCGTTATTCTCATCATCATCCGAACGGAAAGAGTTCGAACAGACCATCTCCGCGAAATCGCCGGTCTTATGGGCGAAGGTTTCGACAACGGGCCGCATCTCATGCAGCACGACGGGGACGCCCGCGCGGCTGATCTGCCACGCAGCTTCCGAGCCGGTCAGACCGGCGCCGATGATGTGAACGGGTTCCATGAGCGGGGAGCTAATGGTTGTTGGCTGGCGGTGCAAGCCGAAGGCCTGTGCTGTCCATATCATACGCAGCTAAATCCCACCCGAACATATCCGCACGGCAGAGGGCAGTGTCAGGCCCGGGCGGACGCACCACCTTCGGCCAGAGCACTTTATTGCGCAATCCCGCTGAACGATTGTTCGACACGGACCGGCACCAAAGCGTCCGCCCGAGGGGGCGGCCGGACGCTGCCCGGCGGGGCTGCGCCCCTTGATTCCGGGCATGGAGTCTGGACAACGCCTCGGGACGCAAAAAGGCGCGGGTTTCCCCGCGCCTTTATCGGTCAGTTCAGCTCAGGCTCAGGCGTCCAGCTTCTCGACGCGCTTGGTGCCCTCGACCCGTTCAATCGCGATCTGGCGAGGTTTCAGGGCTTCGGGGACTTCGCGGATCAGGTCGATATGCAGCATGCCGTCCTGATGCGAGGCACCCTCGACGCGGATATGCTCGGCCAGGGTGAAGCGGCGCTCGAAGGCGCGGGTGGCGATGCCGCGATGCAGGAAGCTGCGGCTGTCATCCTCTTCGGCTTTCTTTGCCGAGACGATCACCGAGCCGTCGCGTAGCTCGACATTCAGATCGTCGGCAGCGAAGCCTGCAACAGCGATAGAGATACGATAGGCATCCTCGCCGGTTTTTTCAATGTTATAAGGGGGATAGGACTGGGTTGCGCTGTCTGCAGACAGGGCGCGGTCCATAAGATCGGCCATACGGTCAAAGCCGACAGAGGCGCGGTAAAGCGGTGCGCGATCAAAGCTACGCATGTGATACATCCTTTCGAAGCGATGTCTATGTTATGCCCCCGGACAGCCGGGCGGCGGGTGACAGGACCCGTTCTGGCGTCCCGTGTCAGGAATCTGGGAAGGTTTTTTCCGGTTTCAAGAGGGGGTCAAAAACAGCCGCACAGGGCATACACAGCCCGTACACAGCGCGTGCACCGACCGGCCACCACAGCGGCTACAGCCTCACGCGGGCAGCGCTGCCGGTTTCGGCCCGCCGGTCGCCCAGTCGAGAAGCTCGACCGTGTGGACCACAGGGGTCGCGGTGCCCGATCCGATCTGGACCATGCAGCCGATATTTCCCGCCGCGATGATCTGCGGCGCGGTGGCCTGAAGCGTCGCCAGCTTGCGGCGTTTCAACTCGCCCGACAATTCCGGTTGCAGCATGTTATAGGTCCCCGCCGAGCCGCAGCAGAGATGCGGATCGGCAGGCTCGACCACCTCGAACCCGGCCTGTTGAAGAAGCGTCTTGGGCGCGGTCTTCACCTGCTGGCCGTGTTGCAGCGAGCAGGCCGAGTGATAAGCGACGCGGGCCGGGTGTGGTGTGGTCTGGGGCAGGCCATGCGCGGTCAGGAATTCCGTCACGTCCCTGGCAAGCGCGGCGATGCGGATTGCGTCTGGCTCGATGCTGTCGCCCGCGAAAAGATGACCGTAATCCTTGATCGTCGTCCCGCAACCCGAGGTGTTGACGATCACCGCATCCAGAGCCTCGTGCCGGTCCGCCGCAATCAGCGAGGCGATGGCGGCGCGGGCCGAGGCGCGGCCCTCGCCCTCTCGGCCCATATGCAGGGTCATCGCGCCGCAGCAGCCGAAATTCTGCGGGATCACCACCTCGCATCCGGCGCGGCGCAGAAGGCGGATCGTGGCGTCGTTGATATCGGTGTTCAGCGCCCGCTGCGCACAGCCGATCATCAGCGCCACACGGGCGCGTTTCTCGCCATGCGGCGCGAAGACCTGCGCCCGGTCATTGGGACTGGGCGGCGGCAGGCTGGCCGGGGCCATGTCCAGCATGGCGCGAAGCCGGGCATCGGGCATCAGACGCCGGAACGGTCTGACCAGTTTCGCCCCCAGCATCGCCAGCCGGAACCGGCCCGCATGAGGAACGATTTTCGCCAGCATCCAGCGCAGCGCCCGGTCGCGCCACGGGCGGCGATAGGTGGCCTCGATATGCGCCTTGCCGATCTCCAGAAGATGAGCGTAATGCACCCCTGACGGACAGGTCGTCATGCAAGAGAGGCAGCCCAGACAGCGGTCGATATGGGTGACGGTCCTGTCATCGGCGGGCCTGCCGGATTCCAGCATGTCTTTCAGCAGATAGATCCGGCCCCGGGGGCTGTCGAGCTCATCCCCACGGATCAGGAATGTCGGACAAGTCGCTGTACAGAAACCACAATGCACACAGGAACGAAGAATCTTGTTTGCCTCGGCCAAGGCCGGTTGCTGCAATTGCTCGGGCGTGAATTCGGTTTTCATGATCCACCTGCAAACAGACCGCGTGGGTCGAATTCCGCCCGGATTGCGGCGTTGAGCCGCGCGGTGACGGGATCGGGTGCGGGAAGTGTCTGCACAGTCCCGGCGACGGCATCGGCCTGCGCCCCCGGCGGCAGATCGGGTTGCCAGCCGGGCGCGGCTTCCGCCCAGATCAGCGCCCCGCCCCAGTCGATAGCGTGGCGGCCCGGAAGCCCGGCCAGAAGCTGAGATGCCTGCGAGGGGCGCAGCACTATCCGCCACAGAACGGCGGTTGCCGTCCGGGGATAGTCGCGCAGCGTCCGGAAATCCGCATCGCCTTCGACGATCTGCACATCGCCACGATCCGTAAGGGCGCGGCGCAGCGCAGAGGCGCGGTATTCGACCGATCCCGGCAACCCCTCCAGCCGGAGGATGACCGTCCGGTCCGGCAGGCGGCCCGCGCCGGTCACATCGAACGGGCCGGTCAGCGCCACGGTCATCGCCGCGATGGCACCGGGATCGTTCAGCCCGCTCAGCCGCAATGTCGCGCGTTGCGGCGGGACCGGCGCGGTTTTCAGCGCGATTTCGGTCAGCGCACCAAGCGTTCCGCGCGACCCCGCCGCCAGCTTGACCAGATCATAGCCGGTGACGTTCTTCATCACCCGGCCACCATTGCGGATCACCTCTCCGCTGCCGGTGACCATGCGCAGTCCGATCATCGCATCGCGGCACGCCCCGGCAGAGACCCGGCGCGGACCCGAGGCATTGCTGGCCGCGACGCCTCCGATGGTCGAGCCGGGGCGCGGGTCGGGTTCAAACCCCAGCATCTGTTTTTCCGAGGCAAGCGCCTTGTGCACATCGGCCAGCAGCGTGCCTGCGCGGACAACAAGGGTGAGCGCCTCGGGTTCGTAAAGCGTGATGCCGCTGAGGCCGCGCATGTCGATGCGGGCGCCCTGCCCTTCGCCGGGGCGCAGCCTTGTGGCGCCCCCGGTGATCGAGAGGGTTCCGTTTGCGGCGCGGATCATCGCGGCGAGATCGGCTTCGCTGTCAGGCCGCATGGCGGTCCCGGCGCGGGGCGGATGTCGCCAGCGGAAACACCTTGGCCGGGTTCAGCAGCCAGTGCGGATCGAACACATCCTTAATCCGCATCTGTATTTCCAGATCGGCATCGCTGTATTGGGCGCTCATAAGCTCGCGCTTTTCGACACCGACGCCATGTTCTCCGGTCAGGCAGCCGCCAACCTCGACACAGAGGCGCAGAATATCCGCGCCAAGCGCCTCGCAGCGTTCCAGATCGCCGGGGGCGTTGGCGTCGAACAGGATCAGCGGGTGCATATTGCCGTCGCCCGCATGAAAGACATTGGCGACGCGCAGACCGGCTTCGGCTGACATTTCACCGATCCTTTGCAGGACATGAGGCAGTTGGCTGACCGGAATGGTCCCGTCGAGGCACATATAGTCGCTGATCACGCCCATCGCGCCGAAGGCGGATTTGCGGCCCAGCCAGATGCGGCGCGATTCCTCTTCGCTGCGGGATTCGCGGAATTCCAGAGGGGCGAAGCGGTGGGCGATTTCGCCTATAAGGGAAAGCTGTTCCGTTATTTCGGGTTCGGAGCCTTCGACCTCGACGATCAGCAGCGCCTCGCAATCGGGATAGCCCGCGCCGCAGAAATCCTCGGTCGCGTGGATGCAGGGACGGTCCATATATTCGATGGCGACGGGAAGGATGCCAGAGCGGATGATGGCGGCGACGCAGGCCCCGGCGGTTTCGGCGCTGTCGAAGGCGATCAGGACGGGGCGTGCGCCTTCGGGTTTCGGCAGGATGCGCAGCGTGGCCTCGGTGACAATGCCAAGCTGGCCTTCCGATCCGCAGATCACCCCCAGCAGATCCAGCCCCGGGCCTTCGCCCATCGGGCCGCCCAGTTCGACGACGCTGCCATCCATCAGCACCACGGTCGCACCCAGAAGGTTATTCGTCGTGACTCCGTATTTCAGGCAATGCGCCCCGCCGGAATTCATCGCGATATTGCCGCCGATGGCGCAGGCAAGCTGGCTGGAGGGGTCCGGGGCGTAGAAAAAGCCCTGCCCCTCGACCGCGCCGGTCACGGACAGGTTGGTGCGCCCGGTCTGGACCCGGATCAGACGGTCATCGGTGCTGATTTCCAGCACCCCGGTCATCCGCGCCAAACCGATCACCACCGCATCCGCTGTGGGCATCGAGCCGCCCGCAAGGCTGGTCCCCGCCCCGCGCGGCACGACCGGCACGCCTTCCTCATGGCAGATGCGCAGTACCGCCGCGACTTCCTGCGTTGTCGAGGGCAGCACCACTGCCAGAGGGGCGCAGCGATAGGCCGACAGCGCGTCGCATTCATAGACCCGCGTTTCCGCCGGATCGGTGATGACCGCCGATTTATCCGCCACGGCCCCGGAGAGACGCGCCGCGATATCGTCGCGACGCGCGATCACGCCCGCATCGGGGTCGGGCATCTGCATCAGGATTTCGCCGCAGAGATCATCCGGGCGATTTCGTCCTTCAGATGCGCACGTTTGCGGCGCAGTTCGGTTTCGTGGTCTTGGCTGGTCGGCTTGACGTTCGTTTCCGCCGCCGCGACCTCATCATTCACCGCATCATATTCATCGAGCAGACGGGCGAAATGCTTGTCCGAGACCTTCAGGTCGTGGATGATTCCGGCATCGTTCGGGAATTCTTCGTGAATGGCGTGGGATGCGGCCATGATACCCTCCTGCGTGTTCAGTTAATACTTAGACATCAGCGGGGCCGTCTTGCAACTGCGACAGTCTGGCCCATCTGCCGGGAGGGCGGGATTGCGGCTGGAAAACGCAGCGCAACCACCATAACAATCCGGTCATGATACTACCTGATCACCTTTGGGTTCTGGCGCCCTCTGATATTGCCGCGCTTTGCTGGCTGTTCGTGGCATGGCTGGGGATCGGCCATATCGTGCAGCACCCGCCTGCCGGACGGCCCTCGGTCAGCATGCTGATGGTGAATTACCGTCATGAGTGGATGCGGCAGTTCATTACCCGCGACCCGCGCATCTTCGACAGCGCCATTCTGACGACATTGCGCGAGGGGCCGACCTTCTTTGCCTCGGCCTGCCTGATCGCCATTGGCGGCGGCATGGCGCTTGTCGGCAATCCCGAGCAGCTTCGGCAGGTCGCCGGAGAGCTGGAACTGGGACAGGCCCCGACCGTGCTGTGGCAGGTCAAGGTGATCACGGCTTTGTTCTTCGTGGCGAATGCGCTGTTGAAATTCATCTGGTCGCACCGGCTTTTCGGGTATTGCGCGATCCTGATGGCCTCGGTGCCGAACGATCCGGCAGACCCTCTGGCCGCGCCACGGGCGCATCAGGCGGCCGAGATCAATGTGACGGCGGCGAAAAGCTTCAATATCGGTCTGAGGAACATTTACTTCGCTCTGGCCGCACTTGGCTGGCTGGTCGGGCCGTTGGGGCTGGCGATCACCACGACAGTTGTGCTGGCGGTGACCTGGCGGCGCGAGTTCGCCTCGCATTCGCGCACGGTGATGTTGCAGGATCTGCCGCCGGTCGGGCGGATCTGAGATGCGGCGGCGGGTTTTTTATATCCCCGGATATGATCCGATTCCGCCGCGACGGTATCGTGAGTTATTCCGCCGCGAGGGGGCCAGTCAGGCCGCGATTTCAGGCTATCGGCTTGACACCGGCCCACGCACGGACAGCACTGGTTTCGGCTGGGGCGCGTCAGTCGAGAAGGACAGCCAGCAGAGCGAGGCGGAGTTCGAGGTGCTCGTCTGGGCGGATATCGTCGCGGGATCGATGGGGCAATCCATTGCCGCGACCTATGGGCAGCTTGCGCGAACGGCGTGGGCCTATATCGGGTCCGGTGCCTTGTGGCGGCTGATGCGGCTGCGGCGCGGTCCGGTGATTGCGGCGCTGTATCCGGTGGTCGTGCTGCTGGCGCAGGCGCTTGCCGCGGGGCTGGCGGGTTGGCTTGCCGGATGGCTGGTCTCGGTGGTGGCAACGTGGTTTCTGGGGCTGCCGGTGGCGCTGATCGTCTTCGTGCTGGGTCTGCGTCTCTGGCGCAGGCTGGATGGCAGGATCTTCGCTTATTACCTGATGCATGATTACGCCTTCACTGCGCAGAATGGCGGTGAATATCCTCCCTCTCTGCAACAGCGCATCGGAGATTTCGCCGACAGGATCACCGAGGCCGCAGATGCGGACTGGGATGAGGTGCTTGTCGTCGGGCACAGCTCTGGCGCTTATATCGCCGTATCGGTTCTGGCGGGGCTGGCGCGTGACGGGCGGTTATCGGGGAAGATTGCGCTGCTGAGCCTTGGTCATGTCGTGCCGATGGCCGCGTTCCTGCCCCGCGCGGATCAGCTTCGCCGCGATCTGCATGATCTGGCCGCGCGGGATATCTGCTGGGTCGATGTCACCGCGCCCGGCGATGCCTGCAGCTTCGGTCTGTGCGATCCCGTCGCCGTGTCGCGATGCGTGCCGGAAGGCGGTGGCGGGCCTCTGATCCTGTCGGCGGCCTTCAGGCAGACCCTCTCGGCCGGGAAGCAGAAAGAGCTGCGCGGAAGATGGTTCCGGCTGCATTTCCAGTATCTCTGCGCGTTCGACCGTCCGGGGAATTACGATTATTTCCTGATCACCGCCGGGCCGCGGACCCTGGCCGAGCGCTTTGCCGGGCGCAAACATTCGCCGGGCCGCATCGCGGTTCCAGCCAATCGCTGGCACTACCCATGATCCCGCCCAAGCCCTTTGCATCAGAACGGCGCAAAGGCGTCGCCCGCTATGCAAACGCCTTCCGGCAGGACCTGCTGTCGGCGCTTCCGGCAAAGCTGTTCCGCGCCTGGATGGCGGAATTCCGCAGCTTTCCGATTCACAGTTTTCTGTGCAACGATCCGGATCTGGTCTCGCTGGTGCTGCGCGAGCGCCCCGGCGATTTTCCGAAATCCAACCGTCTGCGCGAGGGGCTGGCGCCGCTTCTTGGCCGCTCGGTTTTCGTGACCAATGGCGAGGAATGGCAGCGTCAACGGCGGATCATCGACCCGGCTTTCGAGGGCGGGCGGCTGCGCGATGTCTTTCCGCATATCAGCGGCGCGGCGCAGGCCGCCGTGGCGCGGCTTGGCGCGGGGGGCGAGATGGATATCGAGCCTTTCACCTCGCATGCCGCGGCGGATGTGATCTTCCGCACGCTGTTTTCGATCCCCATCGAGGACCGGCTTGCCGCCGATGTCTTCGCCGCCTTCCGCGCCCATCAGGATGCGCAGCCCATCGTCAACCCCGCCGCGCTGATCCCCCTGCCGGGCTGGTTGCCGCGCCTGCATTCGCGCCGGACCCGTGTCACCGCGCGGCAGATCAGGGCGCTGATCACGCAGCTTGTCGATCAGCGGGCGCAGGAAATCGCGCAGGGCAATGCGCCCGACGATCTGGCGACGAAGATCATGACCATGCCGGACCCGGAAACGGGGGAAAAATTCTCTCCGCCCGAAATGGTCGATCAGGTGGCGATTTTCTTTCTGGCCGGGCATGAGACAAGCGCATCCTCCCTTGCATGGGCGTTATGGCTGCTGGCAACCAGCCCGGACTGGCAAAGCCGGGTCGCGGATGAAGCAGGGCAAATTCTGGGTGAAAGCCCTGCGTTTTCGGATGTCTCGCGGCTGAAGCTCAGCCGTGCGGTGTTTCGGGAATCGCTGCGGCTTTATCCTCCGGTGCCGATGATGGTGCGAGAGGCTGCCTGCCCCGAGCATTTCCGGGATCGTCAGGTGCCGAAAGGGGCTCAGATCGTGCTGTCGCCCTGGCATCTGCACCGGCATGAGCGCTTATGGGACAATCCCGACGGTTTCGATCCCGGGCGATGGGACAGCGAGAATGGACGCGATTGCGCCCGGCGTGCCTTTATTCCCTTCTCGGCGGGTGCGCGGGTCTGTCCCGGAGCGGGTTTTGCCATGCTGGAGGGGCCGCTGATTCTGTCCATGATTCTGCGGGATTACCGGCTTGAGCCGACAGACGAAATCCCGGTTCCCGTCGCGCGGCTGACATTGCGCGGCAAGGACGGGATCAGGGTCAGGATTTCACCTCGCGCCCCGGTTTAGAGCGGCCATCGGTGACGCGGGTATAGGTGCCCTGCCCGGCAAGGATACCGCAGAAGCCGCCCGGCTCATCCAGCGAAAACACGATGATCGGAAGCTTGTTGTCCCGCGCAAGCGCGATGGCCGAGGCATCCATGACACCAAGATTTTTCTGAAGCGCCTCATCATAGGTTACTTCGTCATAGCGTTTCGCATCGTCGAATTTATTCGGGTCCTTGTCATAGACGCCATCGACCTTGGTGCCCTTGAAAATCGCCTGGCAGTTCATTTCCGATGCCCGGAGCGTCGCCGCCGTGTCGGTGGTGAAATAGGGATTGCCGGTGCCGGCGGCAAAGATGATCACGCGTTTCTTTTCCAGATGGCGCACGGCGCGGCGGCGGATATAGGGTTCGGCGACCTCATCCATGCGGATCGCGGTGATGACGCGGGTATGGATGCCCTTCGCCTCAAGCGCGGATTGCATGGCAAGCGCATTCATCACCGTGGCCAGCATGCCCATATAATCGGCGGTCGTCCGCTCCATCCCCTGAGCGCTGCCCTGAAGGCCACGGAAAATATTGCCGCCGCCGATGACCATGCAGACCTCGACCCCCAGCCTGTGGACCGATTCGACCTCATCGGCGATGCGGGCAATGGTGGGTGGATGCAGCCCGAACCCCTGATCGCCCATCAGAGCCTCGCCTGAAATCTTCAGCATCACCCTGTCATAGCTGGTCGGGATCTTAGAATTCGTTTCAGTCATCGCCTTGGCCCTTCCAGCGGTTCAACTGCGGCGCAAAATGTCGCAAAAGGGAAACTGATTCAACCGCTCGAAAGGATCAACATGGGGTTAGACAAGGCTGAGGCGCTGAAACAGATCGACCCTGACCGCCATGTGGTCATTGCAGGACCGACTGCTTCGGGCAAATCCGCGCTCGCGCTTGCGATTGCCGAGGCGCAGGGCGGTACGATCGTGAATGCGGATGCAATGCAGATCTGGTCGTGCTGGCAGGTACTGACCGCGCGGCCCGATGCAGAGGACGAGGCCGCGGCACCGCATGCGCTCTATGGTCATGTCGATCCGGGCCAGAGCTATTCCGTCGGGGACTGGCTGCGCGAAATCGCGGCGCTTGAAGGGCGGATGATCATTGTCGGCGGCACGGGTCTGTATCTGACGGCGCTGACACAGGGTCTGGCCCATATCCCGCCCGTACCGCCGGAGATCCGGGCGCGGGGCGATGACTGGCTGGCGCAGGGCGGACTGGCCGATATGGTCGCGGCTCTGGACGCGCCGACACGGGCGAAGATCGACGTGAACAACCCGGCACGGGTGCAGCGGGCATGGGAGGTGCTGACCGCGACCGGGCGCGGCATTGCGGACTGGCAGAAGGATACGCCGCCTCCGCTTCTGTCCCGCGATGCGGCGCAGCGCGTGGTTCTGGTGTCGGACAAGGACTGGCTGAGCGGGCGGATCAAGCGGCGCTTTCAGAAAATGTGGTCCGGCGGCGCGGTCGAGGAGGTCGAGGCGATGTTGCCGGATTGGGATGATCGCGCCCAATGGACTCAGGCCATCGGAGCCGCCGAAATCGCGGCCTGCCTGCGCGGAGAGATCGACTCCGAGACCGCCGGCAAACGCGCCATCATCGCCACGCGGCAATATGCCAAGACGCAGCGGATCTGGTTCCGGGGCAAGATGAAAGACTGGGACAGGCTGCATTGCGGGCCTGCGGGCTGAGGCGTCAGGCCCGGATCACGCGTGCTTCGGGCTGGCGGCGTCTTTCGGCTGAACGTTTGGCGTCAGGCGGTGACGGTCCCGCCCGCAATGGCTACGCTTCGTCCTCATCGGCCGGGCGCATCCCGCCCCGGTCGCCCCGGAATCCCTGCGCCACGACGAATTTCTCGGAAGAATCCGAGCGGGAGGCCGGTGGTTTCACATTCGCCACCTTGTCGAAATTCTGCTTCAGCATGGTTTGCAGGCTTTGTTCGGCCCCGCCCGCCAGCACCTTGGCGACGAAGATCCCGCCCGGAGAAAGAACATCGAAGGCAAGCTGCGCGGCGGCCTCGACCAGAGCCACGATGCGCAGATGGTCCGTGCCCTTGTGACCCGAGGATGACGCGGCCATGTCGGACATGACCACATCGGCCTCACCCCCCAGCCACGCCTTGACCTTATCGTCCGCGCCTTCCTCCAGAAAATCAAGCACATGGATCTCAGCGCCGGGGATCGGATCGACCTCTTGCAGATCCACCCCGATGATGCGGCCCTGCGCCTTGCCGGATTTCTCACCCAATGCGTTGATCCGGGGCACAGCGACCTGACACCAGCCGCCCGGCGCACAGCCCAGATCGACGACACGCGCCCCCGGAACCAGAAAGCGGTATTTCTCATCCAGTTCGAGGATCTTGAACGCAGCCCGCCCGCGATATCCCTCGCGCTTCGCCCGCTGCACATAGGGGTCGTTCAACTGACGCTCCAGCCACAGGGTCGAGCTGAGCTTGCGGCCCTTCGCCGTCTTGACCCGCACGCGCAGATCGCGCTGTCCCCGCCCCGAGGATTTGCGCACACGGTCTCCGGGTTTCTTCGCCATCAGGTTACCCCGTTCAGTTCGTCATCGGTGATGGCGCCGTCGCGCACCATCTGGGCATAAAGCAGCCCTTCGCGCAGACCGCGATCAGCGACGGAAAGCCGCCTTGTCGGCCAGATCCGCATCAGGGTCTGAAGGATCGCCGCCCCCGACATGATCAGCGCATGGCGCTCCCGCCCAATGCGCGGATCGGCACGGCGACCCTCGGGTCCGAGCGCCAGATAACGCTGGATTACCGCGTCGATCTGGGCGGTGGTCATGGTCAGCCCGTCAACCTTGGTGCGGTCATAGCGCTTCAGCCCCAGATGGCTGGCCGCCACGGTCGTCACCGTCCCGGACGTGCCGATGATCTGGAAACCGCGATCCGGCGCTCCGGCAGCATAGGGTGCGAAATCGGCCAGCATTTCCTCGAAATACCAGCTCATCAGCGCGAAACGCCCGGCATCGTCCATGACATCGGCGAACTGGTCGCGCAGTGTCGCCACGCCAAGCGGCACGCTGATCCAGTCAACCACCCTCGCCCCGTCGGACTGGCTGGAGGAAAACCCGTTCCCCAGCTTCATGATCGCGCGGGAACGCTCGCGCGGATCGACCTCGGACAGATCGATCCACACCAGTTCGGTCGAGCCGCCGCCAATATCGACGACCAGAAGCTGATCGGTCCGCTGATTGACCAGAGGCGCACAAGAGATCACCGCAAGCCGCGCCTCTTCCTCGGCTCCGATAATCTCGATGGGCAGGCCGGTATCGCGGCGGATCATGCGCATGAAATCGCGGCTGTTCCGCGCCCGGCGGCAGGCTTCGGTGGCGACAAGGCGCATATGTTTCACATTATGCGTTTCCAGCTTGCGCCGGCAGACCTGCAAGGCATGAACCGTGCGCGACATGGAGGCACGCGAAAGCCGTCCCGAGGCCTCAAGCCCATGCCCGAGCTGAACCGGCTTCGAGAAGCTGTCGATCACCTGAAACTGGCTGCCCGTTGGTCGGGCAATCAGCATCCGGCAACTATTTGTTCCCAAATCCAAAGCAGCATAAAGCGGCCCGGATTCGGACTGGCGGGTGCCTGACGGCTCAACCTTCGGTGTCGGGAACGCGTCCGCACCCGCAGGACGCCTGGGCGCCATCGCTACGCCCTCCGATATCTAGTTGCCCCGAACGTAGCCCCGCCGGGGCGTCTGTTCAAGGGGTTGCACATGCTTGTTGAGATCAGAGGCGCGACGCGCCGGGGCGGGATCAGCTTTGCCCGGTTTCTTCACCGTGCTGGCGTCTGGACGCGGATGCGGTGGTTTCGGCATCCTCGCCATTGCCCATGCTGAACAATCCGGCAAGCCCGCGCGAGACGAGATTACCGACTTTCGGCCTTGGCTGCGCGATGAACGGCAGCGGGCGGCAGACCTCCATTGCGGCGATCCCGACCCGTGCGGTCAGGGCTCCGTTGACGACGCCCTCGCCGAAACGGCGCGATAATTTCGCGACCAGCCCGCCCCCGGCAAGCGTGTGGACCAGATCGTCCCCCGCCGCGACCGCGCCCGTCGCGATGAGATGCGTCATCACCGTGCGAGCCAGGCGCCAGCCGCCGACCGCGCCTGCCCGCCCACCATAGATCTCGGCCATGCGCCGGATCATGCGCAGATTCGCCAGAAGCGCCGCCGCCACATCCGCGAAGGTCAGAGGGATCAGCGCCGTGGCCGTCGCGACGGTCCGCGCCGCCGCCTCGATCTCGCGCCGCGCCTCCTGGTCCAGAGGCGCCATAAGCTGGGTTTCGGCCAGTGTCAGCAGGGTCTGCGCATCAAGCGCGTCGCGTCCGTGCCGTGCCAGATGATCGCGGCCCCATTGCGCGGCGGGGCGCTCGGCATAGATCCGGTCAAGCTGCGCGACAACGCTGCGTGCGCCCTCCAGATCGGATGTCGACAGCGCCAGACCGGCCTGCCGGTGGATCTGGTCGATCTGGGCGAAACGTCCCCAGGCCCGGTATTCGCGCCACGCCATTGCCAGAACCGCCACGGTGAACAGCGCGAACAGGGTCACGCCGATCCATCCCAGAACCGGCCAGCTATCCAGCAGCCGGTTGATGTAATTCAGCGCCGAGACCGACAGAAGAAATGTCAGCAGCGCCGCGCCGGTATTGATGAAGAACCGGGTCAGGCGGGACGGGCCCCGACCAGCCAGCCGGGTCACCAGCTCCATCGTGCGCGGGCGCGGCAGAACCGAGGCCGCGTCCTCGATCGGAGGCGCATCGGCGGGGTTGGCTTCGGCCTCATCCTCGCGCAGGGCAACCTTGGGAGCGGTGCGGCGTGGATCGGGTCCGGCAGAGTCTTCAAGCTCCACCAGTACTGGGCCTTTGCGACGCTGATCACTCACAGGCGGTCTCCGATCAGAAATTCGGCAGCACGGTCCAGCCTTATATGGGGCGGCCCGTCACCGGGGCGAGACGTATCGGCGGCAGGGCGGAAATTCATGATCGCGTAATCGCCATCCAGCCATTCCTCCTGCCCCTGACGGGCCGGAACCAGCAAGGCCGAGGGGTCCGCGGGCAGTTCTCCGGGATAGAACGCCGCCCGGCGGCCATCCAGCAGCGTCCCGCGCACCGCGGGCAATTCCTCGCCATTCTGGCGGATCACATCCTCTGTCGTGGCGCGAAGCGAGGCAATCGCCATCGCCTCGGTCCGGGCTCCGGCGAAATCAGCACGGTCGCGGGCCTCGCGCAGCAAGGCGGTGACGATATCGGTCAGGCGCTGATGCTGGCTGTGATGCAGGTGATCCGCCTTGGTCGCGGCAAAAAGGATCCGCTCGACCCGGCGCATTCCCAGCAACTGCGCCAGCCAACCCGAGCGGCCCGGATTGAACGCCGAGAGAATATCGGCCATCGCCCGGCGCAGATCCTCCAGAGCTTTCGGCCCGGCATGGATCGCCCCCAGAACATCGGCCAGCACGACCTGCCGGTCGATCTTGGCGAAATGATTGCGGAAAAACGGCTTCACGATGCGCGATTTATAGGCATCATACCGCCGCGCGAATTCGCGCCTCAGCGGCGATCTGTCCTCGGAAGGCGGCAGCGGCGCAAAGGTGAGGGCGGGCGATCCGGCCATTTCACCGGGAAGCAGGAACCGGCCCGGCGTGCAATCCGAAAATCCTGCCTCGCGTGAGGCGTTCAGATGGTCGGTATACAGCATGGCCAGTTGCTGCGCGGTGGCCTCGCTGAACCGTGCCGACATATCGACATCGTTCAGTGCCGCCATATAGGCATCCGCGCCGGGGCGCCCGGTCATGCGCGATAGCACCTCCTCGGACCACTGGTCGAAATCCCGCTCCATCAGGCGCAGATCCAGCAGCCATTCGCCGGGATAATCCACGATATCAAGATGCACGGTCTGCTGGCCGCGCATCCCTCCGAACATGCCGCGCGGCTGGACCCGCAGGGACAGGCGAAGCTGAGAGATATGCCGCGTGCCATCGGGCCAATACGGATCGGGGCCGGTCAGCGCGGCCAGATGCCGCTCAAGCTCGAAGCGCGGGACGGTATCGTCGGGCTGAGGCTGCAACCAGACCGACCTGATCGAGCCATCGGCGGCAGCCCTCAGCGCCGTCATCCGCCCCCGATCCATCAGATTGGCCACAAGCGAGGTAATGAACACAGTCTTCCCCGCGCGGGACAGACCGGTCACGCCCAGCCGTATCACCGGATCGCCCATGCCGATCCCGCGCATCAACCCATTGGTAAAATCGGAAATTCCCATCTGCCCGCCATATGTTTCCGGGATAACCCCTTGCCCCGGCATAGGGTTTCATATCGGCTGCACATCGGGCGGGTTCAAGCATTTCCACTGGCAGACAGGCGCTGCCCGCGCGATAACCGCGCCATGAGTGACCGCCTGCCGATCGACGACGCCCTGCCCGCTTTGCGCAAAGCCATGAAGGAACATGGCCGCGCCGTGCTGATCGCGCCGCCGGGGGCGGGCAAGACGACGCGGGTGCCTCTGGCACTAATGGATCAGATTGCGGGCCGCATCGTGATGCTGGAGCCGCGCCGCCTTGCCGCCCGCGCCGCAGCCGAGCGGCTGGCGCAGGGTCTGGGACAGAACCTTGGGCAGGATGTAGGCTTCCGCATCCGCGGAGAGGCAGTGCCCGGCAAGCGCATCGAAGTCGTGACTGAGGGGATTTTGACCCGGATGCTGCAATCCGACCCCTCGCTGGACGGGATCGGTTGCGTGATCTTCGACGAATTCCATGAACGCAGCCTGAATGCCGATCTGGGGCTGGCGCTGACATGGGAATCGCGCGGGGCTCTCCGCGACGATCTGGGCATTCTGGTCATGTCCGCGACGCTGGATGCCGGGCCGGTCGCTTCCATGCTGGATGATGCGCCGGTGGTGGAAAGCCTTGGCCGTGCCTATCCGGTCGAGACCCGCTATCTGCCGCGCCCCCTGCCCGGGCAGTTCCGCTTCGATCTTGAGGCCGCCAGGCTGATCGCCGAAGCCGAGGCCCGGACCCGCGACGATCCCGGCGGCACGATCCTTGCCTTCCTGCCCGGAGAGGGCGAAATCCGGCGCGTTGCCGCCAGCCTCTCGGATCTGCCGGTCGAGATTGCGCCGCTTTACGGGGCGATGGATTTCAAGGCGCAACGCGCGGCACTTGCGCCCCCCGGCGAGACACGGCGCATCGTGCTGGCGACAACGATTGCGGAAACCTCGCTGACCATTCCGGGCGTTCGTGTCGTGGTCGATTGCGGGCGGGCGCGGCGGGCGCGGTTCGACCCCGGCTCGGGCATGTCGCGGCTGGTGACGGAAAAGGTCTCTCGCGCCGAGGCGGAACAGCGGCGGGGCCGCGCAGGTCGGGTCTCGGAAGGGATTTGCTACCGGATGTGGGCGCGGGCCGAGGAAGGCGCCTTGCCCGCATATGCTCCGCCGGAAATCGCCGTGGCCGATCTGACCGGGTTGGCGCTGGAATTGGCGAATTGGGGCAGCGACGGCAGCGATCTGGCCTTTCTGACCCCGCCGCCAGAGGCCACGATGGCCGAAGCGCGGGGATTGCTGCGCGATCTGGGCGCGCTTGACGAAGATAACCGCATCACCCCGCATGGCCGCGATCTGGCCGCGCTGCCGGTGCATCCACGCATTGCGCATATGCTGGCAGTCGCGGGACGGCAGGCCGCCGATCTGGCCGCGCTGATCGAGGATCGCGACCCGCTGCGCGGCACGGGCGCGGATCTGGCATTGCGGCTGCGGGCGATGCGCGACCCGGCACGGCATGGCCCGGCGCGGGGTGGTTTGGAACGGCTGAAGCAAGAGGCGCAGCGCCTGCGCCGCATGACCGCTGAGCACCCGCCGATGCCCCCCGGCGCGATGGCCGCGCTTGCCTATCCCGACCGGATCGGCATGCGCCGCCCCGGCGATCAGCCGCGCTATCTGCTGTCGGGCGGACGCGGCGCGGTGCTGCCCGAGGGCGATCCTCTGGCGGGTGAAAGGCTGATCGTGGTGACCGATCTGGACGGAGAGGGGCGGGAATCGCGCATAAGGCTGGCCCTGCCGGTCAGCGAAGACGATCTGCGCGACCTCTTTGCGGACCAGATACGCCTTGTCGAAGCGGTCGAATGGGAACCGCGTCAGGGCCGCATTCTGGCCCGGCTGCGCGAAAAACTGGGGGCGCTGACACTGGCGGATAAACCGCTGGACTCGCCCGATCCCGAGGCATTGGCCCGCGCCGCATGGCAGGGCGTGCAGGCCGAGGGGCTGTTCTGGACGTCGAAAGCCGCCCGTCTGCGTGCCCGGATCAGGCTTCTGCCCGAGGGGCCGGATGTCTCGGATGAGGCATTGCTTGCGAATGGCGACTGGCTGATCCCGTTTCTGGGCAAGGTCCGAAACCGGGGCGATATCCGCTCGCTCGATCTGACGCAGCCGCTGATAAACCTGCTTGGATGGGAGGGGCAGCAGGCGCTGAACCGGCTTGCGCCCGCGCATTTCACCACCCCTCTGGGCCGTCAGGTGCCGATTGATTACGACGCCGAAACCCCGTCAATCGAATTGCGCCTGCAAGAGCTGTTCGGGGTCACCGCGCATCCCATGACGGGCCACCAGAGGCTGCGCATCACCATGCTTTCGCCGGGGCAGAAACCGATTGCGGTGACCACCGATCTGCCGGGTTTCTGGGCGGGCAGCTATGCCGAGGTGCGCAAGGAGATGCGGGGCCGCTATCCGAAACATCCCTGGCCCGAGGACCCGACAGAGGCCGATCCGACGCTGCGGGCCAAGCGGCGGGGCGAATAGGACGACGCTATTCCCCCATCATCCGCGCCACCCGCCGATCCATCATCCGCCGCCACAAAGGCGGCAGCATCGCCATCGCGCCCATGACCGGCAGGGAATAGGGCAGCATCGGGCGCTTGTTCTGCGGCTCCAGCCGAAGTGCGGGATATTCGCGCGACGGGTGGGCGTGGTGATCCGAATGACGCGGCGCATTGACCATCGCCAGCGAGGACAGCGGATGCGGCGCGTCCCAACTGTGACGCGGGCCGACAGGCTCGGGCCGGCCATTGTGAAGCTGACGGCGCAGCCCGTAATGCTGGACGTAATCGGACAGCATAAGCTGCATCTGCGCATAGAGACACAGCAGCAGATAATCGACTGCCGCCCGCGCGCCGAAGATCAGGGCCACCGCTACGATACAGGCCAGCCCGCCGCCGACCCAGACCGTATAGGGATTGCGCCGCCCGCTCTGCCCGGCCCGTTTGCGTTCCACCGCCAGCCCGGCACGGAAGGACCCAAACCATGCTCTCGGGAAAAACCGCCAGAAGCTCTCCCCCAGCCTTGCCGAGTTCGGATCGGCATCGGTCGCGACATGGATGTGATGTACCAGGCGATGCGCACTGACATGATGGCCGAATAACAGGCTGACATAGACCGCCGCACCAAGCCGGAACAGGGCTTTTCTGCCGCGATGGATCAGCTCATGCGCATTAGAATTCGAGACCTGCCCGAAATACATCCCGGTGCCGAGAAACAGGGCGACCCGTTCCCATCCGCTCAGCCAGTCGCCGGAAAACCCGTAAAGCGCCGCGATCAGCAGCGCGAAATGCCCCAGAGCAAGCTGGAACGAGGCCATATCGGCCATCGGGAACTGCGCCCCCTCGGGCGCGTCTCCGAAGCCACGGGCGATGATCGTATCAGCGGCGGGCGCGGCAAACGCCATCCACAGGAACCCGGCCCAGAGCGGCCAGCCGCCGCCCATCGCGCCCCACCCCAGCAGGAATGCGGGAAACAGCCCCACGGCGGCAAAGGCAGCAGCCGGCGGGACCCGGTACGTCATTACAGCCCGACCAGAGCGCGCGCGAAATCCTCGGGCTCGAACGCATCCAGATCGTCGATCTGTTCGCCAACCCCGATCGCATGGATCGGCAGGCCGAACCTGTCAGCAAGCGCCACCAGAACCCCGCCCCGCGCCGTGCCGTCCAGCTTGGTCATGACCAGTCCCGACACATCGGCCAGTTTCTGGAACGTCTCGACCTGGGACAGCGCGTTCTGCCCCGTCGTCGCATCCAGCACTAGCAGCGTGTTATGCGGGGCCGAAGGGTCCTTCTTGCGGATCACCCGGACGATCTTCGCAAGCTCCTCCATCAGATCGGCGCGGTTCTGCAACCGTCCCGCCGTGTCGATCATCAGCAGATCGGCGCCCTCTGCCTCGGCCTTCGTCATCGCATCGAAGGCGAGGCTGGCGGGGTCGGACCCCTCGGGCGCGGTCATGACCGGCACGCCCGCGCGTTGCCCCCAGACCTGCAACTGTTCCACCGCAGCAGCGCGGAACGTATCCCCCGCCGCGATGACCACATTCTTGCCAGCCGCCCGGAACTGGCTGGCAAGCTTGCCGATGGTCGTCGTCTTGCCCGAGCCATTGACACCCACCACCAGCACCACCTGAGGCGTTTTCGGATAAAGCGGCAAAGGCCGCGCGGCAGGCGTCATGATCCGCGTGATTTCCCCGGCCAGAAGGGTCTTCAGCTCGGTCGAGGACACACGGCGGCCCATCCGGCCTTCGGCGATATTGGCCGTGACGCGCAGCGCCGTATCGACGCCCATATCCGCCGCAACCAGCGTATCCTCAAGCTCTTCCAGCATCTCATCGTCAAGCTCGCGCCGAGGCTCTGCCGGGGCAGAGGCCGCGCCGCCGAAAAGACGCCCCATGAGACCGGATTTCTTTTCCATCGCCGATGCGGGCGGCTGTTGCACCGGCTGCGGCATTGGAATGGGGTCCGGGCGCGGTGCGGGGTCAGGCGCAGCTTCAGGGGACGGCACAGGCTGCTCCGGTTCAGGCCGGGCCGGTTCGGGCGACGGAACCGCCGCAGGCGCTGCCTGTCGCTCAGCCGGATCGAGATCGCGGGCGAGGGGTGCCTGTTCGGCCTCAGCCTGCTGAGGTTCGGGCGAACCTTCCCCGACCAGATCGTCCAGCCCCTGCCCGATCTTCGATGAGGATTTTGTCAGCCGCTCGCGCAGCTTTGAGAAAAACGACATGCATGCCCCTTAAGAGTTCGCCACGAAACCTAAGACTTCGCCGCAGAAAGGAAAAGGGCCGTCGCAGTCGCATGGTCCAAGGGAAATCGACCAGTTACTCCGTCAGGACAGGCTGGCGTCGCGACGGTGCAACCGGATCGCCTGAAACGCGGCTCAGAACGCCCGGAAGGTCATCGTGGTCAGGGTTCTGACAATCCCGTCTATGTCGAAAAGCTTTTCGTTGAGGAACCGCCCGACATCCTCATCCTCGGGAATATACAGCTTCGCCATCAGATCATATTCGCCGGATGTCGAGTACAGCTCGGACACGATCTCACGTTCATAAATCGCATCGGCGACGGCATAGGTCCGGCCCGGCGAGCAGCGGAACTGTACGAAAACGGGGCGCATGGGCTGGCTCCTGATAAATGTTGCGGGCAACCTATCGCGCCGGTGCCTCCCGGGTCCAGTCCCCCCGCGCCAACCCGACATAAAAACGCCGCATCATCAGGACAGAGGCCACCGCCAGCCCGATCATCAGCCCGATCCACAGACCGGCAGGGCCGATTCCAAACGGAAAGGCGAACAGCCATGCCGCCGGAAGCCCGATCACCCAATAGCTGAGCGCGGCAAAATACATCGGCACGCGCGTATCCTGCACCCCGCGCAGAAGCCCCAGCCCCTGCACCTGCAACGCATCGACAAGCTGGAACAGCGCCGCCCAGAACATCAGACCGACAGCGATCTGCATGATCAGCGGCGCATCCGGGTCTCCGGGGTTCAGATACAGGGCGATCATCGGCTGCGGCAGGAAAATGAACAGAAGGCCGGTCAGCAGCGCGAATCCGACCGACAGCGCAATCACCGTCGCCGCGGCTTCGCGCAGCATCGTTTCATCGCCAAGCCCGCGGGCGCGTCCGGCCCGTATCGTTCCTGCATTCGACATGCCCAGATGGAACATGAAGGCAATTGAGGCGATTTGCAGCGCGATCCCATGCGCGGCCAGTTCCCGCGTCCCGAACCAGCCCATCATGATATTCGTGCCGACAAACATGCCGACCTCGGCCACCAGCGTCATTCCCACTGGCAGACCAAGCCAGAACACCGCCCGGAAAGCCAGCCAGTCGGGTTTCCAGAAACGCTGCATCAGCCGGATCGGCCTCGCCTGAGGAAGCCACAGCGCATAGGCAAGGATCGCCAGAAGCGTCAGATATTGTGTAAAGATCGAGGCGATGGCAGCGCCGCGTACCCCCAGTTCAGGAGCGCCCAGATTACCGAAGATGAACACCCAGTTCAGCAAGATATTCAGCGGAATACCCGCGACGGTCAGCCAGAGCACAACCTGCGTCCGCTCCATCGCCGCCAGATAGGAATTCAGCACCATCGCCCAAAGCGCGGCCCCCGCGCCCCATCCGGCGATGCGCAGATATTGCTGCGAGAGATCCGCAACCATGTCGGTCTGTCCAAGCGCCAGCAGGATCGGCTCGGCGAACCACAGGACCGGCATAATGAGAATGGCATGAAAGCCCGACAGCCACAGCGCCATGCGGGTGGCCCGGCGCACTTCGGTGGAATCGTCGCGGGCATTTGCCGTGGCCAGCAATCCAAGCACACCGATGCCGTAGCCGGACCCCAGCATGATGAAGATGAACATCACCGAGGTCGCGATCACCAGTGCCGCCAGTTCCTCGACGCCATATTGTCCCATCATCACCGTATCGGTGATATTTATGCCCATACGCGCCAGATGCCCGCCGACAAGAGGCAGGCCCAGCGACAATGTCGCAATCAGATGCGGGCGATAACGAACGAGATCCATGCCGGGCGATTAGCCCTAAGCCGCTGTCAGGGCAAGACGGTCACATAGCTTTGGCGAATGCCGCGGCGGCAGCGGCAGCGATGCGCCGGTCAGTTGCGTCCTCTGGCCCGGTCGCACGGGGGCGAAAGCGCAGACGGAAGGCGTGAAGACGCTCGACCGCGTCTGCCTCGGGATAGCCGATTGCCGCAAGGCTTTCTGTCAGCGGCCTGTCCTCGCCGGGGCCGTCCGGGTGTACGGCAAGACCCTGCCGCGCCAGTCGCGCCCAGTCGAAACGTGGCCCCGGATCGAATTTGCGCCCCGGGGCCATATCCGAATGTCCGATCACGGCCTGCCTGCCAATCGACCACCGCGCCATGATCCCGGCAAGCAGGGTTTCAAGCGCATCCATCTGCGCCGCAGCGAAGGGGCGGTTGCCGGGATTGACCAGTTCGATACCTATGGAGCGCGAATTGATGTCCTCCTGCCCCTGCCACGCGCCCGCACCGGCATGCCACGCCCGGCGTTCCTCTGGGACGAGGGCTTCGACGCTGCCGTCTTCATCGATCAGCCAATGTGCGCTGACCTCGGCCTGTTGGTCGCAGAGCCGCGCCCGGGCCGAGGCTGCGTCTGCCATGCCGGTGAAATGGATCACGATCAGGGACGGAATTGCGCCGTCCCTGCGCGGGCCGTGATTGGGGCTTGGATGGGATCGGGACGGGTCAGGGGTCAAGGGGCGCTGCCCCTCGGCCCGTTCCGGGCCTCACCCCGGGATATTTTGACCAGGGTGAGCGGACCGGTGCGTCCTCTCAAAGCTGTCCTTCGCGATACGGAGCCGGGTTCCATCCGCAAACGAAGCCGTCGCCATCCGGGTCCATACCCATCGTATCCTGCTGCGGACCTCCGGCAGAGAGGAACATCATCTGCGCGGCAGCCGGGTTCGGGAAACGCGCACAGGCGCGTGCGGCGGTTTCGGAAGAACCGCTCTGGCGGCCATAAACCGCTGTGCCGGGGGCATGATTCTGCGCGACCGCATAGCGGATCAGCGGATCGGGAGAATTGGTCCGGACCGGTGCGGTGGTGATCGGCTCAATCCCCGGCTGATCTGCCGGACGGACCGGAGCCGGTGCTGGCGCCGGTGCGGCGGGGACGGTCTGGACCACCACAGGCTGCACCGCTGCCTGACGGGTCGCCACAGGCTGCGCGACCACGCGGCCAGTCGATGAGGATTGCTGCGTGCCGGTCACCCGCCGTCCCGTCGCCGGATCGTAATAACCGCCACCGGAGCGGCTGCCGGTTGCCTGCGCGGGAACTGTCCGGACGACGCCCCAGATATTCGGCCCGGCGATCTGTTCGGCTGTCGGCGCTTCGAAGGGCCGCGCCTTCGGCACGGTTTGCGGCACCGGCCCCTGCCCGGTCAGCGCCACTTCGCGTGTCAGCAGGTACTGGCCATAGGGGTCATCCTGATCCATGCCGTAATTCATGCCATCACAGCCAGCAACCCCGAGGGTACACACCAGCAAAAGAACCGTATTTCTCATCGTGTCCCTCCTTCGCTTTTGCCGCTACTTTACCACCAATGCTGCGGCTTGGAAGCAAAACCTGCCGCGCGTTCCAGAACGAGCGCATGGTTCAGCAGATCGCCTTCCTCGAAAGGACGGCCAATCAGTTGCAGACCCAGGGGCAGACCCTGGCCGTCCAGCCCGACCGGAACCGAGATTCCCGGCAGACCGGCAAGATTCACCGTCACCGTGAAGACATCGTTCAAATACATCTCGACCGGGTCCTTCTCGGCCATATCGCCAAGCCCGAACGCCGCCGAGGGCGTCGCCGGTGTCAGGATCGCATCGACACCATCCGCATAAGCCTGATCGAAATCGCGCTTGATCAGCGCACGGACCCTGCGGGCGCGGTTGTAATAGGCGTCATAGAACCCCGCCGACAGCACATAGGTGCCGATCATGATACGGCGCTGCACCTCGGGGCCGAAGCCTTCGGCGCGGGTTTTTTCGTACATCTCGACGATGCTGTCGCCCTGCCCCAGCTTCGCGCGGCGGCCATAGCGCACCCCGTCATAGCGGGCGAGATTCGACGACGCCTCGGCCGGAGCGATCACATAATAAGCAGGCAGCGCGTATTTCGTGTGCGGCAGGCTGATCTCGACAATCTCGGCGCCTGCATCGCGCAGCATATCAGCGCCCTTCTGCCACAGCGCGTCGATTTCATCGGACATGCCATCCATGCGATATTCGCGCGGGATGCCGATCTTCTTGCCCCGGATATCTCCGGTCAGCGCGGCTTCGTAATCCGGGACGGGGATATCGGCGCAGGTGGAATCCTTGTCATCTACCGAGGCCATCGCCCCCAGCATGATCGCTGCGTCGCGCACGGTCTTGGTCATCGGCCCGGCCTGATCCAGAGACGAGGCAAAGGCGATCGTCCCCCAACGGCTGACGCGGCCATAGGTCGGTTTCAGCCCGACCGTCCCCGTAAACGCCGCAGGCTGGCGGATCGAGCCGCCCGTATCGGTCCCGGTCGCCGCAAGACACAGATCCGCCGCAACCGCCGCCGCAGAGCCGCCAGAGGAGCCTCCGGGGGTCAGCTTGCGCTCATCGACTTTCCACGGATTGACCGCATGACCGTACACGCTGGTTTCATTGGACGAGCCCATTGCGAACTCATCCATATTCAGCTTGCCCAACATCACGGCCCCCGCATCCCAGAGATTCTGGGTCACGGTGGATTCGTATTGCGGGTTGAAGCCTTCCAGAATGCGGCTCGCGGCCTGAGTTGCGACGCCGCGTGTACAGAACAGATCCTTCACCCCAAGCGGGATTCCCGTCATCGGCGCGGCATCGCCTGCACGGATCCTCTGATCCGCGACACGGGCCATTTCACGGGCCAGTTCGGCGGAATCATGGACAAAGGCGTTCAGCTCACCTGCCGCTTCGATGGCAGTCAGGCAGGCATCGGTCAGTTCCAGCGAAGACAGCTTGCCCGCCCGCATGGCCTCGCGGGCTTCGGCGATGGTCAGATGGTTCAGATCGCTCATTCGACCACCTTCGGCACCGCAAAGAAACCCTCACGCGCATCGGGGGCATTGGCAAGGATCTTGCCCTGATAGCCGCCATCGGTCACGACATCCTCACGTCGCTTCAGCCGCATGGGCGTCACGCCGGTCATCGGCTCTATACCCTCGACATCGACCTCATTGAGCTGTTCCATGAACTGAAGGATGGAACTGAGTTCTGACGCGAGTGCGGGAAGATGCTCCTCCTTGACCGCGATCCGGGCCAGATGGGCGACCTTGCGCGCCTCTTCTTCTGTGATCGACATGGATGCTCCTTTAACCTGCGCGTGGTTTAGCCTTCCCGCGCCGACGCCGCAAGCAGAGCGGTGCTGTTAAACCGTAACAGCGACGACGGAAAAAGGCATCGCCGCATTGTTCGCCGCCGCGCCTTGCGGAGAGGCAGGGCGGATGCTCGCGCCCCTCCGCCTGTGCCGGACTGTTACGGGGCGAAGCTTTTCATGACGTCTGCCTCGACCAGCTTCACGCCAAGCGCCCTGAGCGGTGAAATATCGGGCTCGATCGCTTCGAAAGTCTTGTAATGCGAACAGATGATGGTTTCGAAACTGAACCAGCGTTTCGCGGCATAGGCTGCCCGCGCCGGGTCCATCGTGAAATGCCCGCCAACAGAGAGAATCCCGATTTCGGGTTTGTGCAGATCGCCCATCCATTCCATATCGGCCATGATATCGGTATCGCCAGAGAAATAGATCGTCTTGCCCTCGGCCGAGATCATATAGCCCGCCTCATGACCGGCATAGACCGGCGCACCGTCATCGCCCGAATAAGACGATGAATGCATGGCCGCGACCATCGTCACTTTCACCCCGGCCAGATCGACCGTGCCGCCCTTGTTGAAGCCAATCACTGCGATGCCGTGCCTGTTTTCCCAGAACTGCATCAGGTCGAAAATCCCGACCACCGGAATATCCAGCTCCTGTGCGATCCCGACCGCTTCCGAAGCATGGTCTCCGTGGCCATGCGTGATCAGGATATGAGTCGCCCCGTCCAGTGCCTCGGCCCGGCGATCATCCGGGAATGCGGGATTTCCGTTCAGCCAGGGGTCGATCAGCAGCACCGCCTCGCCGATCTCCATCCGCCAGCTTCCGTGACCCAGCCATGTCAGTTTCATGGTCATCTCCTTTTTCCAGAGCCGCTTCCCTGAAAGGTTAGCACCGGGCAAGAGCGGGAAAAACAGGATCATGCGCGAATTTATGATTGTTTTAACTAATCTTTAATCTACTTAAAGTTGTATTAAGCCTGTTCATGTATCTACGGGGAACAGGCTGGCAATGGCCTACAGGATCGAGAAGCTCACATTTGACGGGGCAGTGCCGGATTGGAACGGAAAGCCTTTTGCCACGGCGGCGGCCCCGCTGAGTTTCGCCGGCGCGGATCATGACGCGATCTATCTGGATGATGGGGACGAGAAATTCAGTCCCGGAAAATATTTTCAGCTTACCGCTCAGCGGCTTCTGGTCGATTCCGAATTCGGCGGCACGATAGCGGGCGAAGGCAGCGTGCTGACTTATGACCCGGCCAAGGTCATGAGGATTCAGGATATGACCAGTGAAGGATATTACTATGTGATGTTCCCGCATATCGCGCCCCAGAATAACGCCAAGGCGATACTGATCGGAGACAAGACAACCGTTCTGATCATGCCGCTTTCGGATTCGACACCCCCTTTCGATCCGGCAAGGAGCTTTGCTCCGATCGCGACCCAGAGCGTGAACGAAATCCGGATGAGCCCGGTGACAATTCCGGAATCCTATCTGAGCGTCCCCTGCTTCGCGACAGGGACATTGATTGAGACCGCATCCGGGCCGCGCCCTGTGGAACACCTGACTGTCGGCGATCTGGTTCTAACACGAGACCGCGGCCTGCGCCCGGTGTGTTGGGCCGGAACGCGCATGCTTTCGGCAAGGCATCTCGATATTTCACCCAATTTGCGGCCGGTTCTGATCCGGGCGAATGCGCTTGGGAACGGGCTGCCCGATCGCGATCTTGTCGTGTCTCCGCAGCATCGGGTCCTGATCAGTTCGAAAATCGCGCAACGCATGACCGGCACAGGCGAGGTTCTGATTGCGGCAAAGCATCTTTGCCGCATGACCGGTATCGGGTTCCTCCGGCCCGAAGGCGGAATCGGCTATCACCATCTGCTGTTCGACCAGCATGAGCTGGTATCTTCGCATGGGTGCTGGACCGAATCCATGTTCACCGGAGCACAGGCTATGAAATCCGTCGGCCCCGCCGCCCGAAGAGAATTGCAGGCTCTTTTCCCGGAGTTGTTTACCGAAAGCGCACCGAAAACCCCGGGCGTCCGCAGATTCATGTCAAGGCGCGAGGCGCAGGAACTGACCCGGCGCCATCTGAAAAACAGAAAGCCTCTGTTCGCCTGACGCGGATCAGCCGGCCCTTCTGCACGGCCCGGCTGATCCGCATTGTAAGGTTATTGAGGTGTCGCAACGTCCTGTGCGTCACCACTATCGGCCTCACTGGACTGAGCCTCATCGCCAAAAACAGTGATGCGACCATCGAGGCCCGGCACAAAATCCGGCCCCTGACGGATAATATATTCCGCCAGCACATCCGCCAGATCCGGCCCGAAATCATAGGCTTTCATGCCATTGGTTTCGAACACATCATACCCGTCGCCACCGTTCCGCATATAATTGTTCGAGACGACCCCATATTCGGCCTGAGCGTCAATCTCGGCCCAGGCACCGTCCTGCATCACCTGAACATCGCTGATCCGGCTTCCCGGCTCTGCTGCGGGATCAACCGTATATTTCAGCCCTGCGACCTGAGCGAAACGGCCCGCGCCTTCCTCCATCTGGCTGGCACCGTTCTCAAGCGCCACCACCACATCCGAGCCTTTCAGCAGGAAAGTGGACAGCGTATTCTGGAAGGGCAGAACCGAGATCACCTCACCCATTGAGATCGGCCCTTCATCAATGGATGCCCGCAGACCCCCGCCATTCTGAATGGCGATATCCATGCCCTGATCCCTGACACGATCCAGCATCGCATCCGCCACAAGATTGCCCATGACACATTCGCGGAAACGACAATCCGCCCTGTCGGCACCAATGGGCACTGCGGTTTCGGCGACGATCCGGTTCTTCAGCTCTTCAATCGGGGCAGCAAGCTCACCGATCCGCGAGAGGATTTCGGGATCGGGTTCGACCGAATTATCGATCAGGATCGGTTCGCCCTCGGCCGAGACGACATTGCCCGCATCGTCGAATGTCAGCTTGAGATGGCCCAGATATTTGCCATAGGACCCCGCCTGAACCACAGGAACCTTCGTCCCGCTGGCACCGTCGACCATCGTCGGATACGGGCCTTCGGCGGCATCGTCGGTATTCGACAACAGGCTGTGCGAATGACCGCCGACCACGGCGTCCAGCCCCGGCACCTGCGCCGCGATCTCCTGTTCACGCTGATACCCGATATGTGTGACGGCGATGATTTTCGTCACGCCCTGTTCGGTCAGCGCCTCAACCTCGGCGGTCAGCGCGTCGATATCGCTCTGAAAGATCAGCGCATCGCCCGGAGAACTGATCTCGGGCGTGTCCATCGTCGTACCGCCGACGACCCCGATCTTTTCGCCGCCCAGATCGATCACCGCCGATCGCGTCAGCTTGTCCTTCAGCAGATTCGACTGGCTGGGATCGATATTGGCCGAGAGAATCGAGAAATCGGCCCTGTCGATCAGCGCCGCCAGACCTTCCGGGCCGTCATCGAATTCATGGTTTCCAACCGCCATCGCTTCATAGCCGAGACGATTCATGAACTCTGCCGCAGCCTCGCCCTTATAGGTCGTGTAAAACAGGCTGCCCTGAAACTGGTCTCCTCCGTCGAGAAGCAGGACCGGCTGATCTGCTTCCCCGAATTCTGTACGAAGCTCGGCAATCTTTGTTGCCAACCGCGCGGTGCCGCCGAAGCATTCCCCTGCTTCCTCGGTTTCGGTGTCGCAGGTCGAATCATATGCGTTGATCGATTCGATCCGGCTGTGAAAATCATTCGTGTGCAGGATATGCAGGACCGATTCTGCCTGCGCCGCACCGGCAAACAGGGCCAGACCGGCCACAGAGGCCATAAAGCGGGTCATCGTCATTTCAATCTCCCCGAAGATTTCTACTGTACGTCCGCATCGGCAACAGCTTGGCCCGGGCTCTGCCCCACGTCAAACCTGCAAAATGTAAAAAATACGTTGCGGTAAGGAAGCGGCGGATCGCCACTTGACCCTGAGCCGGGGACAGCGGAAATTCGCAGCATGTTGATCTTCAAAGTATTTAGAGCAGCCGAATGGGCTGAACTTCAGGCAAGCGGCACAAGCGCGGGTGCCCCCGTCGATCTTGCCGACGGCTATATCCATTTCTCGACCGCCGCGACCCTCGCCGGGACGCTGGAAAAGCACTTCGCGAATGAGGACGGGCTGCGGCTTCTGGCCTGCGATCCGGCCCTGATGGGCGATGCGCTGAAATGGGAGCCATCGCGCGGCGGCCTGCTCTTCCCGCATCTCTATCGCAAGCTGCGGCTGGATGAAGTGCTCTGGTCGCGCGATCTGCCGCTCGGGCCGGACGGGCATGTGACCGGAGAACTCGAATGACCCTGATTGAGCGGCTTGGCATGCAGTTCCTGTTCCGCATGGATCCGGAACGCGCCCATGATCTGTCGATCAGCGCCCTGTCCAAGGGGCTGGTGCCGATGCCGGGCCAGCCCGTGACCTCGCCCCGGCTGAAGACAAGGCTGGCGGGGATGGATCTGCCCAATCCCGTCGGTCTGGCAGCGGGCTATGACAAGAATGCGAGGGCGGTTAACGCCCTGATGGGTGCGGGTTTCGGTTTTATCGAATGCGGCGCGGCGACTCCGCGTCCTCAGCCCGGCAACCCGAAACCGCGCCTGTTCCGGCTGACCCGCAATCAGGCCATTATCAACCGGTTCGGCTTCAATAATGACGGGGCCACGATCATCGCGCAGCGTCTGGCCGCGCGGGGTCCCGGTGTGCCGGTCGGCCTGAATATCGGAGCCAACAAGGACAGCACCGACCGCGCGGGCGATTTTGCCGAGGTGGTACGCATCGCGGGCGAAGCGGCGGATTTCCTGACCGTGAACGTATCCTCACCGAATACCGAGAAACTGCGTGATCTGCAGGGTGCCGAAGCGCTGTCCGCACTGCTGGCAAATGTCATCGCGGCAAGGGACGCCCTGCCCCTCCGCCGCCCGGTTTTCGTCAAGATCGCGCCGGATCTCGACGATGCCGCTTTGGCCGATATCGCCAATGTCGCGAAAACCGTCGGAGTGGACGGGATTATCGCCACCAATACCACGCTGTCACGCGACGGCCTGACGGACCCGCAGGCAACGGAAGCGGGCGGGCTTTCGGGACGCCCCCTGTTCAAACGCTCGACCCGGATTCTGGCGCGGCTTTATCGCATGACCGGTGGGCATATCCCGCTGATCGGTGTCGGCGGGATCGGAAGTGTCGATGATGCATGGCAGAAACTTCGCGCCGGGGCGAGCGCCGTCCAAATCTATTCCGGGATCATCTATGGCGGCTTCTCACTGGCCGCCGAAATCGCTCGCGGTCTGGATCAACGTGCCGAACAGCACGGGCTGACCAGCCTTTCGGAACTGACCGGCACAGGTCTGGATGACTGGCTGGAAGCCAAATGAGGGGTTTCCGGCCGGTCATCTGACCCAATTGAAGACATCTTAGATCCGGAGTCGAGCGGCAGCCGAAAATACCGTTCCGCTTGCATCCCGGACCCTGCATGGGCATCTCTTCCATAGATAACAGGCGAGAGCTCATGGATAAGATCACCCTGCCCGAACGGCCCGGTTGGCGCGAGCGTGCTGCTGAGTTGGGATTTACCTTCGCAGATATGGGCGGTGCGCCCTATTGGGACGAGACATCGGCCTATCGGCTGACCCTTCGGGAAATCGAAGACAGGATAGAGGACCCCGCGACCGAGCTGCACGGCATGGTGCGCGAAGCCGTGGCAACGGCTCTTGCCAGCGATGAATGGCTGACCCGGATGGCGATTCCCCCGGAATACTGGGACTTCATCGCCGATAGCTGGAAGGCGGAGGAGCCCGAGCTTTACGGGCGGATGGATCTATCCTTTGACGGAAACGGGCCGGCGAAGCTTCTGGAATATAATGCCGACACGCCGACATCGCTTTACGAATCCGCGTCATTTCAGTGGCTGTGGCTGGAAGAGCAGCAGCAACTGGGCGTGCTCTCGCCCGATACGGATCAGTTCAACGGGATTTATGAGGCACTCGTGATGCGATGGGCGCAGATCGCGGCCGAGGGTGAGGATATCCATTTCGCCGCCGACAAGAACAACCCCGAGGATTACGCCACTGTCGAAGCGCTTGCTTATGCGGCGCGTGAAGCGGGTATGGGTGCGCATTTCACGGATCTCTCGGAGATTGGGCTGACCGATGAGGGGCAGTTCGCCGATGATGAGGACCGGGTGATCGGCACCTTGTTCAAGCTCTACCCCTGGGAGGATATGCTGCGCGACGCGTTTGCGCCCAATCTGGCATCCTCCGGCACGCGCTTCATCGAGCCTCCGTGGAAAGCGGTCGTCTCGAACAAGGCGATCCTGCCCCTGTTGTGGCAGATGTTTCCCGGCCATCCGAATCTGCTACCCGCATTTTTCGAGGCGGATATCGCCGATGCGCTGAAAGGCGGCATCCCGCCGCGGTCAATCGCCAAAGCCTTCGGCGAGGCCGAGGAGCTGCTTCAGGCGGGCCGCGTCAGCAAGCCGATCTTCTCGCGTGAGGGGGCGGGCGTGGTGATCGAGGAAGCCGGACGGCCCGTTGAACGCGCCCCGGATACCAGCTATGACGATCACCCGAGGATCATTCAGGCACTGGCTCCGCTGCCCGAATATGGCGGGTTCTATCCGGTCATCGGGGCGTGGATTGTTGGACAAGCCTGCGTCGGCATGGGTATACGCGAAGATGAATCCCGCATTACGCATAACATGTCCCGCTTCAAGCCGCATTTTATCGAGGACTGATCATGACCGCTCCGATCCGTAAACGCTCGCGCCACGTCGCATTGTTTCTTGCCGGCACCGCCGTTCTTGGCCTTGCCGCCTGCGAAGAGGAAAAGACGGATGCCGCCGCTTTCCCCGATCTGGAAAGCTGCGTCGCCGAGGCGCAGCAGGGCTCGCTGTTCTTCACCGAAGAGGATTGCCGTACGCAATTCGCGCAGGCCGAGCAGACACATCTTGAAACCGCACCGCGCTATGATTCCAAGGAGCTTTGCGAGCAGGAACACGGTGCGGGCAATTGCGAGGGCGATCCGGCTGCGCAGAACCAGTCCAGCGGCGGTTCGATCTTCATGCCCATGCTGATGGGCTATATGATCGGGTCGATGCTGGGTGGCGGGCGCGGGGTGATGTCGCAGCCAATGGTTGGCACCTCGCGGGGTGGTTATGCGACACCGGATGGCAAGCAGACATTCGCCAATAATCGCGGCACCGGGCGCGTGGCAGGTTCTGCCTTTACGAAGGGCCCGGCGACAATCGGCAAGGCACCGATGACACCGGCTCAGGTCAGCCAGAGGGGCGGATTCGGGGCGTCCTCCACCGCCCGCAGCGGTGGTGCCAGAAGCTATGGCGGCTGACCCCGGCGCTTTGGCTTCGCGCTTGCGGCGCCGCGCAGGACAAGCTGCCACACAAAGAAAAACGGCGCCCTGAGGCGCCGCATTCCATAAACAACCTGTCAGGCTTGGATCAGACCGCGCCCTTGATGAAGTTCACGGCGTCGCCGAATGTCTGGATGGTTTCGGCAGCGTCGTCCGGGATTTCAATGCCGAACTCTTCTTCGAATGCCATCACCAGCTCGACGGTATCGAGACTGTCTGCACCGAGATCGTCGATGAACGAGGCGGATTCAACTACCTTGTCCTCATCCACACCGAGATGCTCGACGACGATTTTTTTCACGCGATCAGCGATATCGCTCATGTCTGTTCCTCATATTCGCGGGCATCTGCCCAAGGGTTGCGGCCAGGCCGCGATGCCGGGGCGAACCCCAGGGCCTCAATTCGGGATATAGCAGCGGATCGGGTCCATGCAACCGCTTTCGCCTGTTTTTCCGCGTCGTAACGATGCAAAACCTGCCTGAATTGGCATGTCCGGCAAGATCATGCCGGAACCCGGCAACCGGGTCGGCGCGGGGCGTCAAAAATCCCTATGATCTTCAAATCATTGCCATTCCGCCATTGACATGCAGGGTTGCGCCGGTGACGTAACCGGCCTGTGGGCTGGCCAGATAAAGCGCAGCGGCGGCAATGTCTTCCGGCGCACCCATCGCACCGGCGGGGATCTGCGCCAGAATCTTGCCCTTCTGATCCTCATTCAGCTTGTCGGTCATCGCCGTCGCGATGAAACCCGGCGCAATGCAGTTCACGGTGATATTGCGGCTGGCGACCTCATAGGCCAGAGATTTCGACATGCCGACCAGCCCGGCCTTGGCGGCGGCGTAATTGCCCTGCCCCGGATTGCCCGTGGTTCCGACGACGCTGGTGATATTCACGATCCGGCCCCACCGCGCCTTCATCATGCCACGCAGCACCGCACGGCACAGCCGGAAGCTGGAGGTCAGGTTGACGTCGATCACCTGCGCCCATTCCTCATCCGACATGCGCATGAAGATGTTGTCGCGGGTGATCCCGGCATTATTGACCAGAATATCCACCCCGCCCATTGCCTCGGCGGCGGCTTTCGGCAGCGCCTCGACCGCCTCGGCATCGCCCAGATTGGCCGTGACGACATGAGCGCGGTCGCCCAGTTTTCCGGCCAGTTCGTTCAGCGGGGCCTCTCGTGTGCCCGATAATGCGACGGTCGCGCCCGCCTTGTGCAGCGCCTCGGCAACCGCGCCGCCAATACCTCCGGATGCGCCGGTGATAAGGGCACGTTTCCCTGTCAGATCAAACATATGTCTCTCCTGTCTCGAAAGAGGCGGCCTCAAGCGCCGCCCGGCAGTGAATTTCAACCGTGTCGAAAACCGGAGCCGCGACATTCTTGTCATTCAGCAGCAGGCCGACCTCGGTACAGCCGAAAATGATGCAATCCGCCCCGGCTTCAATCAGCGCGGCAGCGGCGTTTTCATAGATGCGGCGGCTGTCCTCAAGGACCTGATCGCGGACCAACTCATCGAAGATGATGCGATGAATTTCGGTGCGGCTTTCCGCATCGGGGATCACTGCGGCCAGCCCCGCCGCCTCCAGCCGGTCGCGATAGAAACGCCGTTCCATCGTATAGGCGGTGGCGATCAGGCCGGGGCGCTTCAGCCCGGCCGCGGCAATGGCATCGGCCGTCGCATCGGCGATATGGATCAGCGGCAGATCGGTCGCCGCCGCGACCTGATCGGCGACCAGATGCATCGTATTTGCGGCAATCACGATTAGCCCGGCTCCGGCGGCCTGAAGCCCCCGCGCCGCATCGGCCAGAACCTCGCCCGCGCCTTCCCAGTCAGCATCCTGCTGCATCTGGGCGATTGTTGCGAAATCGACCGAGTGCATCAGGATGCGGGCCGAGTGCAGCCCGCCCATCCGTTCCGCAACCATCCGGTTCAGCGTCGCATAGTAATGCGCCGTAGAGACCCACGACATGCCGCCGAGAATGCCGATAGGCCGCATCAGCCGTCCTTGAGCGCCGCGATATCGGCAGGGGTTCCGACGGCACGGGTTTCCGCGCCTTTCGCGATACGCTTGATCATGCCCGACAGCGCCTTGCCTGCGCCGATCTCCCAGAATTCGGTGACGCCCGCACCCGCCAGAAATTCGACGGATTCGCGCCAGCGGACGGATCCGGTGACCTGCTCAACCAACAGGCGACGGATCGCGCCGGGCTCGATCACCGGCTCGGCGCGGACATTGGCGATGACCGGGACCGCCGGGGGCTGGATATCGACCGCCGCCAGAGCATCCGACATCGCGGCAGCGGCAGGCTGCATCAATACGCAATGGAACGGGGCCGAGACCGGCAGCATCAGCGCCCGTTTCGCACCGCGTTCCTTGGCGGCGGCAGCGGCGCGTTCGACCGCCTCTTTATGCCCGGAAATCACCACCTGCGCCGGGTCGTTGTCATTCGCCGCCTGACAGACCTCATCGCCCGCCGCCTCACGCGCGATTTCATCCACTGTGGCGAAGTCCAGCCCCAGTATCGCCGCCATCGCGCCAACACCGACCGGCACCGCATCCTGCATCGCCTGACCGCGCAGGCGCAGCAGGCGGGCCGTGTCCTCAAGGCTGAGCGCACCCGCCGCGCATAGCGCCGAATATTCACCAAGCGAGTGACCCGCGACATAATCCGCCTGCGCGATATAGATGCCCTCGCTTTCAAGCGCCCGGAAGGCGGCCATGCTGGTCGCCATCAGCGCAGGCTGCGCGTTGCGGGTCAGGGTCAGTTCATCCGCCTCGCCCTCCCAGATCAGTTTGGAGAGGTCTTCGCCGAGCGCCTCGTCAACCTCGCGGAAGACATCCATCGCGGCGGGATAGGCCTCGGCCAGTTCGCGGCCCATGCCGATTGACTGAGCGCCCTGACCGGGAAAAACGAATGCACGCATGATCTTGCCCCTTTCGACGTTTCAACCGTCCTAACCCGGCGAAAGAGGCGCAGCAATGTCAAAGGGGCGCGGACCATATCGGACCGCGCCCCCTCACAAGACCTGCGATGCAGGATCAGCCGACCAGTTCGAGGCCCGAGAAGAAGAAGGCGATTTCGCGGGCTGCCGATTCCGGGCTGTCCGAGCCGTGGACCGAGTTTTCGCCTTTGGACACAGCGAATTCCTTGCGGATCGTGCCGTCGGCGGCCTCTGCCGGATCGGTCGCGCCCATGACTTCGCGGTTCTTCGCAATGGCGCCTTCACCGGCCAGAACCTGCACCACGACCGGCTGAGAGGACATGAACTCGACCAGCTCGCCATAGAAAGGGCGTTCGCTGTGTTCGGCGTAGAAAGCGCCAGCCTGTGCAGGCGAAAGATGGATGCGCTTCGAGGCGACGACGCGCAGGCCGGCATCCTCGAATTTCGAGACGATCTTGCCGGTCAGGTTGCGCTTGGTGGCGTCGGGTTTGATGATCGAGAGGGTCAGCTCGGTGGCCATTGGAATGCTCCGTCATAGGGGCGCGGAGGGTTCCGCGCGGCAAATCTGCGCGGCTCGTATCACGGGTTCGGGAGGTTGAAAACCCGTCTCTGCGCCCGCCGGAAAAGGCGCTGCGCAGCCCGCACGCCGGATGTACACAGCCCGTACACGGATCGTACACCGCCCATCCGACCAGCGGGACGCGCCCGAACGGCAAGCAGGCGCGGGCCACAGCGATTGACAAGCCGGGCGTGGCAAGCGATGCGGGCGCATGCTGCGGATCGACGACATATCATATTCCATCGCCGGGCGTCCCCTGCTGGAGCACGCCTCTGCCACCATCCCGGACGGTCATAAGGTCGGGCTTGTCGGGCCGAATGGCGCGGGCAAGACGACTTTGTTCCGGCTGATCCGGAATGAGCTGGCTCTGGATGGCGGCTCGGTTACGGTGCCGTCCCGGGCGAAGATCGGCGGAGTGGCGCAGGAGGCTCCGGGGACGGCGCACAGCGTGCTGGATACGGTGCTGGACGCCGATACCGAACGCGCTGCGCTAATGGCCGAAGCCGATACCGCGACCGATGCGGGCCGCATTGCCGAGATCCAGACCCGGCTGGCAGACATAGATGCCTGGTCCGCCGAGGCGCGAGCCTCGACCATCCTCAAGGGCCTGGGATTCTCGGATGCGGATCAGCGGCGTCCGAGCGCGGATTTCTCGGGCGGGTGGCGGATGCGGATCGCGCTTGCCGGGGTGCTGTTCGCTGAGCCTGATCTGCTGCTGCTGGATGAGCCGACCAACTATCTGGACCTTGAAGGCGCGTTATGGCTGGAATCCTATCTGGCCCGCTATCCGCATACGGTCATCGTCATCAGCCATGACCGGGGGCTGCTGAACCGCGCCGTCGGTCATATCCTGCATCTCGAAGAGCGCAGGCTGACGCTTTATACCGGCGGCTACGACATCTTCGCCCGGACCCGGGCCGAGAAACGCGCCTTGCAGGCCGCCGAGGCGAAAAAGCAGGACGCAAGGCGGGCGCATCTGCAAAGCTTCGTGGACCGGTTCCGGGCCAAGGCGACCAAGGCCAAGCAGGCACAGGCCCGGATCAAGATGATCGCGAAGATGGAGCCGATCACCGCCCCGGAAGAGGCGAAATTCCACCGTTTCAGCTTCCCCGAACCGGAACAGCTTTCCCCGCCCATTATCGCGATGGAAGCGGTCAGCGTCGGCTATGGCGAACGCGCGGTACTGCAGCGGCTGAATCTGCGGATCGATCAGGATGACCGCATCGCATTGCTGGGGCGGAACGGTCAGGGAAAATCCACCCTGTCGAAGCTGCTGGCCGAGCGGCTTGCGCCGATGGAAGGGCAGATCACACGGTCGTCCAAGCTGCGGATCGGCTATTTCGCGCAGCATCAGGTGGATGAGCTGGTGCTGACGGAAACGCCTCTGAACCATGTGCGCCGCCTGCGCCCGGATGAGGCGCCGTCAAGGCTGCGGGCGCGACTGGCCGGGTTCGGGCTGATGGAGGCGCAGGCCGAAACCCGGGTGGGGCAGCTTTCCGGCGGGCAGAAGGCGCGGCTCTCGCTGCTGATCGCCACGATCGACGCGCCGCATCTGCTGGTGCTGGACGAGCCGACCAACCATCTGGATATCGAATCGCGCGAGGCGCTGACCGAGGCGCTGAACGATTACAGCGGCGCGGTGGTTCTGGTCAGCCATGACATGCATCTTCTGTCTCTGGTCGCGGACCGGCTTTGGCTGGTCGATCAGGGCGGGGTTGCGCCGTGGCAGGGCGATCTGGACGATTACCGCGCGATGCTGCTGCAAACCCCCGAGGACAGGCAAGCGAAGCCCGCCCCTGCCCCGAAACCGAAACGCGCCAGCCGGGATGAGATCCTGGAATTGCGGGCCGAGGCGCGGAAGGCCGAAGCCCGTGTCGAAAAACTGACCGGGATGCTGGACAAGATCGGCGAGAAAATGGCCGATCCGGGGATTTACGACGATGCCGCCGAGGTCGAGAAATGGGGCCGCAAACATGCCGAGGCCTCCGAGGCGATGGGCCGGGCGGAAGCGCTGTGGATGGAAGCGATGGAGCGGCTGGAGCGGGCCGAGCGCGGCTGAGCCGGATCATCTGTTGCGCTGTGGTCACGGGTTGCCATGCGCATTCCCCGGGCGACCTCACAATCTTGATTTCCTTACCCGGGAATGCCACATAATCCGGTATAGCTGCCCCTGTTTCCAGTTCGGGAATTCATCAATGAAAATCGTCCTGCCGCTGATCGTCGCCGCCTCTGTAGCTACGCCGACACTGGCGCAGAGCTTCGACGATGCGACCGTTGTCAATCGTCGGCAGTCGGTTTCGCTGGATGTAGGCCTCGGGGCGGCCGTCAAGCCGACCTATCCGGGTTCCGACGAAACGGATGTCGTTCCGTGGTTCATCCTGCGCAATCTGGAAATCAACGATTCGACCGGCAGAGAGCAGCAGGGTTTTTCCTTCGCGCCGAATCTCGGCTATATCGGCGAGCGTGACGAAGACGACGACGACCGCCTGCTGGGTCTGGACGATATCGACCCTGCTTATGAAGTCGGGGTGCGCGTCAGCTATCACAGCGGCCCGATGCGCAGCTATCTGACCCTGCGCAAGGGGTTCGGCGGGCATGAGGGGCTGACCGG
This sequence comes from Paracoccus aerodenitrificans, assembly GCF_027913215.1. Lineage (GTDB taxonomy): Bacteria > Pseudomonadota > Alphaproteobacteria > Rhodobacterales > Rhodobacteraceae > Paracoccus > Paracoccus aerodenitrificans. The sequence continues at coordinate 1,986,126 of NZ_CP115784.1, forward strand.
CGAATTCGGGACGGAATACCGCATCGACGCATCCGACCGCCTGACCCTCTGGGCCGGGCTGGAAGCCGGTTATGGCGATGACGAATTCAACGATACCTATTTCGGCATTTCCGCGACTGACGCATCTTTCAGCGATTACTCGGAATATTCTCCGGGTGGCGGCATCAACTCGGCCTCGGCCAAGCTGGAAGCCCGTTACGATCTGACCCCGAAAACCGCTCTGCTGGGTGAGGTCAAATATACAAGGATCATCGGCGACGCCGCCGACAGCCCGATCACGCTGGACGAGGACCAGCCCTCGGTGCGTCTGGGCATCGTGCGCAAGCTGAATTTCGAATTCTGATCACGGCCCGATGGGCGGCTGATTCAGGCTGGTTGAACAGGGGCGGAGTGACCGCCCCTTTTTCGTGGCCGATCCGGTTTCTTTTAAACCGGGGATTAACCAGCCACGCCACGCAGTAATTTCTGCCGGGACGGGGGAATCGTTGCGATTTCCAGCCCGGTGAACACATGCAGCGTGCCGAGCTGTTCATCGACAACGGCATGATCCGACACCCAGCCTCCCATCAGCAAATAGCTGCGCAGAAGCGGCGGCAACCCTGCCTGGGCGCGTCTCGGATCGGGTTTCATCCGGCGCAGGGCGCGGGCGAAACGGAAGACTTTGGGCGATTTCACCCGTGGCAGCCAGCGGCGCGGTGCCAGATGACGCTCTTTCAGCAGGGCGAATGTGTCGGCATAACCCTCGGTATCGGTGCCGATGAAAGAGGAGCATCCGAACAGAAGCTGCACGTTATTGTCGTCGACGAACCGGGTCATCGCCCCCCATGCGACGCGCAGAATATCGGGATCGGCATGTTCGGGATGGATGCAGAAGCGCCCCATCTCGACCATCGGGCCCTGAAATTCTTTCAGCCGGTTCAGATCGTAATGACTGGCCGAATAGCTGCGGCCGATCTCGGCCCCGCTTGCCAGCAGCATGAAGCGGAAGGTCGCGAGCAATTGCCCGCTGCGCTGATCGTGGATCAGGACATGGTGACAGGCATCGTCGAACGCATCCGCATCCACCGCCAGACCGTCATCATCGTTCTGGCCCCGCTTGCCCATGAAAGCCAGCCAGCGAAGCCTTTGAGCCGCGCGAAGATCCTCGGCACTTTCGGCCAGCCGCACCTGATAGCGACCCTTGTTCAGCATCATCAACCGCTCTCCACCGGACTGCGCCGCGCCCTTGTCACCTGCTGCCATAATCCTATCTTGTAACGGTGGCGCAACAGGAGAGTTTCATGGCCAAAGTAAAGAAAACCGATGCAGAGTGGCGCGCACAGCTCAGCGAAGAGGAATATTACGTCACCCGTCAGGCGGGAACCGAGCGGCCTTTTTCGCATGAAGGCTTTCCGAAGGATGCCGGTTATTTCGCCTGTATCTGCTGCGGTGCGCCTTTGTTCACGCAGGATGCGAAATTCGAAAGCCATTGCGGCTGGCCGAGTTTCTCGGCCCCCGGAGGCGAGATCGACGAGCATCGCGATACCAGTCACGGCATGGTGCGGACCGAGGTTCGCTGCCATGAATGCGACGCGCATCTGGGTCATGTCTTCCCCGACGGCCCGCCGCCCACGGGGCAGCGCTATTGCATTAACGGCGTTGCGATCAGATTCGTCCCGGCAGAGGGCTGATATGCCGGACCGGGGGTTTCACACCCCCGGACCCCCGTGAGGTACTTGCACACTGAAGATATGCGGGAGGTGGTCATGCCGGATGTCGCCGGGGGGGGGGTTTATGCGGGAAGCTTCGATTCGACGCTGCAGGGGAACCCGATCGTGTCGGGATCTGACATTGTCAGGATTGCCGGAATTTCCGGGCATGGTCCGGCATCCGAGCGATGAGGCGGGCTGAGCCTGCTTAGCCCTGCTGCGGCGCGTCGTCTTCCGCCGGGACATGATCCGGCAGATCGTCCCCGAGAACGCCTTCGATATAGAGGCGCTGCACCAGTACCATCGCCACCACCATCAGCGGCGCGGCAACCAGAATGCCCGGAATCCCGAACAGAACGCCAAAGCCGATCACGCCGAAAATCGTCATCACCGGCGGCAGCCCTGCGGCTTTCCTCTGGATCAGCGGCATGATGACATTGCCCTCGAATTGCTGGACCGCAACGAACAGCAACAGAACGTAAAGCGCATCGCGCGGACCCTGCGTCAGCGAAAACAGCACCGCAGGAACGCCGGACAGGAACGGTCCGATATAGGGAATGGCATTGGTCAGCCCGGCAATGATTCCCAGAACCAGAGCAAGGGGAATATCCAGCAGCCACAGCCCGCCCCCGGTCAGAACCGCCACGATCACCATGTCGAGGGACTGCCCGGCGAACCAGCTCCATAATTTGTCGCCGATCTCACGCAATATCTCTCCGGCATGTTTGCGCTGACCAAGCGGAACCAGCCGCAGAACGCCCGAAACATAGGGTTTGGGGTTCAGCGCCAGAAAGATCGCCACGGTCAGCACCAGCACGAGATTGGCGACGCCGCCGATCACGGCATTGACCGTCCCGCGCAGGAAACCGAAAATCCCCATCACCGAATTCGCGAAAGAGGGCCGCATAGCGCCCGAACTGGAAGCGGAGCCCCCTGCTGCATTCGCGCCGCTCTGCGCATCCTGCGACACTCTGTCGAACAGGAAATTGCCGATTGCCGAGCTGTTCAGCCAGTCGGTGATCTGTTGCCATGCCTGAGGGATCGCGGCGATAAGCTGCCGCATCTGCTGAGAAATCTGCGGCCCGGCATTCATGACCAATGCGCCGAAAGCCAGAACGACAATCCCGAGCACCAGAAAAACGCCGACCGTCGCCGAAACCGGCAGATGGCTGGTCAGGTAGACAGAGGATTTCCGCAGCGCGATGGCGATCAGGATCGCGGCGAATCCCATCAGCAGGACGAAGGACAGTTTCCAGATCAGCATCAGCATGATGCCGACCGCGAATGTCGTCAGAATGGTCGGAACCGGCACAGGTCGGCGCGACATTTTCAGGCTGCTATCGGCTTCCTCGGTTTCCGGGAGGTCGCGCATCTGGGGCATGTGTTCGTCCTGAAGGCGAAAATCGCGAAAAACAGTCCCTCGCGAGCTGTCGCGCGGGTTAGGTCGTTACTCTTCCAGAATGCTGGAAGGATTGAAATTACCCAGATTGCCGAGAAGCTGACGAATCAGGCTGATCGAGGTAATTCCCGAATCGGTCACGCGGCTGGACAGAACCACGACGCGACCATCTTCAAGCGCGAAACGCTCGATATTCGAGACGGTTCCATCGGTGGCAAAATGAACCGCAACCACCTGACGGTCGATTTCAGCCGGGCGCAGCATCCCGTAATAGCGCCAGCGAGAGCCAACATAATACCAGCCCGAACCCTCAAGAAGCCCCATAGAGGAAGGCCGTCCGATCATCGATTCCAGTTCGAACTGATTGGTTTCACCGACAACGACCTGAGACAGATCGGTTTCAGGCGGCACATAGCCATGATGGCGGTACACCGGCGAACAAGCGGTCAGTGCCAGAGTCATCGCAATAACAACAAGGCTGCGGATTGATATCATACGTCGGTCTTCCCGCCAGTTACACGGCCCCGGTTGACGCCGCTTGCATGGCTTAGCAAACTCGGCCAGCCCGCTCAAGAAGTTCACGGTTAAGTGGACGGAATCCATCTGGAAAGCCTCATGTCTGTATTTTCTCCCCTCTCGGAACGGTTGCGCGTGGCGCATCTGTCGCCCAATCGCGACAATCCGTTCGATATCGCCCCCGATGCCGCGGCACGGCGGGAAATCGCTGCAGAATTATCTCTGTCAGAGTTGCCCCATATGCGGTTTTCGGGTCGGGTTCAGGCCTCGGGCGCGGAGGAATGGGCGCTTGACGGAAAGCTGAGCGCTACGGTGGTGCAACCCTGTGTTATTACGCTGGATCCGGTCACGACGGAGATATCGGAAACTGTCAGCCTGTTATTTTCTCCGCATGTTGCAGCACCGGAGGAAGACGAGGTCGAAATGGGGGATGACAGCGTCGAGCCTCTGGGACAGTGGATCGATATCGGTGCCATTGCGATCGAAGCGCTGTCACTGGCCCTGCCGACCCATCCCCGTGCGCCCGGAGCCGAATTGCCGGAAGACGCCTCGGACCCCGGACCTGAGGAGGAATCATCGCGCAAGCCTTTCGCCGGGCTGGCGGATCTGATGAAGCGCGGCGAGAATTAGAGCGTCAGTCGGATACTGGCTGAGCCTTTTCGGGACGGGGTTTATAGGGCTTCATCCCCTCACGCGCCAATTCGTCGGCACGTTCGTTTTCGGGATGACCGGCATGGCCCTTGATCCATTCCCATGTCACCTGATGGCGTTCCTGCGCCGCATCGAGGCGCTGCCACAGATCGACATTCTTGACCGGCTTTCGGCCTGCGGTCTTCCAGCCATTGCGCTTCCAGCCGTGAATCCAGCCGGTCACCCCGTTCTTCACATAGGCCGAATCGGTAGTGATGGTGATCTCTGACGCGCGGGTAAGCGTTTCCAGCGCGATGATCGCGGCCATCAGCTCCATGCGGTTATTGGTGGTGTCGGCCTCGCCGCCTTTCAACTCGCGCTCTTTGAGGATCTCATCGCCCTTCACGGCCCGCATCAATACGCCCCAGCCTCCGGGACCCGGATTGCCGCTGCAGGCACCATCCGTCCAGGCGAGAAGCCGGGTCATCCATCCAGTCCCTTGTAACGCGGCAGGGCGGCAATACGCGCCAGCCACGCATTGATGGCGGGGAAGCGCTGCATCTCGAATCCACCCTTCTCACCTGCCGTATGCGTATAGCCGTAAAGACAGATATCGGCGAGGCTGACCGCCTCTCCGACCAGCCAGTCACGGCCATGAAGGCGATTCTCCATCATCAGCAGATGCGCATGACCGCGCTCCAGCAACTCCGCCAGACGTTCCGGCGTCGCCTGGCTACGGCGGTGCGGATAGGTCAGCAGTGCGGCCCGGACGGCGACGCTTCCTTCATGCTGATTCTGCTCCCAGAACATCCAGCTTAACATTTCGGCACGCAGAAACGGATCTTCGGGGATAAAGCGGCTTCCCTCTGCCAGCCAGGACAGGATCGCATTCGATTCCGGCAAAACCCGGCCATCCTCCAGAACCAGAACCGGAGCCTTGCCGAAAGGCAGTTGCCCGCTTGTTTTGGCCTCGGCCAGAGAATCGGTCTGATATTCCGTATCGATGATCTCGGCCTCGCGGCCAAGAAGCGCCAGCAAGAGCCGCACCTTGTATGAGTTCCCCGAAGACGGCATGGAATAGAGTTTCATCGTTTCATCCTGGCGAAAATATCCTCTGGGGGTCCGGGGGGCGAAGCACCCCCGGTGCGGCGTTTCAGGCAGGGACGCGCAGGACGCGTGGCACCTTGAATTCGACATTTTCCTGCGCCGTCTCGACGATCTGCACATCGACCTCGAAACGGGAGCGGAACGCGTCGATCACCTCATTGACCAGCACTTCCGGGGCGCTTGCCCCGGCGGTCACGCCAACCGCCCGGACTCCTTCCATTGCCCGCCAGTCGATCTGATCGGCACGCATGACAAGCTGCGAATAGGCGCAGCCCGCCGCTTTCCCGACCTCGACCAGACGGCGCGAATTCGACGAGTTCGGCGCACCGATCACCAGCAGCGCGTCGATTTTCGGCGCAACAGATTTCACCGCCGCCTGACGATTGGTCGTGGCATAGCAGATATCTTCCTTGGCCGGTCCCACGATCGAGGGAAACCGCGCCTGCAACGCTGCCACGATCGCGGCGGTATCATCGACGGAAAGCGTGGTCTGGGTGATGAAGGCAAGGCTCTCGGGGTCGCGCGGCTCGATTATAGCGACATCATCCACGGTTTCGACCAACAGAACCTCCCCCTCGGGAAGCTGTCCCATCGTGCCCAGAACCTCGGGATGCCCGGCATGGCCGATCATCACCATTTGCAGACCGTCGCGGGAATGCCGTTCAGCCTCGACATGCACCTTGCTGACCAGCGGGCACGTCGCATCGACATAGATCATCTCGCGCCGCTGCGCCTCGGCCGGGACCGATTTCGGCACGCCATGCGCGGAAAAGATCACCGGGCGGTCATCGGGGCATTCATCCAGCTCCTCGACGAAGATCGCACCTTTTTCGCGCAGCCCGTCCACGACGAATTTATTATGCACGATTTCGTGACGGACATAGACCGGAGCGCCCCATTTCTGCAGCGCCATTTCGACGATCTTGATCGCCCGGTCCACACCGGCGCAGAAGCCGCGCGGCGCGGCGAGATACAGGGTCAGAGGAGGCAGCGCATGTTCCATAGCGCCGGGGTAACCCGCCCGGCGGGGAAAATCCAGTGGACCCAAGCGCCGCGCCGGGCGTTGTGATCCCATCAAGGACACAGCGCAGGAGATATGGGATGAAAATCTTTTCAGGCACCGCAGTCGCTGCAATCATGATCGCAGGAGGTGCATTTGCGGCACCCTGGCCACAGGCCGAGCCGAATACGGATTATCAGCCTGCCTTTGCCGGACAGACCCGTGCAGAGGCGATGAATAGCGGGGTCGAGTTGAATGTCGAGCCTGTCGTCGAAGGTCTTGCCCACCCGTGGGCGGTCGAGTTGCTGCCCGAGGGCGGAGCGCTGATCACCGAACGGCCGGGCCGGTTGAAATATTACGATAATACCGGAACGATCAATGATGTTTCGGGAATCCCCGAGGTCTCTGCCGGCGGTCAGGGCGGCCTGCTGGATGTCGCTTTGTCACCGGATTTCGCGGAAAACCGGGTGATTTTCCTCAGCTATGCCGAACCGCGTCAGGGCGGCAACGGCACGGCGGTCGCCCGCATGGTTCTGGCAGAGGACGGCGCGTCGGTCAGCGATGTGCAGGTGATTTTCCGCCAGACGCCGACCTATGACGGTGACAAGCATTTCGGCAGCCGCATTATTCCCGCACCTGACGGGACGTTGTTCATCACTCTGGGCGAACGCTCTGACGTGCCGATCCGCGACACGGCGCAGGATATGCAGAACCATCTGGGTAAGCTGATCCGCATCACGCCGGAGGGGAATATTCCCTCGGATAACCCCTTTGCAAATGGTGAGGCCGCGCTGCCAGAGATCTATGCAAGCGGGCTGCGCAATGTGCAGGCGGCGACGCTGGATGGTAACGGCGAGCTGTGGACCATCGAGCACGGCCCGCTTGGCGGGGATGAAATCAACAAGCCCGAATCGGGCAGGAATTACGGCTGGCCGGTCATCGCCTATGGTCACAATTACGATGGCAGCCCGGTGAATGAGGGTATCTCTGCCCGCGAAGGGATGGAGCAGCCGATCTATTACTGGGACCCGGTGATCGCCCCTTCGGGCGCGGATTTCTATGACGGAAACCTGTTCAACGGCTGGCAGGGCGATCTGCTGGTGGGGGCGATGAACCCGCCCTCTCTGGTCCGGCTGTCGGTCGATGGCGAGCGCGTCACGGGTGAAGAAAGGTTCGATCTGGGCGTCGGCCGGGTCCGGGATGTCAAGGTCGCCGAGGACGGCACGATCTGGATCGTCACCGATGAGAATCGCGGCGGGCTGTATCGTCTGACGCCGCAGGGCTGAGGCGCGGACATCCCTGTCCAACGGGTTCCGTCGCCGGAATAGCGTCGGCTCCGGATAGGCATTGGCGGGCGATTACGCCCGCCAATGTATTTCGTTTCATCTTCTGATGGGCAGCTTGATCGGACGGATCAGGTTTCCAGAACCTGTTCTTCCTGCGCGGTAATTTCCCGAGGGGGACGACCGATTACGTCACGCAGCGCGTCGAGTTCGATGAAGTTGTCGGCCTGCCGGCGAAGCTCATCCGCGATCATCGGCGGCTGGCTGCGTGTTGTCGAGACAACCGAAACGCGGACACCCTGACGCTGAAGCGCCTCAACCAGCGGGCGGAAATCGCCATCGCCCGAGAACAGCACCGCATGATCCAGCCGCGGCGCGAGTTCCATCGCGTTCACGGTCAGCTCAATATCCATATTGCCCTTGATTTTCCGGCGCCCAACGGCATCGGTGTATTCTTTTGCGGGCTTCGTCACCAAGGCGAAGCCGTTATATTGCAACCAGTCGACAAGCGGCCTGATCGGAGAATATTCCTCATTCTCCAGCAGGGCGGTATAGTAATACGCCCGGAGCAATTTTCCCCGGCGTTCGAATTCCTGCCGGAGCAGCTTGTAATCGATATCGAACCCAAGCGATTTAGCGGCTGCGTAAAGATTTGCACCATCAATGAAAAGTGCAAGACGATCGTCTTTATAAAACACGTAATCTCCCTCGACACGCCTCCTCTGACGCGTCAGATAAAAATTGCAAATGCTGGAAACGATTGCCGGAACCAGAATGTCGTCTAAATTAGCCCTACTTGCCCTTGGGGCAAACTTGTCTTCTTCGTCAGGTGCTCCGGCACAGACAATTCGCACATCTTTACAATTAATTAACGAACGAATCGGTACAGATCTTGTGGCCGTCTCGCGGTTCTACACCACCCCGGCTTTTCCGGCGGGAGGCGGTCCCGATTATGTGAATGCCTGCGCCAGTCTTTCCACCAGCCTGTCCGCGCAGAATCTGTTAAACGAACTGCATTCTGTCGAGACCAGTCTGGGCCGCAGCCGTGAAGGCGCAGGGCGGTGGGGAGCGCGGGGAATAGATATCGACCTGCTCGCGCTGGACGACACGGTTTTGCCCGACGCCACAATGCAGGATGCGTGGCGGTTTTTGCCTGCCGAACGCCAGCGGAGCGAGGCACCCGCGCAGTTGATCCTGCCTCATCCGCGCATTCAGGATCGCGGTTTCGTTCTGGTTCCTTTGGCCGATATCGCGCCCGGCTGGCGCCATCCGCGCATCGGGAAAACCGTGGCGCAGATGCTGGCCGCCCTGCCCCCGGAGGAACGTCTCTCGGCGCGTGTTTTTCTTGACAATCCCGCAGAAACTCACCAAGTAACCTTTTCCGCCTCTGATCTGATTCGAACCGATAGGTGATTCATGGCCCGCGTGACCGTCGAAGATTGTGTCGACAAAGTTCCGAACCGCTTCGACCTGGTGATGCTTGCCTCGCATCGTGCCCGCGAAATCGCGACTGGCAGCCCACTGACCGTTGATCGCGACAATGACAAAAACCCCGTTGTCGCCCTGCGCGAAATCGCTGACGAAACGCAGCAGGTCGATGATCTGCGCGAAAGACTGATCGAGTCCAGCCAGACCCAGATCGAGGTCGATGAGCCCGAGGAAGACGCAATGGCGCTTCTGCTTGGGGCTGAGGTCGACCGTCCCAAACCCGCTGACGAGGAATCCGAAGAGAAAATGCTTCGGATGATGCTGGAAGCGAACCAGCGCGGCTGACGGGAAACGGGGTCTTCGATTGGAAAAATTCGACGTCGAAGACCTTCTCGCGCTTATCCGGAACTACAATCCGCGCACGGATGAGGATCTGATCCGCCGCGCCTTCAGCTATGGCCAGCATATGCATGCGGGCCAGTTCCGTCATTCCGGCGAGCCCTATTTCACCCATCCCGTCGCTGTCGCCGCCATTCTCACCGAGATGCGGCTGGACGATGCGACCATTGTGACCGCCCTGCTGCATGACACGATTGAGGATACGCGCTCGACCTGGGGTGAGGTTGCGGATCAGTTCGGCCGCGAGATCGCCGATCTGGTGGATGGCGTCACCAAGCTGACCAATTTGCAGCTTTCCGGCAGCCATTCGAAGCAGGCCGAGAATTTTCGCAAGCTTTTCATGGCGATGACGCGTGATCTTCGCGTCATTTTGGTCAAGCTGGCCGACCGGCTGCACAATATGCGCACGATCCGCGCAATGCGCCCGGACAAGCAGGCGAAGAAGGCACGCGAGACGATGGATATCTATGCGCCTCTGGCCGGGCGCATGGGGATGCAGTGGATGCGTGAGGAACTGGAAGACCTCGCCTTCAAGGTCATCAATGCCGAAGCCCGCAACTCGATCATCCGCCGTTTCCTGACGCTACAAAAGGAATCCGGCGATGTGATCGCGCAGATCACCAAGGATATCCGCACCGAGTTGGACCGCGAAGGGATCGAGGCGAATGTCTATGGCCGCGCAAAGCGTCCGTTCAGTGTCTGGCGCAAGATGCAGGAGAAGCGGCTGACCTTCTCGCGCCTTTCGGATATTTACGGGTTCCGGGTCATCGTCGGTTCGGAAAGCGAATGTTACCGTGCGCTTGGCCTGATCCATCGCCGCTGGCGGGCTGTGCCGGGGCGGTTCAAGGATTATATCAGCCAGCCCAAGGCGAACGGGTATCGCTCGATTCACACCACCGTGACCGGCCGTGACGGCAAGCGGGTCGAGGTGCAGATCCGCACCCGCCAGATGCATGAGGTGGCCGAGGCGGGCGTGGCCGCGCATTGGGCCTATCGCGACGGGGTGCGCTCGACCAACCCGTTTGCCGTCGATCCGGCCGAGTGGATCGCGCAGTTGAACGAACGCCTTGGCGGCGAGGATCACGACGAGTTTCTGGAACATGTCAAGCTGGAGATGTATTCCGATCAGGTCTTCATCTTCACGCCCAAGGGTGACGTGATCCAGTTGCCGAAGGGCGCGACGCCGATCGATTTTGCCTATGCGATCCACACCCGGATCGGGAACAGCACGGTCGGGGCCAAGGTAGACGGTATTCGCGTTCCTCTGTGGACACGGCTGAAAAACGGTCAGGTGGTCGAGATCATTACCGCCGCAGGTCAGCGTCCGCAGGCGGCATGGCTGGAAATCGTACAGACAGGGCGGGCCAAGTCGGCAATCCGCCGTGCGCTGCGCGAGGAGGACCGGGCGCGACTGATCCGGCTTGGCTCGGAACTGGTGCGGATTTCCTTCGAACATCACGGCAGGCGGGTGACGGACAAGGCGCTGCGGACCGCCGCATCGAAGCTGGCCCTGCCCGATGCGGATGAGCTTCTGGCCAGAATAGGCTGCGCCGAGTTATCCGCGCAGGAAGTCTTGCAGACGCTTTATCCCGAGCTCGGCACAAGAAAGGAAACCGTCGATCCCAAAAGACCCGTTGCCGGGCTTGAGGCGGATCAGACTCTGGGCCGTGCCGATTGCTGTCAGCCCCTGCCCGGTGAGAGGATTGTCGGGATCACCTATCGCGGGCGCGGGATCATTATCCATGCCATCGACTGCCCCGCCCTTGCCGAGCTTGAGGGCGAGCAGGATCTGAAGCGATGGGTCGATCTGCAATGGCGGGAGGGAACGCATCCCCCAGCCTATCCGGTGACGCTGACCGTCACGATCCGCCACGATGCCGGTGTGCTGGGACGGATCTGCACCCTGATCGGCAGTCAGGGCGCGAATATCTCGGATCTGGTCTTTGCCGACCGGAAGCCGGATTTCTATCGCCTGCAGATTGAGGTCGAGCTTCACGGCACGGATCAGCTTCACGCCGTGCTGACCTCGCTTGAGGCGGAATCCGATGTCGCGCAGGTCTCGCGTCTGCTAAGGCCGGAACTTGCACCATGACACCACGTTAAGCCGGCTGATCCAAGCGAAGCAGACCCGATGTTCAAGCGCCGCAAGCCCCGAAGCTATTCGCAGATGGCGACAGAGATGATCTATCCGCGCGGCGGCTGGCTGCGGGCGGGTCAGTATGTGCTGCATCGGCTGCGCCGCCTGCCCGATCAGCCGCATCGTATCGGCCGGGGCGTGGCCGCCGGGACCTTCGTCTCCTTCACTCCGCTTTACGGCCTGCATTTTCTCGCTGCTGCGGGCATAGCTTGGATTCTGGGCGGCAATATTCTTGCCGCGCTGCTGGGAACCTTTGTTGGGAATCCCATTACTTTCCCGTTCATCGCCTATGGCTCGACCTGGCTTGGCAGAGAAATTCTCGGGCTCCACGGCGACATGTCTCCGAAGATGATCTTCAACGAATTCGCGGATGCGACGGCGCAAATATGGCAGAATATCGAGGCTGTTTTCGGGCCTGAAAAGACCCATTGGGATCGTCTGGAATCGTTCTTTCAGGACATTTTCCTGCCCTATCTGGTCGGGGGCGTGATTCTCGGGACAATTGCCGGGGTGGCGATGCATTATCTGACCGTGCCACTGATCCGCGCCTATCACCGCCGCCGCGCCCGTCTGCTGGCCCGCCGGGTCGAGCGTCTCCGTACCGCCGCGACCCAGCAACCGCCGGGACGGTCCGGCGATCCCCGTCCGGTCAGGCCGACCGGAAAAGCCGGGGACGAAAAATAGGGGTTTTCAACCTCGCAACCGCTTGTATAGTCACGTTCATGACCCGGACGCGACATATCGCCCCTTCCCGTGATGCGCAGATCAATGCGCGTTTCGCCGTGAACCTCCGCGGTCTGCTTCTTCTTACGCTGCGCTGAGCGGGTCCAGCCGGGCCGCCGCTCAGCCGGTCAAGTGCCCGGCGTCAGACCCGTTCAAGCAAGAGAAGCAAAATGACCGACAAGAACCGCGTATATATTTTCGACACCACCCTGCGTGACGGCGAACAATCGCCCGGCGCGACCATGTCCCATGCCGAAAAGCTGGAGATCGCCTCAATGCTGGATGAGATGCATGTGGATATTATCGAGGCAGGATTTCCCATCGCCTCGGAAGGCGATTTCAAGGCGGTGTCCGAGATCGCGAAACAGTCCCAGAACAGCGTGATCTGCGGACTGGCCCGCGCCCAGATCCCCGATATCGACCGTTGCTGGGAGGCGGTGAAACACGCCAAGCGCCCGCGCATCCATACCTTTATCGGCACCTCGCCCCTGCATCGGGCAATCCCGAATCTGGACATGGACCAGATGGCCGAGCGGATCGAGCAGACCGTGACCCATGCCCGCAATCTGTGCGACAATGTGCAGTGGTCTCCGATGGATGCCACGCGAACCGAACATGATTATCTGTGCCGGGTCGTCGAGATCGCGATCAAATGCGGTGCGACGACGATCAATATCCCCGATACGGTCGGCTATACCGCGCCGCGCGAAAGCGCCGAGCTGATCCGCATGCTGATCGAGCGCGTTCCCGGTGCGGATGAGATCATCTTCGCCACCCATTGCCACAACGATCTGGGCATGGCGACGGCGAACTCTCTGGCCGCTGTCGAGGCCGGTGCGCGTCAGATCGAATGCACGATCAACGGTCTGGGCGAGCGGGCAGGTAATACCGCGCTTGAAGAAGTCGTGATGGCGATGCGGGTGCGCAACGATATCATGCCGTTCAGCACCAATATCGACACGACGAAGATCATGGGGATCAGCCGCCGGGTCGCTCAGGTTTCGGGGTTTCCGGTGCAGTTCAACAAGGCGATTGTCGGCAAGAATGCCTTCCTGCACGAATCCGGCATTCATCAGGACGGTGTGCTGAAGAATGTCGAGACATTCGAGATCATGAAACCCGCCGATATCGGGCTGAACGCCGCGAATATCGCGATGGGCAAGCATTCGGGCCGCGCCGCGCTGCGCTCGAAGCTGAAAGATCTGGGCTATGAGATCGGCGACAATCAGTTGAAGGATGTTTTTGTCCGCTTCAAGGCGTTGGCCGACCGCAAGAAAGAGGTCTATGACGAGGATATCGTCGCTCTGATGCAGGACAGCGCTGCCAATACCGGCGAGGATTTCCTGCAGGTCAGGCATTTGCGCGTGATTTGCGGCAGTGACGGGCAGTCGGCCGATCTGACGCTGGTCGTGGACGGGGAGGAAAAAACCGCCTCGACCAGTGGCGACGGGCCGGTCGATGCGGTGTTCAACGCGGTGAAAGAGATCTATCCGCATGAGGCAAGGTTGCAGCTTTACCAGGTCCATGCGGTGACCGAAGGCACGGATGCGCAGGCCACCGTTTCCGTCCGGATGGAGGAAGAGGGCCGTATCGCCACAGGACAGGCTGCCGATACAGATACGATTCTGGCCAGCGTGAAGGCCTATGTCGGGGCGCTGAACCGGCTGAGAGTCCGCCGTGATATGATTGGCAAGGATGGCGACGCCAAGCAGGTCAGTATGTATTCCCATTAAGCAGACAGGCACCGCCCTCCGGGGCGTTGCTTTTCATTCGATGAGGCGACGGTGACATATCCTCGTATCGCTGCCGCCTGCATGGCAGGGTTACGGGACGGCCAGATCCGCAAGACCATTGTCGCACTTATCGCTTGCGCTGCCGCTGCAAGAGCGGCAATCCACCGCCTGTCCGGTGCAGAGCCAGATACGGCCAGCAAAATAGGGTTTCCCGACAGTCCATGCTGGCATATACGGGGCGGCATCTTAGCACCCGGGGCGACTCGGGCAGCAGAGATCTGATTGAGCAAGCCGGCAGCAGTCCGGCATCTAAGGATAAGGCAGGATGGCATTCTTCGGGCTGTTTTCGACAGATATCGCGATCGACCTCGGGACCGCGAACACGCTTGTTTACGTCAAGGGCAAGGGCATCATCCTGAATGAGCCTTCGGTCGTTGCCTACCACGTCAAGGACGGGAAAAAGCAGGTTCTTGCGGTGGGCGAGGACGCAAAGCTCATGCTCGGCCGCACCCCCGGCAGCATCGAGGCGATCCGCCCGATGCGCGAAGGCGTGATTGCGGATTTCGACAGCGCCGAAGAAATGATCAAGCATTTCATCAAGAAAGTTTTCAAACGGACAACTTTCTCGAAACCGAAGATCATCGTCTGCGTCCCGCATGGCGCAACCCCGGTGGAAAAACGCGCGATCCGGCAATCGGTGCTATCAGCGGGCGCTCGCAAGGCCGGGCTTATCGCAGAGCCGATTGCGGCGGCGATCGGTGCCGGGATGCCGATCACCGATCCCACGGGCAGCATGGTCGTGGATATCGGTGGCGGCACGACCGAGGTTGCCGTGCTGTCTCTGGGCGATGTCGTCTATGCGCGCTCGGTGCGGATCGGCGGCGACCGTATGGATGAGTCGATCATCAACTATCTGCGCCGCAACCATAATCTTCTGATCGGCGATCAGACCGCCGAACGGGTAAAGACCTCTATCGGCACGGCACGGATGCCCGATGACGGGCGCGGCGCGACCCTGCCCGTCCGGGGCCGCGATCTGCTGAACGGTGTCCCGCGTGAGCTAGAAATCACTCAGGCAATGGTGGCCGAGGCGCTTTCCGAGCCGGTGCAGCAGATCTGCGAAGCGGTGATGGTGGCGCTTGAGGCGACCCCGCCCGATCTGGCCGCGGATATCGTGGACCGGGGCGTGATGCTGACCGGCGGCGGGGCAATGCTGGGCGATCTGGACCTGTCGCTGAGGGAACAGACCGGCCTGTCGATCTCAATCGCGGATCAACCGATGAGCTGCGTTGCGCTTGGCACCGGCAAGGCGCTTGAATATGAAAAGCAGCTTCGCCACGTCATCGATTACGACAGTTAAGGCGGGGCCGGCGCGATGGCCCGCAAGGGTTACGATTTTGCCACCCCTGTCCGCCGTATCCTGATCGGACTGCTGGCCCTTTTCCTGCTGGCGCTGTTCCTGTTCTGGCGCATCGACAGCCCGCGTGCCGAGGCGATGCGCTCGGACGTGGTGGACCGGTTCGTGCCGGGCATCGAATGGGCGCTTGCGCCTGTGACCCGGTTCAGCCGCATGGTGTCCAGCCTGCAAAGCTATTCACGGATCTACGACCAGAACCAGGAATTGCGGCGCGAATTGCGCGAGATGGAGCGGTGGAAGGAAGCCGCCGTCCAGCTTGAGCAGGAAAACGCCAAGTTGCTGGCACAGAATAATGTACAGCTCGATCCTTCGCTGACCTCGCTGACCGGGGTGGTGCTGACCGATTCGGGGACGGCTTTCCGGCAATCCGTGCTGCTGAATGTCGGTCGCCGCGACGGGGTGGTCGATGGCTGGGCGGTCATGGACGGTCTGGGGCTGGTGGGCCGGATTTCAGGGGTCGGCAACCAGACAAGCCGCGTCGTCCTGCTGACCGATCCGTCATCGCGCATCCCGGTCCAGATCCAGCCATCGGGCGAGAATGCGCTACTGAACGGCGATAACTCGACCCTGCCGACGCTGGATTTCATCGAACATCCCGAGAATGTCCGCCCCGGCGACAGGGTTGTCAGTTCGGGTGATGGCGGGGTGTTTCCGCCCGATATCTTGATCGGTCAGGTGGTTCAGGGCAGCGATGGCAGGATGCGGCTGCGCATGGCGGCCGATTACGGGCGGCTGGAGTTTCTGCGCGTTCTGCGCTCTCACCCTGCCGAGCGGCTGGAAGATGGCGGCGCATTGATTCTGCCACCCGAGCCGGGGCTGATCGGGCCGCAATTCCCGCCTGCGCCTGCTGCGCGGCCGGATGCGGAAGAGCCGGAATCCGGCCCGGCTGCCGCCCCTGTGATCGGTCGGCCATGAACGGCCCGCTGAGACACAGCCTGAGCGGAACAGTAGCCTTTCTGCTGTTCGGGCTGCTGATCTTGTTCGTCCGACTGATGCCGCTCAGCCCGGGCGATCCCGGCCTGCCCGGTGCGGATCTGACGCTGTGCCTCAGCTTTGCATGGGTGCTGCGCCGCCCGGATCAGGTCCCCGCACTATCCATCGCCGGGCTTGCCCTGATCGGTGATCTGCTGCTGGACCGCCCCTTCGGTCTGTGGAGTTTCCTGCTGCTGATCGGCACAGAGATGTTGCGGGCCCGTTACCAACGCTGGTCCGATCAAGCATTCTTGTTCGAATGGCTGAGGATCGCGATCCTAACGGGCTTGATGATGATCGGCTACAGGACGACAATGATCCTGTTCCTGCTGCCGGTCCCCTCACTTGGTCCTGTGGTTCTTGTCTGGCTGGCAACTGTGGTGGCCTATCCGGTCGTCGTCATGGTCCTTTATCTGATCGGCGTCCGGCGGTTGAGCAAGGCTGAGCTTGAAATGATGGTAAACTGATGCGGAAATCGCCCAAGGATACGATCGACAGTGCGCGGATCATCTCGCGTCGCGGGGTCATGCTGGGTGGCATTCAGGCCGCCGTGATCGGAACGCTGGTCTGGCGGCTGCGCTCGATGCAGTTGGAACATGCGGATGAATACCGGCTGCTGTCCGATGGGAACTCGATCAAGATCCGTCTGATTCCGCCCGCGCGGGGTCTGATCCATGACCGCAATGGCCGAGTCATCGCCGGAAATGAACAGAATTACCGCGCCACGATCACGCGCGAGCTTGCCGGAGATGTCGATCAGGTCGTCGCAAAGCTGCGCAATCTTGTCCCCATGACCGATGAGGAAGCCGCGCAACTGATCGAAAACATCTCGAAGCGCAGCGCCATTACGCCGGTCAGCATCGGCGATCATCTGAGCTGGGAAGAGTTCAGTTCGATTGCCGTGAATGCCCCTGCCCTGCCCGGCGTACAGCCTGAATCGATTCTGTCCCGGGTTTATCCTCAGGACGGGGATTTCTCTCATGTTCTGGGCTATGTGGGCCGCGTGTCGGATTACGATCTTTCGAAGATGGAGGATCCCGACCCGGTGTTGATGCTGCCCGAATTCCAGTTCGGCAAGGTCGGTGTCGAAAACAAGCTTGAGCCGCTTCTGCGCGGAAAGGCCGGCACCCGCCGGGTCGAGGTGAACGCCGCAGGGCGCGAGATGCGGGAATTGTCGCGGCAGGAAGGTCAGCAGGGCGCGACGGTGCAGATGACTCTGGATGCGGGGCTGCAGAACTATGCCGTGCAGCGGCTTGGCACCGAGTCCGCCGCGGCCGTCGTGATCGATGTCACGAATGGCGACATCATGGCCATCGCCTCGGCTCCGGTCTTCGATCCGAATCTGTTCGTGCGCGGCATTTCCTCGGCGGATTACAAGGCGCTGATGGAGCATGATCACCGCCCGCTTGCCGACAAGACCGTGCAGGGCGTCTATCCTCCGGGATCGACCTTCAAGATGGCGACGCTGCTTGCCGGGCTGGAATCGGGGATCATCAATGGCGGGACCAGCTATTTCTGCAACGGAGGTCTGGAGGTTGCCGGGCGCCGTTTCCATTGCTGGAGCCGGGGCGGTCACGGTTATGTGAACCCGATCGAGAGCCTGCAGAAATCCTGCGACGTATTCTATTACGAGACCGCGCGGGCTGTCGGGATCGACCGCATCGCCGAGATGGCGCACAAGCTTGGGATGGGGGTCGAACATGATCTGCCCATGTCAGCGGTCGCGACAGGTATCGCGCCCGACAAGGCGTGGAAGCAGGAACGCTATGGCCAGCCCTGGGTGATCGGCGATTCGCTGAATGCCTCGATCGGTCAGGGTTTTGTGCTGGCCTCTCCGTTGCAGCTTGCGGTGATGACGGCGCGGGTGGCCACGGGGGTTGAGGTCAAGCCCCGGCTGGTCCGCGCCATTGACGGTGAAATGCAGCCCGTCACCGAATTCGCCGATCTTGGCATTGCCGCCAGAAATCTGAGAACGGCGCGTCAGGGGATGGATGCGGTGATGAATTCCTCGGTCGGTACGGCGCGATCCTCTCGTATCGTGGCAGAGGAATGGCGCATGGCCGGAAAGACCGGCACCAGCCAGGTCCGCAATATCACCGCGGCAGAGCGTGCCCGCGGCGTGATCCGCAACGATCAGCTTCCTTGGAACCGGCGCGACCATGCCCTTTTCGTCTGTTTCGCCCCCTATGATGCGCCGAAATATGCCGTATCGGTTGTGGTCGAACATGGCGGCGGCGGCTCGGCGGTCGCGGCGCCCATTGCGCGGGATATCCTGCTTTATGCGCTTGCGGGCGGCGTGCCTCCGCTGACCGCTTACCCTGACGGGCAGCGCGGTCAGGTCGAAGAGATGCATCGCAATATGCGGCTTATCCCTCCAATGGCCGGGACCAGCGGTGGAAGGACCCGGGCCTGATGAGCTATCTCAACTATCATGTGGCGGAAACGCCGCGTGGCTTCCGCAAATTCCTTGCGCTGAACTGGCCGCTTATCTTCCTGATCGGCGCGGTGGCCTGTGTCGGGTTCCTGATGCTGTATTCCGTTGCGGGCGGCGATCTGGACACATGGGCGCGCCCTCAGATGGAGCGTTTTGCCGTGGGAATGGTCGCGATGATCGCTCTGGGCTTCGTGCCGATCTGGTTCTGGCGCGGCATTTCTGTCTTCGCCTATCTGATCTGCATCGCCCTGCTGATCGCGGTCGATCTGTTCGGCCTTGTCGGCATGGGGGCGCAACGCTGGATCGATCTTGGCCCGGTCCGATTGCAACCTTCCGAGCTGATGAAAATCGCACTCGTGCTGGTTCTTGCCGCCTATTACGACTGGCTGAGCCTCGACGAAGTGTCGCGTCCGCTATGGGTCCTGATCCCGGTGGTGGTAATTCTGATCCCGACAGCACTGGTGCTTCAGCAGCCTGACCTTGGCACCTCGATCCTGCTTCTGGCAGGCGGCGGCATCGTGATGTTCGCCGCAGGGGTCAGCCTGTGGTATTTCGGCGCGGTCATCGCCGCCGGGGCGGGGCTTGTCTGGACGGTTCTGGCAAGCCGGGGGACAAGCTGGCAATTGCTGCTCGATTACCAGTTCCGCCGCATCGACACGTTTCTGGACCCCTCATCCGACCCGCTTGGCGCGGGGTATAACATCACTCAGGCACAGATCGCGCTTGGCTCCGGGGGTTGGTCCGGGCGCGGCTTCATGGAGGGCACCCAGTCGCGGCTGAACTTCCTGCCCGAAAAGCACACGGATTTCATCTTCACCACTCTGGCAGAGGAATTCGGCTTTATCGGCGCGGGCTCGCTGCTGCTGCTTTATGCACTGATTATCGGCTTCTGTCTGTATTCGGCCCTGACCAATCGCGACCGTTTCGCTAGCCTGCTGACGATCGGGATCGCCGGGACGTTCTTTCTGTTCTTCTCGATCAATATGGGCATGGTGATGGGGCTGCTGCCGGTTGTCGGGGTTCCGCTGCCTCTGGTCAGCTATGGCGGCACGGCGATGATGATCCTGCTGATGGCATTCGGCATGGTGCAATCGGCGCATGTCCACCGCCCGCGATAGGACAGAAGGCGCTTTCCGGTTCATCCGGCCCTGTGCCGCGATCTGCAAAGGAAGACGAATTGCGCGTATTATTCGCCGCTGACGGATGGAACGAGTGGGCTCCGGCGCTGCGCCGCGCCATGCCGGAAATAGAGCTTCTACGGGAGGCCCCTGCGGACAGCGTGGCGGCGATCATCTATGCTCCCGGAGGCAATGGCTGCGATTTTTCCGCATATCCCTCTGCACGGCTGGTGCAGAGCCTTTGGGCGGGTGTTGAAAAGATTGCACCTGATCTGGCGCTGACCCAGCCTCTGGCCCGGATGGTCGATCCGGGGCTTCAGCGCGGCATGGTGGAATACTGCACCGGCTGGACACTGAGGCTGCATCTCGGGATGGATCGCTATTCGCAGGATGGCATCTGGCGAAACGATCTGGTCCCGCCTCTGGCACAAGACCGCCGGGTTACGGTGCTTGGTGCAGGTGCGCTTGGCGGTGCGGTGGCGGAGGCGCTGTCGCGTCTGGGTTTCGAGGTGGCAGGCTGGTCGGCCTCGGGGCGGAGCATTGACGGGGTTTTGTCCCTCTCTGGCGGTCAGTTGGATCAGGCGCTTGCCCGTGCGGATATTCTGATAACCCTGCTGCCCGACACGCCGGAGACGCAGAATATTCTGAACCATCGCAATTTGGCGATGTTGCCCTCCGGGTCCGTCCTCATCAATCCGGGACGCGGCGTGCTGATCGACGATGAGGCCCTGCTGTCGGCCCTTGACGATAACCGGATCAGCCATGCCGTGCTGGACGTCTTCCGCACCGAGCCTTTGCCGCCGGATCACCCCTATTGGTCGCATCCGAAAGTCACCGTGACACCGCATATCGCAGCAGCGACACGGGCAGAGACTGCCGCGCCGGTTGTCGCGGAAAACCTGCGGCGCGTGATGCGGGGGGAGCCGCCCCTGCATCTGGTCGACCGCAACAAGGGTTATTAAGGTTTTCCGCCTCAGAAGCGGAGGATTGGCGGTTTGTCCGGATCGCTGCCGGGCGCTCGCGGTGCCGATGGTTCTTCCGCGGCATGTTCCACCCGCAGGATAAGGGCCGTTTCGGGAAGCGGCAGGTCGAAAGCGACATCGCAGGCAGATGGCAGAGGCGGAAGAAACGCAATCAGCTCTGCCACGGCTTTAGCGATCCGGGAACGGTGATCCGGTCCTGCACCGTCTATCACCACCAGATGCCCCTCTGCACCGTCCTGCCATTCGGCCGAGACCAGAGCCGCCGACTCTACCAGACCCACCATATCGGCCAGTCTTGAAGCCAGAGGCTCGGCCAGAGCCGCCACCATCGCGGGCGATGGGGCCGACAGCCGCGCCGGGCCGGATTGCTCCTCATCAAGGCTGGTCGATAATATTTCGGCCAGCCACCGAAGCGTCGCGGGTTCCAGCAGCATTTCGGATGGAGCGCCGGGATTCACCATCAGGGTCAGGTTTTCTTCCGCCAGCATTGCCGCAAGCACCCGCCCCGGCATCGCCGCATAGGCAATAGCAGCGCCAAAGAACCCTGCCAGCCGGTCCTCGGCATCAGAAGCAATCGCCATCTGCCCTTCGGCAAGATCGAACAAGCGCAGGGTGATGCGATCCTCGACAGGCTCTGCTTCCAGCGCCACGAAAATCTCGGTATCGGCCAGCCGGTTCAGCACCCGTGCGCGTGCGGCATCGCTGAGCTCATGAAACGGCGCTTCGCAAAGCGCATCAAGCGGAGTCATTCAGCACCTCTCTGACACGGTGGCGCAACACCGGAAGCAGTTCCTCTTCGAACCACGGATTGCGCCTGAGCCACCCGGTATTGCGCCATGAGGGATGAGGCAAGGGAAACAGGCCGGGCGCATGGCTGCGCCACCCCGCGACCGTGGCCGTGACGCCACCGCGCGTATCCAGATGCCAGCGTTGCGCATGGGCACCGACAAGCAGCGTAAGGCGCGGTTGCAACTGCGCCATGACCCGCTTCCGCCATGTCGCCGCGCAGACTGGTGGCGGCGGCAGGTCCGAACCCTTCGCGTCATAGCCCGGAAAACAGAAAGCCATCGGCACAATTGCGATATGACGGCGATCATAGAATTCCGCGCGATCCACCCCCATCCATTCCCGCAGACGGTCGCCCGAGCGGTCATCGAACGGCCTGCCGCTGGCATGAACACGCGCACCCGGAGCCTGCCCGGCGATCAGTACAGACGCACCCCGCGTAAACCACACCACCGGACGCGGAGCATGCGCCGTAGCGGTGGCCGCAAAGCGACCGGCGCAAATCCGGCAAGCGCTGATATCCTCGATCAGTCTGTCTGACGTGTTCATAACGTGAAGTTAATCATCGCGACGCAATGGAAAAGACACGCCGGAGAAATCTGTAAAACCCTCACTTTACGGTCAGTGGACTTCACCCGGGTTCCTTTCTATCTTGCCACCGCCCGGTAAGGTCTTCTCGCCGGGGGTTGAAATTGCGCCGGTCTGCCAATCGCCGACCGATGGACATGGTTGATGCTGGAATTCGATAACGTCTCGAAGTCATTCTGGACCGGAACGCAACGCAAGGTCATTCTGGACCGGGCCTCGTTTCGCGTCGAGTTGGGGCGTTCGCTTGGCATTCTCGCCCCGAACGGGACAGGCAAGACGACAATCATCAATATGATGTGCGGGCTTGAGCAGCCCGATGAGGGTACGATTCGCCGCAATTGCCGGATTTCCTTTCCGCTGGGTTTCATGGGAGGGGTGGTCAGCAAGCATTCCGCCAATGAAAACTCCCGCTTCATTGCACGGATTTACGGGCTGGATCCGGATTATGTTTCCGCTTTCACCCGCTGGCTGACCGATATTGACGAATATTTCGATATGCCGGTCGGCACTTATTCTTCAGGTATGCGGCAGCGTTTCGTCTTTTCCCTGCTGCTGTCGCTGGAGTTCGATATCTATCTGATCGATGAAGGTATGCCGACTGCCACGGATGTAAATTTCAATCGCAAGGCGGGACAGGTTCTGAACGAACGGCTCAAAAGTTCTACCGTTGTCATCGTCTCTCATCAGGCCCAAATTCTGGAACAATTCTGCCGTGAGGCCGCCGTGCTGCGGGACGGAAAACTCTTCATGTTCGAAACGCTGGACGAGGCAAGACAATATTATGACTACACCGCCTAGGGTGCGCACCTTCCGCCGCCAGCGCAAGGAATCGATTCTTGACGTTCAGCAGGACGCAGGCCGCCGCGCCGCGGCGGATCTGGACGCCGCGACAGCCAGCAGCGCAGCGGCGATGTCAGATTCTCAGGAGGAACCATCTCTTAAAGCACGCATAGAAGCCGTCAAATCGGAAGAGCTTACGGGCCGTCAATTGCGCCTTGCCCGCCGGATCGCGGCGATGCACGGGATCGATGTTGATTCTGATGAAGAGGCGGTTGTCATGCTGCGTGACCGCGGTGTGGATCCGTTCCATCGTTCGTCGCTGGCAAATGTGCTTGCAAGTGCTGGAGTCAGCGGTGCGGACGATCAAGCCAAGGCTGAGCAGGGACAGAAAAGATCCCGCGCTACCGGAAGCCAGCTTGCGTTACGCCGCGAACCGCCCGTCCCGGCAGGCGGCCAGGCTTTGGGACAGATTACCCCGGTCAAAGTACCTGCGGACCGCGCGAATCTGCCATCACGCGAAGAAATGACCGAAGAACGTCGCGCGGCGGAAATTATTCGTATCCAGCGTGACATTGCACGCCGCCGCCGCATCCGGCAATTCTGGCTTGCCGTCCGGCTGCTGCTGATGGTCGGCATTCCCACGATCATCGCCGGCTGGTATTATTTCCGCGTCGCAACCCCGCTTTACGAAAGCCGGTCCCAATTCCTGATCCAGCAAGCCGATTCCGGGGCGGAGACAGGAGGCGGCTCAATGCTGAGCGGGGTCATGACGAATCCGGATTCTGTCAGCGTACAGAGCTATCTCGTTTCAAAAAACGCGATGCTGCGACTGGACGAAGAAAACGGCTTCCGGGAAGCCTTTCAGGACCCGGCGCTTGATCCATTGCTCCGACTGCCGCCCGATGCCAGCGACGACGACGCCTTTAAGCTCTATAAGGATATGGTGAGCGTCAGCTATGATCCGACCGAGGGCGTACTAGACATGGACGTTGTCGCGCCGGATCCAGAGCTGAGCCGGGACTTTTCGCTGTCGCTCATCAGCTATGCCGAAGGTATGGTTGACGACATGACAACGCGTATCCGCGACGATCAGATGCAAGGAGCGCAGCAGAATTATGAATCCGCAGAACAGAGCGTTCGCGACGCTCAGGCAGCGGTTCAGGAGTTGCAGGAACAGATGGGGGTCCTGGACGCCGCCTCGGAAAGCAGTCTGGTCATGAGTAGGATTGGCCAGTTGCAGTCGACGTTGACCGAAAAACAACTAGAGCTGGCGCAACTTCGGTCCAACCCGAATCCAAATGCCAGCCGTGTGCAAGGGGTTCAGGGCGATATCGACCGCCTGCGAGATCTGATGGAGGAAACCCGCGCGGAGATGACCGAAAGCAGTGAATCGCGAAGCTCGCTTGCTCAGGTCAGCGGCAGGCTCAGGATCGCCGAGGCTGATCTTGAAATCCGTCAAGGCTTGCTTGCCACCGCGGCAGAACAATTGGAACTGGCACGTGTCGAGGCGAATAAGCAGGTGCGCTATCTGTCCCTGTCGATCGCGCCGCTTGCTGCTGAAGATGCGACATACCCCAAAGCCCTCTCGAATACGATCGTGGCTTTCCTTATATTCATGGGCATATATCTGATGCTGTCGCTGACAGCCTCGATCTTGCGCGAACAGGTCTCCACATGAAGCATGTCTCCATCGGAAATATAAGCTGCGGCAACGATCTGCCGCTGACGGTTATCGCCGGGCCATGCCAGCTTGAGACGCGCGACCATGCGTTCATGATCGCTGAAACCCTGATAAAAGCCTGCGCCGATGCCGGGGCTTCCTATGTTTTCAAGGCAAGTTACGACAAGGCGAACCGAACTTCTCTGAAGGGGCAACGCGGCATCGGGATGGAAGACGGGCTGCGTATCCTTGAGGAGGTACGGCAGCGCTTCGGCTGCCCGGTGCTGACCGATGTGCATGATATCGAGCAGGCTCGCATGGCGGGCGACGTCGTGGATGTCATCCAGATCCCGGCCTTCCTCAGCCGACAGACAGACCTGCTTCTGGCGGCCGGCGAAACCGGCGCGGTGGTGAATATCAAGAAGGGTCAGTTTCTGGCGCCCTGGGATATGCCGAATGTCGTGGACAAGGTCGCATCGACAGGAAATGAGAATATCCTGCTGACCGAGCGTGGGGTCAGCTTCGGCTATAACACGCTTGTCGCGGATATGCGGTCGCTGCCGATCATGGCCCGCACCGGCTATCCGGTAATCATGGACGCCACGCATTCCGTGCAGCAGCCCGGAGGTCAGGGCGGATCGACCGGCGGGCAGCGCGAATTTGCCCCTGTCATGGCCCGCGCCGCTGTCGCACTTGGCGTTGCAGGCGTCTTTATCGAAACGCATCAGGACCCGGACAACGCCCCCTCTGACGGGCCGAACATGGTCTATCTGGACCGGATGCCGACGCTGATCGCCAGCCTGATGCAGTTCGACAGGTTGGCAAAATCCGATCCCGTTATGACAGAATGAATAAGCTCGCAGCCGGATTTCTGTATGTCCTGCTTTTTCTAGCCCCGCTAACAGGGCTTGCGCAGGAGACTCCGGATCAGCCTGCGGGCACGATCGACGTCGCGGCAGACGAATCCACCGATTCTGCAATCGGGAATCGCATTGGCGACATCCTGTCCGAGCTGGACGGTTATGAGGATGTCTCGGTCGAGGTCGATTCGGGCATCGTGACACTGGACGGCACGGTTCTGGACAATGCCGCGCTGGAAAGGCTGGACCGGCTTGTTACCCGCGTCGACGGGGTGGTCGAAATTCAGAATAATGTGCGTGAGAATACCGATCTCCGCGCCCGGCTTGAGCCGGTGGCGCAGCGCTTCCGCGACCGGCTGTTCCAGACCATTGCCTTCCTTCCTCTGCTCGCCGTCGCCCTGCTGTCGGCACTGCTGATTGGCTGGATCGGCGGGCGTGTCGCGCGACTTCGTCAGCCCTGGGAGCGTGTCGCGCCGAATGCGTTCATCGCCGAGATCCTGCGCACGGCGATCCGGCTGGCCTTCTGGCTGGCCGCCATCGTCGTGGCGCTCGATATTCTTGGCACAACGGCACTTCTGGGAACATTTCTGGGCGCAGCGGGGATATTGGGGATCGCGCTTGGTTTCGCCGTGCGCGACACGGTCGAGAATTTCATCGCGTCGGTCATGCTGTCCCTGCGCCAACCATTCCGCCCGAATGATCTGGTTGAGATCGAGGGGAATGAGGGCCGTGTCATCCGCCTGACCAGCCGGGCCACGACGCTTCTTTCGCTGGACGGAAATCACATCCGCATTCCAAACTCCACGGTCTTCAAGGCGGTCATCACCAATTATACCCGCCATCCGGCCCGTCGCTTCGCCTTTGATCTGGGCGTCGATGCGGATTCGGATCTCGGCGCAGTGCGCGAATTGGGGCTGACCACGCTGCAAGGGCTGGATTTCGTGCTGCCCGCACCAGAGCCCGCCGTCTGGGTGGCGGAAGTCGGCGATTCAAATGTTCTGATGCGGTTTTCCGGATGGGTGACTCAGCAAGGGACTGAGTTCAACAAGGCGCGGGGCGAAGCGATCCGCATTCTGAAGGAAACGCTGGAAACCGCCGGTTATGGTCTGCCAGAGCCGATTTACCGTGTTCGCATGGAGGATATTACCGAACAGCCTGTAGTGAAGGAGGCTCCGAAACCGCCACCGCAGCCGAAAGCGCTCCCTGTTGAATCCGAATCTGCGGATATGCGTCCCGATGCAGGTTTTGAACGCATGGTCGAGGCCAGCAAGGACGAGGGCGAACCGAACCTGCTTTCCGAAGACGCTCCACAGGAATAGCAGGTACTGCGCGGGCCTGCGGTTAAAGAATCTCGTCCAGCACCTCTATCGGGCGTACCAGCCTTGTTCCCTTTCCGGTCACAACGATAGGCCGGTTCAGCAGAACCGGGTGTTCGGCAATCGCCGCCAGAAGCTGATCATCGGTCAGATTTTCGTCATCCATCCCCAGCTCGGCATAGGGCGTCCCTTTCTTTCGCAGCAAACCACGGACGCCAAGCCCCGAATCGTCGGCGAGGCTGCGCAACGTCGCGGCCGATGGCGGGGTTTTGAGGTAGAGGATAATCTCGGGCTCCAGCCCGCGCGACCGGATCGCTTCAAGAACCTTGCGCGAGGTGACGCATTTCGGATTGTGATAGATTGTCGGAATCATCTTGGTCCCCTGCGATGGTGGGTCTGGAAGCGGCGCCCATCATTGCATATATTCGATGTCAACAGAACGGGATGATGCCAATGGACGATAATCTGCAGGAAGGTGAGCCGCTGATCCGGCCCTCTTCGACCGAACACCCGCTTTATGATCCGGTGGTTGAGGCCTGCCGTACCGTCTATGATCCTGAAATCCCGGTGAATATCTATGATCTCGGGCTGATCTATACGCTGGATATTTCCAATGAGGGGATGGTCAAGGTGATCATGACCCTGACCGCTCCAGGCTGCCCCGTCGCGGGCGAGATGCCTGGATGGGTTGCCGACGCCGTCGAAGCGGTTCCCGGTGTGCGCGAGGTCGATGTCGAAATGACCTTCCAGCCGCAATGGGGCATGGACATGATGTCCGAAGAAGCCCGGCTGGAACTGGGTTTTATCTGACGAAGGGTTAAACCCGGCCCGCCTGCACGGTTCCGGAAAGGCCGGATCGCATCACCAATGCGGCGGGCGCTGATCCGCCAGAGGCAGCGAATTGCTGCCATCGGCTTCCCGTTCCGCCTCACGCTGCATCAGCATCCCGACACGCGATGTCACCCGCGACAATTCGCGATCCTGACGGGCCACGACCTCGGAAAGCTCCTCGACGATCCGCACCAGATGCGCAATCTCTTCTTCCAGCCTCTGCAACTTGTCCATCCCATCCATCTCCGTTAAGCCCCACACGAGACGGAGACAGGTTCCATGCCGCAGGACAAGAAAAAACAACCCCGCCCGAAAGCTGTCACGCCCAAGGGTTTTCGCGACTATTTCGGCGCTGAGGTCACTGAGCGCAAGCAGATGCTGGACCGCATCGCGGAAATCTATCATCTGCACGGCTTCGATCCGCTGGAAAGCTCTGCCGTCGAAACGGTCGAGGCTCTGGGAAAATTCCTGCCGGATGTGGACCGTCCTAATGCCGGTGTGTTCGCGTGGCAGGAAGAGGATGTGCCCGGGGGCGGTTCAGGCGACTGGCTGGCGTTGCGCTATGATCTGACCGCGCCGCTTGCCCGTGTCGCCGCGCAATATCGCAATGACCTGCCGACGCCATATCGCCGTTATGCGATGGGGCCGGTCTGGCGGAATGAGAAACCGGGTCCGGGCCGGTTCCGGCAATTCTATCAATGCGATGCCGATACGGTCGGCAGTGCCTCGGTCTCGGCGGATGCGGAAATCTGCGCCATGCTTGCGGACGCGTTGGAAGGCGTCGGCATCTCGCGCGGCGATTACCTCGTGCGGATCAATAACCGCAAAGTGCTGAATGGCGTGCTGGAAGCGGCAGGTGTCGCGGGTGGCGACAAGGCAGATGACGTGCTGCGCCAGATCGACAAATTCGACAAGGTTGGCGAGGCTGGCGTGCTGGCGCTGCTGACTGAGGGCCGCAAGGACGACTCCGGCGCCTTTATCGACGGGGTGGGCCTGACCAGAGAGCAGGCAGAGCCGGTGCTGCGCTTTCTCACCTCGCGCGGCATGGATAACGCCATGACGCTGATGAATCTGCGCACAGCGGTCGGTCCCTCGGCCATCGGCGCGGAAGGCGTCGAAGAGCTTGCGCAGATCGCCGCGCTTCTGCGCGGCCTCGGCGTGGGCGAGGATCGCGCCATCATCGACCCGTCCGTCGTGCGCGGTCTGGGGTATTACACCGGCCCGGTCTTCGAGGCCGAACTTACCTTCGAAATCCTCGACGAAAAGGGCCGCAAACGGCAATTCGGCTCTGTCGCCGGGGGTGGCCGCTATGACGGTCTGGTCGAGCGTTTCACTGGCCAGAAAGTCCCCGCGACCGGCGTGTCAATCGGCGTTGACCGCCTGTTTGCGGCGCTTCGCGCCAAGGGACTGGCTGGCGCGGAAACGCGCGGCCCGGTCGTCGTCACCGTCATGGATCGCGACCGCATGGCGGATTATCACAGCATGGCCGCCGAGCTGCGCGCTGCGGGCATCCGCGCCGAAGTCTATCTGGGCAATCCGAAAAATTTCGGCAACCAGCTTAAATACGCCGATAAACGCGCCGCCCCCATCGCCATTATTCAGGGCGGGGATGAGGTCGAACGCGGGGTCGTGAAGATCAAGGATCTGATCCTCGGGACAAAGCTGGCCTCGGAAGTCAGTCATGAGGAATGGAAATCCCAGCCTGCGCAGACCGAGGTTCCGCGTAACGGACTGGTGGCCGCAGTGCAGGAGATCCTTGCGCGATGGTAAGCACAGCCGCCAAGCAGCAGGTTGGGCAGCGCATTCTCTCGGCTTTCCGACAGGCCGGCGCATCCGAGGTCGCGCCGGATATTCTGCTGGATGCGGCCACTCTGCTGGATCTTTACGGCGAGGATATCCGCGCCCGCGCCTATGTGACCACCGATCCGGTGCGCGGTGAGGTCGCCCTTCGCCCCGACTTCACCGTCCCGGTGGTGCAGATGCATATGCAGGACGGCGCAGAGCCCGCCCGTTACTGCTATCTGGGAAAGGTCTTCCGCAAACAGGATCACGGCGATACCCGCCCCGAACAGCCCCGCGACAACGAATATTTGCAGGCAGGTTTCGAAATCTTCGCCCGCGACACCCAAGCCGATGCCGAGATATTCGCGCTGTTTCACGAACTGCTTCAGCCCTACGGTCTGAATGCGGCAATGGGCGATATGGACATCCTGCTGGATGCGGTCCGCGCCCTGCCGGTTTCGGATGCACGCCGTGCGGCGCTTCTGCACCATGTCTGGCGCCCGATCCGCTTCTCCCGGCTTCTGGCGCGTTTCTCGGCGCCAGTCGAACCGCGGAACCTGCCGGACTCCGACGCTCCCTGGACCGGGCTGCGCAGCGGAACCGAAATGGAAACCCGTATCGGCACGCTGACTGCCGAGGCCGATGAAGCCCCTCTGCCCGCCGAGTGGAGTGACCGGCTGACCCGGCTTTTCGCCATCGACGCCCCTGCCCCTCAGGCAGTCGAGGCACTGCGCGTCCTTGCCGCCGAAATTCATCAGATCGCCGAAGCGGTCGAGCGTCTGTCGCAACGCCTTGACCAGATTGCCGCGCGGGGCGTGGACCCGGCGACAATCCGCTTCGCCGCCAGTCACGGTCGCGAAACAATGGAATATTACGACGGCATGACCTTCACCTTCACCGCCGACAAACCGGACTGGCCGCCCATCGCTTCGGGCGGGCGCTATGATGCGCTGACCGCGCAACTGGGTCAGGGCCGCGCCATCCCGGCCGTGGGCGGCATCATCCGCCCCGGCCTGATCGCCGAGTTGGAGGCGATATGCTGAAACTCGGTATCCCCTCCAAGGGACGGCTGATGGAGGACAGCTTCAACTGGTTCGCGGATCGCGGCATCACCCTGTCCCGCAGCGGATCGGATCGCGAATATGCCGGACGTGTGGAAGGCGCGGACCTGTCTCTGGTGCTGCTTTCGGCGGGAGAGATCCCGCGCGAACTCGCCTCGGGCCGGATCGATCTGGGTGTCACCGGCTCGGATCTGGTACGCGAGAAACTGGCCGGCTGGCGCTCGGATGTGCGCGAACTCACGCCGATGGGTTTCGGGCATGCCGATCTTATTCTCGCCGTGCCTGCCGCATGGCGCGATTGCGAGAATCTGGATGATTTCGCAGCGATCACCCGGCAATTCCGTGAAAATCACGGCTTCCGCCTGCGTATCGCCACGAAATATCACCGCCTCGTCCGCGCCTTTCTGTCAGAGGCCGAAATCGCGGATTATCAGCTTGTGGACAGTCAGGGCGCGACCGAGGGCACCGTCGCCAATCTCACCGCCGAGGCCATTGCCGACATTACCAGCTCTGGCGCGACGCTCCGCGCCAACCATCTGAAAATCCTGCCCGACGCGCTTATCCATGCCAGTCAGGCAACAGTATTCGCCTCACTGAAATCGGATCAGGCGGAAATCGACGAATTCATAATGCAACTCAGGATCGCCTGAGCGCCTCTTCATCCTGGCTGAAATATCCCGGGGGTCCGGGGGCAGCGCCCCCGGTCAGCCTGCCGCGTCAAAAACCGGTTGATAGATTTTTTCCAGCCGCAAGACCGCATCGGTTGGAGAAAGCTCCTCCGATTCTCCCGAGCGCCGCGAGGTCAGTTCGACCTTGTTCGATTGCAGCCCGCGCGGCCCCACAGTGATCCGCCAGGGAAGCCCGATCAGATCCATCGTGGCGAATTTCGCGCCCGCACGCTCATCGCGGTCATCATAGAGAACCTCGAACCCTTTCGCCCTGAGATCCCGATACAGCGCCTCGCAAGCGGAATCGACCGAAGCATCGCCTTGTTTCAGGTTGACGATGCCGACATGGAAAGGCGTCACGCCCTCGGGCCAGATAATGCCCTTTTCGTCGTGGTTCGCCTCGATAATCGCACCGGCCAGACGGCTGACACCGATCCCGTGGCTGCCCATATGAACCGGCACGCGCTGACCGTCCGGGCCGACCACTGTCGCGCCCATCGGCTCGGAATATTTGGTGCCGAAATAGAAGATCTGCCCGACCTCGATACCTCTCGCGGTGCGGCGGCGCTCTTCGGGGATTTCGTTGAACTTCGCTTCGTCATGGGTTTCGTCGGTGCGGGCATAGCGACTGGTAAATTCCTCCAGCACCGCCTGACATTGCTCGACGCTGTCATAGTCGATCTCACGATCCCCGAATTTCAGATCGGTGATCTCACTGTCATAGAACACCTCGGATTCGCCGGTCTCCGCCAGCACCAGAAATTCATGCGTATCGTCCCCGCCGATAGGCCCGCTATCGGCCCGCATCGGGATCGCCTGAAGACCCATGCGTTCGTAGCTGCGCAGATAGCTTACCAGATGGCGGTTATAGGCATGCATCGCATCTTCGCGCGTCAGGTCGAAATTATAGCCGTCCTTCATCAGGAACTCACGTCCGCGCATCACGCCGAAACGCGGGCGGACCTCGTCGCGGAACTTCCACTGGATGTGATACAGCGTCAGTGGCAGGTCCTTATAGCTGTTCACATGGCTGCGGAAGATGTCGGTAATCATCTCCTCATTGGTCGGGCCATACAGCATGTCGCGCTTATGGCGGTCGGTGATGCGCAGCAACTCCTCGCCATAGGCGTCATAGCGCCCCGATTCCCGCCACAGATCAGCCGATTGCAAGGTCGGCATCAGCACCGGGATATGACCCGCACGCTGCTGTTCCTCATGCACGATCTGTTCGATCCGGCGCAGCACCTTCACACCCAGAGGCAGCCAGGAATAGATCCCCGCAGCCTGTTGCTTGATCATCCCGGCACGCAGCATCAGCCTGTGGCTGGCGATCTGGGCCTCTTTGGGGTCTTCCTTGAGGACGGGCAGGAAATAACGCGACAGACGCATGGGCGCGGGCCTTTATCAGCAGGGTTTCGGCCTCGACTATCCGAAACCCCCGCGCGGGGCAAGAATGCGCCTTACCGCAAGCGCCCGATCCGGCCCAGATGCGTCTCGGTAAATCCGCTCTGCGATTTCAGCCCATATCCCAGCATTCGGTCAAAGCCCGAATGGCCGAACCACAGCGCACCAAGTGCGATCAGCATCGTATTGCCGCTGACGCTGCCGAGCATCAGAAGGACCAGCCCGAAACCGTAATTATGCACGACATTATAGGCGACAGCCCCGATTCTCGGTCCCGCCAGATAAGCCGCAAAGGCCAGATCCGGCGCAAAGAACAGCGCCATCAGCCACCACCATGCCATTTGCAGGCCAAGCGCGTTGCAGACCCAGATCCCGGCCAGAAAGATCACTGCGCCCTCGGCCCGCTGCCAGATCACCATTCCGCTCATCGCGCACCCCTTACACAAGCTGCGCCATCCTTCTAAGATCGCCGCGACCGCCCGACAACCGCGCGACCGGAGAATGTGATGACCGCAGAACCGCAATTTTCGCCCGGCTTCTCGCCCCGGCATGAGGTGGCGGTGATCGTTGCCTGCGATGCGAATTACCTGCCCTATGCCGCAGTCGCCGCGTTGCAACTGGCCCGGGAGGGCCGCGATTACGATGTGCTGATAGGCGGGCCAGAGCCGCTGGAGCTGCCCGGTTTCCTGCGCGATGCCGGTATCGGTCACGTTGCCGCTGTCGATAGCGGCATCATCGACGCGCTGCCGACCGATGCGCGGCGCTCGGTTGCGACCTATATGGAGATGTTCTGCGCCTCGGCCCTGCGTGGGGTCTATCGCCGCATCCTCGTTCTCGACAGCGATATCATCTTTGAGCGCGGCGATCCGGGACGGCTGCTGCGCACCGATATGCTTGGCCGCGCCGTGGCGGCGGTGCGCGACAACCGGCAATGGCGCACCCCGAAGCGCCACGTGCGCGAGTTCCGCCAGCTTGGCCGTCCCTCTGCGCCCTATTTCAACGCGGGCGTGGTGATGATCGACACCGAGGATTGGGCAGAGGCCGGGCTGACCGCGAAAGCCTCGGCATTCGCCCGCGACCATCTGGCCGGGTTGGGGCGCGATCAGGCGCTGATGAACGGGATGCTTTACGGAGACTGGGCAGAGATCAGCCCGTTGTGGAACTGGCAATATACATGGTCCTCGGCGCAGCTCATGGCGGTGGCAGATCCCTGCATTATCCATTTCATCGGTCCGCATAAGCCGTGGCTGGACAGTGCCGACAGCCGTGTCCCGATGCGCCTGCGCGAAGACTACGCCCGCATCCTGCCCCGTCATTTCCCTGACGCTGCGCGGGGCGCGGGGCTGGATCGCCGGCATTGGCCGGGCCGGCGGGATCTGGGGAAATCCATGTTCAAACAGTGGCGTGCGGTCGGGCCGATGCTGGATTATCTGGGCCGGTTTCCCGACGAATACACGCTGCTGCGGCCTTGATTTACTGCCATTTCTCCGCGATCCACGTCGCCGGAAGATAGAAATGCCGCAGATGTTTCGACAGACTTTCGCGCCTCCGCCCGTCAAACGTCGCCTTCAGATGATCGCCGGGAAAGCGCACCGGATCATGCTTCGACCACTGCCCGAGCACCGCATCGTCTGGGTTCAGGTGGCCCGCGAAGATAACCACTTTCGTTCCCTTCGGAATGCGCGGCGGCTTGATATAATTCAGCGGGAAGGGCGGAATGCAGTGCAGGCGGAAATGGCTGACCCATCCGCGCGGCCAGAATTTCACCCCGCCCGGCGCGTTATGGGTCACGAAACGCTGCTCATAGCGGTATTTATCCGCCGCCGCCTGCGGATCGGCGCGGAATTGTTCCTGCATCGGCTTCAGCCGTCCGACCTGCATCCGGTAGATTGAGGTCTGGGCCATGCGCTCGAACGGGGTGTTCGGATTCTTCGCGGTGATCGTGTCCGACGGATCGCCATATTCGAAGAAACCGTCGATATTATCCGTGATGATGACATCCAGATCCATGAACAGCACCGTGCCGGTAATATCCCCCAGATCGCCCCAGAGCTGCGATTTCGGCCATTTGCCGGGCGTATTTTTCGGCATGACGAAATCGGGTTCCGGCAGCGGCCGGGTTTCGATCGCCGGGTTCAGCCCTGTGCTGTCATCGGTAAAGCAGATCACCCGGAAAGGCGGCGTGATATTCCGCGCCACCATGTTATAGAAGCGGTTCGCGTATTCGGGACCGTATTTCGTGCCCCATTTGATGCAGATGATCTGTTTCATGCCTGCCTTTGTGCCGCTGTTTCCGCATTGCGGCAAGAGCTGTTGACTCTGTCCTCATCCGCGCTATAAGCGCCGCTTCATTGGTGTTGGTGGACCTCGCAAGAGGAAACCTGTCGGGCCTCGGCCAAAGGACAACGCCCTTTTGAAACACACAAAAGGAGATCAGCGGTGAGCAAACGCACCTCTGCCAAGTATAAAATCGACCGCCGCATGGGCGAAAACATCTGGGGCCGCGCGAAATCCCCGGTCAACCGCCGCGAATACGGCCCCGGCCAGCACGGTCAGCGCCGCAAGGGCAAAATGTCCGATTTCGGCACCCAGCTTCGCGCCAAGCAGAAGCTGAAGGGCTATTACGGCGACCTGACCGAAAAGCAGTTCCGCCGCATCTATGCGGAAGCCGAGCGCGTCAAGGGCGATACCGGCGAAAACCTGATCGGCCTGCTGGAGCGCCGTCTGGACGCCGTCGTCTATCGCGCCAAATTCGTTCCGACCATCTTCGCTGCGCGTCAGTTCGTGAATCACGGCCATGTGGAAGTGAACGGCCAGAAGGTGAACATCGCCTCGTATCGCGTGAAGGAAGGCGATGTCGTCTCGATCCGCGAGCGTTCGCGTCAACTGGCCATTGTTCTGGAAGCAGTTCAACTGCCCGAGCGTGACGTTCCGGATTATCTGGAAGTCGATCACAACAAGATGACCGCAAGCTTCGTGCGCATTCCGGCCCTGGGCGATGTACCCTATGCCGTGCAGATGGAACCGAATCTGGTCGTCGAATATTACGCGAAGAACTGATCCTCGCCGCAGATTGTCGCATTGGCCGTCCTTCGGGGCGGCCTTTTGCATTTTGGCCTATGCCGGACCGGGGCGCTGCCCCGGACCCCGGGATATTTCGGCCAGGATGAAAGGCTGCGCCGGAGCAGGTGTCAGACAGCTTCCTCTTCCTCGACGGCGCGGCCTCCGACGACGCCAAGCGATTTCAGCTTGCGATGCAATGCGCTGCGCTCCATTCCGACGAATTGCGCGGTACGGCTGATATTGCCGCCGAAGCGGTTGATCTGGTTGACCAGATATTCGCGCTCAAACAATTCCCGCGCCTCGCGCAGTGGCAGGGAAGTAATGCGCGGGCCGAGCGTCAGAGTATCGGCTCCGCTGCCTTCACTGGCCTGACCCTGCAACTCCGCCGGGCTGATCGGGCCGCTGCTTTCAGCAAGAATGAGCACACGTTCAATGACATTGCGAAGCTGACGGATATTGCCCGGCCACTCCATCGCTTGCAGACCCGAAGCAGCGTCTTCGGATATTTCGCGCATGGGCAGGCCCTGTTCTTCATGGACCTGCTGCATGAAATGCTGCGCGAGCATCGGAATATCCTCGCGCCGCTCTGCCAGTGAGGGCACCGCAAGGGGGACGACATTCAGCCGGTCGAAAAGTTCCTGACGGAAGCGACCGGCGGAAATCTCGGCCGGGAGATCGCGATTGGTCGAGGAGATGACACGCAGATCGACGCGCACCTTGTCGGACCCTCCGGCGCGGGCGAATTGCTGTTCGGTCAGGACGCGCAGGATCTTCGGCTGCGTGCCAAGCGGCATATCCGCCACCTCGTCGAAATAGATCACCCCGCCATGCGCCTGCTCCAGCAGGCCTTGCTCGACGCCTCTTTCAGCCGTTTCGCGCCCGAACAGAACTTCTTCCATCCGTTCGGGTTCGATGGTGGCGCAAGGAACGACGATGAAGGGATAATCGGCGCGCGGACTGTGGGCATGGATGTAACGCGCGGCAAGTTCCTTCCCGGCGCCGGGCTCTCCGGTCAGCATCACCCGCCCATTGGATTTCGCCAGCTTGTCGAGCTGATCGCGAAGCCGTCTGAAGGCTGCCGAATTGCCGAGCATCTCGGCGGCACGGACATCGCTGCGACGAAGCTGCGCGTTTTCGCGGCGCAGCCGGTTGGTTTCCATCGCACGGTTGATGACCACCAGAAGCTGATCGATATTGAAGGGTTTCTCGATGAAATCATACGCACCCTGCCGGATCGCGGCGACCGCGATTTCGATATTCCCATGACCCGAGATAATGATCACCGGCACATCGGGGTTATTGCGCTTGACCTGTTTGAGGATGTCGATCCCGTCCATCCGGCTGTCCTTCAGCCAGATATCAAGGATCATCAGCGCCGGTTCGGTCTCGTTCAGCGCATCGACCGCCTCATCGGAATTGGCTGCGGTGCGGGTCACGAAACCCTCATCCTGAAGGATATCCGCGATCAGCTCGCGAATATCCTTTTCGTCATCAACGATCAGAATATCGCTCATATTCCCTCCTGCTCTTTGTTTTTGCGTGCGATGCGCACGGGATTGCGTTCACGCGGCAGACGCAGCTCGGCCAGAGCGCCGCGTTCGGGGGCGTCGGTCAGGGTGAAACTGCCCCCATGTTCCTCGATGATCTTCTTGACGATAGGCAAACCCAATCCGGTTCCGCTGGGTTTCATGGTCACATAGGGTTCAAAAAGCCGGGACCGGTCTTCGGGCAGGCCCGGACCGTTATCGGCGATGGTGATCTGGACCGAGTCCGGGCTTTCGGAAAGCTCGACCCGGATCTGCGGTTTCCAGTTCTCCGGCAGATCGTCGCGTATTTCATCAATCGCCTCTGATGCGTTCTTCAGCAGATTGGTAAAGACCTGCGCCATCATCGTCGCATCGCAATCGATGCGGATGGGCTGAGCGGGAATATCCGAAAAGATATCCGCCTTCAGCGCATCTTCCTGCAACAGGACGGTATCGCGCAACAGCTTGGCGATATCCGTTTCGCGCCGGTCGGGTTCCGGCATCCGGGCGAAGCGCGAGAACTCATCAATGATCCGGCGCAGGTCGTTGGTCTGGCGGATGATGACATCGACATAGGAATCGACCGTCTCACGCTCTGGCCCCTCGGGCGCAATTTTCGAGAATTTCCGCCGCAGCCTTTCTGCAGAAAGCTGGATCGGAGTCAGCGGGTTCTTGATTTCATGCGCGACGCGGCGGGCAACATCGCCCCATGCCGCCATACGCTGTGCGCTGACCAACTCGGTCACATCGTCAAAGGCGACGACATAGCCTTCCAGACCGCCATCCGCGCCGTGACGCATCGCCATACGGACCAGCAGGCTTTCCATATGCCCGTCGCGGACAAGGCGGATTTCGTCCTGAACCGACTCGCTGACCGTCCCGGCAAGGCGTTCCAGAAGCGGCGCGAATTCGGGGATCACCTCGACCAGAGGTCGGTCATGGTCGCGGGCGGGGTCAAGCCCCACCATCCGCATTGCCGAGCGGTTCATGAAATCGACCTCGCCGTTTTCATCGAGGCCGATCACACCGGCCGTCACACTGGTCAGCACGGAATCGAACAGGCGGCGCTGTTCTTCGCTGTTGCGATGGGTTTCGACAAGCTGTTCCCGCTGCGCCTTCAATTGCCGGGTCATGCGGTTGAAACTTTGCCCGAGGGTCTGGATTTCATCGCCGGTATCGGCTTCGGGGATCTGCAGATCCAGATCGCCCTCGCCAACGCGCTCGGATGCCTCCGCAAGCCTGCCGATCGGACGTGACAGCCGGTCGGCGAACCACAAGGCCAGCCACATCGCCGCCGCGATCAGCAGCAGGGCAAAGCCCAGATAGACCAGAGAGAATTCCAGCAGAACCCGACCGCGATCCTGCTCTAGCTGACGGTATTCGCCGATTGTCTCACGGGTGTCGTCCAGCAACCCAAGCAGCCTGCCATCGACATCGCGGGCGACATACAGGAAGCGATCAGCCAGAGGCGGCAGGGCCACAAGCGCCCGGAAAGCGTTCTGGTCCCAGTCCTCGATCAGCACCACACCATCGGCACGGGCAGAGTCAAATTGCTCCTGCGTCGGCTGAACATACCAGAACTCATAGGACCGCTCACCCCGCGCATGGATCTCACCCGCGCCGTCGATGACATAGGCTTCGCGCAGGCCTCGCTGGGTCTGCTGCTGTTGGGTGGCCAGCACGACGCGCAGTTCTCCGTCGCCGATCAGCGGGTCATTCGACGCGGCCCGGCGCAGCACATCCGCAATATGGCTGGCATCCTCGGTGAGATCCTCGCGGTGTTCGTTCTGATAAGCGACTGCGGCAGACTGGGCGTTTGTGACGACCTCGCGGACGCGGTCCGAGAACCAGCCTTCAAGCCCGATATTGATCACGACTCCGGCAAACAGCGCCACCAGCACCGTCGGCACAAGCGCGATCAGCGCGAAGATCCCGACAAGGCGCGAATGCAGCCGCGATCCGGCCCGAACCCGCCGCCTCGCCGCGATCATCTGCGCCAGCCGCATCAGCACAAGGCCAAGAAGCAGGATCAGATAGACGAAATCGAGAACCAGCACGAGACTTAGCCAGCGGGACCCGCCGGTCACGCCAACCAGACCCAGCACCACGACAGTCAGCACCGCCAGCACAGGCGCAGTCAGCACGATCACAAGCGTGGTGAGCGTCCGCCATCGTCTGAGCGCACTTAACCGGGCCAGCCGGTCGGCCAGCCGTGATGCGCGAATTGTTGTCAGGCCGGGTGTCGGCATGGCCTCGTTCTGCTCGGTCTGCGCCGCTTGTTCGGCGTCTTGTTGCATCAGGGCGACGGAAACGACGCCCCTGTGACCGTTTTACATCACCCGACGGCGTCGTGTCACCTGAATATTCAGATCACTGAGCTTCTTGCGCAACGTATTGCGGTTGATCCCCAGCAATTCAGCACAACGAAGCTGGTTTCCGCCTGTCGCATCAAGGGAAATTTCCAGAAGCGGCACCTCGATTTCGCGCAGGATGCGGTCGTACAGACCCGGCGGCGGCAGGGCATCGCCATGAAGATCGAAATAACGCTGAAGATGATCGGCCACGGAACCGGAAAGCTGGCCGGAAGCACCGCTCTGCGAAACCGTCCGCGCCGAAGCCGAGGGGTGCACAGCGACCGCCGCCGGGGACTGGTCGCGCAGTTCCTCTGAGGTGACCGGACCCGAACCGGTCAGGGCGAGACGGCGGATCAGATTTTCCAGTTGCCGGACATTGCCGGGATAGTCGAGGCTCCGCAGCGCGGTCAGGACCTCATCGGAAAGCGGTCGCTCGGACAGACCCTGCCCCGCCGCGCGAAGCATCAGGTGACGTGCGAGTTCCGGGATATCGTCACGTCGCGCGGCAAGCGGCGGCACGGCAATGGTGGCTCCCGCCAGACGATAGAACAGATCGGGGCGCAGACGCCCCTCATCCAGATCCTGCTGCGGATCGGGACCAGACGTCGAAACCAGCCGTGGGGTCGCGTCCGTTGCATCCATCTGTTCAAGCAGAGCCAGCAGACGCGTCTGCGCCGAGGATTCGAACCCGGCCGGGTTCTCGATCAGAACCGTCCCGCCACGTGCAGACCGGACCAGCCGCGACAGCGTTTCGGCTTCGCCATCTGCCGGGGTCAGCACCACAAGGAGGGCATCCTTGCGCTCAGAGAATTCATGCAAGGCGCGGGCAATCGTCGTCTTGCCGACACCGGCCTCACCCGTGACCATAACCGGCAGATCGGCGTTCAGAACCTTTGCCACCAGCCGGAACAGCGACTGCATGGCGGGCGCATGTCCGATCAGCGGAAGCCCGGTCTCGCCGATCGTGACCGGCGGCTTCTCCGGTTCTGTCGCCGTCAGATCGCTTTTCCGGGGCCGCCGCGACAGCCCCTCTTTTGCGCGTGACAACAGATCCGGCAGATCGAAGGGCTTGGGAAGATAGTCGAATGCCTCGGCCTCGGTCGCCCTGATCGCCGTGACGATGCTGTTCTGCGCCGAAATCACGATCACCGGCAATTCCGGGCGCAGGCGGCGGATGGCCGGAATCGCATCAATGCCGTTTCCGTCCGGCATGACGACATCGGTCACCACCAGATCGCCCCGCCCCTCTTCGACCCATTTGAGAAGCTGCTGAAGGCTGCCCGTCGCATGGACCCTGCACCCTGCGCGGCTCAGCGCCTGCGTCAGCACCGTGCGGATGCTTCGGTCATCATCTGCGATCAGGATGGTTCCGTCCATATATCTCAAGCCTTTGGTAGTGAAATGCGGAAAACTGTGCGGCCGGGCCGGGACTCGACGCGCAGCCAGCCGCCATGATCGGTGATGATTTTCGAGACCAGAGACAGGCCAAGCCCCGTGCCGTTTTCGCGGCCCGACACGAAGGGCTCGAATATCTGTGCGGCGATGGCATCGGGAACTCCCGGCCCGTCATCCTCGATTTCAACCTGCAAAGGCAGAATTCGGGGTTCGGGATATTCCTCCGATGCGGCCAGCCGCAGCGCCCCGTCATAGAAGCTGCGAATACGGATCGTGCGTCCGCCCGGACCCCGCTCAAGCGCCTCGGCGGCGTTTTTCAGCAGGTTCAGCGCCACTTGCATCAACTGGTCGTCATCGCCGAGCGCATCGGGAAGCGACGGGTCATATTCCGTCATGACCTCGAAATTGCGAGCAAAACCCAGCTCGGCGGAACGGCGGGCGCGTTCGAGGATATCATGCAGATTGACCGCTTTCAGATCGGGCGCGGTCGTATCGCCGAATTTCTCGACCTGATCCAGCAGCGACACGATACGGCGGGATTCCGCGACGATCAGATCGGTGAATTCGCGATCCTCATCGGCAACATTCATCGACAGAAGCTGTGCCGCGCCGCGAATGCCGGAAAGCGGGTTCTTGATTTCATGAGCCAGCATTTCCGCCATTCCGATTGCCTGCCGCGCGGCTTTCCGTGCTGCGTGGCCCGGATCCATTCCGTCGGCGGCATCGGTCGGCGCGACAAGGATGGTCACACCACCCGGCAATCCGTCAGGCGCGGGACCGAGATGCACATCGCCATATTGCGGCAGATACCCGCCTGAGCGATCGGCCAGATCAAAGCGGACACGCGGCTGCGCGACCGGCCCCTGCGTGTTGCGCACACGCTGAAACAAAGCGCCCAGATCCGGCGTCACCCGCATCCGCGACTGTATCTCTGTATCGCCGAGACGATGCCCGATCATGCTGCGCCTTGAAAGGTTCAGCCAGAGCTCGGCTGCATCGTTCAGCCCCACCAGCCGATCCGACACATCCAGCATAAGCCCAGGCAATGGCAATGCGTCAAAGCCCTGTCCGGGAAGAAAGCCAGAGGCGGCGTTCATGCGGCGCTCTCCACAGGGCCCGGAGCATCGGCAAAGACGCTGCGGATCAGGCGGAGTGTCCCGGCAGGGGTGTCAGCGCGGAAAAGCGCCTGTTTCGCCTGCTCTGCGCCGTTTGCGTCAGCGTACCAGCCCAGATGTTTCCGCGCGACGCGCAGCCCGGGATCGGTGCCATAGAAACGAATCATATCCTCGTAATGTGCGCCGATCAGATCGGCCAAAGCGGCTCCGCGCGGAATATGGGGGGCCGGAGTGCCCTGCAATTCATGCGCGATCTGCGCCAGTTTCCACGGCGAACCCTGCGCCCCGCGACCGATCATGACCGCCTCCGCCCCCGAAGCCGACAAAGCCGCACGGGCCGAAGCCGCGTCGACAATATCGCCATTCACCACCAAAGGAGGACGCCCCGACAGATTCGCCACCTCACGAACCGCCGCCCAATCCGCCTTGCCTTTATAGAATTGCGCCCGCGTCCGTCCGTGAACGGTCAGCATCCGGATTCCGGCATCACGCGCCCGTGCCGACAGCTCTGCGGCATTCAGGCAGTCGGAATCCCAGCCGAGACGCATTTTCAGCGTCACCGGCACATCGACCGCACCGACCACCGCGTCGATCAGGCCAAGCGCATGATCGAGATCGCGCATCAAGGCCGCCCCGGACAGCCCTCCGGTCACTTTCTTCGCCGGGCAGCCCATATTGATATCGATGATGCGGGCACCCATCCCCTGAACGATCCTTGCCGTCTCGGCCATCGGTGCGGCTTCCCGCCCCGCGATCTGGATCGAGACCGGCGCATCGCCCTCGGACAGGGCCTTTGCCCGAACCGAGGCTCGCGGCGAG
Source organism: Paracoccus aerodenitrificans (assembly GCF_027913215.1). Lineage (GTDB taxonomy): Bacteria > Pseudomonadota > Alphaproteobacteria > Rhodobacterales > Rhodobacteraceae > Paracoccus > Paracoccus aerodenitrificans. Next base: position 2,029,101 of record NZ_CP115784.1, read on the forward strand.
GGTCGTTCGGTCACCATTTCCGAGGACGCCACCATCTCGCTGACCACCAGCCCCGCGCCGAAACCGGCGACAACCCGGCGAAACGGCAGATCGGTGATCCCGGCCATCGGCGCAAGGAAAACCGGAGCGCCAAGCGGGACATCGCCGATCTGTAAACTCTGTGCGGCCAAATCTTTCATTCCGATCACCATAAGCTTTGTGAATGCTGCTCTTGCGAATTCCTCAAGCAGCGATGGCGCAGGACCCTGCGGATACCGCTCCAGCGTGACCGCTATTTAATCATTCCGACCCGGATTGACCATTTTTTAAGCAGCTTCGGTTTGAAAGGCCGTAACCTGCCCGGTGGCTCGGTGCTTGCCGCCACGGTGATAATTGGGCTATGGCGGACGGAAAGCGTGAAACAAAGCTCGCCCAAGAGTTTCAACGAAGGACAGAGAGATGAAATTCCGCCTCGCCCTGGTGCTTCTGCCGCTCGCTCTTGCGGCCTGTGACGAACAGGCCATGCAGGATCTCCGCATGCCGTGGGACCAGCCGCTTGACGCCACGCCCGAACCGGCTGCGCCGCCTGTGGATCCGATGCAGATCCCGCTGGTCGATCCCGAAGTGTCGCCCACGCAAGTGCCGATGGAGGTCGAAGGTCAGCGAAACGCCGTTGCAACGGCTGAATCCACCACGCTGAACACGATGGCCTTCACGGCATCCGGCAATGAACCCTTCTGGCGCGTTGATGTCGCGGAAGGAACGGCGCGATATGCCACGCCTGACAACCAATCGGGCCGGAATATTTCGGTGAACCGGATCGTGTACCGTCAGGGTGTCGAATATGTCGGGACGCTGAATGGTCTGCCGTTCACGCTGAACATTCGCAACGTCGCCTGTCAGGACAGCATGTCGGGCGACACATTCCCGATGACCGCGCTTCTGCGCAGCGGCTCGCAGCGCATGCAGGGCTGTGCCCGCCCTGCCGTGCCTGCAACCCCCGAAAACGCACAGGCCCCGGCGACCCGGCCCGAGCAGGGTTGATCTAAGAACAGGCGGGCCTGCACACGGCCCGCCTCTGCAATGAGGCAACACCCGGCGGGAAAATGCCCGCGCTGCGGTTGCCCCATTGGCTCACCCCCTTAGCCCGGCCTATAGTCGCGCAACAAAAACCGAGGAATTCTGTATGAGCCGCTGCCTGAGACCGCTGCTTCTGACCTCTACCGCATTGCTGACCCTTTCGGTCTCTGCGCTCGGCGTTGCACAACCGACCTTCAGCCAGACGCTGAACAGCTATGGTATGCCCGGCGCGATCGACACGCCGACCGCCACCGCCCCGCCCGAAGGCGAACTGACAGGCTCTGTCAGCGACAGCGATCCGGGGCAGCGGGTGACGTTGTCCTTCCAGCCGACAGCACGGATGACCACGGCGCTGCGTTACTCCCGCATCGACGGGATCGATCCCGAGCGTGATACGCTGACCGACCGCAGCTTCGATTTTCATTTCAATATCCTTCACCAGTCCGAGGGCTGGCGTCCGGCGGTTGCAATCGGTCTTCGCGATTTCATGGGCACCGGGATTTATTCCGGCGAATATATCGTCGCGACGAAAGACATCACGCCAAGACTTCAGGTCAGCGGCGGTATCGGCTGGGGCCGTCTGGCCGGAGACTGGCGCCGCACCGATTACAACGATGAAGGCGGCAAGCCCCGCGTCGAAGACTGGTTCTCCGGTTCGGCAAAGCCGTTCGCCTCGGTTGAATGGAAGGCGACGGATTCGCTGTCGCTGCTGGCGGAATATTCCTATGACGATTACCAGCCCGAGGTCGAAGGCGGCGCGGAAGAACCTGAAAACAAGTTCAATTTCGGCGTCAATTACCGCATCGGCGATATCTATCAGGTGGGTGCCTACACGATCGGCGGAAATATCTTCGGCATTCGCGGCTCTGTCGCTCTGAATGCAAGGGAATCGCAATATCCATCGGGACTCGAACCGGCACCGGCTCCGGTACGCCCGCGCCCTGCCCCAAGCGCAGATCCGGATGGCTGGTCCGGCGCATGGACGGCAGATCCGACAGCACAGCCGGTGATCCAGAATGCTCTGTCGAAAGCGCTTGCCGAAGAAGGGCAGACCCTGGAGGCGATGTCGCTTTCGGCCAATCGCGCCGAAGTCCGCATCCGCAATAACCGCTATAACCTTCAGGCCGAGGCAATCGGGCGCACGGCGAGGCTGATGACCCGCGCCATGCCGCCATCGGTGGAAACATTTGTGATCACCTCGATAGATCACGGCATGCCGACCTCCTCGGTCGTGCTGCAACGCTCCGACATCGAGCAGTTGGAAAATACCGCGAGCGCCCAGATTGCGCAGCGAGCTCAGATCGTGAATGCCGATCCCCGCCCCGGCAATTTGGTCATGGCGGAAGGGCTTTATCCGAAATTTTCGTGGCGTCTTGGTCCTTACCTGAATATCGGGTTGTGGGACGCGGATGAGGCATGGCGCTATGAAGTCGGTGCCGAACTTCGGGCACGTTATGAGTTAACGCCCGGTCTGGTTCTGTCAGGTGCGGTGCGGAAGCGCGCCTTCGGCTCTGCCGACAGGGAAGCACCCGAGCGTCTGACGCCTGAGGAATATCTTGCCGATGGCAGCGACACGAACAGCGCAGGTGTACCGCGCGTGCGCTCTGACGGACGGATGTATTCAGGCAATAACGATCTGGTCATTCCCGAACTGACACTCGCCTGGTACGCGAAGCCGACCCCCACGATCTATACAAGGGTGACTGCGGGCCTGCTGGAGCGCAGCTTCGGCGGTGTCTCGGCAGAAGTTCTGTGGAAACCCGTGGACTCGCGGCTTGCTCTTGGGGCCGAGATCAATCGCGTCCGCAAGCGTGACTTCGACCAACTTTTCGATTTCCGCGACTATGAAGTCACGACGGGCCACCTATCCGCCTATTACGATTTCCGCGGCGGGTTCTGGGGCCGGATCGATGTCGGGAAATATCTGGCTGGCGATGTGGGTGCCACAATTGCACTGAACCGCGAATTCGAAAACGGGTGGCGCGTCGGGGCCTATGCGACCAAGACCGATATGAGCGAAGAAGATTTCGGCGAAGGCTCGTTCGACAAGGGCGTCGTCTTCTCGATCCCGCTGAACTGGGCTACGGGTACGCCGACAACCAGACGTGCGGTCAGCGATGTCCGTTCTCTCTCGCGTGACGGTGGCGCAAGGCTCCGGACAGATGGGCGGTTGTATGAGGTCGTGCGCGACAGCCATACCGGCGAGCTTTATGACGGATGGGGAAAATTCTGGCGATGATGCGTGTGATGAAGAATGCAATGGCGTTAGCCGTTGGCGCCGTTGCGCTGACCGGGTGCGGCAGTCCCGATATGGTCGACGACTCGGTGATGGGACAGATTGCCGAGCTTACCGCCCCGGCAGTCGCCGGGATCACCGGTCGCGGGCAAGCGGCAGAACCTGCCCGTCCGGCCCTGTCGGCTGAGGAAATGGCCGCACGCGCCCTCGCTGCGAACCCTGCCCCGCTGATCCTCGTGAATCTTGAAAGCACGGGCGCAACTCAGGTGATGGCCATGACCGGCGAAAATGGCGGGATGCGCACCTATATGACGCCGAATGAGCAGGCGCTGATCATGCGTGGCGGCATGCTGGTCGGCACCAAGGGTCTTGGCAATGATTTGTCAGTGGCCGAGGTTCAGAACAGCGCCTCCCTTATCCGCGCCCGCCGCTCTGGTCAGGCGACCAGAACCAACCGCTATGTTGGCGGTGACAGCGTCGAGCGTCCCTTGCCCATGACATGCAGCATCGCCACAGGTCAGGGGCAAAGCTTTGCCCTGGGTGGCACAAGCTGGAATGCGACGCAGGTCGTGGAAAACTGTCAGGGTGCCGGGGTCGAGGTGCAGAACACCTATCTGGTCACCCCATCGGGACAGATCCCGGTATCGCGGCAATGGGTCAGCCCCGTTCTGGGCTATGTCACCATTCAGACGATCCGTCCCTGACGTCAAAGGACGAAAAACCGAACAGGAAAGCGCCCGGGCATTGCCCCGGGCGCTTTTCATTTGGCAGAGATCTGCAGCGGTACGATCTTCATTGACCACGCGCACAGGCGTCTGAAAACAAAGAGGGCTGGCCAATGGCCAGCCCTCTGGAAATCAAGTCCTTGCGGACAATGATTAGGAGTCGTCGTCGTCCGAAGCGACTGCAGCGATAACGCCCAGCAGCAGCAGAGCCGGAACCACCAGGCCAGCGTTCGAGGACGCGGGCTCTTGTGCGTCAACAACGACGGGCTCGACGGAAACGACGGGCTCGACATAGCCGCCGGCGAGAGCCGAAGAAGCGGTCAGGCCGAGGGCCGCAGCGAAGGTAGCAAATTTGGTCATGATCATGCTCCGTTTGGTCTTGTGAAAGCTGCAGTTTCCAGCAGCATCGGGGCGACAGTCTCATAAACTGCGTGGCTTTGAAAGTCGGATTGATTCAAATGGCCACTGGGTTTGCCTCAACTGTTGCATATTTCACAACACGCTCCTTAAGCACCGGTTCCTGCACAAGAACCTTGCAGGACTGCGATTGTCACATTTATGCCGAACTCCGCTGAAAGGGCAGCAAAGACAGGAAAATTATCGCCGATGCAGCGATGATCGAGGGGCCTGCGGGAAGGTCTGCGTACAGGCTGGCGGCCAGACCTGACGCAACGGAAATCAGCCCGATCAGGGTCGAAATCACGGCCATGTGTTCGGGTCCGCGTGAAATCCGGCGGGCGGCGGCGGCAGGAATCACCAGCAGCGCGGAAACCAGAAGTGCGCCGACAACACGAATCGCGATGGCAACCGTGATGGCCATTGCGATGGTGAGAATCATCCTTTCCCGGGAGGGGGATATGCCCGAGGCCATCGCCAGCTCTTCATTGACCGTCGCCGTAACCAGAGCCTGCCACCGCCAGCCAAGCAGCGCCAGAACCAGAGAGCCCCCGCCCCAGACCCACAGCAGATCCGCAGGCTGCACCATGAGGATATCTCCGAACAGCCAGCTATCCAGATCGCGCCGCAATCCCGGCACAAGCGAGGCGGCAACCAGACCGAAGGCAAGCGCACCGTGGGCAAGAACGCCAAGTGCCGTATCGACGGCCTCGCCGCGTCCTGCCAGATGCGCGACCAGCCAGCCCATCGCCAGCGCCACACCCATCGTTCCAAGATAGACAGGTGCGCCGAAAGTCAGGCTCAGCGCCACGCCCAGAATGGCGGCATGTGCGGTTGCATCGCCGAAATAGGCCATGCGCTGCCACACAACGAAACAGCCAAGCGGACCGGCGGCAAAAACCACGCCGAACCCGGCAAGCCCCGCGCGGATCAGAAAATCATCAAGCATCGGAACATCCTCGATCATGGGGCTGGTGATGAACATGGCCGAGACCGGGGCCGTCATGCCTGTGATCGTGCTGATGGCGATAAAGCGCAAGCGTCTGCGCCGAATCCGCACCAAACAGAGCCTGATATTCGGGCGCCTCGCTGACCGCCTGAGGCGTACCGTGACAGCAGACATGCCCGTTCAGGCAGATCACATGATCCGAGGCCCGCATGACCACCAGCAGATCATGGCTGACCATCAGCACCGCCGCCTTCGTCTGCTGCCGGATCTCGTCGATCAGTTGATAAAAGGCCACGATGCCGGGCTGATCCAGCCCCTGCGTCGGTTCGTCCAGCACCAGAAGCTGTGGCTGAAACAGAAGCGCCCTTGCCAGAAGCACGCGCTGGAACTGGCCTCCGGATAATCGCGTGATCTGACGCGCCTGAAGTCCCTCCACCCCGGTTCGGGCCAGAGCCTCGGATGCATCGGCATCGCTCACATGGCGGGGCAATGACAGAAACCGGCGAACGCTCATGGGGATCCGGTCATCAATGTGAACACGCTGAGGCACATATCCGATCCGCAGCCCCTTTTGCCGCACCACCCGCCCGGCTTCCATCGCAACATGGCCCAGAACGGTGCGCACCAGAGTCGATTTTCCCGACCCGTTCGGCCCGACAACGGTGACGATCTCTCCGGGAGAAATCGAGAAATCGACATTTTTCAGGATCGGCGTATCGGCCCCGCGATGCCGGACGGTCAAGCCATGAGCCTCTATCAATGGCTGCGTCATGCGTCGGCTTCCGCACAGCCCGCGCATAAGCCGAGCGCCTCGATCGTCGTCCGTTCAACGGTAAACCCCGCTGATTTTGCCACATCGCCCAACTCGGCGCGGAAGCGCTCTGCGCCCATCTCGGCAACGCGCTGACAGGTGCGACAGATCAGAAAGGCAGGGGCCTCGCCATCCGGGTGATGGTTCTGGCAGGCGGTAAACGCGTTCAGCCGCTGGACACGATGCGCCAGCCCGTTCTCGACAAGGAACTCAAGCGCCCGGTAGGCGACCGGAGGCTGTTTGCCCAACCCCTCTGCCGCCAGACGCTCAAGCACCTCATAGGCACCAAGGGCGCGGTGACGCTCCAGCAGGATCTCCAGCACACGGCGGCGCACGGGGGTCAGGCGCAGCCCCCGCGCCTCGGCCAGTTGATCGGCGCGGGCCAGAGCCTCGCCGGCGCAGATATCATGATCGTGGCGTTCAAATGCAGTGGTCATGTGATTTTATAACATTCCGGTTGACTTGTTATGTTATTACATACAATTTGCGCCGATTATCAAGGAAAGATCGACATGCGACATATTCTTCCCCTCATCCCGATGGCCATCGCAGCCCCGCTTCATGCCGAACCGCCCCGGATCGTGACCGACACGGCAATCACAGCATCTTTTGTCCGGCAAGTCACCGGAGAGCAGGGACAGGTCGAAATCCTGCTGTCACAAGGCGCGAATCCGCATGATTTTCAGTTGCGGCCGTCTCAGGCACGAGCATTGCAGCATGCCGACCTGCTGATCTGGACCGGTCCCGAGCTGACGCCTTGGCTGGAACGTGCGGCGGACTCTCTGGACGATTCGGCTCAGCTGCAATTGCTGGAGATCCCCGGCACGGAATTGCGATCCTATGCGCCGCATGATGACACGCATGAAGATCAGCACAGCGATCATACCGCGCATGACCACAATGAGGGCGAAGATGACCACGATCATGACGGCATCGACCCGCATGCCTGGCTGAACCCGGATAACGGAGCTTTGTGGCTGGACCATATCGCCGAACAGCTTGGCGCACGCGATCCGGCGAACGCGCAGCATTATCGCGACAATGCCGGGGCCGCGAAATCCGAACTGAGCGATACCGTGGCCGAAATCCGCGCTATGTTCCCGGCAAATGAAGCCCTGCCTTTTGTGACATTCCATGACGCATATGGCTATTTCACCGAATATTTCTACCTTCCACCGGCAATTGCAGTCAGCCTTGGCGACGCGACGGCTCCGTCAGCAGCCCGGCTGAACGAAGTGCGCGAAGAAATCACGGGCTCCGAGGCTGTCTGCGCCTTCCCCGAGACGAATCAGCCTTTGCAGCTGATCGAGACCGCAATTGAGGGAACAGGGCTTTCACTAGGCGAATCGCTTTCGCCGGCAGGAGATAATTTTTCTTCTAATGCAGATTATTACGCGAATATTCTCATGCAATTGGCGAAGCGTATCAGCGCCTGCGAACAGGGTCAGGAATAATATCCGACAAAAATACTTTGACTTCTGCTGCCCGCTCGCGCAGTGTCGTGACAGGACAAGAAACGAGGAAACGACATGACCGCAACACGCCCTGCCGAATTCGGCCGCGTCGGAGCAACCCCGGTGAATAATCTGCCCGTCCACGAGGCTGAAGCGCTGACACAAGGCGGTAATCAGGCGCTGATCGTCCTGAACGATCAGGTCTACAATCTGCGCATTACCCGCGCAGGAAAGCTGATCCTGACCAAATGATCAGGATTTCGGCTTGCGCGGCCCTTTTGCTCCGGTCCTCCCCCCGGGACGATTGGCCGCGCCGCCGCCGGGCTTGCCGGACCGCGGACGATCAGCGCCGCCATCCCGCTTGAAACCCGGTTTTCCGCCAGATTTCGGACCACCGTATTTCGCGCCGCGATCATCGCGGCCACCTTTCGCAGCACCGCCAGGCCCCGACTTGAAGCCCTGACGCGCAGGTCTGTCCTCACCGTTTCGCCTTTCCCCCGCATGACGCGCTGACGCGCCGCCTTCACCGTCGCGCTTGCCGAACGGCTTATTGCCGCGCTTCGGGCCATCCTCACGCGAAAAACGGCTGCGCGGCCCCTCGGAGTTGTCCTTGCGGCGGTCGAATGCAGGCTTGCCGTCCTGATCCCGGCGCGAAGCGAAACCACGCTTATCGTCACGCGGCTTGCCCTGCTCGCCATCACGGCGGTGCCGGGGTTTTCTGACTGCACCCTCTTCGGAACGGGCCGCGAAATCCTTGCGCTCGCCATCTTGACGGCGGGTGAACGGCCTGCCCTCGCCATCATCGCGACGAGAGAAGGGCCTGCGCTCTTTATCATCGCGTGGCCTGTCATCCCTGCGACGGTCATCGCGGCCTCTGTCATCACCTCGCCGGTCATCGCGGCGGTTGAAGGACTCGCCCGCATCGCCCCTGCGGGCACCGAATTTGCGCGGACCGCGATCATCGCCCCGCTCTCCGCGCTCACCGCGTTGGCCGCGAGGCCGTCTCTGGTCATCCTCTGCACCGCGCTCACGGAAGGGACGCTCTTTTTCCTCGGTTTCGCCGGTCAGCAGACCGCCGAGCTGGTCCTTCAGAACCCGCCGCTTGACCTCACGAACCTCGTTTTCTTCCATCCCGGTCAGCTTGAACGGACCATAGCCGATGCGGATCAGCCGGTTCACCTGCAACCCGACATGCGCCATCGCGCGGCGGATTTCCCGGTTCTTGCCCTCACGGATGCCAACGGTCAGCCAGGCATTGGCCCCTTGCTGACTGTCCAGCTTGATTTCCATCGGCGCGAAATCCTCGCCTTCGATGGTGACGCCACGCCGCAGCGGCGCGAAGGTCAGATCGTTGGGCTGTCCGTTCACCCGCACGCGATAGCGGCGCAACCAGCCGGTTTCCGGCAGTTCCAGCCGCCGCTTCAGCTCTCCGTCATTGGTCAGCAGCAACAGACCTTCAGAGTTGAGATCCAGCCGGCCAACGCTCATGACCCGGGGCAGATCGCGCGGCAGCGCATCGAAAACGGTCTGTCGTCCTTTTTCATCATTCTCCGAGGTGACCAGCCCGACGGGCTTGTAATACACCCAGAGCCGGGTTTCCTGCGGCTCTTCCAGCTTCTTGCCGTCAACCGTGATCCTGTCCGAGGGCATCACATCCAGTGCCGGGCTGTCGATTTTCTGCCCGTTCACAGTGACCCGGCCTTCGAGGATCATGCGCTCAGCCTCACGGCGGCTGGCAAGGCCCGCGCGAGCGATCACCTTGGCGATACGGTCGGCTTCGGCGGGTTTGTCGGGGTTCGGTGCGTCGGTCATGGCGATTCTCCTTTGGCGCATCCCTGCGGCGAAAAACAACAGATACGCGGCCCGGCGGATAAAGGAAAGAACTTCCACTGCACATCCCAGCCATGCAAAAACGGCGCATGAGCCGCTTTATCTCTCAGATGCCGCTTGCGCTGACCGAGGCCCGCGCCGCCGCCGCACGGGGCGAAGTGCCGGTGGGTGCCGTGCTGACCGATGCGCAGGGGCGTGTCGTCGCGCAGGCAGGAAATCGCACCCGCGAACTCAGCGACCCCACCGCCCATGCCGAGATCCTGACGATCCGTGCCGCCTGCGCGGCGCTGCATTCCGAGAGGCTGCCGGGACATCGTCTGTGGGTCACGCTGGAGCCATGCCCGATGTGCGCCGCAGCCATCTCTGCCGCGCGGATCGGGGTTTTGTATTACGGCGCGGATGATCCCCGCATGGGCGGGGTCAGGCATGGTGCGCGGGTTTTCGAGCATCCGCAATGCCATCACCGGCCAGAGATCCATGACGGGATTGCGGCAGAGGAAAGCCGGGGGATTTTACGTGAATTTTTTCAGATAAGGCGCTAAAAATAATTGTTTTAACCGACAGAAGGGCAGCGCACGACCGCTGGTGGGCGCTGCCGACTCCGGGCAATGAGATTTATACCGCATCCCCGCCGAACAGCGGTTCTGATCGGACCGGCAAAAAAGCGCCCGCCCATGGGCCGGTCGGGCGCTGCCCGGCGGCGCTACGCGCCTTGATTCCGGGCGGGGATATCACTGCCACCTTCAAAGAAAACTCTGCGGATCTATATCCACGGAAAGCCGCATATTCACCGGCAGCTTCACCGGCGTCAGCCAGTCCGAGATCGCCTGCTGCAAAGCCGCCTGACGCGGGGCCCGGATCAGCATCCGCATCCGGTGCCGCCCCCTGATCCGGGCAATCGGCGCAGGAGCGGGCCCCCAAAGCTCGGCCCCGGCCTCTCGGATCGGATCGGAGATGTCGGCGAGATGCCGCGCAAACGCCGCCACCGCCGCAGCATCGGGATGCGACAGGATCACCCCTGCCAGCCGCCCGAATGGCGGCATCCCGGCCTGCTGGCGCATCGCCGCCTCGGCATCCCAGAAACCTTCGTCATCGCCCGACAGAATGGCACGTATCACCGGATGATCCGGCTGATGCGTCTGCAACAGCGCCAGCCCCGGCCTTTCGCCCGACACGCGCCCGGCCCGGCCCGCCACCTGCCGCATCAGTTGAAAGGACCGCTCTGCCGCACGCAGATCGGCACCCTGCAGCCCAAGATCGGAATCGATCACCCCGACCAGGGTCAGTTTCGGAAAATTATGCCCTTTTGCAACAAGTTGCGTTCCGATAATGATATCGGTATCGCCTTCAGCAATCGCGGCGATTGTCTCTTTCAGCGCACGGGCAGAGCCGAACAGATCCGAGGACAGCACCGTCGTTTTGGCATCGGGAAACCGCGCCGCGACCTCCTCGGCCAGCCTCTCGACACCCGGCCCGACCGGAGCCAGCCTGCCCTCGACCCCGCATGTGGGGCATGTCTCGGGAATGGCTCTGGTTTCTCCGCATTGATGACAGACCAGACGGTTCTGGAAGCGGTGCTCGACCATCCGCGCGTCGCATTGCTGGCAGCCGATCTGCTCGCCACATGCCCGGCACACCGTCACCGGCGCATAGCCCCTCCGGTTGAGGAACAGCAAGGATTGTTCGCCCCGCGCCATACGCGCCTCGACCGCCCGCGCCAAAGTCGGAGAAATCCATTGCCCGCCCGGCATATTCTCGACCCGAAGATCAATCGTTGCCATCTCGGGCAGTTCCGCCTCGCCATAACGGGAACGCAGATCGAGCCGCCCATACTTCCCCGAGGCCGCATTCACCCAGCTTTCCAGACTGGGCGTGGCAGATGCCAGAACCACCTGCGCCGAGGCCACTGCGCCGCGCAGCACAGCCATGTCGCGGGCTGAATAATAGACCGTATCTTCCTGTTTATAGGAAGAATCATGCTCTTCATCGACCACGATCAGACCCAGATCGCGGAATGGCAGAAACAGCGCCGATCTTGCGCCGACGATAAGCGAAACCTCGCCCTGCCCGGCCATATGCCATAACCGCCGGCGCTCTGAACGGCTCACCCCGGAATGCCATTCGCCGGGACGCGCACCGAAACGCGCCTCGACACGGTCAAGAAACTCGGCCGAAAGAGCGATTTCAGGCAGCAGGACAAGCGCCTGCCTGCCGGTGCGCAGCGCCTCGGCAACCGCTTCGAGATAGATCTCGGTTTTCCCCGACCCGGTCACTCCGCGCAGCAATGTCGTGCCATAACTGCCCGATGCGACGGCCCTGCGCAGACTTCCGGCGGCTTCCGCCTGATCCGGTGCCAGAGCCTTGCCCGGCAGGCCGGGATCCAGCCGGGGATAAGGCAGATCCTTCGGCGCGGTGATCTCGGCCAGAGTTCCGGCGGCGACCAGCCCCTTGACGACTCCGCTGCCAACCCCGGCAAGCTGAGCAAGTTCCGAGGGCGCGAAGCTGGCACCCCCATGCTCGGCGATCACCCGTATCACCGCCTGCCGGGCTTCCGTCATTCTGGACGGCTCGGGTCCCGCGCGGGTGATGATCTTCCGCTCGGCGGGCGGCCTGTCCAGATCCGGCGCACGCATCGCCATGCGCAGCATCAGCGGCATCGGCGTCAGCGTATACTCGGCAGCGCGGCCAAGGAATTCGCGCAGCTCATCGGATAAAGGCGCGGCATCTACGACCCGGATCACCTTGCGCAGCCTGGACAGATCGAATGAACCGTCACCGCGCCCCCAAACCACCCCCATGACCCGACGCGGTCCAAGAGGACAAATCACGATGCAGCCATCCCCGACCCCGCCTTCGGGCGCAAGATAATCCAGCATCCCGACCGGCTCTGTCGTCATGACACCGATACGCTGTCCCGCCTGATGGAAAGTCACTGCCTGCCTGTCATCGACTCGCGAAGACCCGCAGAGTTACCGTTTGACCGACGAAAAACAAGCGCCCCGCCTTCCTGAGCCGGGGCTGATGCGCTATCACTCTGGCAAACGCAAACCGAGGAGAGCGTCATGAAGTTCTTTGTCGATACCGCCGATGTCGATGCCATCCGCGAACTGAACGATCTGGGCATGGTGGACGGTGTGACCACCAACCCGTCGCTGATCCTGAAGGCCGGGCGCGACATCGAAGAAGTCACCCGGGAAATCTGCGAGATGGTCGATGGCCCCGTCTCGGCCGAAGTCGTCGCTGAAAAAGCGGATGACATGATTCGCGAAGGCAAGCATCTGGCGAAGATCGCGGATAATATCGCGGTGAAGGTTCCGCTGACCTGGGACGGGCTGAAAGCATGCCGCGCATTGTCCGATGACGGTCATATGGTGAACGTGACGCTGTGCTTCTCTCCGGCGCAGGCGATTCTGGCCGCCAAGGCCGGCGCGACCTTCATCAGCCCGTTTATCGGTCGCCTTGACGACATCCATCTGGACGGGATGGAGCTGATTTCGGATATCCGGGAAATCTACGATAATTACGGCTATGAGACGCAGATCCTTGCCGCCTCGATCCGCTCGGTGAACCATATCATCGAAGCGGGCCGGATCGGCGCCGATGTGATCACCTCGCCGCCCAATGTGATCAAGTCGATGGCCACGCATCCGCTGACGGATAAAGGTCTGGCGCAGTTCAACGCCGACTGGGAAAAAACCGGGCAGAAGATCGGGTAATGAGCCAGCCTCTCAGCCCCGAGACACGGCAGGCGCTGCTTGAAGACCCAAGCGCCATCCTGATGGACAGGGATCTCATGCGCGCCATTGTCGGTGCGCATGAGGATGGCGTCGGCAGCAATGTCATCGACATTCGCGGTCGCGCCATGACCGCGCTTGAGGCGCGGCTGGACCGGCTGGAATCGGCGCATGAAACCGTGATCGCGGCGGCCTATGAAAACCAGTCGGGGATGAACACCATCCACCGCGCGGTGCTGTCGCTGCTTCAGCCGGTGGATTTCGACGATTTCCTTGAGAATATGCAGACCGACCTCGCGGATATCCTGCGCGTCGATACGCTTGTTCTGGTCATGGAAACCGCTGCCAAGGAAGGCACCCCCGAGATGGGCGGCCCGCTGACGATGGTTCCCGAGGGGACCGTCTCCCGTGCCATCGCCGCCGGGCGGCGGGGTCAGCAATCGGGCGAAGTCATGCTGCGCCGCGCCTCCAGCGTCAGCGCGGGGCTTCACGGCGCACCCGTCGCCTCTGAGGCGCTGATTCCGCTGGATCTTGGACCGACGCGCATGCCTGCGCTGCTTCTGATGGGATCGGATGAGCCGGGCCGTTTCAGCGCCGCGCATGGCACGGATCTGCTGCGCTTCTTCGGTCAGGCCTTCCGGCTGGTCCTGCTGCGCTGGCTGGACGAATGACACAGCCACTTGCGCTGTCGCCCGCTATGGCGGATGCGCTGGCGCGGTGGCTGGAAGCCGAAGCCGGGGCGAAAGATCGCTCGCCCCACACAATCGCCGCATATCGCGACGACACAATCGCGTTTCTGGCCTTTCTGGGCGGGTATCACGGCATTGCCGCCACGCCGAAATCCCTTGGCACCCTGAAACAATCCGATATGCGGGCCTTCGCCGCGTCCGAGCGGAACCGCGGATTTTCGGCCCGCTCGCTTGCGCGAAGGCTGTCGGCGGTGAGAAGCTTCCTTCGCTGGATGTCGGACCGCGAGGGATATGATCTGTCGGCGGCGCTCTCGGCCCGGGGACCGAAATATCAGCGCTCCCTGCCCCGCCCCCTTGCGCCCGAGCAGGCCCGCGAATTGCTGGATTATGCCGAACATCACCATCCCGAGGCATGGATCGCCGCCCGCGATGCGGCGGTGCTGACGCTGCTTTACGGCTGCGGTTTGCGAATCTCCGAGGCGCTCGGCCTGAAGGGGCGCGACTGGCCTTTCAGCGAGTCGCTGACCATCGCAGGCAAAGGCGGGCGTGAGCGGATGGTGCCTGTGCTTCCGGTGCTGAACGACGCCGTCGCCGCCTATCTGAAACTGTGCCCCTGGCCTCTGGAAGCCGAAGGACCGCTGTTTTACGGCGCACGGGGCGGCCCGCTGCGTCCCGGCGTGATGGCTGGCGCAATGGCCCAAATGCGCCAGTCGCTTGGCCTGCCTCCGACCGCGACACCCCATGCAATGCGGCACAGCTTTGCCACGCATCTACTGTCGGCCGGAGGCGATCTGCGCACGATTCAGGAATTGCTGGGTCATGCCAGCCTGTCGACAACTCAGGTCTATACCGGCGTAGACGATGCGCGGCTGATCGAGGTTTACCGCAAGGCCCATCCAAGGCGCTGAGCATCACCCGTCACAGCTTCAGTGACCGCAGCATCCTTCCGTTGCCTGCCCATATTCGTCATGCAGGCGCAGCCAGCTATGCGTTTTGCCGCGCTCATTGCGGCCCAAAGGGGCCAGATCAGCCAGTTCAGCGCCCCCATCAGCAATTCCGGCCCCCGGCCATAGGTCGAATAGGCATGAAAGATCTCATCCGAACCTTCCCGGCGCACGAAGATCGAGACACCGAACATGTCGCTGGCCTTCTGGATCTGCGCCTTGCCGTAATTATACTCGGCACCGCCATCCGCCAGATCCCCGGGGTGGAAGGACACACCGAAATCATAGCTGAAATCAGTGTCACCCGATGACACCCAAGCGAATTGCCAACCCATTCTGCGCTTGACCGCCTGAATTCGCGCGACAGGCGCACGCGACACGGCGGCATAAGACAGACCTGCCTGTTCGAAATGCTGCCGCGCCGCATCGACATGATCGGCAATGAACGAACAGCCGGCGCAGAGATGATCGGAATCCGGCGACAGCATGAAATGCTGTATGGCAAGCTGGTTACGCCCGGCAAACAGATCGCCCAGATGCCGCTTCCCCTCCGCTCCGTCGAAAACATAGTCTTTCGTGACCCGCACCCAGGGCAGCGCCCGCCGCGCGGTGCGCAGCCGGTCCAGATCATGTGTCAGAGCGACTTCGCGGTCGAGCAGCGCCTTGCGTGCCCTCAGCCATTCATCCTGCGACACGACCTCATGATCGTCCAGTTCCGCAATATCGGGAATCATTTCACCTCTCCTTTCAATGATCCGGGCACCAGACGACCCGTTGTTACTTGCATGATGCAATCATCATTGCCGCTTGCATGATACAAGTCAACTGTTAGATATCGTCCATGCTCGGACGGCTTTATGAAAATCAGGACTGCTCGGCAGCGCGTACGCTGGAAATCGTCGGCGAACGCTGGAGCTTGCTGATCCTGCGCGACGCCATGTTTCGCAATTATGTCCGGTTCTCGGATTTTCAGCGCAGCCTCGGCATCGCAACGAACATCCTTGCCAAGCGTCTGGACAGTTTCGTCGAAAACGGGCTGATGATCCGGCAAGGGGATGATGACCCCGGCGAACCGCGCGAATACCATCTGACCGAAAAGGGCCTAGCACTGATGCCGGTCATCATCGCCCTGACTGAATGGGGCGACCAATGGGCCCAGCCCGGCCCGGTCGAGTTTCGCCATGCGACATCCGGCGCCCGGATCGAACTGAGGCTAATGGACACGGTAAAGGATATCACGGTCCGTCCCGACCAGATCCGCGCCATCCGTCGGCAGAAAGTCTGAGATACAATCCGCCGCGCCATTCGCGACATCTGGGCTTGCCGTGAACAGTGACACTGCCACCGGCACGCAAGCTGTGTACAGTCCGTGTACGCGCGGTGTACCGCAAGGCGCACCCCAGACGCTGAACCGACAGGTCAACCGGAACCAATCCCCCTGATATCATCGGAATTGTAAAATCATCGGTTTCGCCCTACTGTTTCAGGCAGCGAACAGCCAAGTCCATCTTCCGGAAATCAGGGTTCATAAATGACCGATCTTATGGTGTACGGGGCCTACGGGTATAGCGGCGAACTTGTGGTTCGCGAATTGGTCCGACGGGGCCGTAAACCGGTCATCGCAGGGCGAAGCGCGGATAAGCTTATCCCACTGGCGCAGGAATTATCTCTGCCGCATCGTGCGTTTGATGTGACTGACGCGACGGAGGCGCTTCAGGGGATTAAAACGCTTCTGAACTGCGCCGGTCCTTTCGCCAAAACCGCCGCCCCGCTTGTCGATACATGTCTGGCGCAATCCATTCATTATATCGACATCACCGGAGAAATCCCGGTCTTTACATATTGCCATCAACGCGCCGAACAAGCCCGCAAGGCCGGTGTTATCCTATGTCCGGGTGCGGGCTTCGACGTGGTGCCGACCGATTGCCTTGCCGCCGAACTGAAATCGCGCATCCCCAACGCAGAGACGATCAACCTCGCCTTTTCTTTTGGAACAAAGCCAAGCATCGGCACCGCGACCACCGCGCTTGAGGCGATCCAGCAAGGCGGTCGGATCCGCCGCGATCACGAGTTGAAGCCGGTGGGCAACGCCTACCGGCTGCGCAGGATTCCCTTTCCCAGCGATACGCTGTGGACGGCGACTTTGCCCTGGGGCGATGTTTACACTTCGGGGATTTCAACCGGGGTGCCGAACGGCATGGTCTATGCGGCATTGCCGCTTCCGGCAGGGATACTGACAAAACTGACCTCTCCCATCCGCAGCCTGTTCGGCAAGCCCTTTGTGAAAAGCCGTCTGGAAAAGCTCATCCGCAAGAATTTCTCGGGCGGGCCGGACGATCAGGCCCGGGCCGAAGAGCGGACCGAGTTCTGGGGCGAGGCCATCGCGCCCGGCGGAAAGCGGCTGGAGATGCATTTCTCGGCACCGAATGTCTACAGCCTCACGGTGGATGCTGCGGTTGGCATTACCTGCTGGTGCCATGATCACGAGGGCGACACCGCAGGCTATTTCACCGCGTCGATGCTGATGGGAAAGGAATTCATCAGCACTCTGACGGATGTTTCGCCCATGACCGAGGTGACACAGGCAGGCTAAGCCCCTTTCGGAAAGCGCTTCGGCAACAATAAAAGCAGTTTCAGGGTCAACAGCCGAAGCTGACTTGCCTGCGGCCCGCGCGGATGCGAAAACGCCGGGATGGAAATTCGCGTCAAAGCCCTGTTCGTCCATTTGCTGACCGCAAGCGGAGCGGTGTTCTCGATGCTGGCCATGCTGGCGGCGGTCGAGGAAGAATGGTCGATCATGTTCCTCTGGTTGATCGTCGCCCTTGTGGTTGACGGAATCGACGGCCCGCTTGCGCGTCGTTATCGCGTCAAGGAAAACTGGCCGATCTATGACGGTGTCCTGATGGATCTGATCATAGATTTCCTGACTTATGTGTTCATCCCGGCCTTTGCTCTGTTTGAATCTGATCTTCTGCCCGGCTGGACGGGATGGTTCGCGATCATTGCCATCACCTATGGATCGATCCTGTATTTTTCCGATACGAGGATGAAAACCAGAGATAATTCCTTCGCCGGGTTCCCCGCATGCTGGAATATGGTGGTGCTGGTCCTGTTCGCACTGAAACCGAATTTCTGGATCATTCTGGCCATCGTCATCGTGCTGACAGTCGCGATGTTCACCAATGTGAAATTCATTCATCCGGTCCGTACTGAGCGTTGGCGGATGATCTCGCTGCCGATTGCGGCTGCATGGGTCGCATTCAGCCTCTGGGCGATCTTTGTCGATTTTCACCCGGCAAGCTGGGCCAATTGGGGTCTGGTGATCACAAGCATATGGCTTCTGGTCGCCGGTGCCTTGCAGCAACTGACCGAAAAGGACTGACTCTTTCGGGGACAGATCCGGTCGCCGCGCGGGAGGGTCAAACCCCTGCCCGGCAGGCCGGAACCATATTAATCCTTGATCCTGTGGTATTTCCGCCCATTATCAGGCGCGACATCTGATACCGGGGGAAAGAATGTTCCATCGCTGGAAAACAACGACAGCCGTCTTCGCGCTGATGGCCTCACCGGCTCTTGCCGCGCAGGATTCGATTACGCTTGGAATGGTTCTGGAGCCCCCGGGTCTTGACCCGACAGGAAATGCGGCGGCGGCGATTGATGAGGTCGTCTATTCCAACGTCTTCGAAGGTCTCACGAAGTTCGGTCCCGACGGAGCGATCCTGCCCGCGCTCGCCGCAAGCTGGGATATTGAGGACGATGGCAAAACCTATGTTTTCCATCTGAATGAGGGCGTGACCTTTCATGATGGCGCTGAGTTCACCGCCGAGGATGTCGTGTTCTCTCTGGACCGCGCCCGTGCCGAGGACTCGACCAATGCACAGAAAACGCTGTTCGAGGGCATTGAGTCGGTAGAAGCGGTCGATCCCGCCACGGTGCGCGTCACGCTTGCCGCGCCGGATGGGCTGTTCCCGTTCAAGATGGCATGGGGCGATGCCGTCATGCTGGATGAGGCCTCTGCCGCCGATGCGGCAACCCGCCCCGTCGGCACGGGTCCGTTTCGCTTTGTCGCATGGCGGCAGGGCGATTCCATCAACCTTGAAGCATTTGACGGGTATTGGGGTGAAAGACCCGCCCTGAAGACCGCGACATTCCGCTTTATCGGCGATCCGACAGCCGCGTTTTCATCGCTGATGGCCGGAGATGTCGATGCGTTTCCGATCTATCCGGCACCGGAAACCCTTGCCCAGATCGAGGCCGATCCACGTTTCAAGGTCATTGTCGGCACGACCGAAGGGGAAACCATCCTCAGCATGAACAAGGCTGCCCCGCCTCTGGACGATATTCGGGTGCGCGAGGCGATTGCCCATGCCATCAACCGGCAGGAACTGATCGACGGTGCGATGTTCGGATACGGAACGCCAATCGGCACACATTTCGCGCCACATCATCCGGATTACGTGGATCTTACCCAGCAATCGGATTTCGATCCCGACCGGTCGCGGGAATTGCTGGCCGAGGCCGGAGCAGAGGATCTGAGCCTGCGCCTTGCCCTGCCTCCGACGCCCTATGCCCGCCGTGGCGGGGAACTGCTTGCGGCACAGCTTCGCAATGTCGGCATTCAGACCGAGACCACCAATATGGAATGGTCGCAATGGCTTGAGACGGTTTTCACCGGCAAGGATTACGATTTGACCATCATCAGCCATGTCGAGCCGATGGATATCGAGATCTATGCCCGCGACGATTACTATTTCAACTATTATAATGAAGATCTGAAATCCGTCATGGCAGAGGTCAATGTCACGACCGATGACGCCAAGCGGTCAGAGTTGCTGAAGCAGGCGCAGACGATCATCGCCGATGATTTCGCCAATGCCTATCTGTTCCAACTGGCAAAGACCGGGGTCGCGGATGCCCGGATCGAAGGTCTGTGGGAGAATTCTCCGACACCGGCGAATGATCTCTCGCAGGTTCGCTGGACCGAATAAGCCACCGCCTGCGGAGAAAGGATCAGTTGCGCAGGACGATGCAGCGGATCCCGACCATCTTCGCCTTCTGGCAGAAGCGGTTCGCGTCGCCGCGGGCATCCCAGCCGACCTGAGCCGTATAGACCCGGCGTCCGCCACCACGCAGCGACCGGCGCACATAGCTGACGCGCTTGCCGTCCAGTATCGGGCCAAGCGCCCGGTTCAGCCGGTTGATCTGCCCCTGCACACCCCCACGGGTCGGATGTGAAGCAAGGATCACGCCCCAGGGCGACGGCGCTTCATCCTGCCCGCCCGTGGTGAATTCCCGCAACTCACGGTTTCCGGCAAGCCTTGTACAGGCCTCCAGAAACGGGGCATCGCCATCAAGACGAAGATCCAGCTTATCCGCGCCTGGAGGATCCTCGCGCCACCGCCAGGCGTTGAACCCGGTAATCGCCTCGACATAATCCTGTGTCTCATAAGGCAGCGTCCCGCCGGAACGCATGAAGCGGTCCGCACGGTTTTCACCGCCATTATAGGCCACCGCAGCGATCCCGATCGAGCCATAGAACCGGCTCAGCCTGCTCAGATAGGCGGCCGATACGGAAATCGCCTCGGCCGGGTTGAAGGGATCATGCAGGTCGACAATCGCGGCCGTGCTGGGGATGAACTGGGCAATCCCTTCGGCCCCGGCAGGAGAAATCGCGCTTGGCTCGAACCGGCTTTCCTTCCACAGAAGGCGGGCCAGAAAATTCTTGTCCAGCCCCTGCCGGGATGCCGCGCGTTCGATATTGCGGCAGACATCGGCCACATATGTATCCAGATAAACGCAATATAGCCCGTCCGCCGTGCAACGCCGATTTTCGGCTTCTGTCATCGGCGGAAGCCCATAAACGGCATCTACCGCAGGCCGCGCGGAAACGCTGCCTGCGCCAAGCGCCACGGCAAGAAAGAGACTGAAAAATCGGCGCATCCGCTCTGCCCTGCTGTGACCCCACTATAGGGGAATTAGCAAATCGCGGCGGCTCGGGAAACCGTCTGAACGCCGATTTCGAACATGAGCGAGGCCCGGCGCTTTTAACCCAGCTCGGCTGCGGCCTTCCGCGCCTGACGCGCTGCCTTCCGCGCTTTGCGCTGCGCTTTACGAGCTTTTTCCTCAGCCTCTTCCGCGGTCTTGCGGCGCTTCTTGGTGTCTTTCTTCTGCATCTTTCTGGCGGCCTCGGCAGCTTTCGCAGCGGCCTTGTCAGCCTTGGCAGCGCGAAGCTCGGCAGCCTCGGTCAATTCCCGGACGCGCTCGGTTGCCTGATCTGCCTTTTCCGCCTTCGGCTGATTCTGCACACCGGCAGCAACCGCAGGCGCCGCTATAGCGCTTGCTTTGCCGGCTTCCGCGACAGGCTTCTGAGAGCGCTGTCCGGCTTTCGTATCAGCAGGCACTGGACCCGTTACAGAGCAGGTCCGGGCGGCACCGCTGCCATCCGCGACCATCACCTTGCCTGCATCCGTCTTATCCTGAGAAGCGGAAGCAGGTTTTGCTTTGCCGACCTTGCGCGGTCCGCTGCCGCGCCGATCAGGCTGTGCGCCCGCCTTGCCCCGAGATGCACGCTTCACCGCACCGCTGCGCGTTGCGGCTTTCCGCCCCGCCGATGCAGCGGAGGCAGGTTTGGCCGCAGCCTCTCCGGCCTGCTGTGCTGCCGCATCTTCGCGCTTTTTGCGTTCAGCCGAAGCGCGACGCAATGCGGCGGCAAGGTATTTTTCTTTCTCAACCGTGCCTTCATTTCCGCTTGCGGGCGCAGCTCCGGCGGGATCGGCCTTGCCCCGGGCTTCACGCCGCTGACGATTGCCAACGCCACGCGCCTTGTCGCGCAATGCCCGCAATCTTGAAATCATACTCGTCAGCTCTGTATCGGACAGGGTCGCGATTTGCGGCCGACGGGATTTCTGGGCCAGTTCAAGCTCATCACCCGAAAGGGCACGATGTTCTTCCCTGTTAAAATTCGGCATTTCAGTCCCCGGTTGTACAAATCCATCATAACTGACGCTAACCGGCAAAGGAAGTTCCAAAAATTTCCGTCGCTTGAACGGAAAACCCCGGCCTGAAAGGCCGGGGTCCCGAATGTCACAAAATATTTACTTATCCCCGAACGGCGCTTTCGACCGGACTGACACCAGGTGCTGCAGTCGGCATTGCGGCATCCATCGTCTGGCTGGCCGGGATTGCATAACCCTCGGGCGACTCGATGACGCGACCCTCATACTGAACGCTTTCGGCGCGTGTCCGGACATGCACCGGGGTTCCGTTCGGCACGCGGTTGAACAGATCCATGATGTCCTGATTGAACATGCGGATACATCCTGCCGAGGTCGCCTTGCCGATTGACGACGGGTCTACCGTGCCGTGGATCCGGTAGTATGTGTCGCGACCGCCCTGATACAGATACAGCGCACGCGAACCCAGCGGGTTTTCCGGACCGCCGGCCATGCCGCCTTTCAGCGGGCCATAAAGCTCTGGCTGGGTGGCAACCATGTTCGCGGTCGGCGTCCAGCTTGGCCATTCCGCCTTGCGGGCAATCGTTCCGTTGCCAGAGAAGTTCTGACCGGCCTTGCCGACAGCAACGCCATAACGCTCCGCCATGCCACCGGCCTGCACATAATAGAGCAGCCGTGCAAACGGATCGACAACGATCGTGCCGGCGGATTCGGGTCCGTTATAAGGAACGGTGGTGCGCATCGTGCGCTCATTCAGATAGGCTGTCTTCACCGCTGCGATATCGATCGGCTCTCCGTTCGGGCCGCTATCGACGCGTGCCTCGTAATAGCTGGGAACGAATTTCTGTGGAGCGGTAACGACGGGCTGGCTTGGACCGCAGGCAGCGAGGCCGAGAACGGCAGCAAGCGCGACATAGATAATGCGCATTCTGACTTCCTTCCATGACGCTCCAGGAGCAGACCGGAGACGTAAAAACAGTATAGGCGGCGGCGAACGCAGCCCATTCATTAACCGGCTATCGCCCCGCAACGCAGGTGAAAGCAAGAGTTCGGCCGCGAGGTTCCCGTTATTTTGAACAAATTGCAGCCTTTGCGCCGCACCCGTGTTACTTTTGCCGCAGTGCCTGCTTCACCGGCCGGACTGGCAGCATCGGTCCCAGATAGCGCCCGGTATGGCTTTCCGCGACCTCGGCAACATCCTCGGGCGTGCCGGTCGCCACGATCTGTCCGCCACCATCACCGCCTTCGGGGCCGATATCGACGATCCAGTCGGCGGTTTTGATGACATCCAGATTATGCTCGATCACAACCACCGTATTGCCCTGTTCGACAAGGTGATGCAGCACCTCCAGAAGCTTGCGGACATCCTCGAAATGCAGCCCGGTGGTCGGCTCATCAAGAATATAAAGCGTCTTGCCGGTCGAGGCGCGGCTGAGTTCCTTCGCCAGCTTGACCCGCTGTGCCTCGCCACCTGACAGCGTTGTCGCCTGCTGGCCGACCTTCACATAGCCAAGGCCCACCTGCATCAGCGCATCCATCTTACGCCGGATCGAGGGAACCGCCTTGAAGAATTCCTGCGCCTCTTCGATGGTCATGGCCAGTACATCGGCGATGGACTTGCCCTTGAACAGCACCTCCAGCGTCTCGCGGTTATAGCGCTTGCCGTGGCAAGTTTCGCATTCGACATAGACGTCGGGCAGGAAATGCATCTCGATCTTGATGACGCCGTCGCCCTGACAGGCCTCGCAGCGCCCGCCCTTGACGTTGAAACTGAACCGCCCGGGCTTATAGCCCCGCGCTTTCGATTCCGGCAGATTGGCAAACCAGTCGCGGATATGATCGTAAGCGCCGGTATAGGTCGCCGGGTTCGAGCGCGGGGTACGTCCGATGGGGCGTTGGTCGATGTCGATGACCTTGTCGAGATTTTCCAGCCCCTTGATCGTTTCACACGGCGCAGGGGCCTGACGCGCACCGTTCAGCCGCGCCGAGGCGGTTTTGAACAGGGTTTCGATGGTCAGGGTGGATTTGCCGCCGCCCGACACGCCGGTGACGCAGACGAATTTGCCAAGCGGGAATTCGGCGGTCACGTTCTTCAGGTTGTTCCCGGTTGCGCCGACCACGGTGACGGCCTTTCCCGTCCCCTTGCGGCGTTCCTGCGGCACGGCGATCTCGCGAATCCCGGACAGATATTGCCCGGTGAGGCTGGCACTGTCGGCGGCGATTTCCTCGGGCGTGCCTTTGGCGACCACCCCACCGCCATGCACACCTGCTCCCGGCCCCATGTCGAAGACGTAATCGGCATTGCGGATCGCATCCTCGTCATGCTCGACCACGATCACCGAGTTCCCTTGATCACGCAGCCCTTTCAGTGTGCTGATCAGGCGGTCATTATCACGCTGATGCAGCCCGATGGACGGCTCATCCAGCACATAGAGCACGCCGGTCAGCCCCGAGCCGATCTGGCTGGCCAGCCGGATCCGCTGGCTTTCGCCGCCAGAAAGTGTCCCCGCCGCGCGGGACAGCGTCAGGTAGTCCAGCCCGACATTGACCAGAAAACCTAGCCTTTCGCGGATCTCTTTCAGGATCGCGACAGCGATTTCGTTTTTCTGCTTGCCCAGATGGTTCGGCGCATCCTGTACCCAGTCAAGCGCCTCGTGAATGGATTTCTCAACCACCTGTCCGACATGATGATCGGCGATCCTGACGCAAAGCGCCTCGGGGCGGAGGCGATAGCCATTGCAGACCTGGCAGGGGCGGTTGTTCTGATACCGCTCCATCTCCTCGCGA
This sequence comes from Paracoccus aerodenitrificans, assembly GCF_027913215.1. Classification (GTDB taxonomy): domain Bacteria; phylum Pseudomonadota; class Alphaproteobacteria; order Rhodobacterales; family Rhodobacteraceae; genus Paracoccus; species Paracoccus aerodenitrificans. Next base: position 2,053,668 of record NZ_CP115784.1, read on the forward strand.
ACCCAGTTGGAATCGCTTTCACGCAGGCGGCGCTGCATGTTCGGGATGACGCCCTCGAACTGGCGCGTCACCTCATAGATGCGACCGGCATCGTCAAAGCGGAACTTGATCTCATCCTTGTCCGAGCCATAGAGGAACAGCTTTTTGATTTTCTCGGGCAGATCGCGCCACGGGGTTTTCTTGTCGAAGCCGTAATGCTTGGCGAGCGCGTTGACGGTCTGGGTCAGATAGGCGGATTTCGACTTGGCCCAGGGCGCGATGGCACCACCTGCAATCGACAGCGCCTGATCCGGCACCACCAGATGTTCGTCGAAGAATAACTCGACCCCAAGCCCGTCGCATTCCGGGCAAGCCCCCATCGGCGCGTTGAAGGAAAACAGGCGCGGCTCGATCTCCGGCAGGGTGAAGCCGCTGACCGGGCAAGAGAAATTTTCGCTGAAAGTGATACGCTCGGGTTCGCCCGCATCGCTTTCCTCCCCTGCGCCACTCGCGATTTCGAGGATCGCGATACCGCTCGCCAGATCGAGGGCGGTGCGCAGGGAATCGGCAAGCCGCGTCTCCATCCCTTCGCGGACAACAAGGCGGTCGACCACCACGTCGATATTATGGCGATATTTCTTGTCGAGCTCCGGCGGCGTATCGATTTCGTAAAACTCGCCATCGACCTTCACGCGCTGAAAACCCTGTTTGCGCAGTTCGAGGAATTCCTTCTTATATTCCCCCTTCCGGTCCCGCACGATGGGCGCCAGAAGATAGCCGCGCGTTCCCTCCTCCATCGCCATGATGCGATCGACCATATCCTGCACCTGCTGCGCCTCGATGGGCAGGCCGGTGGCGGGGCTGTAGGGCGTCCCGACGCGGGCAAATAGCAGGCGCAGATAGTCATAGATCTCGGTCACCGTGCCGACGGTGGAGCGCGGGTTCTTGCTGGTCGTCTTCTGCTCGATGGAGATCGCCGGGCTCAGCCCGCTGATATGGTCCACATCCGGCTTGCCCGCCATATCGAGAAATTGCCGTGCATAGGCAGACAGGCTTTCGACATAGCGCCGCTGCCCTTCCGCATAGATCGTATCGAACGCCAGCGAAGATTTCCCCGACCCGGACAGCCCGGTAATCACCACAAGCTGATCGCGCGGAATATCCATATCCACGTTCTTGAGGTTATGTTCCCGCGCACCGCGAATTTCGATGAACTTCTGTTCCATGGATATGTCCCGCCGTTCTGGCCCAAGCGCATCAGATAATCATGGAGTCCGAAAGCACAAGCTGATAGAACATTAACAGAACAAATGGGAGAGTGAAATGGCTGTTCATCACTATACCGGAAGCTGCCAGTGCGGCGCGGTCACGTTCGAGGTAGATACTGATCTGGATCAGGTGAATATCTGCAATTGCTCACGCTGCCAGCGAATCGGCGCGGTCTGGAGCTTTGTGCCGGCCGAATCGGTCAGAATGGTCCGCGACGGGCCGACGACCGAATTTCTGTTCAACAAGAACGCGATTTCGCACCGCTTCTGTCCGACTTGCGGGGTCGAAGCCTATGCGGTCGGTGAGAATAACGGGCAGAAGATGATCGGGATCAACGTCAATTGCCTTGAGGGCGTGGATCCGCGCAGCCTTTCCGCAAAAATGGTTGACGGCGCGAGTTTCTGACGCGCCGTCCGACGGGGTAAGGGGCGCTGCCCCTCGCCGCTTGCGCGGCTCACCCCGGGATATTTTTGTGAAGAAGAAATCAGAAATGGATGGCGCGACCATAGGCCGAGAGGACTGATTCGTGCATCATCTCCGAGAGGGTCGGATGCGGGAAGATGCTTTCCATCAACTCTGCTTCCGTGGTTTCCAGCGTCTTGCCGACGACATAGCCCTGAATCAGTTCGGTGACTTCGGCACCGACCATATGTGCGCCCAGAAGCTCTCCGGTCTTGGCGTCGAAGACAGTTTTCACCAGCCCGTCCGGCTCTCCAAGCGCGATGGCCTTGCCGTTGCCGATGAAGGGGAATTTGCCGACCTTGACCGTATATCCGGCGGCTTTCGCCTTTTCCTCGGTCAGTCCGACTGACGCGACCTGCGGGTTGCAATAGGTACAGCCGGGGATCGAGCTCGGCTTGATCGGGTGGACATTTTGCCCCGCGATAAGTTCGGCAACCATCGTCCCCTCATGGCTGGCCTTATGCGCAAGCCAGGGCGCACCCGCCACGTCGCCAATCGCATACAGACCGTCCACGCCGGTGCGGCAATATTCATCGGTGACAACATGGGTGCGGTCGATCTTGACGCCCAGTTTCTCCAGCCCGAGATCCTCGACATTGCCGACAATCCCGACAGCAGAGATCACCGTGTCGAATTCCATCTTCTCGGTTTTGCCACCGGCTTCGACCGAGGCGATCACCTTGTCATCCTTACGGTCCAGCGACTTCACCGTCGCCTTCTCCATGATCTTCATGCCCTGTTTTTCGAATTGCTTCTTGGCCAGAGCACTGATTTCGGCGTCTTCGACCGGCAGGACACGGTCCATGACCTCGACAACCGTCGTGTCGGCCCCGAGCGTGTTGAAGAAGCTGGCAAACTCGATCCCGATCGCTCCCGAGCCGATCACCAGCAATTTCTTCGGCATATGCGGCGGTTTCAGCGCGTGTTTGTAATTCCAGACGCGCTTGCCGTCAGGCTCCAGCCCCGGCAATTCGCGAGCGCGGGCGCCGGTTGCGAGGATGATATTCTTCGCGGTCAGCTCTTCGCTTCCCTTATCGGTCTTGACGCTGACCTTGTCGGGCGCGGGAATGGTCGCGGCCCCCATCACGACAGTGACCTTGTTCTTCTTCAGCAGATGACCGACACCGCCGGAAAGCTGCTTGGCGACACCGCGCGACCGTTCGACGACTTTTTCGATGTCATAGTCGAACTTATCGGCAGAAAGGCCGAAATCCTTGGCACGCTCCATCAGGTGATAAACCTCGGCCGAGCGCAGCAGCGCCTTGGTCGGGATGCAGCCCCAGTTCAGGCAGATGCCACCCAAATGCTCGCGCTCGACACAAGCGACCTTCATTCCCAACTGCGCTGCGCGGATCGCCGCCACATAGCCGCCGGGTCCCGCCCCGATTACGATCACGTCGAAACTCTGAGCCATGCCAACCTCCTCGGAAAATATAGTTCAACGTTAAACCAATTACCCGGCCTCATCAAGCGACAGGGTTCCCTTAACCATCGCTGCATAGCCGCCTTGTTCAAGGAACTCTCTCTCGCGCGGAGTCGTTTCCCGGCCAAGGGCGTCGTTGCGCCAGGGGAAGCGTCCGAAGCTGCGAATGACGTCGCGATGCAGCCTGGCATGACGCAAATTATTGCCGGGAAGGCGTTCTTCAAACAGCGTTACAGCGCGATTCTGGTCACCCATTTCCTCGGAATGCATGAAAGGCATATAAAAAAACTGACGTGGTGCATCTTCGGTTTGCATGTCGAAACCGGCGGCGATTGCCTTATCCGCCGTCTGCCGGGCCAGCTTGTCGGTCGCAAAGCTTCGCGCCTCATCGCGGAACATGTTGCGCGGCAGTTGATCGGTCAGGATCAGCGTTGCCAATGCACCTTCGCGGCTGCCTGACCAGGATTCGGCAAGTGTATCCGCATGGCTCCAGGCTTCGGAAAACTGATCCCGGCAACGCTGGTCGAGGGCGTCGCTTGACTCGTACCACTGCTTTTCGCCCACATCCTCAAGCCAGAATTGGATTACGTCCTGTGGCGTCATATTCTGTACTCCGATCATCGCAGTCATGGTTGCAGCGACGGCGAAGCTTCGCAAGCGGGATTTGGGTCTTTAACAGGTCAGCGGCGATCATCACCTTCGCCGCTTCCCTCATCCTGTACGGATCCGCCAGACGATTCCGGATCTTGCGGCGCGTTCCCGGCCTCGCCCGGTGAATAATCTTCCGCAGCGGCCAGATCCTGCTCCTCGGCCTCATCAGCCGGGCGCGGATCGTCAGAACTGGCTTCGAAAGTATATTCGACAGCAACAGGGCTGACGGTCGGCGTCACCACGGCGTAACCGCCGGTCTCGCTTGTCGCAACGGATTCACGACGGGTCATGCGCCATGCCGTATATGCGGCAAGCAGCGACATCAGAAGGCCGACATAGATCCAGTATCCGTCCGGCCCGACAAGCGCCATCAGGCGACCCACGATCAAAGGACCACCGACAGCGCCCACCCCGTTCAGGAACATCAGCCCGGCCGAGGCGGCTGCCATATCATCCGCATCCAGCAGATCATTGGCATGGGCCAGAAGCAGTGCGTAAACCGGGTTGGCCACCGCTCCGGCAAGTGCGGCACCGGCAAGGATGCCCCAGATCCCCAGATCAAAGCTGAGGACAAGCGTCACTCCAACCACGCCCAGGATCAGCAATTGCAGCATCAGACGGCGGCGATCCATCCGGTCCGATAGCCAGCCGATGGGGAACTGTGCGATCAACCCGCCAAGATAGATTGCCGCAACGACACCCGAAATCTCACGTACGCTGAGCCCTTCAATCGTCCCCCAGACCGAGGTCATCCCCAGCAGGGCTGAGAACACGCTGCCCATGATACAGATCCCGACACATCCCAGAGGGCTGACGCGATAGAGACGCAGAAAGCTCATCCGTTTCAGTTCTCCGAAGGCCGGGGCTGGCTGGACCGACAGAAGAATGGGCGTGAAGGCCAGAGAAACCAGAACGGACGGAATGATGAACACCGTATAGCCGCCAGGATCGCCGATATTGACCAGAAGCTGTGCCGTGATCACACCGATCATCTGCACGATCATATAAAGCGACATCGCCTGGCCGCGCTTATCGTTGCTGGTCGAGGCGTTCAGCCAGCTTTCAGCCGTGATATAGACACCCGAGAACGAGAAACCGATCAGCAGGCGCAGAAGCGCCCAGACAATCCAGTTCGGGATCGCCGGATACATGATCAGAACCGCCGAAATGAGTGAGCCGAGCGCAGCGAAGACGCGCACATGCCCGACCCTCTGGATCATGCCCGGCGCGAACATGCTGCCCAGAAGGAAACCGCCGAAATAGGCGGACATGACCACGGCAAGCCGATCGGTCGACATGGTCTCGATCCCGCCGCGAATACCCAGCAGCGTACCCTGCATCCCGTTGCCGACAAGCAGCAGCATGATGCCAAGAAGAAGTGGCCATGTCGAACGCAGAACCGAAATCATTTTGTCCCCTCGGGAATAAGCAGCGATGCATCGCCGTAGGAAAAGAACCGGTATTCCGTATCAACTGCGTGACGATAGATGTCACGAACGCGATCCTGCCCCATCAGCGCCGAGACCAGCATCAGAAGCGTCGATTTCGGCAGGTGAAAATTTGTCATCAGCGCATCGGTGACTTTGAACCGATAGCCCGGATAGATAAAAATATCCGTCTCCGCCGCAAACGGCGCGACGCGCCCCGCATCGTCGGCAGCCGTTTCGATCAGCCTGAGCGCCGTCGTCCCCACCGGGATAATCCGCCCGCCAGCAGCCTTGGTCTCATTGATTACAGCGGCGGCCTCCGGAGTGACCTCTCCCCATTCGGCATGCATCCGATGGGTTTTCACATCCTCAACCTTTACCGGCAAAAACGTCCCGGCACCGACATGCAATGTGACATGGGCAAAGCGGATTTCGCGCAGGCGCAGCGCTTCCAGCAAGGCATCATCGAAATGCAGGCTGGCGGTCGGAGCCGCCACCGCCCCTGAATTTCGCGCCCAGACGGTCTGATAATCGGTGCGATCCGCCTCATCCGGTGCGCGCTGCGCGGCGATATATGGTGGCAGAGGCATCTTTCCGACCTTTTCCAGAGCCTCATCCAGAGCCCCACCCTTCGCATCGAATTGCAGCGTGAGTTCAGTATCGCGCAAGGCTTCAACCCGAGCGGACAGAGTATCACCGAAGCGAATCGTCTCGCCCTGCCTGAGCTTGCGCAGAGGCCGGGCCAGAGCCCGCCATCCATCAGCCGCAGGCTCAAGCAGCGTGATCTCTATTTTCGCGGTGACGTCCCCCTGCGGCGTCGTCCGGGTCCGTGTTCCCGAAAGCCTTGCCGGGATCACCTTCGTATCGTTCAGTACCAGCAGATCGCCCGGCTGAAGCAATTCCGGCAGATCAAACACATGACGATCCGCGAGTCCGTCGCTGTCAGCCACCAGCAACCGGGCCGCGCTGCGGGGCCTTGCAGGGCGCGTTGCAATCAGCGCCTCGGGCAGGTCGAAGTCGAAATCGGACAGCTTCATCAGCGGGCTAATGCTAGGTCATCAATTGCAGGTCAACCCCCGCATATTAGCAAGCGCAGAGATTTTACATCCTCTGTGAATAAGAGCGTCTGACACCGCCCCAGAACCCTTCCGATACGACCAATTATCCACCACGCGCAAAGGATGGCTCTTGCCTTCTGGCCGACCGGCACGGTTTCCACAACATTGCGATTCGGGGCAAAAAAAAGACACCCCGGATTTTATGCAAATCCGAGGCGTCTGTTATCACGCAGGATCTTCCCGCCGCAGCGAGATCGCCGGATCAGCCCAAATCGGGGAAGAATTTACCCACCGGCGACAGGGTAAAGATTTCCGCCCCATCCGCAGTCACACCGATGGAATGCTCAAACTGGGCGGAAAGCGATTTGTCCCGCGTCACGGCGGTCCAGTCATCGGCCAGAACCTTGGTTTCCGCCCGGCCCAGATTGATCATCGGCTCAATGGTGAAGAACATGCCTTCCTCGATCTTAGGCCCCTTCCCCGGCCGACCGAAATGCAGCACATTCGGCGCGGCGTGAAAGACCCGGCCCAGACCGTGCCCGCAGAAATCGCGCACCACGGACATGCGCTGCCCCTCGGCATATTCCTGAATCGCCCAGCCAATATCGCCGAATGTTGCGCCGGGGCGTACCGCCTCAATCCCCTTCATCAGCGCATCATGCGTGACCTGCATCAGACGACGCGCCTTTACCGAGGGCTTGCCCGCCACATACATGCGTGACGTATCACCATACCACCCATCGACGATCACCGTGACGTCGATATTCAGGATATCACCATCCTTCAGGACCTTTTCACCCGGTATGCCGTGGCAGACGACATGATTGACGCTGATACAGCTTGCATGCTGATAACCGCGATAACCGATCGTGGCGGAAATCGCGCCAGCCTCTTCGATCCGGTTGCGAATGAAATCGTCTATCGCCCCGGTCGTCGCGCCGGGCTGCACAAGCGGACCGACCTCATCGAGGATCTGCGCCGCCAATTTGCCAGCTTTATGCATGCCCGCAAAATCGCCGGGCTGATGGATGCGGATTCCTTCCCGCGTCAGAGAGCCGTCATTCATGGGTAAACCTCGTTCTGGCCCTGACATAACCATGCCGGGCGACTTGTTCCACCCCTCAGCCGCGCGTAAACTGCGCCTGCTTACGGAGGTTCCCATGCAATCCAACAACAAGACCGCCGCCATTCTGGTTATCGGCGATGAGATCCTCTCTGGTCGGACCCGTGAGGGAAACGCGCATTATCTGGCGGGCGTGCTGAACAGCGTCGGCATCGACCTCAAGGAAATTCGTGTCGTCGCCGATGAAAAACCGCTGATCTCCGAGGCGATCCGTGCGCTCGACAGCTCTCTCGGCGGGCGCTACGATCTTCTGTTCACATCGGGCGGGATCGGTCCGACCCATGACGACGTGACAGCCGATGCGGTCGCAGAGACATTCGGCGTCGGCATCGAGATGAACGAAGACGCACTGGCGGTCATGCGTGCAAGATGGGAGGCGCGTGGCGTGCCTGTCACCGGCAACCGCACCCGCATGGCACGTATCCCGCTCGGCGCTGAACTGATCCCAAATTCGGTCAGCGCCGCACCGGGATTCCATCTGGGCCACACCTATGTCATGGCCGGTGTCCCCGAGGTCTTCCGCGCAATGGTAGACGCCGTGCTGCCGACCCTGCCAGTCGGCCAGCCTCCGGTCAGCGAATCCCTTAACGTCGATCGCGGCGAATCCGATGTCGCAGAGGAACTGAAAGCCGTAGCGGAAAGCTATTCCGACCTGTCACTGGGGTCCTATCCCTGGCAAAAAGACGGCGTTTACGGGACGGTACTGGTCGTGCGCGGCCTTGATAGCGCACGGGTTGCCTCGGCAATGGCGGAGTTGAAGCTGAAGGTCGGGGCCTGATCATGTCCCCGTCGCTGGAACGCGCCTTCGAGGAAAGCTGGCCTGCAGCAGAATATATCGAGACCGGAGGGCTGCGCACAGGTCGCGGACTCGGCGGCGGAATGCGCGTCAGTTCAACCCGGCCAACAGGGTCCGAATGTCACGAGGATGATATCGACCGTGCCGTCGAGATACATCAAGGCTGGTCGCAGAACCCGGCCTTCCGGGTGCCCGAGGGCCATCCGCTTGAAGAGATCCTCAAAACACGCGACTGGCAGCCAAACACAAGGACGCTGATCCTGTCCGCGGCTGTCACGGAACTGGCGGATCGCGATATTCCGCCCGTGACAAGCTTCGCCATCTGGCCGCCTCTGGCGATTCAGAAAGAATTGTGGACGGAGCAGGGAATTGGTGCGGCGCGGCAGGAGATCATGTCACGCGTTGAGCTTCCCAAAACGTCAATCCTTGGCCGTATCGACGACCGCGCAGCAGGCACGGCTTTCGTCGCCGCTGCCAGAGACCATGCCGCGCTTCACGCCCTAGAAGTCATCGAGACTCAGCGTCGCAAAGGTCTGGCAGGCTGGATCGTCAGAAACGCCGCTTTCTGGGCGCAGCAACAGGGCTGCAAAACCATGTTTCTTGCGGTGACTGCGCAGAACCGGCCTGCCATCGCCCTGTATAAAACCCTCGGCTTCTCGGAAATCGCCGCCTATCATTACTGGCAGCGCTGATCCTTCGGTCAGCCCTGGCTTGTCGCCATCCGACGCAATTCACGCTTCAGCAGATCCAGCTCGGCCCGGATCAGGTCTATTTCCGCCCTCAGATCCATCTCCAGAGGACGCCCGGCCACGATATTCAGCACCGCCAGCCGCTCTGCCACAACGCCCGGAGTCGCCTCGGCACCCTGATCCGCCATCAGCATGAAGCTTTGCACCCCATCCGACAGTCTGTTCGCAGGCACAGCGATCTCGATCCGCCATGCGCCATCTTCCTCTTGCTGAGGCCGCGCCTCGGCAACAGGATCGCCCATGTGAACCAGCAGAACACGCTCAGGAACTTGCTCACGTTTCAGGCGTCCCGCCCAGACACCGCCTTTCAGTCCCAGCGATTCGAATTCAGACATGTCACCCCTATAAATTGGCACGAGACCGCCGCGACAAAACGATCTCGCGCAGATTGATCGCATTCATCACCGGTTTCTCGAAGATCAGATCCAGCCAGATCCTGTCCAGACGCCTCTCGTTCATCTCTGTCAATGCAAGATCAAATTCGATGACATGGCTGTTTACAGGCCCCGCACGCAATTCACCCAGATGCCTTACCAACTCCTCGGTATTCGGGCCGTTCCCGATATTCATCCTGGCATAAATATCCATATCCCGCTCGATCTCGATCGCGGTATCCAGCCGCAGAATGTGATTGCGGGTCAGGCCGTTCAAAGCCTCATCCGGCAGATCTATGGCCAGCGACAGGAAGCTGCCTGTAAATCCCAGCACCTCGATACGGATCGCGTAGCTTGCGAGATCGGTCGTATGCACATTCTGGATCTGGCGCAGTGTCAGTGCACGCTCTTCGCAATCATGCCAGATGGTAGCATCCTCCCCAAGCCGCGCACCGGGTTCCGGCAGCGCAAGCCCCGAGGGAACCGCGCGGCGCGACAGCAGACCGGGCCGCCAACGCCAATCGCTGCCGAGCGGCAGTTGAAGTGAGTAGATATCTGCCCGCGACGCAAGAACGCGGTGCGATGATTGCTGAATAAACCGGTCCAGATCGCGGCGAAGTGTCGCCGCCTCATCAGACAGTTCGCGCAAGCGGTTCGGCGCCATCCCTGAAACCGAAGCACTCAGCGAAGACCACTGTTTCTGCACCCTCCGGCGCATGGCGCGATGCAGCCAGATTTTGGCTCGAGTTGCCATCTGAATTCCCGTCCAAAAACAAAGCCCGAGATCGGCATAAACAAGCCGGCACAATCGGACAAGGCGCGTTAAGGTTGTTTTAATCTTTTTACCGCACCCTGAGATGGTCCGGTCTTAGTTCCCGATTTTTTCACGACAATTTCGACGAACTGAGGTTCATCATGAAAATTTCTGTTATGATTGCGCTTTCCGCAGCGCTGATGGCCATTTGTTCCTGCTCAAGCGATCCCAGACCCAAGGAAAAAACGATCCATGCACGGACATCGACGGTATCTCCACGGCTGCCATCCGGTGTCGTCAGTGTAAAGGGCGGACAACCCGTCCAGGTCAGCGCGGCCGGCGCCGCAAGCTGTTCTGAAACAACCGCTGATATGTCTGCATCAGCACTCTCATATACAAACGGATTGCGCGCCCGGCATGGTCTGGAACCGCTTAAGGCAAACCGCAGCTTGCAACTCGCCGCACGGGCGCATGCCTGTGATATGGCCAGTTTCGGCTGGATGAGCCATCGCGGCAGCCATAGTGCGGGACCGGCTGAGCGGGTGAAAGCCGTTGGATATCGTCCGCGTATTACCGCCGAAAATATTGCGGCGGGAAATTTCGACCTGAACCGCACACTGACGGAGTGGTCGCGCTCTCCCAACCATCGCAACAATATCTTGCTGCCAAGCATATCGGAATTCGGCATCGGACATGCGCTGTCGGCTGATGGAAAGTCGCATTTCTGGACTGCTGTCTATGCAGACCCCGCTGGCTGAAAGCGAAACCCGGCCTTCAACGGCAGAATCACCCCTTGTCATGCCGCTCAAAGCAGCGGCGTGGCAAGCGATAAAGTATTATTGCGGATTTTGCGCCAGACCGGCCATGCTTCAACTTCGGCAAGTGTCAACTCACGCGCACGTGCGATATAGGTTTTCTGACGCTCATCGATTCGGTCTATGATGCCTTCACCTGAGACAAGCAGATTCATTTCATAGTTCAGTTCAAAACTGCGCCGATCCAGATTTCCGCTGCCGATCATCGCTACTCGCCCATCGACAGTGGCCAGCTTGGAATGCAGCAAACCGCCTTTGAATTGCATGATCCGCACGCCTGCCCGCAGCAAACCAAGATAGAAACCTTCCGATGATGCCTCGACAAAAAGCGAATCGTTCCGCGCGGGCAGGATCAGCGTCACATCCACCCCGCGCCGCGCACAGGCCTGAAGCGCATTATCAAGCGCGGTTGTCGGCACGTAATAAGGCGTCGTGATTACGACATTTTTCCGTGCAGCGGCCAGCATCGCCGTAATGCAGTCGGAAACGCTTCCCTGACGCCGGTCCGGACCTGTCGCAAGAGCCTGCGCGATCACGCCCGGTTTTTCCACGGCAGGGACGGTATTCAGCAATTCTGTTCCCAGATCGCTGCCGGTATAGCTCATCCAGTCAGCCAGAAAGACGGCCTGCATCTGGCGCAGCACAGGCCCTTCGATGCTGAACCATACATCGATCCAGGGCGCATATTTCGGTTTCGCCGAGAAAGCCATATCGGCGGCATTCCTGCTGCCCGTGAAGCCAATCCTGTGGTCGACAAGCACGATCTTGCGGTGATTTCGCAGATCCAGCCGCCGTGTCAGCGCTCTGAAAAGCGAGATTCCCGTAGGCATCGCCTGAACCGTTTCGATCCCGGCATTTTCCATCGCGTTCCATATCGCGGACCGGATAAAGCTGCGCGAGCCGAACGCATCCACGACGATACGGCAGGCCACGCCGCGTTCAGCCGCGCGAATCAGTGCCTCGGCAACACGCCGTCCCGACGTATCGTCCAGCCAGATATAGAACAGCACATGGACATGATCCTGCGCCGAATCTATGGCATCGATCATCCGGTCGAACGCATTATCGCCCTCGTCCAGCAGATCGAAGCGATTGCCGCTGACCGGGTCCATGCCTCCGACCGCCCGCACACTGCCGACGATCCCCGCGATCCAGTCCGGCGGGTCCGTCACGGCATTGGGACTGGGCACCCACATGCCGGTCAGCCGCTGCCTGACATCCGCGGAACGCTGCCGCTCGGCCTGCGCGATACGCACCTCGCCGAACAGCAGATAGGCAAGAATGCCCACCACAGGAAGCGATTCCACGACGATGATCCAGGCAACGCGGACCGAGGGCTCCATCCGCGAGCGCGTCAGGACCCGCAAGACGACAAGCAGTGCCAGAAAGTAATGTGTAAAGGCTAACAGGGATGTCCACATGGTCGCCCATCAAACCCTGACAACTCTGCAGGTGCAATTGCAATTCTCCGGCTCCCGGCCTATCTGTGCCGAAAGTCCGCCGAGGAGCAGCCGTCGATGAACTGGATCACGAATTATGTCCGCCCGCGCCTCAATTCGCTGTTCTCGCGGCGGGAAGTCCCCGAGAATCTCTGGAGCAAATGCCCTGAATGCGGGACCATGCTGTTCCATCGCGAACTGGCCGACAACCTACAGGTCTGCACGAATTGCGAACATCATCTGCCGATTTCACCGCGTGACCGCTTCAATGCGCTGTTCGACAGCGGCATTTTCAAGGAAATATCGGTTCCCGAGCCGATTGCCGATCCGCTGCAATTCCGCGATCAGAAGAAATATCCCGAGAGGATGAAAGCGGCGCAGAAATCCACCGGCGAAAAGGAAGCGATGCTGGTCGGCGAGGGCGAGATCGGTCGTACTCCGGTCGTCGCCGCCGCGCAGGATTTTTCGTTCATGGCCGGCTCGATGGGCATGTATGTCGGCAACGCCATCATTGCCGCGGCCGAGCGTGCCGTGAAGACCAGACGGCCGCTGGTTCTGTTCTCGGCCGCCGGAGGGGCGAGGATGCAGGAAGGGATTCTGTCCCTGATGCAGATGCCCCGCACCACCGTCGCCGTCGAGATGCTGAAAGAGGCGCAACTGCCCTATATCGTGGTTCTGACTCATCCGACGACCGGAGGCGTCACAGCCTCCTATGCGATGCTCGGCGATGTTCAGATCGCGGAACCCAATGCGCTGATCTGCTTTGCCGGGCCGCGTGTCATCGAGCAGACCATCCGCGAAAAGCTTCCCGAAGGCTTCCAGCGGGCCGAATATCTGCTGGAGCACGGGATGCTGGATCGTGTCACCAAACGCGGCGATCTGCGCGAGGAACTGATTGTTATTCTGCGGATGATGATGAAGCAGGCACCGGCAGTAATGGGCGAATTACCTGCCCCGGCGGCACCGGAGCAGATCGCCGCTCCGGCACCTGCCGAAGAAGACGCCAAGGCCTGAGCCCCGGCCTGATTCCAGATGGATCATTCCGACCTCATCCTGCAGCGCGTCATGGGGCTGCATCCGAAGATGATCGACCTTTCGCTGGACCGGATGCGGGTTCTTCTGGCGGATCTTGGCAATCCTCAGGACAAGCTGCCTCCGGTCGTGCATATCGCCGGAACGAATGGCAAAGGCTCGACCCTCGCAATGATCCGCGCCGGGCTGGAATCGGCTGGGATGGCAGTTCACGCCTATACCTCGCCGCATCTTGTGCGGTTCCATGAACGGATCAGGCTGGCGGGCCATCTGATCCCCGAGGAAAACCTGTCAGATATCCTGACCGAGATCGAACGGATCAATGCGGGCCGCCCGATCACCTTCTTTGAGCTTACGACGGCAGCCGCGTTTCTGGCATTTTCGCGCAGCAAGGCCGATTACACGCTGCTTGAGGTGGGTCTCGGCGGCAGGCTCGACGCAACGAATGTCGTCAAGAACCCTGCCCTGACGATCATCACGCCGGTCAGCATAGACCACACGCAATATCTGGGGGACACGCTGCCTCTGATCGCGGCTGAAAAGGCAGGGATCCTGAAACGCCGCGTTCCCTGCATTATCGGCCATCAGCAGGATGAAGCGTTGCGGGTCATAGAGGATCGCGCCGCAAGGCTGTTTGCGCCGGTCATTGCCTCCGGCCAGCATTGGCATGTCGCGACGGAACCCGATGGCATGATGTTTCAGGACGAGCGCGGGCTGATCGATCTGCCCGTCCCGAACCTGCCCGGACCGCATCAGATCAGCAATGCCGGAACCGCGATTGCGGCTTTGCGTGCGCTTGGTTTCGGTGCCCCCGAGGCTATCGCCGCCGTGACACAGGCCGAATGGCCCGCGCGGATGCAGCGTCTGCGGCATGGGCCTCTGGCGCAGCTTGCGGCGGCGCATGGCTGCGAATTATGGCTCGATGGCGGTCATAATGCGGCGGGGGGCGATGCCATTGCCGCGACGCTCGGCGCATTGTCCGCAAAGCCCACCCATCTGATCTGCGGCATGCTGAACACGAAGGATGTCGCCGGATATCTGCGCCCGCTCTCGGAGGTCGCGCAAAGCCTGACTGCCGTTTCGATTCCCGGAGAGCCGAACACCCTGCCCGCCGAGGCCACACAGGACGCAGCCCGTTCAGTCGGACTTGATGCCGGAACCGCACCCGACACGGAACACGCCGTCGCGACGCTGGCCAACGCCAATCCCGGCGCGAGATTGCTGATCTGCGGATCTCTGTATCTTGCCGGGCAGGTGCTTCGCGAGAACGGCTAGGCGTCCTGCCCCTGACCGGGATCGCTGCCCCATCTGGCATCCTGCATTTCGCGCAGACGCGAGGCCGTCCGCTCGAATTCGAAACTGCCCTCGCCTTCGAGATACAGCGCCTCGGGTTCGGCGGCGGCAGAGGCGATGACGCGGATCTTCGCCTCATAGAGCGCGTCAATCAGCGTCACGAAGCGCTTCGCCTCATTGAAATTCGACGATGACAGCAGCGGGATATCCTCCAGCACCAGAAGATCCACCGCTTTTGCAAGCGTAAGATAATCCGCCGGGCCAAGCGCCTTACCGCAAAGCTCCCAGAAGCCGGTGCGTCCCATCCGGTCCAGATGTTCAGGAATTTCGACCTTCCGGCCCTGCACTTCCAGAACAAGCGGGCTTGTCTGCCGGTCTCCGGTCAATTCCTTCCAGACCGCGTCGATCTCTGCACGGGTTTCACGATTGAGCGGGCTGAACCAGACCTGATCGCCGCCAGCCCGCCCCTGCCGGTGATCATTTTCGCTGTCCAGAGCATGAACCTCCATCCGTTCACGGATCAGACCGATAAACGGCACGAAACGCTGGCGGTTCAGGCCGTTCTTGTAAAGATCTTCGGGAACGCGATTCGAGGTGGTGACGATGCAAACGCCACGCTCAAACAGCACCTGAAACAGCCTGCCGACGATCATCGCATCGGCGATATCCGTGATCTGCATCTCATCGAAACAGAGCAGCCGCGCCTTGTCGGCGACAGCATTCGCGACCGGGCGGATCGCATCGCGTTCACCGCGCTTGCGGACCTCATTCAGCCCGGACTGGATTTCCTGCACGAATTCATGGAAATGGACGCGGCGCTTTGCGTCGATCGGAGCCGCCTCCATGACAAGATCCATCAGCATGGATTTCCCGCGCCCGACGCCTCCCCACAGATAAAGCCCGCGCACTCCTTCCGGCGCGGTCTCATCCTGACCGCCGAACCAGCTTCGCCAACCAGAGCGTGACGGGGCGGGCGCTTCTTCCTTCAGCGTTGCGACAAGATCGTCCAGAACGGGCAGAACCTCGCGCTGCGCTGCATCCTCCTTCAGTTGCCCGCTGGCGACAAGGGCATCGTAAAGCTCCGTTACGCTTGGCATCAGGGCCGGTAATCTTCGAAGGTAATCCCGTCGGCGACCTTGCGGGCTTCCGCCTCTTCCGCAGCAGAGCGCACTGTCCAGGTCAGCACGGGCACGCCTTTCGATTTCAGATCCGTCACCGCTTCATTCGCCAGATCCACCTGATGATGAGAGATAAAACTGACCCCTGCCCGCCCGAAATCCTCGATCCGGGACAGTTTCTCGCGGGTCTCATCGTCCAGCATCGGCCAATCATCCTTGCTGAACGCAGCGGTTGTCAGGCCCCGGGCGATATCCGGCGCGGCCTTGCCGAACGCCTCGACGGTGTTGGGGTTGAAAGACATCACCGCAACAGGTCCCTCATAGGCCTCAAGCAGGGACGCGACCTGATTATGAACCTCACCGATAGAGGTCCCCAGCCGTCCATCCTGATCCTTGATTTCGATCAGCAGCGGCACCCGCCCGGCAACCAGTCTCAGCGTATCGGCAAGGGTCGGAATGGTTTCTTCCGTATCCGCCAGCCTGATTTCCGCCAGATCGTCCAGATCCATATCGGTGATATAACCCTCATCATCGCTCATCCGCAGCAGATCGTAATCATGGAACACCATCGGCGTTCCGTCAGCGGCAGGCTGAATGTCCAGCTCGATCCCGTATCCGGCCTCGATGGCGGCGGTGAAGGCCGCCAGAGAGTTTTCGGGCACGCCAGCGGAATGAAGCCCGCGATGCGCGATGGGCAAGCGCAGGAAATCCGGATGCAGGCTCATGATGCCACCTGAAAGATTGCGTCGATTTCAACCGCGACGCCCCTCGGCAGAGAGGGCGCCGAAACGGCAGCACGGGCGTGACGGCCCGCATCTCCGAACACTTCGACCATCAGATCGGAGCAGCCATTCACGACCTCGGGCTGATCGGTGAAATACGGAGTAGAGTTCACGAAGGCGGTCAGCTTGACGACCCGCTCGACCCGGTCGAGCGAGCCAAGCGCGGCCCGTGCCTGCGCCAACAGAGCAAGACCACAGGAACGCGCCGCTTCAACTCCGTCGGCAAGCTCCATATCCTCGCCGAGCTTTCCTGTGATCAGCCCATCGGGGCCGTTTGAGATCTGACCTGAAATGAACAACAGATTCCCCGAAAGCTGATAGGGAACATAATTCGCAACAGGAGACAGGGCCTCGGGAAGATGGATATTCAGTTCGCGAAGGCGGGCATCAATGGACATTGGCGGCTCCGAAGTTATTCGGGCCGATCCTAGGACGGAACGGCCCGGTTGTTGAAGCCCAATCTGTGCGCTGTCTCAGCGCAGCGTGGCAAGAGCCTTCGACCACCGCGCCAGTTCGGCAATCATGGTATTGGCGCTGTCGGCAACGATCTGCGGCGCATCGAACCGGCCATCCTTCAGATGATCGAACACCATCGGCACGGCAACCTGTTCGGTCAGTGGCACGACTTTCAGCGTCGTCAGCACTTCCTTGGCACCCTGAGTCGAGCGCATCCCGCCAGAGATACCGCCATAGGAGACGAAACCGGCCGGCTTATACGCCCATTCAAGCGCAAGATAATCCACCGCGTTGAAGAAACTGGGCGGCGGGGCGAAATTATACTCGGGCAGCACGAAAACAAACGCGTCCGAGCCATCGATGATCTCAGCCCATTTCCGGGTGTGGTCCTTGGTGTATTTCTGCGCACGCGGATGATGCGGTTCATCCAGAAGCGGAAGGTCGATCTCGGCAAGATCGGACAGGATGACCTCATCGAAACCGCCGGGATTGGCCTTGGCGTGGCCGAAAAACCAGTTGCCGACCGGCTCGCCATTGCGCTCAGGGCGGGTGCTGGTGATGATGACATTCAGTTTCATGGTAAAAACCTCTTTAGGGACAGGCCCGACCTATTCCCGATGCTGCACTGCCGCAAGGGCAGAGAGGGATAAGAAACGCGAGCGCCGGATATCGCGCCCCGCCGCACTGGAAGCATCGCCCATGCCGGGTCAGGCCACCAGTTGTTCGGCCCGCTGAAGATCGACGCTGACAAGCTGGCTGACACCTTGTTCAACCATCGTGACCCCGAAAAGCCGGTCCATTCGCGCCATCGTCACCGCATGGTGGGTGATGATAAGAAAACGCGTCTGGGTCCGCCGGGTCATCTCATCCAGCAAATCGCAGAAACGGCTGACATTGGCATCGTCCAGAGGCGCGTCGACCTCATCCAGCACACAGATCGGTGCCGGATTCGCCAGAAACACCGCGAAGATCAGCGCCAGAGCGGTCAGGGTCTGTTCACCTCCGGACAGCAGCGAAAGCGTCGAAAGCTTCTTGCCCGGCGGCTGGCACATGATTTCCAGCCCCGCCTCCAGAGGATCGTCGGATTCGACCAGAACCAGCTTCGCCTCGCCGCCGCCGAAAAGATGTGTGAACAAAGTGGTGAAATTGCTGTTCACCGTATCGAAGGCCGCAAGCAGCCGCTCGCGACCCTCGCGATTCAGGCTGGCGATTCCCGTGCGCAGCTTGCCGATGGCGGCTTCTAGATCCTCTTTTTCTCCGGCCAGCTTGCCGCGTTCTTCCTCAAGCTCGCGCTTGTCGTCATCCGCACGAAGATTGACCGGGCCAAGCGCATCGCGATTCGCCCGCAGCCGCGCTATCTGATCCTCAAGCCGGTCGGCGGGTGTTTCGGTATCGCATTCACCAAGGCTTGCCAGCAAACCATCCGGCGTGGCCTCTGTTTCTTCGAAGATCCGGTCCCGCGCAGCCGCTTCGGCATCATTCGCAGCCTCGGCGCGGGCCTCGCGCACCGCCCGCTGCTCGCGCATATCCGAGGCATTCCGCTCTGCATCGCGCTCTGCCGCCGAGGCGTCGCGCAGGAAATCCTCAGCCTGCGACAAGGCTTCACGCGCTTTCTCCAGCCGAAGCTTTGCGGCTTCTTCGGCGGCTTGCAGCGTATCGCGACGCTCGGCCAGCACGGCAGGCTGGCGTTCAGCTTCGGTTAACTCGGCCTGAGTTGACTGCAAACGCCCATCCAACTCGGCGGCGCGTGTACCGGCCTGTTCCAGACGGGTTTTCCAGCCGGATTCCTCTTTGGCGATCTCTTGCAGGCGACGGTTTCGGGCCGCTCCCTCTTGCTTCAGCTCATCAAGCGCACTGCGCCGGGTCATGGTCGCGATACGGGCAGCCTCGACCCCGGTTCGTGCAGCCTCGACTGCCGCAACCGCAGCGCCGCGGTCGGGCAAAGCATCAAGTTGACGCTGCGCATCCGACAGTCTTGCACGCGCATCGGCTTCGTCTTCGCGGTGCCGCATCAATTCGGCGCGGGACGATTCCGAGCGGGCCTTGGCCATCGACAAATCGCTTTCCGCCCTGGTCTCCTGCCGGGCCGCCTCGGACAGTTTTCTTTCAGCGTCGCGCCGCGCCTCGCGGGCGGCTTTATCGGCAGTATTGGCCTGCGCAAGCCGGGACCGGGCGGCCTCATGGGCGCTGATGGCATCCCCGGCACGCCGCACCGCCGCTTCTGACGCCGCGCGTGTTTCCTTCAGCCGGTTGACCTGCTCAAGATGCCGCGCGGCAGAGGACGAGGATTCGCCGGGCATGACCCGCATCCCGTCCCATCGCCACAGCCCGCCATCCCGCGTCACAAGGCACTGTCCCGGTCTCAGCCCTTGCTGCATCGCTGCGGCCATCGCCCCGTCATCCGCCAGACCGATCTGGGAAAGACGCCGCGCCAGAAGCTGCGGAGCGGTCACATGCGATGACAAAGGAGCAGCCCCATCGGGAAGTGGCGCCGCATCGTCGTAATCCGGCAACTCGGTCCAGCCCGACCCGCCATCGGCCAGCCCGACTGCGAGATCGTCGCCAAGCGCCGCGCCTAATGCCGCCTCGAACCCTTTCGCGACAGTCACCTGATCCAGAAGCGACGAACCATCGCCCGCTCCTCGTGCGACCAGTTTTTCCAGAGCGGCCATTTCGGCTTTCAGCGCCCCGGACTCTCCCTCGATTTCGGCGCGGGCGGCGCGGGCAGCGGACTCGGCGCTTTCGGCCTCGGCACGGGCGGTTTCAGCCTCGGTCAGTGAGGTCTCTGCGTCTTGAACCGCCAGAGCCGCAGCTTCTCGCCCGGCCTCCGCGATTTTCAGCGCCTCTGCGGCAGCGTCACCGGCCTCATCCGCATGTTTCGCCGCCAGTTCCGATTGACTCGCGGCGCGTCCTGCGCGGTCACGCAGGGCGGTCAGATCCGACACCAGCCTTTCAGCCGATTGCGCCTGAGCCGCAAGCCGGGCGGATTCATCGGTCAGTTCTGCCAGCTTCGCTTCGACGGCCCGAAGCGCCCCGGCAGCCTCGTGGGCAGCCTCTGCCGCCTGTTCGAGCTTGCCTTCATGTCCCTGCCCGGCCTGCTGCAACGCATCCTTTTCGGCGTGCAGACGGTCGATCACCTCGGTCGCATCGCGGTTCAACTGGCCTTCACGGTCGATATCCCGCGTCAACTGCGCGATCCGTCCGCGCAATGTGGCGATGGCAGCCGTCGCTCGCGCCTCGGCTTCGTCCAGCGTCTCGCGATCCACAACGGCCCGGGACAGGACCGCAGCCGCAACCTGCTCTTCTTCGCGCAGGGGCGGCAGACGGGTTTCAGCAGCTTCCCGTGCAGCGATGGATTTTCTCGCCAAAGCCTCGGTTTCCGCCGCTGTTTTCATCGCCTCGCGCAGCGCCTCTGCCGCCGCCACACGCGACTCTTCGGCCTCGGCCCAACGCCGATACAGCAACACGCCCTCGGCCTGACGCAGCGCCGCTCCGATCTCACGATATTTCGCCGCTGCCCGCGCCTGACGTGTCAGCGACGCTGCCTGGGTGGCAAGCTGATCGAGCGTATCATCTACGCGTGTCAGATTGCTCTCAGCACCATTCAGCTTCAGCTCGGCCTCATGGCGGCGGGCATAGAGGCCTGAAATCCCGGCTGCTTCCTCAAGAATCCGTCGCCGCGATTTGGGTTTGGCGTTGATCAGCTCGGAGATCTGCCCCTGCCGCACAAGCGCAGGCGAATGCGCCCCTGTCGAGGCATCCGCAAACAGCATCTGCACATCCCGCGCCCGCGCTTCCTTGCCGTTGATCTTATAGGCAGAGCCGGCATCGCGCGTGATCCGCCGTACGATGTCGATTCCATCCGCATCGTTTACCGTCGCCGGAGCAAGCCTTTCGCGGTTATCGATGGTCAGCGTCACCTCGGCATGACCACGCGCACCCCGCCGCGAGGTGCCCGCGAAGATCACATCCTCCATCCCGCCGCCGCGCATGGCGCTTGGACGGTTTTCGCCCATGACCCACCGCAGAGCCTCCAGCAGATTCGATTTGCCACAGCCATTCGGTCCAACCACCCCGGTCAGACCTTCCCGGATGATCAGGTCGGTCGGATCGACAAAGGATTTGAAGCCATTCAGCCTGAGGCGGTCGAATTTCACGCGTGCATTCCCGGAATCGGTTCTGGTGCCGGAGATTGTTCAGATCGCGCCGCGTGAAGTCAAATCAAAACCGCAACATATGGGGATAACAGGCAAGATATCCACAATTTGTTGGGCGATAATCAAGATTTTTTGGCGCGACTGTCAGGCCGCGCCTCATACCACACAGCGACAGGCAACCGGATCGGACAGGATCGCCGCTTGCATGGCTGCTTGCCGAAGTGGGAATGGCTCTGCCTCTGGCAACCGGAAGCAAAGCTGCATAACTTCGCGATATGATCCCTGCATTGACTCTGATCCTCTGTTTTCAGCTTGTCGGAGAGGTCGCCTCGCGCGGCCTGAACCTGCCTTTGCCCGGTCCGGTGGTCGGGCTGGTGCTGCTTGTGTTCGCCTGCAGCGCCAGCCCTGCCCTTGTGCAGCGTCTGAGACCGGTCGCGCAGTCCCTGCTGTCCCATCTTTCGCTGTTTTTCGTTCCCGCCGGAGTGGGCGTCGTCACCCATATGCCGACAATCGCGCAGCACGGGATCGGCATCGGCATTGCGCTTGCCGTTTCCACCGTTCTTGCCATTGCCGCCGGGGCGCTGACATTCGCCGCGGTTGCGCGGCTGATCGGAACGCCCGATGACTGATCCGGCGCTGATCTGGTCCTATCTTGCCAGCCAGCCGCTGCTTTGGCTGACGGCGACTCTGGCGGCGTATTGGGTGGGGGATGCGCTGTTCCGGCTGGCGGGACGCAACAGCGTCGCCAACCCGGTTCTGATCGCGGTGATCATTCTTGCAACGGTGATCATGCTCAGCGGGACCTCCTATCAGACCTATTTCGAAGGTGCGCAATTCGTTCATTTCATGCTGGGTCCGGCAACTGTCTGTCTTGCGCTGCCGCTTTACGATAATCTCAAACGGGTCCGGCGGGCGCTTCTTCCGGTGATCGCATCGCTTGTGGTCGGGTCCGTGACCGCCATCGTCTCGGCGCTTGCGATTGGCGAACTGTTCGGGCTGAACGAGGTCTTGCTTGCCTCGCTGGCTCCGAAATCCACCACCGCCCCGGTCGCCATCGGTATCGCCGAGCGGATCGGAGGACAGCCCACCTTGACCGCAGCGCTTGTGCTTCTGACCGGTATTTTCGGGGCGATTGTCGTGACCCCTCTGCTGAATGCGCTGAAAGTCAGGGACTGGCGGGCGCGTGGTTTCGCAATCGGTGTCGCGGCACATGGGATCGGCACGGCCCGCGCCTTTCAGGTCAATGAAACCGCCGGAGCCTTCGCCGGCATCGGCATGGGGCTGAACGCCGTGCTGACTGCTATTATCGCGCCATTTGTCCTGAGCCTGTTTTCATGAGCCTGACAGTCACCGTCCATCAGGCCATCGCAGAAATCCCGGCGGCTGAATGGGATGCCACCGGCGCCGGGCGGAATCCCTTCACCACACATCGCTTCCTTGCCGCTCTTGAGGATTCCGCGTCGGTCGGAGGCCAGACCGGATGGGTTCCCGCACATCTCGCGGCACGGGACGAGGACAGCCTGCTCGGCGTGGCTCCTTGCTATATCAAGCTGCATAGTCAGGGCGAATATATCTTCGATCATGCATGGGCCGACGCGCTCGAACGCGCGGGCGGCCAGTATTATCCCAAGCTGCAATGTGCCGTCCCGTTCACTCCGGTCACCGGCCCGAGACTGATCGCAAACGACCCCGCCGTGCAGACCGGGCTTCTGAACGCAATGGCGCAGTTTTGCACCCAGAACGGGCTGTCAGGTGCTCATGTCACGTTCTGCACCGAGGCAGAGGCAAGGCTTGGACAGAACGCAGGCTTCCTGCCGCGCACGACCCAGCAATTCCATTGGGTGAATGAAGATTACGCGGATTACGAGGATTTCCTGTCCCGCCTTTCATCGCGAAAGCGCAAGAATCTGCGCAAGGAACGCTCTCGCGCCCAGGAATTCGGCGGGCGGATTCTTCGACTTCAGGGCGATGAGATCCAGCCCGGGCATTGGGACGCATTCTGGGCCTTCTATCAGGATACGGGCGCACGGAAATGGGGCCGCCCGTATCTGACCCGCAATTTCTTCGACAGGCTGCATGAGACGATGCGCGACGATGCGCTACTGGTTCTGGCAGAGCGTGACGGAGTGCCGGTTGCCGGTGCGCTGAATCTGGTCGGACCCGATGCGATCTATGGCCGCTATTGGGGCGCGGTCGAGGAACATGCCTTCCTGCATTTCGAGATGTGCTATCATCAGGCCATCGATTACGCGATAGAACACGGGCTGTCCCGGGTCGAAGCGGGCGCACAGGGCGAACACAAGCTGGCTCGCGGGTATCTTCCGACAGAGACCTATTCGCTGCACTGGGTGGCCGATCCCGGTTTCCGCCGCGCTCTGGAGGATTACCTTCTGCGAGAGCGCGAAGCGGTCGGGGAGGAAATCGAGTTCCTGCGTGACTGGGGCCCGTTCCGGCGGGGCTGAGGCCGCACCCGCCGATCCGCCCGATATTCGGCGGCAGATGATCCGGGGCGGCTTTCTAAAGCCCGGCCTGCTCCAGCAGCCCGTCAAGTACCGTCGCAAGCCGCCCGGCCCATTCCGCCTGCCCGGTCTCATCCTCGATCAGATCGTTGCGGATCTCGATCAGAACATTCGGACGGCCATGCGCAAGCGCGTGACGATCAATCGAGTCGCCTGCCAGATGACCGCTATAGGGCTCATTATCGCCCGTGACCCAACCTTCCGCGCGGCAGCGTTCGATCAGCAGAGGGGCAAGACGCTCATCATGATGGGAATACAGCACGGCAACCGACCAAGGGCGCGGGGGGCGTCCGCGCAATTGCGGGGTAAAGCTGTGAATCGCGCAGATCGCCCGGTCGGGAATCGCGGCTGCCGCCCGCTCAAGCGCGTCGTGATAGGGCCGGTAGAGAAGCTTCAGCCGACGCTCTTTCTCGGCCTTGTCCGCATCTCGGTTGGCTGGAATCACCGTACCGTCATAGAGCCGCATCAACAGAGTCGGGTCGTCCTCGCCCCGGTTCGGATCGATCACCAGCCGCGAAAAATCAGAACCGATCGCCGGCGCATTCATTCTGGCACCCAGATGCCGAGCCACCCCAGCCGCGCCGATATCATAGGCGATATGCCGCGCCATATCCGCCGCCGCAATGCCCAGATCGCCGCCACCGACCCAGTCAGGTACGCGGTTGGTGGCGTGATCGCAAGTGATCAGCCAGCGGCTGTCCCGGCCCGCATCCTCGGCCCAGAACGCATCTTCCCGGATCGTCATGTCATCTTTCATACACGCCATTTACGTGAATTCTTCACGTACTGCCAGTTGTCGGCGGCGGCGCTTTCCTTCATGATAGCGGAAACATTCCTGGAGGATTTGCATGAGACGCCACCGCAATATCAAGATCGTCGCGACGCTTGGTCCCTCATCCTCTGACTACGACATGATCCGCGCCCTTTTCGAGGCCGGGGCCGATGTGTTCCGGCTGAATATGAGCCACGGCGATCATGCCGACCACAAGGCGCGCTATGACGCGATTCGCCGGATCGAGCAGGATACAGGCCGCCCGATTGCCATTCTGGCCGATTTGCAGGGCCCAAAACTGCGGGTCGGGGTCTTTGCAGCAGGCGAACATGATCTCGCCGAAGGGCAGAAATTCCGTTTCGATCTCGACGAGACAGAGGGCGACGCATCCCGCGTCCAGCTTCCTCATCCCGAAATCTTCGAGGCGCTCGAACCGGGGTCGGAACTACTGGTCAATGACGGCAAGATCCGCCTGAAGGTCGAGGAATGCGACAATTACCACGCCAATTGCGTGGTGACGATCGGCGGCACGATCTCGAACCGCAAGGGTGTGAATGTCCCGGATGTCGTGCTGCCCCTCGCAGCATTGTCCGAGAAAGACCGCAACGATCTGGAATTTGCCTGCGAACTGGGGGTAGATTGGCTTGCGCTGTCCTTCGTCCAGCGGGCCGAAGACGTGCTGGAGGCTCGCCGCCTTGCAAAAGGCCGCGCGGCTGTTCTGTCGAAGATCGAGAAACCTTCGGCTGTCCGGGCCTTCGACGAAATCCTGAAAGTCTCGGATGGGATCATGGTTGCGCGTGGCGATCTTGGCGTCGAATTGCCGGTTCAGTCGGTCCCGCCGATCCAGAAGCAGCTTGTGCGGAAATGCCGGGCTGCGGCGAAGCCGGTGATTGTCGCGACCCAGATGCTGGAATCGATGATCGAAAGCCCGATGCCGACCCGCGCCGAGGTCTCCGACGTGGCAAACGCCATCTATGAGGGCGCGGATGCGGTGATGCTTTCCGCCGAATCCGCCGCCGGGGCGTATCCGGTCGAGGCCGTGACCACGATGGATCATGTCGCCCGCTCGGTGGAAACCGACCCGACCTATCGCGAGGTGATCGAGGCATCGCGCAAGGCAGACCGTAAGATCGTCGCTGACGGCATCGTCGCCGCCGCGCGTGAAATCGCCGAAACGACGGATATCGCCGCCATATGCGCACATACCCAATCTGGCACGACCGTGACCCTCGTCGCCCGCGAGCGCCCGCGCGTGCCTATTCTGGCGCTGTCGCCGATCTCGTCCGTGCTGCGCCGTCTCTGCCTGACATGGGGAACGCATTGCGTGGCGACCCAGCCGCTGCACCGGTTCCGCGAGGCGGTTATCAGCAGCGTCCGCGTCGCCCGCGAGGCCGGATTCGCTGATGAAACGCAGCAGGTCGTCATCACGGCAGGCGTTCCGTTCAATGTCGCAGGCACGACGAATATCCTGCGTGTGGCAACCTGCGACGAAAACTTGCTCAAACGTTCGGATGCAGAGTAAATCACCCCCTGAACAACCAAAGGGCTGATTTATGGCTGACTTCCTTTTCCTTCTGGGCGTTGCACTTTGCGTGTTTTCCGTTGTCGCCGCGATTATTGCGGTGCTGCAAACCCGTGCGCCGCGTATCGCGGCCATTCTTCTGGTCGCCGGCATCTTGCTGACCGGCCTGGCCGCATGGATGCAGCCGGGCATCGTCAGCGTCGATCAGATCGGTGCCGCATGGGGACGGGTGACCGGCTGATCCTGCTTGCATTTCGATGCGCTTCCCCGTATAGGGGCGGCTTCAATCCCGCGCGGCCGGCCGAAATGGCATTGCCGAGTCGCGCGTAAACCTCTGACAAGGAGTGTAAAATGCCGAAGATGAAGACCAAAGCAGCCGCCAAAAAGCGGTTCTCCACGACGGCCTCTGGCAAGGTGAAATCGGCTCAGGCCGGTAAACGCCACGGCATGATCAAGCGCACGACGAAGTTCATTCGCGATGCGCGCGGCACCACCGTCCTGTGCGACGCGGATGCCAAGATCGTCAAGAAATACATGCCCTATAACCGCTGATCGGAGAACTGAGATATGGCACGCGTTAAATCCGGCAAGGTGACCCACGCCCGTCACAAGAAGGTGATGGATCAGGCGAAGGGCTATTACGGCAACCGCTCGCGCAATTTCCGCACCGCGACTCAGGCCGTTGACAAGGCCAATCAATACGCCACCCGCGACCGCAAGAACCGCAAGCGCAATTTCCGCTCGCTGTGGATTCAGCGGATCAATGCGGCTGTCCGCGCGATTGATGCCGACATGACCTATTCGCGCTTCATCAGCGCTTTGACCAAAGCAGGCATCGAGGTAGACCGCAAAGTGCTGGCCGATCTGGCCGTGCATGAGCCCGAAGCCTTCGGCGCCATCGTCGAAAAGGCGAAAGCGGCTGCATAAGCCCCTGCTTCAGGGATAATCCGGAAACCCGCGCCTCGGTGCGGGTTTCTTCGTTTATGGGCCTCTGTTCAGCCCTGCGGCAGGAAACGGATCACGCCCGGCAGATCGCTGCCGACATTTTCCCCACGCGCGAAATCAGCCCAAAGCTTGCGCAGCGGTGCACCGATCCGTGTCAGTTCATCCAATGACATGCCGGGCGGCAGAAGCGGCGTTCCTATCCAGTCCAGGGCCGGAAAAAGCAGCGGCAGCTCAGACAGATGCGCCCGCCCGAACGCGCCCGGCCCCCACTCAGTCAAGAATGAGGTGGCCTTTCCCCCGGCCTGCCGATATCGCCGGGCGAAGTTCCGAGCGGGGCGACCGTAAATATGCGACGTCAAAGAGCGTACCGCAACGCGGCGCACCGGATCGAGCATCCGGCCCGCCAAATCAGAGGAAGGCGGCATGAACAGTCCGGCTTCATCCTGCGTATGACCGATCATGATGGGCAGATCCTGCGCGATACGGTCCCAGGCTTGTCTCAGGTCGCTTTCAGCCGGGAAAGGGGCCTCTCCGAATTCCGGGCCGAACGGCATCAGGCCTGACAGTCCGTATCTTTGTGCTGCCTTTCGGACAGCGTGCTGCCGGGCGAGGATCTCGGATATGGGCATGCCGGAGGTCAATATCCCCGCGGCCCGGCGCATCGCATTCCGCATCCGTCGTGATCGCAGGGGAAGGTTCAGCGGTGCGCTCTGGATAATCGCGGCTTGGAACAGACGCCCCGCATGTTCGGTCAGCATCAGCCGCGCGGCAAGATCACCGCCGGAGGACTGCCCGAACAGTACAACCCGCCCCGGATCGCCGCCAAATGCTGCAATGTTGCGTGAGACCCAACGTAGTGCCGCGATCACGTCGAACGCACCAAGATTGGCTGGCCGCCCCGCACCGGAAAGCCAGCCCAACAGACCCAGCCGATATGTCACCGAAACCACCACGACGCGCTGTTCGGACACGAGCGCCGAGGGGTCGAAAACAGCCATATCTCCCGCACCTGCCTCATAGCTGCCGCCATGCATCCAGACCATGACCGGCAGGCCCTCTGCCTGTTCAGGCGCTGTGACGGAAAGATTCAGACAATTTTCATCGAAACCGAGCCTGTCAAACGCCGTCGGAAGCGCGGCATCGAGCCGGGCTATAGGCAGTTGCGGACATGCGGGGGACCAGCTTGTCGCATTGACCGGGGCTGCCGCCACCTCACGCGGATATTCCCACCGCCCCGCCTGCGCATAGGGAATTCCGGTCGCTTTCAGCAGGCCGCCCTGAAGGCGACAGCGAATCTGTCCCATCCGGGTCCGGCGCTCTGCGAAACCGGGCGCGGTCTTTGCGTCGTCCTTCATCGAGTCACTTTCCCTGTTCACCCGCTGGTAAGTTTTACACGCTAGGGATGCCAAAAGGCAGACAGAAGCGAGGCCGATATGGACGTGAAGATACATGACGAATCCGGACAGATCGTGATCTGCATGGCCGAAAAACGGCTGGACGCGGCAATTGCGGGTCAGTTCAAGGATACGGTCCGGCCGCATGTCGCCTCTGAGGGGGGCGATCTGGTGCTGGATCTGTCTGCGGTCGAGTTTCTGGACAGTTCGGGCCTGGGCGCGGTCATCGCATTGCGCAAGGCGCTGCCGAATGGGCGGCGGATGTATTTGCGGGGGCTGACGGCCAATGTCGATCGGGTGTTCCGCCTGACCCGGATGGATCAGATTTTCGACATTATCCCAACCGACGAAAGCGGTGCAGCATGATCGCCGGTCGCAACGCCAGCAATTCGGGGCAAAGCAAATCCGCCTCCGGTCAGATCTTCGTATTCTCGCGCAGCTTTCTGGCGACGCCGGAGCTGGTTCGGGGGCTGCTGGTGGAAATGACCGAGCGCATCGGGCCGCATGTATCCGGGGACCTGATTGGCCGGGCAGAGCTGGTTCTGGCGGAATTGCTGAATAATGTTGTCCAGCATGGCAGCGCGGGCTGCCCGGGACAGGCGCCGCTGGTGCATCTCAGCGTAGTGGCCCAGAATGACGGTTTGGCCTGCTCGGTCAGCGATGATGGCGGCCTGCTTCCGCATGTCTGCCTGTCATCGAAAGCGCCTGAACCCAGCAGTTTCCCGGAAGGCGGGTTCGGCTGGTTCCTTATCGGGCATCTGACGCAGTCTCTGGCCTATTTCCGCGAAAACGACCGGAACTTCGTCGCCTTCACCGTGCCGATGAACGCGGTAGATCCGGGATGAGCCGCGTCGCATCATCGTCACGCTTCCTTGCGAAACAGGTTAACGAGGTCTATATCCTCGCCTTCACTCGCAGGGGGACGCCGAATGCTCGAGACGCCATATTACCTGATGGATATTGCCGCTCTGCGCCGCAACATGGAAATCGTTGCCAAACTGCGCGAGGCATCCGGTGCCAAGGCGCTTCTTGCGCTTAAATGCTTCGCCACATGGTCGGTTTTCGATTCGATGCGCGACTATATGGATGGCACGACCTCTTCTTCCCTGTTCGAACTGCGCCTCGGGCGTGAAAAATTCGGCAAGGAAACCCATGCCTACTCGGTCGCCTGGTCCGATCACGAAATCGACGAAGCCATCGGCTATGCCGACAAGATCATCTTCAACTCGCTGAGCCAGCTGGACAGATTTGCGGACAAGGCCAGCGGGATCGCCTGCGGTTTGCGGCTGAATCCACGCTTTTCAACCTCTGGCTTCGATCTTGCCGATCCGGCGCGGCCTTTCTCTCGTCTGGGGGAATGGGATATGGAGCGGCTTCGGCAGGCAGGCGACCGGATCAGCGGCGTGATGATTCACTATAATTGCGAAAATGGCGATTTCGATCTGTTTTCTGCTCAGTTGGACCGGATCGAAGCCGAATTCGGCGATTTCCTCAAGCAACTCGACTGGATCTCGCTTGGCGGTGGTATCCATTTCACCGGCGAGGGTTATCCGCTGGAAAAGCTTGCCGACCGGCTGAAGGCGTTCAGCGACCGGATGGGGGCGCAGATTTTCCTTGAACCGGGTGAAGCTAGCATCACCGGAACCGCGACGCTGGAAGTGTCGGTGCTGGACATCATCGATAACGGCAAGAAAGTGGCCATCGTCGATTCCAGTATCGAGGCGCATATGCTGGATCTTCTGATCTATCGTGAAACGGCGAAGCTGCCGATGCAGGGCGGCCATCCCTATCAGATCGCGGGCAAGACCTGCCTCGCCGGCGATATTTTCGGAGACGCCCAGTTCGAGCACCCGCTGAAGATCGGGGACCGGATCAGCATCGCGGATGCCGCAGGCTATACGATGGTCAAGAAAAACTGGTTCAACGGGGTGAACATGCCTGCCATTGCGATCCGGGAAGAAAACGGAACGATACGGCTGGTCCGCGACTTCACTTATGACGATTATCGGGACAGCCTGTCCTGACACCGAAGGGGGAAATGTTGAAGAAGAACGTTCTCATCATCGGCGCCGGAGGCGTCGCGAATGTCACCGCGCATAAGGTTGCGCAATGGGCTGCGGAATTCGGCGATCTGCATATCGCTTCACGCACGAAATCCAAGGCCGATGCGATTGTCGCCTCCTTGCGCGAAAAAGGGCATGATATGCCCTTCGCCACGCATGAGGTTGACGGCATGAACTGCCAGGCCGTGGCCGAGTTGATCCGGCAGACCGAAGCCGGGATCTGCATCAATGTTGGCTCTGCCTTCATTAACATGACCGTCCTTCAGGCCTGTATCGACACGAAATGCGCCTATATCGACACCGCGATCCATGAAGAACCGGACAAGATCTGCGAAACGCCGCCTTGGTACGGCAATTACGAATGGAAACGGCGCGAGGCTGTAGAAAAGGCCGGAATGACCGCCATTCTGGGCGCAGGGTTCGATCCGGGCGTGGTCAATGCCTATGCACGGCTGGCCGAGGATGAGTATTTCGACGAAATCACCTCGATCGACATCGTCGATATCAATGCAGGCAGCCACGGTCGCTATTTCGCGACCAATTTCGACCCTGAGATCAATTTCCGCGAGTTTACCGGCACGGTTTATTCCTGGCAAAACGGCGCCTGGCAGGAAAACAAGATGTTCGAGGTCGGTCGGGAATGGGATCTGCCCGTGGTGGGCAAGCAGACCGCCTATATGTCCGGCCATGATGAGGTGCACAGTCTTTCCGCGCGTTACAGCGGCGCGGATGTGCGCTTCTGGATGGGCTTCGGTGAGCATTACATCAACGTATTTACCGTGCTGAACTCTCTGGGCCTTCTGTCCGAACAGCCCGTGACCACCGCCGAAGGTCAGGAAGTCGTGCCGCTGAAACTGGTCAAGGCGGTGCTGCCGGACCCGTCCAGCCTCGCCCCGGACTATACCGGCAAGACCTGCATCGGCGATCTGGTGAAGGGGCGCAAAGACGGCATGGAAGGCGAGGTCTTCATCTATAACGTCGCCGATCACAAAGATGCCTACACCGAGGTCGGCAGTCAGGGCATCAGCTATACGGCCGGTGTTCCGCCCGTCGCCGCCGCAATCCTGATCGCCCGCGGCGACTGGGATGTGAAGCGCATGGCAAATATCGAGGACCTACCTGCGCGACCCTTCCTTGAATTGCTGGGTGAGATGGGGCTTCCGTCGCGGGTGATCGACTCTCGCGGTGATAACCCGATCTGAGACGCATCCGCCTGAGGATTAACAAAAAATATGCGGAATAAAGAACGCGGCGTGGAACCTCCCGCGCCGCGTTCTGCGTTATGTCGGACCATCTTACGGACAGAACGGAGATATCTATGGCCCCCAAGCCGCGCTATACGGCCCAGCATCGCTTTCCGGTAATCGACAGGGAAACGGAAAAGCCGCGCGGCGTACCGGGATGGGCCATTGTCGGGATTTTCCTGATTTTGCTGTTCAACTTCATCACCTCGGCCGCTGCGTTTCTGATGCCGGTTACGCTGGCGATCCTGCTGTTTTTCGTCTTCGTGCCGTTCCGGCGGCTGATGGGGAAGATCGGCATCGGCGCTGGAATCTCGGCCGCAATCGTCACCATCGGGATGGTTGCCCTTGTCGGCGGGCTTGGCTTTTTCGTGTCCGGTCCGATCAGTGATATCGTCGAGGACAGCCCGCAAATCACCCAACGGCTGGAAGAGCGTTTCGAATCGCTTCGTGAAAGCGTCCGCCCGCTTGAAGAGGTCGCGGCCAAGATCGACAGCGTCACGAATGGCGGCGATGAGGAAGAAAGCGAGCCTATCCAAGAGCCTCCTGCGCCGGGTATTTCCCTGCCCGAAGAAGCGACAGGCGCTGCCAGCAGCGTCGTAACCGCGACCGCCGAGCAGACCGGTGATCAGGAAATCCGCGTCAGCGTCGATACCGAGGACGCCTCGACACTTGAGACCCTCGCTTCTGCGGGGCCATCGGTTGCCGGTCAAATCGTTTTTACATTGTTTTTATTGTTCTTTTTACTCGCCTCAGGAGACCTGCTTTACCTGAAAATCGTGCAGAGCTTCGATTCACTGCGCGAGAAACGCGCCGCCTATGAGGCGTTGCGAGAAATCGAGGCCGCTCTTGGCTCATATCTGGGTGCGATCACTCTGATCAATGCGGGGCTGGCGATCTGTATCGGGCTAGCCATGTGGATATGGGAGATGCCGCAGCCTCTGCTGTGGGGCGTTGCAGCATTTATCCTGAACTTTATCCCCTATCTGGGTGCGGTGACGGGGGTGGCTGTGTCCTTCATCATCGCGCTGATAAGTTTCGACGATATCTATACGCCGATGCTGGTCGCGGCGACCTATCTTGGGTTTACCTCACTGGAAGGGCAGTTGATCACGCCCTATTTCGTGTCGCGCCGATTGCAGCTTAACACGGTGGTCGTGTTCATTACCGTGGCGCTGTGGGCGTGGCTGTGGTCGGTACTGGGTATGGTCGTGGCCGTCCCGATGCTGGTCGTTCTTAAGGTTCTTGCCGACCATATTCCGGGGCTGGAAAAGCTGGGAAATTTCCTTGCCGGCGAAGCACCTCCGGAACTGGAGGACGATGATGAGGAAGATGCCCGCGAGATCGTCGAGGACGGGAATGACCGTGAGGTTACCGCTCCGCAAGGCGCATGACCGCCTGACCAGCGTCTGAACCCGCCCGGATTTAAGCTGGCGGGTTCAGCGGCAGGCCGATACGGAACAATCTTGCTTCACCGATCACTTTTGCGCATAGCCTGTCGGCAAGCTTGACCTGTTTATGGACAGATGTTCTCAAAGCGCGTAAAACGCTTCAATTCTACAGAGGTTTCTATGGAAGCGCGAACCGCGAAATATATGATTGGCCAGGTGGTGCGTCACCGTTCGCATCCTTTTCGCGGGGTGGTGTTCGATATCGACCCTGAATTCGCCAACTCGGAAGAATGGTATCAGTCCATTCCCGAAGATGCACGGCCCGAAAAGGATCAGCCCTATTATCATCTCTATGCGGAAACCGAGGCGACCTATTACGTCGCCTATGTGTCCGAGCAGAATCTGGTTGCCGATCAGTCGGGCGAACCGGTCGAACATCCCGAATTGATGGATTTGTTCGGAGAGTTCGAGGACGGGTATTATCCGCTTCAGGCGACGCTGAATTAGGTCAGGTGGCGCTGGAAAGTTCAGACGTGACACGGCCCAGCAAGGCAGTAACCTCGGTCCCTGAACTGGTCGAGGCTGGCTTCGCCGATCCGGCAGAGGCGGATATGCTTCATGCCGTGACAAAGGAATTCCGCATCCGGATCACACCCGAGATGCAACAACCCGCAACCGGCATCGCGGCGCAATTCGTTCCCGACAAGCGCGAGCTTCTGACTCGCCCCGAAGAGCTTGCCGATCCGATCGGCGACACGGTTCACAGCCCCGCGTCCGGCCTGACGCATCGCTATCCAGACCGCGCCATCCTGCATGTGACGCAGACCTGCGACGTTTACTGCCGCTTTTGCTTCCGCCGTGAGGTCGTCGGCGCTGCGGGTCCCCTGCCAGCGGATCAGTTGGACGCAGCACTTGATTACATCGCGCGGACGCCTCAGCTGCGCGAGATCATTCTGACCGGCGGCGACCCTCTGACATTGTCGCCGCGCCGGTTGACTGAGATCATGCAGCGTCTGGACGCCATCCCGCATATCGAGATTCTGCGTCTGCACAGCCGCGTGCCGGTTGTCACGCCGGACCGGATTGCCGGTTTACTGCCCGCATTGCGCTGCGTCCGGGCCGCGGTATTTCTGGTCATTCACACCAATCACCCCGATGAACTGACCGCTTCGGCCCGCGAGGCAATCAGCCGTCTCGCCGATCACGGCATTCCGCTTTTGTCACAATCCGTGCTGCTTCGGGGCGTGAATGACGATGCCGGTATTTTGGCGAGGCTGTTCCGCGATCTCACCGCGCTGAGAGTGACCCCGTATTATCTGCACCATTGCGATCTCGCGCGGGGCACAAGTCATTTCCGCACGACGATCCGCGAAGGGCTGGACATTATCGCGTCGCTTCGCGGCCACCTCTCGGGGATCGCTATCCCAAGCTATGTGCTGGATCTGCCCGGAGGATTTGGGAAAGTGCCGCTGGATTCAAACGCCGTTATTCCGACCAGCGACGGGCATTGGAGGATTACCGATTGGCGCGGACAAGTTCACGACTATACCGATCCCAAACGCTGAGCAGTTCCGCAGCTCAGGACCCGCTCAATATCATATCCGCAGCTTTTTCGGCAATCATCACCACCGGGGATGCCGTATTCCCCGACACGATCCTCGGCATAATCGAGGCGTCGACGACCCGCAACCCGTGCAACCCTTTCACACGCAGCATCGGATCAACAACGGCCTGATCGTCGCTGCCCATTCGGCATGTGCCGACCGGATGGAAAATCGTCGTGCCGATATTGCCGGCCTGTTCCAGCAGATCGGCATCGCTTTGGATCTCCGGGCCGGGCAGAATTTCCTCGGGCGAATAGGGTTTCAGTGCCTCGGCGGTCATGATCTCTCGAGCCTGCCGGATCGAGGTCACGGCGATGCGCTTATCCGCCTCTGCCGAAAGATAATTCAGCCGTATCTCGGGCTGTTCGTCCGGCTCGGGGGTGGTGATATGACAGCTTCCCCGACTTTCCGGGCGCAAATTGCAGACCGAGACCGTAACGGCAGGAAAACCATGCAGCGGATCACCCAGCTTATCCGTCGAGAGCGGCTGCACATGATATTCCAGATCGGGCATGTCCAGCGCAGGATCGGATTTCGTGAACATGCCGAACTGGCTGGGTGCCATCGAAAGCGGGCCGCCTCGGTTCAGCGCATATTGCGCCGCCATTCTGGCTTTTCCCATCAGCGAATTGGCCAGAGTGTTCAGCGTAAGCGTGTTGCGCACCCTGAAAATCGTGCGCAATTGCAGATGATCCTGCAAATTCTCTCCGACCGAGGGAAGCGCATGCTGAACCTTGATCCCCAGCCCCGTCAGCAGATCCGGGTTTCCGATGCCCGAATGCTCAAGCAATTTGGGCGAGTTGATCGCGCCGGCAGTCAGCAGGACCTCACCGGCGAAAGCCTCGTGCAGCCTGTCCTTATGACGAAAACGGACGCCGCTGACCCGCTTGCCTTCCAGAATCAGTGCATCGGTCGGGGCATGGGTCAGAACCCGCAGATTTGGCCGCTTCATCGCCGGACGCAGAAAGCCCTTGGCAGTATTCCACCGCACGCCGTTTTTCTGGTTCACCTCGAAGAAGCCGGAACCTTCATTATTCCCATCGTTGAAATCGGCACGAGGATGGATGCCGAATTCGGTTGCGCCCTGCTGCACCGCGCGAAGAATTTCCCATTCAAGCTTCTGGCGCGACACCTTCCACTCTCCGCCCGCGCCATGCAGATCGCTTTTCCCACCGTGATAATCCTCGGATTTCAGGAAATAGGGCAGAACATCCTTCCAGGCCCATCCGGGATTTCCCAATTGACGCCAGAGATCATAATCGGTCGACTGCCCGCGCATATAGATCATGCCATTGACAGAGCTGCACCCACCCAGCACCTTACCCCGCGGATAGGTCAGGCTGCGCCCGTTCAGCCCCGGCTCAGCAGCCGTGCGCATCATCCAGTCGGTTCGGGGATTGCCGATGCAATAGAGATATCCGACGGGGATATGTATCCAGCGGTAATTATCCGAACCGCCAGCTTCCAGCAGCAGGACCTGTTTCTTCGGATCAGCACTCAGCCGATTTGCCAGCACACAGCCCGCCGTCCCGGCCCCAACGATAATGAAATCATATTTCTGGCCCGGAGGTATTTCGTGACTCATCCTGATCCTCCCCGCCTGTTCCTTCAGCGCCATAAGATGTTGATAGCGCATTATGGAATCCTAGGCCAATCTCCGGCGAGGATACGGGAAAGATGAGGTTCGTCTTGATAGCCCCGGCAATATGCCAGCCGCATCGGCGGAAGCGTCAGACGACGCTTACCGATGTTTGACGCAACATATCCAGAAACTCCTGCTGAGCGCCTGTCGGCTGCCATCCCGTGCGGATCGTAAGGCCAACGGGACGGTTGGAATCAGGTATGTCGATGGGGACGATTGCAAGCGCTTCGACTTTCGCCTCTGCCTCAGCCTGAAGCCGAGATAATGCGCCAAGATGATCGCTTCCCCGAAGCAGTTCGCGCAGCAGAGTAGCCGAGGAGGTCACGATCGCCTTCTGTTCACGATCCTCGCAGAGAATGGGTTCCAGATTGGACCAGATCTGCGTTCCCCGGCGCGGCACGACCCAAGGATAATCTGCTAGTTCCTCGGGGCTGACGCCATTGCGCGACAGGATGGGGTGGTCTTTTCGCGAGACGATCACGACAGAATCGTCGAACAGGCGCTCTTGCTGAATATCGTCAGTAGCAGCCGCGGGCCGCAATGCGCCGATCAGCACGTCGATTTCGCCTCGCCGGAGCCCCGACAGCAACTCATCGTAGCATCCATCCACGACTTCAAACTCAAAATCGGGCTGGGAGGAACGGAAACGCAGCATGGTTTCGGGCAGCAGGCTTGCCTGAGACAAGGGCAGCGCACCGATGACGATACGTCCCCGCGCGCCGCCTGCCA
The DNA here is from genome assembly GCF_027913215.1 of Paracoccus aerodenitrificans. Classification (GTDB taxonomy): domain Bacteria; phylum Pseudomonadota; class Alphaproteobacteria; order Rhodobacterales; family Rhodobacteraceae; genus Paracoccus; species Paracoccus aerodenitrificans. The sequence goes on from NZ_CP115784.1 coordinate 2,090,647, forward strand.
TTGCGGAAAGCTCGGCAGCGGCCTGATCTATCTCGGAAAAAGCCAGCCGCGCCGCATGGGCAAGTTGCCGCGCAGCGCGTGTTGCGATGAGGCCATGCGCCGTGCGTTCAAAGAAACGCATTCCGGCAGATTGTTCCAGCAGGCTGGTCGAGCGGTGAACGGTCGGCTGCGCCAATCCCAGCTTGCGGGCGGCCAGCGTGAAATTTTCCGTCTCGGTCACGGCGATCAGCGCCGTTAGCTGCGGCCGGGTCGCCTGAAACTTGATATTACGCGCCATATCCGACATGGCGGCATCCAGATGAGACAGAGCACGCTCGGTCCGCCGGGCAACGATATCACCAGCCCTTGTCAGAAAAATTCCCTGAGAGGTTCTTTCCAGCAGTGCTATGCCCGCCTCTTGCTCAAGCTTGTTCATCGCTTGCGTGACGGCAGGTTGCGAGACATGACACAGCTCAGCCGTGCGGGTCACCGAATGGGTGGCCGCAAGATGCTGGAACATGCGTAAATGGCGAATACTGGATTGCAAGATGTCCTCCGAATGAAGAACAGAATAGCTCTTTACCTTGCGTAAAGCCATGATTTTGTGAAACTTGATGGCAGACAATTTAGTTTATTTTTATGAGCTTGCGGATTTGGACGGTCGCGGCGGCTATTCGATCCGAATTAACGGGCGACAGCTAACGCCTATACTGAAACAGTCTGGATCCGGAATCGAAGGCTGCAAGAATGATGACAGTCGTCTCCTGCAGGATTCACACATGGCTTATCCTCCAAGATCGAAAAACAGCGAAACCATGTCCCGCAAGCGGCCAGACCGTTCCCTTACCCGATGCCCGGCGATAAACAGCAACTATGCTTCGCGAGTTTTTTACATATTACCGCCCGCATCGTCGGCTTTTCTGGATCGATTTCGGCTGCGCGGTCCTTTCCGGCCTGCTTGAACTGGCCTTCCCGCTGGCAATCACGGGATTCATCGATCATCTGCTTCCGCGCGGCGACTGGGGCCTGACCCTGCTCGCAGCAGCCGGGTTGCTGGTTCTTTATGCCGTCAATGCCGGGTTGCTGATCATCGTGACCTATTGGGGCCATAAGCTTGGCATCAATATCGAGACCGAGATGCGCTCCCGTGCATTCGATCACCTGACACGGCTGTCATGGCGTTGGTATGACCGCGCCCGTACCGGAAAACTGGTTGCCCGAGTCACCCGTGATCTTGAGGAAATCGGAGAAGTCGCGCATCACGGCCCCGAGGACGCTTTCATCGCGGTGATGACCTTTATCGGCGCGTTCCTGATGATGTTCTGGATCAATCCGCAACTCGCGCTGATCGTCGCGCTGATCGTGCCCGCGATGGTGGCGATTCTGGTGGTGTTCGGCGGACGAATGACCCGGGCATGGCAGGCGATCTATTCCCGTGTCGGAGATTTCAACGTGCGGCTGGAAGAGGCGCTCGGCGGGGTTCGCGTGGTTCAGGCATTCGGCAATGAAGCGCATGAAAACCACCTTTTTGCCGGAGATAATGCCCGCTATCGCAGCGAAAAGATCGAGGCATACCGGATCATGGCGATCTCGAATGCGCTGCAATATATGGGCATGCGGCTGGTTCAGGTCGTAGTCATGGTGATCGGAGCAGCTTTCGTGCTGAAGGGCGATCTCACAACTGGTGGTTTTGTCGGATTTCTTCTGCTGGTCGGCGTGTTTTACCGCCCGCTGGAGAAGATCGCGGCCGTGCTTGAGACCTATCCACGCGGCATCGCAGGGTTCCGTCGCTATCAGGAACTGCTGGCGACCGAACCGGAAATCGCAGATTCCCCCGACGCATCGGAAGCCCCTGCCCTGCGCGGAGATATCCGGTTCGAGAATGTCGAGTTTTCCTATGCCGACAGCCGCAATGTGCTGACCGCGGTGGATCTGTCGATTTCAGCCGGCGAGACCGTCGCCTTTGTCGGCCCCTCAGGTGCGGGCAAGACCACGCTTCTGGCGCTTCTGCCAAGGTTTTACGAACCGAGCGGGGGCCGGATTGCGATTGACGGCATCGCCCTTCAGCAGATGACGCTGAATTCCCTGCGCCGACAGATCGGGCTGGTCAGTCAGGATGTCTATCTGTTCGGCGGTACTCTACGCGAAAATATCGCCTATGGCAGGCTGGGTGCCACGGATGCCGAGATCCTTGACGCCGCGCATCAGGCGCAGCTTTCACCGATGATCGCCGCCCTGCCCGAAGGTCTGGATACGATCGTCGGCGAGCGCGGTGTGATGCTGTCGGGCGGGCAGAAGCAGCGCGTGGCGATTGCCCGCGCATTTCTGAAGAACCCGCCGATCCTGATCCTCGATGAGGCGACCTCGGCGCTCGATACCGCCACTGAACGCGAGATACAGGCCGCGCTTGATCGCCTTGCCGTCGGGCGCACCACATTGATTATCGCGCATCGGCTGGGGACGATCCGGCATGCTGACCGCATCGTCGTGATGCAGGAGGGCAGGATTGTCGAAACCGGCACGGATGATGAGTTGCGTGCCCGGAATGGCGTCTATGCGACGCTGTCGAACTGACCCGCCGCAGCGTTCCAATAAGCGGCGAGATGCGTCCGATCCTTCGGCCAGCGGAGATTCACCGCCGCTTTCAGGGGCTGAAGCCGTGATCTTTCCGTCGCGATCCAGACACGATCCGCAGAGACCTCCCCCGCCTCCAGTCGCTGCGTCAGTTCCGTCTCTCCTGCCGGTGAATGTTCCAGTCTGAGACCGGGATGATCCGCAAAAGGATAATCGGCAGACGCGCCGAAAAGATGGCACACAATCAGCGTATCCTGTGCCTGCGCGGCGATGATCCGCGACAGTGCCGGATAGGCGGTTTCATCTCCGGCAATCAGAAGCCGTGCGGCAACGGGAATGCCGCCGCCTCCGGGACCCATCAGGCCAAGTTCGGCTCCGGTCGCCGCCTTGTCCGCAAAGCCGCAGATGCGACCGCCCTCATGCACGAAAATATCCGTTTCCATCCATCCTGCAACCGCATCGATGGCCGAGACGGTATAGGCCGGACGGTGAAGCTCCTGCGGCCAGACGGTCTGGCCCCGCGCGGAAAGATGCGGCCATTCCGTCTTATGCAGCGGATGGGGCGGGATCAGGCGGAAATGGATCATATCGCGGTCAAAACGATCCAGCCGCTCCCCTTCGATCCGCAATCGCTGGAAATGCGCACCGATCTTGCGAACCGACGCCACACGCGCAAGGCTGAAATTCGGCGGCGTCTGACCGGCCTGATCCGGGCCGGACCAAGCCAATGCCAGATCCGGTTCGGCCAGCAATTCCGCAGCATAGTAAGCCACTGTCTCTTTCAGGGAAAACAGCCATTCATTTGTCGCGGCCCGGACATAGGCCACGCTGAACGCACCGCTGCGCCGCGCCCCGATTTCTCCGTTCCCAAGCTTCAGCCAAGTCGAGCGGCCATGCCCGGAGTGAAGTTCCAGCCCGAATTCCTCGGCCTGACGGCGCAGAATCGTGTCGAGACGCCCGAACTCGACCTGTAACGGCGCTTCAGCCTGAAACGGGGGAAGCGGATCATGTCTCATGCAGTATCCTTTCCGGGCAGGCCGGGTTCAGCCCCCGCCAGCGGTATTTTCAGCGCAATGCGATAGAGATGGGCTGGACGAAAGACGCAGTCTGCCCGTTCGGCGGTGCCGGCATCCGGGGCAGACGCGCAGCCTGACGCGCAAGTGCGGCGTCTATCTGCGCATTCCCGGTTGAACTGACAAGCCTGCCAGAGGCGGAACCGTTCGCCGAAACCGTCACCGCCACCTGAATCGTCACGCTTCCGCCACCGCCGCCGCGAATACGGGTGCGTGACATATGGCGGGAAATCGCGGATCCGACGCGAGAACTCCAACTGGCCATCTGCTGCGGGGATGCAGCGGGATTTCCGGTCGTCTGGCGCTGACCGCCGCCACCTGCACCGCCCTGACGCCGCTGCGTCTGCTGCTGCGACTGTGCCGGAGCCTGACGCTGAGGGGCGGCCTGACGCTGTTGCGTGGGCTGCTGGCGCTGCGGCTCGGGTTGGCGTTGGGGTTCGGGCTGACGCTGCGGCTCACGACGGGGTTGCGGCTCGGGCTGCCGCCGCTCTGGCCGTGCTGTCGGACGTTCCGAGGTTTCAAGCAGCAATGCTGACTGCGGCAACAGCTCGGCAAAATCGTTGATCGGAGGCAGTTCCGTCATCGGCGGCGCTTCGAAATCCGGCGCGGGCAGCGGTTCAGGCACCAGATCGGCGAAATCCTCGACCGGGGGCAGTTCAGTCATTTCCGGCGGGGTGAAATCCGGCGCGGGGGGCGGGGCTTCTTCTTCCGCGACAGGCACCTCTTCCGCGAGCGCTTCCTCGGCGCCGGGCGCATCGTCTTCATTCGCCGGGCCCGGAGGCGGCTCCGGCATCACCATGTCGATAAAAACCGCCTCGGTCACGCCAAGCGCTTCGGCGCGTTGCGATGCCTGAATGAACCAGACGCCTGCCGCGACATGCGCCGCAAGCACCAGAAGACCGGCCCCGCCCCAGACAACCAGATCACGGGATGGACCGTCACCGGTCATTGCGCAGCCTCCTCCGCGGCAGGTGCAGAAGCGGTAACCGGCGCGGCTGCACCATCTGCCTGCGCGGCATCGGCAGCAGCGCCTGCGGTGTTCCCGTCCATGCCGACAAGCGCGATCTTGGTATAAGCCGCGTCGCGCATGCTGTTCATGACATCCATGACCTCGCCATAGCTGACCGATTTATCGGCACGCAGAAAGATCCGCGTTTCCCGGTCCCCATCGGTCCCCGCTTCCAGAGATTGCCGCAACTGGCCCGGCGGAACCGGCTCATTCCCAAGCGTCATCGTCAGATCGGACGAAACGGTCAGCCAGACCGGCTCATCCGGGCGCTCAGAGGCCGAACCGCGCGAGGTCGGCAGATCGACATTGATATCGACAGTCGCCAGCGGCGCTGCCACCATGAAGATGATCAGCAGCACCAGCATCACGTCAATGAAAGGCGTCACGTTGATTTCGTGATTTTCCTCCAGCGAGTCGCCTTCCTGCATCCGGCCTGCCATGTCAGATCCTCCGGGTTTCGGCGAAGTCTATGTCGCGGCTGACCAGACGTTCGATCCCCGCTGCGGCCTCGGAAAGACGCATGCGGTATCCGGTGATCATCCGCGCGAAGTAGTTATAGATCACCACCGCCGGAATAGCGGCAACCAGACCGAGAGCCGTCGCCAGCAACGCCTCGGCAATCCCCGGCGCAACCACGGCAAGATTCGTCGTCTGCGATTCCGAGATGCCGATAAAGCTGTTCATGATCCCCCATACCGTACCGAACAGGCCGACAAAGGGCGCGGTCGAGCCAATCGTCGCCAGCAGGCCCGTACCGCTTCCCGCCTGACGCCCGGCGAAGGAAACGATGCTGGACAGATAGGACGAAATCCGCTCTTTCAGCCCGTCAGTGCCCGAATTCGCCAAAGCGGGCGAGGATCGCCCGATCTCGATCGAGGCAGCACGCAGCATCCGGCTGGCCGGGTCACGGCGGCCTGCACTGGCGGCAACCGCAGAATCAAGATCACGCGCTCGGGCGATCAGATCGGCGCTGCGGCGTGCATTGCGGTTCGCGCCCCAGATCTCAAGCAGCTTCACCAGCAGGATGGTCCATGTCACGACCGAGGCGAATGCCAGCCCTATCATGACCGATTTGACCACAATATCGGCGGCCATGAACATGCCCCACGGGGACAGATCATGCGGCAGCGTGTTCTCGGCAGGAGCGAGTTCCGTCACAACAGAAGGAACCTCACCGACCGGCTCTGCCTCATCCGCCACCGTCGCGCTTGCGCCTGCCTGTGTATCTGTGTCCGCCGCAGCGGTCTCTGCCGCCCCTGTCGTCGGTTCACCAACACCCGCCGCTGGCTGCGCCGTATCTGTGGCAGGCTGCGCCGCATCGGATGCCGTTTCGGCGGCGCTTGGCGCCGGTTCCGCAGCGCCGGTCTGCGCAGTCGTGGCCGCCGGAGCGGTTTCGGCTTCTGCGGCTTCCGTACTGCTCTGATCGGGCTGCACGGATTGCGACCATGCCATGCCCGAGGCCCCCAGAGAAACTGCGACACACGCGGCCAGTGCGGTGCGGCGGATTAAGAATTGCGACATGAGGAACTCGCTTGGCTGTGTAAAATCGACCCGAATGGAGGGTTGCTGCGCATATTTCAAATCCGAGTATTACTGTCAACATACGTTGGAAAGATGCAAGAGTTTGCCATCCGATAGCTTTCCGAACGTCATCTGCAGGCAACACGCACAACCCTGAGCAGAGGCTCATTTCGGGAGGGGTGCGATATACGCGCGGCACTTGCGGAATGTGCACCCCGAAAGGCAAAAATGTGTGAAAATCCGCGCATTATGCCCCATACAAAACAGGGTTTCTTGCCGTTGCCCCGGCAATCACATAACAGTCGCATGTCAACTTCTACCCGGATCCTCACGCGTGAAACGTCGCAACTTTATTGGCACAATGACTGCCGCCGCCGCGCTCGGCACAGCCTCCCGGGGCTTCGCGCAAAACTCTCCTGATGCGGCAGAGGGTGAAACCTCATCCGAATCATCCGCACCGTTCGGTTTCGAAAGCGTTGCCTCCATCGCGGCAGGCGTCGCTTCGCGTGAATGGGAATCGCCGGCCCGCAAATTGTCCGGGCCGTTCGCGGATATCGACTATGATGCCTATCGCGCCATTCGCTTCCGCCGCGACGCCGATCCCTGGAAGGATATTCCCGGTTTCGGGCTGGACCTGCTGTCTCCGGGGATGATTTTCTACGAACCCGTGCGGATCAATATGGTCAATGAGGGCATCCCGCAGCCGATGCCCTTCGATCCCTCGGTATTCGACTTCGACCCGGCCTTTTTCCCGGCAGATGCGGCCGACGCCACGCCCGACGAAATGGGCTGGTCCGGATTCCGCATCCGCAACGCGCTGAACAAGCCCGATATTCTGGACGAACTCGCGGTATTTCAGGGCGCATCCTATTTCCGGGTACTTGGCCGGGGCAATCGCTATGGCCTGTCGGCCCGCGGCCTGGCCATTCGCACCGGAAGCGCCGAGGGCGAGGAGTTTCCGGTGTTCCGCGAATACTGGATCCATCAGCCCAATCAGGAAACCGGCTCCGTCACGATACAGGCATTGCTGGACAGCCGCTCGGTAGCCGGAGCCTATGAATTCGTGATCACACCCGGCACCGATTCTCTGGTGAAAACGCGCGTGGCGCTGTTCCCCCGCACCGATCTGGACCGCGTGGGGATCGCACCGCTGACCTCGATGTTCTGGTTCGGCCCCGCCGACGGAGGGATCTTCGACGATTACCGCCCCGCCGTGCATGACAGCGACGGATTGCAGATGATCACCGGCTCGGGTCAGCGTCTGTGGCGGGTGCTAAGTAATCCGGCGAAGCTTCAGATTTCGGCCTTTGTGGATCAGGACCCGCGCGGTTTCGGTCTGATCCAGCGGCCACGCGATTTCGTGGATTACGAGGATGCGGAAGCCAATTATGAGCTTCGCCCCTCCGCCTGGATCGAGCCGAAAGGCGATTGGGGTCGCGGAACGGTTTCGCTTATCGAAATTCCGGTCGACAGCGAGTTTCACGACAATATCGTCAGCTTCTGGCAGCCTTCCGACCCTCTCGAAGCAGGGACCCGCAGCGACTTCGCCTATACGCTCGGTTTCGGAGACCGGGTTGTCCCCGAAGCGACGCTGGCCAGGGTGGCCTCGACCCGGTCGGGGCTGTCGGTCAATCGCCCCGGGGTGAGCGGGTTCGTCATTGATTTCGATCTGGCACCGTTCACCGGGCGCGATGATCCCGCCGCTGTCGTCAATGCCGCACGTGGAAAGATCGAAAACGCCTATCTGCTGCGCCTGCCGGAACAAGGCCTGATGCGGCTGTCCTTCGAATATCTGCCCGAAGGTGCCGAGGTTGCCGATCTCAGCGCGGTTCTGGAAGGGTCCGAAGGCATGAACCTGTCGGAAACCTGGCTTTACAGATGGTCAGAGGGCTAGGTTTTGCCAGTTGATGCTGAAAATATCGCGGTCGCGCCAACGACCGCCAACATGCCTGCGGCCGTCCCGCCCGAGGCGCCTCTGGATATGCCGGTTCAGGATCTGAGCACCGTGCCCTCTGGCGGGCCGGGCTTTACCGCATCTGCGCCAGAGGTGCGCCTTGCACGATTGGTGGCCTTTGGCGGTACGGCTGTAATCACCGCCTTGGGTGCATGGCAGATGTGGGCGGCTTTCGGCGCGAATATTCAGATATTGCAGTATGTCCTGCTGTTTCTTTTTACCATCACCTTCGCCTGGATCGGCTTCAGCTTCTGCTCGATGCTGGCCGGGCTGAGCTGCCGTCAGCATGAGACACCCGCCGAAGATGGCGATGCCCGTATCGCGATCCTCATGCCGGTCTATCATGAGGACCCGGTGGACAGTATGGGTCTGCTGGCGGCTCTGGCCGGTCAGATCGAATCTGAGGGGCTGAGCGACCGGACCGAGATCTTCGTCCTGTCCGACAGCCGCTCTGCCGAGATTCTTGCCGCTGAAGCCCTGGCGGTGGCGGCCCTGCGCGAGCGCTCGCCGGTTCCGGTCTGGTATCGGAGGCGTACGGATAATACCGGGCGCAAATCGGGAAATATCGCCGAGTTCATCCGGCGATGGGGTGGCCGCTATGATCAGATGGTGGTTCTGGACGCGGACAGCGTGGTTTCCGGCGACGTGATCCGGCAAATGTCGGCGCGGATGTCGGCGGACCCTGCCTTGGCATTGATCCAGACCATTCCCATGCTGGTTCATGGCCAGACCATCTTTGCCCGCGTGATCCAGTTCGCCGGTCGTATCTACGGCCCCGCCATCGCGCGTGGTGTGGCGGCGTGGTCCGGCGATAACGGAAATTTCTGGGGCCATAACGCCATGATCCGGGTCAGCGCCTTCGCTGCCTGTTGCGGTCTGCCCGAACTGCCCGGAAAGGCCCCGTGGGGCGGCACGATCCTGTCGCACGATTTCGTGGAGGCTGCCTTGCTGAGACGCGCAGGATGGAAGGTCCGCCTCGACTGGGATCTGCGTGCAAGCTATGAGGGCTGCCCGCCGACCCTGCTTGATATGGCGGTCCGGGAACGGCGTTGGGCGCAAGGCAATCTTCAGCATCTCCGGGTCATCGGCGCACGCGGCTTTACCGCAATCAGCAAGGTGCATTTCGCCATCGGCATCATGGGGTTCCTGATGAGCCCGATCTGGCTGGCCCTGATCCTTGTCGGCCTGATCCTGACCGCCAATGTGATCCTGTCCAGCCCGGTTTATTTCCCGACGACCTATCAGCTTTTCCCCGACTGGCCGACATTCGATGCACGGCGGATGGTCTGGCTGCTGGCCGCCTCGGCGGCGTTGCTGCTGGTGCCCAAATTCATCGCAGTAGGCCGCGCCTGGCGGCGTCCTCTGGCAAGCGAGCGCGGGACCAGACCGCATATCCTGTTAAGCGCCGTGTTCGAGATCGTCATGTCGGCGCTGATCGCCCCCGTGCAGATGCTGATCCAGACGCGGCAGATCTCGGAAATCCTGATGGGCCGCAGCTCTGGCTGGGAAAGTCAGGTCCGCAAAGGCTCTATGCCGCCCTGGGGCGTGGTTCTGCGCCGACACTGGATGCATGTCGCCGCAGGATTGGTGACGACGATCGCCATCGCCTATCTGTCGCCTGCACAGCTTGTCTGGCTGTCTCCGATCCTTGCCGGGCTGATCCTTGCGCCGCTGACATCGCGCTGGACGGCTTCTCCGATCCTCGGACGATGGGCACGGGCGGCGGGGCTGCTGGTGACCCCGGAAGAACGCGAGATCCCTCCGGTCATGGCCGAGTCGGTCAATCAGTCGCGCTATCTGCGCGTACCTGCGGACGCCACCGCCGAGCTGGGCCGGAATGCACAGGCCCGCGCAGCCTATATGTCGCTGATCCCGCCACAGCCTGGCCGGCCCATTCCCGAGCGGCTATCGGCGATCTCGGCACAGGCGAAGATCGACGTAGCGAAAAACCAGTCGCAGGCACTGAGTTTCCTTGACCCCGACGAATGCGAGGCGTTACTGAACGACGCCCTGCTTATTGAACGATGGTCACGCCTGCCTGAATGAAACGGATCACTGCGCTTGACATGCTGCGCGGCTACGCGCTGGCCGCGATCATGATCGATCATATGCCGGGCGGGTTTCTGCGCGACTATACGCTGGCGAATTTCGCGGTGTTCGACGCGGCAGAACTTTTCGTGCTGCTGTCGGGCTTTCTGGTCGGGTTGGTCTGGGTCACGATAGAGAGCCGGGACGGTCGCCGGGCCGCTCAGTTACGCTTTCTGCGACGTGCGGCGCAGGTCTGGCTGGCACTGGTTGTCGGAGGCATCATGCTGGCGCTGCTGTCCCGACTGCTGTTCACGCTTGGCATGGAGCATACGGCTGTATGGTCGGAATATGCCCGCTGGGTCGTGGAACATCCTGTCGGCTATCTGGTCACACTTAGTACACTATGGATGCAGCCGAACCTGCTGGATGTACTTGCGCTCTATGTCGTCGTGCTGGCATTCGCGCCGCTGACCGTGCCGGTCCTTCTGCGCTATCCTTGGGTCTTCGCGATTGCCTCGGCAGGGCTGTGGGCGGTGTCGGTTCCGCTGAACCAGATGCTGCCGAACCACAGATCTTCCGGCGGGATGCTGTTCAACCCGTTTGCGTGGCAGGCCCTGTTTCATGCCGGTGTTGCGATGTGCGCATTCCGCCAGCAGATCATGCCGGTTCTGCGGCGTCACTCTACAGCGTTGACGATCATCTGTTCGGTGATCGTGATCTACAGCTTCGCACTGGCGCAGTTCTGGCGCTATGGACCCGAGTTGAAAGAGTTCTGGCGGATCATTCGTGAGCCGATCATGCCCATCGACAAATGGTCTCTGGATGGAATGCGCTTTACCGCGATACTTGCCGCAAGCTGGCTGGTCGCCGTCCCTCTGGCCCCGCTTTTCGCGTGGCTGGCGGGGACATGGCCGGGACGGGCCTTGGCGGTGATCGGACGGGGCGGGCTGGTTTCCTTCGTTGCCTGCGTCATGCTGTCGGTTCTGGGCGACGCGCTGATGACCTTGCCGGGCGGAGCGACTGACATGTTCCGCCTGTCGGTCGAAATCTGGACGCTTGGCGTCTTATGGCTGGTGGCCGAAATAGAAAAACGGCGCAGCCGCAACAGGCGGAGCGCCGTCAGACCGGCAGGGCAATAATCTTACCCTGCCCCTTCACGATGCCGATCAGTTCGGGTTGATGCGCATGATGCTGCCCGGGCCGTCCTCGCCATTCGACTTATTGACGGCATAGACATTGCCACGGCCATCGGCACGCAGTTGGTTCGGCTGATACCCGCCCTCCAGATTGGCGACCACCTCACCATCCGTATTGACGACGGTAATCGTACCCGATCCACGGTTCGACACGAATGCAAGACGCGATTCCGGCTCGAACGCGACGTTCAGCGCACCTGCGCCCACCTCGACATCATGCAGAACCTCGCCGGTTTCGGCGTTCAGGATCAGCAGGTTGTCGGTCTGCTGAGAGGCGACGAAAAGCAGGTTGTCCTGCGGATCATAGGCCGCACCGGAAGCAGAGCCCGCGCCGGGCAGCGGGAAGACCTTCACCTCGCCCGAGGCCAGATCGACCACAGCCGCCTGAGGCGAGGCAAGGCTGACCGTGACCAGCTTGCCACCCTCTGCGTCGATATCGAGGCTCATGACCGAGAATTCCGCGCCACGGCCCACCGGCTCGATCACGATCGGATCAAGCTCTTCCAGCGTTTCCGAGTTATAGACCTTGATCTCGTTGGTGAAGGTGGCGCTGACATAGGCGCGGTTATTCGCCTCGTCGAACACGGCATCGCGGGAATGTTCGACCAGACCCGGCTCGAATTGCTTGACCAGAGACAGGTCCGACGCCTTATAGACGGCAATCGTGTTCTGGCGGGTATTGCTCACCCAGATATTGCCGTTCTTGTCGTCCACACCGACGCCATACACAGCGAACACGCCGCCATCGCTGCCATCTTGGCGTGCAGGTGCCGCATCCGGCGTGACCTGAGCGATGATTTCCAGCGTATCGGCATCCAGCTTGCTGATCATCGAGTCGCTGACCGGCGGACGTCCGACAGCCGAGGTGACGAACACGGCATTTTCAGCCTCGCTGTAATCCACCTGATACAGGCCGCGGGCGACCTCGGCGGTGGCGATCTCGAAATTCTCTGCGCCGCTGATCGCGATCTCGGGCGAGACTTTCATGTTCACAACCGTTGCGGCGGCCGGATCCTCGGCGATCACGACGATTGGCTGAAGACCGGTCGCGGCCTCTTCATCCACTTGCAGCTCAAGGCTGAAATTGCCCTGCGGATCGACCGAGATCGGGCCGTCTGCGTTCAGCACATTCGTGCCACGCATCAGCGTGATCTGCTGACCGGGAACCAGACCTTCGCCTTCGATCACCGCCGGATTGCCCGGATAAAGCGCCGATGCGTCTCCAGCGGCCCCGGCACTGACGCGCCCGGTGAATTCGTCACTGCTGGGCGTGAAGATGGTTTGCGCCAGAAGCGGTGTCGCCCCAAGGCTCAGCGTCAGAGCCGTCGCTCCGGCAAGATATCTCAATCGGGCTGTGTGGATATTCATATCCTCGATCTCCTGAAAAAGCTGTGAGTGGCTTGTCGCGGGATCGGACTGGCTTTGACAGCGCAGATACAGCCGATCCCGCGGAGAAAAGTCAACCGCACGCCCTTCAAAAGGGCGTGCGGAAAGGTCGTTATCACTTGCTCCGAACCGCTTAGAAGGACTGGTTCAGAGACAGGTAGAACGCACGTCCCGGTTCGTTGAACGTGTTCGCACCGCTGCCCGAGTCGGTTCGCACAATCGTCTTGTCGAACAGGTTGCTGACACCGAGCGACATGTTTGCCGTATCGTTGATATCCCAGTTCATGCCCAGATTGACCAGAGTATAGGCATCACGATTGGTCGTATCGGTGAAGTCTTCATTGGTGGTCGAACTTACCGTAGCCGCCTCGATCTCGCCATAATGGGTGGCCGAGAGCGTGAAGGTCATCGCATCGGTGACGAACCAGTCCAGCGAGGCGTTGATCGTGTAATCCGGCACAAGGCTCAGCGGTTCGCCGTTATCCTGTTCGGATTTGATCATCTTGGTGAAGTTCGCGTTGAAGGCGAAATTCTGGCCCAGATCGGTCGAGAAGTTGCCTTCCAGACCCGAGATAACCGCGTTTTCCTGGTTCTCCCAGCGATACAGACGGTTGGTCGTGGCGCCTTCATTATACTGATAGAAGCCCGAACCGATGCGGTTGTCGTAATCGTTGTGGAAATAGGTCAGGCTGGCATTGACGTTGTTATACCCCTGATAAGCGACACCGATTTCCTTGTTGATGCTCTTTTCCGGCTCAAGATCCTGGTTACCCAGAACATAGCAGGGACCGCTGAGACGTTCGCCGTCTATAAACGGACAACCATTGCCGCGCGTGACATAGACGTAATTCGGGTTAAGCTGATACAGGTTCGGGGTCTTGAAGGCGCGGGCGATACCGACTTTCATCGACCATTCGTCGTTGAACTGATAGCTTGCGTTCAGGCTTGGCGACCAGTTCGACCCGAAATTGTCATTATAGTCGTAACGCAGCGCCGGAGTCAGCGTCAGCTTGTCATTCCACTCGATATTGGCTTCAGCATACAGCCCGACCGTATATTGATCGCTCTCGGGATCACGTTCGGTGCCATCGGCCTCCACGCCAACCTGTGAAGCAAGGCTTTCATCAAGGCCGCCACGGATCGACGATGCGTCATCCATGAACTCACCGCGATAATCCGCACCCAGAGTCGCACGGCCCGGACGGCTCATTACGTCAAACGGCATGATCCATTCGGTCTTGGCGCTGATATTGTCCAGCTCAATCGTGGTGAACGCGGTTGCATCGTTCTCACCATCGCCATCCGTATCGACGCAGTTGGTGATATTGTCCTCTACGCTTCCCGCCGTGCCGGAACACAGGCGAGAGTTGCGGGTGTTTTCCCATTGCAGATAGCTGTTCGATTCACCGAAATCATATTGACCGCGATGGGTAACAGCCAGAGTGCGGCGATACATGCGGTTGGTTTCCTCGCCGATCAGGTTGACGTCGTCACCAACGGTTTCCTGAATCGCGCCGTTACGCGAGTCACCCGCATATTCGTTGCCCTGCCGAGAAAAGCTGCCTTCAAAATCAATCGCGTGTTCAGCGTTGATATCCCAGGTCAGCAATGCGCCAAAGTCTTTGTTGGTCACACCTTCTGTACCTGCAAGCGTGCGTGTGCTTTCTTCGCCGCGGAACTCATACGGAACCTCGGGGTTCAGATCCGGCGCATCGCCCTCGGTTTCATTATAGTTGCCGAAGACGCGGAAGGTCAGGTTTTCGGCAATCGGCCCGGCCAGCATGAAGTTGGTCCGCTTGGTCTCACCTTCCTTGTTGTTCTCGGGGAATTCGAGATGGACACCCACCTGCCCCATGAACTCGGTCGGGCGCTTGGTGATGATGTTGACAACACCACCCGACGCACCCGAGCCATACCGCGCCGCTGCCGGGCCGCGAATGACTTCGATCCGCTCGATCAACTCAGCCGGAACCCAGTTCGAATCGCCGCGCGTGTCGCGCTCGCCGCCACGGCTCATCTTGACCGAGTTCCGCGACAGAACCGGCTTGCCGTCGATCAGGATCAGCGTGTTTTCCGGGCCCATGCCGCGAATATCGATCTGACGCTGGTTGCCGCGCTGCCCGGTCGCTGTCGCGCCGGTCAGGTTGACGCCCGGCATCTTGCGCACGATTTCCGAGATATCGTTCGTAACAGGCTGTTTTTCGATATCTTCTGCGGCGATGGTCGAGGCACCGAGCGCCTGTTTCACCTGCTCTTCCGCAGACAGAACGATCGTGTCCAGCACGATCGGCTGATCCGCCGTTCCGACCTCCTGCGCGACGGCAGGAAGCGCCGTGCTTGCCATCAGCAGGGCCATAGCAGCGGAACATGTAAATTTATTAGGCTGCGCCAACGCCAGTCCTCCTATTCGTATCATTATTTGTGGGACGCTGGCAGTATGGCTTGCGACATGCAGCAATCGCAGTGATGGCTGTTAACTTCGGTTAACGCGGCGGGGCGTGAAAGAAAAGAAACCGGGGTAAATAGCGCGGAATTAATATCCGATTTTTTTAGTCGGGTTGCAAAATCGACACAGCGATGTGTTCATTTCGTGAGGTCGGATTAGATGCTGCATCCGTTGCGGTCGGTCGTTGCAATCCGGCATGGCTCTGATTTAAATAACGCGCATCCGCGATTGCGGATGCAGCCTGTGGTGACCGGGCCCCTCTGGCGGATGTGGCGGCACATTCGTGATGTCGGCACTAAATCAATCATGAGCCGCATAGGGATGCTGTCATGCAATCCTCGTCTTCCGATATGCCCGCCAGGGGCATGTTTCAGTATTTCAAATGGGCCTTCATCGTCACCATTGCCGGGTTGATCCTGGGCGCTGTTCTGGGCTGGCAGATGACCGGCACGGTCGGCGGGATGCTGACCATTTTCTTCATCTGCGCCGTATTGGCGGTGCTGGAAATCTCGCTCTCCTTCGATAATGCCATCGTCAACGCCAACAAGCTGAAAGACATGACCCCGGTCTGGCAGCGCCGCTTTCTGACCTGGGGGATCATCATCGCGGTTTTCGGGATGCGGATCGTCTTTCCGCTGCTGATCGTGGTGATCGCCGCGAAGATCGGGCCGTGGCAGGCGATGGTTCTGGCGGCGACGAAACCCGCCGAATATGCCGCGATCATGCATGATGCGCATCTGCCCATCGCCGCATTCGGCGGTACGTTCCTGATGATGGTCGGGCTCAGTTTCTTCTTCGATCACGAAAAGGATGTGCACTGGGTCAAATGGCTGGAAGGCAAGATGCAGCGATACGCCACGATCCGCGGCATCGAAGTCGCCGTGGCGTTGGTGACCGTGTTGATTTTCTCGCGTTTCCTCGATCCGGTTGAGGCGGAAATCTTCTTCAAATCCGCGATATGGGGCCTGCTGACCTTCCTGCTGGTCGAGGTTCTGGGCGGACTTCTGGACAGCACTCAGGAAGCGATGGAGGCCGGCGCCAAAGGCGGTTTGGGCGCATTTCTGTATCTGGAGGTGCTGGATGCCTCGTTCAGCTTTGACGGGGTGATCGGGGCTTTTGCCCTGACACAGAACCTGTTCGTCATCGCCATCGGCCTGGGTATCGGCGCGATGTATGTGCGCTCGATGACCATCATGCTGGTCGAGAAAGGTACGCTGATGCAGTACCGCTATCTGGAGCATGGGGCGTTTTATGCGATCATCGCGCTGTCGCTGATCATGTTCCTGCAATCCCTGATCGAGATTCCCGAGGTCGTAACCGGGTTGGGCGGCGCGGGGCTGATCGGGCTGTCGCTCTGGTCCTCGATCCGCTGGAACAGGGTCTTCGGGACCGGCGCTGCGTAACCGTTGATCAGGCGTCCGCCCATGCCGGCGGACGCTTGTCCCCGGGCGGCAGCGTCGGCAGATGGTTCTACAGACCGTTCCGATCAAGAAACGCATTTACGGCCGATGTCGCACGGTCGCGCAATTCAGCGTTGAATTCGAGCACCGAGAACGCCGCCCGTTCCTGTTGCTCGAAACCGTGGCCTGCCTCTTCGTAATAAATCAGATCGATGGATGCGCCGAGCTTGCGCAGCTCTGCCGCCATTTCCTCGCAATCCGGGGCAAGGCGAAGCTCATCCTGCCCGGCAATGATCATCAGCATGGGCGGAGCATCGGACCAGTCGCCGCTGACCGCGCCGTTCAGCGCCCCGCAATAGGGATACAGCACGATCGCCGCCCCGACACGATCCAGCAGCCGTTTGGGCGGCGCGGGCCACTCGGAGAGACCCGGCGCGACCTCTCCCGTCAGCGTCTGAGCGATGAATTCCAGCACACTCCACCCGCCATGAGAGGCCCCCAGCAGGATCACATCATCGCGCTTGCTGGCGGCCATCGCCACGGCAAGATCACCCGCACGCTCGGCCCCGGTCAGCACCTGCCCCATACAAAGCAGCCGCCAGCTTTCCATCTGATCCAGATCGCGCGGCGTATGGCTGTCGAGGATCAGCCCCGGATGCCCGCGTTCCGCGAAGGTCCCGGCCCAATATTCCATATTATCGTGAACCCCGTCGCATCCGGACAGAAGTACCGCCCCGGCATCGCTGACCGGCCCCTCGGGAACCATACGCCAGCCGGGCGAAAGCATGGTCAGCCTGTCCTGCGGCGTATCGGTGACCGCCGCGATCCCTGCCCAGTTCCGCAGCGTGTTCACGCCGATCACCACAGGGATCAGCAGCAGAAAGGCAACGATCAGCCAGACCCTACGCCGCTTCAATTTTCGCAACCCTCTTGCTTGCCATTTCCGCAGCGCTGCTTGAGTCGCTCTGTATCCGCATCGGTCCAGCCTTCGGGCGCAGTCACGGCCTCCCACGCGCCGATATAGTCATGCGCGTAATAGGAATGGCCGTGCCCGCCCGGAACGCTCAGCGCGAATGCCATATCCAGCGCAAGCTGGAACTGGGTCACGACCGGCATGAAGCGCAGATCGGGAGAGACATCCTCGGCAGGAGGCTGGCGCATCCAGACAGGTGCCCGCCACAGCGAGCTTGGTTGATAAAACACGATCGGATCGCTTGAATATTGCAGGAACACCAGACGCATATCGCCCCAGCCATCCGGCCCACCTGCGGATTTCGTATGGCTGGCAAAGCGCACCAGCCGCCCGTCGCCCACCTCCGGCGCGACATAGGGCGTATCGGGATTGCGCGCCGCCATCGCCTCATTCCACCGCGCCGAGGGGAATGGAGGACCGGCCCAAAGCGCCCCGTCAATCGGGTCATCCAGCAGGATTTCCAGCGTGGTGCCGTACATCGACGCCCATGCACCGAGGCTGAGGCCGTGAATATACAGCCTTGGGCGGTCATCCTCTGGCAGGGTCCGCCAATAGCCGTGGACCGTCTCGATCAGTTCGCGGGCCTGCTCCAGCCCCGCATCCGTTTCGAAAATCAGCGCAAGCGGCGATTGCAGATAGGAATACTGCACCGCCACCGAGGCGATATCGCCGCCATGCATATATTCCAGCACATCGAAACTGCCCGGATCGAGCCAGCCCGTTCCTGTCGGCAGCGCCACGATCAGCACTTCCCGGTCGAACGCGCCGACGCGCTGCAACTCGGACAGGGCCATATCCGCCCTTTCCTTGGGCGTGTCCGCATTGGCCAGGCCGACATAGATCCGCAGAGGATTTTGGGCCTCTTCGCCGGTGAATTCTGCGATTGCAGCGGCATCCGGGCCACCATTGATGAAATTCCGGCCCGGTTGGCCCATCGCGCCCCAATCGACAGGCGACGCATTGCTGCCGGAACGCAAAGGATCTGAGGGCGGCGCCTGATCTGTGTCGAACAGTTTTTGAGCAACCGTATATGAGGAATCCGCAGCCCCGATCAGGCGATTCACCACCCCGTCACGGGTGACGATGAACAGCAGCAGCGCCACGATCAGCAGGCCGGAAATATTGGCCGTACGCTCGGGCATGAAGCGATACAGCCAGAGACGAACGCGGTTAAAGATGACCCGCACAAGACCGCCAAGCATCATCAGAAGCGTGAAAACCAGAAATGCCACGATGATCATCTGGACGATCCGCGCAGAGCTTACGAGCTCCATCCCCATCCGGTCGCGAATCGCGTTCTGCCATTCTCCGACCTTGGCAAGCGACAGGATCAGCGCGACCAGAACCGGAGCGCCGACCAGAAGATGACCGACGATAAAGGCCGGCCCCCTCAGCACCGGCAGATACATTTGCAGCCACAGCGTCAGCAGCAGGCGTCCCGCCATATAACCAAGAGCTGCGACAATTCCGCCCAGCAATCCCTGCATGAACCAGTCACGCGGAATCAGAGACGGCGTCAGGGAAGCGGAAAAGAACAGCAATCCCAGAAAAAGCGGCACAAGCGAAACGCCGAACGGTTTTTTCCAGTTCATCGCACCCTCTCAAACAGTGACATCCAGTCTCGGGCGGCACAGTATCCCCTGAACCGCCATCCGGCCAGAGCAGCGCGGCAAACAATCTGCCGCAACGCGGCGCTCTGGACCTGAGCGGGCGGCAATGCCATCCTGACATTAATTTTTATGATGTCCTCTCACACGCCGGAGATCCGGCCCGTATCAGACAAGAAGTCATATGCTGGATAAATCCGACCCCGTCAGAGGCCTGTTCGCCGTCGTATTGTCCCTGCTTCTTGTGACTCTGGCCGGGCGGCTGATGATCGTCGGCAAGTCCTTCCTGCTGCCCATCGTGATCGCACTGATATCGGTCTATGTGCTGACGGCAGCCAGCGATGCTTTGCGGCGATTGCCGGTGACGAGGCGATTACCGAACTGGGCGCTGCGCATTTTCGTGCTGGCGGGATTTCTGATCGTCACGATCTGGTTCGGCAGCGTGATGGTTTCAACCGCCGGTGAGGTCAGCGTGCGCCTGCCCGGATATCAGGAGAATATCGAGCGCCTTTATGCCGAGCTGACCGCGCTGATCGGGATCGAGGCGGGACCGGATCTGCGGCAGTTCTTCGAGGGTCTGCGCGAGGCCATCCCCATAAGACAGATCGCGGGCACCTTGCTGGGGTCGATCAGTTCGGCGGCGGGGCTTCTGTTCATGATCGTGGTCTACGCCACCTTTCTGATGTCCGAGCGTAACGGCTTCGCCCACAAGATCACCGTCGCCCTGCCCGGACGCCGTGCAGAACGGGCGGGCCGCATCATTGCCAATATCAATAATGCCATCAGCGAATATATCGCGGTGAAAACGCTGGTGAATGTCATTCTCGGCGCGTTGTCCTTCGTGGCGATGTGGGCCATCGGCATTGATTTCGCGCTGTTCTGGGCGATCCTGATCGCATTGCTGAACTATATCCCCTATGTCGGCTCGATGCTGGGCGTGTTCTTTCCGGTCGTGCTGTCGATGGCCCAGTTCGGCTCGGTCGAGAAAACGCTTGTGATCCTGGCACTTCTGGCCTTCGCCCAGATGTGGGTCGGTAATGTGCTGGAACCACGCATGGTCGGACGAAGGGTCAACATGTCGCCCTTTGTCGTATTGGTGGCGCTGGCATTATGGTCGTCGGTCTGGGGTCTTGCGGGCGCGGTGCTTGCGATTCCTCTGACCTCGATCATCGCCATCATCATGGCAAGCTTCGAATCGACGCGCCCCTTCGCAGTCCTGATTGCCGAGGATGTCACACCTTTCGAACCCCAGGATCAGCCCAATATATACGGCTCTGGAAAGCCTGAAACCGTAATTCTGCAAAAGGAAAACCAATGACTTCATGGCTCCCGATGATGGCCGCCGGACTTGCCGCGCTGATTGGCGGCGTTCTGGCGCTGATCAACCCCGTCGCTGCCGCCGTTACCACGGTCAGGCTTGTCTCCTGGGTGATGCTGATCGTAGCGCTTCTGCAAGGCTGGGCGGCCTACAGATCGGATGGCAAAGGGGCGCAGATCCGCGCCGCCGCCATCGCCGCTGCCGCGTTTTTCCTGTCGATGGTCATCATGTTCGGAAACCCCGCCGAAAGCGGGATCATCCGCATTCTCGTCGGTCTGTGTCTGGTCGGCTCGGGCGCGGCGAAGCTTTATGCGGCACGGGTGATGAAGGGGACGGACAAATTTCCGCTGATGGCGGGAACGGGCGTGGTTTCGCTGATCCTCGGTCTGGTCGTCTGGTTCGGGCTGAGCCTGAATTTCGGCAGCCTGCTGGGACTTGAGCTGCTCGCCAGCGGCCTTGGACTGGTCTTGCTGGCGATGTACCGCCGGAAAACTGCCGGACATACCCAGCCATGACCCCGATGCGCGATCTCACAGCGGGCATCAGTGCCGCCTTTGCCTCTCGGCGTGTCCAGAGGCTGCTGGCCCTGACAGCATTGCTGATCACGATCGCCTCGGTGTTTTATGCTCTGGTCGAGGGGTGGCGCTGGATCGACGCGGTGTATTTTTCGGTCATCGCAATTTCCACGGTCGGTTTCGGCGATTTCGCGCCGCAAACCGACCTCGGCAAGATCTTCACAATTATTTACGTACTGCTTGGCTTGGGAATGTTCGTGGCTACCGCCACGGCAATCGGCGACAGCATCATGTCGCGGGCAGAGAATGCGGATGGGCGCTCTGAGGAAGAAAGCTGAGTGGTTGGACGATGATACGCTCTTCACTTGAGGGCTTGTCGGTACGTCTTCACCCTACTCTGGCTGAGGCGGAACTGCCGACCCCCGCGACGACGCCATCGACCCAGCTGCGCAATATCACCCGCGCCACCGCTCCGGGTCTGGCCAGAGTAATATCCGGATGGTCATTTGACAGCGCCCGCTCAACCTCGGACCTGCTGACCCATATCGCATCTTCAAGCTCTGCCGGATCGCGTTCGATCCGTGTCGTAACAGCCCGACCCGTACATCCGATCATAAGAGACGCAGGAAACGGCCAGGGTTGAGAGGTGACATACCGAACCTCATCGACCTCAATTCCCGCTTCCTCCATGACCTCACGCCGAACCGCCTCTTCAACCGTTTCGCCCGGTTCGATGAATCCCGCCAGAAGTGAGTACATCCTTTCGGGCCAAAGCGGCGAACGTCCCAATAGCACCCTGTCGTGATCGAGTACCAGCATGATGACAACGGGATCGGTACGCGGGAAATGCTGACGCCCGCAGCCGGGACACTCCATCCGCCAGCCCGAATGCACGAGCCGGTTGCGATGACCGCAATTGGCGCAGAACCCATGCGTCCGCCGCCATTCGAAAACACCTTTTGCAGCAGCGGCAATCCCGGCATCGCGATGATCGATCTCTCCCATGATACTGCGCAGATCAATGAATTTGCGCGTTTCCGAGAGGGCCAGAGTACGCCTGTCAACGAACTCTGCCGGCTGCTGATCAGGCGGCGCGATATGCGATACGTCTGTTGCGAAATGCGCACGACCCGCATCGTCCAACCCCATGAATACGGAGTCCCCACAGGAATCCGCCACCAGCGGATCATCGGTCGAAAGCCAGACCAGTCTCGGCCCTTCCTGTGTCAGTTCAAAGAGTGGCTTGCCCCACCAGAACGGCAGAGCGAGGCTGCCCTTGTGAAACCGGATGTGCATCGCCTCATCATCCGCGCGAAGCCTGTCAGCGCGATCAAGAAAGCTGCCTGCAAATGACACTTCGGATTCAGGTATCATCGGCGAAACCTGCAACGAGCAGACAGCGCGGACAAGTGAGAACTCTGCCGGAAGCTTCCTGATTTTCGCTTGCCAAGGATATTTGCTTTCATATGGCAGATTATGAATTCTGATCTATAGCTAGGGTCAGGACTCGTTCTCGATCATAACCAGAAGATGACGGTCGCGGCGAGCAGGATTGCAGAGAAGAAGGTCTCGGGGCAACGGTCGTATCGGGTGGCGACGCGCCTCCAATCCTTGAGTCGGCCGAACATGATTTCGATGCGGTTGCGGCGTTTGTAGCGCCGCTTGTCGTATTTGACGGGTTTCTTGCGCGACTTCCGACCCGGGATGCAAACCTTTATCCCCTTGTTTTTCAAGGCATCTCTGAACCAGTCGGCATCATAGCCCCGATCGGCCAGCAGCCAATCCGCCTCCGGCAGGCTGTTCAGAAGTGCCGCTGCCCCGGTGTAATCACTGACTTGTCCGGCGGACATGAAGAACCCTATCGGGCGGCCCTTCGCGTCGGTGACGGCGTGCAGTTTCGTGTTCATGCCGCCTTTCGTTCGCCCGATCTGGCGCCCGCGCCCCCTTTTTTGATCCGCAGGCTCGAGGCCGTGCGGTGCGCTTTCAGATAGGCCGCGTCGATCATGATCGTATTGTGTTCGGCGCTCTCGGCGGCGAGGCCCACCATGATCCGGGCGAAGGTCCCGTTCTCGCTCCAGCGCTTCCAGCGGTTGTAGAGCGTCTTGGCGGGGCCGTAGTCCGTCGGCGCGTCGCACCATCGCAAGCCATTACGATTGATGAATATTATGCCGCTCAGCACACGCCGGTCGTCAACGCGTGGCTTGCCGTGAGATTTCGGGAAATAGGGTTTCAGACGCTCCATCTGCGCGTCAGTCAGCCAGAAAAGGTTGCTCATAAATCAGGTCTCCTTGCAGAGCCTGAATCACGCAAACAGCCCGAAATCAATGGGTCTGGAGCCTAGTTCACGCTCACCGGAATGCAAATTCGACTGATAAGCTTGCAAAGATCAAAACTCTGCGCCTCACATCAACATTTTTCTGCCGCTGGAGATTGTGCCGTTGATTTTACTTTTAATTCAGGATTCTCCCACACCATCCTTGTTCCTGGATTCCATAATCCTCGTTCTGCCCAAAGTGTCTGACGTCATCCACCGTCGCGGCCCGTGGCGCAGTTTCGAAGCGGTCAAATATTCCACTCCGGAATGGGTTGGCTGGTTCAACAACCGCCGTCTGTTGGAGCCCATCGGAAGCATCCCGCCCGCCGAAGCCGAGACAAACTTCTACGCCGCTCTGGAACTTGAAGCCATGGCCGCATAACTAAAACAAACAAGCCTCCGGCAAACCCGGCGTGGTTCAATGTGGCTGACACAAAATTAAAAATGGTCGGAGTGGAGGGATTCGAACCCCCGACATCCTGGTCCCAAACCAGGCGCGCTACCAGACTGCGCTACACTCCGACCGGGTGCTTCTAGCGCGGCTTTTGCCGCAGGGAAAGCCCTATTGGCACGGTTGCGCCGCCTGAGACTGGTCCAGCCTTGGGTGAGCCATCGCGATGCCCGGTTTCAGACCCATGCGCTGCGCTTCGCCGCCCGCCACCTCAAGGACCATCAGCCGTTCGGGATCGGGGTCGCCGGGCGCGGCACCGGGTATGGGCGTCAAGTCCATCGGGATTGCGTTGGGATGGACATGCCGAATCGTGCCGGTTTCATCCATGAAAACAATATCCAGCGGGATCAGTGTGTTCTTCATCCAGAACGAGGTTTCCCGCGGCTGCTCGAAAATGAACAACATCCCGGAATCCTCGGCGAGAGATTCGCGATTCATCAATCCCTGCGCCCGCTCAGCATTGTTATCGGCAATCTCGACATTCACGGAAAGGTCGATTTCAGGAAAAACAGCAAGATCGGGACTGCACACGGGCTGCGCAACCGCCGGCATAACGCTCAGCAGGGTTGTCACGCACGCAAATGTTGTCAGTAGTTTTGCCCTCAGAACCATCACTATCACCCGCTCGCTGCGTTTACTCGTCCTGATTATTGCCTTTTTCCCACGGCGCAATCTGAGCCGCCATCAGCCCGCGACGCCCATCGACAACGCGCAGGGCAATCGCCTCACCCACAGCCAGATCCGACAGGCCCGAGTGACGTAAAACCTCACAATGCAGAAAGACATCGCCGGGCTCGCCGAACAGGTTGGCAAAGCCGAAGCCCTTGGTTTTATCGAACCATTTCACCCTTGCGGCAAGGAATGGCAGCGAGGCCAGTACTTCCGGCGGCGTGTCGGCCAGATCGCTGATCGGCGGTGCTCCGTCGCTTTCGGGAGGCTCGATATCCAGGATTTTGACCGCCTGCAGCCCGCGATCTGTCGGCTGAACGAGAACACGCACACGCGACCGGTCGGCAACCGAACCCTGGCCAAAATTCCTCAGGACATTTGCGTGCAACAAGATATCAGGCCCGTCTTCGTCACTGAGAATGAACCCGAATCCGCGAGCGGGATCGAACCATTTGATCGAACCGCTTATCTCAGTAACTGTACTATGTTCCGTAATCGTCATCTTACCGCTTCATTAACGTCACCCGTCTGGTGACCCCGATACTGACAACTAGCACCTTCACATATGATTACCACTACGTCCTGATGAAAACACATCACTTGACGTAACGTAAATTTATCGCAAGCCCATACATTTCAAGCATATAGGAATAGTAAACTCCTATGGTGCCAATCTTTGTACCTGCCAAAGCTGTTGTAAACCCTGTCGGGGCATTTCGCCACCCGCCGCTTTTGTCCAGCGAAAACGGTCATGCAAGCGAAACGCGCCATCTGCCCAGAATTCGATCTGCTGTGGGTTGATTCTGAAACCGCCCCAGAACGCGGGACGCGGCGGGTCCGCCCCCAGCCGGGCACCTTCTCGCGCGACGGCCATCATCAGCGCACGGCGCGAGGAAAGCGGCCTGCTTTGCTGTGACGCCCATGCTCCGATCCGGCTTTGCAGGGCGCGGCTTCGATAATATTCGTCCGCCTGCGCCCCATCTTCACGCGTGACCGTCCCGCGCACGCGGATCTGCCGACGCAGCGATTTCCAGTGCATGACAAAAGCGGCATTCCCCGTCTCGGCGATCTGCACGCCCTTGGCGCTTTCGTAGTTCGTATAAAAGACGAAGGCGCCCTGCCCGTCTCCGTAGGATTCGATGTCCTTAAGCAGCACCATGCGGACATCCGGCATGCCGTCCCGGTCAACTGTCGCAAGGGCGATTGCGTTCGGATCATTCGGCTCTGACTGTTCGGCTTCGGCCAGCCAGGACCTTGCAATGACGAAAGGATCCTCTCCCGCGAACAGGCCGTCTCGTGCGCTCATGCTTGATGCCCCCCGGGGTTTCGCCTAATCCTTCCCAAAAGGTAAGATGGAGAGGGGCATGTCAAGCAGCGAACGCGACGGGCTCATGGCAGGGCGGCGCGGTCTCATCATGGGACTGGCCAATGATAAATCCATAGCCTGGGGGATTGCGAAGGCGCTGTCCGACCAAGGCGCGGAACTGGCGCTGTCCTATCAGGGTGAGGCCATGAAGAAGCGGGCAGAGCCGCTGGCGGCACAGTTGGGATCGAACCTGTTATTCGATTGTGACGTCTCTGATGAACAATCTGTTGCGAATATGTTCGAAGCTATCGGCAAAAGCTGGAGCAAGATCGACTTCTTCGTCCACGCGATCGGCTATTCCGACAAGAGCCAGCTTCGCGGGCGCTATGTCGACACGACGCGCGACAATTTCCAGCAGACAATGGATATATCGGTGTTTTCCTTCACCATGGCCGCGCGTCACGCCGCAGCGATGATGAAGGAGGGCGGCAGCATGGTGACACTGACATATTACGGTGCCGAGCGGGTAATGCCGCATTACAACGTGATGGGGGTCGCCAAGGCAGCCCTGGAGGCATCTGTCCGCTATCTTGCCGAGGACCTCGGCAAGGACAGGATACGCGTCAACGCGATCAGCGCGGGCCCGATCAAGACGCTTGCAGCTTCGGGGATCGGCGACTTCAGGTATATTCTCAAATGGAACGAACTCAACTCGCCCCTGCGCCGTAATGTCACACAGGATGAAGTCGGAAAATCAGCGCTTTACCTTCTGTCCGACCTCGGCAGCGGCGTTACCGGAGAAACCCATCACGTCGATGCGGGCTATCACCTTGTCGGCATGAAGGCGGTCGATGCGCCAGATATCGACGCGGTCTCCGGCCGTAAGGAGAGCTGATCTGTCCTCAATTCAGCCCTATCTGGCGCTTGTCGGCCTGATTTCGATTGCGCTTCTTTCGCCCGGCCCCGCCATTATCGCGGCGATCCAGACCTCGTTTTCGAGAGGCCGGGAGGTCGCCCTGCCATTCGGGTTGGGGCTGGCCGTTGGCGCGTCGCTTTGGTGCCTGTTCGCTCTGGCCGGGCTGGCGCTGATCTTTCAGACCCATCCCGGCATTTACTATGCAGTGAAAATCCTCGGGGGGTTGTATATTCTCTGGGTGGCTTTTGGATTGTGGCGGGCCGCACGGGAGCCGCTTCCGGAGGCCGCAGAAAAACGCTTTGGCCGGGGATTCATCGGCGGGGTTCTTCTGAACCTGTCCAACCCCAAACCGGCGCTTTTCTATGCAACGCTGATCCTGCAACTTTTCCCCGGTCCGCTCAGCATCGCCAAACAGGCCACAATTTATGTGACCGCGCTGTCCACCGAATTATTCTGGTACGCGCTTGTCACGATTGCCATGTCGACAGCCGCCCCGAGGCGGCGCTATTTTGGCGCAAAATTCTGGATCGACCGGGCTGCGGCACTGGCATTGTTTGTGCTGGCGCTGCTGCTGATATTCGGAAACTGAGAGAGGGAATATGTCAGATTCGAACCTCCTGCCCCATGAAAAGGGATTTCATGTCAGCTGGGATCAGTTGCACCGGGACGCCCGCGCTCTTGCATGGCGGCTTGACGGGCGTGAGTGGCGTGCGGTCGTCGCCGTCACGCGCGGCGGCATGGTCCCCGCGATGATCGTTGCGCGTGAGCTTGATATCCGGACCATCGACACGATCTCGGTCCGTTCTTACCGGGGCGTCGGGACAGAGGCTGGACAGGGCGAACTTCAGCTTCTGAAACAGCCTGACTCAGAGTTGATGCAGGATGGAGACGGTATTCTTGTCGTCGATGACCTTGTCGATTCCGGCCGCACGCTGGAGCTGATCCGTGACATGTACCCCAAGGCGCATTTCGCGACTGTCTACGCCAAGCCTAAGGGCAAGCCGATCGTTCAAAGTTATGTAACCGAAGTCAGCCAGGACACCTGGATTTTCTTCCCTTGGGACATGGCGTTGCAATATGTCCGACCCTATCGGGGCGAGGACTGAGCGCAATCAGAACCGCCGAAGCGGCCCGGCAAACCGATCGGCGTAAAATTGCAATCATTAGTTAATCGTCGGAACCAGAGGCAGCGGCAGGGAATTATTACGGTGATGCGGATGTCTCATCCGTGCACGCATAGTTTTTTGAGGAGAGTACTCATGCGTAATATTCTTCTGACCACCGCTCTGGTGTTTCCGCTGTCCGGTTTCGCCTATGCGCAGACCGCTGAAACGACTGCAGATACAGCAGCCGAGGAAACCGCTCAGGCGGCTGACAACGCTGCCGATGCCGCAGGTGACGCCGCAAACAGCGCGGTCGACGCCGCTGGCGATGCCGCGAATGCAACTGCTGACGCTGCAAGCGATGCGGCTGATGCTGCGGGCGATGCAGCCAATGATGCGGTAGACGCCGCCGATGCAGCCGCCGACAACGCCGCAGAGGCTGCGGATGACGCCGTTACGACGGATGCCGAGGCTGACGCCACGATGGACGCCGAGGCTCCTGCTGACGGATCCATGAATGCTGGCGAAGCGGAAACCGGCATGGAAATGGAAGAAGCCGCTGACGCGGAAGCCGAAGCAGCGAATGCCGAGGCAGAGGCTGCCGAAGCTGAAGCCGCAGCACTCGAAGCCGAGATGGCAAGCAGTGACAAGATCGTTCGCGAGCAGGCCGGCAACGAATTGCGTCTGGACTGGATCACCGGCGCAAGCGTGACCTCGCCAGCGGGTGACAGCATCGGCTCGGTCAATGATCTGATCATTGACAGCGAAAACGGCACCATGATGGCGGCTATTATCGGTGTAGGCGGCTTTCTGGGAATTGGCGAAAAGCAGATCGCCGTTCCGTGGGATCAGCTGACCGTCAATTATGACGCGGAAGAGATCACCACCGAGCTGACTCAGGAAGAGGCTCAGGCGGCACCGGAATATGTCTTCCGTGACCGCGAAGGTGCCCCGGCACCCGCAGCCCCTGCTGATGGCAGCGTAGCGCCGGCAGATCCTGCTGCCGCACCTGCCGATCCCGCTGCGGCTCCGGCTGACCCTGCTGCGGCCCCTGCAGAACCCGCACCCGCCAACTAAGCGGATTACCTGTATGGCAAAGGGCGGCCACTGGCCGCCCTTTTCATGTTTCGCATCAAATTCAATGCGAGTCAGAATTCCAGTTTCTGGCCATCATAGGCCTCGAAACAACCTGAATTCGCCATATTCAACGTATCGAACCGCTGCACCAGTCCCGCCACGGATTGATCGACCGAGATATCGGCAGCCTCGCTGCCCATCTCGGTGCGGACCCATCCCGGATGATAAATGCCCACCGCAACGCCCTCAGTGCGCAGATCGACGGAAAGGTTCCGCCCCAGATTCAGGGCGGCGGCTTTCGAAGCGCGATAGGCCAGACTTCCGCCCGGAGCGCGTGAATCCGATCCCATCGCCGAGGAAATAATCGCGATTTTCCCCTGAGCGCGGCTTATCGCGGGCAGAAAGGCTTCAATCGACAGAAACACGCCGATGCAATTGACCGCGAAGCTGTCGCGCCACATCTGCGCATCATATCCACCTTCAAGCGCTGCGCCCTTATCCAGATAGACCCCCGCATTGCAGACCAGCAGATCGAGCCTGTCCAGATCAGCCGCCCCGGCAAAAGCGGCAACCGAAGCAGGATCGGTCACATCGCATTGATGCAGATCGCCACCCCCTGTCCGGCTTGTGCCGATCACCTCATCGCCCCGCGCCTCAAAGGCGGATTTCAACCCTTCGCCGATGCCACGGCTGGCACCTGTAATCACCACACGCATGGACGCTCTCCTGTGTTACGAGTTCCCGCCGCGAACGAAACGCGCCGCTTCCTCGGCTGCACGCTGCAATGCCCGCGCCTTGTTGACCGTTTCCTGAAACTCGGCCTCGGGGTCACTGTCATAGACGACGCCTCCGCCCGACTGGATATAAAGCTGCCCGTCCTTGACGACGCCGGTGCGTAGGGCAATGCACATATCCATCTCGCCATTGGCCGAGAAATATCCGACCGCACCGCCGTAAACGCCGCGTTTCTCGGGTTCCAGCTCATCGATGATTTCCATCGCGCGAACTTTCGGAGCCCCCGAAACCGTCCCCGCAGGCAAGCCAGCCAGCAAAGCGGAAAGCGCATCCTCGCCCTCGCGAAGCTCACCGACCACGTTCGAGACGATATGCATCACGTGGCTGTAGCGCTCGATAATGAATTTCTCGGTCGGGCGGACTGAGCCGATCTTCGCGACACGTCCGACATCGTTCCGCCCGAGATCAAGCAGCATCAGATGCTCGGCCAGCTCTTTCTCATCGCTTAGCAGATCGGCTTCGAAGGCCCGATCCTCAGCCTCATTTGACCCGCGCGGGCGTGTGCCGGCGATTGGCCGAATCGTGACCTCGCCATCGCGCAGCCGGACAAGAATTTCCGGGCTGGCACCGACGATCTGAAAACTGCCCTCGGCAGGTTCCAGATTGAGGAAGAACATGAAGGGAGAAGGGTTGGTGCGGCGCAAACTTCTGTACAGCGAGAATGGCGGCAGCGGGAAGTCCATCGCCCAACGCTGCGCCGGGACGACCTGAAAGATATCTCCGGCGCGGATATATTCCTTCGCGGTCTCAACCGCCGCCAGATAGGCCTCATGCGTGAAATTCGACCGCGGCGCACCGATTTCGTGGCTTTGCCCCATCTCGCGCGGTTCATGCGGCATTCGATCGAGGCTGCGCAGCGCCTCGGACAGACGCTCGGCAGCCTGCGCATAGGCCGCGCGGGCGGGAATGTCGGCGTCATACCAGACAGGCGCACAGAGGGTGACTTCGCCCTTTACCCCGTCCAGCACGGCAACGACGGAAGGGCGCGTCAGAATCGCATCCGGCACGTTGAGGGGATCGGGATTCACATTCGGAAGATGCTCGACCAGACGGATCATGTCATAACCCAGATAGCCGAACAGCCCCGCCGCAGCCGCAGGCACATCGCCGGGCATGTCGATCCGGCTTTCCGCAATCAGCGCCCGCAAGCTTTCAAGCGCGGGAAGATCCTCATCGGTGAAACTGTCTGAATACCGTGCCTCGCGATTGATCCGCGCATGTCCCGACCGGCATTCCCAGATCAGATCCGGCTTCATCCCGACCATCGAATAGCGCCCGCGCGTCTCTCCGCCGGTGACGCTTTCCAGAACGAAACTGTTTGGCGCGGCCTCTGCCAGCTTCAGCATCAGGCTGACCGGCGTGTCCAGATCCGCCGCCAGCCGCAATGTCAGAAGCTGATTGCGGCCTTCATCCCATCCCTGCCTGAAACTGTCGAATTCCGGTGTGATCTGCATGGTCAAAGCTGGGATTCGACGGCGGCAATGGCCGAGCGGTTCAGCGTCAGGCCATTCTGCGCCTGAATGGCACGGGCGTAGTAGTCGAACAGATCCGCCTGCAAAGACATCCCCAGCCTTTCGTTGATTGAAGCCATGATATCGGCAGCCTCCTGCGATTCGAGATCGGCGGGAATGACCCGGTCCACGCGGATCAGCGCGACACGGTTCCCATCCTCCATGATTTCGGTTTCGCCTTCCTCCAGCGCGAAAGCCTCTTCAACCAGAGAGGGCGGTGCGTTTTCCAGCCAGCCATCGCGGAAAAGTCCGGTTTCGCGGTTCCATTCCGGCAGGATCGTCGCAGCCGGATCGTCCGAGCCACCGGCCGCCGATGCACCGGCAGTACCGCCTGCTTGCGGGGTATTCGCAGCGGATGTAATCTCCGGGATGGTTTCAGACACCGCCTTCAGCTTCATCTGCTCTGCCAGAGCGACAAGCTGGCGCCGCGCCTCGGCCTCGGCCCAGTTCTCTGCAACCTCATCGCGGACCTCTTCGAAAGGCATCAGCGCGGGCGGCACGATTTCATCCAGACGCAGCGCGAAAACCCCGCCATCATCCAGTTCGAGCAATTCGGGATAGTCGTTTTCGCTGACCGAGGCAGCCTGCTGACGGAACGCGGTATAGCCGCCGATCTCGCCCGGAACCGGCTCGTTTTCATTCGTCCAGTCGATCTGGCCAAGCTGCATATCGGTTTCCTCGGCCACCTGCTCCAGCGTCGAGCCGCCTGCCAGAAGATCCTCAATGCCCGAGGATTGCTCTTCGATCAGGCGACGTGCGCGATCCGCTGCGGCTTCGGCACGCAGATCGGGCAGAGCCTCCTCAAAGCTGAC
Source organism: Paracoccus aerodenitrificans (assembly GCF_027913215.1). GTDB lineage: Bacteria > Pseudomonadota > Alphaproteobacteria > Rhodobacterales > Rhodobacteraceae > Paracoccus > Paracoccus aerodenitrificans. The sequence goes on from NZ_CP115784.1 coordinate 2,122,580, forward strand.
ACTGATTGGGTCGAGCATCGCGTTTACCGAAAACAGGGCCGGACCCAGATCTGTCTCTACCGGCCCGACCACGCCGTTTTCCTCGGGCGCGAAAACCGCCTCGCCCGCCGCGCCAAGCTGCTGCTGCGACTGTTCGCCCAGATCGGTATCAGCAAGGCTGAGACCGCGTTCTTGCGCGATCTGTTCGAAATCGGCCTCTCCGGAATCGATCCGCGCCTTTGCGGCGGCAGCGGCCTCGGTGCTTTCGAAGACCAGACGGCCCACCAGACGCCGGGCGGGCTGGTTATATTCCGCGGCGCGGTCCTCATAGACCTCACGCAATGCGGCCTCGTCCAGTTCGACCGTTTCCGCCAGCATTTCGGGCGTCAGCCACAGATAAGAGATCTTGCGGACCTCCGGCGCGGTGAAACGGTCGGCATTCGCCTGATGCCAGGCCTGAAGCGTCGCCTCATCCGGCACGGCGACCGGGGCGGACAGATCCTCGGCGGTCAGTTCGATCCAGGAAATATCGCGCTGCTCAAGCACCCATGCGGCGCTTTGCTGAACCTGTTCTTCCGGTGTGCGCACACCGCCAATGACCGCATCCTGAAGGATCAGCCGCGCCTGATCGTCGCGCACATCGCTTTCGAATTCCTGCTCGCTCAGCCCCTCGCGGCGCAGCAATTCGCTGTAGGTCGCCCGGCTGAACCCGCCCGGCCCCTGAAATGCCGGAGCCGAGGTAATCGCCTCGGCCACAGTGCGGTCGCCGACCGAAACCCCGGCCTTGCGAGCTTCTTCGGCAAGTGCAGCGGCGGTAAAAAGCTGCGCCTGAACGGATTGGGGAAGCCCGAAGGCCCGCGCCTCTTCCAGCGTCATGCGCTGCCCTGTCTGGCGGGTGATATTGTTCATCTCATTCCCGAGGACGCGCATATAGGTCTGCGCATCGACTTCGGTTTCACCGACCGAGCCGATTTCCGTCGTGCCTCCGGTGAAATTCGTGACGCCGAAGCCGCCGAGGCCAAGCAGAAGCAACCCCATCAATATCCAGACAATCGTGGATTTGCCCTTGGTCCGCAGGTTGCTCATGCGCTTTTTCCTTATATTCGTCGCTGCGTTTTAGGGTGCCGGAACATCCGCTTCAAGTGCGGCTGTCGTGACGAAAGCTTGAGAGGCCCCGAAGCATCGCTGCTGTCTGGTCCGGGAAAGCCGTTTTGGCAATGTCGGCCATGCTCATGGGCCGGCTGGCATCGGGACGGAGGGAATGCTGAGATCGGGCTGCCCGCCGGGCGATGCCTGCTGCCCGCTCACGGAAGGAACCTCGCCCGATCCGGAAGTATCCGGGCGCGATCCGGTTGCTGCGCCTTCCTCGGCTTGCGGTGACGCTGTCGCAATCTCGGCAGTATCGTCATCTGGCAATACGCTTTCGCTCACCTCAACCGTTGCAGGCGGGGGCGGTACGGCCTCGCGCTGCGGATCGGGTGATGCAAGCGGCGGGACAGGTGATCGCGTCGTTGCATCCGCTTCCGCTGAGGGATCGGGGTCCGTATCCATGCTGACCGGAGCGGGGACGGATGCCGGATCCTGCAAGGCATCGGGTTGGCCGGAAACGGATGCGCCTTGAGGGACATCCGCCGGTTCCGGCGCTTCGGGAGCGGCGGCCCGGACAAAACCAGAGATATCGGGACTTGTGTCTTCGGCAGGAATATTGGCTTCAAGCCGCGTCGCCGGTGCCTCAGGCGCGTTTCGCGAGGCGTCGTTGGGCCCTTCATCCTGCGCCGGAGCCGCAACCTGTTCCGGCAGCGAAACCGTGACCGGACGCAACGCATCAGGGGATGGCCGCTGCACCGATATCGCTTGCCCGGACTCCTGCTGAGGAGGCCGGGTCAGATCAATCGCCTCTGGCCGGTTGACAGGGACGGTTACCGGGCGGGGCAAGCTCTCCGCGACCGGGATTTCGGGCGCGGCGGCGGCGTCGGACACGCCCGGAGCGCTCGCCTCGCCCGGTATGCTTGGCGGCAGATCCTCGCTTCGCGCGAACTCCGATCCGACCGGGGGGCCCATTCGGGTTTCCGGCGAGGTGTCGGCAGCGGCAGGCTGAGGCTCATCTGCCGGAAGCGACGCAGTTTCGGTGTCTTCCTGCACAATCTCCGGGGCATCAGGAACAACCGCCGCGCCGGATTCTGAAGCATCGGACGCCCCGCCACCCGTCTCAGCAGACCCGGAATCGACAGCAGCGACGGTTTCATCGCCAGCCATTCCGTCGGCCTCGGGCTGGCCACGCTCGACCGGCAGAGCCAGCGAAAGCGCCCCGAGGGCCGCGACGCCGATCAGCGCCCCATGCAGTGCACCCCGCCCGAATCCGTCCGATCTTGCCATTCCTGCCCCATTTCCTTCGCCGGGCGGCTTGCCCCTTCCGGCCATTTCGCACATCTATAAGGCCTGATCCCGCCGGGTTCACCCTATTTCACGATGGAATGACATGATCCTGCTCATCGATAATTACGACAGCTTTACCTGGAACCTCGTCCATTATCTCGGCGAAGAAGGGGCCAGTGTTGAGGTCTGGCGCAATGATGCACTGTCGGTCGAGGAGGCTTTGCAGATGAAGCCTGACGGGATCGTGATCTCTCCGGGGCCATGCGATCCGGCTCAGGCGGGCATTTGTGTGCCGCTGATCCGCGCGGTGGCAGAGCGCGGCGACCTGCCTCTGTTCGGCGTGTGCCTGGGTCATCAGGCCATCGGCGAGGCCTTTGGCGGCCGCGTGGTTCGCGCCGACCGGATCATGCATGGCAAGGTCGATGAGGTCAGCCATAACGGCACAGGCATTTTCGCCGGGCTGCCATCGCCGCTGAAAGCGACGCGCTATCACTCGCTGACCGTCGCGCCCGACTCAATGCCCAACGCGCTGAGCGTGACCGCGCGGACCGGAGACGGCACGATCATGGGGTTGATCCATAACGATCTTCCCATTGAAGGTGTGCAGTTCCATCCCGAATCCATCGCCTCGGAACACGGCCACGCGATGATCCGCAATTTCCTGCAACGCTGCAAAACGACTGAGGCCGCATGACGACAGATATCAGACCTCTGATCGGCCTCGCCGCCGAGCGTCCCCTGACCCAAGGAGAGGCCGACGCAGCTTTCGCCGCGCTTTTCGAGGGGGCCGCAACCCCGGCCCAGATCGGCGGGCTTCTGATGGCGATGCGGGTCCGGGGCGAGACGGTCGATGAAATGGCCGCCGCAACCGGCGCGATGCGGGCAAGGATGCATCGGCTGAATGCCCCCGATGATGCGATGGATATTGTCGGCACGGGCGGAGACGGGCGGAAAACACTGAATATCTCGACCGCCGCGGCGCTTGTCGTTGCGGGTGCAGGTGTGCCGGTCGCCAAGCATGGCAACAAGGCGCTGTCCTCGAAATCCGGCTCTGCGGATGTGCTGTCAGAGCTGGGGGTCGACAGCATGGCAGCGCCCGAAAAATCGCAGTCGGCGCTGGATCAGGCCGGGCTATGCTTCATGATGGCGACGGTTCATCATCCGGCCATGCGTCATGTCGGACCGACCCGGGCCGAGCTTGGGACGCGGACCATCTTCAACCTGCTGGGACCGATGACCAATCCCGCCGGAGTCAAACGACAGCTTACCGGCACATTCGACGCGAAATGGTGCCGTCCGATGGCAGCCACATTGCGCGAGATGGGGTCCGAGCATGTCTGGCTCATTCACGGCAGCGACGGCACGGATGAGCTGGCAATTTCCGGCGGAAGCTTCGTTGTCGAGATGAAAGACGGCGATATCCGCGAATTCACCGTCACGCCCGAGAATGCGGGCCTGCAGCGCCATGATTTCGCAGAGATCGTCGGCGGAGACGCCGCGCATAATGCCCGCGCCGTGCGGGAATTGCTAGACGGTGCGCATAACGGCTATCGCGATGCGGTGCTGCTGAATGCGGGTGCTGCGCTTCTGGTCGCCGGTCGGGTTTCGAATCTCAGGGACGGCGCGGTTCTGGCCGCCGAAAGCATCGATTCCGGTGCCGCGAAGGCCAGACTGGCCGCGCTTGCTGCGATCGTTCCCGCGTGACGCCGCCAGACGCCTGGGCCGATCTGCCCTTCTTCAGAAGCGACTGGCCGGCGATCCGCGACAGGCTGGCCGGAACCGCATTCCTGCCCGGTCCCGAGGCGATCTTTCGCGCATTCGAACTGGTCGCGCCGGCTGATGTCCGGGTGGTCATTCTGGGTCAGGACCCCTATCCGACGCCAGGCCATGCGGACGGGCTGGCTTTCTCGGTCACGCCGCAAACCGCCCTGCCCCGAAGCCTGAACAATATTTTCAAAGAGATGCAGGACGATGTTAATGTCGTTCCCGCCAGCGGAGACCTGTCGCATTGGGCCGGACAAGGCGTGTTGCTGCTGAATACTTCGTTATCCGTGCTTCCGGGTCAGGCGGGATGTCATGCGAAATGGGGATGGGATCGGCTGGCGCGTCAGGCCGTGGCCGAAGCGCAGCTTCACGGGCCTTTGGCATTCATTCTCTGGGGCAATCATGCGCAGAAAGCTTTGGCGGGGCTGCCGCGCGAGGATGATCTGGTGATTGCAACCGCGCATCCCTCGCCACTTTCGGCAAGACGCGGCTTCTTCGGCTCGCGCCCGTTTTCGCAGGTCAATGACTGGCTGACCCGGCGCGGAGAACCGCAGATCGACTGGTCGGGCGAAGGCTGATCCCGGCTCAGGCCGCGTCGAGCAGCACGCGGAAACTTCGCAATGCCTCGGCGCAACGGGCGGCGATCTGTTCATCGGACGGCTCTGCCATGCCTCCAATCGCGCGGCGGATCTGCCAGTCGCCGATCAGCAGATTGACATACCAGCCCGCCGCCTCACTTGCCGAGCAGGTTTTCCCGGCGCTGATCCTCTCCATCAACCGTGAAATCAGCGGCATGACCGTGCCGCGCCCACCCGCCGAAATCGCCGCCCCAAGCCTGCCGGTGGAATCCGCCGCAGCAGCCCGGTTCAGCAACACCGCATGTTCCCCGAGAAGCATCTTCAGAAGAACCGGAGCCAGTTCGCTTAACGCTTCGAAAGGGTCGGTCGCATCTGATATCGCGACCTCAAGCATATCGCGGATATTGGCGGCATTATCCTGAACCATCTGAAGAAACAGCCCGTCCTTGTCGCCATACCAGCGATAAAGAGTCTCATTCGACGCTCGGGCCGCTTTCGCAATCCGCAGCATCGAGCTGCCGCCATAGCCGTGCTCGGCCAGCGAAACATAGGCCGATGCCGCGATTGCTTCATGCCGTTTCTGCCGATTTTCTTCTTTCATCCGTATCCCGCATGCCGATTGACATAAAACGAACACATCTATACGCCAAAGTAAATACGTACATATAAATACGCTTACGGAGAGCATCATGCGACTGACAACCATCACCGTGATTTTTCTGGCGCTGTTGCTGAATGCAGCAGTTTTCGGTTTCTTCTATGCTTGGGTGTGTTCGACCATGTGGGGGTTGGACCGGGCTGACCCGCGCACCGCCATCGCAGCCATGCAGGCAATGAACGCATCGGTCAGGAATATCGTCTTTTTCCCCGCCTTTTTCCTGACTCCGGTCGCGCTTGCCGCCGCCGCCATATTGCTGCGCAGCCAGAACGGGCCATCCGTCGCGTTCGGCATCGCGGCGGCGGTCTATCTGTTCGGCGGGCTGATCCTGACCATGACCGTCAATGTACCGATGAATGAGGCTTTAGCCGTAATCACCCCACCGCAGGACATGGAGGAAGCCGAAAAGATCTGGCGCGATTATTCCCGGCCCTGGCAGCTCTGGAACCAGCTTCGCACGGTATTTTCCGGCCTGTCCTTCCTGATCGCGCTTTACGGTGTCTGGCTGATCGACCGCGCAAGGCTCTGATCGCCCAACCGGGGCTTTCCTTGCCGCAGAGCCGGGATTAAGATCTTGCGCATGGATATTCTGGACAAGATCAAAACCTATAAGCTGGAGGAGATCGCCGCGGCAAAAGCCGCCCGCCCCCTCTCCGGGATCGAAGCAGAAGCCCGCGCGGCCGATCCGCCGCGCGGCTTTGCCCAGGCTTTGCGCGAGAAAGCGCGGACGGGCTATGCGCTGATTGCCGAAATCAAGAAGGCCAGCCCGTCCAAAGGGCTGATCCGTGAGGATTTCGATCCCCCCGCGCTTGCCCGCGCCTATCAGGCGGGCGGGGCGGCCTGCCTGTCTGTGCTGACGGACACGCCCTCTTTTCAGGGTGCGCCGGAGTTCCTGTCAGCCGCCCGCGCCGCCGTGGATCTTCCCGTGCTGCGCAAGGATTTCCTCTATGACACATATCAGGTCGCCGAAGCCCGAAGCTGGGGCGCGGATGCCATCCTGATCATCATGGCCTCGGTCAGCGATACTCTGGCAGCCGAGCTTGAGGACGCCGCCGCGCATTGGGGCATGGACGCGCTGATCGAGGTGCATGACGGCGAAGAACTCGACCGTGCATTGCGGCTGAAATCGCCCCTGATCGGCGTGAATAACAGGAATCTCAAGACGTTTGAGCTTGATCTCTCTGTAACTGAAACGCTTGCAGCCGGACTGCCCGGTGACAGGGATCTGGTGTGCGAAAGCGGTCTGTTCGAAAAAGCCGATCTGGACCGGATGGCACAGGCCGGAGCGCGGCGTTTTCTGGTCGGCGAAAGCCTGATGCGGCAGCCGGACGTCACTGCCGCGACACGCAGCCTGCTTGGTGCGGCATGAGCCTGACGCATTTCGACAGCCAGGGTCAGGCGCATATGGTGGATGTCTCGGGCAAGCCCGCGACCGCCAGAGAGGCCGTCGCTGAGGGCTGTGTCATCATGGCACCGGAAACGCTGAAACTGGTCCGGGACGGGGCAGCCAAGGGCGATGTGTTGGGCGTCGCCCGGCTTGCGGGCATCATGGGCGCGAAACGCACCTCCGATCTGATCCCCCTCTGCCATCCGCTGCCGGTGACAAAAGTTGCGCTTGATCTGGTCCCCGACGATAACCTGCCCGGTATCCGCGTGACCGCAACCGTCCGCACCTCCGGTCAGACCGGAGTCGAGATGGAGGCGCTGACAGCGGTCTCGACGGCCTGCCTGACAGTTTACGACATGCTCAAGGCGGCCGAAAAGGCGATGCGCATCGAAAGTATCCGGCTCCTGCGGAAATCGGGCGGTAAATCAGGCGATTACGAGGCAAAATGATCACGGTTGACGAGGCTCTGACACGAGTTCTGGCACTGGCGCACCCTGTCCGGTCAGAGCGCGTGCCTCTGACCGAAGCTCTGGGCCGCGTATTGGCCGAGCCTGTGCAGGCACAGCTTACCCAGCCCCCTTTCGACACAGCCGCGATGGATGGCTATGCGCTGAGACAGACCGACCGCAATGATCCTCTGGAAGTCATCGGCGAAGCCGCCGCAGGGAGGCCTTGGAAAGGCGAGGCAAGTCCCGGAACGGCAATCCGGATTTTCACCGGCGCACCCGTCCCCGCGGGCTATGACATGGTCGCCATGCAGGAGGATGTCACGCGGGACGGCCCGATCATCCGCGTCGGCGCAGAGGCCGGGAAAACCCATATCCGGCTGAAAGGCGCGGATTTCACGGCCGGGACCGGCTTCGATCCGCACCGGCCATTGACCCCTCGCGATATCGGGCTGATCGCGGCTATGAACGTGGCAGAACTGACGATCGCCCGGCGGCCCAAAGTCGCCATCATCGCCGGAGGGGATGAGCTTGTTCCTCCCGGATCGCTGCCCGGCCCCGGTCAGATCATCTGCTCGAACGATATCGCCATTGCAGGCATCGCCCGGCTGGCAGGCGCAGAGGCTGAATGCCTGCCGATTGCACAGGACACGCTGGAAAGCCTTCGCGACAGGTTCCGCCGCGCCGCCGATGCGGATCTGATTGTCACGATCGGAGGCGCTTCGGTCGGGGATCACGATCTGATCGGGAAACTCACCGAAGAGCTGGGGATGGAGCGTGCGTTCTATAAGGTCGCGATGCGTCCGGGAAAGCCGCTGATCGCGGGAAGAATCGGTGGTTCCGCGATGATCGGGCTGCCCGGAAATCCTGTCTCCTCAATCGTCTGCGCTGAAATCTTCATGCGGCCCTTGCTAAGGAAAATGCAGGGCCTGCCCCCGGAAAACCCCGTCCGGTCGGGTCGTCTGGGAACGGATCTTCCGGCGGAGGGCGACCGCCAGCATTATCTGCGTGCCCACCTGACGCAACAGGATGGTGAGACCGTCGTGACACCTGTCAACGATCAGGATTCAGCCCGGCTTGGCTTGCTTGCCCATGCAGACGCATTGCTGATCCGGCCAGCCTGCGATCCTGCCAGCAAAACAGGCGATAAAATCCAGTTTCTGGCCCTTGGTTAATCATATTTTTACCTTCACCGTTGCAAAGAGTTGACGGATTCTGGGTTTCATGCCAGAACATTACCTGAACAGTGATGCAACAGGCCCGGAACATGCTGACAAAAAAGCAGATCGAACTTCTCGAATTCATCCATAAGCGGATGGAACGGGATGGCGTCCCCCCATCCTTCGATGAAATGAAGGTTGCACTTGATCTGCGATCGAAATCCGGTATCCATCGCCTTGTCACGGCACTTGAGGAACGCGGCTTCATTCGACGGCTTCCTCACCGCGCCCGTGCGCTTGAAATCATCCGGCTTCCCGACAGCATGGCCAAACCATCAGGTGGCTTCACTCCCGAAGTCATTTCGGGCGATCGCCGCGCAGAGCCGACACCACCGCGCCGCGCGATGAGTGTCAGCGTACACGCGATGGACCTGCCGGTCATGGGCCGCATCGCGGCAGGCGTTCCGATTGAAGCCATTTCCGAGGTATCGCATCACGTTGCCGTTCCCGGCAGCATGATATCCGGTCGTGAAAGCCATTATGCTCTCGAAGTCAAAGGCGACTCGATGATCGACGCCGGAATCAATGATGGCGATATCGTGGTTATTCGCGAACAGGATGCGGCCCAGAATGGCGATATTATCGTCGCTTTGGTGGAGGGCCATGAAGCGACACTGAAATATTACCGCCGCAAGGGCGCGATGATCGCGCTTGAAGCCGCCAATCCCGCCTATGAGACCAGAATAATTCCCGAAGATCAGGTGAAAGTGCAGGGTCGGCTTGTCGGGCTGATCCGCAGCTATTGATCGGGGTGGTGTTTTCCGGATACGGGGCCGGTGGTGGGATTAAGGGACTTATTTGAATGGTTTCCGGGTCAAATCTTACGCCGATGAAGCCAATTCTACTGATCATGCATGCGATTGCCTGATTGAATATCATTCAGGGCAGAGGCTTCGCCTAGTCTGACTGTTTTTTACGATCCAGATCAGCCCAATTAGCGGATGTGTCGATAAGCTTGCTGATCTGCCTGCATCATCGTTTATCTTGACGGCATAGCACACCGCGGTCCGCTCTAATCGAACCGCACCTGATCGCAGAAGTCCGCTACCCTGAGGCCACCAAAATATCAGACAGCCTCACTTGCCGCTGCCATCTGTTCCGTTTCGGATGACGGCAGGCGCAGGCGGACGCGCTTGATGCGGCGGGGGTCGGCGTCGACAACCTCGAATTCCGCGCCGGAATCATGCGGGATGACTTCTCCCCGGACCGGGACACGACCCGTCAGCATGAAGATCAGACCGCCAAGCGTGTCGATATCGTCTTCCTCTTCACCCGGGGCCAGTCTAAGACCGGTTTCCTGTTCCAATTCATCCAGCGGTGCACGCGCCTGGATCAGCCACTGGCCGGGATTTTCAGCCACCCAGAGGCCGCCCTCAACCTCGTCGTGTTCATCCTCGATTTCGCCGATGACCTGCTCAATCAGGTCCTCAATCGTGACCAGACCATCCACCCCACCATATTCGTCAATGACCAGAGCCATATGAATCCGGTCCTTCTGCATCTGCTGAAGCAGAACCCCGATCGGCATGGAAGGCGGCACGTAAAGCAGCGGCCGTAGCATGGGACGCAGGGTGAAACGCCCGCCGGGTTTCGCGCCGAAGCCGTGTTTCAGCGCCAGATCCTTCAGATGTATCAGCCCGACCGGGCTGTCCAGAGTCCCACGGAACACGGGAATCCGGGTAAATCCATGTTCGCGGAACATCTCGACCAGTTCATCCAGCAAGACATTGATCGGTGCAGCGACAATCTCGACCTTCGGAATTGCCACATCGTCAACGCGCATTCTGCGCAGATTGACCATGCCGGGCGCAACCGGATCAGGTGCGCGGTGTTCTTCGGGGATTGCATTCTCGTCATCCGAGGAACCGAACGCATCCCATAACCGTCCCAGAAACCCGCGAGGGGCGGGAAGATCGCGGCTCTCTCCTCCGGCACCCTCTGCCCATCCCGCGGAATCGGCACCGGATTCGGCGGAAGAGCCGTTACTTCGGGACGGATCGCTGTTCATTGGTCTCTCTCTTGATAGGGATCTGATATGCCGAGCGGGGCAAGAACAGAACGCTCGGCAGCTTCCATGGTTTCGGCATCGCTGTCATCCACATGATCATAGCCTGCCAGATGAAGCATCGCATGCACCAGAAGATGAGTGACATGGGCATCAAATTGCTTGCCCTGCGTCTCGGCCTCGCTGACGCAGCGATCATAGGAAATCGCGATATCCCCCAACTCGTCGGTGTCGGGCAGAGGCGGCTTTGCGCCGGGCTCGCGTTCGGCATGTTCGACCGCAGGCCATGACAGGACATTGGTCGGACGCGGCTTGCCGCGAAAATCGGCGTTCAGCGCGGCGATGCGGGTATCGTCGCAGCCCATCACGCAGATATCGGCATCCATCCCAAGCCATGCCAGTGTGGAGCGCCCTGCCCTTTCGGCCAGTTCCTCCAGCCCCGCATCATCCCATCGGTCATCCTCGATGACGACGTCGATCTCAGCCATTGCTGCGACCCGACGATCCGGGAGCGCGGCGCGGAACATAGCCGCCGCGCGGCTCCGCCTCACCCCGCGCAAGGGCGTCGGCATCTGCGGCATCATATGCCTCGATGATCCGGGCTACGAGATGGTGACGCACCACATCCTTCGCGGTGAAATAGTTGAAGCTGATGCCCTTGATCCCCGCGAGGATCTTTTCCGCATCGACCAGCCCCGATTGCGTCCCACGCGGCAGGTCGATCTGGGACCGGTCGCCCGTGATCACCATGCGCGAGCCTTCGCCCAGACGGGTCAGGAACATCTTCATCTGCATGGTCGAGGCATTCTGGGCCTCATCCAGCACCACGAACGCATTGGAGAGTGTACGGCCACGCATAAAGGCGAGCGGAGCGATCTCGATGCGTTTTTCCTCCATCAGCTTGGCAAGCTGTTTTCCCGGCAGGAAATCGTTCAGCGCATCGTAAAGCGGTTGCATATAGGGATCGACTTTTTCCTTCATATCGCCGGGCAGAAAGCCAAGCCGCTCACCTGCCTCGACGGCAGGACGCGACAGGATGATGCGATCAACATGGCCGCCGATCAGCATCGTGACCCCGGCGGCAACCGCGAGATAGGTCTTGCCGGTGCCTGCCGGACCGATGCCGAACGCCATCTCATTGGCGAAAAGATTGCGAACATAGTCCTTTTGCGCATCCGTACGCGGCTCGACCGTCTTTTTCCGGGTGCGCAGTTCGATTGCGCCGCTGCTGAACATCTCAAGCTGCTCATCCGGCGACAGCGATGCCGGTTCGGCATCTGGACCCATCCGCAACGCCGCGTCGATTTCTGCCGCGCCGACGGGGCGCCCCTGTTCAAGCCGGGCGTAGAGACCCTGCAATAATTGCGCCGCTTCTGTCTGGGCGGCCGCGTCACCGACAACGGCAAGCAGATTGCCCCGGCGCAGAACATGCACGTTCAGCGCGGATTCGATCTGCTGAAGATGTTTGTCGGCAGGGCCGCAAAGCTCTATCAGAAGGCGGTTATCGGGAAATTCCAGCAGCGTTTCGCCCTGCATATCAGCGGAATGCGCGGTGGCGTCGGGTGCGGTCGGGGTCAGGCCCAATGAAGTCTCCGGTCTGGTGGGTCCGCTCATGGTGGGGTGCATTGCAGCGTTAGACAAGACCCTGCGCGAAAAACCCGTCAGCTGTTACAAAAACTTCATCTTTCGGTAGCCGGAGATCACAGATATTCGCGCTTATAGCGGTTTCCAAGCGAGGTCAGCACCTCATAGCCAATCGTTCCGATGATTCCGGCGACAGCATCCACGGTCTGAAGTGGCGACAGAAGATCGAGCGCAGCCGGGATTTCCTCAAGTGCTGAGACATCAACGGTGATCAGGTCCATCGACACGCGGCCAAGAACAGGGCAGCGGATCTTTCCGGCCAGAAGATTGAGCCTTGGCACATCGCCATCCGACGAAAGCGCCCGGTGGATCCCGTCAGCATAGCCTGCCGCGACGGTTGCAACCCGCGTGGGCTGCTGCGCCGTCCATGTGTTGCCGTAACCGACCGTTTCGCCCGGCAGCACGTCGCGCGTCTGGATCACCGGCAGCGACAGGGTGACAACCGGTTGCGCGTCGCTGAATGGCTGTCCGCCATACAGGCCGATACCCGGCCGGATCAGGTCGAAATGATATTCCGCCCCCAGCAGAACGCCTCCCGTCGCTGCAAGGCTGCGCATTGCGGTCACGCCCTGCGTCATCTCGCGGAAGGCCACAAGCTGGTTTGCGTTCATCGGATGCCCCGGCTCATCCGCGCAGGCCAGATGCGACATGACCAGCACGGGATTCTGAGCAAGAATTTCCTGTTTCAGCCCGGCCCACTCCCCCGACTCCATGCCAAGCCGGTTCATGCCGGTATCAAGCTGAATGCCGAAAGGCCTGTCCGGGCGCATTGCACGATCGCGGAAATATTGCCCGGGGCTGTTCAGAAGCGGGATCGCATCGCCAGGATCAGCCCCCTCCATATGGCCCGACAAGACGAAAATCCGCGCCTCCGCTCCGACCGCCTGCCGGACCGGAGCCACCTCAGAGGCCAGGGCCACGAAGAAATCCCGCGCTCCGGCCTCGAACAGGGCAGCAGCGATCTCCCCGGACCCCAGACCATAGCCGTTTGCCTTGACGACAGCCGCCGCCCGCGACCCCGGCGCATGGGAGGCGAGCGCACGATAATTCGCCTTCAGAGCGGAAAGATCAATTTGCAGAACCATATCCTGCGAATGCGCCGCGATGTCCCGGAGGTCAAGAGTTATGACTGCCCGCAGCACCTGCACAGGGGCAATAGCGACGGAATTTCGGTTTGTTCCGCCGGAAGCTTTAGGTAATGGTTGAAGAAATCCGGGCCGGGGTAAGGAATGAAAGACATCTCCAGACAGCTTCAGCAGCGGCGCAAAGCCGCCTGGCTGGGTGGCGGGCAACACCGCATTGACGCTCAGCACAAGCGCGGCAAGCTGACCGCCCGCGAAAGGCTGGAATTGCTGCTGGATGAGGGCAGTTTCGAAGAGTTTGACATGTTCGTCACGCATCGCTCGACGGAATTCGGGATGGAGGATGACCGCCCGGCAGGGGACGGCGTCGTTACCGGATGGGGAACGATTAACGGACGCATGGTTTATGCCTATGCTCAGGATTTCACGGTATTTGGCGGATCGCTGTCTGAAACCCACGCCAATAAGATCTGCAAGATTCAGGATATGGCGATCCGGAACGGTGCGCCTCTGATCGGGCTGAACGATTCGGGAGGTGCGCGGATACAGGAAGGCGTCGCCAGCCTTGCCGGCTATGCCGGGGTGTTTCAGCGCAATATTCTTGCATCCGGCGTGATCCCGCAAATCTCCGTCGTGATGGGCCCATGTGCGGGCGGGGCGGTTTATTCCCCCGCAATCACCGATTTTACCTTCATGACGCGGGGAAGTTCCTACATGTTCGTCACCGGACCCGAGGTGGTCAAGGCGGTCACGAATGAGGTCGTCACAGCCGAGGAACTGGGCGGGGCAGACACGCATACCAGAAAATCCGGGGTCGCCGATGCCGCCTTCGAAAACGATGTCGAAACCCTCACCGAAACGCGCCGACTGTTCGACTTCCTGCCCCTGTCGAACCGCGACACTGCGCCGACCAGGCCCTTCTTCGACGATCCGCTGCGTATCGAACCCAGCCTCGACACCCTGATACCGGAAAACCCGAATGCGCCCTATGACATGCGCGAACTGGTTCTGAAGATCGCCGATGAGGGCGATTTTTTCGAGATTCAGCGCGATTTCGCCGCGAATATCCTGTGCGGCTTTATCCGGATCGAGGGCCGGACGATCGGAGTCGTCGCCAATCAGCCGATGGTGCTGGCGGGATGCCTTGATATTGACAGCTCGCGCAAGGCAGCGCGGTTCGTCCGGCTCTGCGATGCGTTCTCGATTCCGATCCTGACCCTGATCGACGTTCCCGGTTTCCTGCCCGGCACCGATCAGGAATGGGGCGGCATTATCAGCCACGGCGCGAAACTGGCCTTCGCCTATGGCGAGGCGACCGTGCCGAAAGTCACGATCATCACCCGCAAAGCCTATGGCGGTGCCTATATCGTCATGTCCTCGAAGCAGCTTGGGGGCGATATAAACTACGCCTGGCCCACCGCCGAGGTGGCCGTGATGGGCGCGAAAGGCGCGGTCGAGATCCTGCACCGGAAAGAGCTGGACGATCCCGACCGGGTTCTGGAACTGACCGAGGAATATGAGGACCGGTTCGCAAACCCCTTCAAGGCCGCCGAGCGCGGGCTGATCGATGAGGTTATCCAGCCGCGCTCGACCCGCCGCCGCGTTGCCCGCGCCTTTGCCAGTCTTCGCAACAAATCCCAGCAAACCCCGTGGAAGAAACACGACAATCTGCCGCTATGACATTTTTCAGCCGTATTTTCCTTCTTGCCCTGCCAGCCCTGCCGGTTCAGGCCGAAAGCACCAACGATACATCTCTGGACGTTCCATCCGGCCAGCAAATAAGCTGGCTCGATACGATCCACGGCGTGCCGGGTCCCGGCGGGCTGACCTATCGTTTCCGCTTCGTCGCTCCGCAACTGGCCAATCTTGTTCCGATGGGCGGCACCGCCCCGATGGAAGAACTGCCCGAGGCCGATATGGCATTGCTTGAGGAACTTGCCGAAAGCGAGGGCGACAATGCCGCCTCGATCCTGTCAGGCGCACTGCGCGAAGGGCTGATCGGCACGACCGAGCTTGACAGCGATCCAGTGATCTCGATCCTCAGCCCGGAAGCTGAAGGGGACCTGGCGGCGGAACCCGTCGCGCCGCTGCCAGCCGCAACCGACGCTCCGCCCCTGCCGCCTGCGCCCGAAATTCTGCTTCAGGACCCGATGCATAACGATATTGTGTGGCTCTGCGAGAATTTTGTTTTGCCCCGCATTGCCAGCCCCGCGCCAAGGCCCACTCAGATCGTAATATCGCTGTCGGACCGCCCGACCCCTGCGGGTGAGCTGACCCCCGGCGTTGTTCAGCTTTTCGAGGCATTCAGCCTGCCGCCGAACCGCGATGAGTGCATATGGGAGCCGTTCTGATGCCTGATGCAACCCTGCCACAGATGGGCAACCTCCTGCCGACGCGCTCGGGTGCCTTCTATCGCAATCACGGATTCCTTCCTAGAATCGCGCCGGTTGCGTATACTGCGCGACAGATATCGAAAAAAAGGGGCGTTAAAGTCCCGTCTTACAGGAGCAGACAATGTCCAAAACAATCGCGCTTGCCCTCATCTCCGTGGGCGTTCTGGCCGCATGCCAGCCGCGTCAGCCGGAAATCAACACCATGCCGGTCGCACCTGTCACGCAGGAGCCGGTCTATCAAGGCAAATACGGCGCTAACTGATCCCGGTCCGACGAAACGCGGGCGGCAGGTCTGCCCGCGTGATTCGCATATGGTTGCGGGGATTCGCCCATGCTGAAGCATCGCGGTTTTCCCTCACGTCTCCCATCGACCGATTATCAGTTCACGATTCGTCGCGCCAATCCGAAGGGTGCCACGAAACTTGTCGCCCGCGAGCGTTATCGCGACCGCAGCGCAGCGGATCGCCGCGCGGATGCCGGTTTTCTTGCCGCTCTGATCGAACATTTCGGAGAGGAAGAATTCGAAAGGGGCAATCTCGATGCCGGACGCCTGTCATGGCTTCTGGGCCGCGAGGTGATCGCTGTTGGCAAGCTTGACCCGATCTCCTATGAACAGCTGTTCCGCGTCGATCTCGCGAAGGCTGAGGCCGGATTTCCCGAGATATTCGCCGCTGATGACGACAATGGCTGGTATGACGAAGAGGACGACTGGGACGATGAGGACGGTGACGGCTGATCATGAGCAAGTTACCGCCATTCAACAATTTTTCACACGCTTGTCAGTTTTACACATCCATGCGTTGTGGCAAAATGAAGCGTATCAACAGAACTGCCCCGAATGGGGCTAGAGCAGAAGGCAGTGTTATATGCAGACGAAAACCACTCTCCGCCTCGCTGGCGCAATCTTCGCGATTGCCGGACTTTCGGCATGCGCTCAGCAAGGTCCGTATGGCGGCGGCTACACCATGTCGCCTGACACGCAGCGCGCACTTGTCGGCGCCGGTGCTGGTGCCGTGGCCGCTAAAGCATTCGACGAAGATGTCGGAACCGGTGCTGTTCTTGGCGCAGCGGCTGGTGCCCTGTGCGACGACGCACGGGTTTGCCAGTAACGGACCCACTGACGAAGCGGCTGCCCTGTGCGCCGCTTCCGTCAGCCCGCAAATCGCCCGCTTTCCGGCGCAGCATGCGGGCCTATCTGAAAGAACATATTCATGCTTAAAGTCAAACTTGCGGCAACGGCCGCGTTTCTTGCATTTGCGGCCGCTGGCTGCACCCAGAATATCAACCCGACCGATATCGACCGTGCCGCCATCGGTGCGGCTGCCGGTGCAACCATCGCCCATGTCGCCGGTGAAGATGAAAGCGACGTCTATAAAGGCGCTGCTGCCGGTGCCGCTGCCGGTGCGATCTGCAACGACGTCGGCTTCTGCCGCTAAGACAAGCGTAACCTCCGGGACGCTGTTTCCGGCGGTCTGCTTTACTCACGCCGCCCCGGCACATGCTGCGGGCGGCGCGTTTGCATCGAAAGCTTCACGATGCTGAAGAAAATCCTGATCGCCAATCGCGGTGAGATTGCCTGCCGCATCATCAAGACGGCCCGGAAGATGGGCATTGCCACCGTCGCCGTCTATTCCGATGCCGACCGGCGGGCTCTGCATGTCCGGATGGCGGATGAAGCCGTTCATATCGGCCCTGCACAGGCCGCGAAATCCTATCTGGACATCGACCGCATTTTTGCAGCCATTCGCGAGACCGGAGCGGATGCGGTTCATCCGGGATACGGCTTTCTGTCCGAAAACAGCCGCTTCGCCGAGGCGCTTGCACAGGCCGGGGTCACCTTCATCGGACCGCCTCAATCCGCGATTGAGGCGATGGGCGACAAGATCACCTCGAAGAAAATCGCCGCCGAGGCCGGTGTTTCAACCGTACCCGGCTATATGGGCGTTATCGAAGACGCCGATGAGGCGGTTCGGATCAGCGCGGAAATCGGCTATCCGGTGATGATCAAGGCATCGGCAGGCGGCGGCGGCAAGGGGATGCGCATCGCCTGGAATGAAGACGAGGCACGCGACGGTTTCCGGTCCTCGAAAAACGAAGCCGCCGGCAGCTTCGGTGACGACAGGATTTTCATCGAGAAGTTCATCACCTCTCCGCGCCATATCGAGATCCAGATCATCGCCGATGGGCATGGCAATTGCGTTTACCTTCATGAGCGCGAATGCTCCATCCAGAGGCGCAATCAGAAAGTCATCGAGGAAGCGCCCTCGCCCTTCCTTGACGCGGAAACCCGTGCACGGATGGGAAAGCAGGCTGTCGAACTGGCCCGGGCGGTCGATTATGTCAGCGCCGGAACGGTCGAATTCATCGTCGATGACAATCGCAATTTCTATTTCCTTGAGATGAACACGCGGCTTCAGGTTGAACACCCCGTGACCGAGCTGATTACCGGAATCGATCTGGTCGAGCAGATGATCCGAGTCGCAGAAGGCAAACCGCTTCCCTTCAAGCAGAATGATGTGACGTTGCGGGGTTGGGCTGTCGAATCGCGTGTCTATGCCGAGGACCCCTATCGCGGCTTCCTGCCCTCGCCCGGGCGGCTGACCCGCTATCGCCCGCCTGCCGAGACCCGGGCCGGGCCGATGGCGGATGCGGGGAACTGGATCGATTCGCAGCCCGATGAGATACCGCCCCGCGCCGCGACCGGCATCCGCAACGATACCGGCGTATATGAGGGCGGAGAGATTTCGATGTTCTACGACCCGATGATCGCCAAGCTGTGCACATGGGCCCCTGATCGGGAACAGGCAATTTCAGCGATGCACGGGGCGCTCAACAGTTTCGAAATCGAGGGAATCGGGCATAACCTTCCCTTCCTCTCGGCGGTGATGGATCATCCGCGCTTTGTTTCGGGTGATATCTCGACCGGCTTCATCGCCGAGGAATATCCCTCCGGCTTCACCGGTGCTGTCCTGCCCGAAGCAGAGCTTGCCCGCATCGCCGCAGCCGCCTCAGCCATGTATCGCGTCGCCGAGATCAGGCGCACCCGGATCAGCGGGCGACTGGGCAATCACGAACGCAAGGTCGGCGCGGATTGGGTGGTCACGATTGACGGCCAGGATTTCCGCACCCGGATCGACGCCGACCGCGACGGCTCGACCGTGACCGTCAACGATGCAGCGCTGCGTGTTGTGTCTGACTGGGTGCCGGGGCGTTCTCTGGCGCATCTGGTGGTCGCGGGGCAGCCGCTTGTGCTGAAGGTTGACCGGATCTCGTCGGGTTTCCGGCTGCGCAGTTCGGGCGCGGATCTTCAGGTTCGGGTCCGCACGCCACGCGCGGCGGAACTGGCCCGGCTGATGCCCGAGATCCAGTCTGCGGATCAGTCCAGATTATTGCTGTGCCCGATGCACGGGCTGATCGTCTCAATCGATGTGAAGGAAGGGGACGAGGTTTCGGCGGGGCAGGCTCTGGCCACGATCGAGGCCATGAAGATGGAAAATATCCTGCGTGCCGAGCAGCCGGGAAAGGTCAAACGCATCGCCGCCAGCGAAGGTCAGAGCATGAAGGTTGACGATATCATCATGGAGTTTGTCTGACCCGTGACCGCGCCTCTGGATCAGATCCTCGCCCCGCAGGCACAATCCGCAATGATCGCCGGATTATTTCTTGCGGCGGGATGGTGGGTTGTGGCGTGGCAAAGCCGCCGCCGTGACATCAAGCAGCGCGCTGACCGTGTACGCGATGTGCAACGTGCGATCTTCGCCGAGATCCGCGCCTATCTGGCGGTGTTGCAGCGGGACCATATCGCGGAATACGGCGCGGAAATTGCGGACCGGATCCGGTCCGAACCCGGCTATTTCCCGGTCATCCCGACGGAACGGAATGATGCAATCTTCCTTGCAATCGTAGCAGAACTGCATGTCCTGCCCCGCGATACGATTGACCCTGTTGTGCTGTATTACAGCCAGTTAAACGCAATCAGCGCGATGATTGCGGATCTGCGGGAACTGGATCTGGAGCGCATCGGACCCAAACGGGCCTCGGCGATGTATCTTGACTATATTTCACTGAAGCTCGGAGCAATCGAACTTGGAGAGGCTGCGATGACAGCCATCAAGTCGAATATGGACGGAACCGGACGGATCAGTAGCCCGGACGAGGCCCCGTCCGGACGGTAATCGGTTTCGGCTTATAGGACGCTGACATTGGCGTTACCTCTCTTTGCACAGCTACAATATAGGCTCTCGCGGGTCTTCACGCAATAAGCCCATATTTTCCCGGCTGTTCACGGAACGATACCGGCGCGTCCTATTTCCTCACGCCGCAGGGGGAATTTGTCGATGGCACGGGAAATTTCACGGACGCTCCACGGCGCGGGCTTGCGCTGCTTCACCTGCCCGTCCTTATCCATGATGACCAGAGAAAAACCCTTCGGATGCAGCGCCCTGCGCCAAGAAGTTTCAGCAGACGGATCGGTATCGGTGATGACCACGACATCCCTCTCGATCAACTGTTCCGGACGCTCGCGCAGGCTGTCAAGCTGCAACACGAATGACGGATCGGCAGCAGTATCGGCGAACACCACCACGGGACGGGCCTGCCAGAGAAATTCCCCGGGTTCGCTTTCTGAAGCCGGCAGGATGCGCAGAATCCGATCCTCTCCTGGGTCCGGCATTGCGGTATTGCCGGACTGGGCGGCATCGACCTCGGCAGGGGATGGCGGGTTCACGCGCGAGGGCGGTGACGGATCCCCGCCCGAGCCCATCGCGGCCACCATAATGGCGCATATTATGATCGGGACAGTTTTTCGCATTCATACCTCGCTTCCGTCGAATATAGGCACCGCCAGCCACAGGGGAAATAGCAGCCTGGTGTAAAACCTGCCCCCGACCGGAAGGCCTTGGTCCCGCGAAAGCTGCGCCTTCTTCGCCCGCATGGCTTGCAGCCCGGTATTTCGGGGTGCAGACATGGCATCGACGCAGCTTGAGGACTGACGGCATGAGAATGGATCGAGCCCCTGCCCGCCTGCCGGACGATTTCGCGGCCCAGATCGGCCATGCCGTTTCGGGCTTCGGCTTTCTTGAGGAAGCGCTCAAGCGGGCGATTTTCTCATTATCGCGCGACGGTCTGGGCGAAGAACCCGATGACCGGGCGCTGCAATCCTGGCTGCGCCGCATGGAGGATGTCGCCGACGATTCGCTTGGGACGCTGATCGACCAATTCGTGAAGCAGATGCAGCGTGCGCAGATAAAGGATCGCGACCAGCTTGCCCGCGATCTGCGCGACATCAGGCGCAACCGCAATATGCTGTGCCATGCCTCATGGAAGCCGGTCGCGGACAGCGATCGCTGGCATCCCTCTTTTCTGAACACAAAGGGAGAGGTCTTTCCCGATGATCTCTCTGCCGATGACATTGCCCGGATCGGTGCGCAGACGCTTGATGCGGCGTCGCGTATCGTCTCGGTCATGCGGGCGACCGGGATCGAAGGGGAATGGATCGGTCACGACGAGGATTAGACCGGCCAGAGACCACCTTGCGCTCAATTCCGGCAAGAACGCAGCCCACATGCGTTACAACGCGTTGCAACGCGGTGCACCTCGCGCTAACACCCTGCGAACGCTACACGAGAGGCTTTCATGTCCGCCCCATTACGGCTTGGTATCGCCGGACTCGGCACTGTCGGGATCGGTGTCGTCAAGATTATCCAGAAACACGCCGATCTTCTGGCGATGCGTTCGGGCCGTGAGGTCACGATTACTGCGGTCAGCGCACGCGACCGGATGAAGAACCGCGACGCGGATCTGTCCTCTTATATGTGGGTTCAGGACCCGGTCGAGCTGGCGCAGCGCGACGATGTGGATATCTATGTCGAACTGATCGGCGGCGATGCCGGTGTGGCCCGCGATTCGGTCGAGGCGGCTTTGAAATCCGGCAAGGATGTCGTGACGGCGAACAAGGCTCTGCTGGCGCTGCATGGTCAGGAACTGGCCGAGATGGCCGAGGCCGAGGGCCGCGTGATCCGCTTTGAAGCCGCCGTCGCCGGAGGCATTCCGGTCATCAAGACGATGACGGAATCGCTTGCGGGCAACAAGCTGGGCCGGGTCATGGGTGTCATGAACGGGACCTGCAACTATATCCTGACGCGGATGGAAAGCGCCGGTCTGCCCTATGAGGCCGTGTTCGAGGAAGCGCGGCAGCTTGGCTATCTGGAAGCCGATCCGACGCTGGATGTCGGCGGGATCGACGCGTCGCACAAGCTGGCGATTCTGTCATCCATCGCTTTCGGCACCCGCGTCGATTTCGGTGCCGTCGAGATCGAAGGGATCGAAAGGGTCAGCATCGACGACATCCGCCGCGCCGCCGATATGGGCTATCGCATCAAGTTGCTTGGCGTGTCGCAGATGACTCCGCGCGGGCTTGAGCAGCGCATGTCTCCGTGTCTGGTCCCCGCCGACAGCCCGATCGGTCAGTTGCAGGGCGGCACGAATATGGTCGTGATTGAGGGCGACTCGGTCGGCCAGATCGTGCTGCGCGGCGCCGGTGCAGGCGAAGGACCGACCGCAAGCGCAGTGATGTCCGATATCGTCGAGCTTGCACGCGGTGTCCGCGTCCCGATCTTCGGTCAGCCAGCCTCTGGCCTGACCAGGGCGCAACCGGCCCGCACAGCGGTACCCGCCGCCTATTATCTGCGGCTGGCTTTGCTGGACAAACCCGGTGCGCTTGCGAAAGTGGCGAATATTCTTGGCGATGCGGGGATCTCGATCCACCGCATGCGGCAATATGATCATGAGGGCGGTCCGGCTCCGGTGCTGATTGTGACGCATAAGACGACGCCCGATGCCATCGACCACGCAATCGAGATGCTGCCCGGCACGGGCGTGATCGCCGAAGATCCGGTAGAGCTTCGTATCGAGGAAGTCTGACCCGGATCATCCCCGCTGCGAGATATCCGGCCGGAATGCGGATATCCGTGATAGGCTGCCTCCATGAGTCGCGCTCAGGTCAATCATATATGCGCCGGTTTCCCGGGGGCAGAACATTCCGACCCCTGGGGCGGCGGGCATGATTGCTGGAAAGTCGGCAATAAGATCTTCGCGCTGATCGGAATGCGCGAGGACCGTGTGTCGGTGAAATGCCGCGATATCGACACCGCAGCAATGCTGATTGAGGCGGGTGTAGCTGTAAAGGCACCTTATATGCATCGCAGTTGGGTCGCCCTGCCCTGCGATGCCCCGCCCGATGAGCTGGAGCACCGGATCGCCCAGTCATATGAGCTGATCCGGAGTTCCCTGCCGAAAAAACTTCAGGCGGGGCTGGCGAACGGGGTCTGAGACCCGGCGTGCCCGCCTCGGTCGCCTTTGCTTTTATCTGAACAGGATCAGACTCGAGGGCGACCAGCCAACCGTGCAGCGCGTCCCCACATCGGGGATATCGCGGCCGAACACGTTGCGCATGGAAATGCGGACCGGTTCCGAGGTGGTGCCGTCCTCTTCATCCAGCCGCACATCGTAATAGGTCATGTCGCCGTAATAGACGACCTCATCGATCACCCCGCCATTCAGGCGCGGGGCGGTCTGGCTTTGCCCCTCGGGAAAAACATTGACCGCTTCGGGGCGGAAACCGACCATCGGCGCATCATCCTGATCCCCCTTGCTGGCGATCTGTTGCGCGGGGATTTCGATTTCACCCATGCCTTCGACATCGACACGGGCCATGCCGTCCTGTTCGGAAAGAATCGTCGCGGGCAGAAAATTCATCACCCCGATGAAATCCGCCACACGGCGACTGACCGGGCGGGCATAGAGCGATTCCGGTTCGTCAAGCTGAGCGATGCCGCCATCGAACATCACCGCGATCCGGTCGGACATGACAAGGGCCTCTTCCTGATCATGCGTGACCAGAACGAAGGTAATGCCGACCTGACGCTGCAGCTTAATCAGTTCGACCTGCATCTGCTCGCGCATCTTGCGGTCGAGCGCGGAAAGAGGTTCGTCCAGCAGCAGCACTTTGGGCTTCAGGATCAGCGCCCGCGCCAGAGCCACGCGCTGACGCTGCCCGCCGGACAGGGCATGCGCGGCCCGCTTGCCATAGCCGGTCAGCCCGACCATTTTCAGCGCCTCTTCCACGGCGGCAGATTTTTCGGCCTTGGATCGTGGGTCGCGACGCAGGCCGAAGGCGACATTTTCCGCCACCGTCAGATGAGGAAAAATCGCATAGGACTGGAAGACCATATTGGTAGGCCGCTTATTTGCGGGGACATCGGCCATATCCTTGCCGTCGATCAGGACAACACCGTCCGAAATATCTTCAAACCCCGCAATCGTCCGAAGAAGCGTGGTCTTGCCGCAGCCCGAAGGGCCGAGAAGGGAAAAGAACTCTCCTTCCCGGATGGTCAGGTCGATCCCGCGCAGCGCGTGATATTCGCCGTAATATTTATGAACACCCCGGCATTCGATCATCGCTTTGGCCGCCTGCAACTCGGCATAGCGGTCGGAGGATCTGGACTGGCGCGGCGCCGAGCTTGCCTGAATTTCGGTCGTTTCGGTCAAATGAGGCCTCCGGTATTCGTCTGGCCGGTGCGGGCAGCCCCGCGGCGGCGGAAATATTCTGCGATGGTCAGCAACAGGATCGAGACGCCCACCAGCACGGTGCCAAGCGCCATGATCACCGGCACCGATTTAGGAAAGCGAAGCTGGCTGAAGATATAGGTCGGCAAGGTCGGTTCGTTGCCGGACAGGAAATAGGCGATGATGAACTCATCGAGGCTGATGGTGAAGCTCATCAGCAGCGAGGAAATAATACCCGGCATCACAAGCGGCAGGATGACCAGACGAAACGCGCTCCATTTGGTTTCGCCCAGATCATAGGCGGCTTCCTCCAGCGAGCGGTCAAGCGAGTTGAACGCGGTGGTCAGGATCACGATGGCATAGGGCATGCACAGCAGGACATGGCCAAGGATCACCGTGAAGACCGAAAGCTGCAGCCCGATCGCCAGCAGGACCACCAGCAGCGACATGGCGATGATAATTTCGGGCAGGACCAGCGGCAGCATGATCAGCCCCATCACGCCGGGCTTGCCCGGGAAATTGAACCGGGTCGAGGCGCGGGCCGCGAAAATCCCCAGACAGGTCGCCAGCACCGATGAGCTGATCGCGATAATCATCGAGTTGATGAACGCGTTGCGCAGCGTCTGGTCAGCCATCATCGCGCTGAACCAGTCCGTCGTGAACCCTCTCAGCGGAAAGGCGATGACGGTGCCGGAGTTGAAGGCAAAAAGCGGCAGAAGCAGGATCGGCGCATAGAGAAACAGCAGATACAGCACCGTATAGATACGCAGCCCATTGCCCTTCATTGTCTCACCTTCAGAAAGCGGCGGTTCAGCAGGATGAACACCAGACTGATAGCAGCGACGATCAGCATCGCCGTAATCGCCAGCGCCGATCCCATCGGTTTGTTGTCAAGCGGCAGCATATTGGCCTGCACCATATTGGCGACCATCGGGACCTTGCCGCCGCCGATCAGTTCGGGCGTGACGTAATCCCCGATAGTCGGAATGAACACGATCAGTGTCGCCGCCACCACGCCGGGCATGGCCAGCGGCAGCGTCACCCGCCAGAAAGTCATCAGCCGCGATTCCCCAAGATCACGCCCCGCCTCCAGCAACGAACGGTCGATTTTCTCAAGCGCGACATAGATCGGCAGGATCGCGAAAGGCGCATAGGCATGGGCCAGCGTGATGACCATCGCCTGCACATTGAACAGCAGGTTGCTGAGCGGTTCGGAAATGATGTGAAGCTGCAGCAGGACCGAGTTCACGACACCGTTTTCCGCCAGAATCGCTTTCCACAGAAACACCCGGATCAGATAAGAGGTCCAGAACGGGATGGTGATCAGAAACAGCCACATCGATTTGCGTTCCTGCCGCACCATGAAGGACAGGAAATAGGCTACCGGAAAGGCCAGAACCACGGTGGCCAGCGTGACCAGCATGGCGACCAGCAGCGAGCGCAGCATGATCTTGTGAAACACCGGATCGGCAATCACCGTCCGGTAATTATCCAGCGTAAATTCCCGCACCACCTCCAGATAGCCATCCCGGAAGAAGGAATAAGCCAGAATCGTCATCAGCGGCGCGGCCAGCATAAGCACCGCGTAAATCAATGGTGGCGAGACCATTTTCAGGCCCTGACGCGCTTCGGCGTCGAAACGGGTGACGGACATCGGCTCTCCGTGAAGGCGCAGTTTCGTCGACTCTATAAACGGAAGCGATGCTTGAAAAGCGGCTTCGACATATCCGGTAAACCGGCTGGAAGGTTTCCGGGCGGGCAGAGCCTCTTCAATTCCCCTGCCCATATCTCATTTTTTAAGCATGCTGCGGCCTTTCGGCTCGACACAAGGCAAAAGCATATGCACATTATGCGGCAAGCGGGGCCAAACGAACCCCGTGCCGTGGAGGACACATGACCGATAAATCAAAACTCGACCGCCGCCGTTTCCTGACAACCGCCAGCATTGGTGGTGTATCCGCAGCCGCAGCATCGACACTGGCCGCTCCGGCCATCGCTCAGGAAATGCCGACCGTGAACTGGCGGCTGACCTCGTCATTCCCGAAATCCCTCGACACGATCTATGGCGGTGCCGACGTACTGGCCCGGATGCTCAGCGAGGCGACTGACGGAAAATTCACCATTCAGCCCTTCGCGGCAGGCGAAATCGTTCCCGGCCTTCAGGCCGCCGATGCCGCCAGCGAAGGCACCGTCGATTGCGCCCATACCGTAGGGTATTATTATTGGGGCAAGGACCCGACCTGGGCGCTTGGCGCCGCCGTCCCCTTCGCCCTGTCGGCGCGCGCGCATAATGCGTGGCAATATCACGGCGGCGGGATCGAACTTTACAATGAGTTCATGGCGACTCAGAACATCGTCGCTTTCCCGGGCGGGAATACCGGCGCACAGATGGGCGGCTGGTTCCGCAATGAGATCACCTCGGTCGAGGATCTCAACGGTCTCAAACTGCGCATCGGTGGCTTCGCAGGCGCGATTGCCGAGAAACTGGGCGTTGTGCCGCAACAGCTTGCCGGTGGCGATGTCTATGCGGCGCTGGAAAAGGGCACGATTGACGGGGCGGAATTCGTCGGTCCCTATGACGATCAGAAGCTCGGCTTCGCCAAGATCGCGCCCTATTACTATTACCCCGGCTGGTTCGAGGGTGGGCCGACGGTTCACTTCATGTTCAACAAGGACAAATATGAAGAACTGCCGGCGAATTATCAGGCTCTGCTGCGCACATGCTGTCAGGCAGCCAATGCCGATATGTTGCAGGAATATGACTGGAAGAACCCGATCGCGCTGAAGGAACTGGTTGCGGCTGGCGCTCAGCTTCGTCCTTTCCCGCCGGATGTTCTGGAAGCCTTCTACGGTGCCGCGAATGAAGTTTATGCCGAACTCGACGCCAATAACGAAGCGTGGAACAAGATCTGGAGTTCGATCAAGGCGTTCCGCAGCGACTGGTATCTGTACAACCAGACCTCGGAATACACCTATGACACGTTCATGATGATCCAGCAGCGGAACGGCACGCTGTAATCCTGCGGATCCGACCGATTTAGGGGGCGCTTTTCGGGGCGCCCTTTTTCATGCGCTCACATATCGCGATAAGGCGCGGGCATAAACGCCAGGTCGGTCAGATCGTGACGCGCTCCGGCAGTGGTCAGCATGGCGTGAATTTGCCCGCGATGATGGGTCTGGTGATTGAAAAAATGCACGACCAGCAGCGAGATCGGCTGAGAGTGGCGCTTGAGTGTTGAACCGGAATACCATTCCAGATCACCGCGCAGCCAGTCCTCGGACACATCACCCGCCCAGTTCAGAATGCGCCTGTCGAAATCGCGCCGATCGTCGCAGAAGCGGTCCCAATCGGTAATGAGATCACCGGATTCCGCGATCGGCTGTTCCGGCTTCTTCGTCCCGGCAAACCGGCTGAACCACATCATGTCAGCCCAATAAAGATGCGACAGAGTCCGCTGGATGGACCCAAAAAACGCACCGCGATCCCGCTTCCTCTCAGCCGCGCTCAGCTCGTCAGCGGCCCTCAGAATACCGTCATTCTGCCACAGATTATATCGCGCCATCAGCAATACGAAATTTCCGTCGATCATCCTGATCCTTCCCGCGCCCTGATTTCCTCTGCCTCCGATCATAGAATCCAGCGCAGATTCGAAACAGACTATTGCGCCATTTTCCCCTTCCCATAATGCGCAATCCCTGCTATGCGCCCGGCTTCGGCTTCACCCTTGGAGGAAGCCGGTTAACCTGAAAGGAATATATCATGGCCAAAGAGATCCCAGATCTGGTGGCCGAGGCACGTACGGGGACAGGCAAGGGGGCCGCCCGTCAAGCTCGCCGTAACGGCAAGGTGCCCGGCATTGTTTATGGCGACGGCAAAGACCCGCTCGCCGTTCAGTTCGACTTCAACCAGCTTCTGACCAAGCTGCGCGCCGGTCGCTTCATGTCCACGCTGTGGAACATGAAAGTCGACGGTCAGGAAGACGTACGCGTCATCTGCCGCGGCGTTCAGAAGGATGTGGTGAAGGACCTGCCGACGCATATCGACTTCATGCGCCTGCGTCGCACCTCTAAAGTGAACCTGTTCATTCATGTCGAGTTCATCAACGAAGACAAGGCTCCCGGCCTGAAGCGTGGCGGTACGCTGGTGACCGTGCGCCCGGAAGTGGAACTGCGCGTGACCGCAGGCGACATTCCGGAAAGCATCGTTGTCGATCTGGAAGGCAAGGAAATCGGCGACTCGATCCATATCGAGGATGTCAAACTGCCTGCCGGTGCGAAGCCCACGACCGACCGGAATTTCGTGATTGCAAATATCGCCGCTCCGTCGGCCCTGGTCTCTGAAGAAGCAGAGGAAGGCGCTGATGAAGGCGATGCAACTGCGGACACCGCAGCCGAGGAAGGCAGCGAAGAAGGCGGCAACACCGAAGAGTGATTGCAAGCCAACTTTCGGCAAAGATAGCAAAACGGCGTCTTCGGACGCCGTTTTTTATTGACGTTCCGGCTTAAGGTGACAGCCAGTGAAGATGCCGCGACGACGCGCAGGTCATGCAGAGCGCAATCCCGGATCAGTCCTTCAGCACATGTTCAGGCTCGGGGTCGTCGCTATCCGGCACTATCGGTCCGGCCGCAGGACCGTGGGAAAACCGGTCCATCAAGGCAGCTTCCAGTTCCTGATTCACCCGCCGCGTGCGCTCGATATAGGCTTCATTGGACTCGGTGGGTAATGCAGGGTCCCAAAGCTCGGCCAGTTCGCGCAGGCTGGCGCGGTCTATCTTATAGAAAATCGCCTCTGCCTCATGGGCTTCGTATTCCGAGAACCCCGCATTCTCCAGCACATAGCGGCCCACCCTCAGGCTGGAATCGAACATCTCGCGGACAATGTGATCGGCTCCTGCGGCGTAGAGGCTGTAGACGGTGATCCTGTCCCTCGCCCGCGCGATGATTTTCAGATCGGGGCGCTTCTCACGGGCATAGCGGACCAGCTTGATATTGCTTTCCGGGTTATCCATCGCCGCGACAATTATACGGGCCTTGTCCAGCCCGGCAGCAGCCAGAATCTCGGGTCGGGTGGGATCGCCGAAATACCCCTTGAAGCCGAAACGGCGCATCAGCTGGATCAGTTTCAGATCGTGATCCAGAACCGTGGTGCTAAGACCGGAATGCGTGACCAGCCGGTTCACCACCTGCCCGAAACGCCCGATACCGGCAATGATAATCGGCTGCTGGTCGTCGATATCGTCCGGCCCCTGCGCCTCTCCGCCCCCATCCGAGATACGGCGGCTGATCTGGTCATTCACGATGAACAGAAGCGGCGTGATCAGCATCGACAGGGCGATCACCAGCAGAAACCCCTGCGCCAGCCTGTCGGGCAGAACCCGCAACGCGACGGCATAGGAGATCAGAACGAAGCCGAACTCACCCGCCTGCGCCAGGGACAGCGTAAACAGCGCCCGGTCACGGGCGGGCAGTTGGGCCGAACGCGCGATCAGATGCAGCACCCCGGCCTTGATCCCGATCAGCACCAGCGTCACCGCGATCACCAGCACCGGCATTTCCGCGAAAAGGTTGAAATCCATCCCCGCACCAACGGTGATGAAGAACAGCCCCAGAAGCAGCCCCTTGAACGGCTCGATCTGGGATTCGAGTTCGTGCCGGAACTCGGACCCCGCCAGCATCACTCCGGCAAGGAACGTGCCAAGCGCCGGGGACAGACCCACGAAGCTCATCAGCGAGGCGATGCCCACCACGATGAACAGAGCCATGATCGTATCCATTTCTCGCAACCGGGCCGAGTGCACGAACCGGAACAGCGGGCGGATGGCGTAATTCCCGATCAGCACAACCACGGCGATGGCGCCAAGCGTCACAAGCGCCGCCCCCCAACCCGGAAGCTGCGCCATGAATGCGCCTCCGACCGAATCTTCCCCTGCGGCCCTGCCACCGGATTGCGCCAGAAGCGGCATCAGCGCCAGCATCGGAATGACCGCGATATCCTGAGTCAACAGCACGGCAAAGGCATCGCGTCCACCGCGCGTATGCATCAGGTTCTTTTCGGACAGGGTTTGCAGAACGATTGCGGTCGAGCTCAGCGACAGGATCATCCCAAGTGCAAGAGAGACCTGCCATGTCTGGTTCAGCGCCAGAGTCACGCCGAAAATCAGCCCCAGAGTCACCAGTATCTGGAACCCGCCAAGCCCGATCAGACGCTTGCGCATCCCCCAAAGCGCACGCGGTTCCAGCTCAAGCCCGATGATGAACAGCATCATCACCACGCCGAATTCCGCGAAATGCTGAAGGTCCTTGACCTCTCCCCCGGCCAGACCGAGCACCGGGCCGATAACGATCCCCGCGATCAGATAGCCGAGAACCGACCCCAGCCCCAGCCGGGTCGAGACCGGCACTGCAATGATCATCGTCAGAAGATAGACGGTCGCAAGTAGCAGGAAGTCGGACATGGGATCAGCGTCTGTTCAGGATCGGCAGAGAGTATTTTCTGCCAGCCTTCACATATTGCAAGCCGCCATTGCCAATCTCGACGATCTGGCCGCCATTGATCTTGTCGCCCAGACGGACGGTGACAATGCGCCCGTTCCGCAGCCGCACCAGCCCTCGGCTGGCCTTGCCCGCCCCGACCGTGCCGATCAGCTGCGTCGCATTCAGGTCGATGCCTTTCGAGGTCGCCCTGCTTGCAGCCGCGCCGGAACCGGCACTTGCCGTGGATTGTACCTCGGGTTCGTTATCCACCTCGGGCGGACGGTAGGTCTGATTGCGCCGCGCAGCTTCGGCGGCCTCTGCCTCGGCCTGGGCGCGGGCGCGAGCTTCTGCGGCAGCCTTGGCCTGCGCCGCTGCGCGGGCATCGGCGGCGGCACGTTCGCGGACGCGCTGTTCGGCCTGACGCTGAAGTTCTTCGTCCAGACGGCGGCGTTCCGCCAGTGCGGCGGCCTCGGCGGCTTGTTTCGAGGCAGCGTTGTCGGCTGGCTCCGGGGCCAATGTGCCTTCACTGCGCGACGGGCTTGCCAGAGCGGCGGTCACCGCCTGATCCGTCGCGTTACTGTCGGACGCAGCCGAAGGCGGTGTCCCCCGTCGGCTTGGCCGTGCCGAACTGGTCAGAGGAAGCAGCCCGGCAATTTGTCCCGGCACGGCGGCGGAACTGCTGACCGCCGAGGCAATGGCTGCCTCGACCGCAGAATCCGTCGCGGGCGAGGTCCCACCCGGACGCCGCGCCGGTCGGGCCGAACGATCAAGCCGCCCCGGATTGCTGGCCGCCGATGCCTGACGCTGCGGCGTGGCCTCCGGCGCGGGCGCATCCGAGCGCCGCGCGGGACGGGACGATCCGATCGCTTCGGCAACCGCCGAGTCAACCGCATCGCTGCGAGTCGGGCGCTGAACAGGACGGGACTGCGCGGTCCGTATCAAAGGGTAGGATTGCGACTGCGTCCTAAGCCACGGCGCATCCATTCGCGCCAGCATCTCGCCATATCCTTCGACAGACAGGGCTGCCATATGACGAGGCGCCGGTTGCAACAGCAACGCGGCGCCTTCAAGCTGAGCCGATGATTGTCCGACAGAGGGCTTCGGCGGCGGCCGCGTCCCGGTCATTTCCGGCTGCTGGCGCTGCTGATACGGACTTGGGCTGCGCGGTACGGCGGGCCGGGGATCCGGCGCAGCCGAGGCCGCCGCGGGGGCCGCGCTGCGCGACGGCGCGGTTTGCGGACGGGCCGAGCGTTGCAGGGTCGAGCTGGACGGTGCACCGGGCGCAGGCGTGGCAGCATTTTCTAGCCCAGTATTCTGCCTCGTATTCTGCGCCGGGCGGCTGACGGGTCGGATTGCCGGGGTTCTGTTAACACTTGCCGTTTGAGGCGCGGCGGTTTCGGGTGCAGTCTGCGACGGTGCTGATGGCCTGTTGCGGGCCAGATCGTCGGGCCGCGCCGCCGGGCGTGTGGCAGCCACAACCGGAGCGGCCTCGGGTTCCGGCTCGGCCTGTTCCTGCGGGTCGGCAGAGGCCGGTGCCGGAGGCGCTTCGGGTTCCGCGAGTTCCTCTGCGGAGGTGCTGGCATCGACAGGCGCATCATAGGCTGATTGCACCAGAGCAGCCGCTGAACCGGTTGCAATCGACGCGGCCTCCTCGGTCAGGGAAGCCTGCGCAAGCTGACCTTCACTGTCATTAACCGGTGCGGCATCAGGCGCAGGCGACACCGGGGTCGCCTCTGGCCCCGCCTGCGCTGCCTCCGGCGGCGGATCGGAAGCCGCAATATTTTCCGGTGCTGCGAGCGAAGATTGCGCGGGAAGCTCTGCCGGGGCCGGCTGTGTAACCGGCGCCTGTTGAACCGCTGCTATTTCAGGCGCGGCATCCAGCGTCGGAGCGGTTTCGACCGGCGCTTGCAGCGGTTCATTCACGGCAGCCGTTTCCAAGACCTCCTCAGGTTCACGACCGATCATGGTGGCAGCAATACCAAGCCCCAGAACCAGAATACCCACCAGAGGCAATGCCCCGGACAGGCCGCTGCGCCGCCCGGGACGAGACCCCGCCCGCGCAGGAGCGGCAGGAGCCGCACGCTTACTTCGCCCTTCGGCGGCGCGTTCGTGGAATTTCTGCGCCCGCTCGGGCAATTCCCTGACCCTAATCGTGGGGGCGGGCGTGTCTTTGGCTGGCGCTTGCGGTTCCGGAGCGGTTTTTTCCGCAACTGGCAACGCGTCTTCCGGGGCCGAAAGAGCGGGCTCATCATCCTCCAGAACAATCGTTCCGCGATTGACCACAACAACCTTCGCAGGTTGCGCGGGCGCTGCCGCGTTTTCCGGCGACGTAGCGACGACATGCGGCGTGATCAGCGAGACATGGGCAGCCGAAGCCTCTGCGACTGCCTCGATGTCGGCAGTTTGATCGGGCAACCCAGCCTCGGCAG
This sequence comes from Paracoccus aerodenitrificans, assembly GCF_027913215.1. Taxonomy (GTDB): domain Bacteria; phylum Pseudomonadota; class Alphaproteobacteria; order Rhodobacterales; family Rhodobacteraceae; genus Paracoccus; species Paracoccus aerodenitrificans. The sequence continues at coordinate 2,155,580 of NZ_CP115784.1, forward strand.
GGGCTTTCGCTTCAGCCCCGGGAAGTCCATCCTTCTCAGGCGTAACGATTGCAGTATTATCAGCCATCGTCGCGACTGGCTGAGCCGGGTCATCCGGCTCAGCAATCGCAGCCAGTTCCGCTGCATGCTGCCACTCATTCGCCAGCTCGGTCGCGCCGAAATCCGGCATATGCGGAAACTGATCCGGCGCGGGCGCAGCCAGAAACCGGTCAGGCGCGAAACCGTGACGCACGGCGAAATCCTCGGCCTCCTGCAGGGTCTGCCGGGCCACTGCCGCGATCTTCACCGCCGTTCCCGGAACCGCGTCGGACGGCGCGATATCATAGGCAAGTTCCCCGACAGGATAGGGCGTCAGCCCCTCCAGCCCGGCTTTCAGCGCCGCTTCCGTCGTGGCCGCCTGAGGCAAGACAAGATCGGTATACAGAATCTGATCCTCGGGAATGACAAGCGCCAGCCGCGCGGCATTCGCAACACGCAATTCCTCTGCGAATTCGCCAAGTTCCCGGCGCAGATCGCCCTCGAAAAACGCCGTCCCCATTTCGGCCCAACCAGCATGATCGCGGCGCAAAAGCTGCACCCCGTCCGGCTGAAAGCCAAGCGCGTACTCCCTGTCCGGGGCGAGAATCCCCCTGAAATTCTGCTCGTTCATATGCTGTGCCTTATTCGGCCGGCGTTGTTTTTTTCCTGAATAACCCGAACCGCGCCTCATGGGAAGAACATGCGCGGTTGTGATTGAACAATTCCATGCTGTCCGGCGTTGCCAGAGACAGGTCAACAGGAAGGAAAACACATGACGTCTCGCGGAATTTTCTCGCTGCGCTCTGCATTGGTCGGCGGCGTCTGCGCCGCCGCGCTTGCAGGCCCGGCTCTGGCTGCGCCAGGTGCGCAGGGCGGGTGCGGGCATCCCGGAATGCTTACCATCACCGGAAACGGTGAATCGCGGGTATCGCCGGATCAGGTGATGATCTCACTGGGCGTAACGACTCAGGCCGATACCGCCGCGCAGGCCATGCAGGATAACTCCTCCCGGCAGCAAGCCGTGCTGGACACGCTGACCGGCGCAGGTGTCGAGGCGGCGGATATCCAGACCTCGGGCCTGACGCTGAACCCGATGATGCAATATCCCGAGGACGGCGCCGCGCCCAGTATCGACGGATATATGGCACAGAACATGCTGACCGTACGGGTGACCGATATCGCGCGGGTCGGCGAGGTGCTGGACAGCATCGTCGAGGCCGGCGCGAATGAGATGCAGGGCATTCGTTTCATCCGCGAGGATTCGCAGACCAGCGAGGATGAGGCGCTGAGCCTTGCCGTCGCTGACGCCAGACACCGCGCCGAGGTGATGGCCGAAGCCGCCGGTGTCGAACTGGGCCGCATCGTGCGCATGGGAGAGCCCGAGCAGAACGTCATGGCCCCCAATCCCGCCATGATGCGTGCAATGGATTCCGCCGGACAGGCGAAAAGTATCCCCGTCGAGGGCGGCGAGGTCGCGTTCACATCTGCCGTGGAAGTGACCTTCGCGCTGATCGGTGACGAAAGCTGCGAAATGCCGAAGCCCGGCCCGGAAACCGGGCAGCCAGAGGCTCCGTCGCCGGAAGCGGCGATGCCCGAGCCTGCTGCCCCGGCAGCGCCGCAGCCAGACCCAGCCGCCGATCCCGCTGCACCGGATGTATCGACAGGTGAGCCTCCGGCCCCGGAACCTGACGCGCCGGATGCCATGCCGGCCGAACCTCAGCAGACCGAAGCCGGCGAGGCTGGAACGGATCAGCCCGCACCTCCTCCGGCCAATTGATCGAAAAAGCCCGGCATGGTCCATGCCGGGCTTTCCCATCTTTTATCGAAGCAGCGCCTTTACGCCGTCGCCGCAGATAATGCCTGATCCAGATCGGCAATCAGATCGTCTGCATCCTCGATCCCGATAGACAGACGCACCACATCCGGGCCTGCCCCCGCCGCGATCTTCTGTTCATCCGTCAACTGGCTGTGCGTCGTTGACGCCGAATGGATCACCAGCGAACGCGCATCGCCCAGATTCGCCACATGGCTGAACAGTTTCAGCCCCTCGACCAGCTTGACCGCCGCGTCATATCCACCCTTCAGCGAAAAGGTGAACAGCGCCCCTGCCCCTTTGGGATAAACCCGCTTCGCCGTCGCGCTCCACGGAGACGAGGCCAGCCCGGCATAGGTCACGGAGCTGACGCGCGGATCGTTATCAAGCCACTCGGCCACTTTCTGCGCGTTCTCGACATGGCGCGGCATTCTCAGGCCAAGGGTCTCGATCCCCATCAGCGTGTAATGCGCACCTTGCGGGTTCATGGTCATGCCGAGATCCCGCAAACCGATGGCGATCCCGTGGAAGGTAAAGGCCATCGGTCCGAGGGCCTCATGGAATTTCAGCCCGTGATAGGCAGGCTCGGGTTCTGACAATGAGGGGAATTTGCCGCTGGCAGACCAGTCGAATTTTCCGCTGTCGACGACGGCGCCCCCGGTAACCGTGCCGTTCCCGGTCATGTATTTCGTCAGGCTGTGCACGACCAGTGTCGCGCCCATCTCAATCGGGCGGCAGAGATAGGGTGTGGCCAACGTGTTATCAACGATCAGAGGCAGCCCCGCCTCATCCGCAATCTTCGCGATTACCGGAATATCCGTCACATAGCCCGCCGGGTTCGAGATCGATTCGCAGAAAACCGCCCGCGTATCGTCGTCAATCGCGGATTTCACCGCCTCGGGATCATCCAGATCCACGAATTTTGCCGACCAGCCGAAGCGCCTGATCGTCTGACTGAACTGGGTGATCGTGCCGCCATAAAGTCGGGTCGAGGCAACGATGTTCTTGCCCGGCCCCATCAGCGGAAACAGCGCCATGATCTGCGCCGCATGCCCGGAAGAGGTGCAGACCGCGCCCGCCCCGCCCTCCAGATCCGCAATCCGCGCCTGAAGCGCCGCGATGGTCGGATTGGTCAGGCGGGAATAGATATAACCCACCTCTTGCAGGCTGAACAGCCGGGCGGCGTGGTCTGCATCCCTGAACGCATAGGCTGTGGTCTGGTAGATCGGCACCTGCCGCGCCCCGGTCGCCGGATCAGCGGACGTGCCTGCATGGACCGCGCGTGTATCGAAGCTCAGATCATCGGTCATTCTCTCAATCCCCTGTTGCTTTACCGGCAGTTTAGAGGCCGCACGACGCAGCTTGCAACGCTGGGCTGGCGGAAAACCGGACCTGCCGGTTCAGCCCATTTGCCACACCGGCAGACACCGCAATAGCGCCCGCTTTCCAATACGTTCCGCCCCAGCTATGAGTGCAGCGTCGAAAGGAGCCAGATCATGTCCGACCAGCCCCGTATCCCGCCTCAGCCCGGCATCATGGACATCTCGCTTTATCAGGGAGGTGCGGCCCATATCGCGGGGCAGGACAATGTGATCAAGCTGTCCTCGAACGAAAACCCCTACGGAGCCTCGGAAAAGGCGCGTGAGGCGGCGATCCGCGCCGCGCATCAGATGCATCGCTATCCGAACACCGATCACGCAGCCCTGCGCGAGGCGATTGCCGAGATACATGGGCTGGATCCCGACCGGATCATCTGCGGCGCGGGCTCGGACGAGGTCCTGCAATTCGCCGCGCAGTGTTTCGCGGGGCCTGGCGATGAGATCATCATGACCGAGCATGGTTTCTCGATGTATCCGATCCTGACCCGCGCCGCCGGAGCGACCCCGGTTGTCGTCCCGGAACGGCAGCGCAAGGTGGATGTGGATGCCATCCTGAACGCGGTGACGGCGAAGACGCGCATCGTCTTCCTGACCAATCCCGGCAATCCGACCGGCACGCTTCTGCCCGAGGCCGGATTGCGGCGTCTGGTCTCTGGCCTGCCGGATGATGTGCTTCTGGTGCATGACGGTGCCTATACCGAATTCATCGACGGAGAGTTCCGACTGGATTTCGATCTTGCCGATACGTTTCCGAACCTGATGGCAACGCGCACATTTTCCAAGATATACGGTCTGGGCGGGTTGCGGATCGGCTGGGGCTATGCGCAGCGCAGCCTGATCGACGTGCTGAACCGTGTCCGCCAGCCCTTCAACCTGTCTGTGGTCCAGTTGGCCGCAGCCGAGGCGGCCATGCGTGACCGGGCGCATGTAACGCGGTGTCAGGCCGAAAACGCCAGATGGCGCGGCTGGCTGCGCGAGGCCTTGCAGAATCTCGGCATTGATTGCGACGAAAGCCACGCCAATTTCGTGCTGGCCCGCTTCAGCGACGAAGCAACCGCCACCGCCTGCGACGAGGCGCTGAAAGCCGATGGCGTGATCGTGCGGAAAGTCGCGGGATACGGGTTGCCCAACTGCCTGCGGATCACTATCGGCGACGAATCCTCGTGCCGGCGTGTCGCCCATGTCGTCGGGCTGTTCATGGCCGAGCGGGGACTGGAAAAAGAGGACCAGATATGAGTGTCGTCTACAACAAGGTCGCCCTGATCGGGCTTGGGCTGATCGCCGGGTCGATCTCGCTTGCCGCGAAGCGGGCCGGTTCGGCGGGTCAGATCACTGGGACGGCGCGAAGCGCACGAACCCGCTCGATTGCCCGCGATCTCAGGCTGTGCGACGTGATCGTTGATAACAGCGCCTCCGCCGTCCGCGATGCCGATCTGGTCATCCTCTGCGTCCCGGTTGGCGCGATGGGCAAGGTGATGTCTGAAATCAAGCCGCATCTGAAGCGAGGGGCGGTGGTGACGGATGTCGGCTCGGTCAAGCAAGAGGTGATCGAACTGGTCGCGCCCCATCTGCCTGAGGGTGTGCATTTCATCCCGGGTCACCCTCTGGCCGGAACCGAACAATCCGGCCCGCATTCAGGCTTTGCCGAGCTGTTCGAAAACCGCTGGTGGCTTTTGACCCCCCTGCCCGACACGGACTCGCATGAGGTCTCGCGCCTGCGCCGGTTCATCCGCTCACTTGGCGCGAATGTCGAGGATATGGAGCCTGCGCATCACGATCTGGTGCTGGCCGTGACCAGCCATACACCGCATCTGATCGCCTATACGATGGTTGGAGTCGCCGACCATCTGACACGGGTCACCGAGTCAGAGATCATCAAATATTCGGCTGCGGGTTTCCGGGACTTCACCCGTATCGCGGCATCCGATCCGACCATGTGGCGCGATGTGTTTCTGAACAACAAGGAAGCCGTGCTGGATATTCTCGGCCGCTTCACCGAAGAGTTGTTCGTCCTGCAACGCGCCATCCGGATGGGAGATGGCGAGCATCTGCACGACTATTTCACGCGAACCCGGGGTATTCGCCGCGGCATTATCGAGGCCGGACAGGATACCGCAGCGCCCGATTTTGGCCGGGGACCGAAGCCCCCGGAGCGCAGCCAGTAAGGTCAGATCAGGCCTGCCTTGCGGAAATCCTCGGTCAGATCGCGTTCGGGACGTGCGCCGACATGGCTGATCACCTCGGATGCGGCGATGACCGCCATCCGGCCCGCCGTCTCAAGATCGGCTCCGACTGCGAGCCCGTAAATCAGGCCGGCAGCGAACTGGTCTCCGGCACCGGTCGCATCGACCGGCGTCACGCGATATACCGGCACTTCGACACGCTGATTATTGCGGAACAGCAGCGCAGAGTCTCCGGAGCGGGTGCAGATCACCGTCGGGCAATCCGCAACCGCAAGGCGCAGCGCCTCGTCGATATTGGTCTGATACAGAGCTTCCCATTCATGGACATTGCCGATCACATAATCCATCTGCTCGGCGACGAGCCTGCGGAAATCATCGCGATGCCGGTCTACGCAAAACGGATCGGACAAGGCGATACCTGCCTTGCCTCCCGCCCTGTGACAGGCATCGGCTGCCGCACCGAAGGCTGACTTTCCGGCTGGCTTGTCGAACAGATAGCCCTCCAGGAACAGCCATTTATTTCCCGCAAATATCGCCTCATCGACATCATTCGGCCCGAGATTGGCGGAGATGCCCAGATAGGTATTCATCGAACGCTCACCATCCGGCGTGACAAAAATGATCGAGCGCGAGGTCGGCAATTGCCCCCCGGCAACGGGCCCATTGACGAAGCGCGTCCCCTCATCCTCTGTCTGTTCGGCATATGAACGACCCAGTTCATCATCGGCAACCCGGCCGATGAATGCCGTGTTCAGCCCCATACGCCCGATCCCGGCCAGGGTGTTCGCCACCGAGCCGCCCGGCACAAGCCGCGCCTTGCCACGTCTGGCCTGCTGCGCCAGCAGAAATTCCGACCGGTCCCGTTCGACAAGCTGCATGATGCCTTTCTGCACCTCCATCTCGGTCAGCGCAGCGTCATCCACAGTCGCGATTACATCGATAATCGCATTACCGATGCCGATTACATCGAAAGCGGTCATTGGGTTTTTTCCTCATAGGGGCAGAGATCTTCAACAGGGCAGATCATGCAGCGCGGTCGTCGCGCCTGACAGATATAGCGTCCATGCAGGATCAACCAGTGATGTGCATTTTGCTGAAATTCGACGGGAACATTATCTTCGATCGCCCGCTCGACCTCATCGACATTACGGCCCGGCGCAATGCGGGTCCGGTTCCCAACGCGGAAAATATGGGTGTCCACCGCCTGAGCCGGAAAGCCGAAAACACTGTTCAGCACCACATTCGCGGTTTTCCGCCCCACACCCGGCAAAGCCATCAGGGCGGCGCGGCTGGACGGCACCTCTCCATCATACTCCTCGACGAGGATCCGGGAGAGCTTCATGACATTCTTCGCCTTCTGGCGGAAAAGACCGATCGTCTTGATATGATCGGTCAGGCCCTCTTCTCCCAGATCCAGCATCTGCTGCGGCATAAAAACCTGTCCGAACAGATCCTTCGTCGCACGGTTCACGCCCACATCGGTCGCCTGCGCCGATAATGCCACCGCCACCAGAAGCTGATACGCATTGCTGTATTCCAGTTCCGTTACGGGATCCGGGTTGGCATTGCGAAATCTTGTGAAGATCGCAACTTGTTGTGCATAGGGCAAAGGGGCGGAAAGACGGGCCATATCCGCGTCATGCCCTCAGTGTCCCGTCAGTTCAAGACAAGATCACCCCGACACCGCCGCTAATCGCATCGGGTTTCAGTAAGATGTGAGTAAATTTCAGCGGGGTAACAGGCTGTTGGCTAGGCAAGACCCGGAACCTGTGCCACCATGACGGCGTTTGCAACACCATATATGCCGCATGGCATCTCGACATTAATAACGGAAAGGCAAGCGAATGAATATGCGAGTTTCCCTTCTTCTCGGTGCTGCCAGCGTCCTGGCGCTTGGCGCCTGCGCGACCAACCCTGACGGCACCACCGGAACGGGGCTGAGCAGAACCCAGCAAGGTGCGCTTGCCGGTGCGGCGGTCGGTGCGCTTTACGGTGCGCAGCGCGATGATGATGACAATAATCAGGGCCGCGACGCCGCACGCGGAGCTCTTGTTGGTGCAGCCGCAGGGGCGGTTGTCGGTAACATCCTTGAGCGTCAGGAACAGTCGCTGCGTCAGGTCATGACCACGCCGGGCGTCCAGATCATCAATCGCGGCGATCACCTGCAGGTCATCCTGCCCTCGGGTCTGCTGTTCGGATCTGACAGCGCTGCCGTTTCGGGTCAGGCGCAGAACGACCTGTACGGTCTTGCCCAGAACCTTCAGCAATATCCGAACAGCCGGGTCGAAATCTATGGCCACACGGATTCGACCGCGTCCGAATCCTATAACCTCGACCTGTCCGAGCGTCGCGCCCAATCGGTTGGCGGCATCCTGACCGCAGCCGGGGTATCCGGGCAGCGTCTGGTCATGATCGGTCGCGGGGAAAGCCAGCCGGTTGCCTCGAACGACACCGAGGCAGGCAAGGCTCAGAACCGTCGCGTCGAGATCCTGATCCGTCCGACAAACTGATCGGCCTTACAAACGGAGAAGCCCCGTCACCGAGAGGTAACGGGGCTTTTTCTTATGCGGAACGATTTTGGGTCAGTGCAAGCGCTGAGCAACCTCGTCAATCGAGCGGTCGATACCGGCGCTTAGATCAGAGCTGGTGCCCTGTTCACGCAGGATCTGACTTGCCGCAGCGATCGCCGTCTGCACCGCCTTGTCGCGGACCGCTCGGACAGCGTCGCTCTCGGCGGAGGCGATCTGATCTTCGGCACCTTTCAGGCGACGCTGAATCGATTGCTCCAGATCCGCCTTCGCCTTGTCGGCCTGAGCGACAGCCTCACGCTTGGCATTCTCGACGATTTCGTCGGCCTGTTTACTCACTTCGCGCTGACGGCGTTCATAGGAGGCGTAAAGCTCCTGCGCCTCTTCACGCAGGCGGCGTGCTTCTTCCAGATCGGCGCGAATGCCTTCGGCACGCTTGTCCAGAAGACCGCCGATCAGCCGCGGCACCTTGAAATAGATCAGAATGCCGATGAAGACGAGGAACGCGACCGTAACGACGAAATCCGTGTTCCGAAAGGTGAAGAACGGCCCCGACGCGGCAAGCGCCGGTGTCGCCGCCAGCGACAGAAGGATCGAGAGTTTCTTCATCACACCGCCCCTTTCAACCGCGCATCGACCGCAGCATCAATCGCCGCGTCATCTGCCTTACCGCCGAAGCGGCGCACCAGCTCGGCCGTGACCTCACGCGCAACACTCCGCGCATCGGTAGTTGCAGAATCCCGGATCGTGCCGATCCGCTTTTCCGATTCCGCCGAACGCGCGGCGATTTCCGCATCCGCCTTGGCGATGGCCTCATCCAGATCTTTCTGGATCTCGGCTTTCTGCGCCGCGACAATTTTTCCGGCCTCGGCCCGCGCATCGGACAGCGCCTTGTCATAGGCGGCCTCGGCGTCCTTGGCTTTTTTCTTGAATTCCTCGGCCTGCATCAGGTCGCCGGTGATGACACCCTGACGATCCGAGATGACCGAGCCAATCCGGGGCAGCGCCACTTTCGACAGTACCCAATAAAGTACCGCCAGTGTCACCAGCAACCAGAAGATCAGATTGCCAAAATAGGCCGGCTCAAGCTGAGGCATGCCCGCCGCACCATTCGCGGCTTCCGCCAGATGATCGCCGTTCTCCACGAGGGTCACAGCCACGGCATCGCTTCCATGAGAAGAGATCTCGGCGATATCCGCAGCCGCATCGGCTTCCACATTTGCCGGCGCTGTATTTTGATTGGTTTCAGCAGCCGTCCCGGCTGCTTGCTGCAACAGGCTGAACATGTCCTACCTCTGGCCTTTCAGGTTACAATCGGGCGGGGACCGTAATCCCCAACCCAACCGCAAGGATGGCAGGGATCAGACTGCGAACAGCAGCAGCAGCGCAACCAGGAACGAGAAGATGCCCAGGGCTTCCGCGAAGGCCATGCCGATGAACAGCGTCGCGGTCTGCGATGCAGCAGCGGACGGGTTGCGCAGCGCACCCGACAGGTAGTTGCCGGCAACGTTGCCCACACCGATTGCAGCACCCGCCATACCGACGCAAGCGATACCAGCACCCAGATATTGACCCAGTTGTTCCATGTTTCTTGCTCCTTGAGGCTTTATGGAATTGAGGATTGATGAACCCGACCAGATCCGTCAGTGCGCCGGATGCAATGCGTCGTTCAGATAGACGCAGGTCAGGATAGTGAAGACATAGGCCTGAATGATGCAGACAAGCACCTCCAGAGCGTAGACGCCGATAATGCCCAGAATGGCCAGCGGCGCGATCCAGATAATGGCGGCGAATGCGGCGAATACCTTGATCACCGCGTGACCAGCCATGACGTTACCCGCAAGACGGATAGAGTGGCTGACCGGACGCACGAAGTAAGAAATCACCTCGATCAGCGCCAGAACCGGACGCAACGCCAGAGGCGCGGATTTCACCCAGAACAGACCGAAAAATGCGGTGCCGTTGCGGACAAAGCCCAGAACCGTCACGCCGATGAAAACGAACATCGCCAGAACCGCCGTCACGGCGATATGCGAGGTGGTCGAGAAGCTTTTCGGGATCAGCGCCAGATAATTCGCGAAAACGATGAAAGAGAACAGCGTCATGATATAGGGGAAGAATTTCAGCCCCTCTTTGCCGCAGATATCCTCGATCATCTTGTAGACCATGCCATAAGTCATCTCGGCGATGGACTGAACCCGGCTGGGAATGACGGCGCGGCCGCGCGTTCCGAAGACCAGAAGCGCGATGATCGCGATCAGCGTGATACCGAACCAGAGCGTGGCATTGGTCGGTGTATACCAATGGACTGCGCCATCGCCGAAAAGCGGCGTGACTTCGAACTGTTCCATCGGGTGGAAAGCAAGGCCGGTCTCAGCTTCCGTTTCCGTCGCCACGTGCGTCATCCCTTGTCTGCGGCAGGTCGCCCTGCGTGTTCTTCGCAGCCCTGCGCTGCATTTCCTCGGCCGTGCCAAGCATCACTTTGATGCCCGCCGCCAGCCCCACAAGCAAAAACAGGATCAGGAAAATCGGCATCGTGCCGAAAATACTGTCCAGTCCGAACCCGATGGCGAAGCCTATTCCAAGACCCGACACCAGCTCGATCACCATGCGCCATGCCGTCTCGGCGTGGTTCATCGTGATTTGCGTCCGCGTAGGCGGTTTCGGAGCCTTGATCTTCGCCAGCCGCTCTTCCAACTGCCGCAGCCGTTCGGCATGGTCGACACGTTCGTCGCGGTCGGGCAAATCTCACACCCCTGTTATCGTCGCGGCGGTGATAGGGGTCACAGCGCCCCGAGTCAAGCAGATCAAGGGAAGCCACAACATATTGAAATAAATAAATTTCTCTTGGTCCTACTTTTAACAACCCTTGTTACCGCGCCGGGTTCGCTGCTACATAATTCAACCAATCAGTTGAGTATCAAGGCCGATAAAACCGGATGACTGTCCCTGAAAAACGCCTCGACCAGATCTTTGCGGCATTGGCCGACCCCACCCGCCGCCGTATTCTGGGCATGTTGCTGGAAGATGACATGGCGGTCACCGATGTCGCCGCCCCGTTCGATGTCAGCCTTGCGGCGGTCTCAAAACATCTGGCGGTTCTAGCGCAGGCCGGTCTGATCCGCCAAGAGCGGCGCGGACGCATCACATGGTGCCAGATCGAGCCTCACGGGCTGCGCAACGCCTCGATATGGATGCAGGGGTTCGGTCAGTTCGATCCGGTCGATCTGGATGAGTTCGAGCGTTTTCTCGAAAATATGCTTGATAGCGAAGATCAGGCAGCGGAGATCAGCGAATCCTGATCCTGAAGTTAATGCGGCGCGGGCCGGAAGGACCCGCGCCGCCAAGGACCTACGCGGCCTTATGCAGGGGTTTTTCCAGAGGCAGCGCCTCAAAGGAAAAATATGCAAACATCTGTTCCAGAACCGCAAGCGCGTCCTGCGCATTGCGTTTCGTCGGTTTGGTCGTGCCGGGGGTGCTCATGGTCGAAACCCTCATCTGCGTGGTCCCTCCCATGTGCACAACATACACGCTGCGTCGCAGCATTTAAAGCCGCAACGCAGCGTAATCCCGCAAAATCCGGCTCAGACGATCCGGTCGACCAGCATATGCTTGATCTCCGCGATGGCCTTCGCGGGGTTCAGGCCTTTCGGACAGGTATTGGTGCAGTTCATGATCGTATGGCAGCGATACAGCTTGAACGGGTCCTCAAGCTGATCAAGCCGTTCCGGCGTTGCCTCATCCCGGCTGTCGATGATCCAGCGATAGGCTGCCAGCAGTGTCGCCGGCCCCAGATATTTGTCGCCATTCCACCAATAGCTCGGGCAGGAGGTCGAGCAGGAGGCACACATGATGCACTCATAAAGACCGTCAAGTTTCTTCCGGTCCTCGATGGACTGCTTCCATTCCTTGCCCGGAGCCGGCGATTTGGTGATCAGATACGGGTTGATCGAGGCGTGCTGCGCATAGAAATGCGTCAGATCCGGGATCAGGTCCTTCACCACCGGCATATGCGGCAGCGGATAGATATTCACGTCGCCCTTGATCTCATCCATGCCATAGATACAGGCCAGATGGTTGCCGCCGTCGATATTCATCGCACAGGAACCGCAAATCCCCTCACGGCAAGAACGACGGAAGGACAGGGTCGGATCAATCTCGGACTTGATCTTGATCAGCGCGTCCAGAACCATCGGCCCGCATTTATCCAGATCGACGAAATAAGTATCCACACGTGGGTTTTCGCCCGTATCTGGATCCCAGCGATAAATCTTGAACTTGCGCAGATTGGTCGCGCCCTCGGGCTTGGGCCATGTCTTTCCGACCCGGATCTTGCTGTTCTTCGGAAGGGTAAACTCGACCATTGGGGACCTCCTGGTGGTCAGCTCTGTTGCGTTACGGACGGCCTGCGTTTCGGCAAATGCGGCCACTCCATGAGAAATTCTTTCAGCAACTCACGCATATGCGGGTCGCGCTTGCGGGCGAAAGTATAGAAAAGCGAGGTTTCCATCAAATGAGGATGCATAATTCTCGGCAGCCAGCCAGCTTTTCGAGGCAAAGCCCAAGGTAAAATCTGCTGCTTGAACAGCCAGTGGCAATAGGCGATATCGGCCAGGCCGACATAAGGCTCCATCACTTTCAGATCAGGGATGGAAGAGCCGCGGGCACAAACGGTTCCGGTCCCGATAAGGGCAATCGGCGTTATCTCGGACAGTTCCTGATGGAACAGGAAGTTTTCCCAGGGATTACGATCCGGTATGATCGGAAGCGCGATGCGATGTGCATTATAACCAACCACATTCTGCCTTGTATCCATCGTCTCGAACTGCGCGATGGTTTGCGCGACATAATCCGGCGGATAGCCAATATCATCATCAATCGTGAAAACTATATCATCGGGATCCGGCTTGAACCAGAATTTGCCTGCATCCTTCACATCGCGATTAGGAATAATTGCCGTTACCTTGTCATTCGTCCGCAGAATGCCGGGCATATCCTCGTATTCATTGAGTACAACAAACAGATGATCTACCTGCGGCAAGATCGCCTTGACAACCTGCCGCATCAATTTACGGCGTGGCGGAAAAGTGGCAAGATGCGCCCGGATCATCGCACACCCCAACCCGGCTGTTCGTAAAGCGGGCGGGAGGGCGGCTGCCCGGCGCGGCGCTGAACGCATTGGGCAAAGACAACCGACGGATCGCGCCCCATTATATAGTCGGACGAAACCGAGATTTCGAACCGTCCGACCGGATCAATCCCGTCGCCATCCGAACCGATGCCGATCCCGACCTCACCCCGAGGAGAAACAGCGGCGCGGGCATCCTCGATGCAGACACGCTCGGCATCCTCAAGCGGCAGAGGCCCGCATCCCGCCAGAGCCAGCGGCGATGCAAGCATCAGACTTATGGCGACGGCCTTGCTCAACCCAGTTGCGCTGCTCTTCCGATGCAGCCTTTCGCGGGCTCACGCGCAACGATCACCGCAACCGAAGCCGCAGCCGATGCCGAGTCGTTGACGCCGCGTGCAGCGATATCGGTCAGTTCTGCCATGCTGGCGCCGTTCACGACGCAATCCGTGATCGGCCCGACATTGCGTCCCGGCAGGCGCTTGGCCATTTCGCGATTGATGACATCCCGCGCGACCGACCGGGTCGAGCTGTCCAGCGTATTGGTAGGCGGCGGCGGTTGCGTCACCGGAGGATTGACGATGGGTGCGGTCGGCTGGGTGGTAACAGGTGCGACGCAACCGGCCAAAGCCAGCGAAACGGCGCCCAGAGACAAGATAAGACGCATCAGTAAACCCTTTTCTTAGGTGCTATCTTCTTCAGATCGATACCACCTTCGGCTTCTTTCGTCAGCGGTTCAAGATGAACAGGCCTGTAAGCAAGCGTCACATTGCTGCCATCGACCCAGGCGAGGCTGTGCTTGCGCCAGTTCTGATCGTCCCGGTCCGGATAATCTTCCTGCGCATGAGCGCCACGCGATTCCTTCCGCGCCTCGGCCGCAACGATGGTCGCCATCGCATTGGGCATGAGGTTTGTCAGTTCCAGCGTCTCCATCAGGTCGGTATTCCAGATCAGACCGCGATCGGTGACGTGAAGATCGTCCAGCTTCCCGGCGATTTCCTTCATCTTATCAACACCTTCAGCAAGGGTCTTGTCGGTTCTGAAAACCGCCGCATCGGCCTGCATGGTCCGCTGCATCTCGCCGCGCAATTGTGCTGTCGGCGTGCCCCCATCGGCATAACGGATACTATCGAAACGTTCGAAGATCTTGTCCACAGCTGCCGCATTGGTGGCGGGAATGCCGCTGTCACGGTCGATCACCTCGCCCGCCTTGATCGCCGCCGCGCGACCGAACACAACGAGGTCGATCAGCGAATTTGAACCAAGTCGGTTCGCGCCGTGCACCGAGGCACAGCCAGCCTCACCGACCGCCATCAGGCCGGGGAAGGTCCGGTCCGGGTTTTCTTCTGTCGGGTCAAGCACTTCTCCCCAATAATTCGTGGGAATTCCGCCCATATTGTAATGCACCGTCGGAAGAACCGGGATCGGCTCACGGGTCACATCGACACCGGCGAAAATCTTGGCCGATTCCGAAATGCCCGGCAGACGTTCATGCAGCGTTTCGGGGTCGAGATGCATCAGGTTCAGGAAGATATGATCCTTGTCCTCACCGACGCCGCGCCCCTCACGGATCTCCATCGTCATGCAGCGCGATACCACGTCGCGCGAGGCAAGATCCTTATAGGTCGGAGCATAACGCTCCATGAAACGCTCACCTTCCGAGTTGGTCAGATAGCCGCCCTCGCCCCGCGCACCCTCGGTGATCAGACAGCCAGAGCCGTAAATCCCGGTCGGGTGGAACTGAACGAACTCCATATCCTGAAGCGGCAGACCGGCCCGTGCGACCATCCCGCCACCGTCTCCGGTGCAGGTATGGGCCGAGGTCGCGCTGAAATAGGCGCGGCCATAGCCGCCCGTCGCCAGCACCACCATCTTGGCGTTGAAGACATGCATGGTGCCATCATCCAATTTCCACGCCACGACGCCGGTGCATTTACCGTCAGTGATGATCAGGTCGAGCGCGAAATATTCGATAAAGAACTCGGCATTTTCTTTCAGCGACTGGCCGTAAAGCGTGTGCAGAATGGCGTGGCCGGTCCGGTCGGCAGCCGCACAGGTGCGCTGCACGGGCGGGCCTTCGCCAAATTCGGTCGTATGGCCGCCAAAGGGGCGCTGATAGATCTTGCCCTCTTCGGTGCGGCTGAACGGCACACCGTAATGTTCCAGCTCATAGACCGCTTTCGGGGCCTCACGCGCCAGATATTCCATCGCGTCGGTATCACCCAGCCAGTCCGAGCCCTTGACCGTGTCATACATATGCCACTGCCAGTTATCCGGCCCCATATTGGACAGGGATGCAGCGATCCCGCCCTGCGCCGCCACTGTATGCGAACGTGTCGGGAAAACCTTGGTCACGCAGGCCGTGCGCAGCCCCTGTTCGGCCATGCCGAGCGTTGCCCGCAGCCCCGAGCCACCCGCACCGACCACGACCACATCGTAATCATGGACCTCATAGGAATATTTCGATTCGGTCGCATCGTCCGGTTGGGTTTCGTTCTTGTTGTCAGACATTTCGACCTCAGATCTGAGCTGTGGCGAGCATGACACGCGCCAGGGCGAAGAGGGTAACGGCGATCACCATCCAGCCAAAAGCGGCGGCGGCGATAAGCGCAAGCTTGCGGGCGGTATGATCCAGATAGTCGTCGATCATCAGCCTGGTGCCCTTGATGAAATGCAACATGCCAAGCGTCATGAAGATACCGACCACCAATGCCGGATAAGGCTGGCTGAAATATCCCAGAATCTCGCGCCGTTCCGGGATCTGCAGCGCCGTACCGATAACCATAAGAAAAGAGGGCGTCAGCACCGCAAGCACCGTTGCGCTTACGGTCATCCACCAGTGATGCTGCGTTCCGGTATGAGAGGCACCGTGACCGACAGCGGCTTTGCGCGGAGTGATATAACGCATAGGCTTCCCCTCAGATATAGTACAGGATCAGGCTCAGCAGGGTCATCACGACCGAGCCGATAATGATCGCAAAGCTGGTTTTCCGCGCGGTCTCGATGTCCAGCCCGATACCGGAATCATAGAAGAAGTGACGGATACCGGCCAGAAAGTGGAACCACAGCGCCCAGGCCGATCCCACAAGCACGATCCAGCCGAACCACGACCGGGTCAGCGCATTGGCGATATCCCAGGTCCTGCCGCCCACGGCAACGCCCAGAAGCCAGTATGCCAACAGCAGCAGGCCTGCAATCATCGCATGGCCGGTGATGCGGTTCATGATCGACGTGATGGCGGCGGGTGGCAGGCGATAGACCTGCAGATGCGGTGAAAGCGGCCGGTCTCCCCGGTTCACATCAGCCATGTCGTCCCCCTTCAATAAGTTGCGGGCCCACGGCAACAGCTGGCACGCGAGCTGGCTGGTTTTGCACTGTCATAAGGGTTTTTTGCCCCCTGTCACCTGTGCATGTCCAGTGATGGTAAGAAAGTTAGTAATTTTCGCCATTTGTGATCACATTATTCAGGGCTGTGATCACAGCATTGCCGCAGCGCGGCAATATCAGCCCGATTCCCGATCCCGCAGGTAATCTACTGCGCACCCAGCTTCATCTCGGGATCATAATCGCCCTCTATATCCTTCGTCACCGCCTGAGCGCAGCGCATCACGCCGCGCGACGAATCGAATGCGATGCTGGGCGTTCCGTGAAGCTGCCAGCCCTTTGCAAGCGCAGCACTCACCTTGTGGCAGAACGCTGAGTTATCGTCCTCTGTCAGCAATCGATAAAGAGTCGCCATGTCACGCTCCGAACGGGTTATAGCCAAGCCAGCCGTGAACCAGCCCGGCAACTCCGTAGACGATCAGCGTCCCGGCCAAAGCCATAACTTCCTTGCGCAGAGGAACAGAATGGGCGGGCGCGGTCCAACCCGGCTCGGCACGGTTAATGATAACCATCTCGGCAATCGCCCAGGCCAGCAACCCGCCGAACAACACCAGCGAGGGCAGATCGCCATTCACCAGCAAATGCGCGAACGCCCATAAGGCGAAACCGGTAAGCTGAGGGTGACGAAGGCGCTTGGTGATGCCGGTCTTCATGCCGGCAGCTGCGAACAGATAAACCGCGATCAGGACCAGCAGGTTATTGATCCCTTTCATCATCGGGGACGGACCCCACCAGAAACTGTCCGCAGGCGCGATCCGATAGCCCCAGATCATCAGCAGGACAGACAAAACCAGAAGACCGGTGACCACGGCAGGGCCACGTTCGCCCAGATTCGCCCGCGCTTCAGGCGTGACACGTTTGAACAGATGTGCTGCCCACCACAGGGCGACACCAAGGATCAGGATCAGCATCTGGCAACTCCGGCTTGATCGGACTCATGATCGTCGCGCTCAGTCTCGCATCATTTCGCGCCTGCAGCAATCGCCGAACCTGCTTCCCGGTGTCGCAGCACCCTAGAGGCCGACCCAACCCGTCCAGATCAGGCGCAGCGAGATCAGAAGCAGCGCCCAGGTGATGATCTTGTAGAACAATGCCTGCGGAATCACCCGCAACAGCCAGAGGCCAAGCATCAGACCTCCGAGCGCGGGCAGGATCAGCATCGCGGAAATGCGCAGATTGGCGGGATTAAGCTGGCCCAGAAAATAATAGGGGATCAGCTTCACCGCGTTGACGATGGTAAAGAACACCGTCGTTGTCCCCGCAAAGACCCGGCTTTGCATCTGCATCGGCTGCACATAGATCTGATAGGGCGGCACGCCGGAATGGCTGACAAAGCTGGTATACCCCGCAAGCGCCCCCCAGAACGACCCCGCGCCCCATCTGGGGCCGCGTGCGCCTCCCATCTGGGGACGGATCAGCGCGTTCAGGGCAAAGACCGCCCCGATCAGCCCGATGATCAGCATGATCGCCGCATCATCGACAGCATGGGCCGTCGCCCATCCCAAAGCGATGCCCGCAACCGCTCCCGGCAGCAAGGTGATCAGCGTCGGCCAGTCAAAGGCCCTGCGAAACGCAATCAGCCCGCCAATATCCGAGATGACATAGACAGGCAGCAAAATCCCTGCAGCCACGACCGGAGACATGGTCAGCGCCATGATCGGAACCGAGATCATGCTCATCATGCTGAGACCGCCCTTTGCCATGCCGACGGCGACGGCCCCCAACACCGCAAGGACCCACGATGTTTGCGTTAACTCCACTGTCATACTCCGCGTTAACCGAATCGCGCCTTGAAAGCGCCTCGGTGAGGGTCTAACCCATGCCACGACCAAATGACCATTTCCCGGAGGAATCCATGGCTCGTCCCAAAATAGCACTGATTGGCGCAGGTCAGATCGGCGGCACGCTGGCCCATCTGGCAGCGATGAAGGAACTGGGCGATGTCGTCCTGTTCGACATCGCGGAAGGCGTTCCGCAGGGCAAGGCGCTCGATATCGCCGAATCCGGCCCTGCCGAGGGCTTCGACGCCCGGCTGAAAGGTGCGAACGACTATGCCGACATCGCCGGAGCGGATGTCTGCATCGTCACGGCAGGCGTGCCGCGCAAGCCCGGCATGTCCCGCGACGATCTGCTTGGCATCAACCTGAAAGTGATGAAATCCGTGGGCGAGGGCATCAGTCAGCATGCTCCGAACGCTTTCGTCATCTGCATCACCAACCCGCTGGACGCGATGGTCTGGGCGCTGCAGAAATTCAGCGGTCTTCCGGCTGAAAAAGTCTGCGGCATGGCCGGTGTTCTGGATTCCGGCCGTTTCCGTCATTTCCTGTCGCTGGAATTCGATGTGTCGATGCGCGATGTCACGGCCTTCGTTCTGGGCGGTCACGGCGATACGATGGTGCCGCTGGCGCGTTACTCCACCGTCGCCGGTATCCCCCTGCCCGATCTGGTCAAGATGGGCTGGACGACTCAGGAAAAACTGGACGAAATCGTACAGCGCACCCGCGATGGCGGCGCCGAGATCGTCGGCCTGCTGAAAACCGGCAGCGCTTTCTATGCCCCCGCAACCTCGGCGATCGAGATGGCGGAAGCCTATCTGAAAGATCAGAAGCGCGTCCTGCCCTGCGCGGCATATGTTGACGGCGCTTATGGGCTGAAAGGCCTCTATGTCGGCGTGCCGACCGTGATCGGCGAAGGCGGGATCGAGAAGATCATCGACATCAAGCTGAACAAGGACGAACAGGCAATGTTCGACAAGTCGGTCGATGCGGTGAAAGGCCTTGTCGCGGCCTGCAAAGAGATCGATTCGTCGCTCGCCTGAGCCTTCGGCAAATCTTCTTCGGAAAGGCGGCGGGGATTCCCTGCCGCCTTTTTCTTCGCAACCGCCCTGCCCCGATGAAAAAAAGCCGCACCAGAAACGACGCGGCTTTATCGTCCGATCAAAGAAACACGGCTCAGCCGCCGGTATAGAGGCCCTCATAAATCGGGCCAAGCGTATCCAGTTCAAACAGCGAGCTCACTGAGGTGCCGTTCCAGATATTGATGATCGCCTGCGCGAACATCGGCGCGGTCGGCACGATGCGGATATTTGGGCAGTTCTTCACCGGAGCGGGTTGATCGATGGAATCGGTGATGACCAGAGATTTCATCACCGAGTTCTGAACCCGCTCGACCGCGGGGCCGGACAGAACCCCATGCGTGATATAGGCGTGAACCTCGGTCGCGCCATGATCGGTCAGAAGCTGAGCGGCCTTTACCAGCGTTCCGGCCGTGTCGCAGATATCGTCAACGATAATGCAGCTTTTGCCTTCGACATCACCGATCACGGTCATATCGGCGACCTCGCCCGCCTTCTCACGGCGTTTGTCTACGATGGCCATCGGCACGTCGATCCGCTGCGCAATCTCTCGTGCACGGGCGACACCGCCGACATCGGGCGAGACGACCATCAGATCATCCATCCGGCCCTTGAAGTGATGCCGGATATCCAGCGCAAAGACCGGCGCTGCATAAAGATTATCCACCGGAATATCGAAGAACCCCTGGATCTGGGTCGCATGGAGATCGAGCGTCAGCACCCGGTCGACGCCTGCCGTGGTCAGCATATTCGCCACCAGCTTGGCCGAGATCGGCGTCCGCGCCTTGGCCCGGCGATCCTGACGAGCATAGCCGAAATAGGGGATGACAGCCGTGATCCTGTTTGCCGATGACCGCTTCAGCGCATCGGTCATGATCAGCAGTTCCAGCAGATTGTCATTCGCCGGGTTCGAGGTGGATTGTATGATATACATATCCTCGCCCCGGACATTGTCGAAGACCTCGACGAAGATTTCCTGATCGTTGAAACGCTCGACACGGGCATCGACAAGCGCGACATTCATGCCGCGATGCATCGACATCCGCCGTGCAATCGCTTGCGCCAGAGGCTTGTTGGCATTGCCAGAGATCAGCTTGGGTTCGGTCATTGCGGGCATTCCGGTCCTCGCAGGCAGGATTCGTATGATTGCAGCGGACTTAGCACCGCGCTAGCCTGCCCGCAAACCTCAACCGACCGATGGAAGGTCAAATGGCGCATATCGACTATTATCTCGGGACGATCAGCACCTGGTCCTATCTTGCCGGAGACAGGCTTGAACAGATTGCCGCACAGCATGATGCGACGATTACCTATAAACCCATCGACCTGATGCAGCTTTTCCCGCGCACCGGCGGGCTGGCTCCTGCGGAAAGGCATGAAAGCCGGCTGGATTACCGCATGCAGGAGATCAAGCGGTGGCGCGACCGTCTGGGCATGGAGATGAATCTTCGGCCCGCGCATTTCCCGGTGAATATGGCACCGTCTTCTTATGCGATCATCGCGGCGCAGGAAGCGGGCGGTGGGGATATCGGGGCTCTGGTCCGTGGATTTCTGCGGGCGGTCTGGGCCGAAGACAGGGATATCTCGGATGATGAGGTGATCCGGGACGTGCTGTCAGCTTCAGGATTCGATCCGGCACTTACCGATAAAGGTCTGTTCGTCGGGGCCGAGCAATATGGCCGCAATCTGGAAGATGCGGTTGCTGCCGGGGTGTTCGGTTCTCCGTTCTATATCGTGCGCGAGACCGGCGAGAAATTCTGGGGTCAGGACCGGCTGGACATGCTGGCCGAGCATCTGTCGGGCCTATGACATTATTTGAACGCCATTTTGAAGGCGACCCGGATCGTCCGGCCATCGGCCTGCATTGCATGATGGGCAGCAGCAATCTGTTCGCCCCGCTAATGGAGCGGCTTGACGGGATGATCGACCTGCAAGCCTTCGATTTTCCGGGTCACGGCCGCAGCCCTGACTGGCAGGCTCAGGATGATACGGATCTGCATACATTCGTGACCCGTCACGCCGCCCGCATGATCAGGCACCCGGTTGATCTGATCGGTCACAGCTTCGGCGCGACGGTTGCGCTGCGCATCGCGGTCGGGGTGCCCGAGGCCGTCAGATCCCTGACACTGGTCGAGCCGGTGCTGTTCGCCGCCGCCCCGGAAGCCTCCAGCAAGGCGGAACATGACCGGCTGGCGCCGTTCCAGAAATCCGGCGACTGGGACGGAATGCTGCGCCGGTTTCTGGGCGATTGGGGATCGACGGCGGGTCTGCCGACCGAGGGACCCCACGCCGAGAAACTTCGTACGCAGATGAAGATGGTGATGGACACCAACGCGTTTCTGATGGCGGACTGCGCCGAGATCCTGCGCGAAAACGGGCTGGAAAGAATTGATGCGCCGGTCATGCTGATTGCCGGAGAACACTCTCCGAAGGTCGTTCACGAAATCGCCGAGGCTCTGGCGGCCCGCCTGCCCGATGTCGGACGCGCCGTCATTCCCGGCGCGGGTCATATGCTGCCTCTGACCCATGCGGATCAGTTCGCGGATCTGACCCGGATGAATCTCGACCGTGCCTGAACCTATCCGCGAAGCGCCTCGACAAGGTCGCTGACATCCTCTTCGGTCGTATTCCAGCCGCAGACAAAGCGGACGGTCACCATATCTTCGGTCTCTTCGCCAAGAGAGGCCCATTTATGGAACACCGCACCTGCCGAGCGGGCGCGGTCCTCTGCATCGACCGGAATCACCGCAAAAACCTGATTTGCATCGGCGGGCTGCGCCAGATGCGCCCCTTCGACGGCATCAAGCTGCTGCGCCAGCAAGCCCGCCATATCATTGGCGTGCCGTGCCAGTTCCAGCCACAGACCCCCTTCCATCAGCGCGTAAAACTGCGCCGAAAGGAAGCGATGTTTCGACAGCAAATGCCCGCTGCGTTTGCGGATATAGTCAAGCCGCGCGGCCAGTTCGGGATTGAACGCCACAATCGCCTCAACCCCCATCGCGCCGTTTTTCGTGCCGCCGAATGACAGCAGATCGACGCCCGCCCGATGCGTGACGGATGCAGGCTCCGCATCGCTTCCCGCCACCGCATTGGCAAAACGCGCCCCGTCCATATGCAGCAAAAGTTGATGCTGCTTTCCGATCGCCGAGATCTCGGCCAGCATCTCTGCCGTCCAGATCCGGCCCCATTCGGTCGTGTTGGTCAGCGAGATCGCGCCGGGTCTGCTCCCGCCAAGCCCTTCGCCCGCCCAGAAACCGGCAGCACGGTCCAGAGCGTCAGGGTCGATCAGCCCGCCATCGCCCGGCATCAGGGTCAGCTTTGCGCCGCCGGTGAAAAGCTCTGGTGCGCCGCATTCCGAGGTTTCGATATGCGCATCCTCATGACAGAAGATCCGGTCCCAGCCATTGACCGCTCCGCCAAGACAGATCGCATTCGCCGCGGTCCCCGTCGCCACGAACAACACCGAGGCTTCCGGCGCATCCAGCACCTCACGGACGCGATCCTCGGCAGCCGCCGTCAGCGCATCCCCGCCATAAGAAGCGACATAACCTTCATTCGCTGCCATCAGCGCCGCCATCACCGCAGGATGTACCCCGGAACAATTATCCGAGCCAAAATTCATGACAGATCCTCGATGATATGATCCTCCCAATCTTCCTCGGGCACTTCGGCCTCTGACAGGGTCCAGCCGCGCACCGACATGCCCGCACGATGAACCGCGTCACGGTCACCGCTGATCAGATAATGCCATTCCGGCAGCGACTTGCCCTCATGCCGCAGCCTATAGGCACAGCTTGCCGGCAGCCAATAGGAGATGTCGCGGATCTTTTCCGGCGAAAGGGTCACGCATTCAGGAACATAACGATGCCGCGTTTCATATCGCGTGCAGCGGCATGTCTCTCCGTCCAGAAGACGGCAGGCGATACGAGTAAAGGCAAGCTCGTCCGTATCCTCGAATTCCAGCTTGTTCAGGCAGCATTTTCCGCAGCCATCGCAAAGCGCCTCCCATTCCCGAGAATCGAGATCGCGCAAGGGCAATTCCCAGAAGCGCGGACGCATCAGCCTTCCGCCAGAATCTTGCGGGCCTGTTCGCCATCCCGGTCCATCTGCGCAACAAGCTCATCCACCCCGGCGAATTTCTGTTCGGGCCGCAGATAGTCGATCAGCGCCACGGAAAGATGCTCACCATAAAGATCGCCGTCGAAATCGAAGAGATGCACCTCCAGATTGGGTTCATTCCGTCCGAACATGGGGCGGACACCGATACTGGCAACCCCCGGATAACGCCCCTTATGCGGCCCGCCCACGACATCCACCATGACGGCATAAACACCCAGCTTCGGGATATGCAGCCCGTCCACCGACATATTTGCGGTCGGATATCCCAGTTTGCGACCGCGCTTTTCGCCATGCAGCACTTCACCCTCGATGCGATGCCAGTGACCCAGCATCCGTTCGGCATCTCGCGGACGCCCCGCGGACAAAGCCTTCCTGATCGCGGTCGAGGAAAAATCCGCGCCATCTTCGCCGATCAGCGGGGCAATGGTGACCCCGAAACCAAACCTGTTTCCCAACTCCTGCAAGCTCGACGCATCACCGGCCCGGCTTTTGCCGAAATGGAAATCCCGACCGACGGTCACATGCGCGATCCCCAACCCCTCCGCCAGCACATCGCGGGCAAAGGCTTCGGGTGAAAGCCCGGCAAGCTCTGGCCCGAATGGAAGCTGGAACAGATGATCCACCCCCAGACGGCGCAGCCGGTTGGCCCGCGCCTCGGCATTCATCAGCCGGAATGGCGGCGCATCGGGGGCGAAGAACTCACGCGGATGCGGCTCGAAGGTAATCACGCCGAGAGGCGCGTCCATTGCAGCGCGGGCCGTGTCGATCACGGCAAGGTGGCCGCGATGCAGGCCGTCGAAATTGCCCATCGCCACGGATGCCCCACGGCAGGATTCCGGCAGCCCGGTCCAATGGTAATGGATTTGCAAGACGTCCCCTCCGAACAGGTCCGGTACGGTTTACACGCGGCTAATTCCGCAGTGACCAGCGTATCGCGCAGAGAGGACCCGGTTGCAAGCGTCAGCCCTTCCCGGCAGCCGGGGGCACCGCAACGCAGCGATTCAGCAGACCGATTGCCTCGATCCGGCGCAGCCGACCGGGTTCGGGATCGGGAACCGAGGGAACCGCCTCCAGCCGCGACAGCCAGCACTCCGGCAGACCATGTTCTCGCGCACCGGCCAGAACCAGAGCCTTATACCAGTCGAAGGGCTGCATGTCGGCATCGCGATAGCGGTCGGGCGCAATATAGGTAAAGGCCTCGTCCCCGGTCCCGTCAAAGGCGACATTCACCGAGACACGCTCATAGCCGCGCCCGACACCCTCGATGGCATCGAGTGTCAACAGATCCTCATCGTCCAGACGGAACAGCACACCCTGAACAGCACCACTGCCCGCAACCAGCGTTGCCTTGCCCGACCCGTCCTGACCGATCTTGTCGAAAGCGATCTCATGCCCGGCCAGAACAGCCGGTCCCAATCCCCGCGCCGATCCGCATCGCGCCCCAAGCCGCCGGGTCAGCATGTTCGACCCATAGGCAAAATACAGCGCCACCTAGCGCAGCCGCCCCATCGCCCAGGTCGGATCAAGCAGCTTCTGCTGCAACCACTCCTCAAGCAATCCCGGCTCGGGATTTTCGACATCGCCGCCCATATCCCCGGCAGCCAGCCCGCCGGTAATGAAGACAGAATCGAGCCCCTCGCCCACGGCACCGCGAATATCGGTGTTGATGCCGTCTCCGATGACCAGAATGCGGGCACCATCGCGAAGATTCAGCCGCCGCCGCGCCAGATCGTAAATCGGCGGATGCGGTTTTCCGAAATACAGGGATTCCCCGCCCAGTTCCTGATAAAATTCGGCAATCGCCCCGGCGCAGTAAATCCGCCGCTCACCCAGATCGACCACGAGATCGGGATTGGCGCAAAGCAGCTTCAACCCTTTCTCACGCGCAAGCATCAACTGCCCGCGATAATCCTCGGGCGTATCGGTTGCCTCATCGAACGGCCCGGTACAGACGATCCCCTCGGCATCTTCCAGCGAGACCCGCTCGATCGGGGCCGCGTCCCGCCATTCCGCAGGCGCATCGAAGAAACTGTCATCCTTGGACGGCCCCAGATGCCAGACCCTGCGTCCCAAGGCACCCGAAAATAATGCATCCTGCGCCGCATCGCCCGATGTCACCACATCGTCCCAGGCATCGTCAGGCACACCCAACCGCCCGAAAGAGGCGATCACTTCAGGCGCAGGGCGCGGCGCATTGGTCATCAGGCACACTTGCCCGCCACCGTGCCGGAATTCCTGCAATGCCGCGACAGCAGCCGGATAGGCCTGAATGCCGTTATGCACACACCCCCACAGATCACAGAACAAGACGTCGTAATTCGGGGCAATCCCGGCAAGCGCGTTGATGATCCGCGTCATCGTTTCATCCTGGTGAAAATATCCTCGGGGGTCCGGGGGCAGATCGCCCCCGGTTCTAAAGCTGCGATCAGACCTTGAGGGCCGGGATGATCTGCTTCTTGCGCGACATAATGCCCGGCAGAACGACGGTATCGCCCTCGACCGAGGCCCCGAACGAGGCCTCTGTGATCTGCCGAACCCGATCATTCGGCACCAGCAGCGTCGCCTCTTCCTTGAGGATGTCCACGATGAACAGCATGACTTGATCGACACCATCCGCAGCGGCAACGCCGGGCATGGCAGCGAGCAGTGAGTCCTTGCGGTCCAGAAGGATTTTCGGCGCGGTGGTTTCCAGAACCGAGATGCGCAGCTTGCTGCCGTCCAGCTCGAATTCCTTGCTGTCCATGCGCAGCAGATCCTCGTCGCCGAAGGCGGACACATCGGATTTCGCTTCGAACATCTCAGAGGCATAATCCGGGATGCTCAGCCCTAACTCGCCCGCTAGTTTTTCAGCTACCGAGCGGTCATGGGCGGTGGTGGTCGGGCTGCGGAATTCCAGCGTATCGGACAGGATGCAGGTCAGCATGACGCCTTTCACCCACTCCGGAGCCTGCGCCATATCCTCACCGATCAGATCATGCATGATCGTGGCGGTGCAGGCCAGCGGACGGATGGTGATATTGATCGGCGCACGGGTCTTCAGCCCGCCAACCAGCATGTGATGATCGATGATCTCCAGAATCTCGGCGTCATTGATGGCCGAGGGCAGTTCAGCCGGGTTGTTGGTGTCGCAGATGACGACCTGATCGCCCTCACCCAGCTCCGTCACAATCTCTGGCATGTCCTGCTTCCAGCGGGACACCATCCAGGCTGCCTCGGTATTCGTGGTGCCCTGAATAATCGCGCGGGCGGGAGTCTTGCGGATCTCATTCAGATACCAGGCCCAGATCATCGGCGAGCCGGTCGCGTCGGTATCGGGCGATTTATGGGCAAGTACGGTAATCATCGCGGGCTCCTTACGCGGATATAAGCGGAATTCGCGGCTCTCCTACCTTGGCGGACACGCAAAGTCCATCGTGCCCCATGCCAAGGAAACGAAAACGCAGGAATTACAGGGACAATCTTTCGATGCTCCAGCCATCCTTTTCCAGAAGCCGCAACACGCCATTCTCTCCGGGCAGATGCAACGCACCGAAAGCAGCCACGATCCCTTCCCCGCCCGCAGCCTCTGCCGCTTTGGTCAGAGGCCCGATCCAGCTTCGGTTGCGATCATCCATCAGCAATTCCTGCGCCTCTGCGGTCATCTCATCGACCTCGTCGCGCGACAGATCGGTGTTGCTGTACGCATCAATCCGACCGAATTCCCAGATCGGCCAGACGGACTGATCCGCATAGGCGTCGATCATCGTCGCCGCGTAATCATCGGCATGGGCCGCTGCTGGCAGCGAATAGACGATCATCTCGATCTGCTCCTCGGGCGTCATCTGGCCGAACATTTTCAGCACCGTATCCCAGGGCTCCAGAGCCTTGATCCGCGTGCCGCTTTGCGTCGCGGCTTTGACCAACTGCCAGTCAAGCCCGGTCATTTCCCCGCCATTGGCCGCCATTTCGCGCATCATGCAGGGCGAAAGACCCATCATGGTGGCCGCGTACCAGGGGCGCATCTTCGAGACCATCACGGCCGGAATGCCGCGATCCTCCATCGCGCCGGAAAGCTGCTGCCATTGCGCGTCGCTTAACCGCTCGGGCAGGGTCGGGCCGTCAGGCTGCATCATCAGCGAGGGATCCTCTATCATCGCCTGCTGAAGCTGCGCCTGTTCCTCGGGTCCCATCTCGACCAGCAGCGCATCGGCATTGGCCAGATCCTGCCCGAACCGCTCAAGAACCTGGCTGTGCAGAGGATGGTCAAAGTGAAACGTCCCGATCAGAATCATGCTGTCCCCGCCCTTTTCAGCGCGCCAGAACAGGCCTTCGGTATAGGGAACCGCTTCAGTCCGTCGGCTGATCTCGGCCCGGTCGGCCTCTGGCAAAGCCGCAATCAGGTTGTCCCCCGCGCATTGCTGTGCGAAAGCTGCGGGCGCGGCAAGACATAGTGAAAGCGCGGCGAAAAGACGTTTCATGACGGTCTCCGTTATCTGCGGGTGCAGGCAAACACAGCGCGACCTCGAATGCCAGAGCGTCAGAAAAAAATCACATCAGATCAGTTGACAGAAAAACAGGCGCGACCTAGATCACCGTCATTGGCACTCATAAGAAACGAGTGCCAACAACAGACACTGAACCTGAAACACCGGAGTGTTAACATGGCTTTCAAACCGCTGCACGACCGCGTTCTGGTCAAGCGCGTCGAATCCGACGAAAAGACCAAGGGCGGGCTGATCATCCCCGATTCCGCAAAAGAAAAACCCGCTGAAGGCGAAGTCGTCGCCGTTGGCGAAGGCGCCCGCAAGGATTCCGGCGAGCTGATCGCCCCGGCTGTCAAAGCAGGCGACCGCGTTCTGTTCGGCAAATGGTCGGGTACCGAGGTCACGCTGGACGGCGAAGAGCTGCTGATCATGAAGGAAAGCGACATCATGGGCATTATCGGCTGATCGCCGACGCCCTGACAGACGCTTCAATTCAAAAGAAATCCCAGGAGAGAAAACATGGCTGGTAAGGACGTCAAGTTCAACACCGATGCTCGCGACCGTATGCTGAAAGGCGTGAACATCCTCGCCGATGCAGTGAAGGTCACCCTCGGCCCGAAAGGCCGTAACGTCGTTATCGACAAATCCTTCGGCGCACCGCGCATCACCAAGGACGGTGTGACCGTTGCGAAGGAAATCGAGCTGTCCGACAAGTTCGAAAACATGGGCGCTCAGATGGTCCGCGAAGTCGCTTCGCGCACCAATGACGAGGCCGGTGACGGCACCACCACCGCGACGGTTCTGGCTCAGGCCATCGTCAAGGAAGGCATGAAGGCGGTTGCCGCCGGCATGAACCCGATGGATCTGAAGCGCGGTATCGATCTGGCGACCTCGAAAGTCGTCGATGCGATCAAATCGGCCTCGCGTCCGGTCAACGACTCGGCTGAAGTCGCACAGGTCGGCACGATTTCCGCCAATGGCGAGGAATCCATCGGCAAGCAGATTGCTGACGCCATGCAGAAAGTCGGCAATGACGGCGTGATCACCGTCGAAGAAAACAAGGGCATGGAAACCGAAGTCGAAGTCGTCGAAGGCATGCAGTTCGACCGCGGCTATCTGTCCCCCTATTTCGTGACCAACCCCGACAAGATGGTCGCTGAACTGGAAGACGCCTATATCCTGCTGCACGAGAAGAAACTCTCCTCGCTGCAGCCGATGGTTCCGCTGCTGGAATCGGTGATCCAGTCGGGCAAGCCGCTGCTGATCATCGCTGAAGACGTCGAAGGCGAGGCTCTGGCCACGCTGGTCGTCAACAAACTGCGCGGCGGTCTGAAAATCGCTGCCGTCAAGGCTCCGGGCTTCGGCGATCGCCGCAAGGCCATGCTGCAGGACATCGCCATCCTGACCGGCGGTCAGGTCATCAGCGAAGATCTGGGCATGAAGCTGGAGAATGTCACCATCGACATGCTCGGCACCGCGAAGAAAGTTTCGATCAACAAGGACAACAGCACCATCATCGATGGCGCCGGTGAGAAAGCCGAGATCGAAGCACGCGTCGCCCAGATCCGTCAGCAGATCGAGGAAACCACCTCGGATTATGACAAGGAAAAACTGCAGGAACGCGTAGCCAAGCTGGCTGGCGGTGTTGCCGTGATCCGCGTCGGCGGCATGACCGAGATCGAAGTGAAAGAGCGTAAGGACCGCGTCGATGATGCGCTGAACGCAACCCGTGCGGCTGTTCAGGAAGGCGTCGTCGTGGGCGGCGGTGTTGCTCTGGTTCAGGGCGGCAAGGCTCTGGAAGGCCTGAAAGGCGCGAACTCCGATCAGGATGCCGGTATCTCGCTGGTTCGTCGCGCTCTGGAAGCACCGATGCGTCAGATCGCCGACAATGCCGGTGTTGACGGTGCGGTCGTTGCGGGCAAGATCCGCGAATCCAGCGACAACACCTTCGGCTTCAACGCTCAGACCGAAGAATATGGCGACATGTTCAAATTCGGCGTGATCGACCCGGCGAAAGTGGTCCGCACCGCACTGGAAGACGCAGCCTCGGTTGCCGGTCTGTTGATCACCACCGAAGCAATGGTTGCCGAGAAGCCCGAGCCGAAAGGCGCTGGCGGCGCCCCGGATATGGGCGGCATGGGTGGCATGGGCGGTATGGGGATGATGTAATCCCCTGCCCTCATGGCAGAAACGGAAAGGCCGTCCCCCGGGGCGGCCTTTTTCGTGATCCGCCGCTGCGGATCGCTTCGGCTGATCCTGCACGTCCGAATGCAGCGGCTCCGCCAGACCCAAGCCGACTTTACAGGCTGCATGATCGGTCTCACGACCCAATGAGCGTTTGCGAAACACAGAGCCGCCGCATACGGTCAGCGCAACGTTCAGCAGAGGCTTTCATGTCCCGTCATTTATTCCCCCTTCTTACGCTTGCTTTATCTCCGGCTCCGCTGCTGGCGGCGGGCTTCGAACTTGGCTCTGTGGCATCGTCGCCCGATATCGCGATCGGGATATGGTATCCGTCTTCTTCATCTCCTCCTGATGAGCCAAACACACCATTCGGTCAGGCCGTCGCGATTGACGGCGCACCGGAAGGCGCTGATCTGCCGCTTGTGTTGCTGTCGCACGGAAATGGCGGCTGGATGGGTGGTCATGCGGATACCGCGATGGCCCTTGCCGAGGCGGGCTATATCGCCGTTGCCCTGACACATCCCGGCGATAATGGTGAGGATGAAAGCGCCTCCCCCTCGGAATGGCTCGTTTCCCGTCCCGCCGATATCGCGAAAACGCTTGATTACATGCTGACCGGCTGGAGCAATGCAGATCGCATAGATCCCGCAAGAATAGGCGTTTTCGGCTTTTCCGCCGGAGCGTATACCGCGCTTGTCTCGGCAGGCGGTCTGCCCGATTTTTCGCTGGCCGCGCAGCATTGCGTTGACATGCCTGCTGAATTCACCTGCCGGATCGGGATGCTGGATGATATCGATCCGGTCGAACTCGGTTCCCAGTTGCCTTCTGTATCAGGCGATTCCCGGATTACTGCGATCAGCATCGCAGCACCCGGGCTTGGATATGGTTTCAGCAAAGCCTCATTGGCCGATCTGACGGTCCCTGTTCAGATCTGGTCAGGCACACGGGATGAGAGGGTTCCGCATGACACGAATGCTGCGAATATTGCCGCCAATCTGCCACGCCCTCCAGAGATGAATATCGTCGAGGATGCCGGGCATTTCGCATTCATGGCAGAATGCAATCCAGCCCTGGAGGAGGTCAATCCAGAGATCTGGAAAATGGTTTGCGTGGATGCTGACGGGTTTGACCGGTCTGATTTTCACCGCTCATACAACGACAGGATCGTCAGCTTCTTTGACGCGGCCATGCCCGCCCCGGACCAATAATTCAGCGCTGCCAAAGGGTTATCTCTCGACAACGCCCTCAACGCCCAACGCCTTGCACAGCGACTGAAACCGCGCCTCGGCCACTTCTCCGAACAAGGCACGGCCGGTTTTGGTCAGCGAAAGCTCCAGCCTGTCCTTCTTCTTCGACAGCTTAAGCTCACCCGCTTCGGCAGGGTCCTTGACCGCGAACATCGCGCCGAACCGCATGGCCTTGCCCAGAACCTCGGCGTCGTTCAGTTCTTCATCCGAGAGCATCGCAAACATCGGCGCCATTGCCGCACCGGACCGGGAATTCTTGTAGCGATGGACCAGAGCCACGCCCAGAAAAACCCGCTCGGGATGCGACAGGGCAGCCATATTTGCGCGGGTCACATTGTCGAAACAGGCATCCGCGCGGTAATCGGGATGGGTCCGCCACGATGTGTCATGCAGCAGACAAGCGGCGCGGATCAGCCGCATCCGCTCGGGCGGAACATCCTCGAACAAGGGCAGCAGGAACTGGAACAGTTTCTTGCCGAAACCCGGCATACGCGCCATCTGCTTTTCGGTGAATTTGGCCGATTCCAGCAGAGGATCACGCGCACGCAGGCTGGCCGACATATGTTCGTAAAGCAGCCCCTCGCGGATCCCGTATGAGGATACCGCAAGCTCTTTCGGCTGGAATGTCTCCACCAATTGCCGCAGCACCAGACTGGCAAGCGGCACAAGTTCCATCCGCGAATTCGAGACCCCGACCCGCGACCGCAGGGCCTGAAGATCGCTGTCGGCAATCCAGCCGACCGTATCCTCGACGGCTTTCGGGGTCATCTGGTATTCATGCAGAACCGTCATCAGATAGCCTGTACGCTCCATATCCAGCCGCGCAATGGCCCGCCACGAGCCGCCCACCAGATAGATCCGGTCATGATCGGTGCCGACTTTCTGCGCCAGTTCCTCCATCACCTTGCGGATATGTTTGCGCAGACCGGCCTCACCGCCTTTCACCTGCTGAAGCCGGAACGGTCCAAGCTGCGAGGTGGCGCGTTTCCCGACCTGTCCCTTACCGTCCAGCACGGCCAGCTCCATCGAGTTGCCGCCAATATCGCAGACAAGCCCCTCGGCCGCGGGCCAACCCAGAAGCACGCCCTGAGCCGAAAGACGTGCCTCTTCCTCGCCGTCGATCACGTTCAGCTTGAGGCCGGTTTCCTTCTCGATCCGCTTGCGGAATTCCGGGCCGTCCTTCGCATCCCGCACCGCAGCGGTTGCAACGGCAGTCATCGGACGGACCTTCATACCCGCGGCAATGGCTGCAAAGCGGTGCAGGGCAGCCTCGGCACGTTCGACCCCTTCAGGATTCAGCATGCCGGTTGTCGACATGTCCTTCCCCAGACCCGCCATGACCTTTTCATTATAGAAATAGGCCGGGGACCGCGCCGCGCCGTCAAAGATCACCATGCGGATCGAGTTCGACCCCACATCGACCACCCCGACCCGGCTGAGCGCACGCGCCGAGGCATCTTCAAACAGTCCCTCGAACGGGTCCTGGATTTCGGCCTTGCCGTTCATCATCATGCTCCTGATTTCGGACAGGGGGACTGACTGGAGAGGTTGTTTCTTAATCGGGGCTATGGGTCAAGGCGGGTACGTCGCCCGCGCCCACCCTGCCCCGGCCCGACAGCGAGGGGTTCTCCATGAAGAACCTATGGCAGTTGAACAAATCATCCCGCCCCGCCGGCAGGTGACGCAGGTATTTGCCGTCAGGTTGTAAAATCCAGCTTTGCGACTCATCGGCCATATTCGCAGCCATGATCTGACTGACTATTTGCGCCTTCACTGTGTCATTTACGCACTCGACCAGCGTTTCAACGCGGCGGTTCAGGTTCCGCCCCATCCAATCGGCTGAACTTATGAATACACGCGCTTTTCGCGACGGCAGGCCATACCCGTTCCCGAAACACACGATTCGGGAGTGTTCCAGAAAGCGCCCGATAATGGATTTGACGCGAATATTATCGGACAGCCCGGCAATCCCCGGCCTGATCCCGCAAATACCCCGGATCACAAGATCGATCCGGACCCCGGCCCGCGAGGCATCGTAAAGCGCGTCGATCACATCCGGCTCGATCAGAGAGTTCATCTTGGCCCAGATCGCGGCAGGTCGTCCGGCCCGCGCCAGATCGGCCTCACGCCGGATCAGTTCGATCAGGTGCTGCTTCATCTCGATGGGCGATATCGACAGGTTTTCCAGACCCTCGGGCTGCACATAGCCGGACAGAAAATTAAACACCTTGGTTGCATCGCGCCCCAATGCCGGGTCGCAGGTAAACAGCGAAAGATCCGTGTAAATCCGTGCCGTGATCGGGTGATAATTCCCCGTTCCATAATGCGTATATGTGACAAGCACATCACCCTCGCGCCGCACCACGGTCGAGATCTTCGCATGTGTCTTGTAATTGACGAAGCCATAGACCACATGCGCACCCGCCCTCTCAAGCCGACGCGACTGACGGATATTCGCCGCCTCGTCGAAACGGGCCTTCAGCTCGACCAGAGCGGTCACCGATTTACCAGCCTCGGCAGCTTCGCAAAGCGCCTCGACAATCGGGCTGTCGCGGCTGGTGCGGTACAGGGTCTGCTTGATCGCCAGCACATCGGGATCACGCGCCGCCTGCGTCAGATAGCGCACCACCATATCGAAGGTCTCATAGGGATGATGCAGCAACATGTCCTTTTGACGGATCGCAGCAAACATATCGCCATCGTGATCCTGAACCCGTTCCGGCACGCGCGGGTTGAATGCGGGCCATTGCAGATCGCGGCGGTCATCCAGAACCAACTCTTTCAGATCGGCGACGCCGAGCATGCCCGACACCTCGACCACCTCATCAGGGTGAACCTGCAATTCATCCATGATGATCCGGCGCAGCGCATCTGGCGCACCTTCAGTGATCTTCAGCCGGATCACCGTCCCGCGCCTACGGCGCTTCAATGCGGTCTCGAATTCGCGGACAAGATCCTCGGCTTCTTCCTCGACTTCCAGATCGGAATCACGCAACACCCGGAACGCGCAATGCCCGGTATCGCGACAGCCCGGAAACAGGCTGGCAAGGTTCATCAGCAGCAGATCCTCCAGCCGAAGGAAACGCGTCCCCCCCGGCAGGCGAACGAAGCGTGAGAGCTGTGCGGGGATCGGCAATAATGCCTGCATCCTGCGACCGTCGGATTCCCGCGCCAGTTCGAGAGCCAGCGAAAATCCGGTATTCGGAATGAACGGAAACGGATGGGCCGGATCGATGGCCAGAGGAGACAGCACCGGCAAGACCTGATCCAGAAAATGCCGGTTCAGATAATCTTCCTCGGACCGGGTGATCCGCGAGCGTGAGAGAATCACGATATTCTCGGATTCCATCTCTTTGCGCAGCCCGTTCCAGACCGTCTGCTGCGCCCCCATCAGGCGGCGGGCATCGGCGTTGATCAGGCGCAGTTGTTCACTTGGCGTGCGACCATCCTGCGAAGGGGTGGCGTTTCCCTCACGTACAAGCTCACGCAGACCGGCCACACGAACCGTATAGAACTCATCCAGATTGGTGGCCGAAATGGCAAGGAACCGCAGCCTTTCCAGCAGAGGAACACGCGTATTGCGGGCCTCATCCAGCACACGCCAGTTGAAGCTGAGCCAGCTTAACTCGCGGTTGAAAAAGCGGTCCGGACCGTGGGGAACACCACCATGCGGCTGAACCGGCGGAGGACATGGATGTTTGAGAAAGTCAGCTTGCGTCATATGCCGCCCATGAAAAATGGCCGGTATGTTGCGCAGCGAAGCCCCTGAATGTCCAGTCGCCTTAACGGCCAGCCACCTATTTTTTCGATAAAATGTTAAGATTTTCGGCGGCAAGATTCCGGGTCAGAGGACGCCGCTGCGCCATCGCCTCTGAATCCAGCCGCGCCACAAGCCGCCGCGCCAGACCAAGATCCCGATCCATACGCGGCACCAGCCAGTCGATCAGCCCTGCAGGCACCGCAATTTGCCTGTCCGCGAACAGCTTTACCAGAACGGCACTCAACAGCGCCTCATCCGGCGCCTCGATACGGACCGAGGGCATCGCAGACATCCGGCTGAACAAATCCGGCAGCGCGATCTGCCAGTCGCGCGGCGGCGTCCGCGCCGTCAGCAGCAGCCAGCATTCCCGCGCGGCGCAGAGGTTCCACAGATGGAACAGCGCCTCCTCCGCACCCGCCGCCTGCCCGACGCGATGGGCGTCCTCGATGACGACCGCACCGTGCTGCGACGCAAGCCGGTCCGCCATATCCGGCCGCAGCGAGGACGCAGGCATCCGCGCCGCGCCGGTTTCCGCCGACCAGATCGCAGCCATATGGGTCTTGCCCGCCCCGTCCGGCCCGATCAGCAGCATCCGACCCTGAGGCCAGTTCTCAGGCGCTTCCAGAGTGGTCAGCGCCAGTGCGTTTGCCGGGGTGACCAGAAAATCATCACGGGACAAGGCCGGCTCATGGCCCAGATCCAGTGTCAGTTGCCGCGCCATGAATCAGCGAATGCCTCCGGCATCACCGGAACCGGCCTCGTTCAGACGCTGAGACAGCACCCGCTCACGCGTTCCTTCGGGCGCGATCTCGACCAGCATGGGCGGCGGCGGGGGTGGTGCGGATTGCTGCCCGGTATAAAGCGGGCTCTCGACATAGCGCTGCGCCGCAAATCGCACCAGAACCCCCAGAGATGCCGCAAGCGGCACCGCAACCATCATCCCGACAAAACCAAACAACGCCCCGAAAACCGACAGGGCAAGCAGCAGCCAGACAGGGTGCAGCCCGACGTGGTTCCCGACGATTTTCGGCTGAAGATAGTTCCCCTCAACCACCTGCCCCAACGCGAAAATCCCGAACACAAGGCCAATCCACAGCGGCTCTCCCCAGAAATGGAACAGCGCGACCCCAAGCGCCGTCGCCCCACCGATCAGCACGCCGACATAGGGAATGAAGGACAGCACCGCCGCACCGATCCCGATCGCCATGCCGTATGGAAGCCCGACCGCCATCAGGCCAAGCGAATAAAACGTCCCGAGAATCAGAATGACCGTCCCCTGCCCGCGCAGGAACCCCGACAATGTCTCATCGATCTCGCCCGCCAGACGCCGGATCGTCGGAGCGTGCTGACGGGGCAGCAGGACATCGACGCGCTCGACCAGATCGTCCCAGTCCAGCAGCAGATAAAACGCCACCACCGGCACGATCACCAGCAACGCAATCACGCCGACGACACCGGCGACAGAGCCCAGAACCGAGCCAAGGATCTCTCCGCCTTTTTCGCCGATCAGGCTGGACAGATTATCCAGCCCCGCCTGCAACGTGCCGCCCTGAGGAAGAAGACCGGGGAATCTCTGCTGCAGATAGGCCTGCAATTGCAGGATCATCTCGGGCGCGGCGTTGATAAGCTGTGTCGTCTGCCGGATGACCATCGGGGCAAGAAACAGGATAAAGGTCACGAACGCGACGATGGCCGCAAGTGTGATCACAACCACCGCCAATGTCCGGCTGAGCCCCGCCCGCTCCAGCCGGTCGGCCAGCGGGTCCAGCAGATAGGCCACGCCGGCGCCGATAATGAACGGCAGAATAGCCTGTCCAAGCAGCCAGAGCGACAGAAACAGCACTGCCGCTGCCGCGCCCCACCAGATGACCTGCGATCTCGTCGACATATGCATGATTGGCCCTTTGCCACAACGTCCCGGCCCCCTATATCGGGGGCATGGGCAAATACGTCAATCTGATGAAACTCTGCGTCGGCGCCGAAGGCCCCGATCAGCTTGAGGACTGGCAGCAACAGCGCTATGGCGACCGGCCTGCGCGGCACGTCACCCGGATTTGGCCCAAACGGGAAACCGAGCTGCTGGCGGGCGGCTCGATCTACTGGGTTTTCAAGGGTACGATGCTGGCCCGCCAACGGCTGATCGGCCTTGAGGAACATCTCAGGGATGACGGTATCCGTCGCTGCGCCCTGATGCTGGATCGCGACCTGATCCGAGTCGCGGCGGTTCCCAGGCGGCCCTTCCAGGGCTGGCGCTATCTTGCACCAGAGGACGCCCCGCCCGATCTCTCGCCGGACCGCGCCCATGACGACAGACTGCCCGCACATCTTGCCGCCGAACTTGCCGAAATGGGCCTGCGCTGAGGCTTGACGTTATCTTTCCGCTGGCCTATTCGACGCCGGATGCGGGTGTAGCTCAATGGCAGAGCAGAAGCTTCCCAAGCTTACGACGAGGGTTCGATTCCCTTCACCCGCTCCATTGCGTCTCTGGCACACTCTTTATTTTCAATGCTTTCAGGTGGTTGCGTTCCCCTCCGGTGCACTTTAACGCACACACGGAGTACACATGGGACTGATCTTGAAGCATATCGCACAGACCAAATCAGGCAGCTTTCAGTATCGCCGCCGCGTTCCGAAGGATGTCTCCACGATCATCGTCAAGCGCGAGTTCAAGCAGAAGCTCGGTGATTCCCGGCGCGAGGCACTCGCCGCCTATCCCCGGTTTCACGCCACGGTGGAGCGCGAGATTGAAGCGGCACGGATGCAGCTCACGCAGAACCAGATCCCACAGGCCAGCAATGTGACCGAACTTGAGGCCTATCAGGAGGCGCTGCGACTGCGCCGGGAAATGCTGAATGACGGGCTTACCGGCAGCGACATGGCATCTGCCGCCGATCTCATCGTGCATCGCTATCCGATGGACCCAGAGACAGACGCGCCGATAGGGGCCAGCCTTGCCGACGCCTACAGGATCAACATGCTGCGTCTGGGACCAGAGAGGCTGCCCGCCCCGCAGCCCACGCTGGACGACGCCCGGAAACTGTATCTCAAGGAGCATCTGCGGGCGGACAGCCCGGACACTGACCATCGGGTCGTCGGATTGGCGAACCGGGTCATAGATGCGGCCATTGCAGAGATTGGCTGCAATCCCGCCCTGTCAGCAATCACCCGGGAAGATGCCCGCCGCATACGCGATCATATGCTGGACCGGGTAAAGATGACAGGCAAGGGAATCGGAGAGAAAGTCAGTGCCTCGACAGTCTCGCGGGAATTGTCGATCATCAGCGCTATTTTCAACTTTGCCGTGGTCGAGTTCGGCCTTGAGGGATCGATCCAGAACCCGTTCAGCCGCCTTCCGGTCGCGCGTGTCGCAAAAGGTCAGGGGCAGAAAGCCTCCGAGAAACGCGCCCCGCTTCCATCTGACGTCCTCATGGAAACCCGGCAGAGAGTGATTGCCAAAGCCACCCCGGAACTGGCCCTTGTCTGGCGTCTGATCGAAGGCACTGGCTGCCGCATCGCAGAGGTGACGGGGTTGCTGGCAGGTGACGTCAGGCTGGCGGGCGAGTTTCCACATATCCGCATAGAACCGAACGCGGTACGCAGTCTGAAGACGGAAACATCCCGACGCGAGGTGCCACTTGTCGGGGATGCGCTGGCTGCTGCAAAAGAGGCGTTAGAGCGTGTTCAGGCGGAAGGCGGCAACGGCAGCCTGTTCCCGTCCTATGGTCGCCCACGGGGCAGCGATGCTGCATCCGCGTCGTTGATGAAACATCTGCGCAAGGTCTCGCCGGACGGAAAGCACGTCATCCATTCCCTGCGCCACAATATGAAGGACTGGCTTGTCTTGGCCGAAGTGCCGTCTCTGGAACAGAACCTGATCCTCGGCCACACGCTGGGCGGTGTTGGCGACAGGGTTTATGGTGGTGAAGTCGCCAAGCTGCGGGCGACCACACGGGCGATGATGCGAGCGCATGAGATGAAGGAAATGCGGTAGATCAGGCATCCCGTCAGCACAGCAAAGGTACAGTTACGTGACCCCATCGCAGCCCGCGTAATGGCAAAGACCATATGCCCTGCGGGGTAGATGGAGAATACGGGGTCGGCGGAGGCCGAACCAATCCGGGATGCCCTTTCTGGGGTACGGCAAAGCGTCCCCCTGTGAGCGCCGTTCAGATGCGCTTATTACGTACTCACAGGGATAGCTTTGCGGAGGCACCGTAGAAGAGGTTCGGCCTTCGCCGTCCCCGAATATCAAATCACTTGTTCAACTCCCGTTCAGGCCGCCCTCCTTTGCATGTGGTCTTTCCCGTCAACAAGCACAGTTACGTTCCCTTTATATATGGCAGAGGGACTTTTTCTGCCCGCCTTCCATGTCTCCCACGGACACGGACGCTGGATCAGGCTTCCATCCTCATAGACTGGTGGCGCATCCGGGCCGAAATATTCAGCCGGAAATACCAATCCATCAGCCGAAGGAAGCACCGTCTCCGGGGCCAGAACCTCAAAGGAGCGAAGCTCATAGACCTCTCGGCAATAGTGATCGAGGCTCTGCGCAATCCCGATCCTGCCCGCCACCCCCTGCGACCAGCCCTGCAGAAGATGCCGCCGGGTCAGCATCCGGCGCAATTCAGAACTGCTGCGCCCCTGTACGATAAGCCGCTCCAGGAACACCGCACGATACCGTGGAGGGGTTTCATACAGGGCGTTTGTGAGGTCAGGCAGACGCCGCTTGCGACGCTCTTGGCGGCGACGTGCTTCGGCGCTTGCTGTGACTGTTTGCGGGCCACGTCCGGCATTGCGGCTCGCGGCCTTGGCGCAGGGCTTTGAGCAATATCGCTGGTCCCTGCGCCGTTGCGTGAACGAACTCGAACAACGCGGACAGGTGCGCGTTGTCACACCGGGAGAGGCAATCCGGGCGGTCTCGACCGGCGCTCCCTCCGTTACCTTTGCACATTCGTTTGTTCCCGGCATCGGTTCAGCCCTCCGCCCCGAACAACACTATCGGTTCAGCCTTCCGTGCCGCCGCATAGGCCAGCTTGTCGGCTCGCTCGTTGTGTATCGAGCCGTTATGTCCGCGAACCCACTTAAATTGCACCCTGCGCCCCTTTGCAGCCCGCTCAAGGCGCTCCCAGAGGTCCCTGTTCTCGACCGGCTTGCCGTCCCCTTTCCGCCACCCTCTGGCTTTCCAGCCATCCAGCCATTTGGTCATGGCGTTGGAAATGAGGTTCGCGTCGCTGTAGACGATAATCGGCTCATCCGTGATGGCCCCAAGGCTTTCCAGAGCGACACATGCGCCAGTCAGTTCCATGCGGATATTCGTTGTCATTTCCCTTGCGAAGTCAGATGCCTCACGGC
The DNA here is from genome assembly GCF_027913215.1 of Paracoccus aerodenitrificans. GTDB lineage: Bacteria > Pseudomonadota > Alphaproteobacteria > Rhodobacterales > Rhodobacteraceae > Paracoccus > Paracoccus aerodenitrificans. The sequence continues at coordinate 2,195,992 of NZ_CP115784.1, forward strand.
TTTTGATGACCTCTCCCGCTGCGTTGCGACGAAGCACGACGATGCCATAGCCGCCAGCACCGGGATTTCCGATGCAGGAGCCGTCAGTGAAGATTTCAATGCGGGTCTGGCCATTCTGGGGCTGGTCACCGCTGTCATGGGTCGGGGAGGTTGATGCCAGATGGTTCATGTCGTTCCTTTCAAATGTAAAGACAGTCCCCCGGAGAAGCGCCGGGAGACGGTTGGTATTGACTGACGGCACGTAGGCCGGTCAGGCTCTTCATGTGGTGGATGCGGTGTAATCAGCCGGGCAGAAACACCAGATATTGTGGTTTGGATGGTGAGCTGTTTTCGTGCGTTAATCGGAGACTCGTATTTATCTGAGGGTAAGGGGTAATCGAGGCACACCTCACAGCCCGAGAAAGCCCGCTCACAGCGCCGTATAGCGCCGCCTTGGGGGTCCTAGACAGCAACTGAGACACACCCCTGAGGGCGCTTCCACGCCGCTACGAAGGATCGCCCTGCAATCAGATGACGGAGAGATATTGATTGCGACAGAGCGCCCCTGTGCTGACTTGCGCTGGCGCATTGCTCGTCTTGCCGCAGCCTTGTACAGCGCAGCCCCGGCAGCGCCCTACATCCGCAACACCTCTGAAACCTTCGGATCAGCAGCCCAAGGACTCACAGCCAGATCGTCGGCTTCCACCGTCAGCGGCATCCCGCGACACGCCACCAGCTTGCACCCGGCAATCCACCCAGCACAGTCCCGGCCAGTTCCATCGCCGCCATGACCAGCGTTGTCGTCGCAGCCAAGCCCTCATCCGTGGACACGTCAAATTTCTCTTCACCGGCCACATAGGAACCCGTCTTGCGAATCCTCGGCAGCACCTCGCCCGTCACCCAATCCTGAAACTCTTTCGCTTCCGGCTTGTTCGACCGCAGGATGAGCTTGTAGAGACCCGCTTCGTTGATGAGCTTGTTCGGGCGACCACCACGCTGGCCGGGCATTTGGAGTTCTTCAACATAGGTTTTACCCACGTTCATTAGTTCGCAGGACATGCCTTTGATCCCAAGCACATTCAGCACGTCCCGCACGACGAACCAAGGTTCACCCTCAAGTGTCACTGTGCGGATGTTGTGAGCTCGACCGCTCTACCGTATTCAGCGCAGATAACTCCCGCTCAAGATATGCTGGCAATCACACTGGCACGGTTCTCTCTGCCCTCCGGAGTTGACATTCGGCGGCACAGTGTCCCTTTTCAGCGTTAATCACGGTCACCCCGGCAAGGGCAGCCCATACCTGCCGTTCACCTGATCGGCCTTCGCCGCGATGCAGCTTCCTTAAACCGGTCATTCACGACCCCGGGCAGCTTCATCAGGCACGCTAACACCAGCAGCGCGGGACGAATCTGACCTCCGGCACCACCGCGGACTTCCCCTTTACGCTTTCAGGAGCGGGCCGAAATTGTAGCAGTCATTCCGACCAGCCGCGCGGCATCACACTCCCAAGACGACATGGCCCTGCCCATTGATCGGCCAAGCGAGGTTCCATGAATCTCCCAGATGTGGCCATCCGGGTCGCCGACGCGTCCCCAAAGCCCACCCTGGGCGGAGCATCGGGCACCCCTGTAGCATAAGCGGGTTTTCACTGGGTCGATACATGGCCTCAGTGACGGTTGCCAAGAAGCCGCCTCTGGTGATTAGATCGCGGTGGCTTGATAGATAGCCATCGAAAATGAGGTGAAGCGTGAAGTCGAAGTTTTTGGGCCATTTCAAGTTGAACGATGAACAGGTCAAAGAGATTTGGGCCGATGGTGTGTTCGTCTTCGACGCCAATACCCTTCTGAATATGTACAGGTACTCGGACACCACGCGAGATGCGCTGTTCTCTCAGTTAGAAAGGATCAAACACCGGGTTTGGCTACCTCATCAAGCTGGAGTCGAGTTCTTTCGAAATCGGATAACCGTTATTGCGGACCAGTAGAAAACTTACGACGACATAAAGCGTGATCTGACATCCATCAAGCGTCAGTTCTCGACTGAGCGAGGGCACCCTTTCATCTCTGCGGATAGCGCAAGCAAGCTGGAAGAAACTATTACGAAAATTGAGCAGGAACTCGATGCAAGTGGTCAGACAATCGAACAGCGTATGACGCAAGACGACGTACTGGACCGACTAGCCAATATTTTTGATGCGCGGTCGGGAGATGAATTCGATGAAGACAAGATGAAGGCTCTCTTTGAGCAAGGTGAAGACCGATACAATCGCAAAATTCCGCCCGGCTACATGGACGCCGGTAAAGTGAAAGACTCACAGACCTCAGACGATAAGCGGAGGCTTTACGGAGACTTCGTCCTGTGGCGTCAGACTTTGGAAATGGCGAAAGCAGACGATAAGCATTTGGTGTTCGTGACGGACGACCGGAAAGAAGATTGGTGGTTGGAGAAGAGTGGAAAAACCATCTCGCCCAGACCTGAATTGATTGATGAGTTTAACAGGTTCACCGGCAAGCATGTGAAGTTTTATACTCCTGACAGTTTCGTGGCAGTTGCAAGCGGCTACATCGGTGGGAAAATATCGGAGGGAGCAATCGACGAAGTTCGAGCAGCTGAGACCGCCAAGCACGAGAATGCTCTTGCAAGCTACGCCGTCCGTATGCACGGGCGAAATGCGTTGGAGGACCTGAGTGAGCGTGAACGCGAACGTTTTCTGTATGATCGTGAACGCGAAAGGTCCCTGAGATACCGCAGAAACGCTTTACGTAATGGCAAACATATAGCCGACGGTGAACGGAGCCATATGATATCGTCGGCAGACATTGAGAGGTTTGGTCAGTACCGAGGCGACATTTCTGCAGAAAGGACCAATGAGGTTGGTCGCCGCCGATCTACCTTTCTATTAGAAAAGATTCGTAAGCTGAGAATGGAGATGTCGGCGGCGTTGGAGGCGCGAGAGTACGCTCAGCAAAAGTTTGAGAAATCCTCGGGCCACAACAGGGAGGAATTAATGCAAGACCTAATAGCGGCAACTCGACACGTAGAAATGCTAGAATTTCGACTCGCCGAAATTTCTAACTTGATTTCGCGTCATGAATCTGAAGAGTTGTGATGATCTGAGTGTTCGCGCTGCGTTCATGAGAGTGCATAATAGGCGATTGAAATCAGTTATTAAATCAATTTGAGGTTGCATTTCCCAAATCCCGGCAAGAAGTCTTTTTCGACCTCATTAATGTCAACTAACGCCTAGCGGTTACGAGGAACTTGAACCGTCCGCAGTGGTCATGTCGCCGTCTTGCGGCACTGCAATCCACTGTTTGCGTTTAGCCTCTTTTGAACGTCGGCTTTCTGTGAGCGGGCTTTGTTAGCTCGCACTCGCAGTGAAGGTCTGAAATCCGCCCTTGCCATCGCAACACTCCCGCGACTTTCAAGAGCATAGTAATAGACAGCTTCGATATGAGCGCAGCCGATGCCCGCCATCCTCATCCAAAGCGCCGCTTTTTCAAAAAACAGATAGGCGGCCTCGCATGGCATCTCGCAGCAATCAAAGTTTCCAGATGACCATGCAGCCTCAGATCGCCAAGAACAGCAACACAGCCGATATCATGTCGCATCCCGTGCCTTAGCCTCATCCAAAAGCCGATAGACGCTCGCCCGTCCAATTCCCAGCCTTCTGGCAATCTCGGTTCCCCCGATGCCGTCTCGGTGCAACCTCTGCACCTCTTCCAGTTTCGCCCGTGCTGTCGGCTTGCGGCCCTTGTACTTGCCCGCAGCCTTGGCCTTGGCGATCCCCTCGCGCTGCCGTTCCAGCATGATTTCACGCTCGAACTCTGCCACGCCGCCCAGCATGGTCAGCATCAGCTTTCCTGTGGGAGTGCCGGTGTCGAGGTTCATATTCAGAATACGCAGCGCAGCGCCCTTCGCCGTCAGGGTGTCGAGGATTTCCAGCAGATGCGCCACCGAACGTGCCAGACGGTCGAGCTTCGTCACAACAAGCGCATCCCCGGCCCGGACAAAGGCCAGAGCCTCGGTAAGCTGCTCACGCGCCCTCACGTCAACGGAAGAGACTTGCTCGATGAACAGCCGCTCGCACCCGGCGCCCCGCAAGTCCCGCTCCTGCCCTTCTAAGCCAGCCTTCTGATCCAGTGTCGAAGTCCGCGCATATCCTACCAGCATGTTCTCTGTCCCATAATCTGTCTCGCTAAGGTCTAAAACGTAGTACATCGCATTGTCTCAAAATATCAAGACAATTCGTACGGGACATATTACAGCGCATCACGAGACGACTCGCTAGACCTTGCCCTATGGGACAGGCCGCAGCTTGAACCGTGCGAAAGGGTTACTGCGCGGCGCGATGACAATTTGCTTAATGGGTATCAAATTATCCGGACGACAGAAGCTAATGGCCAGCCCTCAAACGCCACTCCACTGGGGCGACATGCACAACATCAATGGTTGAGTTCGCCACCTCGGATTTTTCGGTCATTTCTTGTCGGAGAAAATCCCAAAAGAAGGCAGGACAAATAACAGATTGCAGTTGCCCGAGGATTCACAAGTCGCAGGTCACACTGCGGGGTTGCATTGGGCAACTTGGATGGGCAATGTGAGTACACGGACCCACCACGCTCGGCACACATGCCGGGTTTCCGGAGAGAATGTGATTACGCAAGCGTATGATAATAAAGGATTATGAGCCTTTTTGACGGGTTTGGATTTCGTAATCCATCGCACTTCACCCGCTCCACTGTACATTCCTGTCCTCGATAATCGCCATAACGTACTTCGTTGCCCGATTACTCGTCGCGAGACGATCCGTCTGATATCTCAAAACCTCTGAAGCAGCGTATTAAGAACTGTTCCAAAGACTTGATTAATGACCGCGCATTTCACGAAGTCCAAGTGAAATTTTAAAGATAATGGTGGGTGATAACGGATTTGAACCGCTGACATCTTCGATGTGAACGAAGCGCTCTACCGCTGAGCTAATCACCCGTGAGGGGCTAGATAGTCACGACAAACGTATCGTGCAAGAGAAAATGGCAGGAGGTGGGACCGCCGGAAAAAACTATAGGCCGTTAATTATCGCTAGTATGTCCGCTCTCCATCCTTTAGCTTCGCTTTCAAAGAAACGGCATATCACCGATAGGCAGATGAAAGAGCTGATAATCAAAACAGTCAGAGGCTCATCCTGCTTTGGCATCCGACCAGAGAGCTTTACCCGTAGCACTTTTCACGGAGAGGTTGTTGAACGGATCGAAGCCCGCATCGAAGCTACAGCGAGACTAGGCGAATTTCCCTTATGGGAAAAATATCGAGAGGTCGAGAATTATGCTCGACCGGTGTCCGAAAATGAAACACGTTCCATCAAGCAGGTTCGTTCTGCAGCACTGACCTCGCGCTTTTACGCATGGCTTGTCACTCAGAAGAGACCCAATGTCGTCGTGGAGTTCGGTGCAGCGTTTGGTGCCAGCGGCATGTACTGGCTGGCAGGTCTGGAATCGGTAGGTAAAGGCTCACTATTTAGTTTTGAACCAAATGCAGAGTGGTTTCCGATTGCACAAGACAATTTTCGTGCAATCAGTCCACGCAGTCATCTCGTAAATGGTACGTTCGAGGACAATGTTGACGTTATCGATGGCGCACCGGAGATCATTTTCATTGATGCAATCCACACTCGCGATTTCGTCATGGCACAGTTTGCGATTGTTAAATCCATCGCTGCCCCGGGCGCATTGGTAATTTTCGATGACATAAATTTCTCAAAAGACATGAAGAACTGTTGGGCTGAAATCGTTTCGGATCAGAGCCATCAGGCCGTATGGGAAATTAGTAAGCGCGTCGGCATGATCGAACTTCCATCAACTTAGGCCACGCCAGTTCTACAAACTGAAAGGGCGCGAGAATAATCTCACGCCCTCCATTGATCCAAAGATCGTTTAATGCGCTATCGATACCGAGGCAGTACCCTGCCCAGTGCTTGAAGTAGCTTGGCGGGCGGCTTCGGCAGCTTCTTCAGCGGCCTCATCCCACTCAACCGGCTCGGGCATGTGCACGAGGGCGTGCTTCAGGACTTCGCGGACATTGGAAACGGGGATGATCTTCAGCCCTTCTTTCACATTATCCGGGATCTCTGCCAGATCCTTGGCATTATCTTCGGGGATCAACACCGTCTTGATGCCGCCGCGAAGCGCCGCCAGAAGCTTTTCCTTCAGCCCACCAATGGCCAAGGCATTCCCGCGCAAGGTCACCTCGCCGGTCATGGCGATATCCTTGCGCACCGGAATTCCGGTCATGACCGACACGACCGAGGTCACCATCGCAAGACCCGCGGACGGCCCGTCCTTGGGCGTCGCGCCTTCAGGAACGTGGACATGGATGTCCCGCTTCTCGAATTCCGGCGGCTTGATCCCAAGCTCGGGCGCGACCGAGCGCACGAAGGAAGAGGCCGCGTCGATGGATTCCTTCATCACATCGCCGAGTTTCCCCGTCGTTTTCATGCGGCCCTTGCCGGGCAATTTCAGCGCCTCGATCTGCAGAAGATCGCCGCCGACCTGCGTCCAGGCGAGACCGGTCACGACACCAACCTGATCCTCTTTTTCGGCCAGACCATAGCGATGACGGCGGACGCCGAGATATTCCTCGACCTTCTCGGGACCGACCTCGACAGTCTTGGTCTTGCCCTTGAGGATCTCGGTCACGGCCTTCCGGGCCAGCTTGGCGATTTCACGCTCCAGCGAGCGTACCCCGGCTTCCCGCGTGTAATAGCGGATCACATGGGTCAGCGCCTCATCGGACACCGAGAATTCACCCTTGCGCAGACCGTTTGCCTTCACCTGCTTGGGCAGCAGATGCTGACGGGCGATTTCGCGCTTTTCGTCCTCGGTATAGCCGGCCAGCGGAATGATCTCCATCCGGTCGAGCAGCGGGCCCGGCATGTTATAGCTGTTGGCGGTGGTCAGGAACATCACGTTCGACAGATCGTATTCCACCTCAAGATAGTGGTCCACGAAGGTCGAGTTCTGTTCCGGGTCCAGAACCTCCAGCATCGCGCTTGCCGGATCGCCACGGAAATCCTGCCCCATCTTGTCGATTTCATCGAGCAGGATGAGCGGATTCGTGGTTTTCGCCTTTTTCAGCGCCTGGATGATCTTGCCCGGCATCGAGCCGATATAGGTCCGGCGATGGCCGCGAATCTCGGATTCGTCGCGCACGCCGCCAAGGCTGATGCGGATGAATTCGCGCCCCGTCGCCTTCGCGACCGACCGGCCAAGCGAGGTTTTCCCCACACCCGGAGGACCGACAAGGCACATGATCGGGCCTTTCAGCTTGGTCGAGCGGTTCTGCACGGCGAGATATTCGACGATACGCTCCTTGACCTTTTCCAGACCGTAGTGATCGGCGTCCAGAACCTCTTCGGCCTTGCCCAGATCCTTTCTGGTGCGCGATTTCACGCCCCAGGGCAGCGCCAGCAGCCAGTCAAGGTAGTTGCGGCTGACAGTCGCCTCTGCCGACATGGGCGACATGGATTTCAGCTTTTTCAGCTCTGCCTCGGCCTTTTCGCGGGCCTCTTTGCTGAACTTGGTCTTTTCGATCTTCGCTTCCAGTTCGGCGAGTTCATCCGAACCCTCCTCACCATCGCCGAGTTCCTTCTGAATGGCCTTCATCTGCTCATTCAGATAGTACTCGCGCTGCGTCTTCTCCATCTGGGTCTTGACGCGCGATTTGATCTTCTTTTCGACCTGCAGCACGGACATTTCGCCCTGCATCAGGCCGTAAACCTTCTCCAGCCGCTCGGCAACGACCAGCGTTTCCAGCAATTCCTGCTTGCGGTCGATTTCCACGCCAAGATGGCCCGCGACCAGATCGGCCAAACGCTCGGATTCCGAGGTCTCGGCCACGGTCGAGACAACCTCATCCGGGATATTCTTGCGGATCTTGACGTATTTCTCGAATTCCTCGGCAACCGCCTTGGTCAGTGCGATAACCGTATCCTCATCGCCCTGCTCTTCGATCAGCGGAGTGGCCTCTGCCTCGAAATAATCCGGGTTGTCGATGAAGCGGGTGATTTCCACGCGGCGCTGTCCTTCGACCAGCACTTTCACAGTGCCATCGGGCAGCTTCAGAAGCTGAAGCACATTGGCGAGGACACCGATGCGGTAAATGCCGTCAGCGTCGGGTTCATCGACGGAAGCATCCTTCTGCGTCGCCAGAAGGATCGGACGATCCTCTGCCATGACCGCTTCGAGCGCACGCACGGATTTGTCGCGGCCGACGAAAAGCGGCACGACCATATGCGGGAACGCCACGATATCGCGCAGCGGCAGAACGGGATGCGAATGGTTAAGTTCGGTCATGTTCTTCCTTTCAAGCCCGAGGGCGCGAACCCCAAGATCGGCAGTGCGGGCCCCCTGCGTCACCCAAATCTAGGTGCTCAGGGGCCTCTGTTCAATGCCGCAGAGGTTAACGCCATTCAGCGTGAAAAAGCCCGGCACATGGGCCGGGCCTTTTCGGTTTATTCCTGCGGCAAGATCACTCTTCGCCGTTGGTTTCGGGCAGATCGGCCAGAGCGCCCTCGTCCAGAGTTTCCGGCGCCACGGTGACATCCTCGGCTTTCACCTCGACCGGAGCTTCCAGAGCAGCAGCCGCTTCGGCCTCTGCCCGGCGTGCTTCGATCACCTCGGCATCGCGGTCGCTTGCCACTTTCTTCAGGCGCATCGTCGCCCCACCGGTCCCTGCCGGGATCAGGCGGCCAACAATGACGTTTTCCTTCAGACCGACCAGCTTGTCGCGCTTGCCCTGAACCGAAGCTTCGGTCAGCACACGAGTCGTTTCCTGGAATGAGGCCGCCGAGATGAAGCTGCGGGTCTGCAGCGACGCCTTGGTGATGCCCAGAAGAACCGGCTCACCCGTGGCGGGCTTGCCGCCCTTGGCTTCGATCTTGGCATTTTCTTCCTCGAACTCATCGCGTTCGACATGCTCGCCTTTCAGCAGGGTTGTGTCGCCCGAATCCAGGATCTCGATCTTCTGAAGCATCTGGCGAACGATCACCTCGATATGCTTGTCGTTGATCTTCACGCCCTGCAGACGATAGACGTCCTGCACCTCGTCGATCAGGTAATCGGCCAGAGCCTCGATGCCCATGATCCGCAGAATATCGTGCGGGGCCGGGTTACCGTCCATGATATACTCACCCTTCTGCACGAAGTCGCCTTCCTGCACCGGGATGTGCTTGCCTTTCGGCACCATGTATTCGACGGGATCCAGATTCTCGTCAGCCGGTTCGATCGAGATGCGGCGCTTGTTCTTGTAGTCCTTGCCGAAGCGCACATAACCGTCGATTTCGGCGATGATCGCGTGATCTTTCGGACGACGCGCCTCGAACAGTTCCGCCACACGGGGCAGACCCCCGGTGATGTCCTTGGTCTTGGCACCTTCGCGCGGAATACGCGCCACCACGTCACCGGCCTTGATCTCCTGCCCGTCTTCGATGGACAGAATTGCGTCCACCGACATCGGATAGGTGACCGGATTGCCCTGATCGTTGCGGATCGGTTCGCCATCTTCGCCGATAATCAGTATTTCCGGCTTCAGATCGCCACCTTTCGGCGTCGAGCGCCAGTCGGTCACGATCTTCTGCGTCATCCCGGTCGCATCATCCGTATCGTCACGAACCGACAGACCCGATACCAGATCGACGAATTTCGCCTTACCCGGCTTCTCGGCGATGATCGGCAGGGTATACGGGTCCCATTCGAACAGCTTCTGTCCGCGAATGACCTCTTCGCCTTCCTTCACCATCAGCTTCGAGCCGTAGAACAGCTTGTGCGACGCCACCGGCTCGCCCTGCTTGTTCATCAGGTTCAGAACCATGTTCCGAGCCATGACGATCAGCTCACCCGAATCGTTGGTGATGGTCGCTTCATTCTCGAAGGCAACCGTCCCCTCCTGGTTGGCGGCAGTGAAGGATTGCTGACCACCCTGCGCGACGCCGCCGATATGGAAGGTCCGCATCGTCAGCTGCGTGCCGGGTTCACCGATGGACTGCGCAGCGATGATGCCGACAGCCTCGCCGATATTGACCAGCGTACCACGGGCCAGATCGCGGCCATAGCACATCGCGCAGACGCCATCCTCGCTTTCGCAGGTCAGGGCCGAGCGGATACGCACATTCTGCACGCCCGCATTCTCGACCTCGTCCGACTTGCGTTCGTCGATCAGCTCACCTTTGCGGAGGATCACCTCATCCGTACCCGGAACCAGCACATCCTCAGCCGCGGTACGGCCCAGAATACGCTCGCTCAGCGGAGAGATGATCTCACCGTCATTGACGGCTGCCGAGGCATTGATCGCCTGTTCGGTGCCGCAATCATGTTCACGCACAATGCAGTCCTGCGCCACATCAACCAAACGACGGGTCAGATAGCCCGAGTTCGCCGTCTTCAGCGCGGTATCGGACAGACCTTTCCGCGCACCGTGGGTCGAGTTGAAGTATTCAAGAACGGTCAGACCTTCCTTGAAGTTCGAGATGATCGGCGTCTCGATGATCTCGCCATTCGGCTTGGCCATCAGGCCGCGCATCCCGCCCAGCTGTTTCATCTGCGTGACAGAACCCCGCGCACCCGAATGCGCCATCATATAGACCGAGTTCGGCTCAAGCTCGGCGCCATCCTCGCTTTTCCGGGTTTTCGAGATGGTCGCCATCATCGCATCGGTGACGCGGTCGTTACATTTCGACCACGCATCGACAACCTTGTTATACTTCTCGCCCTGAGTGATGAGACCGTCCAGATATTGCTGTTCGAACTCTTTCACCTGATCCTGCACCTCGCCCACGATGTCCCATTTATTATCGGGGATCACCATGTCGTTCTTGCCGAACGAGATACCGGCGCGGAACGCTTCGCGGAAGCCGAGACCCATGATCTTATCCGAGAAGATCACCGCCTCTTTCTGGCCGCAGTAGCGGTAAACCGTGTCGATAACGTGCTGCACGTCCTTCTTGCGCAGCAGGCGGTTCACCAGCTCGAACGGAGCCTTCGCGTTCAGTGGCAGAAGCGAGCCGAGGCGCAAACGGCCCGGCGTGGTTTCGAAGCGCGTTGCGACCTCATTACCGTCATCGTCGATTTGCTTCAGACGGGCCTGAATTTTCGCGTGCAGATGTACCTCGCCAGTCGTCAGGGCGTGTTCCACCTCATCGACGCTGGCAAAGACCATGCCTTCGCCCTTCATGCCTTCGCGCATCATGGTCGTGTAGTAGAGACCAAGGATCATATCCTGCGACGGGACGATGATCGGCGCACCGTTGGCGGGCGACAGCACGTTGTTGGTGGACATCATCAGCACACGCGCCTCAAGCTGGGCTTCCAGCGAAAGCGGCACGTGAACGGCCATCTGGTCGCCGTCGAAATCGGCGTTGAAGGCGGAACAGACCAGCGGGTGCAGCTGGATCGCCTTGCCTTCGATCAGGATCGGCTCGAATGCCTGAATGCCCAGACGGTGCAGCGTCGGCGCACGGTTCAGCAGAACCGGATGCTCGCGGATCACCTCGTCGAGGATATCCCAAACCTCGGGACGCTCTTTCTCGACCAGTTTCTTCGCCTGCTTGACGGTCGAGGAATAGCCCTTCGCCTCAAGCCGCGAATAGATGAACGGCTTGAACAGTTCGAGCGCCATCTTCTTCGGCAGGCCGCATTGATGCAGCTTCAGTTCCGGCCCGGTCACGATGACCGAGCGGCCCGAGAAGTCGACGCGTTTCCCCAGAAGGTTCTGGCGGAATCGGCCCTGCTTGCCTTTCAGCATATCCGACAGCGATTTCAGCGGGCGGCGGTTATTGCCCGTGATGACGCGGCCGCGACGACCATTGTCGAACAGCGCATCGACCGATTCCTGCAACATCCGCTTTTCGTTGCGCACGATGATGTCGGGCGCACGAAGCTCGATCAGGCGCTTAAGACGGTTGTTCCGGTTGATCACCCGGCGATACAGATCGTTCAGATCCGATGTCGCGAAACGGCCACCATCCAGAGGCACCAGAGGGCGCAGTTCCGGCGGGATGACCGGGATCACCGTCATGACCATCCATTCCGGACGGTTGCCGGATTCAAGGAAGCTTTCAACGATCTTCAGACGCTTGATGATCTTCTTCGGCTTCAGGTCGCCAGTGGCTTCCTTCAGTTCCTCACGCAGTTGCTCGGCGGTCGCGGCCAGATCGATCTCGGCCAGCATGGCACGGATCGCCTCGGCCCCGATATCGGCGGTGAAGGCGTCAGCACCGAACTGGTCCTGTGCGTCCATGAACTCTTCTTCGGTCATCAACTGACCATAGGTCAGATCGGTCAGACCCGGCTCAATGACGACATAGTTTTCGAAGTAAAGAATCCGCTCCAGATCACGCAGCGTCATGTCCAGCATCAGGCCGATGCGGGAAGGCAGCGATTTCAGGAACCAGATATGCGCAACCGGAGCGGCCAGTTCGATATGGCCCATCCGCTCACGGCGGACCTTCTGCAGCGTGACTTCAACGCCGCATTTTTCGCAGACGAGGCCGCGATATTTCATGCGCTTATATTTGCCGCACAGACATTCGTAGTCCTTGATCGGACCGAAGATACGTGCGCAGAACAGGCCGTCACGCTCGGGCTTGAACGTGCGGTAGTTGATGGTTTCGGGCTTCTTCACCTCACCATAGGACCACGCGAGGATTTCCTCGGGCGAGGCCAGCGAGATCTTGATTTCGTCGAACTGCCGCGGCTGAGCCAGCGGGTTCAGGGGATTGGTGGCGATTTCCTGGTTCATCCTTGATCCTTCATGATCAAACTAGGCTCATAATCTGGCAATCAGGAAGACTGCCAGACGACCGATTTGAAATAGTGTTGCGAATGCTCATCGATGGATTTTGCGTCACGGCTCCACCCGACATTTCTGCGGCGAATGGCAGCGGGGTTCCCTGCGATCAGACAATCCGGCGGCATCGGAGAGACAACCGAAGAACAGGCGGCCACGATGCAGCCGCTGCCGATACGCGCCCTTCCCCCGACATAGCTTCGAAAGCCAAGCCAGACGTGATCGCCGACATGAACTTCGGGCTTCTGCCGGACGATCCTGGCTCTTCCCTTCCGCAATGCGACAATCCCGTGGTGGGCTGCTCCCATAACCATCGACCCTCCGCCGGATTGGCAATCCGAGCCGATCCGAACGATGCCGTCCATACAGGAGATCTCGATTCCGCTCGACGTGGTCCGGTCGCCGACACGGACCAACGAATTTTGCCCCACGCCGATCTGTGCAATCAGGCGATTGGTATGTCCGATCTGCATATCGACATTGGAGCCGGCGACGGCGATGGAAATCCTGCCGGTCTTCACATGACCAATCTGCAATCTGACATTCGTCGGCGGCGTCGGCGCGGAAACCCGGATATGAATCTTCATACGCGCGGGGATCCGGCGGTCGATCGTCAGAACGGAATTGTCTCCGAACGCGCCATCCAGCTTGACAGAAGGATGTTTGACCCCCTCTGCAAGATTCAGTCGCATCGCATGCTCTGCCGGAACCGGTTCAGGCGGCGTCGGCAACGCACCCACCACACGGGCACCCAACGACCGGGCACGCCCCCTTGCCAGGGGCGTTCCCACCGTGGTGACATAGCCGCGCTTTAGCCGCCTGTAGATCCGGCCGAACATCATTCGGCATCGTCCTCCGCGTCCAGAAGCTCCATATTGAGGCCCAGACCCCGGACCTCTTTGACAAGGACGTTGAACGATTCCGGTACACCGGCTTCAAAATTGTCCTCGCCCTTGACGATGCTTTCATAGACCTTGGTCCGGCCCGCCACGTCATCCGACTTCACCGTCAGCATTTCCTGCAGCGTATAGGCAGCGCCGTAAGCTTCCAGGGCCCAGACCTCCATCTCACCCAGACGCTGACCGCCGAACTGAGCCTTACCGCCCAGAGGCTGTTGCGTGACAAGCGAATACGGACCGGTCGAGCGGGCATGCATCTTGTCATCGACAAGGTGATGCAGCTTGAGGATGTATTTCATCCCCACCGTGACCGGACGCGCGAATTGTTCGCCGGTGCGGCCGTCGAAGACGATGGACTGACCCGACTGGTCGAAACCGGCACGCTTCAGCGCATCATCGACGTCGATCTCTTTCGCGCCGTCGAATACCGGAGTTGCGATCGGAACACCGCTGCGCACAGCATTCGCGTGCTCCAGCAGCCGGTCATCGTCCAGCCCCTCGAAGGTTTCCGCGTACATTTCGTCGCCATAACCATTCTTCATGGCCTCACGCACGCCGGACATATCGCCGGTGCCGTGACGGAACGCTTCCAGAGCCTCATCGATCTGGATGCCCAGACCGCGCGACGCCCAACCCATATGGGTTTCCAGAATCTGACCGACATTCATCCGCGACGGCACACCAAGCGGGTTCAGCACCAGGTCGACCGGAGTACCATCCGCAAGGAACGGCATATCCTCCATCGGGACGACCTTGGACACCACACCCTTGTTGCCGTGACGACCGGCCATCTTGTCGCCAGCCTGAAGCTTGCGCTTCACCGCGACGAAGACCTTGACCATCTTCATCACGCCCGGAGGCAGATCGTCGCCCTGACGGACCTTTTCGACCTTGTCGTCAAAACGGGCCTCAAGCGCCTTCTTCTGCGCGTTGAACTGGTCGTGCAGCGCCTCGACTTCCTTGGCGGTGTCTTCGTCACCGATGGCAAGCTGCCACCACAGGCCGCGGGAAATCGAACCCAGCAGATCCTCATCCACGGTGCTGTTTGCCTTGATGCCTTTCGGCCCTTTCACGGCGGTCTTGCCGAGGATCAGGGTTTTCAGACGCGCATAGATGTTGCGTTCAAGAATCGCCAGCTCGTCATCGCGGTCGCGGGACAAGCGTTCGACTTCTTCACGTTCGATCTGAAGCGCACGTTCGTCCTTGTCCACACCGTGACGGTTGAAGACACGGACCTCGACAATGGTACCGTAAGCACCCGGAGGCAGACGCAGCGAGGTATCGCGTACATCCGACGCCTTCTCCCCGAAGATGGCGCGGAGAAGCTTTTCCTCAGGCGTCATCGGGCTTTCACCCTTCGGCGTGATCTTCCCGACCAGAATATCGCCCGGCCCAACCTCAGCGCCGATATAGACGATGCCAGCCTCATCGAGGTTGCGCAGCGCCTCTTCACCGACATTGGGGATGTCGCGGGTGATTTCTTCCGGACCCAGCTTGGTATCGCGGGCCGCCACTTCGTATTCGTCGATATGGATCGAGGTGAACACGTCGTCGCGGTGGATTCGTTCCGAAATCAGGATCGAGTCTTCATAGTTATAGCCGTTCCACGGCATGAAGGCGACGACCACGTTCCGGCCGATGGCCAACTCGCCCTGATCGGTCGAGGGACCGTCAGCGATGACCTGCCCTTTCACGACCTTCTCACCCACCTTCACCAGCGGACGCTGGTTGATGGTCGAAGACTGGTTCGAGCGTTTGAACTTGCGCAGACGGTAAATATCCACGCCAGCATCGCCCGCGCCCAGATCCTCGGTCGCGCGGACAACGATACGCTGCGCATCGACCTGATCGATCACACCCGAACGGCGGGCCATGATGGCCGCACCGGAATCGCGGGCCACGGTGGCTTCCATCCCGGTGCCGACAAACGGCGCCTCGGCCCGCAGCAGCGGAACCGCCTGACGTTGCATGTTCGAGCCCATCAGAGCGCGGTTTGCGTCGTCATTTTCAAGGAACGGGATCAGCGCGGCAGCAACCGATACAAGCTGCTTCGGCGACACGTCGATCAGGTCCACGGCATCGACCGGGTTCAGCAGGAAGTCGCCAGCCTGACGGGTGCTGACCAGCTCATTCACGAATTTGCCGTCCTCGTCCAGTTGCGCATTGGCCTGCGCTACGGTGTGACGCATCTCCTCGGTCGCGGACATGTACACGACATCATCGGTGACCTTGCCTTCCACAACCTTGCGGTAAGGGGTCTCGATAAAGCCGTATTTGTTCACGCGGGCGAAGGTCGCGAGGCTGTTGATCAGACCGATATTCTGACCTTCCGGCGTCTCAATGGGACACATCCGACCGTAATGGGTCGGGTGAACGTCGCGCACCTCGAAGCCCGCACGTTCGCGGGTCAGGCCGCCCGGCCCAAGCGCCGAGAGGCGGCGTTTATGGGTGACCTCGGAAAGCGGGTTGGTCTGGTCCATGAACTGCGACAACTGGCTGGAGCCGAAGAATTCGCGCACCGCCGCCGCTGCCGGCTTGGCGTTGATCAGATCCTGCGGCATGACGGTGTCGATCTCGACGCCTGACATGCGCTCGCGAATGGCACGCTCCATGCGGAGCAGGCCGACGCGATACTGGTTCTCCATCAATTCGCCGACCGAACGCACACGGCGGTTGCCCAGATGGTCGATATCGTCGATCTCACCCTTGCCGTCGCGCAACTCGACCAGACCCTTGACACAGGCCACGATATCCTCGGGGCGCAGCGTACGCTGCGTATCCGGCGCATCGAGGTCCAGACGCATATTCATCTTGACCCGGCCCACGGCGGACAGATCATACCGCTCACTGTCGAAGAACAGGCTGTCGAACATGGTCGAGGCCGCTTCAACGGTCGGCGGCTCACCCGGACGCATGACGCGATAGATATCCATCAGCGCCTGTTCGCGGTTCATGTTCTTGTCCGACGCCATCGTATTGCGGATATACGCGCCGACATTGACGTTATCGATATCCAGCACCGGGATATCGTTGATGTCATTATCCAGCAGAACCTTCAGAAGACCGCCCGAAAGCTCGCCTTCCTTGTCATATTCCGCGGTGATTTCATCGCCTGCCTCAGCATAGATGAAGCCGGTTTCCTCATTGATGATATCCTTGGCGACAAACCGGCCAATGATCTGATCGAACGGCACCAGCAGGTCGATTTCGTCACCGCCATCCAGCAACTGCTTGACCTTACGCGGAGTCACCTTTTCGCCCGCAGCGGTAATAACCTCTCCGGTTGCGGCGTTGATCAGGTCATAAGCGGGGCGGGAGCCGCGAACACGCTCGGGGAAGAACCGCGTGACCCAGCCGGATTCCGCACCCTTGGCTTTTTCAAGCCGGAAATTCACGGTTTCATAGAAGGCATCCATGATCCCTTCCTGATCCATGCCAAGCGCATAGAGCAGGGTCGTCACCGGCAGTTTCCGGCGGCGGTCGATCCGTGCAAACACCAGATCCTTGGCATCGAATTCGAAATCCAGCCAGGAACCGCGATAGGGAATGATTCGGCACGCGAAAAGCAGCTTGCCCGAGCTGTGCGTCTTGCCGCGATCATGGTCGAAGAACACGCCCGGAGAGCGGTGCATCTGGGACACGACAACACGCTCGGTTCCGTTCACGATGAAGGTACCGTTCTGGGTCATCAGGGGCATGTCGCCCATGAAGACATCCTGCTCCTTGATGTCCTTGACCGATTTCGCACCGGTGTTTTCATCGACATCGAACACAATCAGGCGCAGCGTGACTTTCAGCGGTGCGGCATAGGTCATGTCGCGCTGCTGGCATTCGTCAACATCGTATTTCGGCTTTTCAAGCTCGTATTTCACGAATTCCAGCGTCGCGGTCTCATTGAAATCGCGGATCGGGAAAACCGACTGGAAGACGCCCTGCAGACCCTCACCATCGGTATGGGTCGGGGCATCGCCCGAATTCAAAAACAGATCATAAGAAGATTTCTGAACCTCGATGAGGTTCGGCATTTCGAGAACTTCACGAATATTGCCATAGCTGCGCCGGATACGCTTCTGGCCGACATAGGACTGCGCCATAGGGTTTTGCACCTTTCGTCTTGACGCGCATGCACCGTCGGGGCCCGGTGAACGCGGTCTGCGAATGTCAGGACTTCCGGTTCAATACCTGCCGCTCGTCCCACCGCGCGGCTCCCGAACCGTGAACATGCCCTGAAGGAAGCTGAAGCCATGTAGGCATCCGATCAGCGCCCTTCAAGACAGGTTCGGCAGGGACCGGGAAATCCCGGACCCTGCCACAATCAAACCGACAATTGCCGGATTACTTCAGCTCAACCTTGGCGCCAGCCGCTTCGAGCTTCTTCTTCAGCTCTTCAGCTTCGTCCTTGGCAGCGCCTTCTTTGACTTTGCCACCGGCTTCAACCAGGTCCTTGGCTTCTTTCAGGCCCAGACCGGTGATGCCGCGAACTTCCTTGATCACGTTGATCTTGTTGGCACCGGCTTCGACCAGAACAACGTCGAATTCGGTCTTTTCTTCTGCGGCTTCGGCAGCACCGGCAGCCGGGCCAGCCATCATCACAGCGCCGCCAGCAGCGGGCTCGATGCCGTATTCATCCTTCAGGATGGTTTTCAGCTCCTGGGCTTCCAGCAAGGTCAGGCCCACGATTTCTTCGGCGAGTTTTTTCAGATCAGCCATTTTTCCGTTCTTTCCAAGTTTGTGTTCCAACGTCGGATTTCGTCCATACGCCGGGAATAAGTTGCATCAGGCCGCTTCGCGCTCTTCGAGCGTCGAAAGAATGCCCGCGATGTTCGAAGCAGGTGCGCCAATCGCGCCGGCGATGTTCGAAGCAGGTGCGCCGATGCAGCCCACGATCGAAGCAATAAGCTCCTCACGCGACGGCATGGCGGCAACGGCTTTCACACCGGCCGGATCAAGCGCCGTGTCGCCCATTGCACCGCCGAGGATCACGAATTTATCGTTATCCTTGGCGTATTTATCGGCGACCTTGGCCGCAGCCACAGGGTCCTCCGAATAGGACAGCACGGTCATGCCTGTCAGGTATTCAGCAATGCTTGCGCAGGGCTTACCTTCCAGGGCGATCTTGGCGAGCCTGTTCTTGGCAACGCGTACGGACCCGCCTTCTTCACGCATGCGCGCGCGCAGGTCCTGCATCTGTGCAACCGTCATCCCCTCGTAATGGGCAACCACCACGACGCCAGAGCCTTCAAAGATCTGGCCGAGCTCGTCGACCACCTGTTCTTTTTGCGCTCTATCCACGGTTTACTCCAAGTTTGGGGGCGAACCCCCGGCTCTCACTTTCCCGCCACCCTTGCGGATCACGGGTCGGGTCCGTTAACGATGGACCCGAGATCACCCGAGGAGAGCCCCGGAAAATGGTCTCGATTTCCATCTCAGGAAGGAAATTAAGCCGCAAGCAGCACCCTCCGTCTCGGACAGGATCAAGAGGGCGCTGACGAATCATGCACCGACTTGAGTTGCCGTCTCTAGATCGCATGCAAGGGGAATGCAACATCAATCTTGCTCTCCGCATCCGGCCCACACAAAGCTGCGATCCCGTTCTTTGAAGAAAATCCGGAAACGCCCTGAAAACGATGCGCTTTCCTCAACTCATATGTCGCCGCGCCCCGACACCACAAGAGATCTTCGGATCAGACTTTTCAGTCAAAAAAGGCCCCGGCAAAGCGCAGGGGCCTTTATCTGACAGCTTCAGATCCGCTTGTTACTGAGCGGAAACCGCATCAGCGATATCGATGGTCACGCCCGGACCCATTGTCGAACTGATCGAAACCTTCTTGACATAGGTGCCCTTTGCGCCAGTCGGTTTGGCGCGGTTCACCGCCTCAATGAAGGCGCGGACGTTCTGGGCGATCTTGTCGGCGTCGAAGCTGACTTTGCCGATACCGGCATGAACAACTCCGGCCTTCTCGGCCTTGAACTGAACCTCACCGCCCTTGGCGGCGGCGACGGCCTGCGCGACATCCATCGTCACGGTGCCGACTTTCGGGTTCGGCATCAGGTTGCGAGGACCCAGAACCTTACCGAGACGACCAACCAGAGGCATCATATCCGGGGTCGCAATGACGCGATCAAAGTCGATCTTGCCGCCCTGAATGGATTCTACCAGATCTTCCGCACCGACAACTTCAGCACCGGCCTCTTTGGCTTCATCAGCCTTGGGACCACGCGCGAAAACCGCAACGCGAACGTCTTTGCCGGTACCGGCGGGCAGTTGCACCACACCGCGGACCATTTGGTCCGCATGGCGCGGGTCGACGCCCAGATTCATCGCGATCTCGACGCTTTCATCGAATTTGGCCGAGGCGTTATCCTTGACCAGCTTGACCGCATCCGCGACGGACAGGTTCGACTTGCCTTCGAAGGCAGCGCGGGCAGCGGCTTTTTTCTTTGCAATCTTTGCCATGGCTCAGCCCTTTACCTCAATGCCGATGGAACGGGCCGAACCGGCGATGATTTTCATCGCTTCCTCGACACTGTTCGCCGACAGGTCCTTCATCTTGACTTCAGCGATCTCACGCACCTGCTTGGTGGTTACCGAACCGGCAGTCGCGCGACCGGGCTTTTCCGAACCCTTGGCGCGGTTGCGCTTGCCCTGAGGCTTCAGACCGGCAGCCTGCTTCAGCAGGAAGGATGCCGGAGGGGTCTTGGTTTCGAAGGTGAAGGATTTGTCCTGATAATAGGTGATAACCACCGGAACAGGCGCACCCTTCTGCATTTCCTGCGTCTTGGCGTTGAACGCCTTGCAGAACTCCATGATATTTATGCCGCGCTGACCCAGAGCCGGGCCGACGGGCGGGGACGGGTTGGCTTCGCCCGCCTTGATTTGCAGCTTGAGCTGCCCAACAACTTTCTTGGCCATCTGGCCTCTCCTTTTTCATCGCGCCCCGCCCCTGATTGGGCTGATCGGGCAGATATAGCGGTGCGGCTTTCGCCTCCCGCGCTTGCATCACGCGGTCTTGGCGACCTGCGTGAATTCCAGTTCGACCGGCGTCGGCCGGCCAAAAATCGACACCGTGACCTTGATCCGGGCCGCAGCATCGTCGACCTCTTCGACGGTGCCCGAGAAACCCTCGAACGGACCGTCGGTCACATTCACCGTCTCGCCCACATCGAAGCGGATCAGATTGCGCGGCGCGACCTCTGCCCCGCCCTCACCGGTGCGGTGCAGGATCAGGTTCACCTCATCGTCGCGCATCGGCGACGGCTTGCCCTGCTGGCCGAGAAAGCCGGTCACACGGTTGATCGAGTTGACCAGATGATAGGTCCGCTCATTCATCTCCATATGCACCAGCACATAACCCGGCATGAAGCGGCGCTCCGAGGTCACTTTCTTGCCCCGGCGAACCTCAATGACTTCTTCGGTCGGAACCACCACGTCGTCGATTTCATCTTCCATCGACTTTTCGGCAATGCCCTGGCGAATCGCCTCTGCGACCTTCTTTTCGAAGTTCGACAGGACGCTGACCGAATACCAACGCTTAGCCATGTTTCGACCGACCTCTGCTCGTCAGTGGGACAGCATGCCGTCCCTGAATTTCGTTCAGCCCGAAAAATGAAACCGGCGCACACCGAATCGTGCACGCCGACTGTCGGGCAGGTCGAGCGGACATACAGCCGCCCGTTTGCTAATGCAACCCTGTCAGGAGACCGCGCCAAGCAGCCATGTCAGGCCAAAGCGTATCCCCAGATCGACCAGAAAGAAGAACAAGGCGGCCAGTGACGACAGGATCAGAACCATGATGGTGGTGGTCACCACCTCGCGCCGGCCGGGCCATGTGATCTTGGCGGCTTCAGCACGGACCTGAGACAGAAACTGAACGGGGTTGGCCATGATGTTCCTCGTGTTGCAGCGGCCCAGATAACCCGGTCGAACGCGGTTTTCAAGCGTCAAGCGGGCTGGCTGTCCTCTGGGATATGCGTCGGGTCCAGAAACGTCACCCGGTCCAGCTGCGCCATCTTCAGGATATCCTGCGCATAGGCATCCCGGCTGCGACGATGAACCAATTGCGGAAGCAATCGCATCTGCGGCACGCCCTGCTTGCGCGGATGGGCAGTCCTCGCCTGCTGCAAAAGCTGCCTGACCGGCGTTTTCGTGTCTTCCAGCGCAGTTTTCACCAGCATGTCATAAGCCTGCTGAGAAATCCCGCCATTATGCCATCCCATCCGCGGGACGATGCCCGCAAGATCCGGCCCGATCATCGCTTCCAGAATATGCGGACGCAGCCGCTCATGATCCTCATAGCGCCAGAATACCACTCTGGAAACGAGATCATTTTCAAGCAGACGCATCGCAAGCTCTGTCCACGAAAGACGTTGAACCGTCGCATTGCGAAGATAGCCGTCCAGATCGGCAAGCATCCCGGTTCTCAATTGCTGACCATAAGCAGAGGTCACGAAATCCGCCGGGTCGCGCACCGCCATGAACAGCTCGACTTCGGGACTCCCCATAAGTTCCAGCAATTCGGCAAGCTGCTCTGTCGCGAGAGGGTAAAGCCGCCCGTCATCACTGAAAAGCGATGTTCTGTGCGTCGTTCCAATGATGTTTTCTTCCGACAGAAGATGAACCTCATGCCCGGACAGCCAGTTTTGCAGCGCCGAGGAGCATGCGCCTTTCAGATCTTCCGATCCCTCACGCAAGGCGGCATGCAGTTGAAACCGCTCATCACGCAGATCCCTTGGTCCTAGATAACCTGTCCCTGCCTCGGACAGCTTCGCCGAAACCCGCCGAAGCGAATATTGCAGCTCTGTCGTGGCTGTTTTGTGTACGCCGATATGGATGCGGATAGTCATGCTCAGACGTGCGTCGGTTCCGGTTCACGTTTGACGGCGGCTGGCAGGGGCAGAGGGACTCGAACCCACGACCCTCGGTTTTGGAGACCGATGCTCTACCAACTGAGCTATACCCCTAAGCCGCGCGCCTGATTAGTGCGGAAAACCGAACTGCGCAAGTGGAAAGCCGCCGGTTTCTGAAATGCCGCAGCCCGCAACCGATCGGCATCAGCGCTCGGCGACAAAATCAGTATCCTGCGGCTCTTCATCTTCGGTGACAAGGAACCCACCCGACTGACGCGCCCAGAGACCGGCATATATCCCGCCGCGCTTCAGCAGATCGGCATGGGTCCCCTCTTCGACGATGCGCCCCTTATCCATGACGACCAGCCGATTCATCGCAGCAATGGTCGACAGGCGATGCGCAATCGCAATCACGGTCTTCCCCTGCATCAGCACATCAAGCCGCGACTGAATCGCCGCCTCAGCCTCGCTGTCCAGGGCCGAGGTCGCCTCATCCAGCACAAGAATCGGCGCATCTTTCAGAGCAACCCGCGCAATCGCGATCCGCTGGCGCTGACCGCCGGACAGCTTCACGCCACGCTCTCCGACATGCGCATCAAGCCCGCGCCGCCCCCGGCTGTCTGAAAGCGTCGGGATGAACTCATGCGCTTCCGCCATCCGCGCGGCATCGAGGATCTCGGCCTCGCTCGCGCCGGGCCGACCATAGGCGATATTCTCGCGCACCGACCGATGCAGCAGGCTGCTATCCTGCGTCACCACACCGATGGCGGCCCGAAGGCTTTCCTGCGTGACCCCCGAAACATCCTGCCCGTCAATCGTGATCCTGCCGCTTTCCACATCATGAAAGCGCAGCAACAGATTTATAAGAGTGGATTTTCCTGCACCGGAGCGTCCGATCAGTCCGACCCGCTCACCCGCTGCGATGTTCAGCGTCAGATGATCCAGCACGGCAAGCGGCCGGTCGACTTCCTCGGCACCATAGCGGAAGGTGACCTGATCGAAGGACACCTCGCCCGGACCGCCGATCAGAGGTTTCGCCCCGGGATCGTCCTGCACTGCACGCGGCAGCGCCAGAGAGGCAATCCCGTCCCGCACCGTACCGATATTCTCAAACAGCGCGGCGAATTCCCACATGATCCAGTGCGACATGTTATTCAAACGCATCGCCAGAGGCACGGCAACGGCAAGCGCTCCGACACTGACAACGCCGCGGGTCCACAGCATCACACCAATACCCGTCACGGCAGCGACAAGAAATGCGTTCAGAACCGTCAGCAGAATATCCTGCAATGCCGAGAGACGCATCTGGGCATAAACAGTCTGCAAGAAACCGTCCATTCCGCCACGCATCCAGGCCTCTTCCCGGTCGGAATGCGAAAACAGCTTTACCGTGGCAATATTGGTATAGCTATCTACGACCTGCCCGGTCATCGCACTGCGTGCATCCGCCTGATGCTGGGACACCCGCGCCAACCGCGGCACGATCTGCCATAGCAGGACAGCATAAGCCGCGCCCCAAACCGCAAATGGCAGAGCAAGCCGCCAATCCTGACTGGCCGCGACAACCACGGCGCCCAGAAAGACGACAAGCACGTAAACGGCGACATCCATCATCTTCATCGCCACTTCGCGCACGGCAAGAGCCGTCTGCATCAGCCTCTGCGCAATGCGTCCGGCAAACTCATCCTGAAAATAGCCGACCGACTGGCGCAGCAGATAGCGATGCGCCTGCCAGCGGATACGCTGCGGAAAATTACCCAGCAAAGTCTGATGCATGATCATGCTTGTGATCGCGTTCAGCGACGGCAACACCACAAGCAGTAACACCCCCATGAAGGCCAGCCGTTTCCCCTCGACCTGCCAGAACTGATCAGCAGGCGTATCCGACAGCCGGTTGACCAGATCGCCAAGATAACCGAACAGCGCCACCTCGATCACCGCGATCAGAGCCGATCCCAGTGACAGCAGCAAAAGCCAGGGCAGCGCACCGCGTGAATAATGAAGCAGGAACCGCCAGAAACCGCGTGGAGGCATCTGCGGATGATCATCGGGATAGGGATTAAGCCGACGTTCAAACCAGCTGAACATGTCGATTTACCTTCTCAATCTTTCAGCAAGGTGAGCGCAAAAGGATCAGGTCACCCAAACACCACGCGAAGTCAAGCTCGGCTGGTATCGCTTTCAGAATTGATCTTTGCTGCATCGATGGAACATCGCCGGAAAACGGCGCGTTGCTCTGCCGACGGGCGTCATGCCCGGATTGAACGCAAGATGTCACGCGACAAGGAGAGCAATCATGGCCATCAAGAACCTCAAGGACCTCTATCTCGACCAGCTTCGCGATCTTTACTCCGCCTGCAAGCAATCCCTGCCCATTGTCACGGAAATGGGCCGCGCGGCGAAATCCAGTGAATTATCCGAGGCGCTGATCTCGGGAAATCAGGGGATCTCGGAAGGGATGGATATTCTGACATCGCTTTGCAACGAACATGGCATCGACCCGACAGGTGAGCATTGCAAGGGCATGGAGGGTCTGGTCACCGAGGCACGGAAACACGCGCTGGAAACCGAATTCGCCGATGAGGACGCTCAGGATGCCGCGATCATCACCCAATATCAGCGCATGGCCCATTACGCCATCGCCGGTTATGGCTGCGTCCGCACCTTTGCCAACCGGCTGGGTCTTGATGGCGACGCTGCGCGTTTGCAGGAATGTCTCGACAATACCTGGGAAGGCGACCGCCATATGACCAAAATCGCCGAAGGCGGGGTTAACAAAGCCGCAGCCACCTGAGCATCTGCTGGCGGTAGCGGCAGAACACTCTAACTCCATGCAGGTACGCGGCTCCGCGAGCTGTGTGCCTGTTTTCTTTTTGTGCAAGTTTGACCCGTAGCCCTCAGCCCACATCTACTGCCGAGACTAAAGACCATCTTCCGTTATTCCTGTTGCATGCAACCGTTGACGAAGAGCAGGCCGGATTGAGGAGTTGGGTATCAGCAATCACTGGATCCTGAGAACAAACTCCGCATCGACACATAGTTAATATATTTATCCCGAGGTCATCCGCTATATACGGTTCTTGCTAAATGCGGTTCTTTCTAAGGATTGATGCCTCCGCATAGTGGTCAAATTACTCCGGTATAATGTTGCAGCGACAATCAATCTGACCGACTGCGCTCCAGAACAACATGCCCGGCACTCGCAGCTCTTTTACACAAATGAACCTTTCTACGAAGTGACAGCGCCTGCATTTACAGATGCCGGATCTCTGCCGCGGGCTCCCACCACGCATCATTGGCGCCATCGGCAAAAAAGACCGGTGCAGCGATCAGCTCATCTTCCGGCGCATCATCAAGCGCTGCAACACAGACCTGCAGAAAGCGACCACCCATTTCCGGCGCATCCCCCTCGGTCCACATACGTGTCCCACATTTGGCGCAGAAGAAATGGTGAATCTCGATTCGGGCATTCTTCTGACGCGGTGTTTCCGAAAGGAATTCACGACCACGTGTCACCCGGAATTTGGCGGGATCAGGCAAACGCATATCCCAATAGCGCATCTTTCGGCAAAAGCGGCAATTACAGCGCAGCGTCCCATCGGACAAATCTCCGCCGGCTTCGAAAGCAACCGCACCGCAGAAGCATGACCCGTGATAGGTTGTCATCAGAGTTCTCCCCATTGAGTATCGGATGGCTGAAGCGTCGATGAGCTGCGATTGATAGCAGGATCGCCGGGCGTGGCATCGACAAAGTGTCCGGCAAAAATCATGCTGGAGACTCTCGTCGCAGATAAGACCGATCTGGTTCTGAACGTCGTCTTACCCGAGCCACAACATAACCACGCAGCATGAACCTCAACCCCAACACCCTCACCCTCAACGACACAGCCTGCCATAACCTTCTCATAACCCGATTCATATCGCAACTTCAGGTAGTTGTAGAGGCGGGAAGTGAAAACATCGTAAACGCCGCTATAGCAGCCGAATCTGGCGCGGAGTCTTTCACGGGTTTCTCTCCGATGCATCGCGGATGAACCCATCACCTTCCTTCACGACCGGGCTCCGACTGACATCACAACCCGTCCAATACGCACCCTCAGCGACCCTCACAGCATTCTAAAAACCAAAGCAATCAGCCAGACTCCACTGAAAAAGCCCGCCCCTTTCGGGA
This sequence comes from Paracoccus aerodenitrificans, assembly GCF_027913215.1. GTDB lineage: Bacteria > Pseudomonadota > Alphaproteobacteria > Rhodobacterales > Rhodobacteraceae > Paracoccus > Paracoccus aerodenitrificans. The sequence goes on from NZ_CP115784.1 coordinate 2,222,728, forward strand.
CGGGCCTTTCTCTTTGCTCAGGCAGGGTCAACCCCCACCCTCGATCATCACTCGATGATCTTGGCCACCACGCCGGCGCCGACCGTGCGGCCACCTTCGCGGATGGCGAAGCGCAGCTTTTCTTCCATCGCGATCGGGGCGATCAGCTCAACCTCGAATTTCAGGTTGTCGCCCGGCATCACCATCTCGGTGCCTTCCGGAAGCGTCACCGAACCGGTCACATCCGTCGTGCGGAAGTAGAATTGCGGACGGTAATTCGCGAAGAACGGCGTGTGGCGGCCACCTTCTTCCTTGGTCAGGATATAGGCCTCGGCCTCGAACTTCGTGTGCGGCTTCACCGAACCCGGCTTGCACAGAACCTGACCGCGCTCAACGCCGTCACGCTCGATCCCGCGCAGCAGAGCGCCGATATTGTCGCCCGCCTCACCGCGATCCAGCAGCTTGCGGAACATTTCCACGCCGGTGCAGGTGGTCTTCTTGGTGTCGCGGATACCGACGATTTCCAGTTCGTCGCCGACGTTCACAGCACCGCGCTCAACCCGGCCGGTGACAACCGTACCACGGCCAGAGATCGAGAACACGTCCTCGATCGGCATCAGGAAAGGCTGGTCGATGGCGCGTTCCGGGGTCGGGATGTATTCGTCCACGGCCTTCAGCAGCTCACGGATCGAGTTCTCGCCGATTTCCGGGTCACGGCCTTCCAGAGCGGCCAGAGCCGAACCCTTGATGATCGGGATGTCATCGCCGGGATACTCATAAGAAGAGAGCAGCTCGCGCACTTCCATCTCGACCAGTTCCAGCAGTTCCTCGTCATCCACCTGATCGACCTTGTTCAGGTAAACGACCATGTAGGGGATGCCGACCTGACGGCCCAGAAGGATATGCTCACGCGTCTGCGGCATCGGGCCGTCAGCAGCGTTCACCACCAGGATCGCGCCATCCATCTGCGCCGCGCCGGTGATCATGTTCTTCACATAGTCGGCGTGGCCGGGGCAGTCCACATGGGCATAGTGACGGTCATCGGTCTCATACTCGACATGAGCGGTCGAGATGGTGATCCCGCGGGCCTTTTCCTCAGGCGCACCGTCGATCTGGTCATAGGCGCGGAAATCGCCGAAATACTTCGTGATCGCCGCAGTCAGCGTCGTCTTGCCGTGGTCAACATGCCCGATCGTGCCGATGTTGACGTGCGGCTTGTTCCGTTCAAACTTTGCTTTTGCCATTGAGGCCTCCTTGATCGGGGCAGATGGCGGTCCGTTCCCCGGTTTTTGTATCGGACGCGGAGATAAAAGCTGAATCGGGAAAAATCAAGTCCGCACGGATCGCCGGGCATTCTGTCAGCAGCGCGGAACCCCGCGCGGCAAATCGCGTTACTTTTCCGTATCATGCTGCAGGCGCAGCCCGCAGTATCTGTCTCAACTGGAGGACCGAGATGAGTCTCATGAAAACACTTGCCCGCATCGCTGGCGGCGTGATTTTGGCCAAGGGCCTGAGTTCCGCAATGAAGGGCAGTGACCGGAGCCGGTCGGGAAGCGCGACACGCCGGTCGGGCGGCGGGCTGCTTGACCAGCTTCAGCGCAGTACGCAATCCGGATCGTCCGGCAGCCTTGGCGGCTTGCTGGGTGGGCTGCTCGGCGGCAATTCGGGCGGTACAGCCGGTTCGGGCCGCCGCTATGGCGGGCCGAATTCCTCGGGCGCGTCAGGCGGATTGGGCGGTATCCTTGACCAGCTTACCAATACCAACAGTGGCGGAACCCGCCGTGCCGGAAGCCAGGGCGGCAGCATCGGCGATCTGTTGGGTGGATTGCTTGGCGGCACGGCTGCCGGGTCGCTTGCCAGCAAAGGGGCGCAGGACCGCAACGATGCCTCATTCGGCGAGTTGCTGAATGACTCGCTGTCCACCGGTCAGGAACCCGAGGTCGCGCCGACCGCAGAACAGAATGCCGTGGCCGGTCTGATGCTGCGTGCGATGATCCAGGCGGCGAAGGCCGATGGCCGGATCGATGAGGGCGAAAAAGAGCGCCTGCTTGGCGAGCTCGGCGATCTGGACGAAGATGAGCGCCAGTTCGTCCGCGAACAGATGGCGGCCCCGGTCGATGCAGAGGCCTTGGCGCGTGACGTTCCGCAAGGGCTTGAGCCGCAGGTTTATCTCATGTCCATCATGGCGATCGATTTCGACAGCCAGGAAGAGGCACAATATCTGCACAAGCTGGCTCAGGCGCTTGGCCTTCAGCCGCAAACGGTAAACCAGATCCATGACGAGGTCGGTGTACAGAATCTGTACAGCTGACCCAGATAACGTTTGCCGCCTGCCGATGCGGGCGGCAAACGTCAAGAAAAGTTGAGAAGGGTCAACGGGCGCTGCGGCAAGACATTCAATTTATATTCATCTAACCTATGCTAGTGTGACCCCGGCGAACAGATCGCAGAACCAGTCTATCAAGGCCAAACCAAGCTGAACCAAAGCCAGACCAGCCAGATATCAGGACGGATTTACCATGCACAAGCTTATCCTCGCCAGTGCCATCGCTGCCCTTCCCTTCGCTGCCTTCGCGCAGGACGACGATCCGGTCGCTCAGGCGATCAAGGCGCGTCAGGGTTTCTATACCATGCTCGGCGCCAATATGGGCACACTGGCCGCAATGGCACGCGGCGATGTGGAATATGATGAGGCGATGGCCGCGCAGGCTGCCGGAAATATCGAGGCGCTGACACAATATTCCCTGCCCATCCACTTCATCGAAGGCAGCTCTAACGCCGATGTCGAGGGCACGGATGCGCTTCCCGCCATCTGGGAAAATATGGACGATTTCCGCCAGAAATTCGCCGATCTCGGTGAGGCCGCTTCCGGTGCTGGCGACGCGGTGATGGGCGGGCAGGAGAATATCGGTCCGGTTCTTGGACAATTGGGCGGGGCCTGCAAAGCCTGCCACGATTCGTATCGCGACTGACAGAGATGCCGGAACGCAGTGAAGCCAGCAATCATGGAACGCCCCGGGAGCGCGTGATCTGGGATCCGCTTCTTCGGGTCTTTCACTGGTTGCTGGCGGGTTTTGTCATTGCTGCATGGCTTCTCGGAAAATATGGCCCGAATGTCATGACCTGGCATTTCTGGTGCGGCTATGTCGTGACCGGGCTGCTGCTGTTTCGTCTTGTCTGGGGGTTTGTCGGCCCTCCGGAGGCGCGGTTTTCGCATTTCCTTCGGCGGCCATCGGCCATTGCCGGATATTGCCGTCACCTTTTCCTGCGTCAGCCAAGCCATTGGCCCGGCCATAACCCGCTTGGCGCCTTGTCAGTGATTGCGATGCTTGCGGCGCTTGCCGCACAGGTCTCTACCGGGCTGATTTCGGACCCCGAGGATTATATCAATGTCGGACCGCTCGCCTCTTATGTTGGCAGCGAGATGGCAACAAATGCGGTGGACTGGCACGAGTTGGGTGCGAATATCGTCCTGATCCTCGTTCTGCTTCATGTCGCGGTTATCCTGTTTTACCGCTTCTGGAAGCGTGAGGATCTGGTCACGCCGATGATTACCGGCCGAAAAGAGGTGCGTGAGGAATAACCCGTCCTTTCGCCCATAAAGAAAGCCCGTGCAGAAACAAATCGCTGCGCCGAAAACCTTACCGAACATGGTCGGCATGTTGGCCTGAAATCAGCGCAGATTGATCGAATCGCGGTTCCGTGCGAAGCTTGCGATACGAATTTGTCCGGATTTTCCGCGGCACATTCAGACTGCCCCGACGTGCAACAACCACGAAAGGAGCACACGTCATGATCAAAATGCAAACTCTGGCCGCTGCTGCGGCAATTTCCCTGATCGCTGCGGCTTCGGCCTCTGCCGCCTGCTCAGGAAAACCACACGACAAAACGGCGGAAACCTCCGAGCCGGTCGTGTTGCAACCGCAAACCACCAGCTAGGAACATGCAGGGCGGCAGGTTCAGCCGCCCTGCCCCGATCTAGTTAAACCTGTTGTCACGCGGAAAGCCGCGCGGAGCCATTCGTCCCGCCGTCGCCCGCTTGCCAAGCCATTCTGTGAGATCGGGCTCGGTTCTGGTGCGGCCGCCGCTTTCCTGCCAGCGAAGCCCCTCGGTCAGCGTAAGACAGACCGCGTCGGACAGGCCGCCATCCTTGAATTTCTGGATTCGCACGCCTTTGCCCCGCGCCATTTCGGGCAGTTCGTCCAGCGGGAAGATCAGCATCTTCCGGTTCTCACCGACACTGGCGACATGATCTCCCTGAACCACGCGGCATAAAAGCGCGTCGCCATTCAGCACCTGTTTCCCCGATTTCGTCTGAGCCAGAATATCCGCCGCGTTTACGACGAAACCATTCCCCTCTTTCGAAGCGAGCAGATATTTCACACCCTCGCGCCACGGGAACAGATCCACGATGGCGGCATCATTCGGCAGATCGACCATGAGCCGGACCGGCTCACCCAGGCCGCGACCGCCCGGAAGCTCATGCGCGGGCAGCGTATAGAACCGCCCGTTCGAGCCGAACAGCATCAGCTTGTCGGTCGTCTCGGCATGAAGCGCCATGAAGGGGCCGTCACCGTCACGGAACTTGACCTCGGCATCCAGAGGCTGATGGCCCTTCATCGCCCGGATCCAGCCCATTTTCGAGACGATCACCGTCACCGGCTCACGCTCGATCATCACGTCCATATCAACCGGCTGCACGTCGATTGTAGCGGAAATCTCGGTCCGGCGAGCGCCACCTTCGGCGGATTTGCCGAACTGGTTGCGGACCTCGCGCAGTTCTTCGGTGATGCGGCCCCATTGCAGGCCCTCATCCGAGATCAGCGCATTCAGCCCGTCCTGTTCTTCCAGCAGATTATCCCGCTCGGCCCGCAGCTCCATCTCTTCCAGCTTGCGCAGGGCACGCAGGCGCATATTCAGGATCGCTTCGGCCTGAACCTCGGTCAGACGGATTTCGACCCCGGCATCCGCACCCCAGTTCTCGGCCAGAAGCCCGGCCTTGGGATCGTCGTCATAGCGGATGATCTCGATCACCCGGTCGAGATTGAGGAAGGCGACGATATACCCCTCCAGCACCTCCAGACGTGCAGCGATCTTTGCCAGACGATAATTGGTCCGCCGCAGCAGCACATCGCGGCGATGATCGAGAAATGCCCGCAGCACCTCTTTCAGCGAGCAGACACGCGGGACGCGCCCGTCGATCAGCACGTTCATGTTCAACCCGAAACGGATCTCAAGATCGGAGGATTTGAACAAAGCCGCCATAAGCTGCGCGGGATCGACGCTGCGGGTCTTGGGTTCCAGAACGATGCGCACATCCTCGGCGGATTCGTCGCGCACATCGGCGAGGATCGGCATTTTCTTGGTCTGGATCAGTTCGGCCAGACGCTCGATCAGCTTGGATTTCTGCACCTGATAGGGGATTTCCGTGACCACGATCTGCCAGGTCCCGCGGCCAAGATCCTCTTGTTCCCAACGCGCCCGCAAACGCAGGCTGCCGCGCCCGGTGCGGTACGCCTCGCTGATCGTCTCGGCATCCTCGACCAGAACGCCGCCGGTCGGAAAATCCGGACCCTGTACGAAATTCAGCAATGTCTCGTCACGGGCATCCGGCGACTTGATCATATACAGACAGGCGTCGATCACCTCATGCAGATTATGCGGCGGAATATTCGTCGCCATCCCCACCGCAATGCCCGAAGCGCCGTTACACAGCAGGTTCGGAAAGGCCGCCGGAAGCACGACGGGTTCGGTCAGGGTGCCGTCATAATTTGGCCGGAACTCGACCGCATCCTCGGTCAGCCCCTGCATCAGCGTATCGCCGGGATCGGCCAGCCGCGCCTCGGTATAGCGGGATGCCGCCGGGCTGTCCCCGTCGATATTGCCGAAATTCCCCTGCCCGTCGACCAGCGGGTAACGCATGGCGAAATCCTGCGCCAGACGCGCCATCGCATCATAGATCGCCGCATCGCCGTGAGGGTGGTAATTCCCCATCACGTCCCCCGCGATCTTGGCCGATTTGCGGAAAGGCCCGTTCGGCGCAAGTCGCAATTCGCGCATCGCATAGAGGATGCGCCGGTGCACCGGTTTCAGCCCGTCACGGGCATCGGGCAACGCACGATTCATGATCGTGGACAGCGCATAGGTCAGATAGCGCTCACCAATCGCGCGTGAAAGCGGTTCCGCGCTGAGATTCTCGGGCTGTTCGGGAATGATATCGTCGGACATGACACGGATTTATGCCGCAGAAGCCGTCCGGTCCAGCCGGAAAACATCGCTTGCCGCCAAACCTGCCGGAACGGTCCACTTGTCAGAGGCGTTAGGCTCGCATTATTCCCCCATTAACCTCGCTTAACGGGGCCTCTGAAGCAGGGTGTTACAGAAACAATGTTCAAGCTGATCTTTGTGACGCTGATCGCGTTCTTCGCAGTGTTGTTCGTGTATGGAGACGGCGAGACACGACGCGTCACCGCTGCGCCGACCGAGCCTGCCACCGAGGCCGCTCCGCAGGAAAACCGCGCGGCCGAAGCAGCAGAGGAAGCGGCGGCAGAGGCACGGGCCCAGGCGGAATCCGAAAGCGCGGCACAGCAAAGCGCAGCCGAGGTCGAGCAGACCCCGGAACAGCGTCCCCGATATGCCGGACCAGAGCTGCGCCCCTCTCCCGAATACGCCAATCAGCAGCCTGCGGAAGATCTGGCCGAAGCACCGACCGATACGCTTTACGTCACCGGCAGTTCGGTGAATTTCCGCGCCGGACCGACAACCTCGGATAACGTGGTCGGACGATTGTCACGGGGCCAGATCGTGACCGCCATCGGCCCTCGTACCGGGGATTGGGTGGAAATCCGGGACGGTCAGGGCCGCACCGGCTTCATGTCGGCGCAATTCCTGTCCGCCGACCAGCCATAAAGGCGTTCGCATCAGGTCAGAGCGCGTTCACCAATGCGGTGAAATGCTCGCCGCGTTTCTCGAAATTAGGATATTGATCGAAGCTTGCCGCAGCGGGGGCCAGCAACACCGTCTCACCGGGCTGCGCTTCCGCATGGGCGCGGGCGATGGCAGCCTCCATCGTGTCCGAGACCTCATGCGGCGTATCTCCAAGCTGAAGCGCGAAATCCCTGGCGGAGTGGCCGATCAGATAGGCTTTCACCACATTCCCCAGATGGGGCTGCAAGGCAGCAATGCCGCCATCCTTCCCAAGCCCGCCCGCGATCCAGCGGATATTACGGAACGCCTGCAAAGCCTGCTCGGCGGCGTCGATATTCGTCGCTTTCGAGTCGTTCACATAGCGCACGCCATTCAGCTCGCGCACGGTCTGGCTGCGATGCGGAAGCCCGGCAAAGCTGTGAAACGCTGCCTCGATATCACGAGGAGCAAGCCCCACGGCCCGGCAGGCAGCATAGGCGGCGCAGGCATTCTGATGATTATGCGTCCCGGGCAGGCCGGTCACCATCCGCAGATCGATCGAGGCGACCTGACGGCCCTTGCGATTTTCGCTGAGAAATCCTTTTCGCGCGAAAACACCCCAGGCGAAGCTGTCGAGCTTCTGGCCCGAAGAAATCCGGATCACCCGGTCATCGCCGGGCCCCTGCCCCATCTGATTGGCGAGATAGCGCCCCTCGATCTCATCCACCCCGATCACGCAGCGATCCGGGCCGCCTTCCGCAAATAACCGTCGCTTGGCGGCAAAATAGCCGCCCGGCCCGCCGTGACGGTCCAGATGATCCGGCGACAGATTAGTGAAGACTGCCACATCCGGCGTCAACGCCCGGGCAAGATCGGTCTGATAGGATGACAACTCGATCACCACCACCTCGCCGTCATGGGCGGGTTCAAGCGACAGGACTCCGGTGCCGATATTGCCACCCATCTGAACCGGACGGCCAATGCTTTGCAGAATGTGGTGAATCAGCGCCGTGGTGGTGGATTTCCCGTTCGAGCCGGTCACCGTAATAACCTTCGGCATGGTTGCGAAATCATCCCAGTCCGGCGTCGCAAAGCTGCGGAAGAACAGCCCGATATCGTTATCGACAGGGATTCCCAGTTCAAGCGCCCTCGCAATAACCGGGTTCGGGTCGGGGTAAAGATGCGGAATGCCGGGCGAGGTGATCAGCGCCGTGATCCCCTCCCATGCCTCGGCGCGGTTGAGATCGCGGATCTCCAGCCCCTCGGTCTCTGCCTGCGCACGGGCCTCTTGCCCATCATCCCAGACCACGACATGCGCCCCACCCGCCTGTAACGCTGCGGCAGTGGCTTTGCCCGAACGGCCGAGGCCGAGGACGGCGATTATCTGGCCGGAGACGCCTTGGACGGGGATCATGGAGTCCTCTTTCTGCACGGGTGTCAGCGGGGGCTGTCTGCCCCCGCACCCCCGAGGATATTTCAGCCAGTGTGAAGGTAAAAGCGGAGGATCACCGCAGCTTCAGCGTCGCCAACCCGATCAGCGCCAGTACAAGCGCAATAATCCAGAAGCGGATCACGATCTGGCTTTCCTTCCAGCCCATCTTCTCGAAATGGTGGTGGATCGGGGCCATCAGGAAGACGCGTTTGCCGGTGCGCTTGAAATAAAGCACCTGAATAATGACCGACAGGGCCTCGACCACGAACAGGCCTCCGACAATCGCGAGGACGATTTCATGCTTTGTCACGACGGCAATCGCTCCCAATGCGCCACCAAGCGCCAGTGAGCCGGTATCGCCCATGAAGACCGCAGCGGGTGGCGCGTTGTACCACAGGAACCCAAGCCCGCCGCCGATCAGGGCGGCAACGAAGATCACGATCTCGCCCGCGCCGGGAACGCCGTGCAGGCCGAGATATTCCGCGAAATTCGCGTTGCCGACCATATAGGCGATCACACCGAACGTGGCTCCTGCGATCATCACCGGCATGATCGCCAGCCCGTCCAGACCATCCGTCAGGTTCACCGCATTGGCCGCGCCGACGATCACGATCATGGCGAAGGGAATGAACAGAATGGACAGATTCAGCAGCGCATCCTTGAAGAACGGAAAGGCAAGCTGCCCGGTCAGCCCTTCGGGGTGCAGGAACATCGTCCAGGCCGAGGCGATGAAAGCCAGACCGAAGCCAAGCGCCATGCGGATGCGCCCAGAGACGCCTTTGGCGTTGTGCTTGCTGACCTTGGCGTAATCGTCGGCGAAGCCAATCGCGGCATACCCATAGGTCACCATCAGCACGATCCAGATATAGCCGTTGGACAGCCGCGCCCACATCAGCGTACCAACCAGCAGTGCCGAAAGGATCAGGATCCCGCCCATTGTCGGGGTGCCTGCCTTGACGAAATGCCCCTCGGGGCCGTCATCGCGGATCGGTTGACCCTTTTTCTGGACCCGGCGCAGATAGTCGATCAGCGGCTTGCCGAACAGGAACGCAAAGATCAGCGCGGTGAAGAAGGCCCCTCCGGCCCGGAAGGTGATGTAACGGAAAAGGTTGAAGATCCCGTCGCCGCCATTCAGTTCGGACAGCCAATACAGCATTCGTTATGTCCCTGTGTTTCCGGCCATGTTCCCGGCCTTGCGCATCGCGTCAACGACGCGGCTGATATATGAACCTTTCGAGCCCTTGACGATCACCGTATCGCCCTCTCGGACGAGTTCGTCCAGACGCGAGGCCAGATCATCGGCTTTTTCCGACCAGACCCCGCGTTTTTCCGCCGGCAGAGCGTCGTGCATATGGCGCATAAGGGGGCCTGCGGAATGCACAATCCCGATGGCCTCCATCGCCGGATCAGACGCCAGAAGACGATGTTGTTCCGCCTCATCCCCGCCCAGTTCCAGCATATCCCCGAGGATCGCGACCCGCCGCGCTCCGGGCAGGCGCGAGACAGTGCCGAGTCCCGCCCGCATCGAGCTTGGATTGGCGTTGAACGCATCGTCGATCAGGCGGATGCCGCCAAGCTGTTCAACCCGGCCACGGCCTTTGGGCGGGGTCCAGTCCGCCAGCGATTTCGCGGCCTCGATCACATCGGCACCGATTGCGCTGACCGTGGCCAGCACTCCAATTGAATTGGCAGCGAAATGAGGCCCGACCGATTGCAAGGTGAAGTTGATGGGTTTGCCAGACAAGGCGGCACGGACGCGCAGGGTCTCGCCATCCGGTTCGGAGGAGATCAGACGTGCTTCTCCGTCATCCCCGAAGGACAGGATCGGCGCACCCACATCATCCGCCGCTTCCCGCAGGATCGGGGTTGTGGAAAGCCCCGTCGGAATGATCGCCGCACCGCCCGGCACCAGCCCGCTGAAGATCGCCGCTTTTTCCCGTGCGATCCCGTCCAGCCCCTCAAATGCCGCCATATGCGCCGCAGCAATCGTGGTGATCAGCGCGGCATGGGGGCGAGCCATCCGCGCCAGCGGCGCGATTTCGCCAGGATTGCTCATGCCGATTTCGATAATCGCGAAATCGCTGTCCCGAGGCATCCGCGCCAGTGTCAGCGGCACCCCCCAATGGTTATTATAGGATGCCTCGGCAGCATGAAGCTTCCCCTGCCGGGCCAGAGCAGCCCGGAGCATCTCCTTGGTCGAGGTCTTACCGACCGAGCCGGTCACGCCGATCACCTTCCCCTGCATACGCTCACGGGCCGCCCTTCCCATCGCCTCAAGCGCGGGCAAAACGTCATCGACGATCAGCAGAGGCAGGTTTTCGGGCAGATTTTCCGGCACCCGGCTGACAAGCACCGCCGCAGCGCCTTTCTGGAAGGCCTGCGCGACGAAGTCGTGGCCGTCACGCGTATCGCTGAGCGCGACAAACAACTCTCCGGGCTGGATCGAGCGCGTGTCGATGCTGACACCTGTCGCCTGCCACTCGCCCGTATTCCGGCCGCCTGTCGCCTTCGCCGCATCGTCAGAGGACCAGAGCGCCATCAGATTTTCCCGTCCAGAGCAGCAACCGCAACCGAGGCCTGTTCCGCATCGTCGAAGGGAAAGACATCGCTGCCGACGATCTGGCCGGTTTCATGTCCCTTCCCAGCAACCAGAAGCGCATCGCCCGGCTGCAAAGCATCCACTCCACGCAGGATCGCCTCGGCCCGGTCGCCGATCTCGGTAGCATCGGGACCCGCGCCCTTCATGACCTCGGCCCGGATAGAGGCCGGATCCTCGCTGCGCGGATTGTCATCGGTGACGATCACAACATCGGCGAAATCTTGCGCCGCCTGCCCCATCAGCGCACGTTTGCCTTTGTCGCGGTCGCCGCCCGCGCCCAGAACGACAATGATCCGTCCCATCACATGAGGCCGCAGCGATTGCAGCGCCGCGATCACCGCGCCGGGTTTATGCGCATAATCGACGAAAACCGCCGCGCCGTTTTCACGTTGAGCAACAAGCTGCATCCGTCCGCGCACGGTTTCAAGCTGCGGCAGCACCTCGAACACGCGTGCCGGGTCGTCGCCGGAAGCGATGGCAAGACCCGCAGCCGCCAGCACATTTTCCGCCTGAAACCCGCCGATCAGGCCAAGCCGGACAAGATGTGGCCGCCCCTGCCAGGCAAAGCGCAGATCCTGACCCGTCGCGTCGTAACGCTGTCCGAGAACCTGAAAATCGCAGTTCTCATCCCTGCCGACGGTCATCAGCATCAGCCCGGCATCGCGGGCGATTTCCGCCATCTGCTGACCACGCTCACCATCGGCATTGATGACGGCAGCATCTCCAGTTTCCAGAATATGATTGAACAACAACGCCTTGGCAGAGAAATATTCATCGAATCCTGCGTGGTAATCCAGATGATCCTGACTGAAATTCGTGAAGGCAGCCGCCTTGATCCGAACCCCGTCCAGACGACGCTGATCGAGCCCGTGCGAGGACGCCTCCATCGCCACATTGGTGACCCCGGCCTTCGCGGCCTCGGACAAGATGCGGTGCAGGGTCACAGGTTCAGGAGTCGTATGTGACAGCTTCGCCTCATAATCACCCTGCACCCCCATCGTGCCGAGGCTAATCGCCTTATGGCCGAGGGATTGCCAGATCTGCCGGGTGAAGCTGGCAACCGAGGTCTTACCCGCCGTTCCGGTCACGGCGACCACGCGTTCGGGCTGCTGACCGAAAAACAGCGCCGCTGCACCGGCCAGAGCCGCGCGGGGATCCTCGGCCACGACAAGTGCTCCGTCCCAGCCTCGCAGCACATCTGCGGCCAAAGCCGCGCCAGCCGCATCGGTCAGAATGGCGACGGCATCCATCCGCAGCGCGTATTGAATGAATTCGCCCCCGTGCAATGCGGAACCGGGAAGCGCCGCGAACAGATATCCGGGCCGCACCGTCCGGCTGTCGACCGAAATCCCCGTTATCTCCGGGTCCCGCCCGCCGATTGCGCTCAGCCCAAGTTGGGACAGCCGCTTGACGCCCTCGCTCATATTGTCTCCGTCACTCGTTTGCGGCGACCTTTAGCCCAGTTTCAGGTGGCGCTTCAATCACAGGAAGCGGCTTCACGCCGACCGGTCTCAGCCCCAGAACCGGCGCGACCCGGCGGATCACATCAGCGGCAACCGGCACGGCGGTCGCACCCGCAACCCGGCTTTCACCGCCGCCCAGAACGGTGCTGGGTTCGTCCAAAGTGACCACCAGCACATATTTCGGGTCCTGATAGGGAAACACAGCGGCAAAATTCGCCACCACGCGATTATCGTAATAGCCACCGCCAGGCCGCGGCTTGTCCGCGGTTCCGGTCTTGCCCGCGATCTCATACCCCTCGACATTGCCGGAACGCGCCGTACCGCGCACAACCACCTGCCGCAGCAGATCCAGCGACAGCTTCGCCGCCTGCGGAGACACGACCTGTTCGCCCGGAGGGCGGCGCTTTCCATGCACCAGAGTCGGCGTTACCTTGCGCCCGTCATTCGCAAGCGTGGCATAGGCCGAGGCGAGATGCAGCGGGCTGGCGGCCAGACCGTGACCAAAGCTGACCGTCGCTGCAGTCACGGCGGGCCAGCGTTCCGGTACGATGGGCTTGCCGGTCGGAGCCTCGACCATCTCGACACTGGTCGGCTCGAAAAACCCCATATCCTTCAGGAATTCCTTCTGGCGGTCCACGCCAATCATCTGCGCGATCCGCACCGTGCCGACATTCGAGGATTTCACGATGATATCCGTCACCGACAGGCTGGCACCGTAATTATGATAGTCGCTGATATTGTACTTCCCGATTCTCATCGGGCTGTTTCCGTTAATATGCGTGTTGGGATTGACCAGCTTGAGATCCATCGCCTGCGCGACCGGGAAGATCTTGAAGGTCGATCCAAGCTCATACTGGCCTTGCACGGCGCGGTTGAACAAGGGACTAGCCGACGGATCGCCCTCAAGCGCGGGACGTGGCCGATCATTCGGGTCGAAATCCGGCAGGCTGGCCATCGCCACGATCTCGCCGGTCTGGATCTCCAGCAGGACACCGGCGGCACCTTTCGCATTCATATTGCGCATGCCGGAGGACAGCACTTCCTCCATTGCGGATTGCGCGGTCAGGTCGATGGACAGGGTCAGCGGCGCACCTTCATTCGCCGGATTGCGCAGCCACCCGTCGAACGCTTTTTCGACACCAGCCGTGCCGATCACCTCGGCACTGTTCACCCCTTCCACCCCAAACGCCGAGCCGCCGAGAATATGGCTGGCAACCGGCCCGTTCGGGTAAAGCCGCATCTCGCGCGGGCCGAACAGCAGGCCCGGCTCGCCGATATCGTGAACGGCCTGCATCTGTTCAGGGCTGATCTTCTTCTTGATCCACATGAATTTGCGGTTGGGATTCGAGAAATCCCTGACCAGCCTTTCCCGATCCAGATCGGGGAAAATCCGTGACAGGGCCTCTGCCGCAGAGCGACCGTCAACCATCTGATTGGGCTGCGCATACAGACTGTGGGTCAGCATATTGGTTGCAAGGACGCGGCCCTCGCGGTCGGTGATATCGGCGCGTTGCGAAATGATCTGGGTGCCGCTGGCCTGAACGCGCGGCTCGGCAGGGTCCGAAGCCGCCAGAGCGCCCATGCGGAACCCGACCGTTCCGAAAGCCGCAAGAAAGCCAAGCGCCATGAAGACCAGCCGTCCCTCGGCCCGTTTGCGGGCGCGGTCCTGAATCTCGGCATGGCGTCTGGCGCGGTTTTCCGCCTCGATCTCATCGGGATCTTGGCCGGTTTCACGGGCGCGGAGGATACGGGCCAGCGGGCGCAGCGGTTTGCGGATCATCACTGAGGCTCCTGTCTGGGCGGCCTGTCGGCTGCCTCGGCTTCTGATGGTGTCGGGTCGGCGTCGGTGATTGCGCCCTCGGTGGGCGGCACGAAATCCTCCGGCCGACGCGGCGGGTATCTGACCGGAGGCGGCGGATAATCGATGTTCGAGGTGTCCACGAACTGATCCGAGGTGATCGGTTCCAGTTCCAGCCGGTCAGCGTTCAGCCGGACCAGTTCCCGCAGCCGCGCGGGACGGTTGAGATAATCCCACTCGGCGCTCAGGACCAGAAGCTGTTCGCGCAGGCTGGCGATCTCTTTCTGCACCGATTCCATTTCATTCAGCGCATCCTGAGTCCGGTAATTCTCGCGATAGGCCCAGAAGGCCAGCGACATCACCACCAGAGCCACGACCAGATAGAGAACGGATTTCATCTCCGTCCCCCTTTCTGCGGCAGCGAGGGCACGGCGATCCGATTGGCATCCAGATCCCGCGCAGGCGCTTCGGTTCTGATTCCGACCCGCAGAAAAGCGCTTCTGGAGCGGGGGTTCGAGGAAAGCTCTGCCTCATCGGCGGATATCGCGCGACGGAATGGCAGGGTGAATGTCGGAGCCTCGACCTGCTCGGCCGGTGCGTGACGCGAGCCGCCGCCCGCCTTCGCCGCCCGCGATTGCAGGAAACGCTTCACCACGCGGTCCTCAAGCGAGTGGAAACTGACCACCGCCAGCCTGCCTCCCGGTTTCAGCGCACGTTCTGCCGCCGCAAGACCTTCGGCAAGCTGGCCGAACTCATCATTCACCCAGATCCGGATCGCCTGAAAGCTGCGCGTCGCGGGGTTGCTCTGCCCCGGTCTGGGGCGCGGCAACTGGCTGGCGACCAGCTCGGCAAGCTGGGAGGTGCTGCTCAGCGGACGCGCCGCGACGATGGCCCGCGCGATCCGCCGCGAGGCGCGTTCCTCACCGAAATGATACAGCACATCCGCGATACGGGCCTCATCCGCCGAATTCAGCAGATCGGCGGCGCTTGGCCCGTCGCTTCCCATGCGCATATCCAGAGGCCCGTCGCGCAGGAAGGAAAACCCGCGCTCGGCCTGATCGAGCTGCATCGAACTGACGCCCAGATCCAGAACCACCCCATCCACAGGCTGCCCGGCCAGCCTGTCGAGATCCGAAAACACACCCTCAACCAGCTTCAGCCGCGGCCCATATTGCCCGGCCCAGCTTTCGGCCATCTCGAAAACGCGCGAATCGCGGTCGATTGCGATGACCTGATCGGCACCCGCATCCAGCAATTGTCGTGTATATCCCCCGGCACCGAATGTCCCGTCGACCCAGATCCCGCTGACCGGCGCGACAGCCTCAATCAGCGGACGGATCAGGACCGGGATATGCGGATCGTTGTCTGAGGGACCGGACACAGGCATCGCCTAGCCCTCGCGCGGGTCTTGGATGGGGGCATTGCCAAGGAAGCTGCGCGGATCGAACCCGTCGGGGAAACGCTCCATGAATTCCTGCAATGTGCCGCTGGCTTCCGAGTAGTTTTCCGGGTTCCAGACCTCGACGAAATCACCTTTCGAGGTAAAGAATGCCTCATTGTCCAGACCGATCTTGTCACGCAGTTTCTGCGGCAGGACCAGACGGCCATCCGTGTCGATCTCGGCCTCGGTCGCCATGCCGTTCATCAGCGTTTCCAGCCAGAGCCGCTCTTGCGAGCCGCGCGGCAGCCTGTCGATTTCCTCATCAATGCGGTCTGCGGCGTCGACAGTGTAGAATTCCAGCTTCTTCCAGCTTTCGGGACCGTAAACCACGATCATCCGGGTGCGTTCCGATGGTTTCCAGTCAGGATCGCCGGCTTCGAAGATACGGCGGAACCGGGCCGGGATCGACATGCGACCCTTGCCATCCACCTTTACCTCTTCCGAGCCTCTGAACTTGCGCGCCACCGGCAAGCCTTTCCTTCGATCCTGTCCCTCTTTCCCGGAGCCGGAAAAGAAAGGCGGACCGGGCCGCTGCCACCGCCCGATCCGCCGCCCTCGTTCCCATCTCTGGGTCCCGCTCGTTGGCGGGCCGGTCCCTGGTGCCACCTTGGGGGAGGTGCTGCTCGCACGTTTGGGACCGTCTTGTCCGGAAGCGGGTGCCTGTATGAAGCCTGCTATCGCCTTCGGGGTCTTGGTCGCCCCTTAAGCCCGTCTCCGTAAAAACGTGATGCCACGGGAATTCATGGGAAGCAATGGAAAATAATGGGCAGGCAGAGCGTGAGCAGATGTGAGTCGCCGTGAACGGTTCGGGAACATTCGAATACAAGACGTCAAGACGGCATACCACTAGACAAAATACTTACAATTTATACTAAATGTTGTGCGCAGAGCACATCTATGACAATTTCCCAAAATTTCCCAGAAATCTCTGTTCACCGATCGGATTACGGATAATAGGCCGCTGAAACCGGGTCGATTCGTCCGGATCACGTTCTCTCACGGCGCGGTGATTCGTTTTCGTGCCCTCCGGTTCCCATAAAATCCCGTGGCCTATGCGCCTTCTTATACGCCGCGTCAGGATGTAGCTGTCCTGCTGGTTGATCCGCCAGATTCCAGCGAAAGCCCCGCATATGAACTTTACTCCGCACCTGCCGACAGCAGCGACTCCGGCTTGATTCGGGATTCGCACTGGCCTATCGATGCTTTAGCGGGCCGAGATGCCTTAAAATTGCCGAAACAGATGCTGACACTGGATTACCAGCCATATGCAGACTGTCTGGCAACCACCAAACCTCCGCACGACGCCATTCCGGGCCAAAATTCGATATAGGTTACCCCATGCTTTTGACGCAGCGTCACGGGAACCTTTCTGGAATATGAAGCTATGTGACGAACGCGGCGGCAGGGCAGTCTGCAAAACCTGTTCAAAACGTCAGTATTTGCGTAGCGCTACCCGCATTTTATCAGTTTGTTCATACCAGATATCCTAGACATGTCAGTGAAGCACCCATTCCATTGCGCTTGCTGCATAGCAGCATTGACGGAATACCCGGTTGTGCAAGTGCAGCATTCGGGCCATCTTGTTCACAACGACGACGCGGAAGGGCTGCATCGTCGAAACGGATAAAGAAGCGATAGAACAATGACTGCGACCAACACTCTGCACCGCACCGTCCGCGAAGAGCGCAAAGCCGGCACCGGTATCATGGGGCTGATTGTGCGCGTCCAGGAAGCACGCGCCCGCCGCGCGATCTATCGCCAGACGGTGAATGAGCTGTCCGCTCTGTCCAATCGTGAACTGAACGATCTGGGCATCAGCCGCAGCATGATTACCCGGATCGCGACCGAAGCGGCTTGGGGCAAGTAAGGAATAACCATACCCGACCCTCCCTCCTCCCTGGGTCCGGGTTAAGGTGGCGCCTCCCCTCCTCCTCCCTGGAGGCGCCACCGCCAGATACGACGGAACCCTCTCCTCCTCCCTGGGTTTCGTGGTGAAAGCGGTGCCCCTGCCTCCTCCTCCCTGTGGGGGCACCGCTTAAATAGAATACGTTCGGCCCTCTCCTCCTCCCGGGGTCGGATGTTTGCGATACGGGCTTCCTCCTCCCTGCCTGTGTCGCACCCTATACGCAGCCCCTTCCTCCTCCCCGGGGCTGGCGTGAGCGATGCAGGCTCTCCTCCTCCCTGCCTGCGTCGCAACCCATACGCGGCCCCTCCTCCTCCCTGGGCCAGCGTTGATGCGGCGGCGCCCCTCCTCCTCCCTGGGCGCCGTCGCTTTTCTTTTCCGCAAAGCCGGGAGATAAGGGCGGATGTTATCCTATCAGCATATTTATCACGCCGGGAACGCGGCGGATCTGCACAAACATGCCCTGCTTGCGTGGATGCTCGACTATCTCACCGGCAAGGACAAACCGCTGAGCTATATCGAAACCCATGCCGGGCGCGGTCTTTACGATCTGAGCGCAGCCGAGGCCCGCAAGACCGCCGAAGCCGATGCGGGTATCGCGCGGGCAGAAGCAGGAAACTGGCTTTCCGCCGACCATCCGCTGATGCAGCCCCTGATGGCCGTCAGAACGCGATATGGGGATAGTGCCTATGCCGGTTCACCGCTGATCGCTCAGCATTTCCTGCGCGATGGTGACAGCGCCCATCTGGCCGAGCTGCATCCGGCGGAATACGACGCGCTGAACAACGTCGCCGGTACAGCAAAGCTCTATCGTCAAGACGGATTCGCGATGGCGCAGGCGGTGAGCCCTCCCACCCCACGACGCGGGCTGATGCTGGTCGACCCCAGCTATGAGGTCAAAGCCGATTACGCGGCGATTCCCGGATTCCTTCAGTCGATTTCGCGCAAATGGAATGTCGGGATTCTGGCGCTGTGGTATCCGCTGCTGCGGGACGATCAGCGTCAGGCAGGCATGATCCGCGAATTGCAATCGTCTTTTCCCGACGCGCTGACATCGGAGATACGGTTTCCGCCCGCGAAACCCGGTCACGGCATGATCGGGTCGGGGATGTTCGTGGTGAACCCACCCTGGGGACTGGATGCCGAAGCTACCCGGATCGAGGCGCTGTTCCGCGACTGAGCCACGAAAGGAAAAAACCCCGGCCACAACAGCCGGGGGTTTCCTCATGTTCAGCTTTCAGACGGCTGAAGTTCAGGCCGCCGCAAGGTTGCGTAGCACATAGTGCAGAACGCCGCCATTCTTGAGGTATTCGATCTCGACCTCGGTATCGATGCGCGCCTTGACCTTGATAGTCTTTTCGGTGCCATCCGCATACTTGATCTGCGCATCGACGATTTCCAGCGGTTTGACATCGCCCAGACCCTCAATGGTGATCTGCTCAGCGCCGGTCAGGTTCAGCGTCTTGCGGGTGTCGCCATCGGTGAACTCGAACGGAATGACACCCATGCCGATCAGGTTCGAGCGGTGAATACGCTCAAACGATTCCGCGATCACAGCCTTGACGCCCAGAAGATTGGTCCCCTTGGCCGCCCAGTCACGCGAGGAACCTGCGCCATACTGCTCACCACCGATCACGACCAGCGGAGTGCCGTTATCCTGATAAGCCATCGACGCATCGTAGATCGAGGTCTCTTTCCCGTCCGGCCCTTTGGTATAGCCGCCTTCGGTGCCGTCCAGCATCTCGTTCTTGATGCGGATATTGGCGAAGGTGCCGCGCATCATGACCTCATGGTTACCACGGCGCGAACCGTAAGAGTTGAACTCACGCGGGGGGACCTGCCGTTCGGTCAGGTATTTCCCGGCCGGCGTGCTTTCCTTGAAGGAACCGGCGGGCGAGATGTGGTCGGTGGTGATCATGTCGCCAAGCAGCGCCAGAACACGGGCACCCTTGATATCCTCAATCTCGCCGGGGTCTTTCGACATGCCCTGGAAGTAAGGCGGGTTCTGGATATAGGTCGAGGTCGGTGGCCAGTCGTAAACCTCGTTATCCGTGGTTTCCACCGCCTGCCAGCGTTCGTCACCCTTGAACACATCGGCATATTTTTCCTGGAACATCTCACGCGTGACAACGCTGTGAACCATATCCGAGACCTCTTTCGATGAGGGCCAGATATCCTTCAGGTAAACGTCGTTGCCGTTCTTGTCCTGCGCGATCGGATCGCGGGTCAGGTCGATATTCATGTCGCCCGCAAGCGCATAGGCCACAACCAGAGGCGGCGAGGCCAGATAATTGGCGCGGACATCAGGCGAAATCCGGCCTTCGAAGTTCCGGTTGCCGGACAGGACCGACACGGCAATCAGATCGTTTTCGTTGATCGATTTCGAGATTTCCGGCTGAAGCGGGCCCGAGTTGCCTATACAGGTTGTGCAGCCATAGCCGACAAGGTTGAACCCGATCGCATCCAGATCTTCCTGAAGGCCAGCGGCCTCCAGATATTCCGACACGACCTGCGATCCCGGTGCCAGCGAGGTTTTCACCCAAGGCTTGCGGTCCAGACCCAGCTCACGCGCCTTGCGGGCCACCAGACCGGCGGCGATCAGCACGTAAGGGTTCGACGTGTTGGTGCAGGAGGTGATCGAGGCGATCACGATGCTGCCGTCATGCAGCTTGTAATCCTCCCCTTCGACCGAGCCTTCCGAGAAGCCCTTATGGCGTCCGCCCGGAACATAGCCCGGCTCACGGGTGCCGCCATCGGCGTCCCAACGGATCTCAGCGCGTTCGGATTCGTCCTTGAAACGCTCTCCCATGACCAGATCCCAGAACGCCTTGGCAGAGGTGTCCAGAGGCGTATGGTCCTGCGGGCGTTTGGGCCCAGAAATCGCCGGAACCACATCATCGAGATTCAATTGCAGGGTCGAGGAATATACCGGCTCATACCCTTCGTCGCGCCACATGCCGTTTTCCTTGGCATAGGCCTCGACCAGAGCAATGCGATCCTTGTCGCGGCCGGTCTGTTCCAGATAGCGCAGGGTTTCGTCGTCTACCGGGAAGAAGCCACAGGTTGCGCCGTATTCGGGGGCCATATTGGCAATGGTGGCGCGGTCGGCCAGCGGCATGTTTGACAGCCCGTCGCCGTAGAATTCGACGAATTTGTTCACAACGCCATGTTCACGCAGCATCTGTACGACTTTCAGCACGAGGTCGGTCGCAGTGACGCCTTCCTTCAGCGCACCGTCGATCTTGAAGCCGACAACCTCGGGGATCAGCATCGAGATCGGCTGCCCCAGCATCGCGGCCTCGGCCTCGATCCCGCCGACGCCCCATCCTAGTACCGCCAGACCGTTTACCATCGTGGTGTGGCTGTCCGTGCCGACCAGCGTATCGGGATAGGCGACCTCCTTGCCGTTCTGGTCCTTGTCGGTCCAGACGGTCTGAGCCAGATATTCCAGATTGACCTGGTGGCAGATGCCGGTGCCGGGGGGAACCACGCGGAAATTGTTGAACGCCTTCTGACCCCATTTCAGGAAGGTGTAGCGCTCCATATTACGTTCATATTCGCGTTCCACATTGTGCTGGAAAGCGCGCGGCGTACCGAATTCGTCGATCATTACCGAGTGGTCGATGACCAGATCGACCGGGTTCAGCGGGTTGATCTTCTGTGCATCCCCGCCAAGTGCCACGATCCCGTCACGCATCGCTGCAAGGTCAACCACAGCCGGAACGCCGGTGAAGTCCTGCATCAGAACGCGGGCCGGGCGATAGGCGATCTCGCGGGGGTTCTTGCCGCCCTTCTCTGCCCATTCGGCAAAGGCCTTGATGTCGTCCGTGCTGACCGTCTTGCCGCCATCTTCGAAGCGGAGCATGTTTTCCAGCACCACCTTCAGTGCAGCAGGCAGTTTGGAAAAATCGCCGAGACCGGCTTCGGTCGCGGCGG
Organism: Paracoccus aerodenitrificans; assembly: GCF_027913215.1. Taxonomy (GTDB): domain Bacteria; phylum Pseudomonadota; class Alphaproteobacteria; order Rhodobacterales; family Rhodobacteraceae; genus Paracoccus; species Paracoccus aerodenitrificans. The sequence goes on from NZ_CP115784.1 coordinate 2,244,185, forward strand.
GGATGGAATAATAATCTACACTCTGCCCGCCCGCACTGAGTGTGCGGCGGGTTTTTGCGGTGTCGGTTCCGGTGACGATAGGCATAAAGCGCTCCCTGTCGGTTTGATGGGTACGGCAGTCGTTTCGCTTGTCAGATGGACCATTACGAGCTTCGTTTCAAGTGGCCGACGCGTATTTGTATGCAATTGCATACTGAAAATTCACTTGTTGCACAAGTGCAACGCGACCGTGACGAAGGTTGCGTCACACAGCGTTGATTTGGGTTTCGCGCCCCGATGTCCTATCCCCATAGCGCTTCTCATCTTAGAAAAGACGGGCATGAAAAGCTCAGGCGTCATTTCAGCAGCGATACTGGTCTTTACCCTTTGCGCAGGTTCCGTTCCGGCTGTGGCGCAAAGCGGACAGGATGATCCCGGACGGGATCGTCAGGCTCAGGCGGATCGCGGCTATGCCGATATCATGGATGACGTTAACGCGGTGTTCGATGCGCTGAACGGTGATGATGCCGGGAATGCCGAGGCCCCTGCCCGCAGCACGGATACAAACGCCGAAGCTGCTTTTTCCGCGCCGGAAAACACGACCCGTCGGGCGGTCCCGGAAGCTGCGACGCCCTCGCCCCGTCGCGGACAGGCCGTGCAAATGGCGGCTCCTGAGGGTCCGCGCACACCTTCTCCGGTCGTGGTCGAGCTGTTTACAGCGCAGGGCTGCGCGGCATGTCCCCCCGCAACCGATATGCTGGCCGATCTGACCGGGCGCAACGATGTTCTGCTGCTCAGTTGGCATGTCGATTACTGGGACTATCTGGGCTGGCGCGACGATTTCGCACGGCCCCAGTTCAGCCTGCGGCAGAAAGCCTATAACCTTGCACGGGGATCGCGCCTTTTGTTCACACCGCAAATCATCGTCGGTGGCGAATCGGGCATTAACGATATGCGCCCGGCCCATCTGATGACCGCGATCAAGCGTGAGCTGGCCGAGGGCGGACGCATCGACATCTTGCGCCGCGAATCCGGTCCGAGCGTCGAAATCGAACTGACCCCGCGGATGCAATTGCCGCCTGATCTGGTGGTGGAACTGGTGCGCTATCTTCCCGACCGGACCGTGACAATCGGGGCCGGAGAGAATGCCGGGCAGACGCTGAGAATGTATAATATCGTCGTGGCCAGCGATATTCTTGCAGAATGGGACGGCAGCGTTCCGCTGCGGCTCACCGTGACGCTGCGGGCGGGAAATGCGCAGGACCTGCCCGAGGATACCCGCCACGCGCTGATCGTACAGGAAATGCAGGGCCCCTATCCTGGAGAGATTTTCGCTGCCGTCCGGCTTGACTGAACCCGGATATGCGCGGCTGATCACAGCCATTGCCTCCGGCACGGTCGTCATGAAATACGGCACCGACCAGAGAGGTGCCGCAAGGAGTTGGAATGAAACAGATCAAACCCGGTCTCAAGATCGCGCTTGAATACGGCCCGCTTATCGCCTTTTTCGCCGTCTATATGCTGATGCGGAACCGCCCTGTCACGATTGGCAGCACCGAATATGAAGGTTTCGTGCTGGCGACGATGGTGTTCGTGCCGGTGCTGGCGCTGTCCATGCTGGCCCTCTGGCGGCTGACAGGTAAGCTCTCGGCGATGCAGCTTATGACGCTGATACTGGTCGTGGTCTTTGGCGGGCTGACCATCTGGCTGAACGATGACCGCTTCTTCAAGATGAAACCGACGCTGATCTATGCGATTTTCGCCGGGCTTCTGGGCTTGGGACTGATGCTTAAACGCAACTGGCTTGAGCTGGTTCTGGGCGAGGCGCTGCCCATGCAGCATGAGGGCTGGATGAAGCTGACCCGCCGCATGGTTCTGTTATTCATCGGACTGGCTGTCGCGAATGAGTTTGTCTGGCGGACCATGTCCGACACGGCATGGGTCAATTTCAAGACCTTCGGCCTGCCGGTCATCATGTTCGTTTTCTTTATGGGCAATGCCGGTCTGTTCAACCGTTATGCGCTTGAGAAGGAAGACTGACGCCGCCGGGGCATCTCCAGCAGGCGCGACCAGCGGGGGCTTTGACCGACCGGCAGATGCGCATGCAGCAGCGGCAGCGGCAGCGCCCAGGGCTGACCAAGCGCGACGCGATAAAAATCGAACAGACCTTCGCGCAGATAGGGCGACCAGTGGCAGGCCCGCGCAACATCGGCACCGATATCGAAGCCCAGATCCGCTAGGCTCGCGCGCACATCGGGCGCGTCGATCTGCAGATCCAGCCAGTTCCGGCGCGGCTGCGACAGACCCAGCCCAAGCGCGGGTTTGCGGGCCCGTCCGACCAGCAATTCCAGCCCGAGATCGAACAGATCGTTTTCGCGTGAGGTGACATTAATGATCTCGGCCTGCTGAGCGGCAGGGCTGGTCATTGCCGCCTCTGCCTCGATACGCAACTCAGCCGCCGCCATCAGGATAAGCCGCCCGATACTGCCGGATTTCGAGGCCACCATCGCCTGAAGTGCCACACGCGCACCAAGCGAATGACCGATCACATGCACGGGCCGGTTGGCCGCGTCAGAGAGCGCCTCGATACTGTGCGCCAGATCGCGGCCGACCTGTCCCGCACGGCGATATGCACTTGCCAGCCTGCCCCGGGCCGGCCAGCCGAAGGGAATACCAAGCCCCTCATTGCCGTCAGAACTGAACCCGAGCGCACGCGGCCATGAACGCAGCCGCTTCGCGCCCGGAAGGCTGGGTTTCAGGCCGAGAATATGGCGATGCGGATCGTGGTCGGGATGCGAGGGGCAATAGCGGTACCCATGCACCATGACGATAACGGGCGCACCCGCAGGCAGCTTTGCCGCCCGGTGCAGCAGCCCCGGCGGAATCGGCTGGTCGGCATTGAGCGGCACGATAGCCATGATCAATATCGCGTGCAGTTTCCGTCGCTTGCCGCTTAGATCTGCCGCACGACACTGGAATGACCGCCTTGTGACAGAGCCGTGACATTCCACAACATATGGTAGACATATCGCAGAGAGCGGGCTGAAGTTGCGGAATTGCAACAAAGCGGCGAGCGCGGCAAGTGGCAGGGGGAAGGCCCACGATCCTTGCCAAAGCTGTGGCACCGGCGTATCGCGAAAGCTCAACAAAAGAGGCTCATCATGAACAACAGCAATCTGCACAAGCGCAGCCTTGCGGTCCACGCCGGAACCCGTCGCAGCCAGTATGGCGAGATGGCCGAGGCGATGTTCATGACCCAGGGTTTCGCCTATGACAGTGCCGAACAGGCCGAGGCACGGTTCCAGAAAGCGGGCGAGGATGAGTTCATCTATGCCCGCTATGGCAACCCGACGAACCGGATGTTCGAGGACCGCGTGGCAGCGCTGGAAGGGACCGAGGACGCTTTCGCGACCACATCCGGCATGGCGGCAGTGAATGGCACGCTGATGGCGATCTGCAAATCGGGCAGCCATATCGTCGCGGCGCGGGCGTTGTTCGGCTCGAACTTGTATCTGCTGGATGTGATGCAGCGTTTCGGGATCGAGGTCACGTTGGTGGACGGCACCGATCTGGATCAGTGGCGCTCAGCGGTCCGCGAGGGAACCACGGCGGTTTTCTTCGAATCCGTGTCCAACCCGACGCTTGAGGTGGTGGATATCACCGCTGTCTCAGAGATTGCGCATCGCCACAGCGCTCTGGTCATCGTCGATAATGTCTTCGCGACGCCGGTTTTCTCCCATGCGGTGGAACAGGGTGCGGATGTGGTGATCTACTCGACAACCAAGCATATCGACGGCGCGGGCCGTGCGCTTGGCGGTATCGTCTGCGGCACGAAACAATTCGTCCGCGAGGTTGCGGAACCCTATCTGAAGCATTCCGGCGGCGCGATCAGCCCGTTCAACGCCTGGTTGATGCTGACCGGACTGACCACGATGGATCTGCGGGTCCGCGCGATGGCCGACAGTGCCAAGGCGATCGCCGAGGCGCTGAACGGGCATCAAAAACTGTCGAAACTGATCTATCCCGGCCTGCCGAACCATCCGCAGCACGAACTGACGATGGCGCAGATGGGATCGGGCGGCACCATGCTGGCGCTTGAGATCGTCGGCGGCAAGGATGGCGCGTTCGAGGTGCTGAACCGGCTGGAACTGGTCCTGATCTCGAATAATCTGGGCGATGCGAAATCCATCGTGACCCATCCCGCGACCACGACCCATCAGCGGCTGAGCGAGGAAGAACGCGCAAGGCTGGGGATCTCTCCGGGGCTGGTGCGGCTTTCCGTGGGGCTGGAGCATCCTGACGATCTGATCGCGGATCTTAAGCGGGCTTTGGGATAATCTGACGCAAACCGGCGAGGATATGGAAGCTTGTCCTCTCTTCACCGGGAACTCTTTGGCTCCGAAAAAATTAACATATATGCTGAGGCGCGAACAAAAGGAGCCGCACCTTGAACACGCCTCGTCCCCCCACGCTCTACCCTGCGCTTGCGCGGGAATATGACGCCGATTTCAAGGTCGATCCGCAATACAAGGCCAGCCTGCCCGATCTGCAGAACGGCCCGGCCAGCCTGATCGTCGGCGCGAATGTCCTGATCCAGCATGTCGGGATTTCCAATTTCCGCCTGCCGATCCGCTATCAGACCCGCGATGGCGGCGAGATCGCGCTGGAAACCAGCGTCACCGGCACGGTCAGTCTTGAGGCCGACCGCAAGGGCATCAACATGTCCCGCATCATGCGCAGCTTCTATGCGCATGCCGACAAGAAATTCAGCATGGATGTGCTGGAAACCGCTCTGAACGATTACAAGGACGATCTGGACAGCATGGATGCGCGGATCCAGATGCGGCTGTCCTATCCGATGCGGGTTGACTCGCTGCGTTCGGGGCTGACGGGCTGGCAATATTACGACATCGCGCAGGAATTGATCGAGCATGACGGACTGCGCCGCCGGATCATGCATCTGGATTATGTCTATTCCTCGACCTGCCCCTGTTCGCTGGAATTGTCCGAACATGCCCGAGAAAGCCGGGGCCGTCTGGCGACGCCGCATTCTCAGCGTTCCGTGGCGCGGCTTTCCGTGGTGATGGAAGGCCCCGACCGGCTTTGGTTCGAAGACATGATCGAGCTTTGCCGCCGCGCCGTGCCGACGGAAACTCAGGTCATGGTCAAGCGCGAGGACGAACAGGCCTTTGCCGAGCTTAACGCGGCCAATCCGATCTTCGTCGAGGACGCTGTGCGCAGCTTTGCAGAACAGTTGATCGCGGAACCGCGTGTGGGCGATTTCCGGATCATCGCCAGCCATCAGGAATCGCTGCACAGCCATGACGCCGTGTCAATGCTGGTTAATGGCGAGACCTTCGCGCAGGACAGTCTGGACCCGACCACCTTTGCCAGCCTGCAACACCGGGGCTGACGCCCCGGCCTGCATTGATGTTACTGTTCAGTCACCGGGCTGAGCGACAGGGCATAGATCCCGTTATCGTCGTCATAGCTGCTGAGCCTGATGCAATATTCCGCCCCGCCATCCGCAGGGCTCAGTTCGATCATGCTGTCCGTACCCTGAAACCCGTCATCATCTTCATCGATGACGGCGCCGTCCTGATCTTCCAGCGTCAGATATGTATCGAAAACCGGGCTTTTCGCCAGAATCTGTGCCCCGGTTCCGGGGGCGAGTTTCAGCACGAAATCCGCCTTATCGGTCAGCACATCCGTGGCGATAATCGCCTCGCTGTCAGGGCCGAGCTCAAAACGCCGGCCTGCCGAGATCATGCAGGGTTCGGGTCCCGCGGCGGCGGCAATGGTCACCGGCACATCGGTCGAAAGCACTTCATAATCGCCGAATTTCGAGACCTGAAGGCAGTAATCACCCGGATTCAGCGCCGTCACCAGACGCGAATCAAGCTCTTCCCCGCCATCATCGTCTGAATCGATAAACTCGCCAGCACTGTTCAGCAGCATCAGCACAGTGTCGGCCTCGGCACCGCGTGTCGCGAAGGTCAACTCAGCCCGTTGCGCAAGGCTGATTTCGATATAGCGCGGCTCGCTGCGCTCCAGCTTGACGAACTCACCGACGAGTTCCTCGGGTACGCCCTCAAGCGACAGGCTGGCCGCGTTCAGGACCTGCGGCTGACCGCATATCCCACGCTCGGCGGTTTCCTGAGCCAAGGCCTGTACTGGCTGACCAATCGAAAGCCCGGCAACCACCGGAATGATAAAATTACGGATATCGCGACACATCGGAACCTGTCCCTTAACTTTTCGTTACTGATTTCCTTGTCGCAGTCATTTTTAACAAGAGCAACGCGGCAATCCGCCCAGACAAAACCTGCCATTCAGTGCAGGACCCCTTTGCCAGCAAGTCTCGACATGCATTTCGAACATTTCAGGAACACCCCTTTGCTGCGGATGAACAAGCCGCTATGTTGCCGTCATGACCAGTCATGACGATTCAGACCCTTTCGAAGCGGCAGAGCAGCGACTGAGCCTGTCTCAGCGTGCGATGGGAATGCCCTCTGGCCCGCCACCCTATCTGGACGGGCTGAACGAGGCTCAGCGTCAGGCGGTGGAAACGCTGGACGGGCCGGTGCTGATGCTGGCGGGTGCGGGGACCGGCAAGACCCGGGCGCTGACCACGCGAATCGCGCATCTGATTTCCACTGGACGGGCGCGACCGGGGCAGCTTCTGGCCGTGACCTTCACCAACAAGGCCGCGCGGGAAATGCGCGACCGGATCGGGCGACTGCTCGGAGAGGCGGTTGAGGGAATGCCGTGGCTGGGGACGTTTCACAGCGTCAGCGTGAAGATCCTGCGCCGCCATGCCGAATTGATCGGGCGCGGCGATCTGCATCTGAAGACCAGCTTCACCATTCTGGACACCGACGATCAGCTGCGTCTGCTGAAGCAACTGATCGCCGCCGAGAATATCGACGAAAAACGTTGGCCCGCACGGCAACTGGCCGGGCTGATCGATGGCTGGAAGAACCGGGCACTGACGCCGGATAAGGTCTCCCGTAACGAAGGTGCCGGTTTCGACGGCAAGGGCGTGCAGCTTTACCGCGCCTATCAGGATCGGCTGCTGGCGCTGAACGCGGTGGATTTCGGCGATCTGCTGTTGCATTGCGTGACACTGTTTCAGGCGCATCCCGATATTCTGGCGCAGTGGCAGAACCGCTTTCACTATATCCTCGTCGACGAATATCAGGACACGAATGTCGCGCAATATCTGTGGCTGCGGCTGCTGGCGCAGGCCCATCGCAATATCTGCTGTGTGGGCGATGACGACCAGTCGATCTATGGCTGGCGCGGGGCCGAGGTCGGCAATATCCTGCGCTTCGAAAGTGATTTCCCCGGCGCTCAGGTCATCCGGCTGGAACAGAATTACCGATCCACGCCGCATATCCTTGGCGCGGCCTCTGGTCTGATCACGGCGAACAAGGGCCGGTTGGGCAAGACGCTATGGACCGAATCCGAGGGCGGGCATCAGGTCCGGCTGATCGGCCACTGGGACAGCGAGGCCGAAGCCCGCTGGATCGGAGAAGAGATCGAGGATTTCCATTCGGGCACGCGGCGCAGCGTCGGCAAGCATGATCTGAACGATGTTGCGATCCTCGTGCGGGCCTCGCATCAGATGCGGGGCTTCGAGGACCGATTTCTGACCATCGGCCTGCCCTATCGCGTGATCGGCGGTCCCCGCTTCTATGAACGGGCAGAAATCCGCGACGCAATGGCCTATTTCCGGCTGGCGGTCAGCCCTTCGGACGATCTCGCGTTTGAGCGTATCGTGAACACACCCAAGCGCGGCCTCGGCGACAAGGCGATGCAGGTCATACAGGCCGAGGCGCGGGAAATGGCCGAGCCTCTGCTGATTGGCGCACAATCCGTGGTGGCGAACGGACTGCTTGGCGGTAAGGGTCTGGCGAATCTGCGCGAATTTGTACAGGCGATGGGCCGGTTCCATGCAGATGCGCTCGACCCGCAGGCGGATCATGTGCAACTGGCCGAGCGGATTCTGGACGAAACCGGCTATACCGCCATGTGGCAGAACGACAAATCGCCCGACGCGCCGGGGCGGCTGGAAAACCTGAAAGAACTGGTGAAGGCGCTTGAGGAATTCGACAATCTTCAGGGGTTTCTGGAACATGTCGCGCTTGTCATGGATCGCGACAATGATGAGGCGCAGGACGCCGTGTCGATCATGACACTGCATGCCGCGAAGGGTCTGGAATATCCCATCGTCTTCCTGCCGGGATGGGAGGACGGGCTGTTCCCGTCACAGCGCAGCATGGATGAAACCGGCATGAAAGGGCTGGAGGAGGAACGCCGTCTTGCCTATGTCGGCATCACCCGCGCCGAGAAGCTGGCAACGATCAGCTTCGCGGGCAACCGGCGGATGTACGGGCAGTGGCAAAGCTCTCTGCCCTCACGTTTCATCGACGAACTGCCCGAAGAACATGTCGAGGTGCTGACCGCGCCCGGCCTGTATGGTCAGGGCTATGGCGGGGCCGCAATGGCGGCGGGGACCGATTTCGGGGCGGCGATGCAGAACCGCGCGGCGCATGCGGATGTCTATAACTCGCCCGGCTGGAAACGCATGGCCTCGCGCGGAGATATGCGGGCCAAGCCCCGCGCCCCTGCCGCGACGGTGATCGACGCCGAGGCCGTGGGGTTCAGCGTTGGTGATACGGTCAGCCATCCGAAATTCGGCGAAGGCACGGTGATGGGCATCGCCGAGGATACTCTGACGATCCAATTCCCCGCCGGGTTCAAGAACGTCAAGGCAGGCTATGTCCAGCCAGTCGGCGCGGGCGATGACGTGCCTTTCTGAGCGAGGATATGATGGACGACAAACACAACGATTCAGCCCGACGGTTCACCCGTGATGACTGGGCCTATAAACCCGGCGCATGGCGCGGCAGGCTGGAAGGTATCCACGCCGGAACGGATGCGACGCTTGCTTTCTATGAAACCGAGGAAATCGGACAGGGACCGGTGCTGCATGTCCATCCCTATGCCGAGACATTCATCGTGCTGGAAGGTCGCGGACGCTATCAGATCGGCGACACCGTCATTGAGGCCGAAGCCGGAGACGTTCTGGTCGGCCCGGCAAATGTGCCGCATAAATTCAGCAATCTGGGGCCGGGAAAGCTGAAAACCGTGGATATCCATCACGGTCCGGAATGGATCCAGACCGATCTGGAAACCAGGGATTAGCCACCCTCAGCCGCCAATGCCTTTTCCAGTTCGGGAAGGAAACGGTTGGTGTAATCCTCGCGGATCAGCGGGCCGGCATGGCGATAAAGGACCCTGCCCTCTCCATCCAGAATGAAGGTCTCGGGCGGTGCGGACACGCCCCAGTCAATCGCGCCCCGACCATTCGGATCGGTGGCGACGGCATGGAATGGGTTGCCGTCCTGTTCAAGGAAACGCAGCGCGTCGGACTCCTTATCTTTCAGATCCACGCCATAGACCGGCAGGCGTTTCGACAGCTCCATCAGCGTGGGATGCTCGGCCCGGCAGGGCGGACACCAGCTTGCCCAGAAATTCACCAGCTTCACGCCGGGCTGCCGCAACATCTCATCGGTCAGCATTGTATAGCCCGGCAGGGTAGTCTCGGGCAGAGGCGGCGCTTCTTGTCCGATAAAGGCCGAGGGCAGCGCACTGGGATCATCCCGGCCCATCCCCCACAGAAAGATCAGGGCAAGCGCCAGAAACAGGACTGGCGGCACCAGCATCAGAGGCTTAACGCGCATCGGGCTTGCCCTCCTGCTGAGCCAGAGCGCGACGGGCGCGGGCATTGCGGGCCACGCTTTGCCAGATGATCGCGGCCAGAAGCGCAAGGCTGATCCCATAGGCTGACAGGACGGTTCCCGCGTATTTTCCCAACTCGATCACTGACGTGCCTCCCGTGCCTGAAGAGCGGCGACGCGGCGGATCCGGATCTCAGTCCGGGTCCGGATCAGCAGCAGCGCCAGAAATAAAAGGAAAAAGCCAAGCATGGTCAGATAAAGCGGATAGCGGTAGACCGCGCTCATCCTTTCGCCCGGCGCGACGGACAGGGACGCGCCCTGATGCAGCCCCTGATTCCAGAAATTGACCGCATAGCGGCTGAGCAGCGCAAAAACTGACCCGACAAGACACAGGACTCCGGTCAGATCGGCGGCGCTGTCAGGGTCCTCGACCGCCTGCCACAGCGCGATATAGCCCAGATAGAACAGGAACAGGATCAGGAAGCTGGTCAGGCGCGGGTCCCATTCCCACCACGTCCCCCACATCGGCTGTCCCCAGATCGCGCCGGTGATCAGCGCGATCAGCGTCATCACGGCGCCGACCGGCGCGGCGGCCTTTGCGGCCAATGCGCTGACATGGTGACGTCGTACAAGCCAGATCAGCGAGGCCACCAGCATCATCAGCCAGCAATTAATCGCCATGAGTGCCGCCGGGACATGAATGAAGATGATCTTGACCGTCGCACCCTGCTTGTAATCTTCGGGCGTCAGAAAGCCCCAGATCAGCCCGGTGACGGTGCATAATGCCGCGCCTGCCACGACCCAGGGCAGTGCAATGCCCGAGCTGCGCATGAACTTGACGGGGTTGGCATATTCCCAGATCGACATGGGCTGTTCCTAGCGCGGAGCGGGGTCAGGGTGAAGTCCTTACCCGGTTTCGCTGGCGAAGTCTTTACCGCAGATTGATACGTAATGCCGCAGCCGCGGCGAAAGGGATCAGCCCTCCGGTCAGCAGCGTGATCGCGGCAAGGAAAACCAGCGGCGTTGTCGGGTCCAGAGCGGAGGAACCCGCCCGCACCGTTTCGGCCCCGAAAATCAGCGTCGGGACGTAAAGCGGCAGCACCAGAAGCGACAGCAGCAGGCCGCCCCGGCGCAGCCCCACAGTGATCGCCGCCCCGAACGCACCCAGCATCGACAGGGCGGGCGTGCCAATCAGCAGCGAAACCACCAGCCAGAGCATCGCTTCAGGCGGAAGATGAAGCAGCACCCCGAAAACCGGGGCCGCCACCGTCAGAGGCAGCCCGGTCGTCAGCCAATGCGCCAGTGCCTTCACCGCAACCGCCCCTTCCAGCGGGATCGGCGCGGTCGCCAGCAGGTCCAGAGAGCCATCCTCGTGATCCAGAGCGAAAATCCGGTCGAGCGACAGCAGGCAGGATAACAGTGCCCCCACCCAGAGGATGCCGGGGGCGATCCGCGCCAGTATCTCACCCTCTGGCCCGACGCCAAAGGGAACCAGCGTGCAGACGATTAGAAAAAAGGCCAATCCAAGCCCGAACCCGCCCCCCGCGCGGGTTGCCAGTTTCAGATCCCTCAGCAGAAGGGCGATCACCGGAGGTTCTCCGGTCCGCGATGATCAAGATGCGGGACCATCAGGCGAACGCCTCGTTGAATCCGGCAGGGGCGGAACCGCTGCGCTTGGGACGGGCGCGGAATTCGGTCAGATCGAGGATCTTCGCCTCTGGCAGCGCAAGGTCGATATGGGTCGCGATCAGCGCAGCCCCGCCCTGCGCCAGATGCGCCCGGATCAGCCCGGCGAAAAGCTGCACCGAATCCGCATCGAGCGACACGGTCGGCTCATCCAGAACCCAAAGCGCCCGGCCGGTCACCAGCAATCGCGCCAGACCCAGCCGACGCTTCTGTCCCGCCGAAAGCGCTCCCGCCGGACGGTCGGCCAGTTCCGCAAGATTCATTGCCGCTATTGCATGATCGACCTGATCGCGCCCGAAGATTTTCGCCCAGAAGAGAAGGTTTTCGCGCACGCTCAGCGCGGATTTCAGACCATCGGCATGTGCGGCATAGGCGACACTGTCGGGCGCAAGCTCTATCCGGCCCGAGACAGGCGGCTGAAGATCTGCGATCGTGCGCAGAAGCGTTGTCTTGCCGATCCCGTTCGGCCCGCGAAGAACCAGAGCCTGCCCCGCATCCAGCGTAAAGCCTATGCCCTCGACCGTCCGCATCCCACCGCGCGACACGGCAAGCTGATGGACGGAGAGCAAAGTCATACCGGGATCAGGGCGCAGGCAACCCGCCTGCCCTCTGACAATAAGACATTATAGCTGCGTGCAGCCGAGGGCGACGACATTGCCTCGGCCATCACGCCTTTCTCATCGAGAGCGCTCAGCAGATCGCGGGGCGGCATGGCGATATCCGCGCCCATGCCAAGGAACAGCACATCCACATGCCCGCCAAGCGCCAGAACCGGCGCCCGGTCGGCAAGCCCGCCCCAGCTTACGACTCCCTGCGCCGACGAAACGACGATGCCGCCTTCATGCAGCTTGCCGTTAATCCTGAAGAAACCCGTTCCATAGCCATCCACGGGCAACGCCCCGTTCGGATACTGGGCATCGGTCAGTTGCATCAGGGCGATTCCCTGAACTGCTCGGGCAGCGCATCGGGATCGGGCTTCGAGAAATCACGGTTCACACCAAGCCACAGCACGATATTCTTCGCGACATAGACCGAGGAATAGGTCCCGACGATTACCCCCCACAACATGGCGAAGACGAAGCCACGGATCACATCCCCGCCAAGAACCAGCATCGCGGTCAGCGCAATGGCCGTAGTGACGGCCGTCATGACGGTGCGCGACAGGGTTTCATTGACCGAGAGGTTCATCACCTCGATCAACGGGAGGGTCTTGTACTTGATCAGGTTTTCACGAAGCCGGTCGAACACGACCACCGTATCGTTGATCGAATACCCCAGAATGGTCAGCAAAGCAGCAATGGTGGAAAGATCGAAGCGAAGCTGCAACGCCGCGAAAATTCCCATTGTCAGCAGCACGTCATGGATGATCGCAACGACGCCGCCAATCGCGAACTGCCATTCAAAGCGCATCCAGATATACAGCAAGATCCCAACAGAGGCCGCAAGCACCGCATAGACAGCCGTCTTGATCAGCTCGCCCGACACTTTCGGGCCGACCGATTCAACCGCCGCGAAGGTGACATTCGGATCGACCTCTTTCAGCGCCGTCTCGACATCCGAAATCTGTTCGGGCGTCATCGCCTCGGTGTCTTCCACCGAGCCGATACGGATCTGGGCGACATGCCTGTCCTCGCCGAAGGTCGGATCGAATACCTCGGTGATCGAGACATCGCCGATCCCTTCGATCCCGTCCAGAGCGCTGCGATATTCGCCGATATCAAAGGCCGTGGTGCTTTCGGTGCGGATCGTCGTGCCGCCCCGGAAATCGATGCCGAAATTCAGCCCCATCGTCAGCAGCACGATGACTGAAAGCACCATCAGCACTGCCGACAACCCGAAAGTATAGACCTGATAGCGGAAGAAATCGAATTTCGTTTCGTCGGGGACGAGTTTCAGACGGAATGCCATAATATCCCCCTCAGAGAACCAGTTGCTTCGGTTTGCGGCGCTCAAGCCAGAATACGATCATCAGCCGTGTCAGGTAAATCGCCGTGAAGACCGAGCTTGCAAGCCCGATGGTCAGCGTCACGGCAAATCCCTTCACCGGACCCGAGCCGAGGAAGAACATGACCAGCCCGGCGATAAAGGTCGTGACATTGGCGTCGATGATTGCCGACATCGCCTCGCGGAAGCCGGTATCGATGGATGTCACCACCCGCTTGCCGCGCCGCAATTCCTCGCGAATCCGCTCATAGATGATGACATTCGCATCCACCGCCGTGCCGATGGTCAGCACGATCCCGGCAATGCCGGGCAGGGTCAGCGTCGCCCCGATGGCCGACATGAAGGCAAGGATCAGGATCACGTTGATCATGACCGCAACCGAGGCGAACACCCCGAACACGCCATAGCTTGCCACGACATAGGCAACCACACCGATAATCGCGACAATCGACGCGATCTTTCCCGCGTCGATACTGTCCTGCCCCAATTCCGGCCCGATCGTGCGTTCCTCAAGGAAGGTCAGTTCAGCCGGAAGCGCCCCGGCGCGCAGCAGAACCGCAAGCTGCGTCGACCCCGCGACATCCATAGCACCGGAAATCTGTCCCGAACCCGTAGTAATCGCATCGCGGATGACCGGCGCAGAGATCACCTCTCCGTCCAGAACGATGGCGAAGGGCTGGCCGATATTCGCCGCTGTATAGGCCCCGAATTTACGTGCCCCCGAAGGATTGAAGCGGAAATTCACCGCTGGCTGACCGTTCTGGTCGAAGCCCGGCGTGGCGTCGGTCAGCTCCTCGCCGGTGACGACAGGGGCTTCCTCGACGGTGTAATAGTAATTCGGCTGCTCCTGCGCCGGCAGGATGATATTCCCAAGCCCCGGACGCCCGTCAGGGTCAGAGCCGCTCTGGATCACGGGATTGAAGGTCAGCTGCGCCGTGGTCCCGATCAGCTCTTTCAACTCGGCCGCAGAGCCGATGCCAGGCACCTGAATCAGGATCCGGTCTTCGCCCTGACGCTGAATGGTCGGTTCACGCGTCCCGACCTCATCGACGCGACGGCGAACGATTTCCAGCGACTGCTGAATGGTCCGGTCATCCGTCGCCGATTTCTCGGCATCCGACAGGCGCACGGTCAACACATTGCCGGACGCACTGAACTCCATATCCGACTGGCCCGCGCCGGTCAGCGACACGACCGGAGAGGACAGCGCCCGGGCCACCTCTACCGCGCGGGCCATCTGGTCGGGGTTTCCGATCTCGACATGAAGCTCATCCTCGGGACCCGGCACCCGGCGCACCGCACCAACCGTATCGCGTTCAGCGGCCAGAGTGCGGCGCAGCTCGGGCCAGAGCGAATCCATGCGCGATTTATAGACATCCTCGGTATGAACCTCGGCCAGCAAATGCGCACCGCCGCGCAGATCCAGACCCAGATTGACCAGCCCACTGGGAAGCCAGCCCGGCCAGCGATCGATCGCGGCCTGCTGTTCGTCGGTCACGAAACCTGCGCTTTCTGCCGCGGCAAGCGCATCATTATGCGCCTCGACCCGGGAATAGAACAGATTCGGCATGGCCCAGACGAGGCCGATGACCACCACGCCCAGAATCAGGACGCGTTTCCAAAGCGGGATGTCCAACATGTCGGCAGGGCCTTAAGAATTGGCAGCGGCAGGCGGGGTCCTGTCGATCGTCTGAGCAACCGTCGAACGGACCACACGGACCTTCACGCCCTGTGCGATCTCGACCGAGACTTCTTCGTCCTTCACATCGGTAATCTTGCCGATCAGACCGCCCTGGGTCACCACCAGATCCCCCCGCTTCAGCCCCGAAACCATCTCACGGTGCTGTTTCATACGCTTCTGCTGCGGACGCAGGACCAGGAAATACATGATCCCAAAAATCGCAGCCATCATGACCAGCGAGGAGATCGCCGAACCGCCACCGGGGCCGGCGGCTTGCGCATAAGCGGGAGAAACGAACATTGACGGTCCTTTCGGAAAGATCGGGCATATGTCGGGGCAGCACGCCCCGGAATTGCGGCGCAACCTAATCTTCGCGGACGCGCTTGGCAAGGAAGCCGGGGGCCT
This sequence comes from Paracoccus aerodenitrificans, assembly GCF_027913215.1. Taxonomy (GTDB): domain Bacteria; phylum Pseudomonadota; class Alphaproteobacteria; order Rhodobacterales; family Rhodobacteraceae; genus Paracoccus; species Paracoccus aerodenitrificans. The sequence continues at coordinate 2,259,626 of NZ_CP115784.1, forward strand.
CCTGCCGACAGATATCGGTTCCTCACCTCCAAAGATGGACTCAGGCGCAGTGCTGTGGCACGGCTTCACTGCCGCAGGAGGACCAGAATGAACGAAACGGACCGGAACCAGACCGAAATCACCCGCCTCATCGACATTATGGCGGCGCTGCGCGATCCTGAAAAAGGCTGTCCCTGGGATATCGAGCAGGATTTCGCCTCAATCGCGCCCTATACAATCGAGGAAGCCTATGAGGTCGCAGATGCAATTTCCCGGGAAGCCTGGGACGAGTTCCCCGGTGAGCTAGGAGACCTGCTTCTTCAGGTGGTGTTTCACGCACAAATGGCCGCTGAAAAGGGTATGTTCGGATTTGCTGACGTTGCAGCAAAGATCTCGGACAAGCTGATCGACCGCCATCCGCATGTTTTCGGCGATGAATCGCGCGATAAATCGGCGGCACAGCAAGTCGCAGACTGGGAAACGATCAAAGCCGCCGAACGCGCCGCCAAGGCAGAAAAAGGTGTGCTGGATGGCGTGGCGCTTGGCCTGCCGGCCCTGACCCGCGCCCTGAAGCTTCAGAACCGTGCCGCACGGGTCGGGTTCGACTGGCCCGGTGCCGGGGATGTGCTGGACAAGATCACCGAAGAAACCGCCGAACTGGTCGAAGCGCGTGACAGCGGAGATCACGCAGATATGACCGAAGAATATGGCGATCTGCTTTTCGTCATGGTGAATCTGGGACGGCATCTGGGCATTGAGCCAGAAGAGGCTCTCCGCGCGGCAAACGATAAATTCACCCGCCGGTTCCGCGCTATCGAGGCCGCGCTGCAAGCAGAAGGCCGTCGTCCCGAACAATCCACCCTCGCCGAGATGGACGCCCTCTGGGACCGTGCCAAGGAAGCAGAGCGGACATAACGCCTCCGGCGGGGATATTTTAACCAGGATGAAACCGGTTCGCGCTATTCCGGGCGGGCGGTACAGGCGGGGACGCCGATGACCGCCCAGGGTGAAAGCGTTCTGTCCGGTCGCCCGTCACTGGCCCAAACTGCTGCCGGGCCGTCGCGACAGAACGCCGATCTTCATCCTGGCGCAAATATCCCGGGGTCCGGGGCAGCGCCCCGGTCCGGCATCAGATCCTGCGGAATGACATATAGGTCGGCGAACGGCCCTCGCGCAGGGCTTTTTGTTCATAGCGTGTCGACAACCAGTCCGGCCACGCCCCGGCCCGCAGACTCTCCAGTTCGAATCCGGCCCGGGGAACTTCGTCAAGCGTCTGGCGGACATAGGATTTTATATCGGTCGCGACACGGAATTCCGCGCCGGGAGCCATAACGCGGTGCAGCGGCAGAAGATGTTCCGGCGTCACGAAGCGGCGGCGGTGGTGGCGGGTTTTGGGCCACGGGTCGGGGTAATTCAGAAACGCTTTCGCCACCGACCCATCCGGCAGCACATCCATCATGTCGCGTGCATCGCCCGGATGGACGCTGACATTTTGGACAGCAGCGGATTTGATTTTTCCAACCAGCATGGCAACGCCGTTGATATAGGGCTCACAGCCGATCACACCGACCCCGGGATAGGTCGCGGCCATGTGCACCATATGCTCTCCGCCGCCGAATCCAATCTCAAGCCAGACCGGCCGGTCATCCCCAAAAATTTCGGCTGGCGAGACAGGCCTGCGTTCGGGATTATCCGCAATCGAGATGCCTTTCGGCTGAAGCGGGCCCAGATCCTCGGCCAGATAGCCCTTCTGACTGGGCCGCAGCGTCTTTCCACGGCGGCGGCCATAGAAATTGCGATGGGTCGGGTTCGGATCGAAGGGCTTGTCGGACATGGGGTGCAGCATGTGGCAAGAGCTTGTTGCCGCGTCAAGCTCTCAGCGGCGTCTTGCGCGGATGATGAGCACGGAAAAGGCCGCGAGATACATGGCGATTCCATAGAAAGCCGCGGTAACCGCATATGGCCCATTGCCCGCGGCCAAACCGATGCCAGGCGGCAAAGCGATATTCTGCATGGCAAGTGACAGCGCCAGCGTCTCTGCCCGGCCCGCGCCGGATCTTCGGCCCGTCAGCCAGCCTGCGCAAACGGCGATTGCAGCCAGCAGCACCAATACCGGAACCATGACAAGATCATCCCGACCTGTCCGGGTTACGAGTGTGACCAGCACCACAATCCCTGTCAGGACAGAACCGAGCATGGTCAGCCTGCCCTCGATCCGCACCGCCAAAAATGACATGCGTGCGGCGAGCAGGAGCCCAAGAAGAAGCGGCAGAAGGTAGACCAGCAGAAGCGGCTGCCAGACCTCTGCAAGCTGTCCGCCGGTCCAGAAAAGCAGCATGACGGGGACGACCAGCACCGAGGACCATGCAGTAATGCAGCGTGCAAGGCCGATATGGCCTCCGGCAAGGCCGACAAGCACATGGCAGGCCATCGTTGCGGGCGCCATCGCGACAAGCATCAGCGCCGCACGACCCTCGGTAGGCAGCAGAGCCGTTCCGATCACAAAGGCAATGGCGGGAAGCGCCAGCATTTGCAGGGCAAGGCCCGGGATAGCGGCTTCGGGCATTCTGGAGATACGGATAAAATCACGACCGCGCAGCGAAAGCCCGGTCGAGAACATCACCAACGCCAGGGTGCTCAGCGCCAGAAACAGGAACATGCGCGGCCCTCCTCATACATCCCCCGCATTGACAGGCGATGAAGCGGGCCCTCTGTCAGGGCGCGAGACGGCTGATAATGACCGTGACCTCGGGCTTCTTGCCGATCTCTTCCATCGTCACCTGGCGGGTAATCTTGCGGACAGCTTCCTCCAGCTTCTGATCGTCGGCAACTGTCTTTGCATCTGCCGATTCCAGAAATTCGGACAACTCGCCCTCGATCATCTGAGCGACGGGCTGATTCGAGCGTCCCCGCTCTGGCAGACCCATCGGTTCGACCCAGGCATCGGGGAACGGATTGTCGTTTTCGTCGATAATGACGCTGACCATCGCATGACCGTTCAGCGCCATGCGAATGCGGTCACGGACAACGCCGTCCATCGCGCCGATCAGCACATTGCCGTCCAGATAGATCCGTCCGTTTTCAACCTCATCCACGATCTGAGGCGTATCGCCGGTAATATCGACAACCGTTCCGTTGGTCGCCACGATCGAGGCAATCCCCTTGCCGCGTCCGATCCCGGCATGTTCGCGCAGATGCATATGCTCACCATGCATCGGAATCAGGATCTGCGGCTTCAGAAGATCATGCACCGCCTCAAGATCGGGGCGGTTCGCGTGGCCCGAGACGTGATAGATCCCGTCATCCGCGTCATAGACATCAACCCCAATTTCCGAGAACTGGTTCATATTGCGGATCACACCGCGCTCATTGCCGGGGATGATCCGAGAACTGAACAGGAAGCTGTCGCCCTCTTTCAGCCGGATCCCCAGATAAGAGCCCCGCGCAAGCTGAGCCGTCGCCGCCCGCCGCTCACCCTGGCTGCCGGTCACGATCAGCATGACCTTATCGCGCGGCAGATCGGCGGCGTCCTCGGGGCTGATCGTGTTGGGAAAACCGGTCAATACGCCGGTTTCCTCGGCCACCTGCACCATGCGCCGCATCGAGCGGCCCAGAAGGCAGATCTTGCGCCCGGCGGCCACGCCTGCCTCGGCCAGTGTCTTCACCCGGGCCACATTGGAGGCAAATGTCGTGGCCACGACCATATTGGGCTGCACCATGACGAAATCCAGCAGCGGATTCGACAGCAATGCCTCGGACCGGCCGGGATTGGGGCTGAACACATTGGTCGAATCGCAGGTCAGAACCTTGACGCCATCGCCCTCTCCGGCGATTTCGTGCCAGAGCACCGGATCGAAGGCCTCACCGACGCCCGGCGTGCCATCCAGCTTGAAATCGCCCGTATGCACGATCCGCCCGGCAGGCGTGTCGATCAACAGAGCCGAGCTTTCGGGGATCGAGTGGCTGATCGGCATGAACTGAACCTTGAACGGTCCGGCGGTGATCACCTCGGGGCGCGGCTCATGTATCTTGACCGCATCGGTCGGCAAGCCACGCTCTTCCATCTTCATGCGGGCCAGCGTGCCGGTGAACAGGCGGCAGTGAACCGGCAGTTCAAGCCGGTCCCACAGCAGGCCCAACGCGCCGACATGATCCTCATGCGCATGGGTGATGAAAATCGCCTCGATCCGGTTCTTATTGGCCTGAAGCCAGGCGATATCGGCCATGATCAGGTCAATGCCGGGGGTCGAATCCATATCGCCGAAGGTGACGCCCAGATCGACAAGGATCAGACGCTCTTTTCCCTTGGGGCCGTAGCCATAGACATAGGCGTTCATGCCGATTTCGCCCGCGCCGCCAAGCGGCAGATAGATTAGCCGGTCAGACATTCCCCGCCTCCATATTATAATCATAGATGAGCCGGAGCCCGTGTGACGTCAGATCGTCCTCGATATTGTCGAAAACATCTGTCCCCTGTTCGAACAGGGGCGCAAGTCCTCCGGTCGCAATAACTTTCATTTCCTGCCCGCGCTCATCCCGAATGCGGCGGATAATTCCCTCGACCAGCCCGATATAGCCCCAGAATATCCCCGACTGGATGCAGGTCACCGTATTGGTGCCAATAACGGTTTCGCTGCCATTCCGGTTGGTTGGTCTGGTGACATCGACATGAGGCAGATTTGCCGCCCCCATATGCAGCGCCTCAAGGCTGAGATTAACGCCCGGCGCGATGACCCCGCCAATATAGGCACCATTATGCCCCGCCACATCGAATGTCGTCGCCGTACCGAAATCGACCACGATCAGATCGCCGCCATGCCGGTCATAGGCCGCCCAGGCATTCACGATACGATCCGGCCCGGCACTTGCGCCCGGATCGATCTGAGGCTCTGCGGGCAAAAGGCAATCGGGCTTGCCGACCACAAGCGGGCGGGTGTTGAAATAGCGGTTGCACAGCACACGCAGATTGAACACGACGCGCGGCACGGTGGATGAGATGATGCAACTGTCGATGTCCAGTTCGAAATGGGTCAGCGAGATCAGCGTCTGAAGCCAGACGTAATATTCGTCAGCGGTGCGCTTGTGATCAGTGGCGATGCGCCAATGCGACAGGAAGCGCTCTCCGTCCCAGACGGAAAACACGGTGTTGGTGTTGCCGGTATCGATACAAAGCAGCATCAGAAAAACACATCCGCTGCGGGCACGGATTGCCGGCCATTGCCGGTGCCAAGGATCAGAGCGCCCGAGGAATCGATGCCCTCGAACCGTCCTGTCAGTTCTTCCGTGCCGGTCCGCGCCGTGATGATCTCCCCCAATCTGGCCGCGCGGGCCAGAAATGCCTCGCGCACAGGATCGAAACCTTCAGTCTGCAGACGTTTTTGCCATGCTGCAAATGCCGGGGCAAGCAGATCGAGGAATTCCTCCGGCGTGACGATGATGCCGGTCTCTTGCCTGACACTGACAGGTGCGAATGCGGCTTGCGGCTCGGGCGGCGGGGCGTCAGCCAGATTGACGCCGATCCCGATCACAAGATCCGAGATCCCGTCCCCCTGCCCCGTGCTTTCCAGCAGGATGCCCGCAACCTTGCCGCCGCTGAGCAGAACATCGTTCGGCCATTTCAGCGCCAGCCGCGCAGACGGGCCGCATACCGAGACCAACGCATCCTGCAAGGCAAGCGCGGCCACGAAGGAATACAGTGCCGCCTGATTCACGTCGCCCACCGGCTTCACCACCAGAGAGGCCGCGAAATTGCCCTTCGGCATCGCCCAGCTTCTGCCGCGCCTTCCGCGCGCCGCCGTCTGCTCATGCGCTAGAATCCATGCTGATCCCGCAAGCTGCGGAGCAAGCCGAAGCGCCTCGGCATTGGTGGATGCGCAGCGTTGCAGAATATGCCGCGCCACGCCCTCGGGCCAGGTCTCCAGATCAGTCACCTTGCGGCACGACCGCTGCGACGGTGCTGTCAGGGGAAAGCGTATCGACGATCATCAGCGATTCCGCAGCACGGCCCGCGGCGCGGTCCACACCGAACATGGTGATCGAGCCAAGCAGAACCGCCGTTGCGGATGCAATCAGCAGACCATAGGAAACCACGCCCATGCGGCTTCCCACCGGCTCGGCTTCTTTGCCGAAATACATGTAATAGACGATGCGCAGATAATAGAACGCACCGATCACAGAGGCGATCACACCAAGCACGGCAAGCCAGCCCATCCCGGCATCCACAGCCGCCGTAAGCACCGCGAATTTCGCGAAGAACCCCAGCATCGGCGGTACACCGGCAAGGCTGAACATCAGGATAAGCACGGCGAAACCCTTCAAAGGCTGCGCCGAGGCAAACCGATGCAGGCTGGCCAGATCGGTCACGGGCTGACCGTCACGCTCCAGCGAGAGGATCCATGCGAACACGCCGACATTCATCACCGCATAGATCGCCATATAGATCAGCATCGACTGCACACCAAGCGCAGTCCCGGAAGCCAGTCCGACCAGCGAAAATCCCATATGCGCGATCGAGGAATAGGCCATCAGACGCTTGATATTGGTCTGGCCGATACCCGCGATCGACCCCAGGAACATCGACAGCACCGCCAGCACCGCCAGGATCTGTCCCCAATCGCCCGGAACACGGCCAAACGCATCGGTCAGCACCCGCGCCAGCAGCGCCATTGCGGCAACCTTGGGTGCGGTTGCAAAGAAAGCCGTCACCGGCGTCGGAGATCCCTCATACACATCAGGCGTCCACATATGGAACGGCACGGCGCTGATCTTGAAGGCCAGACCAACGATGACAAACACCATCCCGAACAGCAGCCCGACCGGCAGATTGCCGCCCTCGACCACCTGAATGATCCCCGAGAAATTCGTCGTCCCCGCGAAGCCATAGACCAGTGATGCACCGTAAAGCAGCATCCCCGAGCTGAGCGAGCCCAGAACGAAATATTTCAGCCCGGCCTCGGACGACCGCACGGAATCGCGGCGCATCGCCGCCACCACGTAAAGCGACAAGGATTGCAGCTCCAGCCCCAGATACAGGATCAGCAGATCCCCGGCAGAGACCATGAACATCATCCCGCAAACGGCAAGCGCGATCAGGATCGGATATTCGAAACGCAGCATGCCGCGCCGGTCCATGTAATCGGCGCTCATCGCCATGACCGCGGCGGCGGCTGTCAGGATCAGGATCTTGCAGAAGCGCGAAAACCCGTCCGCGATGAACATGTCGAAAAACGCGGCCCCCTCGGCGGGGCGGCCAATGCCGACATAGAATGCCAGAACCAGAAAGGCCCCGACCGTCACCCAAAGCAGCGTGCGGGCGATCCGGTCCTTGCCCAGATAGGCCCCCGCCAGCAGCGCCAGCAGCGCATATACGGCCAGCAGGATTTCCGGCATGATGATCGTGAAGTCGAGCGAAGTCATGACGGTCCTCTCAGTGCTCAGCCGCGGCCGCATCGGCCTCGGCAGTGGCTTCGGCAACGCGGTACGCAGCCGGATCTTCAGGCATATCGGCGGTGGCTGCGGCGACATTGGTCACCAAAGCCTCCACACTCGGCCCGGTAATATTGGTGACGACGCGCGGATAGACACCCAGCCACAGCGTCATGACGATCAGCGGAACGAAGATCCAGCGTTCGCGCGGCGTCATGTCGGTGATGGATTTCAGGCTCTCCTTGATCAGCGCACCAAGCGTCACCCGGCGATAAAGCCAGAGCGCATAGGCCGCCGAGAAGATCACACCCGTCGCCGCGACCAGCCCAACCCAGGTATTTTCGCGGAACGTTCCCAGCAGGGTCAGAAACTCTCCGACAAAGCCGGACGTGCCGGGCAGCCCGACATTCGCCATCGTGAAGAACATGAACACAAGCGCATATTTCGGCATCCGGTTCACCAGGCCGCCATAAGCGTCGATCTCGCGCGTATGCATCCGGTCGTAGATCACGCCGACCAGCAGGAACAGCGCCCCCGAGATGAAGCCGTGGCTCAACATCTGGAAGATCGCGCCGTCAACGCCAACCTGATTGGCGGCGAAAATACCCATCGTCACATAGCCCATATGGGCCACGGAGGAATAGGCGATCAATTTCTTCATATCCGTCTGCGCAAGCGCGACCAGCGAAGTATAGACAATCGCAATTGCGGACAGCCAGAAAATCACCGGCTGGAAAATTTCTGACGCGACCGGGAACATCGGCAGGCTGAAGCGCAGAAAGCCGTACCCGCCCATTTTCAGCAGCACAGCCGCCAGCACGACCGAACCCGCCGTCGGTGCCTGCACGTGAGCATCCGGCAACCAGGTATGGACCGGCCACATCGGCATTTTCACGGCAAACGATGCCAGGAAGGCCAGGAACAGCAGCGTCTGCAATCCGCCGAAAATGGTCCAGCCAAGGAAGTGCAACGGTGTCGATGAGAAATCGAACTCCAGAAGCTGGACGATATCCGTGGTTCCGGCGGCGCGATACATGGTGATCATCGCCACCAGCATCAGAACCGAGCCGAGGAAGGTATACAGGAAGAACTTGAACGCGGCATAGATCCGGTTCTGCCCGCCCCAGATGCCGATGATCAGGAACATCGGGATCAGCCCTGCCTCGAAGAACAGATAGAACAGGATCAGATCCAGCGCGGTGAACACGCCGATCATCAGCCCTTCCAGAACCAGAAAGGCGATCATGTAGTCCTTGACGCGATTTTCGACCTCCCAGGTAGACAGGATGGTCAGCGGCATCAGGAAGGTGGTCAGCATCACGAACAGGATCGAGATCCCGTCCACGCCCATCTTATAGCGCAGCCCCATGATCCAGACCCGGTCCTCGACGAACTGGAAGCCTGTATTGGCGGGATCGAAGCCGAACAGCACATAAAGCGAAATGAGGAAGGTCGCCGATGTGGCGATCAGCGCCAGCCATTTGGCGTTGCGCCGCGAGGCCTCATCGTCGCCGCGCAGGAACACGGCCAGAATCAGCGCCGCGACCAGAGGCAGGAAGGTGATGATCGAGAGGATATTGGTCATCTTACATGCTCCCCCGCATCATAACCCAGACAAGCAGCGCCAGAATCCCAAGCACCATCGCAAACGCATAGTGGAACAGATAGCCCGACTGAAGCCGCCCGGCAAAGCGCGTCAGCCTCGGGATCAGGCCCATTGCCAGACCGTTGATCGCGCCGTCGATAACCCGGCCATCTCCGCCCTGCCACAGCGAACAGCCCAGCCAACGCGCGGGGCGAACGAAGACGCGGTCATAGATCTCGTCGAAATACCATTTGTTCAGCAGGAACTCATAAAGCGGACGCTGAGTCGCCGCCAATTTCGCAGGTGCCTCGGGATAGCGGATATACATCATCCAGGCCGTGAACAGCCCGATCAGCATCGCGATGAAGGGGGAGACCTTGACCCATTTCGGCGCGTAATGAGCATCGTGCAGAACATGGTTATCCGGGTGCATATAGATCGCACCGCCGACCGGAGCCGGAACATCCGTATTCAGCCCTCCCGCAGCATGGTCTTCTTCTGCCGCCGCTTCCCCGCTCGCTTCAACGATCGTGACGGCCTGTGCCGGGGCAGCGCCCTCTGCACCCGATGCCTCGCCCTCAGCGGTTTCCGCTTCGGCGCTGACGGCTTCCTCTGCCCCGGCCATATGGAAGAACTGGTTAACCCGGTCGCCGAAGAAGCTTCCGTACCAGACCATCCCGGCCAGAACCGCGCCAACGGCCAGAACGCCAAGTGGAATGGTCATCACCTTGGGCGATTCATGGGCATGGTCATGCGTGTGATGGTCACCACGCGGCTTTCCGTAGAATGTCATGAACATCAGCCGCCAGCTATAGAAGCTGGTAAAACCGGCAGCGATCACCAGCGACCAGAAGGCGAATGTACTACCGACATAGGCGCTTTCGATGATCGCATCCTTTGACAGGAAGCCCGCGAAACCAATCGTGGTCAGCGGAATACCGACGCCGGTAATGGCCAGCGTCCCGATCATCATCGCCCAGAAGGTCAGCGGGATCTTTTTCCGCAACCCGCCATAATTCCGCATATCCTGTTCGTGATGCATCGCATGGATCACCGAACCGGCGCCGAGGAACAGCATCGCCTTGAAGAATGCATGGGTCAGCAGGTGGAACATCGCCGCCGAATAGACGCCGACACCCGCAGCGACGAACATATAGCCAAGCTGCGAGCAGGTCGAATAGGCGATCACACGCTTGATATCGTTCTGCACCAGCCCAACCGTTGCCGCGAAGAACGCCGTGCAGGCCCCGATAATGGTGATAAACAATTTCGCATCCGGCGCGAATTCATACAAAGGCGACATCCGACAGACAAGGAACACGCCCGCCGTCACCATCGTCGCGGCATGGATCAGCGCCGAAACCGGCGTCGGGCCTTCCATCGCGTCCGGCAACCATGTGTGCAGCAGCAACTGCGCCGATTTCCCCATCGCACCGATGAACAGCAGCACACCCAGAAGATTTGCCGCATTCCAATCGGTCCAGAGGAACCGCACATAGGTTTCCGCGATCTGGGGGACCTGCGCGAAGATCTCCTCGAACATGACGGTTCCGGTCAGCCACCAAAGCCCGAAAATCCCCAGCAGGAAGCCGAAATCACCCACCCGGTTCACGATGAACGCTTTCATCGCAGCCGCCCCTGCGCTCGGCTTCTTATAATAGAACCCGATCAGCAGATAAGATGCGACACCAACGCCCTCCCAGCCGAAGAACATCTGCAGCAGGTTGTCGGCAGTCACCAGCATCAGCATGGCGAAGGTAAAGAAGGACAGATAGGCGAAGAACCGTGCCTTGTAGTTTTCCTTCTCGGTGAAATTCTCGTCATGGGCCATGTAGCCCATCGAATACAGATGGACGAGCGCCGAGACCGTCGTCACCACGATCAGCATGATCGCGGTCAGCCGGTCCAGCCGGATCGACCATTGCGAAACGAAATCCCCCGAGACGATCCAGTCCATCACCGGGATATGCCGGGTCTCTCCGTCAAAGCTGAAAAACACGATCCAGGACAGCAGGCAGCACAGGAACAAAATACCCGTCGTCAGATACTGGGCGGCTTTTTCCCCGGTCACGCGCCAGCCGAACCCGGCAATCAAAGAGCCGATGAGCGGTGCAAACAGGATGATCTTTTCCATGTCCGTCTCAGCCCTTCATCACGTTGACGTCTTCCACGGCAATCGTGCCGCGGTTCCGGAAGAACACGACAAGGATCGCAAGCCCAATCGCTGCCTCTGCTGCGGCGACGGTCAGCGCGAACAGCGTAAAGACCTGCCCGCCCAGATCATTGAGCTGCGAGGAAAACGCGATGAAGTTCATGTTCACCGCAAGCAGCATCAGCTCGATCGACATGAGGATGACGATGACGTTCTTCCGGTTCACGAAAATGCCGAAAACACCGGTGACGAACAGTATCGCCCCCACGACAAGGTAATGTGTCAATCCGATCATCGTTTCTGTCCCTTCGGGTCTTCACCCGCTGAAGTATCCGTTTGCCACCAGCACAGCCGTTGCGATGCCAATGGCGATGGCGGTCCAGCCGCCAGCCGTCAAAGCCCCTGACCCGGTTTTACGTCGCGCAGCTCAAGCTGCTTCTTCGGATCGGTCCACATCTGCTTGAGCACGTTCTGCCGTTTGACATCGCGGCGATGGCGCAGCGTCAGCACGATTGCCCCGATCATCGCCACCAGCAGGATCAGCCCGGCAAGCTGGAAGGCCAGGAAATACCGATCATACAGAACAAGCCCGATAGAGTTGGTGTTGTATGTATTTTCCGGTATCGGCGCGGCCAGAAGATCCCCGGCATTTTCAGCGCTCTGCCAGCCCGCAAAGCTCATTCCCAACACGGTCAGAAGCATCAGCGCAATGACCAGCCCGATTGGCAGGAACCGCGCAAGCTCTCCCCTCAATTCGGCGAAATCGACATCCAGCATCATCACGACGAACAGGAACAGCACTGCAACCGCGCCGATATAGACGATCAGCAGCAACATGGCGATGAACTCGGCCCCTTGCAGGACGAACAGCCCGGCGGCGCAGAGAAATGTCAGGATCAGCCACAAGACCGAGTGCACCGGGTTTCGCGACATCACCACCATGAAGCCCGCAACACAGGCAATGACGGCGAAAAGATAGAATGCGAAGATCATCATGCCTCGTCCTCCTCGCCATAGACGCCGGCGGCGATTTCAAGTGCTTTCTGCATGGCGGGCAATCCTGCGAACATGCTCATCTGATAAATTGTTTCGGCAATCTCACGCTTCGTCGCTCCGGCCTCGATCGCCTGACGGATGGTCAGCCGAAGCTGAGGCTCGGCAATGGCGCCCTGAACGGTAATGGCACCGATGGTCAGAAGCAGGCGCGTCTTGGCGTCGAGACCTTCGCGATTGAAGGTCTTGCCGAACCACATTTCCAGTACATCGGCCGGCATTGTCGGGATCAGCTTCTCGAAAGCTTTCGTATCGACATGCTCAAGCGCCGGATTGAAGCTCCGCGCCATCTCCTGACCCGACTGGATCATCTGCTGAAACAGGCGATTGAAGGCATCAGTCATCGGTAGGGCGCATCCAGTGCAAGGTTACGGGCAATCTCCGGTTCCCAGCGGGCGCCGTTCTCAAGAAGCTTTTCCTTGTCATAGAACAGCTCTTCGCGGGTTTCCGTCGCGAATTCGAAATTCGGGCCTTCGACAATGGCATCCACCGGGCAGGCTTCCTGACAGAAACCGCAATAGATGCACTTGGTCATGTCGATATCATAGCGCGTAGTCCGGCGGCTGCCATCGGCGCGGGGTTCGGCGTCGATGGTGATCGCCTGAGCGGGACAGATCGCCTCGCACAGCTTGCAGGCGATGCAGCGCTCTTCCCCGTTGGGATAGCGGCGCAGGGCGTGTTCGCCCCGGAAGCGCGGCGAGAGCGGTCCCTTTTCATGGGGGTAGTTGATGGTTTCCTTCGGGGCCACGAAATATTTCATGCCAAGGCCGAAGCCCTTGATGAAATCCCACATCAGGAAATATTTCGTCGCGCGGGCCAGATCGAATGCCATGATCACCGCTCCTTCAGGCGTTCGGCCACGAAACGGTCAAACGCGGCGACAAGGGCGCGTATCTGCGCCGAATCGGATTCTTTCAGCGCATGGTCGGCCAGGAAATGGGCGAATTCCGCCTTGTCGGTTTCGCTGGCTTTCGCAAACGCGGTTGCGATGGTTTGCTCCGACATTTTTCTTCATCAGCCTCCAGTAACAGCGGCACCGACAGGTGCCATCATGTCCCAGCGAGCCCAGAACCCGCCAAGAATTTCGTAACGTGCGAATATTGCGATCAGCACGACCCAGGCCAGCGACAGCGGTAGAAACACCTTCCAGCCGATCCGCATAAGCTGGTCATAGCGATAACGCGGCACAATCGCCTTCACCATGCCGAACATGAAGAACCAGAACCACATCTTCAGCACCATCCAGATCACCCCGTCGGGCAGCCCCGGAATGGGCGACAGCCAGCCGCCGAAGAACAGCAGCGAGATCAGCGCACACATCAGATAGATGGCGATATACTCACCGGCCATGAACAGCAGATACGGAGTCGAGCCATATTCGACCATGTGACCGGCGACCAGTTCGGATTCCGCCTCGGCCAGATCGAAAGGCGGGCGGTTAGTTTCGGCCAAAGCCGAGACGAAGAACAGCACAACCATCGGCAGATGCGGCAGCCAGTACCAGCTCAGCAGCCCGGCCCCGCGCTGCGCCTCGACAATGGCAGTGAGGTTCATCGAGCCGGTCGAGATGATCACTCCGATAATGATCAGCCCCATGCTGACTTCGTAGGAAATCATCTGCGAGGCAGAACGCAGCGAGGCAAGGAACGGATATTTCGAGTTCGAGGCCCAGCCACCCATGATCGTGCCATAGACCTCAAGCGAGGACATGGCGAAGATGAACAGAATACCGACATTGATATTCGCCATCACCCAGCCGGGACCGAAAGGCACGGCCACGAAGGCGACAAGCGCCAGCGTCATCGACAGGAACGGCGCAAGGAAAAAGACGAATTTATCGGCACCGGCCGGGACGACGATTTCCTTGCAGACATATTTCAGCGCATCCGCAAAGGTCTGAAGCAACCCCCAGGGTCCGACAACGTTGGGTCCACGCCGCATCTGAACCGCAGCCCAGATCTTGCGGTCTCCATAGACCATATAGACCAGCGACAGCATCACGAAAGCAATGATCGCCAGACCCTGCCCCAGCATGATGATGGCGTAACCCAGCGGTGATGCCCAGAACTCAGCCATTCTCTTCCGTCCCTTCCACAGGCCCGACCGTTACCCGGGCGGGGATCCCGTTCGCCCTGCATTGCTGCAGGATCTCTTCCTGTTCCATGATCTGCAGCCCCAAGGGCAGGCTGCGCGACATGACGAATATCGAATCCAAGGCCAGCACGCCGCCACGCCTCTTTGATATGGTGCGGATATGACGCGCATAAGGCGTCCCGGTATCGCGTGACCAAGCTGCCAGCGTACAGGCGGCATAGGCAAATGCGGTGGCATCGTCCAGCCCCTCATCCGTATTGACCAGAACCGAGAACATATCCGCGCTGCCGCCCTCTTCCCGGGATACCGGCCTTACCGTGCCGTAAAGAAACGCTTCTTCCGGGGCGGCGGTCAGATTCGCGGGCAGATTCAGCGGCTGACGGCGGGCGGCAAATTCCTCCATCGCGATTTCCTGCGCGGTGGGGGGCTTCGGCAGATCTGCCACATTGATCGAAGTATCCTCGACCAGAAATTCCGACAGACCGCGCATTTCCTCTTCCGACTGCCGCAGGCTGCGCCGCCCTTCCGCGGAATCGACCGGAGTCCGCGACACCGTTCCGTCATTTTCCAGAATCAGCAGCTCACCGCTCGCCGTCGAAACACCGCCGAGGATCGAGGTATCCTCGGTCGGTCCTTCCAGCCGCACCGGCAGGGTTGCGGGTTTGGATCGCGGCCGTTCGGCCAGCCCGGCATCGGATGGCTGAGTACAGCCCGACAGAACGGCAAAAGCCGTCACAGTCAAACCACCAAGGATACGGACCTGCCGCATCGCGCCCTCTTACTCTGCCGCCAGATCACCGACCGCATTGCGTGCGGCGGCCATTGCCGAAAGCTCTCCCATCAGCGCGGAGGCCCGCGCAATCGGGTTGGTCAGGTAGAAATCACCGATGGCATAGCGAAAATCAGCCTTGCCCATATCCGCAATATCCAGCGGCTGCCATTCATTCTCGGCGATCTGGTCGATCTGTCCCAGCACCGGCACGTCCTTCACAAGAGCCCGGCGCAGCGCCGCAAGGCTGTCCCAGGGAAGAACCGCATCGAGCTGACCCGAAAGCGCCCGCAGGATCGCCCAGTTTTCCTTGGCCACACCCGGCGCGAAATTGGCCCGCATGGCAAGCTGGGGACGGCCCTCTGTATTCACGAACAGGCCGTTTTCTTCGGTATAGCAGGCACCCGGCAGGATGATATCGGCACGATGCGCACCCCGGTCGCCGTGGCTGCCCTGATAGATCACAAAGGCACCCGGCTGGATATCGACCTCATCCGCGCTCAGATTATAGATCACCTCGGCACCGTCGATTGCGGCATCCAGACCGCCCTCGGTCACGGCACCGACATCCATCGCCCCGACACGGCCAGCGGCGGTGTGCAGGACCAGAAGCTTCGAATTCGAGTTCTCTGCCAGCCTCATCGCATGAGCCAGCACGGCCTCGCCATCGGCTTCACGGATCGCGCCCTGCCCGACGATGACAATAGAAGGCTTTTCTTTCGTTTTATCGCTGATCTCGCGCGAGCTGAGGCTTTCCAGCGCGGCACGATCGGCCCCGACATGAGCATAGGGATAGGTCAGATCCACCGGCTTTCCGACCAGCCCGATCTGCGCCCCGCGCGTCCATGCAGCCCGGATACGCGCATTCAGAACCGGCGCTTCAGAGCGCGGGTCGGTCCCGACAAGCTGGATCATCTGCGCATCGTCGATATCCTCGATCCGTGCAGTGCCGACATAGGCCGAACGATTCCCGGCAGGCAGACGCGCACGGTCGGTCCGACACTCGACCTTGCCGCCAAGCCCCTCGATCAACTGTTTCAGACTATAGGCAGCCTCAGCCGGAACCAGATCGCCGATCAGCCCGGCGACTTTTTTGCCCTTCATGGCCGAGGCAGCCGCCGCAAGCGCCTCACCCCATTCGGCGGGGCGCAGCTTGCCGTTTTCGCGGATATAGGGCCGGTCCAGACGCTGGCGGCGCAGCCCGTCCCAGATGAAACGGGTCTTGTCGCTGATCCATTCCTCGTTCACCGCATCATTATTGCGCGGCAGGACACGCATCACCTCGCGCCCCTTCGTATCGATGCGGATATTGCTGCCAAGAGCATCCATCACGTCGATGGATTCGGTCTTGCTCAACTCCCACGGGCGGGCGGTGAAGGCATAGGGTTTGCTGACCAAAGCGCCGACCGGGCAAAGGTCGATGATATTGCCCTGCATATTCGAGTTCAGGGTCTCATTCAGGTACGAGGTAATCTCGGCATCCTCGCCCCGCCCGGTCTGGCCCATCTGGGTGATGCCGGCAACTTCGGTCGTAAAGCGTACACAGCGCGTACACGAAATGCAGCGCGTCATATGCGTCTCGACCAGCGGACCGAGATTGAGATCCTCGGAAGCGCGCTTGGGTTCGCGATAGCGGCTGAAATCGACGCCATAGGCGACCGCCTGATCCTGAAGATCGCACTCCCCGCCCTGATCGCAGATCGGGCAATCCAGAGGATGGTTGATCAGCAGGAACTCCATCACCCCTTCGCGGGCCTTCTTGACCATCGGCGAATTCGTCCTGATCTCGGACGGCTCGCCATCCTTGCCGGGACGCAGATCCTTGACCTGCATCGCACATGAGGCAGCAGGCTTGGGCGGCCCGCCCACAACCTCGACAAGGCACATGCGGCAATTGCCCGCGATGGACAGTCGTTCGTGATAGCAGAAACGCGGCACCTCGACTCCGGCCTGCTCACAGGCCTGAATCAGGGTCAGGTTGGGATCGACCTCGATTTCGCTGCCGTCGATAATGATTTTCCGCAAATCTGCCATGTGTTTGTCCTTACCTGGCCACCAGAAGCGATCCGGCGACCGACTTACCTGCGATTTCGTTACGCCCGATCCGGCAGAAGGATTCGGCATCCCCCTTACGTGCGCCGTTGCGGGTCAGATAATCCTCGGCCGCGGCATAGATCCGGGCCTTGTCCTGTTTGCTGTCCAGAAACGCGTCGATCTGGGTGTCCGAATACCCCCGATCCCGCGCATAGCGCTTCAATGCCCGCGCCTGCCCCCAGGCATAGACCAGCCGCGCATCAATAGACGGGCATTCGGTACGCACGCGATCCGCCACCCGCGCGGCGATCAGCCGGTCATTGATGTATCGTTCCTGCGAGATCGGCACCTGCGCGGCGGCAGGCGCGGCGGCAAGGCTCAGGGCCAGAACAAGCGAGAACTGTTTTGTCATCTCTCATGCCTCCATTGTATCATGAAGGCAGCAATATCAGAGCCGCTGGCAAGCGGCCCGACACAGAGGGGTGAGCCGCTTGTGAACGCGTGGTTGACCCACCCCTTCAGCACGATCATGCACTCACAGCTTTGGATTTGATCGCATCATCAATCGCGAGCGGACGAAACATGGGAAAACCCTCGTTCATGATCTGAGCCGAATCGGTGAACTCAAAATCCGAGAAGAAGCGATCCACACCGTATTCCTTGAGCGTCATGGGTTCATAACGCGCTAAGATCTCATCATAAGCGTCTCGCAAGCGACGATCACCCGGCTTCAGCCCCTGAAGCATCACCACACCGGTCGGCGCGAGATCCAATACAGTCATTTGAAGGTCCGGACGGTATTCTTTGAGAATAGGAATCAACTTCCAGACATCTCCTGTCCAGAAACGTCCTTTCAGATCTGTCTCATTCCGTGTGGTCATGGGATTATTGAAGGGACAGCAATCATGCATCAGGATGATGGAAACCTCGGATGACGCATCCTCGGTGTTCATGAAATCACGCAGAAGAAACTCGAACCAGTGCAGCCCGTCGAGGAAGGACACTGTAGGTCGGATTCCCATCTTTCCCAGAAAGTCGCTGTCAAAGAAATCGTCGCTCGTTTGTTGAAGGATATGCAACTGCGGCTTGCGACCAATTACATTGATATCAACTATAAATTGCGGATCAACGGACACGCTTTTTGATCGTGAATGCTGCAAACTGCGCCCTCGATTTGTTCCGATCTCAAAGTACCAATCAAACTGAAACTGGCCATGCAGTCGTGCAAAGAAACGCCGATACTGTTTGCCAGTTGCCTGGACAAAACCGGATTCGACGCTTTCTTCGAGGAGCATCTGTTCTTCTTTTGTTTTGTTCATCGTAAACTTCCTTTATCCTTCAGAAGCCAGACGGGAAAACCGTTCCGCCCACAGACAACCCAGCTGAAACGCTCAGCAAATTTGTGTAATGCCCTTGAGAAGAGCAACAGCGTAACCGGTTTTGTACACACCCCCAGAAGCCACACGAAAAGCGCCAGAAAGCATCGCGCATGCTTAAAGAGATCCTGCCATAGCCCATTCCAAGCTGTTGGCCGATCTCTAAACAGGG
This sequence comes from Paracoccus aerodenitrificans, assembly GCF_027913215.1. Taxonomy (GTDB): domain Bacteria; phylum Pseudomonadota; class Alphaproteobacteria; order Rhodobacterales; family Rhodobacteraceae; genus Paracoccus; species Paracoccus aerodenitrificans. The sequence continues at coordinate 2,278,265 of NZ_CP115784.1, forward strand.
CGGATACCTGAGCCCCGCCCGTCAGGGCATCACACGGTTGCATCAGAAAAACGTGACCTGCGACGCTCATGCCGCGTCCTCCGGCGGAGGAGGATAAAGCACCCAACCGCCTGCCTCCTCGGCATCCGAACAGGCCGCCAGAGCAAGCGCTGCCGCCATATATGCGAACGACCGGATCATTCCGCCGCCATCGCTCCCATACGGCCGGTTTTCCTCGCCTTCAGACGATCCTCGATTTCTTCGCGGAAATTTCGGATCAGCCCCTGGATCGGCCATGCCGCCGCGTCGCCGAGTGCACAGATCGTGTGGCCCTCGACCTGCTTGGTCACGTCGAAGAGCATGTCGATTTCCTCGACCTCTGCCTCGCCCGTCACCAGACGTTCCATGACGCGCATCATCCAGCCCGTACCCTCACGGCACGGTGTACACTGGCCGCAGCTTTCATGTTTGAAGAATTTGGACAGCCGCCAGATCGCGGCGATCACGTCGGTATCCTGATCCATCACAATCATGCAGGCGGTGCCGAAGCTGGATTTCAGCTCTTTCATGCCGTCATAATCCATGATCGCGGTTTCGCACATTTCAGCGGTCAGAACCGGGCAGGACGCGCCGCCCGGAATGATCGCCTTGAGGTTCTTCCAGCCGCCGCGAATGCCGCCGCCATGCCTGTCGATCAGTTCCTTCATCGGGATCGACATCGCCTCTTCGACCACGCAGGGCGTGTTCACATGGCCAGTCAGGCCGAACAGCTTGGTTCCGGCATTATTCGGGCGACCGAAGCCCGCGAACCATTCCGGGCCGCGCCGCAGGATTTCCGGCACAACGGCGATGGATTCGACATTGTTAACCGTGGTCGGGCAGCCATACAGCCCCGCGCCCGCCGGGAAAGGCGGCTTCATGCGCGGCATGCCCTTCTTGCCTTCGAGGCTTTCCAGCAGCGCGGTTTCCTCACCGCAAATATAGGCACCCGCACCGTGGTTCAGGTAAATATCGAAATCCCAGCCAGAGCCACATGCATTCCGGCCCACCAGCCCCGCATCGTAGCATTCGTTGATCGCATGCTGCAGCGCCTCACGCTCACGGATATATTCGCCGCGAATATAGATGTAGCAGGCATGCGAGTTCATCGCGAAGCTGGCGATCAAGCAGCCCTCGATCAGCGTATGCGGATCGTGCCGCATGATTTCGCGGTCCTTGCAGGTGGCGGGCTCGGATTCGTCGGCATTCACCACAAGATAGGCCGGACGCCCGTCCGATTCCTTCGGCATGAAGGACCATTTCAGCCCGGTCGGGAAGCCCGCGCCGCCCCGGCCACGCAGACCCGAGGCCTTGACCTCTTCGATGATCTTGTCCCGCCCGCGTCCGATGATAGCGGCGGTCCCGTCCCAACAGCCACGCGATTGCGCCCCCTTCAATGAGCGGTCGCCCATACCGTAAAGGTTGGTAAAGATCCGGTCCTGATCCTTCAGCATTCCGTTATCATCCTTCTTTGCCTGGCGACGCCCCGCGCCGCCAGATACGCCAGGTCACCAGCAGCGACCAGACAAAACCACCTATCGCAGCGAGATCCGCGAGAAACGCATATTCGGATGGCCAGCCGAAGCGCCGCCCAGCCCAGTTCGCCGCCAGCCACAGCAGCCCCGTTGCCGCCATGACAATGGCGGCAAGGCGAAGCTGCGCAGCATCACGGGGCGAACGATCCGTCATCAATAGACCTCACCCTTGTCGACGCGCTTCGAGAACTCGGTCTCACCGCCCGCCGCCAGAATTCTTGCCTGCTCGACCCAGTCATCCGAGCGAATGCGGCCACCCATGCGGCCAATCAGCCCGGCAAAATGGTCGATATCGGCGTCGGACCATCCGGCAATCTGCGAGAAGCTTGTCACACCGTTCTCATGCAGGACGCCTTCAAGCTGCGGGCCGATGCCCTTGATTTCCTTTAGATCATCGCTGGAAGCCGCAGCCGGACTGGCCGCTTCGACTTTCTTGGCGGATTTCTTCTTGGCGGATTTGGCAGATTTGTCGGACTTGCCGGATTTCTCGGCTTTGCCTGATTTCTTGGCCTTTGCGGTTTTTTCGGCCTTATCGCTCTTTTTCTTCTTGTCGGATTTGGCCGGTTTATCCGCCTTAGCCTTCCCGGCCGGTTTTGCCGGTGCGGTATCCTCTGCCGGGTTGTCCCGTGCAGGAATAGCCGACTGGCCGGAGGGAGAAACATTAGTGCTTTCCGTGCCCGCGTCAGAAGCTGCCTCAGGAGCCTCACTGACGCGAGCATCATAGAGGGCCGCAGGTTGAGCCGCATTGGCGCTGCCGGATGTCCCGCTGCGCCTGCCGTCTTTGCCCGGTTCGTCCGTCGCGGTTTCCTCGCGGTCGTCGTCGTTATCTGTCAGAGAAGAAAGCGCCTTCTTGCCGCGTACCGCAAGAGCGCCCATCGCCTCTTTCACCGCATCTCCGGCCTGTTCCAGACGATCCTCTGCGCGGTCAAGCAGTCCATCATCATCGTCGTTGTCACGATCATCATCATCATCTTCACGATCATCGTCATCGTCGTCCAGTGCGTCACGGCCCTTGTCCACGGCGGCTGCAGCGGTCGCCGCAATTGCCTGCCCCGCATCGACCACAGCCTGTTCGGCACGGCCAAGAATACCTGCCTCGGCAGGATCGGGATCAGCGCTGTGACGGGTCCTGGCGGTTTCTCCCAGAACCTCCTGATCCTCGCGCAGCCCGCCGCGTCCCTGGCACACGCCCCAGACGAAAAGTTTGCCCAACAGGAAAAATGCGATCAGCCCCATCAGCAGGCCGCCGAAAAAGGTCCCGTTAAAGATCCAGACCAGCAAACCGCAAATCCCTGCGGCCAGCCAGCAATTCCGTGAGCATTCGTTCTTCAGCATGTGTCACCCTGTTGTTACGGTTGATCCTAGCTGCTCGTGCCGTCGCGTTCTCCGACCATTTCCCGGGCCTGCGTGACCCATTCGTCGCGGGTCACACGCCCCTTGAAACCTTCCAGATTGTTATCGACCCAACTTACCTCATCCGCCGTCCATGCGGCGATCTGGTCGAAATGATAGTAACCCAAACTATTGAGCAGCTTTTCAAGTTGCGGACCGATCCCCTTTATCCGTTTCAGATCGTCTGCCTGACCATCGCGAGGCTGCTCCAACTTATGAGGACGCTGGCCGATGTTTACAACCTGATCATCCGTACCGGCCTCGGCCCGGTCGGGATCCTTTTCCTGTTGCGCTGCGCCACGATCCGACTTGTCCAGCCACGGCGTCAGGATCGGCACTTCCGACCCGTCAATCCGCTTCACCGTATCGCCAAGCCGTGCCGCCAGCGACACCGAAGCGTTATATTCGTCAGCCGGAGGAACCAGCCCGGTCAGGGCGTTCTGTCCCTCTTTCGGCTCGGATGAGTAACGACCCGCCTGAGAGCCCGGCAGCGGGACCTGCCCGGCAGCCATCGCGTCGATCAGTTGCGCCAGTTTCTCGGCGGTCAGATCTTCATAGTAATCCTTGCCGATCTGGGCCATCGGCGCATTCGAGCAGGCACCGAGACATTCGACCTCTTCCCAGGAAAACTTGCCATCCGCCGATACGGTATGCGGGTGAGGTGAGATCTTTTCCTTGCAGACAGCGATCAGATCGCCCGATCCGCAGATCATGCAGGTCGTGGTCCCGCAAATCTGGATATTCGCAACAGAACCAACGGGCTGAAGCTGAAACATGAAGTAGAATGTCGCCACTTCAAGCGCACGGATATAGGGCATGCCCAGAAGATCGGCGCAATATTCGATGGCGGGACGGCTCAGCCAGCCCTCCTGTTCCTGCGCACGCCACAGCACCGGGATAATCGCGGATTGCTGACGGCCTTCCGGGTATTTGGTCATCTGCGCCTGCGCCCATTCAAGGTTCGCTGGCGTGAACTCGAACGAGTCCGGCTGGATGGGGCTAAGGCGGCGAAGCATGTTCTTCTATCCGTTCGTTAATATCGACCAACCCGCTTTCGCATCAGCGATTGCGGGCCGCCCGGCAATTCACATTCATCTCGGCACGATCAGCCGCAGTCGCTTTGACCCCGACGCCAAGCGCCGATGCAGTCGCGACGACATGCGGCGTGACCTTCTGGCAATCGCTGGCGCTGAACATATTCAGCACATAAGGCTCGGTCCGTTCCGGCGGCAGATTGCGCGTCGTGTCACGGTTGCACCCGGCCAGAGAGGTGGCGGCAATCGTCAGAACGACCAGTATTCGCGCGGCATTCATCGATCCACCTCACCGAACACGATATCGAGCGTGGCGATAAAGGCGGGAATATCCGACAGCATATGCCCCGTCGCCATCCAGTCCATCGACTGAAGATGCGCAAAACCCGGCGCACGCAGCTTGGCGCGATAGGGTTTATTCGTGCCGTCACCGACCAGATAAACCCCGAATTCGCCCTTTGGAGCCTCGACGGCTGCGTAAACCTCACCGGCTGGCACCTTGAAGCCTTCAGTATACAGCTTGAAGTGGTGAATCAGGCTTTCCATGTCGGTTTTCATGTCGCTGCGGCGCGGCGGGGTCAGCTTGCCACGGGCCAGGATATCGCCCGGCGTTTCCCGCCATTTCTGGCAGGCCTGCTTGATGATCTTCACCGATTCGCGCACTTCGGCCATGCGGACCAGATAACGGTCATAGCAATCGCCGTTCTTGCCCACCGGGATCTGGAAATCATATTCCTCATACCCGTCATAAGGCTGCGATTTCCGCAGATCCCATGCGAGACCCGAGCCACGCACCATGACGCCGGTATAGCCCCAGTTCAGCGCATCCTGTTCCGTGACGATACCGATATCGACCAGACGCTGCTTGAAGATCCGGTTCTCGGTCAGAAGCCCGTCGAGATCGTCCAGCAAGGTCGGGAAAGTCTCGCACCATTCTTCGATATCGTCGACCAGATCGGGCGGAAGATCCTGATGCACCCCGCCGGGGCGGTAATAGGCCATATGCAGCCGTGCGCCCGAGGCACGCTCACAGAAGACCATCAGCTCTTCCCGGGCCTTGAACCCCCACAGAGGCGGCGTCAACGCGCCGACATCCATCGCGCCAGTGGTGATTCCCAGCATATGGTTGAGAATCCGGCCGATCTCATCGAACATGACCCGGATGACCTGGGCACGCTTGGGAACCTCGGTCCCGGTCAGCTTCTCGATCGCCAGACACCAGGCATGTTCCTGATTCTGCGGCGCGGAATAGTCCAGCCGGTCGAAATATGGCAGGTTCTGCAGATAAGTCCGCGATTCCATAAGTTTTTCGGTCCCGCGATGCAGCAGGCCGATATGTGGGTCGGCGCGTTCCACGATTTCGCCGTCAAGCTCGACAACCATGCGCAAAACACCATGCGCGGCAGGGTGCTGAGGGCCGAAATTGATGTTGAAATTGCGGATCGCCTGTTCCTCGGTGAAAGCATCCACCGAGCCATCGTCATATGTGTTGACGCGAATATCGCCATCCATCTGTCAGCCCTCCTCTTTCGCAGCGAACATCGCCATGACCTCGGATTCGGTCATGGTCTTGTGCTCGCCTGCGAAGCTGTAGCTTGCCGGCTTGCGGTCGATGAATATTTCGGACGTGACCGGGAAACGACCCGGATCGTCGAAAAGCTGCACCGAGATAACATTCATCGACCCGTCCTGCATACGCCACAGCAGGGACGAGCCACATTCGCGGCAGGACACTCTTTCGCCCCAGTCGCTGCTGCGGAAAACCGAAAGCGGAGCATCGTCATTGAATGACGGCTTGCCGTCGCATTCCACAGAAATAAAGGCACCCGCGGTCCATTTCCGGCACAGGCCGCAATGACAGATATGCGCCTCATCCCTGAGCGAGGCGGTCACGCGGCAGGCGCCGCACATGCAGGATCCGGTTTCCTGGGTCATTTCGTCCCCTCGGATTTCTCATCGCCGGGCAGAACGTATTTCGCACCTTCCCAGGGCGACAGAAAATCGAACTGGCGATATTCCTGCGTCAGCTTGACGGGTTCGTAGACTACACGCTTCAGCGCCTCGTCATAGCGGACCTCGACATAACCCGTGGTCGGAAAATCCTTGCGCAACGGATGGCCGCGGAAACCGTAATCCGTCAGGATGCGGCGCAGATCCGGGTGGCCCGAGAACATGATGCCGAACAGATCGAACACTTCGCGCTCATACCAGTCGGCACCCGGAAACAACCCGGTCAGAGACGGAACAAGCTGATCCTCACGCACCGCGACCTTCACCCGAATCCGCTGATTCCGGTACATGGACAGCATCTGATAGACGACATCGAAACGCTCGGGCCGTTCAGGGTGATCGACGGCGGTAATGTCGATCAGCGTGCTGAAGCGGCAATTCGTGTCGGATTGCAGGAACTCGATCACACGCAAAAGGCTGGACAGGCCGACAATGACATTCAGTTCACCCAGTGCAATGTCAGCGGACTGCACATCATCGGTGAAGCGCGCCTGCACAAGTTCGGCAAGATCGGCCAGCGCGTCGGTATCGGGATAGATCGCCATGATTCACCTCACCAGCGTACCGGTCCGGCGGATCCGCCGCTGCAATTGCAGGATACCATAGATCAGAGCCTCAGCCGTGGGCGGACAGCCCGGCACATAGATATCCACCGGCACAATCCGGTCGCAGCCACGCACAACGGCATAGGAATAGTGATAATATCCGCCGCCATTCGCGCAGGACCCCATGCTGATTACATAGCGCGGCTCGGGCATCTGGTCATAGACCTTGCGCAGCGCCGGAGCCATCTTGTTGGTCAGTGTCCCGGCCACGATCATCAGATCCGACTGGCGCGGGCTGGCGCGGGGTGCCGTACCGAACCGCTCGATATCATAGCGCGGCATGGAAGACTGCATCATCTCGATGGCGCAGCAGGCCAGACCGAAGGTCATCCAGTGTAGCGAACCGTTCCGCGCCCAGTTGATAATGTCTTCGGTGGTGGTCAGCAGGAAACCCTTGTCCTGCAACTCATTCGACAGTTCGCGCACCTGAACATCGCGGTCAGGTCCGGCGATATTGGGTCCGGTCATCACGCCCATTCCAGCGCCCCCTTCTTCCACTCGTAAGCGAAGCCGACCGTCAGCACGGCAAGGAACACCATCATCCCCCAGAAGGCGAGATCCGAGAGGCTGTAAAAGCTGACCGCCCACGGAAACAGGAAGGCGACTTCAAGATCGAAGATGATGAACAGGATCGAGACCAGATAGAATCTGACATCGAATTTCATCCGCGCATCGTCAAAGGCCTCGAACCCGCATTCATAGGCGGAAACCTTTTCGGGATCCGGGTTGCGTACCGCGATAACGGCCGCCGCTGCCATAAGGATAAGTGCAAGTGCCGAGGCCATGGCGATGAAAACCAGAACCGGCAGATATTCGGACAGGAGATAGTCCACTTTTGAGGCTCCCTCGTGCGACAGCCTGACGGAGGCTGCGTTTGGGTTGGGCTACTGCCCGTTTATCCCTGCCATATGACAGGGTCAACTCGACCCGGTGGTTTTCACCTGCACGGCAGGCTGCTTTGCAGCAAGGTCATTAATGGCCGCAAATGACAGAGGCGCATGGTCGGGTATCGGCAAAACATTACAGCCTATTCAGCAGAAAGGTTGTTTTGTGTTGACCACACTGTTTGCAACCTCATGACGACAGTCAGAAGACAGGAATGCTACAATTCGCCGCAACGATAAGGGCTTGCAAAAAATTAGTCTTTGTAAACGGAACCTTGATACTGCCGCTGCGTTTTCGTGCGGAAGTCACCGCGCGAGGCAGGTGGCATTGAAGCCAAAGAGGGAAGCATTCATGGGTATTATCGTTGCCATCATCGTCGGCGCCATTGCTGGCTGGCTTGCAGGTCAGATCGTGAAAGGTCACGGTCAGGGCATTCTTATCAATATCGTGGTCGGCATCGTCGGTGCGCTGATCGCGTCGTTCATTTTCCCGGCACTGGGCATGGGCTCGGGTGAGGGTTCGAACATCATCGGCCAGATCATCTATGCGACAATCGGTGCAGTCATCCTTCTGGTGATTCTGCGCCTGGTCAACCGCGCCACCTGATCTGAACCGGCAAACCGGCATCACCTGAAGCCGGTTTGCCGAATAATTCCTGAAACCCCCGCGAGGTTCTTGCGGGGGTTTCTGATTCCGGCCACAGTCAGCCTCATGCCCGCTCAGAACCAGACATTCGCGCCATTCCGGCACTCTGCCTTTCGCAACTTGTGGACAGCGACACTTGTGTCGAATTTCGGCGGGCTGGTGCAGGCGGTCAGCGCGGCCTGGCTGATGACGCAGTTGACGACCAATGCAACGCTTATCGCCTTGGTGCAGGCGTCGAATACGCTGCCGATCATGCTGTTCGCTCTGGCCTCCGGCGCCTTGGCGGATATTTTCGACCGGCGCCAGATCATGCTGGCAGCCATTGCCTTCATGGCGATCGCCTCGGCTCTGCTGGCGCTGTTCGCCTGGCAAGGAGGGATCAATCCCTGGTCGCTTCTGGCCTTCACCTTTCTGATCGGGCTTGGGCAGGCGCTTTATAATCCGCCCTGGCAGGCATCTATGGGCGATCTTGTCCCGCGTGAGGATCTGCCGCAGGCGGTGACGCTGAATTCGGTGGGCTTCAACCTCATGCGCTCGGTCGGGCCTGCGGCGGGCGGGCTGATCGTGGCCGCATGGGGCGCGGCGGTGGGATTCGCGGTGAATGCGCTCAGCTATATCCCGCTGCTGATCGCCATGTTCCGCTGGCGGCCCGATTATCCCGAACGCAGCGTCGCGCGGGAACCTTTCGTTTCTGCGGTCGGAGCGGGTCTGCGTTATGTCGCGCTGTCTCCTCATCTGGTGAGGGTACTTACCCGGTCCTCGGCATTCGGGCTGTCGGCGGCAGCGCTGATGGCGCTGTTGCCGCTGGTGGCGAAATCCCACCCTGAGGGCGGATCACTGCTGTTCGGTATCCTGCTGGGGTGCTTCGGCTTCGGTGCCATTATCGGAGCGCTGACCAATACCCGCATCCGGGACAGGTTCAACAATGAATGGGTGATACGCCTTGCCCTGCTGATCTTTGCAGCGTCGATGGCGGTTCTGGGCCTGACTGGCAATATCTGGGTCCACGCCATTGCGATGCTGCCTGCCGGGCTGGCCTGGGTGGTCTCGCTGTCGCTGTTCAACGTGACGGTTCAGCTTTCGACTCCCCGATGGGTCGTGGCGCGCGCACTTGCGCTGTACCAGACGGCAACATTCGGCGGCATGGCCGCAGGAGCATGGCTGTGGGGCGCGGTGGCGCAGGCTTACGGGTTCCAGGCAGCTCTTCTGGCAGCGGCAATCGGGCTGGTGGCAGCGGCGGCAATAGGGCTGGCAATGCCGATGCCGGAATTCAGCCAGTCCGACCTGTCCCCGGCTAACCGCTTTCGCGAGCCTGTGCTGGGGCTTGATCTGCGCGGTCGCTCGGGGCCGATCATGGTGATGGTGGATTATCACATCGCGGCAGAGGATACCGAGGAATTCCTGCGCCTGATGGTTGCCCGCCGCGATATAAGACGCCGCGACGGTGCACGGTCATGGGTTCTGCTGCGCGATCTGGAAAAGCCGGATTACTGGTCGGAAAGCTATCATATCCCGACCTGGGACGACTATGTCCGCCACAACACACGCCGCACCGTAACCGATACCGAGGTAACAAATGCCCTGCGCAAACTGCATCGCGACGAGGGCGACCCTCCGGTTCACCGCCTGATCGAACGCTACGACGTGGCATCGCATGCCGATGTTCCGTTGCGTGGCAAGATCGACCTGCCCTAGCCGCTGCCCGTCACCTGTTTCCCCCGCCACAGGATGAACAGGCCCGAGAAGACGATCAGCCCCGATCCCAGAATGATCGACGGGCTGAGGGATTCGCCGAAGAACAGAAGGCCGAACCCGACGCCGAACAGCAGCCGCGAATAGCGGAACGGGGTCACGGCTGAGACATCTCCGGTGCGCATGGCTTTCATCAGGCAGGCATAGGCCGAGACGCCGCACAGCACAGCTCCTGTCAGCATGAACAGCGGGCCGATCTCTGGCCTGACAAGTGCCGTGCCATCCCAGACCGCGTAAATCGCCCCCGCGACGATCACGGCAAGGAAACCGTGAAATCCCAGAACTGCCGTTCCGATTCCGCGCGGCGCGGCGCGGCTGGCCAGATCGCGGCCCGCAAAGCCGAGCATTCCGATCATTGCCAGGACCGACAATGCCGAGAAACTGTCAGAACCCGGCCCGATAATGACGACAACTCCGGCCAGTCCGATCAGGATCGCGGTCCATCGCCTGAGGCCGACATGTTCGCCAAAGACCAGAGCAGCGCCCGCGACAACGACCAGAGGCGTTGCCTGCAGAATGACCGTCGCCGCAGAGAGCGGCGTCAGCGTGATCGCCAGTGCATAGAATAACCGCCCGGTCACCTCGAACACCGCCCGCACCCGCATCACCGGCGACAGCACCTCGGTCGAGATCAGGCGCTGACGGCCAATTGCGGCGCAGATGGCAAAGACGATTGCGCCGCCCGCTCCGAAAAGCATCAATATCTCGGCGGTGGGCAGATTATGCGAGGTAGCCTTGATGAACGCATCCTCGACAGCAAAAGCCGCCATCGAGGCCACCATCCAGATACTGCCGATCAGATTGTCCCGGTTCCCGGAGGGCGCTGCGCGGGCAGCACCGCGCCCCTGCATGGCGGGTTCAGGCACCCGCGAACTCGCAAAGCGCATGAACCGGCATGTTCATTTCCTCCAGCCGCTTGCGTCCTCCGAGTTCCGGAAGATCTATGACGAAGGCACAGCCGATCACCTCGGCCCCCAGCCTCCGGCACAGCTTGATCCCGGCTTCCGCAGTGCCGCCCGTTGCCAGCAAGTCATCGACGATCAGCACCCGCTCACCCTGTTGCAGCGCATCGTCGTGCAGTTCCATCACGGCTTCGCCATATTCAAGCTCATACGCTTCCGAGATGACAGTGCCGGGCAATTTTCCCTTCTTGCGGATCGGTACGAACCCGGTCGAGAGCTGATGCGCCACGGCTCCGCCCAGAATAAAGCCGCGTGCCTCCAGCCCGACCACCTTGTCGATCCTCTGGCCCGCATAGGCATGCAGGATCTGGTCCACCGCCATACGGAACCCGCGCGCATCGGCGAAAAGCGTGGTCACGTCCCGGAAGATGATCCCCTCATGCGGGAAATCATAGATGCTGCGGATATAATCCCTGACTGTTTTCTGCGTCATTTCGGGCGTTCCATTTCAAAAAGTTCATGTATGGCGGCATAATCGCGATAGCCCATCCGCGTCAGCCAGCCCTCTTCCCGCAGGTCGAACCGTCCGTCGCGCACGCAATCGTCGCGCAGATGGACCCCGGTGACGACACCAAGGACAAGCCAGTTCGCTTCTCCCGGAAGGCGCAGGATCCGCGTCATGCGGCATTCCAGATTTGCCGGAGCCGCCGCGACGCGCGGGCAGTCGATACTGTCGCATTCGGCAGCGGCGATCCCGGCTGTTTCGAACTCGCTTTTCCCGGCCGGAAGCGGAGCGCTTGAGGCATTCATCTGATCCTTCAGCGCCGCAGATGCGATATTCACGCAGAATACGCCTGTCTCCGCGATATGCGCCACGCTGTCCTTGGTTCCGGGGCGGTCATCCTTGGACGATGTCGAGGCGAACATCACCTGCGGCGGCAGATAGGCAACCGCGTTGAAGAAGCTGTACGGCGCAAGATTATCGCCATCCTCGCCCCGCGTGGAGATCCAGCCGATCGGCCTTGGGGCCACAATGGCATTGAACGGGTTATGCGGCAGGCCGTGGCCGTTTTCGGGTCTGTAGAACATGGCGCCTCCTTGCCGGGCGCATCCTGCAATGGCCCCCGCGCTGCGTCCACCGGTTTCTTGCAACTTCCGCAGGTCATGCTAGGCATCCGCCGGAACCGGATGACGGAATCGGGGAAGCGCGTGGAACTCTGTCAGGAACAGAAAGGGGACTGGCACGAGGTCGAGGCGCTGATGGATTTGTGCTTTGCGCCGGGCCGCACCGCGCTGTCTTCCTATCGGCTGCGCGACGGTGTCGATCCGGTGCGCGGACTGTGCCTGATGCTGCGGCAGGACGGCGCGGTGCGGGCCGCCATCCGGTACTGGCCGGTGCGGGTCGGAGGGGTTCCGGTTCTTCTGCTCGGTCCGGTTGCCGTGCACCCCACCGCTCAGGGCGAGGGTCTGGGCGCATGGCTGATCCAGGAAAGTCTTGGCCGTGCTCGCGATGCCGGATGGGAACGGGTGATGCTGGTCGGAGACGCGCCATATTATTCGCGCTTCGGGTTCGAAAAGCTGGAAGATGTCGTCATGCCTCCGCCCACCAACCCGGATCGGGTGCTTGGGCTGGAACTTCGGAAATCCGCGTGGGTTGATGTAAAGGGCCATGTCACGCGCGAAACCGGCCCGGATCAGATCGACGCGCAAGCCGATACCGGCGAGCCGCCCTGTCGGCCCGTCAACCCGCAAGAGGAACCTCCGCATGGCTGAACAACCGCAGCTTGTCCTCCCCCCCATCAGCGACCCGAGCATTCTGGCCGAAATCGACAAGCTCGCCCGCCGCTATATCGAGGCTCGCGGTCTGGCGATGGAGATCATCGAGCGGATCGGCGGCGGCGGCGAACAGTTGATGAAGCGCCTGCCCGGCTTCATGCGCTCGCGGATAGATCGCGGCGTGGAAACCGCCTTGCGCCGGACATTCCGCGTCGCGTCAGCCTCGCGCGGTGTGCTGCGCGACCGGGGCGACTGGTTCAACCGCATGGGTACGACCGCGGCGGGCGCGGTTGGCGGGGCTGCCGGGCTGACCGGCGCTGTGGTCGAGCTTCCGGTGACGGTAACCATCCTGCTGCGGGCCATTCTGGAAATCGCCGATGAGCACGGCTTCGACACGCGGGACGACCGGATTCAGGCCGAAGCGCTGCGCGTCTTTGCCTCGGGCGGGCCACTGGCCGAGGATGACAGCACCGATACCGGCCTGCTCGCCGCAAGGCTGACCGTCAGCGGCAGGACATTGCAGGCGCTGATTACCAGCCTCGCCCCTCAGATCGCGACACGGCTGATCGCCAAGGTCGGTGCGCAGGCCGTGCCGGTTCTCGGTGCCGTTGCCGGAGCCTCGATCAACTATACTTTCGCCCGGTATTATCAGAACATGGCGCGGGTCCATTTCGGCCTGCTTCGCCTGTCACAGGAAACCGGTCTGTCGCGCGAGGCCCTGACCGAGCGGCTTCAGACCCGGATCGACGTACTTGAGGGCAAGCATCCTCCGGCCCGGAAGGCATAAGCGCGGCTCACCCGCCATCCTCGACTGTCGGCTTCAGCTCCAGCGGGGCCGATCGCGCCGACAGATCAGCCACGCTCAGCGCCGCGCCCGGACGCGCCAGCCGCGCCCGCGTGACCCAGTACAGCCGCTCCTGCGCCCGCGTAATGGCGACATAGGTCAGTCGTTTCCACAGCGGAATCCCGGCCTCGGACCGGCCGGACCATGCCGCCGCCGAAATATCCGGCGCAAAGACCTGAACTTCGGGCCATTGCGAGCCCTGCGCCTTGTGAATGGTCACCGCCGCCCCGTGCAGGAAACTCGCCCCCATTCCCGCCGCGAAGGGGATGAAGGGCTCTTCCTCATCCGGCGATTCGATCTTCACGATCGAGGCCGCCGACAGGCGCGGCTCTTCCGCGCCGAGCACATGCAGCCGCGAAAAACCCGGCTTCTTGCCCGGCCCGAGATAGACCACCTGAGCGCCTTTGATCAGCCCCCGCGCCTCAAGGTCGATCCGCTTCTTGCGGTGCTTCAAAGGCAATTCCAGCCCGTCGCAGATCAACGGCTCTCCGGGCAGAAGCGCGTCGCCGGGTGCACCATGCGCCGCGCGAAATGCGGCAATCAGCCGGATACGCGTCGCATTGCGCCAGACCAGAACAGGGCTGCGGGCCATCAGATCCGATTCCACACGCTCGGCCCAGATAACGCGCGGATCCGCCGCCGCTGCCTCGCGGACCATCCGTTCGAACCCGGCGAAATCGAGGCTTTCATCGCCAAGCGCATGGGCCAGATCAAGGATCGGGCTATCCCCTGCCTGCCGGTGAATGCGGTTCAGGACAAGTTTCTGACCCTCGGCCAGATCGTCGAACACCATTTCCCCGGACTGCCCCACCGGAGCAAGCTGAGCCGGGTCCCCGAACAGCACCAGAACCGGGAAAATCTCGCGGAGATCCTCGAATTGCTTGCGGTCCAGCATCGAAGATTCGTCGATCAGCCCGATATCCAGCCCGTCCTCGCGCCGCTTCCAGCCCTGAATGAAATCTGAACCGCGCAGCCCCGCCGCCGCCAGAGCGCCGGGAATCGAGGCATGCTGATCGTAGAACGCCTTCGCCCGGTCAAGCGCGGCGTCGGTCAGCCCCTCGATCGCCGGGCGGTCGCCGGTTCCGGCCAGCCAGTCGGCGATTTTTTCATATTCCGGGTCGTAAACCGGCGTGTAGAGAATGCGGTGGATCGTGGTCGCCGGCACACCGCGCATCCGCAGAACGAATGCCGCCTTGTTGGTCGGGGCCAGCACCGCAACGGTGCGGCGATCCTTGCGCCTTCGGCCCTCGTAATCGCCCGAGATCAGTTCGACGCCCGCCTCGCGCAGCGCTTTGGTCAGCGCGGCGAGGATCATGGTCTTGCCCGAACCAGCCTTGCCGATCACCGCCATCACCCGCGCCTTTCCGGGCTGCGGCGGCAGGATTTCCTCGGCGGTCAGATCGACGCCCGCGCCTTCCAGCACGGCAGACAGCGAATCCCAGGCCTCGGCCTGATCAGGAGAGAGTGCGGGCAAGCTCATGCGCAGGGCCTAGCCTGCAAGCGGCGCGATGGAAAGCCCGCAAGGACCCTACGCTCAGGCAACGCCCCATTCCGGCGGAATGACCGGCATGGCCGCCATCAGCCGCTGCGTGGTCGGGTGGGAGGGGTTATCCATGACCTCTGCGGTAGGACCCTGCTCGACGATCTTGCCCTTATCCATCACCAGCACCCGATCCGTCACGCCGCGCACAACGCCCAGATCATGGCTGATGAACAGATAGGACATGCCGTGACTGCGCCGCAATTCCGCCAGCAGATCCAACACCTGAGCGCGGACCCGGACATCAAGCGCACTGACCGCCTCATCCAGTACGATCAGCCGGGGACGGATGATCAGCGCCCGCGCAACGGCCAGACGCTGCCGCTGACCGCCGGAAAATTCGTGGATATAGCGCCCGGCGGCAGAGGGATCCATTCCGACATCGCGAAGTGCCTCGGCTACGCGATCACGCCAGTCCGGCGGTCGCCCGGTCAAATGGAACGGCTCCGCGACAAGCCTTTCGACGCGCCAACGCGGATCGAAGCTGCCGAACGGGTCCTGAAACACGACCTGAACCCGTGCGCGCAACCCGGCATGCATTGCCTTTCCCGCCTGAACCGGCTCTCCGGCCAGCAGGATCTCTCCGCCTTGCAGAGGATCAAGACCGAGTATCGCGCGGGTCAGCGTGGATTTTCCGCAGCCGGATTCACCGACCAGACCGACCGATTCCCCGTCTCTGATATCGAAGCTGACATCGTCCACCGCCCGCAGGACACCATGCGGCGCGAACAGGGATGGCCGGGGCAAGGCATATTCGCGCACGGCATTGCGCACCGAGAGGATAGGTGCGTTCTCCGGTCCGACGGGCGTCCTGCCCCCCGGCGCATATCGCGAAGCGGCGAACAGAGCGCGGGTATAGGGATGCGATTGTGTGCGAAACAGCGTCTCGGTCGGGCCTTCCTCGACGATCTCGCCGGATTTCATCACCGCGACATGATCCGCCACACCGGCTACCACCGCCAGATCATGGGTGATCAGCAGCAGCGACATTCCCTCATCACGGACCAGATCCTGCAAAAGATCTAGGATCTGCGCCTGAGTGGTCACATCTAGCGCCGTGGTCGGCTCATCCGCGATCAGAAGGTCCGGAGCCTCGGCAATGGCAAGTGCGATGGCAACACGCTGACGCTGACCGCCGGATAATTCATGCGGATAGAGGCTCAGCGGAAAGCGCGGCCCCGGCAAACCCACGCGGTCGAGACGATCGCGGGCCCGGGCAAGCGCCTGATCGCGCGGCATAGCGTGGTGGATGCGAAGCACCTCGGCCACCTGATCGCCAATCGTCATCAGCGGGTTGAGCGCGGTCATCGGCTCCTGGAAAATCATGCCGATCCGGTTGCCACGAATCCGGCACAGCGCGGGTTCAGGCATCTTCAGCAGGTTCTTTCCGTCCAGCAGCACCTCTCCGCCAGCGAACGAGCCGCGCGGCAAAAGCCCCATCACGGCAAGCGCCGTCATTGACTTGCCAGAGCCGGATTCCCCGACCAGGCCGGTAATCTTTCCCGGAGCAAGCCGCAGATCCACATCGCGAAGCACAGCCGTACCGCGAATGGTGACCGAGAGATTCCGCGCCTCGATCATAGCTGCATGACCTTCAGTCGCGGATCCAGCGCGTCGCGTAGCCCGTCACCCAGCAGATTCAGCCCCAGAACGGTCAGGAAAATACATAGGCCGGGGATGATGGCGACATGCGGAGCCAGCGTCACGAAGGTCTGCGCCTCGGCCAGCATCCGCCCCCAGCTTGGCGTCGGCGGCTGAGCCCCAAGCCCGACATAGGACAGCCCCGCCTCGGCCAGAATACCGAGGCTGAACTGGATCGTTCCCTGTACGATCAGCAGGCTGGCGATATTGGGCAGGATATGCTCGACGCTGATCCGTGCCCTGCCCTTGCCTGCAACCCGCGCTGCGCGGATGTAATCAAGCGTCCAGATCGGCATCGCTCCGCCCCGGGTGACGCGGGCGAAGACGGGGATATTGAAGATCCCGATGGCAATAATCGCATTCACCGCTCCGGGTCCGAAAACCGCGGTAATGAGGATCGCGATCACCAGAGAGGGAAAGGCGAAGATAAGGTCGTTGCCGCGCATGATCAACTCATCCAGCCAGCCGCCCCGGCTGCCTGCGGCAAGCAGCCCCAGAGGCAGGCCGAACCCCATTCCGATGCCCACGGCCACCACCGCAACCGCAATAGAGGTCCGCGCCCCGACCATGATCATCGACAGGATATCGCGTCCGAAATGATCCGTGCCCAGAAGATGCGCGGCGGAAGGCGGCTGCAACTTGTCGGCAATCGCCATCTGGGTGACATCGTATGGTGTCCACAGAAACGACAAAAGCGCCGCAGCCACAGCAAGCCCTGCCAGAACGGCCCCGATGATCAGCGTCCATCTCATCCGATACGCAGCCTCGGATCGACAAGCGCATAGGCGATATCGACGATGAAGGTGATCAGGATCACAGCCGCGACCAGCACAAGCACCGCCGATTGGACGACGACCAGATCACGCTGATTTATGGCCTGAAAGATCATCCGGCCCAGTCCCGGCAGGTAGAAGACATTCTCGATAATGATCGCGCCCGCCAGAAGAAAGGAAAACTGCATCCCGAGAATCGTCAGTACCGGGATCAGTGCATTGCGCAGCGCATGGCGGCGCAGCGTTTTGCCCCGGCTGAGACCTTTGGCGCGGGCCGTCCGGACATAATCCTGATCCAGCGTGTCGATCAGCGCCGAACGCAGCACCCGCGCCAGAATCGCCGCCTGCGGCAGCGCCAGAGCTATGGCGGGCAGAAGCAGCGATTTCAGCGCGGCAATGGGGGCGTCCCAGCCTCCGAAACCACCGGCGGGAAGCCATCGCAGCCTGACGGCGAACAGCAGGACCAAAAGCATGGCGAACCAGAAATTCGGCAGGGAGATCCCGATCTGGGTCAGCCCCATGATCCCTGCATCTCCGGCCCTGCCCCGCTGAGAGGCCGCCAGAAGCCCTATCGGAAAGGCAAGCGCAATCGACAGAAGCAGCGCCATCAGCGCCAGAGGCAGCGAAACCTGCATCCGGTCCAGGATCATGCCGCTGACCGGGGTTTTATAGGTGAAGCTGTTGCCAAGATCCCCGGTCAGCACATCGCCGAGCCAGCCGAGATACCGCAGCGGCAGAGGCTGATCCAGACCAAGCTGCGTACGCAATGCCGCCAGTGTCTCTGGCTGCGCACCGGTCCCCAGCATGAAGGTCGCCGGATCGCCGGGCACCATTTCGACCAGCAGAAAAATCACCAGCGACGCCACCACGAGGCTGAGCGACAGCGAGATCAGACGGCGGGCAACGTAACGCAGCATGGGCTGAGGCTAGAGGGACTGCGACCGGCAGGCAAGCTGCCTCACGACAGTACCGCGCCGGGATTCATGATCCCCTTCGGGTCCAGCGCCGTCTTGACCGCCCACATCACCGCCAGCCGGGTCGGATCGCCCCACCTTTCCAGATCGCGGATTTTCAGCCGCCCGATCCCGTGTTCGGCGGAAAACGATCCTCCCCGCGCGACGACGAGTTCATGAACATCGCGCTGAATACGCGGGCGCATTTCGTCATATTCCTCGCGATCGTGGCCCTGCGCCGGAAAGACGTTGTAGTGCAGATTGCCATCGCCCAGATGGCCGAAGCAATTCACCCGCATATCGCCCATTCGTTCGAGCATGGCGCCTGCGTCGCGGATAAAGCCCGGCACCTCGGACAGGGGCAGAGAAATATCATGGCTGCTGATCGCACCGATCCGCCGGTTCCCCTGCGGGATTTCCTCGCGCAGACGCCAGAAATCCGCTGCCTGCTGACCGGATTGCGCGATAAGACCGTCTAGGATCAGACCGTCAGCGGCACCGGTTTCGAACAGCGTCTCAAGCACCTCATCGGGCTGAAGACCGCGCGGCGGACCGGCTTCGATCAGCACCATCCAAGCGGGCGGCTGATCGAAGGGCTGGCGCAGTTCAGGCATGGTCTCGGCCAGAAAACGCAGCCCCTGCCCCGAGATCAGTTCAAACGCGGTGATGGAATCGCCAAGCTGCTGACGTGCCAGAGCCAGCAGAGACAAAGCCGCCGCCGGATCAGGCACGACCAGAAGCGCGACACCAGAGGCAGCGGGCGGCGTGACAAGTTGCAGGCTTGCCGCCGTGATGATCCCCAGAGTGCCCTCGGCACCGATCAACAGATCCCGGATATCGTAGCCGGTATTATCCTTCCGCAGCCGCTTGAGATCGCGCAGGATCGACCCATCGGGCATCACGGCCTCGATACCCAGACACAGAGCGCGTGCCGTGCCATAGCGCAGCGTATTCACCCCGCCCGCATTCGTCGCCAGAACCCCGCCAATACTGGCCGAACCCTGCGAGGCAAGCGACAGCGGGAACATCCTCCCCTTGTCCGCGGCAGCCTCGCGGGCCTGCTGAAGCGTGACCCCGGCACCGGCGATCATGACATTTTCATCTGGCCATATATTCCGGACCGCATTCATTCGTTCGGTCGACAGAATAAGCGGTGCTGGACCGTCAGTCATGACCTGCCCACCGACAAGCCCGGTCCCTCCTCCCAGAGGCACGATGCCGACACCTGAATCCGAACAGGCTTTGACCACAGCCGCCGTTTCTTCCACGTCATGCGGTGCCGCAAGAAGCCCGGCATGGCCGTGATAGCGGCCCCTCGGTTCTTCCAGATGGCGCGGTTCGATATCGCGCAGAACACCCTGAGGAAGCTTGCCAGCCAGACCGGACCCCGCCGAATTCAACATCGCCATCGCTTCGCCTGCCCTTCATGCGTCTTTTGTCGCGCCCGATCAGCTAACCGGCTGCGGTCTTTCCGCGCCGGTCATGACGCAAATTGGCATAGAGCACATGAGTGCGCCACCGCCCGTTGATCTGAAGATAGCTTTGCGCGACGCCTTCATATTTAAAACCCGACCGCTCCAGCACACCGCGCGATGCGGTATTATCGGGCAGGCAGGCTGCCTCGATGCGGGACAGATCCATCACGACGAATGCGTGACGGACCACCGCATTGATCGCCTCGGTCATATAGCCCTGCCGTGCAAACGGAGCGCCGATCCAGTAACCGATCGTCGCCATCTGAGCCGGACCGCGGCGAATACTGTCCAGGGTGATCGCGCCAAGGATCGCCCCGTCCACGCTGCGCTCAAGAAAGAACGGCAGCGCATTGCCGTTCCGGCAGGTGCGCTGCGCCCAGTAAACCCGGTTGGTGAAGGATTTACGCGACAGATGGTCGTCGGACCATGACGGCTCCCACGGGGTCAGGAAATCCCGGCTCTCCAGACGCAGCCCCGTCCATGCGTTGAAATCCGAATGTTGCGGAAGGCGCAGCACCATCCTTTCGGTTTCCAGCAGGATCGGACGCCGCCGCCCGAACATTATGCAGCCAGCCTGTCTGCCAGTTCGTCCAGCGACGGCGCATGTTCGACCGGCCCGTAAAGCGCCATTGCCGGATGGCGAGCGATCATGCTTGCCGCATATTCGGCGATGTCTTCGCGGGTGACGCTGTCCAGCTTCGCCGCCGTCTCATCAGGTTCCGGCACGCGTCCCCAGATCGCCAGCGACCGCGCAATGCGCTCTGCCTGCCCCGAGCTGCTTTCCAGCCCCATCAGCATACCGGCCTTCAACTGCGCCCGCGCCCGTGCGATCTCGGCATCGGAAAGCTGATCGACCGAGCGTTTCAGCTCATCGACGGTCAGCGTCATCAGCTCGGCCAGATCCTCAGAGGCAGTCCCGGCATAGATCGTCATCATCCCGGTATCGTCATGGAAACCGGACTGGGCGAAGATCGTATAACACAGCCCGCGTTCCTCGCGGATCTTCTGGAACAGGCGCGAGGACATGCCGCCACCCATCGCCACCGTCCAGATCTGCGAGGCATGGTAATGCGGCGAGCGGTATCCCGGACCTTCGAAAGCCAGCGTGAAATGCGCCTGTTCAAGGTCCTTGATCCGCCTTGCCTCGGCACCGCGCCACCGGGCCGCATCGCGCAGCCCGCCCGGTCGCGGTTTCAGCGCACCCAGCGTAGCCTCGGCCTGACGGACGATGGCATCGTGATCCACCGCGCCGGCAGCAGCAAGGATCATCCGGTCCGGCCCGTATTGCTCGGTCACGAAGCGCGACAGATCGGGGCGGCCGAATTGCGAAACCCGCTCTGCCGGGCCGAGGATCGGGCGACCGATGGGCTGATCGGGATAGGCAGCCTCTTGCAGCCAATCGAAGACGATATCGTCCGGCGTATCAAGCGCCTGCCCGATCTCCTGAAGGATCACACCGCGCTCGATTTCGATCTCGCGCTCATCGAATGACGGGTTCAGCAGGATGTCGGAAATCACATCCAGCGCCAGCCCGGTATCGGCGGCCAGCACCCGCGCATAATAGGCCGTCGTATCCCGCGAGGTATAGGCATTGATATAGCCGCCGACATCCTCGATTTCCTCGGCGATCTGAAGGGCGGTCCGCCTTGCCGTACCCTTGAACGCCATATGTTCAAGAAAATGCGCGATGCCGTTCTGCTCGGCCCGCTCGTCGCGCCCGCCCGCATTCACCCAGACACCTAGCGTGGCAGAGTGAAGCCCCGGCATGTGGCGCGTGACAATGCGCAGCCCGTTGGGGAGTGTTGTGATATTTGTATCGCTCAAGCCGTCCTCCGTTCAAGGATCAGCGATTTAAGCGCATCTGCGTCATTTTCAACCCGGCTCGACCGCTCGGGAAGGTCGAACAGGTTTTCCATATGGGGCGGAAGGGCGGGCCGGATGCCGGTCGCCTGTTCCACCGCATCGGGGAATTTCGCCGGATGCGCGGTCGCAAGGGTGATCATCGGAATACCCTCGCGCAGATGCTCACGCGCGACTTTCACGCCGACCGCGGAATGAGGGCAGAGGATTTCTCCGGTCTCGTCGCGGATGATACGGATCGTTTCCAGCGTTTCCTGTTCCGAGGCCCGGCCCGACAGGAAATCCTCGCGCAGCGCCTGCAATGCGCCCTGGCTGATGGTGAAACCACCCTGACGCAGTTCTTCCATCAATTGACGGATCGCGGTTGCATCGCCGCCATAGGCCCAGAACAGAGCGCGTTCGAAATTGCTGCTGACCTGAATATCCATAGACGGCGAAATCGAGGGTTCGACCTGCCCGGTCCGGTATTCGCCACTCGTCAATGCGCGATGCAGGATATCGTTCTGATTCGTCGCGATCACCAGCCGCCCGACCGGCACGCCCATGCGCTTCGCCACCAGACCGGCAAGAATATCGCCAAAATTGCCGGTCGGCACGGTGAAATCGACCTGCCGCCCCGGTGCGCCAAGACTGACCGCCGAGGTCACGTAATATACCACCTGCGCCAGCACCCGCGCCCAGTTGATGCTGTTCACCCCGGCCAGACCGACCTCATCGCGGAAAGCATAATCGTTGAACAGATCCTTCAGCCGCGCCTGGCAATCGTCGAAATGCCCGCTCAGCGCGAGCGCGTGGACATTCGCATCATCCGGGGTGGTCATCTGCCGCCGCTGGACCTCGGACACGCGTCCATGCGGAAACAGGATGAACACATCGACATTTTCCAGCCCGCGAAATGCCTCAATCGCGGCGCTGCCGGTATCGCCGGATGTCGCGCCGACAATGGTGATCCTCTGGCCAGAGCGTTGAAGCGCGATCTGGAACAACTGCCCGATCAGTTGCATCGCGAAATCCTTGAAGGCGAGCGTCGGGCCGTGGAACAGTTCCAGCAGGTGATGCCCGGGCGCAAGCTGACGCAGAGGCGCACGCGCGACATGGCCGAAATTCTCATACGCCGCAGCAATAGCGCGGGTCAGTTCCTCATCCGAGAAGCTCTCACCCAGAAAAGGCTTGATGACGCGGAACGCGGCCTCTTCATAGGACAGGCCCTCAAACCCGGCGAGATCCTGAAGCTGCGGGATGGTCTCGGGCAGATACAGGCCACCGTCACGCGCCAGCCCGGTCAGCATCGCCTGTTCGAAATCCAGAATCGGGGCGTTTCCGCGTGTCGAGATATATCGCATCATCCGTTCCTAATATGTCCGGCGCCTGATACGCCAGATGAACCAGAGTGTCATCCCTGCGCAAGTCGCCGCGAACAGGAACCACTGCACGGCGTAGGAAAGATGGCTGTTCGGCACACCATCAATCGAGACCGGGATCGGATCGACACCCTGTAGATCGCCTTCAGCCGCGGCGGCCACGACAAGCACCGGCTCGGTATCCAGCATGCGAGCCATTTCCGGCACATCGCGGGCGAACCAGATCCCCGCATCCAGATCCGGCTCTGGCGTGGCGCTGCCTTTTTCCTGCGGCCAGTGCAGATTGCCCCGTACGCGCAAAGCGGCAGGCGGTCGGGGGTCATGCCGCTGATCCTGATCGACGAAACCGCGATCCAGCAGAATGCGCCGACCATCGCTGGTGACGAAGCCGGAGATCACATTATATCCGCCGCCGCGTTCCTTGGTGCCGGACAGAACAAGGATCTCTTCGCCCGTGGTCCGGCCCTCAACTAGCACCGGCATATATTTCATCGACGGATCGATTTCTGCGGGCAAAGGCTGCGCTGCGGCATCGATCCCGGTCTGAATCTCGGCCAGCATCGCCTCTTTCCACTCCATCCGGCGAAGCTGCCAGAAGCCGAGGGTCATCAGAATGGCGGTGCCAACGATACCAAAGATCAGCGGCGGGATGATCGAGCGGCGCATGATATTCCGATGACCTTCCAGGACAAGAAAAAGCCAAGAAAAACGGCGCAGTGATGCTGCGCCGTTCGCATGTGTCGTGATTTACCTGACGCCTCAGCGGCCCCAGATATAAATCGCAAAGAAGAGGAACAGCCAGACCACATCGACGAAGTGCCAATACCAGGCCGCTGCCTCGAATCCGACATGCTGCTTGTCGCTCATCTGGCCGCGCATCAGGCGGATCAGGCAGACGAACAGGAAGATCGTCCCGATAATGACATGAAAGCCGTGGAAGCCCGTCGCCATGAAGAACACTCCGCCATAGACCGTGTCGGACAGACCGAACGCCGCATGGCTGTATTCGTAAGCCTGAAGGATCGTGAAGCAGATGCCAAGAACGACCGCGATAGCCGTCCCGGTGATCGCGTCCTTGCGGTTGTTTTCATGAACCAGAGCGTGATGCGCCCAGGTCACCGCACAACCCGACAGAAGCAGGATCAGCGTATTGATCAGCGGCAGATGCCAGGGATCGAAAGTCGTGATCCCTTCCGGAGGCCAGACACCGTCCCGAATCGGGCTTTCCGGCCCCATCGGATACAGAGCATTCTTGAAGAAGGCCCAGAACCACGCAACGAAGAACATGACCTCCGAGATGATGAACAAGATGATGCCGTATTGCAGACCAATCCGGACGACCGGAGTATGATCGCCGGTTTCGCCCTCATGCACCACATCGGCCCACCAGCCGAACATTGTGTACGCCACGCCGACAGTACCGATCAGATAGGCCCAAGGTCCGGCGCCTTTCATCCACGCAACGGCGCCCGTCAGCATTACGAAGGTCGAAACCGCCGCGAGCAACGGCCAGATCGAGGGCGGCAATATGTGGTAATCGTGGTTCTTTGCATGCGCCATTGGCTGTCCCCGCTATTGCGTCAGTTCATTCTGGTTGTGTCTTGCCCCGTCGTCAACGCAGCCTGGGTATCGTCCGCAGGCTCATCGGTTTCGAAGGGGTGGAAAGTATAGCTGAGCGTGATGTCGCGCACCTTACGGGCATCCCGATCTGTCACTATTTCGGGATCGACCTCGAATGTGACGGGCATCTCGATCCGCTCGCCGGGTTTAAGCGTCTGCTCGGTGAAGCAGAAACACTCGATCTTGTAGAAGAACGATCCCGCGATATCCGGCGCGACATTATAGGAGGCCCGGCCGGTCACGGTGCGGTCCGAGTTATTCACGGCTTCATAGAAGGCCAGTCCGGTCTCGCCGATGCGCATCTCCATCTCACGCTGCATCGGCTTGAACCCCCAAGGCAGGCTGGGATCGGTGTTGCCGTCGAAACGGATGGTGATCTTTTCATCGAGGATCTTCGTCTCACCGGCGCTGTTTGCATCCGCAACCTGAGTCGTGCCCGCATAGCCGGTCACCCGGCAGAACCAGTTATAAAACGGCACCGCCGCCCAGGCGAGCGCCCCCATCACGACCACGACGCCAACAAGCGAGACAACGACCCGAGAATTCTTGTCTTTCGGCAAAATACTCATGGCGTGGTTCTTGCTCCTTGTTCGGCGGCGGGCGTACCCGGCGCGGCGACCGGATCATCGGATGGTGCAATCTCGGTCCCCTCTTCGCGCGGCAGCAAAGCGGGCCGCACCTGATGATCGAACCCTTCAAGCGAGGCCGACTGACCCGTGCTGACCTTGACCACCGACAGCGCGAAGATCAGCGCCGCAAACGCGATCAGCACGACCAGAAGCCCGATATTGCGCGAGCGGCGGCGCTGATGAAGCTCATGTTCGGTACGCAGGGCCATCACATCGAAATCCAGTGCTGAACAAGAAGGGCTGCGAAATGCAGGAACAGATAATAGAGCGATAATTTGAAAAAGCTCTTTTCTGCTTTATGCCCGTCTGCGAATGACTGCGCATCGCTGCGCCGCATCACTTGCCAGCCATTCCAGATGAACAGCACATTCAGGACAAGTGCGACAGCAAGGTAGAACGGCCCGCCAATCGAAGTCAGCCCCAGCCAGATCGCAAAGGGCGCGAGCACAAGCGTATAGACGAAAATATGCCGACGCGTTGCCTGACGCCCGTGAGTCACGGTCAGCATCGGCACTCCGGCATTATTGTAATCTTCCTTGGTAAACAGCGCCAACGCCCAGAAATGCGGCGGCGTCCAGAAGAAGATCAGCGCGAACATCAGCAGAGATTCGACGCTGATCCCGCCTGTCACGCAAGCCCAGCCGATCATAGGAGGGAAGGAACCCGCCGCACCGCCGATGACGATATTCTGAGGCGTCAGACGTTTCAGCCAGATCGTGTAAACCACGACGTAAAAGAAAATGGTGAACGCCAGAAACCCTGCGGCGAACCAGTTCGCAGCCAGTCCCAGCATCATCACCGACAGGCCGGACAGGGCAAGTCCAAGCCCCAAAGCCTCGGCGCCGGAAACCCGCCCGGCGGGAATCGGGCGCGACTTCGTACGGCGCATGACCGCGTCGATATCGGCGTCGTACCACATATTCAGCGCACCCGACGCGCCTCCGCCAATGGCAATGAACAGGATCGAGCAGAACGCCACCAGCGGATGCAGGCTGCCCGGCGCGACAATAAGCCCGACAAAGGCGGTGAACACGACAAGGGACATGACGCGCGGCTTGAGCAGCGCGACATAGTCACCAAATTCGGCCTCGGGCGAGGTCGCATGATATATGGACGCGTCCGTCACGTTCACTTCACGGCCAACTGGATCGGGCGGGCATTTTCAAGCTCAGCCGAGGCAAACTCGACCTTCGCGCCCTCAAGCCAGGCGGCATAGGTTTCCGGCGAGACAGCCTTGACGACGATCGGCATATAGGCGTGGTTGATGCCGCACAGCTCCGAGCACTGCCCGAAATAGACGCCTTCCTGTTCGGCGGTAAACGCAAGCTGAGCGATCCGGCCCGGCACGGCATCCTGTTTTACGGCGAATGCCGGGATGGTCCATGCGTGGATCACATCGGTCGCGGTGAACTGCATCAGCACTTCCTGCCCGACCGGGACAACGACAGGGTTATCGGTCGCCAGCAGATATTCATCCTCGGAATAGCCGTAAGCTTCCAGATCTTCCTTCGGCAGAAGCAGCGCATCGAAGGCGATTTCCTCATTCGGGTATTCATAGGACCAGTACCACTGATGCCCGATTGCCTTGATCACCACCGAGGGATTCTCGGGAATCGCAAGCTGACGGAACAGAATCGGCAGCGAGAACACACCGATAGCGATCAGGATCAGGATCGGAACCAGCGTCCATGCGATCTCGACCGGCGTGTTATGGCTGAACCGCGCAGGGGTCGGGTTCGCCTTCCGGTTATACCGGATGATGCACCACAGCAGCAGCCCGCAGACGAAGACAACGACGACGGCGATAATGATCAGGACAAAATGATCCAGCCATTGCTGATCGTTCGCCTGAGGGGTGGATGCAGGCTGAAAGCCTATACCGCGCGGATCGGGCTTGCCGATCACAGGCAGTTCGCCAAGCGCCTGATCTGCCGCGCTTTGGGCCAGTGCCACGCCTGATGACAGCGCAGCCGCCGCCCCCATTCCTGCCGCTGTTACGCGGCGCATCATCGCTGGAGCCACCATCCGAGTATCCCTTGCCGTTTCACTTCGTATGCCGCGCAAGCGGCGAAACTTGCGCTCCGCCCTTCCGAGTCAGACTTTTTCCGTTTAGAACCACAAAACCCATCCTGCGACAAGTCGGGTCATACCCTCATGCAGGTATTATATACCCTTGGTTTCTGCATTCGGGGAGATTTTCATGACGACAGACGCGTTCCGGCCCTTCGAGGATCACTTCGACCGCGACGCGGCCCTGACCCTGCTGCGCGACACGGTTTCCGGTGCCGAGGACGGAGAACTGTTCGTAGAGCGGGCGCATTCCGAAACCCTGACATTCGATGATCGCCGCCTGCGCGGATCGAGCTATACCGCCAGCCGGGGCTTCGGGCTTCGCGCCGTGGCCGGTGAGGTGACCGGATATGCTCATTCGACCGAACTGACCCTGCCCGCCCTTCAGCGTGCCGCCGAAACCGTCCGGCTTGCCGTGGGCAATGGCGATCATACACTCGCCCTTCCGCCCGTAACAGAAATTTCACCGCTTTATGCTCCGGTGGACCCCGCTCAGGGGATCGATGTCGGGACCCGCATCGACCTTCTGCGCGAGATCGACGCCTATGCCCGCGCCCTCGATCCACGAATCGTTCAGGTCACGGCCTCGATTGCCTCAAGCCTTCAGGAAGTCGCGATTCTGCGACCCGAAGGTGGGCTGGTCACCGATACGCGCCCGATGGCGCGGCTGTATGTCGCAGTCATCGTCGAAGATAACGCGCGACGTGAAACCGGAGGTGCCGGAGGCGGGGGCCGGGTTTCCCTGCGCGGATTGCTGGAGCCCGGTTACTGGAAGGCACAGGTCGCCGAGGCTCTGCGCATCGCCCTTGTGAATCTTCGCGCCGAACCCGCCCCTGCCGGGGTGATGGATGTCGTTCTGGGTCCGGGCTGGCCCGGCATCCTGCTGCACGAGGCCGTCGGCCACGGGCTTGAGGGCGATTTCAACCGCAAGGGACATTCTGCCTTCGCCGGGCTGATGGGCCAGCGTGTCGCCGCCCCCGGGGTCACCGTCATCGATGACGGAACGATCCCCGACCGGCGCGGCTCGATCAGCGTGGATGATGAGGGCACCGCTCCGGCGCGAAACGTGCTGATCGAAGATGGCATTCTGGTCGGCTATCTTCAGGATCGTCAGAATGCCCGGCTGATGGGAGTCGAACCCACCGGGAACGGACGCCGCGAAAGCTATGCGCATTCGCCCATGCCGCGCATGACGAACACATTCATGCTCGGCGGAGATGCAAGCCCCGACGCGATTGTCGCGGATCTCAAAGACGGTATCTACGCGGTGGGCTTCGGCGGCGGTCAGGTCGATATCACCAACGGGAAATTCGTTTTCTCGTGCACCGAGGCATATCGCGTGAAAAACGGCCAGATCGGCGATCCGATCCGGGGCGCAACCCTGATCGGAGACGGTGCGACGGCGTTGCAGCATATCCGTGCAATCGGGAATGACACTGCGCTCGATCCCGGAATCGGCACTTGCGGCAAGCAGGGCCAGTGGGTCCCTGTCGGGGTCGGACTGCCGACGCTGATGATCGGCGGGCTGACTGTCGGCGGATCGGCGGCGGGATAATCCGCCTGCCAGAGCCCAAGCGCCGCAAATCCCGCGATTATCGGCGGCGCTAACCTGACCTTAACCACCGACCGGCCATAACAGCCGGGAATGAGGCGGAAAGGTCGCAAGGTTGTTTTCTTTCAACTCCCCCCACACCCCACCGACAGCGAGGGAAGATGATCTTGTCCTGCTCCGCCTCATTCGCTCGCGCCGTGTCGGTCCTGCAACCTTCCATCGGCTGATGGCCGAACATGGCAGCGCCGTCGCCTCGCTGAGGGCATTGCCCGGAATTGCCCGCGATGCAGGGGTCGAAGATTACGCTTCCTGCCCCGAATCCGTCGCAGCGGCAGAGCTGAAAGCGGGCAGAAAGTCCGGCGCAAAGCTGATCCGCTACGATTCACCCGAATATCCCGAATTGCTGCGCCAGCTTTCCGATGCGCCTCCTTTATTGTGGGTGAGGGGCAATCCGAAGGCGCTCGCACAGCCGAAACTTGCTGTGATCGGGGCGCGAAATGCGTCCTCTCTCGGGCTGCGCATGGCGCGGGGTATGGCGAATGCCCTGTCTGAAATGGGGATCTGTATCGTCTCAGGCCTGGCACGCGGCATCGACAGCGCAGCGCATGAGGCAAGCGTGAAACATGGCACGATTGCCGTCATGGCAGGCGGGACGGATTGTATCTATCCCGCCGAAAACAGGATTCTCGCCGCGACAATATGCGATCGCGGATGTCTGGTCTCGGAGCAGCCGCCGGGGCTGGAACCGATTGCCCGCCATTTCCCGGTGCGCAATCGTATTATCTCGGGGCTGAGCCACGGGGTCATCGTGATCGAAGCAGCCTCCGGATCTGGCAGTCTCATCACGGCGCGAAATGCGCTTGATCAGGGTCGGGAAGTGCTCGCCGTGCCCGGGCATCCTGTGGATGGCCGCGCCGGTGGCTGCAACCAGCTTATCCGCGACGGTGCCGTTCTGGTCCGCAACGCCGAGGATGTGCTGGAGGCACTGCCGGATCTGAAAGCACGGATGACCTCGCCAGCGAGACAGAAGGACGAAAAACCGCAATCGGCAGAAACCCCGGCGCGATGCAGCGAAAAAAGCAGCCCGTCGAAAGAAAGCTGCATGGCCAGAGTTCTCGACCGCCTCTCGCCCAGTCCGACAGAGGAAAACGCGCTGATACGCGATATCGGCATTCCAGCCTCTGTTCTGGCTCCGGCGATTGTCGAACTTGAGCTGACCGGTCGGCTGATCCGGATGCCGGGCGGGATGATCGCGCTCAGCGATGCGTCGTCCCGGGCATCCCGGCATTGAATATAAGGCAGGACGACTGGACGGGGCGTTTCATATGTCTGGTAAGCTGAAGCAAGAAGGAGCGACCGCCTGTAATTCACCCTTCTGCCACCGTTACAGACTGACGGCCTTCCCGCCCCATGATGTCGCGCAGATTATCGGTCATGCGGCGCGGGCAGCATTTTCGCCATCACCTGAAATTCGGAATCGGAAATGATCCCGTCCCGGTTGCTATCCAGATTTGCGCCGCTGGGCGCAGGCGGTGAGGCAGGTTGTCGGTTGTTCTCCTGTGTGGTCGGTTCTTGCTGCGGTTTCATGCCGGGACGGCGCTCATCCCGTAGATTGGGGACAGCTTCATCTGTCGGATTTCCCTCAGGCCGCGCGGGAGGCCTGCGGTCATGATCCACCGCCTGATGCCGGGGCGCTTTCGCAAGGAATGCGTCCGCCTCTTGTACGGTGACACGGCCATCATGGTTCGCATCCATCGCCGAAAGCCGCCGGTCGGATTCACCGTTCGTTGCCGAAGGATCGGCAAGCGCAGCTATTCCTGACAGGCAAATGGCGGAAACCAGCAGCAGCTTTATTGGGTTTATCATGTCTTTCTCCGGCAAATCTTTCAGGGCCGACAGGCGCGGTCTGACGGCATCTCACCGGAAGGCAGCGCATCTGTCCATTCACACCGGCTCAACTGTCAGCGCCCGGAATGTGACATTCCGTGATCGTGCCGATCGCAGCCGCAGCGCCCGGCCAATGCCAGAAGCGCCTGCCCCTCTCTGCCCGTTGACACTATCTGCAAGCGCCCCCATGTTGTCGCGCCAAATCCGTAATGAGGTTCCGCATGCCTGTCGTCGTTGTCGAATCGCCGGCCAAAGCCAAGACGATCAACAAATATCTGGGCGACGATTATACCGTTCTCGCCTCGTTCGGGCATGTCCGCGACCTGCCGCCGAAAGACGGCTCGGTCGATCCCGAGGCCGATTTCGACATGAAATGGGAGGTGGCCTCGGATTCGAAGAAGCACCTCAAGGCGATCCGCGATGCGCTGTCGGGCGATGACGCGCTGATCCTCGCCACCGACCCCGACCGTGAGGGCGAGGCGATTTCCTGGCATTTGCTGGAGGCTCTGGCCCCGGCGCTGAAAAAAGGCAAATCGGTCAGCCGCGTGACCTTCAACGCGATTACGAAGAACGCCGTGACCGACGCAATGGCCAAGCCGCGCGAGATCGACCGCGATCTGGTCGATGCCTATCTGGCCCGCCGTGCGCTGGATTATCTTGTTGGTTTCAACCTTTCCCCTGTGCTGTGGCGCAAACTGCCCGGCGCGAAATCGGCGGGCCGCGTTCAATCGGTCACGCTGCGCCTGATCGTCGAACGCGAGATGGAGATCGAGGCGTTTAAACCGCGCGAATACTGGTCCGTCCATGCCCGTCTGGCGACACCCTTGGGTGAGGAATATGATGCGACTCTGGTCAGCCTTGCCGGTGACAAGCTTGAACGTTTCGACATTCCGACCGCCGAAAAGGCACGGCTGGCGCTTTCCGCCATCAACGCGCGGGACCTGACCGTCAGCAGCGTCACCGCCAAGCCCGCCACGCGCAATCCGTGGCCGCCTTTCATGACCTCGACCCTCCAGCAGGAAGCGTCGCGCAAGCTTGGTCTTGGCGCACGGGCCTGTATGTCCACGGCGCAGCGGCTTTATGAGGCGGGGCTGATCACCTATATGCGGACCGATGGCATCGACATGGCGCCCGAAGCCGTGATGTCCGCCCGCGATGTCATCAAATCGCGTTTCGGTGAAAACTACCTGCCGAAATCGCCGCGCATGTACAAGAACAAGGCCAAGAACGCGCAGGAAGCGCATGAATGTATCCGCCCCACGGATATGTCGGTTTCTCCCGACAGATTGCGGATTTCCGAAAAGGATCAGCGGGCGCTCTATGATCTGATCTGGAAGCGGACGCTGGCCAGCCAGATGGAAGCCGCCCGCATGGAGCGTACCACGGTCGAAATCGCCAGCGCGGACGGGCAGGTCGGGCTACGGGCCACAGGTCAGGTGATGATGTTCGACGGGTTCCTGGCCGTTTACGATCAGGGCCGCGACGACGACGATTCCGAGGACAGCAACCGCCTACCCCAGATCAGTGAGGGCGAGGCCGCCCGCAAGATTGCCGCCTTCGCCGCCGAAGAGGGCGTGCTGGTCGATGACAGCAAGACCGCCGCCGCGCGTCAGCATTTCACGCAGCCCCCGCCGCGCTATACCGAGGCAACGCTGGTCAAGAAGATGGAGGAACTCGGCATCGGCCGGCCTTCGACCTATGCCAGCATCGTCACGACCATTCAGGACCGCGAATATGTCCGCAAGGACAAGAACCGCCTGATCCCCGAGGATAAGGGGCGGCTGGTGACGGCATTTCTGGTGAAATATTTCCCGCGCTATGTCTCTTATGATTTTACCGCGAATATGGAAACAGAGCTGGACGATATCAGCTCGGGCAACCGCGCCTATCGTGAGGTGCTGCGCCGCTTCTGGCGGGATTTCACGGCGGCGCTTGAAGGCACCACCGATCTGCGCATCGGTGAGGTGCTGGAAGCCATTGACGAAGCGCTTGCTCCGCATCTCTATCCGGCGCGGGAGGATGGCGGCGATCCGCGCGAATGCCCGCTTTGCGGTCAGGGACGGCTGAACCTGAAGACAGCTCGGTCCGGCGGGGCCTTTATCGGATGCTCTCGTTATCCTGAATGCCGCTATACAAGGCCCCTGTCTGCGCCGGATGGTGAGGAAGCCATTGGCGATCGGGTTCTGGGTGATGATGCGGGCGATGAGATCAGCCTGAAAAACGGTCGCTTCGGCCCCTATGTCCAGCGAGGGGAGCCGACCGAGGATCAGCCCAAACCGCCGCGCGCATCGATCCCGAAAGGCTGGGACGCGAACAGCGTCGATCTGGAACAGGCGCTAAAATTGCTGGCCCTGCCCCGCCCCATCGGTCCGCACCCCGAGGATGGCGAACTGGTCGAGGCCGGAATCGGGCGCTATGGGCCTTACGTCAAGCACGGCAAGAAATACGCCAATCTGCCCGATGTCGAAGAGGTCTTCACCGTCGGCATGAATCGCGCAGTCGAGGTTCTGGCCTCGAAACCCACGCGCGGGCGGGCCGCGGCAGCCGCTCCTCTGAAAGAGCTTGGGGACCATCCCGATGGCGGAAAGATTGCCGTGATGAGCGGGCGCTATGGGCCGTATGTGAAATGGGAAAAGATCAACGCGACCCTGCCGCGCGATCTGGAGCCTGCCGATATCACGATGGAACAGGCGCTGGAGCTGATCGCAGCCAAGGCCGCCAAATCGCCGAAAAAGAAAACTGCGGCGAAAAAAACCGCTGCCAGCAAGACGGCAAAAAAGCCTGCTGCGAAGAAAGCCGGAAGCAAGGCGACGGCGAAGAAATCTCCGGCGAAAACCGCCAGGAAACCCGCTGCGACAAAGAAAGAGGCTGAAGAATAAGTCTGCCTTCCGTCAATTGCTTCATCCCATGCGGGTTTCTTGCATGGGATGCGCCTTTGGGCTGGCGGTTTCTTGATGAAAAGTAGACGAAAGCGCGGAAACGGCGGCAGTCTGCGCCCTGTCGCGGCCTTGGCGAGGCACCGGAACGCCGGTCATTCGTCCCATGGCGCCCGAATTCGACCCCGGGAATGGCGGCAAGACCGAATGCTAACGCTACCGTACGTTGACACTGCGGCACCCCCTTGCAACAAATCCTGCAATAAATCCGGAGGAAAAGATGAAGAAAATCTATCCCGATGCCGACGCGGCGCTTGATGGGCTGCTGTTTGACGGCATGCATATCGCTGCGGGAGGCTTTGGCCTGTGCGGCATTCCCGAATTGCTGATCGACGCGCTTGTGAAAAGCGGCGTGAAGGATCTGACCATCGCCAGCAATAATTGCGGCGTTGATGGGTTCGGTCTGGGCAAGCTGCTGGACACCAAGCAGATCAAGAAGATGCAGTCCTCTTATGTCGGCGAGAATGAAGAATTCATGCGCCAGTATCTCTCCGGAGAGCTGGAACTGGAATTCAACCCGCAAGGCACTCTGGCCGAACGGATGCGTGCGGCGGGCGCCGGGATTCCGGGCTTCTATACAAAGACCGGCGTCGGCACGGTGATCGCCGAGGGCAAAGAGGTGAAGCAGTTCAATGGCGAGGATTATATCCTCGAAGAAGGGATTTTCGCGGATCTGTCCATCGTGAAGGCGTGGAAAGCCGACGACACCGGCAACCTCGTCTTCCGCAAGACCGCCCGCAACTTCAACCCGCCCGCCGCGATGTGCGGCAAGGTCTGCGTGGCCGAGGTCGAGGAAATCGTGCCGCGCGGCTCGATCGACCCGGATCATATCCACTTGCCCGGCATCTATGTGCACCGCATCATTCAGGGCGAACACGAGAAGCGCATCGAACAGCGCACCACCCGTAAGCGTGAGGAGGCCTGATCATGGCATGGGACCGCAATCAAATGGCCGAACGCGCCGCTCAGGAGCTTGAGGACGGCATGTATGTCAATCTCGGCATCGGCATCCCGACGCTGGTGGCGAATTATGTCGGCGACAAGGATATCACGCTACAATCCGAAAACGGCATGCTCGGCATGGGTCCTTTCCCCTTCGAGGGCGAGGAAGATCCCGATCTGATCAATGCCGGCAAGCAGACCATCACCGAGCTTGACCGGACCTCTTATTTCGACAGCGCGACCAGCTTCGGCATGATCCGCGGCGGCAAGATCGCGGCGGCGATTCTGGGCGCGATGGAGGTCGCGGAAAACGGCGATCTGGCGAACTGGATGATCCCGAAGAAGCTGGTCAAGGGGATGGGCGGCGCGATGGATCTTGTGGCCGGTGTCGGTCGCGTCATCGTGGTGATGGACCACCAGAACAAGCATGGTGAGTCGAAACTGCTGAAGGAATGCACCCTGCCACTGACCGGCAAGGCGGTGGTGGACCGGATCATCACCAATCTGGGTGTCCTGGACGTCGTCGAGGGCGGGCTGAAGATCGTCGAGACTGCCGATGGCGTGACCGAGGACGAACTCCGCGCCGCGACCGAGGCGACCATTATCTGATCCTGCTGATCCCGGTGACAGAAAAGGCCCCGTCAGGGGTCTTTTTTGTGCCAGCCGGGCTGTGATGCCGGATGGATTGCGGATTTTTATTCGTTTACCGGCGCGGCACGCCACATGATCACTCGCCCTGCCGCTCTCCCCTACAAAACCGTCACAATTCCCGCTTATATCCCAGATGTTGAACCGGAGGTATGCATGAACGACGCACCGCAAGATTGGCTGGAAGCCGAACTGCAGGACACGCTGGATGAGGATTACGAGCTTGAGCTTGAAGACGCCGTTCTCAGCCAGGAAATCAAGCAGATCTACCGGGACACCCATCCCGAACAGATGGACCGCAAGCAGTATTTTCAGGAATTGCTGCGCCTTCAGTCCGAACTGATCAAGCTTCAGGATTGGGTCAGTCACTATAAGGAAAAGGTCGTTGTGATCTTCGAAGGCCGCGATTCCGCCGGTAAGGGCGGCGCGATCAAGCGGATGACCCAGCGACTGAACCCCCGCGTCGCCCGCGTGGTTGCCCTTCCCGCCCCCTCGGACCGGGAAAAGACCCAATGGTATTTCCAGAGATATGTGCCGCATCTGCCCGCTGGCGGCGAAATCGTGCTGTTCGACCGAAGCTGGTATAACCGCGCCGGAGTCGAACGCGTGATGGGGTTTGCCACCGAAGAACAGGTGCAGCAATTCTTCGACGACGTGCCGGAATTCGAACGTATGCTCGTCCGCTCGGGCATCAGGCTGGTCAAATACTGGTTCTCGATCACCGATGAAGAACAACAGATGCGCTTCCTCATGCGGATCCACGATCCGATGAAGCAATGGAAGCTGTCTCCGATGGACCTGCAATCCCGAATCCGTTGGGAAGCCTATACCAAAGCCAAGGAAGAAATGTTCGAACGCACGAATATTCCCGAGGCACCCTGGTATATCGTGCCCGGCAACGATAAAAAACGCGCCCGGCTGAATTGTATTGCGCATCTGCTGTCTCTTATGCCGTACACCGAAGTGCCGCATGAAGATATCTCACTGCCGGACCGCGTATTTAACCCGGATTACGAACGCGACATACTGCCTCGGGATCTGTATGTTCCACAGAAATACTAAGGACAACTCGCCTTTGCTTATCCACTTGGAACAGCTCGTTTATTGCCATAGCATACGCGGCTACTTGCTCTTTTTCCGCTGAGGCTTATTCTTTGAACATGTTCCGTAATCTCATGTCGCGTCTTTTCAGCGACGACGCACCCTCTTCTCCGCTGCAAGGGCAGGATGCCGAGGTGGCACTTGCCGCGCTTCTGGTGCGCGTGGCGCGGGCGGATGACCGTTACACGAAAGAGGAAGAGGTGCGCATTGATCGCATTCTTGCGCGTCGGCGCGGACTCGATGCGGTCGAGGCTGCAGAACGCCGCGCCGCAGCCGAGATGATCGAGGCCGAGGCCCCGGATACGGTTCGCTTCACGCGGCTCATCAAGGACCGCATTGCGCTTGAGGATCGCTCCGCCATTTTGGAGGCACTCTGGGAAGTTGCCTATGCAGATGGCAGGCGATCCGCGGATGAGGAATCGTTGGTCCGGCTGGTATCGGGCTTGCTGGGGATCAATGACCGCGATTCCGGGCTGATCCGCCAACGCGTCATGGCCGATCTGGGGCTGACGGAAAGCTAGTTCCCATCCGTTCGGTCCGCGTCGATGCGCGTATGCCTCTGCGCGGCTTCGGTGGCGGACAGGAGCGCAGTCAGATTTGCAGTGCGACATGCTGTTCCGTGGGCCGGGACAGGTATATATGTCGCCGATATAGACCCCGTTTCCGCCCCAGAGGAGAGCCCATGCCAGTCAAGAACCGTTTTGCCGAACTTCTGCCGGAAATCATCGAATGGCGACATGATTTTCACGCTCACCCCGAGCTGCAATATGAGGTCCACCGCACTGCCGGGCGCGTAGCGGAACTGCTGCGCAGCTTTGGCGTCGATGAGGTCACGGAAGGGATCGGGCGGACCGGTGTTGTCGGCGTCATAAGGGGGCGCTCGGACAGCAGCGGGCGCGTCATCGGCCTTCGCGCCGATATGGACGCCCTGCCCATCATTGAGCAAACCGGGCTGGAATATGCCTCGACCACGCCCGGCAAGATGCATGCCTGCGGTCATGACGGCCACACCGCCATGCTGCTGGGCGCGACGCAATATCTGGCGGAGACCCGCAATTTCGACGGCACCGCCATCGTCATTTTCCAGCCCGCAGAGGAAGGCGGCGCAGGTGCCCGCGCCATGATCGAGGACGGGCTGATAGATCGCTGGAACATTCAGGAATTCTATGCGCTGCATAACATGCCGGGGATACCCGTCGGAGAATTCGCGATCCGCGAAGGCGGCATCATGGCGGCAGCGGATGAGTTCGAGATCATCATCGAGGGCAAGGGCGGACATGCCGCGAAGCCGAATGACTGCATCGATACGCTGCTCGTCGCGTCTCAGATCGTGGTTGCACTGCAATCCGTCGTCTCGCGCAATGTCGATCCGCTGAAAAGCGGGGTGGTGTCATGCTGCTCGCTGGAAACGGATACGGACGCGCATAACGTTATCCCGCAGAAGGTCCTCATCAGAGGCACGGCACGCAGTCTCGTCCCCGAGATCCGGGACATGCAGGAAGAGGCCATCCGGCGCGTTGTCGAAAACACGGCGTCGGCCTTCGGTGCAACGGCAAAGCTGGAATATCGCCGGGGTTATCCTGTCACCACGAATCATGCCGATCAGACGGGGTATGCCGCCGACGTCGCCCGGAACATCTCCGGCAAGGTCGATACCGACTTCGCCCCGATGATGACTGCCGAGGATTTCAGCTTCATGCTGAATACCCGTCCCGGCGCGTATATCTTTCTGGGGAATGGCGACGGGGATATGCTGCATCATCCGAAATACCGCTTTTCGGACGATGCGATCCCCTTTGGCGCAAGCTGGCTGGCCGGTATGGCCGAAGCCCGTATGCCGGTCTGATCCGCCGGGACGGGGTTCAGCCGCCAGTATGGCTCATGTGACGGCTGACCTGTCCCGCCACTTTCTGACGCGAATAATCGAAATCATGCCCTTTCGGCTTTCGCGAGATCGCGCTGCAGATCGCCCCGATCAGCAGCGCATCGTCGTCCGAAGCCCGAAGCGGAGCGCGAAGATCGGCGCGGTCCTCTTGTCCGAGGCACATGAAAAGCTCTCCGGTACAGGTAACGCGGACGCGGTTGCAGCTTTCGCAGAAATTATGCGTCAGCGGCGTGATGAACCCGATCTTCTGCCCTGTCTCGTTCACCCGGACATAGCGGGCGGGTCCGCCGGTCCGCTCGGCCAGATCGATCAGCGTCAGACGCTCTGACAGACGCGCACGCAGATCCGACAGCGGCCAGTACTGATCCAGACGGTCTTCGCTTCCCAGCTCACCCATCGGCATGACCTCGATGAAGGTCAGGTCATGGCCCTCATTCGCGCACCATTCCGTCAGCGAGAAAAGCTCGTCTTCGTTAAACCCTTTGAGCGCCACGGCATTGATCTTGATCCGCAGCCCCGCCGCTTTCGCCGCAGCGATACCGTCGAACACCTGCGGCAGCCGCCCCCAACGCGTGATCTCCGCGAATTTTCCGGGATCGAGCGTGTCCAGCGAGACATTGACCCGCCTGACACCAATATCGGCAAGCTCATCGGCGAAGCGCCCAAGCTGGCTGCCATTGGTGGTCAGGGTCAGCTCATCCAGCCCGTCGCCGAGATGACGCGATACGGACCGCAAAAAGGACATGATATCCCGCCGTACCAGAGGCTCCCCCCCGGTGATGCGCAGCTTCCTGACGCCAAGCCCGATAAAGGCCGAGGACAGGCGATCGAGTTCCTCCAGCGAAAGCAAGTCCCGCTTGGGCAGAAACTGCATGTGTTCGGCCATGCAATATGTACAGCGAAAATCGCAACGATCCGTTACCGATACCCGAAGATAGGTAATCGGACGCGCGAAAGGGTCGATCAGCGGTACCTGTTGCTCCATAATCAAACAGATAAGCCTCTGACCGCGTTCCCGCAAGCAGGGCCATTGCGCTGATCCACCGGCAAGGCTAGCTTTCCGGCAAGCTGACGAGGAGCACGAGATGATCCGAAACCTTGCC
The DNA here is from genome assembly GCF_027913215.1 of Paracoccus aerodenitrificans. Taxonomy (GTDB): domain Bacteria; phylum Pseudomonadota; class Alphaproteobacteria; order Rhodobacterales; family Rhodobacteraceae; genus Paracoccus; species Paracoccus aerodenitrificans. Next base: position 2,317,639 of record NZ_CP115784.1, read on the forward strand.
GCAACCGGATTCCTGCTGGGTCCGCTGAGTCTGGCAGCATGTGGAATGAACGGCGACAGCACCACGTCGCGGCCCGAAGCCGCAGTTCAGCAGCCGGCAACAACTCAGGCAAGTGCGCCCGGTGAAAGCGTCACACCAGCGGCTAGCCAGTCTGCCGCAGCGGTCCTGCAGGCTCCGGGCCAAAGCGCCGAGTCACTTGATACGACGACCGCGGAAGAAAAAGCCGCAGCCGCCGCGCCAGCAACCGGAGGCGGCAGGCTGGGAACCACAGTCGCATCGCTTGGCGACGTGACCGAAAGCGGCTTCTGGCTGAAGACTCCTCTTGTCAGCGCAACAGCACAGGGGCGTGTGGTGAACACCGAAAACAGCCAGAGCGCGAATGTTGAGTTGCGACCTTTGTCGGGAGGCGGCTCGGGCAGCCAGATCTCTCTGGCCGCGATGCAGGCCATTGGCGCGGGCCTGACGGATCTGCCTGAGCTGGAGGTCTGGCAGAATTAGTGTGAGCTGGCAGGTCCTTTGTGCCGGGAAAGGTGGAATCCTAAGATCCGTCTGAGCACTTCCGGAAACCGGCATTGACTGAGATCCGGACGATCCCGCCAACAGGACGATTTCAATGGTGCCGGCAGCAGGAATCGAACCCGCGACCTTCTGATTACAAATCAGCTGCTCTACCAGCTGAGCTATGCCGGCCCATCAGGGATTTTCCCGATACCGCCGAATAACGCCAGTTTATCCGGTTATCAAGCACGATACGGGAAAGTGGTTTTCGCCGACCGGAACTGGCGCTAGTCTGGGCGCCGGATGAGCCGGATTGATAGGGATTATGCAGATCGTTTACCACGTCGGCGCACATGGAACCGACCATGAGCGCATTGCCCGAACCCTGATGCGCAACCGCGAAGAGCTGTGGGAGCATGGCGTCGAAATCCCGGCTCCGGGTCGTTACAAGGGTGTTTTTGGCGAAACCATGAAGGCGCTGAATGGCGGGGCTGCACCGGCGGATGTGCAGGAAATGCTGCTGGATGCTCTTCTGGATAATGACAGCAGCAACAGGATCATCCTCAGCCAGTCTAGCTTTCTCGGCATGCCTCAACGAGCCATTTCACCGACAGGGCTTTATCCCAGAGCGCCGGGCCGTATGAGCGGATTATCGAACCTGTTTCCCGATAATGTGGTCGAGTTCGTCGTCACGGTGATGCATCCCGCGAAGCTGGTTCTCGAAATCGTGAAGATGAGTAACGGTAATTATGAAACAGTTATGGGGGGCGTCGATCCGGCAGCTTTGAGCTGGTCGCCCGCGATCCGCAATATCCTCCAATTGGTTCCGGATCGTGACATCGTCGTTTTCGCGCAGGAAGACCTGCCTTTCATCATGCCCGAAGTGCTTCACCGGATGGTCGATATCGATGACAAGGCCGAACTGAAGGGTGAGCTGGATCTGCTGGCCGAGATTTTGGGTCCCGAGGCGTTCAAGCAGTTTCAGCAGCGTCTCGCAGAAGCCGAAGATGACAGCATCAGCACAAGGCGCAATCTGACCGAAGAGGCGCTGCTGGCCGCGGCACCTTCGGCCTTCGAGGAAATCGTGGCGCTTCCGGGCTGGTCCCAACCGCTGATTGATGAACTCAGCGAAAGCTATGCGCATGACCTGGCGGAAATCGCCGCCCTGCCGGGAGTCGAGTTCATCTCTGCCTGACCGAAAGGCGCATCACCATAAAGACGCCCTGCTTTCCGTCCGGCAGGAGGGAGGTTTGCAGAGGCAGGAAGGCCCGCATCGAGAGGGTAACAGCCACAATCGCTGCGGCGAGCATGGGCATCTGACTGGCCGCTGGTGACAGGATCCCTAACAGATATCTCGGGCAGCGATGCCTGTCCTGTGATCGAGGTTTTGTTCAGGTTGAGATGCGCGGTTTCCGATTGGCCCGGGCCACGGCTATTCCGGCCTCGCTACATGTGGGTTCGGGTCCGGATAAAAATAAACCCCGAGACCGACCCGAAAAATCTTGGGCCGGTCAGGCAATCTGTCGGCTTACGCCATTCCAAGCGCAGCCTTGTACATATCCAGAATGGCCTCTTCCTCGGCCACATCGTCGCGGTCGCGCTTGCGCAAGGCGATGACTTTCTTCATCACCTTCGTGTCATAACCACGCGCCTTCGCCTCGGCCATGATCTCTTTCTGGCGCTCGGTGACGTCCTTCTTTTCGGCCTCAAGCTGTTCGTACTGCTCAATGAACTGGCGCAGCTCATCCGCAGCCACATTATATGACTGATCGTCCTGCATTTGGTCCCCCGGTTGATATGGGCGGCAGACATACGGCGTCTTGCCGGGTTCTGCAATCGGCGCTACATGCAGCTGGAAAAAGGGGATCTGATGAGTGTATTCGACGTTCTGATCTGGGGTGGAGCGGTGCTGACGGCAGCCGGATTGGCCGGGATCATCTGGTGTATCTGGACGGTTTACAGCGGCAAACGCACAGGACTGGACGAGGCCGCGTTTCGCGACAGGATGCAGCGCGTGGTCATGGTGAATATGGCAGCACTGATCGCATCCGTCCTCGGGCTGATGAGCGTTGTGATCGGCATCATGCTTGGAGGGTAGGCCCGCCGTCAGAATTCTCAGGTAGCGCTGCCGCTGCCTGCTCGACCCTGCCGGCTGCCTCATCCAGATCCCGCAGACTGTCCAGACCGATCACCGCCCGCTCTTGCGCCGCATAGCGGGCGCGGTGTTTTTCATAACGGGGATCGTAATGTTCGCGCATCAGCGCCTCGGCAAGCTCGGGCCAGTTCCGCGCTTCCGCGAATTGCACCCATTCCGCGATCCGCCCCGCCGCGTGTAGCGGACGAAGCCGGTCCAGAATCTCGCTCAGACGCTGCGGATCGGCAGTCACATCCTGATAATGCCGTGAGGAATAGGCCGCACGCGCCTGAACCGGCACCCGCAAGGCGATCCGGGGCGCGGCGCAGATGTCCGACCAGACGGCTTTCGGCAAGGTTACGCTGCCGATGCGAGAACTTTCCGCCTCGACGAAGACCGGCCTTTCGGGGTCCAATGCCTCTATCTGCGAGGCAAGGCGTCCTTCGAACATCTTCTGGCCGGGCTGTTCTCCGACCGAGCCGAACAGGCTACCACGGTGATTGGCAAGTCCTTCGAGGTCGATCACCTGATGGCCCCGTCCGACAAGTTTCAGAAGAATCTCGGTCTTGGCGCTGCCGGTATTGCCGTCCAGCACGATGACCCGCGCAGGAAACCCAAGCTCCTGCACCCGCCGCACGACAAGCCTGCGCCATGATTTATAACCACCCGAGACCCGCCCCACACGCCAGCCGACCTGCCCAAGGATCGTCGCCAGCGCACCTGAACGCTGCCCGCCGCGCCAGCAATAGACCAGAGGCCGCCAGCCGCCATCGCGATCTTTCAGCGGTCCGGCGATATGACGCGCAGCATTCGCCGCGACCAATGCCGCGCCTGTTTTGCGGGCATAGAAGGGCGAGACCTGCTTGTAGATCGTGCCGACCTGCGCACGTTCGTCATCGCTGAGCACAGGAAGGTTGATCGCTCCGGGCAGGTGATCCTCGGCGAATTCCGCAGGTGAGCGGACATCGATAATGTCATCAAAAAGGCCCGATGCGACATTCACCGCATCGAGCCGGATTTCAGCCGGAATATTCACATCCAGAAGCCGGTATCAGTAAACGTAGACCGGAGTGCCAATCGGCACCTGCTCGAACAGGGACATGACGGCAGGGTTCCGCATGCGGATACATCCGTTCGATACGGCGCGACCGATCGAACCCGGCTGGGTGGTGCCGTGAATCCGGATCGCGGTGTCATTGCCATTCGCGTCATAGAGATACAGCGCACGGGCTCCCAACGGGTTTTCCGGACCGCCGGGCATGCCATTGGCGTATTGCGCATATTGTTCCGGCGAGCGCTTGATCATCGCCTGTGTCGGGGTCCAGCTTGGCCATTCGACCTTACGACCGATGCGGGCCTTGCCTTTCCAGACCAGCTCTGCCGTACCGACGGCAACGCCATAGCGGATCGCCCGGCCAGGCGCGATGACGTGGTACAGAAAGAACTCATCCGAAACCACGACGATAGAGCCGACCTCGAAACCCTCACGGATCGGCACTTCGGTCGGTTGATACGGATCTGCCTGCTGCTGGCTCTGCTGAGCCTGCGCCAGTACCAGAGACGGTGCGGCAATCAGCGGCAGCGAAAGCGCGATCATCTGACGGCGGTTCATGAAAATACCATCCTGCTTGTGCTCGTTTTCCCTGATCTACAGGCTCAGGCGAGGTAACTCAATCCCGCGCCGTCATTCCTTGGCCTTGACTGCCCTTGACGTGGCGAGGTTGCGGACACATCTTTGCAGCTATGACACAACGCAGCGATCATATTCACCGGCCAGGGGCGACAAGAACGCCCATACGCCCGGCACATCTGTGCCGCGGGCGCGGTGGATCGTGCTGCCGTTGTCATTTCGCCTCACGCCGCCGGAATATCGGTCGGGTCGTCGCGCTGAATGCGCGTCCGGGCCTTCCGGCGCGGAATGCGCAGCATTGCTGGGTGCCGGTGATCGCACCTGCCGAAAGACCCCTGTCGCCGCAGGCTCCGCCTGTCCTGATCTCTGAAATCTCTTCATCTGGATTCAGAACAGGACAGGAAAATGTCATCACTTGCTGAAAAACACCGCGATGTCGAGCTGACGCTCAGCGGTTTAAGCTGCGCCTCTTGCGTGGGTCGTGCCGAGCGTGCGCTTGCCGCCGTTCCCGGCGTCTCCGATCCGCAGGTCAATCTGGCGACAGGACGCGCCCGGCTGAAAATCGCCGGTCCCGAAACCCTTACGCAGGCGACCGAGGCGCTTGAACGCGCCGGTTATCCCGCCACCGCACAACAGGCAACGCTGAACATCGCCGATATGACCTGCGCGTCATGCGTCGGACGGGTCGAGCGCAGCCTGCTGGCCCTGCCCGGAGTTACCGCGGCACAGGTCAATCTGGCGACCGGCAGCGCGACCGTCAGCCATGTCGGGCTTGAGCCAGCGGCCATCGCCGAGGCCGTCACAAATGCCGGATACAAAGCCACGCCTGCGGACGGGCAGATCCCGACCGCAGCGCCCGGAGATGACGCGGCCGCCCTGCACCGCGCCTTTCTGACGGCGCTTGCCCTGACCCTTCCGATCTTCATCGTCGAGATGGGCGGGCATGTTTTCCCAGCCTTCCATCACTGGGTGCAAAACACCATTCCGACGCAGGCTCTGTGGATCGCCGAGTTCGTTCTGACCGTCATCGTTCTGGCAGGTCCGGGGCGGGTTTTCTTCCGCCACGGCGTCCCTGCCCTGCTGCGGGGTGCTCCGGATATGAACAGTCTGGTCGTTCTTGGGGCCTCTGCCGCATTTCTTTATTCGGCTGTTGCCACTTTCGCCTCGGCTCTGCTGCCCGAGGGGGCCGCGCATGTCTATTATGAGAGCGCCGCCGTCATCGTGACGCTGATCCTGCTTGGCCGCTGGCTTGAGGCCCGAGCCAAGGGCGAGGCCGGTCAGGCAATAAGGCGGCTGATGGAACTGGCGCCCGACACCGCTCAGGTCGAGCGCGATGGCGCGGTCTCTGACCTGCCGGTCGAGCAGATCCGGCCCGGAGACATCATCCGTCTGCGTCCCGGCGAACGCATCGCCGTCGATGGCGAAATCATCGAGGGCAGCGGCAATGTCGATGAATCCATGCTGACCGGAGAGCCCCTGCCCGCCGCAAAAGCGCCGGGCGACACTCTGACCGGAGGCACGATCAACGGCAATTCGCTGCTGCGCTTCCGGGTCACCGCTACAGGCGCCGATACGCGACTGTCCGGGATTGTGCGCATGGTCGAGCAGGCTCAGGCGGGCAAGCTGCCGGTTCAGGCTCTGGTCGACAAGGTGACGCTGGTCTTCGTTCCGGTGGTGATGGCACTGTCGGTGCTTGCCTTCCTGCTATGGCTCATCTTCGGACCAGCCCCCGCCCTGCCCTATGCGGTGGTCGCGGCGATATCTGTGCTGATTATCGCCTGCCCATGCGCGATGGGGCTGGCTATTCCCGTGTCGATCCTGGTCGGGACGGGCCGTGGCGCTCAGCTTGGCATTCTGTTCCGGCGCGGGGATGCGTTGCAGCGTCTTGCCTCATCGCGAATCGTCGCCTTCGACAAGACCGGCACGCTGACACAGGGCAAGCCATCCATTGTCGGGATCGAAACCGCCGGAACCGGGCGCGATGACATCATCCGGCTTGCCGCCGGGATCGAGGCAGGATCGGATCACCCGCTCGCCCTCGCCATCATCGCCGGAGCCGAGGCAGAGGGCATAAGCCCGGCAGCATCCTCGGAGGTGAATGCGCTTCCCGGATATGGCGTGTCTGGTATCGCAGACGGACGGAAGGTTCTTGCCGGAAATCTGGCCGCGATTCGGAACGCTGCCATCGCACCGGATGAATCCCTGCTGAATTTCGCGAACCGCGCTGCGTCTCAGGGGCAAACCCCCGTCCATGTCGCGATCGACGGCACCCATGTCGCGGCAATCGCAATCGCCGATCCGCCGCGCGAAAAATCGGGTGAGGCCATCCGTGAACTACATGATCTCGGGCTGAAAACGGCGCTGATTTCGGGGGATGTTCAGGAAGCTGCGGATGCTGTGGGCAAATCGCTTGGCATCGACCTTGTACGCGGTGGTGTGACGCCGGAAGCGAAGCTGGAAACGCTGGCCGGTCTGGGTGACGATACCGTTTTCGTCGGAGACGGGATCAATGACGCCCCCGCACTTGCCGGTGCCGATACCGGCATCGCAATGGGCAGCGGCACCGATGTCGCGATAGAAGCAGCAGAGGTGGTCCTGATGCAGCCCGATCCCTCAGCGGTGCCGCTTGCGGTGCGCCTGTCGCGCTCGGTCATGCGGAATATCCGCCAGAACCTGTTCTGGGCCTTCGCCTATAATGCCCTGCTGATCCCGGTTGCGATGGGGCTTCTGGTGCCGTTCGGAGGACCGCAGCTTTCCCCTATGCTCGCCGCCGCCGCGATGGCGATGTCATCGGTCTTCGTGGTGACGAATGCGCTGAGACTTCGGCGGTTTTCGTAAGGAGAAACGAACCACATCTTCAGGGTGTTTATATGTAGATTATTCAACCCTTGGATGTATAAAGATGCAAAGCCACGATTCTCCATGTGAAGGCAGATGGCCACCGCAACGGCACCACAAAACGCCACTGACCGCTCCAGCCCCGCAGGTCTTATCCTGCGGGGCTGGATTCTTTTGTCGTTCCTGCTGTTCGTAATTGCACCAAGCGGGGTCTGGGGCTGGTATCTCTGGCGGTATGCGCAACCGCAATATGTCTCGACCATTGCCTTCTCGGTCCGCAAGGAGGAAACCAATCCGACGCTCGATCTGCTTGGCGGGCTGACCGAGCTGACAAGCAGCACAAGCGCCAAGGACCCCGATATTCTGTACGATTTCCTGCGCAGTCAGGACATCGTGGCGACAATCGACGACAGGCTTGATCTTGGCACAATCTATTCCCGCGGGCGGCACACTGATCCCGTCTTCACCTATGATCCCGACGGCACTCTGGAGCAGTTGACGCGATACTGGCGCAGACAGGTCAGGGTCGATTACGATTCTACAACCCGGCTGATCACGCTTCGTGTCATGGCCTTCATCCCGGAAGATGCCGTTGCCATCGCAGAGGCCGCATTTGAGGAAAGCAGCCGCACGATCAACCGGCTGTCCGACATCGCCCGCGACGACGCCACCCGCTTCGCGCAACAGGAACTGAGCAAGGCACAGCGCCGCCTGACCGAGGCGCGTCAGAAGCTGACCGCTTTCAGGATCAGGACACAGATTGTCGATCCCGCCGCCGATCTGGAGGGCCAGATGGAGGTGCTGAACGCGCTTCAGGGGCAGCTTGTCGAAGCGATAGTCGCACTTGAGACATTGCGCGAAACCGCACGTGAGGGCGATGCCCGCATGATACAGGGACAGCGCCGAATAAACGCGATCCGCGCTCAGATCAGCGCCGAGCGCCAGAAATTCGGCACGCCGGGAAACGGGCCGAATGGCGAAAGCTATGCGACTCTGGTTGCGGAATATGAAAGCCTCGCCGCCGATGTGGAATTCGCCGAAACGGATTACCGCACCGCGCATGCCTCATATGAGACCGCGCTTGCACAGGGACAGCGTCAGTCGCGCTATCTTGCCGCCCATATCAAACCCCGGCTTGCGGAATCGCCGCAACTTCCCAACCGGCCTGTGTTACTTGCGAAAATGACGCTTGCGCTGCTGCTGTGCTGGTCGATCCTGCTTCTGTGCTATTACAGCATATGTGAGCGCAGATAGGCGGCCGCCCAATCAGGCGGCGCGATCAGACGGATTGATTTTTCTGATGCACCCGGATCGCCTCTTCCAGATCCTCGTAATAGGTGATCCGGCCATTTTCCAGCACCGCCCCGGCACTGCACAGGCGACGCACCAGCGGCATCGAGTGGCTGATGAAGATTGCGCCCGAATCCTTCATGCGCTGCCGGAACAGATATTCGCTCTTTTCCTTGAAATTCGCATCGCCCACGGCAGAGACCTCATCAATCAGATAGGTATCGAATTTCAGCCCCATATTGATGCCGAACATCAGCCGCGCACGCATCCCCGAGGAATATGTCCGCACGGGCAGATAGAATTTGTCGCCGAGCTCCGCAAAATCCTCGACAAAACCCTTCAGCGCATCGGTATCCGCATCATAGATCCGCGCGATGAAGCGGGTATTCTGGGCACCGCTCATATGAGGATGCATGGAATCCGCCAACCCGATGGGAAAGGATATATGCCCGTCGCTCAGCACCCGGCCCGAATTGGGCAGCAATGCACCGGAAATCAGCCTGAGCAGGGTCGATTTTCCGGCACCGTTGCGCCCCATCAAGGCAACCGAGGTCCTGCCCGGGAAAACCGCGTTCAGCTCATGGAAGACGACATTGCGCAGATGGCGCGAATAGAAAATCTTGGTGAGGTTTTCGAGGACGATCATCTCCGGTCCCGAATGGCATAAAAGGCGATCAGTAGCATCGCCCACAGAACAATGCAGGATACGGAAACGATCAGCACAGTCGGCAGAAACCGTGGAAAGCTTTCGACCGAAATCGCCGCGCCGCCCGTCACACTGGTCAGGAAAACCCTGTTCGATTCATACTGACGGGCAAGACCGAGCAGCGATAATTCGGCGATCCGCAGGGACATGCCCGACATTTCGGCACGTGTCAGCACAGGTTGATATGCCGCGATCAGCAATGCGAGGTCTGAGGGCGCGATGATGCGCCCGCTGCCTTCGGCGGCGTCCTCAATCTGGGCGGTGATCGCCGAGAGGCGGTCCTCGCCCCGCATCGGCGCGGACTGAGACGCCCGGGCAAGAGGCGACCCGGCAAGGCGGATCTCCTCGGTCGCAAGCATGGATCGCAGGGCGTTGTCGAACCGCGCATTCAGACGCGCAAGCAGCATCGGGTCGATCGTCGCGCTTTGTAGCCTGAAATTCCGCAGGCGGTCGCTGTCCTTCACATATTGCGCCCTCAAAACCCTGACACGCTGTTGCGCATTTCGCAGCGCCTCGGACAGGATCACGGCTCGCGCGACATTCAGACGCTGCTCACCCTCGTCACGGATCGCGGAAAGAAGCATCGCCGCATCTTCCTGCCGGAACCCCGTGACAGACAGGCGGATAATGCCGTCGCGCGACCCGACATGCACCCGGACCATCTTGCGCCAGAACTCGAAACCTTTCTCGACCGGCGCGGTCTCATAGCGCAGCGGCAGAAACGGAACGATACGGCTACGGGGCCAGATCCGGGCCAGATCCACGCGATCACGGACGGATCGGTAAAAATCTTCGCTCTGGACAAGCTGCCGGATAATGGAGGCCTCTTCGGCACGCGCACCGCTGAAGGCAGCCTTCAACGCACTGCCTGTATCGAGATCGCCGAACGCACCAAGCGCCTGCTCCTGAAGCGTAAGCGATATGCTTACCTTCTGAAGCGTTCCCGCAAAGCGCCATGACATCACCGCCGCACAGATCACCGGCAGGCATACAATCAGAATAAACCCCGCGATCACCACGCGATGACGCATCCGCAGGACCATCGGGCGAAGTTCAGGAATCGTGCCTGCCGACGCGCTTGCCATCATTGATCCAGCAACTCCCGCGCAAACAGACGTATCCCCGCCAGCCCCGCGAAGGTCAGAACCAGAGCGATCTGCATCGGATACCAGAGATCGGCGTAGCTGCCGATATAATCGACATAAAACGCCTCTCGCATCCGCCCGGTAATATGGACCAAAGGATTCCACAGCAACCATTCGCCATATGGACGCGGAAGGCTCTCAACCAGAATGATAATCCCGGATACCAGCAGAAGCGGGCGCGACAGGAACGACCAGATGAAATCCCATAGCGGGAATTTCGCCCGTATCGCACAATTCGCCAGCCCGACACCGCATCCAAGCGCAGCCGCAACCGCGAAGGATTTCAGCACCTCGACCGCGAAAAACCTCGTATTGGTTTCGTAGAATTGCAGGATTAAGCCAAGAACCACGACGGACACCGCCGCCTGCGTCAGCACCGACATGATCAGCTTGGACAACAGCACATCGAACAGGGTCACGCGCGGGAAGTTCAGCAGGTTGCGCGAAGACCGGATCGCGTGTTCCAGCCTGGCGCAAACCTGTCTGAACATCGTGAAGGGCAGCATTCCGGTCGCATAGAAAATCGCGAAGTTTTCTCCCAGAGGCGGGGCGCGAAACCCGGCCGAAAAGATTATCGCCAGTCCCGAGATGAAAATCACCGGCGAGATAATCGACCATAAATAGCCTCCGGCCATATCGCCGTTGGATGTCGTCACCTCACGCAGGCATAATGCGATCACCGTGCGTATGGTCGAATAGCGCGGCAGGACCCTGCCCGGCAGCGCCGCAGGAACATTGCGCTGATCGGCGCGGGCCGGCTGCATCACGACGCGCCATCCTTATCCGTTCCGGCGAAGATGGATGCCCCCGATCCCGAGCGGATGCTGTGACGCCAGTCATCCTCTCCTTTCTTGTAATCGAGGTCCCAGAAGAAGCCGAGATGGCGCTTCACCTGAATAATCGAGACCTGATGATAGGGCTGAAACAGCCCCCGCGTCGCTTCATTCCGGTAAAGCCCGTTCAGCACGCCAGGCCCGGTCACCAGCCAGACATTCTGCGAGGTCTCACCGGCGATATTCTCGCTTGCGCATCTGATCGCCGCCTCGAACAGCCTGCATCCGAGACCCGCAGCCAGCATGACATCATTGGTGATTTTCTGCGATCTGACACCATCCTTGCGCGATGTCCGGTACATCAGAACGCCCGCCCCCTCACGCTGTCCGGCTTTCCGGAAATGGCGCATGGCATGCCCGCTCCATGATTCTGCGGCGAAGAAATCATGTGCGTTTTTCTGATTGGCGATATCGGCGTCGATATACAGCCCGCCTCCGACATAGAGGCTGCAATAGCGGAACAGATCCGCCTGCATCGCTGGCAGACGGCATTTGTCGAACGCATCGCGGATATCCGATCCGAGATGTGTCGCAATATAGTCGCGAGCAGTCTCGTGGTTGAAAAGCTCATGCCGGAAATGCGGATCGTCGCGCCATGTGCCGATCAGCGCCGCGACCTCGGCGGGGGGCGTCGGTTTATCCCAGAACTGCGTCAGCCGCATCGTCTGCCCCGCTTGCACATTGCGGAAGGGTCGATGAGGCGGACGAAACCGGGCCGGGCCAGTTCCGATGACTGAAGATCGTCTTGCATGATAGCGCCTGACACATCCACTAAATGTACTATATTGTATAATACAACTTAAAGATGTAAATAGCACTTAGGCAATATCTGGAGAGGCCGCATGCTCATGCATCCCGACGGACTCAAAGCTTACAAATGCCGCCCTGGGCATTTCGTGATCATCGCGCAGGCCCGCTCGGGGTCGAGCTTTCTCAGGGAAAGCCTGAACGCGCAGCCCGAAATCACATGCCACGGTGAGGTGCTGAGCCGGAAATGGATCGGCAAGCTTCTGCCGCGCCCGGGTCAGCCAGCCTATACGCGAAGCCGGATCGAAGAACTTCTGCCGCTGCGCGACGCCGATACACTGAATTTTCTGGATCAATATGTGCTGACGTCGCCGGACGAAATCACCGGCTTCAAGATCATCTATGAGGATCTGCTCCTGACAGGTCTGGCGGATCGTCTTGAATGCCTCGTCCGGTCACGGGGCATGACGGTGTTTCATCTGCGGCGGCGGAATCATCTTGCAGCGTACCTGTCACGCCTGCGCATGGCGAAGCACGGGGTCAGCCACAGTACCGTGCCAGAGACACAGGAAAACCGCGCCCCCGGGCGCAAGCTGCACATAGAGCCCGGCAAGCTGAGTTCGTTCATCGAGACACAGACAAACTATGCCACGACGATTGACCGGATATTTCCGGATTCCGTCCAGCTTAGCTATGAAACGCTGCAACGCGATTTCCCCGGCATCCTCAACAGGCTTGGCCTTCCGCCAGCACGCGAATTCTCCTCGGATCTGCGAAAGCTCGCCCCGACATCGCTTCGCGACATTATCGAGAATTATGACGATGTTGCCGCTTACGATTCCCATGAACAGCCCGTCTGGACCTAGCGCCGCATCGCCCGCGGGCAAGGCAAGGCAAGGCAAGGCAAGAGCCCGCTAATAAGGCCCCACATGACTGACAATGCCCGGAGTACGCGCATGAAATCGAGAGAAAGCCTGCTGGTCATTCTGGGAATGCATCGCAGCGGCACCTCGTTTCTGGCCTCGTCCATGCAGGCTCTGGGTTATACGCTGCCGCAGGATCGCTCTGGCCCCTCGCCCGATAATCCGCATGGGCATTTCGAGCCCCGGACGGTTGTCGCGCTGAACGATGATGCCTTGTCCCGGAAGGGGATGTGGTGGCCGCATATCGGTCCGGTTTCTGCCGAGGTTGAAGAATCGCAAATGGCTGCCGCCCTTTCGGAAAGCTTCGGAGATGCCGAGCGTATCGTCATCAAGGACCCTCGTCTCAGCCTTCTGCTGCCCTTGTGGCGGCCTGTGCTGGAGGCTCAGGGACCGACTGCGGCGCTGATCGCGCTGCGCCATCCACGAAGCACCGCCGCATCCCTTGCCCGCCGCAACGGGATGGGAGCGGATATGGGGCATCTCTGCTGGATCGCATATACTCTTTCAGCTTTGGAAGTGACCGAAGGGATGCCGCGCGGTCTTGTCCTGTTCCCGGACTGGATCGACAATCCCGAACCGACGCTGTCGCACATTGCCAGCATCGTGGGCATGGACCTGCCCGATGATGCCGCCCGGCAGGTGACGGCGAGTTTCGACAGGACTGCCCTGTATGACAGTACCCCGACTGGTGCACCCACGGATAACATCGCGGTTCTGGCAGAGGATCTGTTCAGCCTGCTTGCCCAACACGCGCGAAACGGAACGATGCCAGACCGGCAGGACATGGATGCGCTGCAATCCGAATTCGGGAAATGCTCTGCAACCGCCCGCGAGGTCGAGGCTGTGGCGAAAGATCGTCAGCATATGCTTCGGGTGCAGATCACCGATCTTTCCGACCAGAAAAACCGCCTGCAAGAACGCATTAACAGCGCCGCCAGAGATAACGCGTCTCTGCAAGTCCAGTTACAGGAAACGGTTCAGGAACGGCACCGGGTGGTGGACGCGCTTCAGCAGCACGTCACCGCCACGGAACAGCAACGCGACGAGGCCGTGCTGCTTCGCGATCAGGTTGCGGCACAGGCACGCGAAACCGAAGCCCGGCTGAGCGAAACCGCAGCCCGGCTGAGTGAGACCACGGCACAGCTTGATGACACCGTCGCGCGGCTGAACGATACCGTCGCTCAGTTCGAGGACACCCGCGCCGAGCTTTCCGGACAGATCGCAGAGACCGAACAGCAGCTCCGTCAGTCTCTGGAGCAGGAGCAGGCAAGTCAGAACCTCATCGAAGAGCTGACGCTATGCCTTGAACAGGAACGTCACACCATCCTGAAGCCGGTCTATCGCCGCCTGCACCGAAAAGGCGGCCGCATTCTGCGCAGGATATTGCCGCGGCCAGCATTCGACATGATCAAGCGACGCCTGCCCTATCCCGGAGGTATCCCGACGCGGCTTGCTTATGCGCAGATACCATCCGCGCCGTCCCGGAAGCTCGGGTTTGGCGAGATCAAGGCCGGGAGGACGGAGAAGCCGGATATTTTCGTCATGTCCATTATCGACTGGGATTTCAGGACGCAGCGCCCTCAGCATCTGGCGGCCCAGATGGCGCGGATGGGGCATCGTGTCTTCTATATCGAGATGACCCCCGCATCAGGACCCGGCACGCTGCGTATGATCGAGCCGGATCTGTATGTCGTCCGCCTTTCCTCTCGCGGGATGCGCGGCACCCAGCCTTATTCCGGCACAGTGCCGCAAAACGCTGTCCGCGCATGGCTGGGGCATTTCCACGATTTCGCGGATCAGGCAGTGACCAGCAGATACGCGCATATCGTGGTCGAGCACCCCTATTGGTGGAATTTTGCCCGGCATCTTTCGCCGCAATTCCAGATCACCTTTGACTGCATGGACGAAATCTCTGGCTTCGCGAATACGGATCAGAGCGTTCTGGACGCCGAAGCAAGCATGGTCGCGCATGCCGACCGGATGATCGTCTCATCGCAATATCTGCACGACAAATACGCGCCTCAGCGCAATGTGGCGCTTGTCCGGAACGGGACCGATATCGCCCATTTCCTCGATAGTCCGGCGACAGCTTCAGACCGGTTTACATCCGGCAGGTCAGGGGTGGTGAGAATCGGATATGTCGGTGCCATCGCTGAATGGTTCGACACCGATCTTGTCGAGACTATGGCGCGGGAGAACCCGGATTTCGACATCCATCTCTGCGGATCGGTCACCGCGCAGGACCCCGCCCGGCTGGACCGGATCGGCAATATCAGCATGTATGGCGAAATTCCCTATGCCGATGTGCCGGGCTTCCTTCAGGCAATGGATGTGCTGATCATTCCCTTCCGGCTGCTGCCGATCATAAAAGCCTGCGATCCGGTTAAGTTCTATGAATACTCGGCCATCGGAAAGCCGACCATCGCCACCGCCTTGCCAGAGCTTGAACGCGCCGGAAATCTGGTAACGATCGCGCATGATGCGACAGGCTTTGCCGCCGCTATCCGCGCGGCAGTGAAACGCGCGGGCGATCCTCACCGGAAGGCAGCGTTGCAGGATTATGCCCGACGCAATGACTGGTCCTTCCGCGCAACCACCATGCTTGCAGAGATGGAGAGAGCGCCGCTTCTTTCGGTCATCATTCTGGCGCATGGGCCTGCCGAACTGACGCTGAACTGCCTGCACTCTCTGATCGGACGCGGAGCCGCCTATCCCGCGATGGAAATCCTGATCGTCGATAACGGCTCGGCCCCGGACGAACTTGAGAGATTGCGCGACGCGGCGCGGCATCCGTCGGTCAGACTGATCGAGAACGGCGAAAACCTTGGCTTCGCACGCGGCAATAATATCGGCATCAGGGCCGCAAGGGGCGAATATGTGCTGCTGCTGAACAATGATACCTATGTCGCTTCAGGGGCGCTTCACGCGATGGTTTCGCATCTGTCGCGCAACCCCGATATCGGCATTGTCGGGCCATTGACCAATAATATCGGCAATGAAGCGCGGATCGAGACCGCCTATGCCAATATCGCCGGAATGGAGAAAGCGGCGCGTCAGCTTGTGACGGCGTATCGTGGCATATGGACTGAAATTCCGGTCTGCGCCTATTTCTGCGCGATGTTCCGCAAGGCCGATCTGGACCGGATCGGGGATCTGCCGACCGATTACGGTCGCGGCATGTTCGAGGATGACGACCATTGCGCAAGCTTCCGCGCGGCGGGTCTGAAAATGGCTCTGGCCGAGGATGCGTTCGTTCATCATGAACTCTCGGCCAGTTTCGGTGCGCTTCCAGCCGCCGAACGCCATGCGCTTTTCGATAAAAACCGCAGAATATTTGAGGCGAAATGGGGAAAGTGGAGGCCGCACCGCTATCGTGAGACGCGCCCGGAAAGCAATCTGCCGGGCATGTCATGAGAACGGTTATCGTCCATTATCATATCTATAAAAACGCCGGGACCTCGTTCGAGAATATGCTGGATGCAAGCTTCGGCCCCGCGCATGAGAGGTTTGACGGCCCTTTTCCCTTCTTCACCATAGATCAGGATCAGCTTGACAGGATCATCCGGCGGCGTGTCACAGCGAAAGCCTTCTCGTCTCATCAGACAGTGCTGCCGCAACCGACATCGCTTGATTATCACGTACTGGCGGTGCTGTTCCTGCGTCATCCCGTTCTGCGCATCGGATCGATCTATCGGTTCAAACGCAATGAGCAGGATGGCACGTCGACATCGCTTCTGGCGAAGAACCATGATTTCGCGGGGTTTATCGAGGCATGTTTCGCGGCCCGCAGCGAATTACCGCATATCTCGAACGGCCAGACGCGGCAGCTTTCGGCAGCCTATGGACGCAATCCTCTGGTGGCGCGGCGGAAGGACTGCATGGAATATGATCTGGCGACGGCGCGGCGGAATCTGGCTGCGGTCGATCTGTTGGGCCGGACCGAGCATTTCGAGGCCGATATCCGCCGCTTCGCCCCTGTCGCGGCCGCATATGGGCTGACGCTGACAATCCCCGAGCAGACGCGTCACAATGTCACTCAGCCGACAGATCAGCCGGTCGCAGAGCGCGTCGAAGCTGAATTAGCGGGTCTGAGCGATACGCTGCGCACAAAGCTGCTGGCGGCAAATGCGATGGATCTGGAGCTTTACGATCTGGCGAACCGGTTGATCGCACAGCCTGCGCAGGGCTGAACCGCGCCCCTTACAGCAAAACCTTGCGGGCCTGCGTCATATCCACGCCGGGAAAAATCCGGCCCTCCACGGCGGAAGGCGGCAATCCGAACAGCCCCGCCAGCACCGCGCCCGCATAGCTGCGCACATCGGCCACCGGCATCAGATCGCGGCCCGCATACAGATCGCTGTCATCCAGCCCCGGCCAGGCATCATGCATCACCTTGCCGCGCACCGCACCCCCTGCCAGAACCGACAGACCACCAGTGCCGTGATCGGTCCCGCCGGTCCCGTTTTCACGAACGGTACGCCCGAACTCGGTCATCGCCATTACCACCGTATTCTGCCAGTTCTTACCCAGATCCCGTTTCAGCACGTTCAGTGCAGTGGCAAGCTGGTCCAGAGGACGGGTGATAATCCTGTCCTGCCGGTGATGCGTATCCCATCCGGTCAGGGAAAACGCCGCAATCCTAGTGTCATTATTCAGCCGGGATGCGGTGAAGCTTGCAAGCGCCTCGGCGGCGGATTGTTTGCCGCCTTCAGCAGTCTGGTTACCTTTATCCGCAAGACTGATCTGGATCGCCGTCTCGGCAGCGCTTTGAAAGGGCGGATCGCTTTCATAAAGCGACTGCAAAAGATCCTGCGCCTGCGCCGACATATTCAGCCGCGCCTCGGGTGCCCAACTTGAATAGGCTGCATCGCCGCGCATGATCGACAGCTCATCCGTGCCGACGGCATAGGCCGTATCCAACCGCGATTCGGGTAGCAGCGGCAATAGCCGGTTCAGCCAGCCACCGTCAGGGCTTGACGGGCCGGGCGATGTCTCAGTTCCGGCCTCAAGGATATCCTGCCCGTCGAAATGGCTGCGTTTGTCGCGATAGGGTGTGGAAACCGCATGCGCGAAGGCCAGTTCACCAGCGGTCCACATCGGCATCAGAGGTGCCAGAGCAGGATGCAGCGCAAAGAAGCCGTCCAGATCCAGTGCGCCTGCCTCGGGTCCAAGAGAAAGATTGCGGCGCAATTTACGCAGGAACGGGTCGCCATAGGGCTGAACCGCGTCCAGCCCATCCATCGCCCCACGCAGGATGATCGCAACGAAACGCTTATCGCCAGGCGCAGAGGCAAAACTCATCCGCGTAAAACCCGGCAATGCCGCAGCCGAGCAGGCGGCAGCCATAGAGGCAGTCAGGAAGTCGCGTCGGCTCAGGTGCATCTGCTCATCTCCGGTTGAATTGCGGCGAGGCTAGGATGACGCCGACCCCATCGGCGGCAGATTCCGCCCGGGACGCCGCGAGGGCCAGCTCGTCGTCAAGCGCCGATCCGAAGGCCGTCCTGACCAGATCGCGCGGGTCAGGCAGCGGTTTCACAAGGCGCGTGGGCTGTCGCATGGCCCATCCGATACGGGCGGCCAGGAATTGCGGCGTCAGCCAGACACCTTCCCGTTCCGGCCAGCCCTCAGGCTGCAATGCACCTTCCCAGCTTTGACCCATGCCTTTCAGCGGCGCCAACACAGCCCTGTTCAGCTCACGCCGAGACCATCCCATGACGGTTGCGCCGGACGCTCCCAGAACCCGCAGCCCTGCGGTGACCAGATCCTGCGGCTGCCGGACCTTCTGCCCGAAGGTCTGCTTGGCCAGATCATGCCCGACAAGCTGCTGATAGACGGACATCAGATCTCCATCCGTACGGAGAAACGTCCCGGTCAGGTCGCTTATCAGTTGATCCGGTGGATCATCGGCACAGAAGTGAATCGCCAGCTTGCGCGAGATATGCGCCGCAGTATCCCGATGAACGGCAAGATCGTCCAGAAAAGCCTCGAATTCGGCGAGTCTCGGCGGGCGCCCTCCACCATACTCGATACCGAGTACGGTTTCCGCACCCGGCTCAACTTTCTTGGTGTTGAACTCTGTCAGGCTCTGAGGGGTAAGCTGCAGGCCGGTCATCAACTCGGCCAGTTGCCTGATATCGTTCTGCGAATAATCCGAGGTGACACCAAGCGTATGAAGCTCAAGCAGCTCGCGAGCGTGATTCTCGTTTAACCCCCTGCCCGGCTGACGGCGACCCACCTGCGAACGCGGCCCTATCGATGAGCTCTGATCGAGATAGATCAGCATCGCAGGGTGCAGCGTCGCCGCTTTCAGCAGCTGGCGGAATGTCGTCGTCTGATTGCCGCGAATTGCCGTATCGAGGAACGATGCCATCAGGATTGAGGATCGCGACCCGCCACGTCGAATGCTGAAATGGCTGGACCAGAACTGCGCCAGTCTGTCTGCGAAGCCCGTTTCATCATCCAGAGCCCGTGCGAAACGCTGCGCCAAGGAATTTGTCATCGCATTCTCAAACGCCAACTGAGCATTAATGCGTCGCTGCCTGCCACTTTCCTCACCTTGACGCTCGTCGCGGCGACCCAGTTGATATTCCCTGAAAATGGCGCCTGCGCTTTCGGTTGTAAAAAGCGGATAGCGCGTCAACATCAGATCAGAACGCAGAGCTTCCAGAAGATTATCCGGATCTGCCGGCCCCTGAACGCCCGGCTTTCGCCCCATACCGAAGCGAATCAAGGAAAAATCAGCGTAATTCATAGATCCCGATCCATCCGCCGGAACAGAACGCGCATAGCGTACCACAGTTGCGTTCACATGCGTGTCACAGCATCACATCTGCGTAAGCCCGGTGCGGAGCTGACGGGACCGCGACGGCCCCGTCCACAGGCTTAATGACTCCCTGCGTGGTCCTCCATCCCGGGCACGGTGCGGTCATTATCCACCGGGACGACGGTCTCGACAGTGCCGCAGTCACCGAAATCGAGGGACAGCGTAATCTCATCGCCGTTTTCCATCGGGCCGGTCAGTCCCATCATCATCACATGATCCCCGCCGCGAGCCAGAGCGTGCTCTTCCCCGGCAGGAATCTCTATGCCACCCTCGATCGGAACCATCTGCATCATGCCGTTATCGTGCTGAATATTCGTATGGAATTCGGCCTTTTCAGCTGCCGGTGTCGAAACCGCGCTCAGCGTACAGGCGGTATCGCCGGTATTGCCGATCATCATGAAGGCAGCGCCGGTCTTCTGGTTTGAGCTGCGGGCGAACGCATCGTGGATCTCGATTGCCGGGGCATCGGCAGCAAGAACTGGCGAGGCGACGGGAAGCGCCGCAAGGACGGCGGCTGCGAAGATATTGGTGTTCATGTCTCTACCTGAGGTTTGATCATATGACGAAAATCCGGGTCTAGACAGGATGGAGGGCTACGCGCCTGCGCCGAAGGAAGATGCGATTCCGCTTCGTCCGGGTGTAGGAAGGTGTATGACAGCAGAAAGCTGCGAATCTCGCGCTGAATAATGACCGGAGGCGAGGCAACGCCTGCCATCAGCGCAAGCGCCATATCCGGGCAAATTAGAAGACGCTGCACGGGCTTGCCCTGATAATCGACATAGATTGTCGTCAGGGCACCACCGCTGCACAGCACATGCTGCCCGGCGATCCGCGTTTGCCCACGCGCCGCCGCGAGGCTTTGCGAGGTCAGCATCAGCAGAACGATCAGGGTCAGACGAAAGACGTTCATGCCGCCTCTCCTAGCGCGACCCCGCATCCCGCACCAGTGAACAAAATGTCTCGTTCATGGCAAAACGCCCCACCGGAGAGAACCGGCGGGGCGTCCCGAAAATTCACGCAGGACAGAAAAATCAGGCTTCCAGATTGGCAGCCGTGTCGCTGGATTTGGCGATTTCTTTCTTGATCTTCAGCGCACGCGGCGACAGATCCGCATCCTTGGATTTCGCCAGAAACTCATCCAGACCGCCACGGTGATCGACGGTGCGCAGAGCCGATGCGGAAATCCGCAGGGAATAGCTGCGACCGGTCTTTTCCGAAGTCAGGGTGACGTCGTTCAGATTCGGCAGGAACCGGCGACGGGTCTTGTTGTTGGCGTGGCTGACATTGTTCCCGGTCATCGGGCCCTTGCCGGTCAATTCGCAGACGCGCGACATGTTGATATCCTCGTTTAACGTTCGCGGGACGGCCGAGGCTGACGACGCGATCCCAATGTGAAAAGGCGCCGCAAGGCAGCGCCCGAAATTCTGTTCGCGGGTGATTACTGAGTTGTTGCGCCAAGGTCAAGCCCTGTTGATCAGGATCGGGCAGTCTGTTCTTGAAATGCCCGCGCCAATGCGGTCATTGAATCCCGCCAGGGGAAGGGGCCAAAGCTGATTCGTGCGACACCGGCATCCGCAAGGTCCGCAATTCGCGGCGAGGACGGTGATTTCATCACATTCACCGGTAAAGGCGAACTGCCGCAGATTTCGCGAATCAGTTCCAGATCGACCAGTCCGGGGACAAAGAACCCATCCGCGCCAGCCTCATTGAAAGCGGCTGCACGTTCAAGGGCATCAGCTACCAACGATGCGTGGCGTTCGGACGAATTCTGCAAAAACAGGTCGGTCCGCGCGTTGATAAACAGCGAGGTTCTCTGGTCGATGGCCTCAATCAGACGCGCTTGCTCCTCAATTGATCTTACGCCGTTTTCCGGAGGAATACCGTCTTCCAGATTGATTCCTGCTACTCCGGTTTCTTCCAGCCGCGCGGCGTTTTCGGCGACATCGGCAGGGTTGTCCGCATAACCCGCCTCGAAATCGACGCTCAGCGGGAGATCCGATGCCGAGGCGATTCTTGCCGCAAGGTCGACAAGCAGATCGAACGGCAATTCCTGCCCGTCCGCGAATCCCATTGCGCCCGCGACCGAGGCGCTGCCCGTCGCCAGAGCGACCGCACCTGCATCCGCTATGGCACGGGCTGATCCCGCATCCCAGATATTGAACAGGATCAAAGGATCACCGGGGCGATGAATTGCAGCAAAGCTCATTGCGCACCCGCATATTTATGCTCGGCGGCGATCAGCTTTTCCTTGCGCCAGAGACCTCCGGCATAGCCCGTCAGAGTACCGTCAGCGCCGATGACCCGGTGACAGGGGATAATGATCGCAATCCCATTCGTGGCATTGGCACGGGCCACGGCACGGACGGCAGTCGGCTGACCGATTTCCGTCGCGACCTCGCCATAGCTGCGGGTCTGGCCTGCGGGGATCTGACGCAGCGCCTCCCAGACACGGCGCTGAAAATCCGTGCCGTGCGGCGCAAGCGGGACATCGAAGCGCAACAGATCACCGGCGAAAAACGCATTCAACTGCGCTTCCGTATGCCGGGTGATATCCGATCTGCCCAGACCGACCCTGCCCCCTGCATCACGCGAAACGCGACCAAGCTGCGTCTTCAGCGCCTTGCGGTCGCTGAACTCAAGCAGATGCAGCGCATTTTCATCCGCGACAGCGATCATGCCGCCAAGCGGTGTCTCGATCCAGTCCGCGACAAGCCCTCCGGCACCGCGCATCGCCGCAGGCGGATGGCCGAACAAGCGTGCGAAGGCCTGACGGAACCCGCTTGCCGATTCGAAACCGGCATCAAGCTGCGCGTCGATCACGGCACCGCCTGCCGCCACACGGGATACACCCTCTTTAAGCCGCGCCTGCCGTGCCATCTGAAGAAAGGTCACTCCGAAATTCCGGCGGAAGGCCCGTCGCACGGTTGAGGGATCATAGCCCATTTCCTCGATATCCGCCTCGGTCCAGCGGCGACCCGGATCGGCCTCGATCATCTTGCGCAACGCCGTGACAGCAGCATCGCCCTCTGCCGTCGCACCGGAGGGATGGCAGCGCTTGCAGGGACGGAACCCGGCAGCCTGCGCTTCTTCCGCATTGGCGAACCAGCGGCAATTCTCGGGGTTTGGCTTTCGCGCCGGGCAGGTCAGCCTGCAAAAAATCCCGGTAGAGGTCACACCGACATAGGCCCGGCCCTCAAAGGCCGGATCGCGATTGGCCAGGGCAGCGTAAAGCGTCTTATCGTCTGGCAGATCCAACATGTTCCTGTCCTTTTCCATCTGCCCCATTCTCTCCCAGACCGGAATGCGCTGCGACGCAAAACCGGGCGTTTCATTCAGCTTCTGATCTGGATAAACCCACAGCCCCCGAAACGCAAAACCGGACGCGGTTTTCGGCGACGCCAGCTTGCCCCTGCCCTGCGCCGCGCTTATCTTCCGGCATGTAGAGCCATGAGGGGGTATCGAAGGTGCTACGTCTGCAAATCCTTTCGATGCTGACCGTTCTGATCGCCGCTGCGATCGGTGTCGAGGCAGTCGCCGGGACAGTCCAGATCGCTCCGGTGCAATTGCTGATGGTGCGTCAGGACGGATGCCATTTCTGCGCCGAATGGGAACGTGAAATCGGGACGGATTATAACGAAACCGCTCAGGGAATCGCTGCACCCCTGCTGCGCGTTAATGTGCATGGTCCCTGGCCTGACGGTCTGGCACTTGACCGCCGTCCGGTCGTCACACCAACTTTTATCCTGATACAGGACGGGATCGAGACCGGCCGGATCGAGGGCTATCCCGGACCACAGGAATTCCGGGGTGAGCTTGGGGAATTGCTGTCCTCCCGGGGCATTGCGGTCAGCCGCTGACCTGTCAGGACGTATTTCAATCTGCGGCCCGTTCCGCTAACACCTGACGCGAAGATCAAGGACAGGTTCCGCCATGCATGACATCCGCGCCATCCGCGAAAACCCGGAAGCTTTCGACGCAGCGCTTCAGCGCCGGGGGGCAGATCCGGTCTCTGCCCGGATCCTGTCGCTGGACGAAGAGCGCCGGACCCGCATCAGAATAGCGGAAGAAGCGCAGGCCGAGCAGAACCGCGCCAGCAAGCTGGTCGGGGCCGCAAAGGCAAAAGGAGATGAGGCGGAGTTCGAACGGCTCCGCGCCTCGGTCGCTGAAAGCAAGGCAAAGATCGCCGCGATGCACGCCGAAGCGGCAGAGCTGGACCAGAAGCTGCGCGATCTGCTGATGACGATCCCGAATCTTCCGCTGGACAGTGTTCCCGACGGCAAGGATGAAAGCGACAATGTCGAGATCCGCCGTTGGGGTACTCCGCGCGAGTTCGATTTTACCCCCGCCGAGCATTTCGAAATTGCCGCGGTCAAGCCCTCGATGGATTTCACGACCGCCGCGAAACTGTCGGGATCGCGCTTCGTGGTCCTGACCGGCGCAGTCGCCCGCATTCATCGCGCATTGGCGCAATATATGATCGATACCCATATCGATGCGCACGGGCTGACCGAGACATGGACCCCGGTTCTGGTGCTGCCCGAAATGATGGAAGGCACAGGTCAGCTGCCGAAATTCGGCGAGGACAGCTATCAGACGCGGGAAGGCTGGTGGCTGATCCCGACAGCCGAGGTCACGCTGACCAACACGGTTAACGGCGACCTGCTTGAGGCGGATGCGCTGCCGCGCCGTCTTGTCGCCCATTCGCAATGTTTCCGCTCGGAAGCCGGCAGTGCGGGGCGCGATACTGCAGGCATACTGCGTCAGCATCAATTTGAAAAGGTCGAGATGGTCTCGATCACCGCAGCCGATACCGGCATGGACGAACATGCGCGGATGACCGGCTGTGCCGAGGCGATTCTGGAAGGGCTTGGTCTGCCCTATCGCACTGTCGTGCTGTGCACCGGCGATATGGGCTTCGGCGCCCGCATCACCCATGACATCGAGGCCTGGCTGCCCGGTCAGTCATGCTATCGCGAGATCAGCAGCATCAGCTATTGCGGTGATTTTCAGGCGCGACGGATGAATGCACGCTATCGCCCCGAGGCAGGCGGCAAGCCGGAGTTCCTGCATACGCTGAACGGATCGGGCCTCGCGGTCGGGCGAACCCTGATCGCCGTGCTGGAGAACGGACAGCAGCAGGACGGGTCTGTGATCCTGCCAGAGGTCCTGCATCGCTATCTGGGCGGCAAAGCAGTGTTGAAAGCTGACGGTGGTCTTGAATAAATGAACAACAACTTCAATGGCAGGTGATTCTCCGCTACCTGCCGTGTGGTGAGGCGTTGTCCTGAATGGCACAGCTCGGAAAGCTCGTACTGGTCTTCTCGACGCTGGTTTTTCTTGCCAGCAGCATGAGCTTGGCCCTCCATGAGGATCAGCAGCGCCAACCCAGCTATATCGTCGAAAATATCCCGGTCGAACCAAATCTACTGGCTGCGGTTCTGCTGATCCCCGAGGATATGGCAACCTGGGTCATCCTTGTCGGCGTCTGGATCACCGTCGCCGGTTTCGCGATTTTTACGATGAAGGATCTTGATGGCGAACGGGCCTTGCCCCCCGCGGATATCGCTTTGCTGTCCGGCGCGTTTCTCTGCGGCGCGGTCTGGCCGTGGATTGCCTATCATGCGCCGCTTGCAGGGTTTCTTGTCTGCGTGATCATGCTGATCGCCCAGATTGCCGCGATCAGCCGGCGCATGTCGGATGGCAGGCTGGCGCATAGTCCGCTGATCGGGATCATTCTGGGCTGGACCACCATCCTGACCTTCACCGCCTTTGCATCCTTTATCCATGATGCAATGCGGATGCCGCCCGAGCTTGCTTCTCTGGTGGCGTCTGTGATTGCCTGCGTCACGACAATGGCGGTCCAGATGCGGATGCCGCGCAATGCGCTCTATACGATCACCGTGATGTTCGCATTTCTTGCGCTATCCGCAGCGATGATCGAGTCCGCGCCCGCCATCGCCGTCATTTCGGTGCTGTCAATTGCCGCGCTGACCTTCCTGCTGGTCCGTGTGACGACCTGATCAGCTTCCCTTCGGCTTCTGCCGGTTCTTGTGCTTGGAAAGAGCACCGGACTGGCTGATCTTTTCCGCCTTGTGCCGATATGGATTCACCTTGCCCTGATCGCGGAAGAAAATCCGGATCGGGGTGCCGGGCATGTCGAAATCCGTCCGCAACCCGTTCACCAGATAGCGGTGATAGCTTTCCGGGATCTTGTCCGTATGCGTCGCCTTGACCACGAATGCCGGAGGCCGGGTCTTCACTTGCGTCATGTAACGCAGCCTGATCCGCCGTCCGCCCGGCGCTGGCGGAGGATGCGCCTCGGTCATCGCCTCAAGCCACTGGTTCAGCTTCGAGGTCGAAACCCGGCGATTCCACACCGCATATGCCATCATGATCGCATTATGCAGCCGGTCCAGCCCCTTGCCGGTTCGCGCCGAAACCGTCACCAACGGCGCCCCTTTCAACTGGGGCAGCAATCTCTCGAAGGATTGACGCAGCTCTTTCAGCTTCTCGGGCTTGTCATCCTCAAGATCCCATTTATTCGCGGCAACGACCACCGCGCGGCCTTCCGTCTCGGCCAGATCGGCAATGCGCAGATCCTGCTGCTCGAACGGGATCGCCACATCCAGAAGCACCACGACCACCTCGGCGAAGCGCACGGCACGCAACCCATCGGCCACAGAGAGCTTCTCAAGCTTGTCGGTCACCCGCCCGCGTTTGCGCATTCCGGCGGTATCGAAGATCCGCATCGGCGTGCCCATGAACTCGGCCCTGACCGAGATCGCGTCGCGGGTAATCCCCGCCTCGGGGCCGGTCAGCAAACGATCCTCGCCGAGAATCCTGTTGATCAGCGTCGATTTTCCCGCATTCGGCCGCCCGATCACAGCCAGTTGCAGCGGACGCGCATCGGTCGGCATCCAGTCCGGAGCCGCATCCTCATCGAACTCGGCATCCTCGGGCAAGTCCACATCGACAGCAGGCTCATATACCGCATTCGCCGCTGTCAGCTCGGCTGCAAGCGGTTTCAGCCTGGCGTAAATATCCTCCATCCCCTCACCATGCTCGGCAGAGATGCGGAGAGGTTCGCCAAGACCAAGCGCATACGCCTCCATTGCGCCCGCCTCTCCGGCGCGGCCTTCGGATTTATTCGCGGCAAGGATCACATGTTTTGCCCGTTTGCGCAGAATATCGGCGAAATATTCGTCCGTCGCCGTCACACCGACGCGCGCATCGATCACGAAAAGCGCCACATCCGCCTCATCGACGGCGCGTTCGGTCAGGCGGCGCATCCGGCCTTGCAGACTGTCATCCTCGGCCAGTTCCAGACCGGCAGAATCGACCACGATAAATCGCAGATCGCCAAGCCGCCCCTGCCCTTCGCGCAGATCGCGCGTAACGCCGGGCTGATCGTCGACAAGCGCCAGCCGCTTACCGACAAGCCGGTTGAACAGAGTGGATTTACCGACATTCGGCCTGCCGACAATGGCGAGTGTAAAGCTCATCTGTAAGCGTAGAGATTGCCGTCGCGGCTTGCGACATACAGCGTGTTCCCAGCAACGACGGGTGCCGAAGCCGCCCCGCCCGGGATCGGAGCCTGCCCGACCAGACTGCCCGAGACCGGATCAAAGGCCCGCAGCAAACCGTCCGACGAGGCGACAAACAGCCTGCCCCCTGCGAGGATCGGCCCGTAATGCGCATAGATGCGATCCTGCCGTCTGACCCGGGTGTCGGTATACCAGGGCATATTGACACCCCAGATCACGGCTCCGGTCGCGGCATCGATGCGCACAAGCTGGTTCTGATCATTCACCGCGAAGATCGCATTGCCGACAGCCAGCACCGGAGACACCGCCCCCTGACGCGCCGACCAGAGCGGCAGGCCGCTTTGCCGGTCAAACGCATTGATGCGTCCTGAAGAGGTTCCGGCATAGATTACATCACCGGCAATGACCGGCTCTCCGGTCATGTCGCGGATATTCGAGATCGCCCGACCGACGCGATTGCCCGCAACCTGACCGGACCAGCGTTCAGTGCCGGTTTCCCGGTCAACAGCCAGAAGCTGACCGGATGAGAAAGGAAACACCACCAGATCACCCGCAACCGCCGGAGCGGCCACGCCCATGACCCCGGTCGGCTGCGGAATCCCGGCTACCTGCCACAGCAGCTTGCCATCCGAGGCCCGCACCGCAAAGCCGACGGCGTTGCGGCTGGTCACATAGACGACGCCATTCTGTACTGTCGGTGCACCGCCGATGGGGGCTCCGACACGCTGACGCCACAAAATGCCGCCACTTGCCGCATCCAGAGCGACAAGCTCACCATAACCGGTCGTCGCAAAGACCTGCCCGCTTTCATAGGCGACGCCGCCGCCGGAAACGCTGTTCGGGCTTTCACCGGCAGGGGTCAGGTTAGTCGACCAGGCAGTGCCGCCCGATTGCGCTGTCGCCGTGACTGTCGCGCGGCTGTCCAGCGTAAAGACCCGCCCCGCTGCGACAATCGGATCGGCGGTGATCCGGTGCCGCTTACCCGCCGGCTGACCGATCGGAGCCGCAAAGACCTGCTGCATCCCTGACCCGAGCGCGACATGACCGCTGAGATGCGCCGCATTCGCCCCGCGATGCGTCCATTCGGCATTCGCACGCGCAGCGGGCAGGCTCAGCGCCGTGGTCGAAACGGCGGGTTGCTCAACAGCGGGGCCATCGGGCGAGGTGACTGCGCGGGGGTCCAGACGCTGCCCCGGCAGAGTGACCTCTCTTTCGGCACAGGCGGACAGAGCCAATACAGCCAACAGGGCAAGGCGTGCGGGGGTCACGGCTGATTTCGTCGTCATTGCAGGCCTCGTATCTTGCGGCAAACTATCATTCGGCAGCGGCAGGAGCACCGGCAGTCGCGGCATCGTCCGACACCGTTACATCATCCGGGGCCGCAGCGGCACTTGCAACGGCAGGCGGCATGACCGGGTTCACCTCTGGGTCGCCGCCGAGGCTGATCATTAGCTCGGTCAGCCTGCCACGCAGCGCCTGGCTGATACCGTCCTCGGCCAATGTCTCGCGGATCAGCGTCAGCGCGTCCGGACTGCGACCGGCAGCGGCAAGCGCCACGGCCTTCTGTTCCAGAGCCAGCAGGCGGAACGGTGCGCCGGGCTGCGACAATTCGGACAGAATCGCGTCGCGTTCCGCCGGGTTCATCGTATTGCCCCGGACGAGGATCGCCTTCAGCCGCGCCAGATCGCGGATCACAGGATCTTCGGCACCGCTATAGGCAGCATCAAGCATCGGGCCCGCCGCCTCGACATCGCCAGCCTCAAGCGCCGCACCCGCCGCCAGAAGATCGGCCAGAGCCGCCCGGTCAGGATTCCCGCCATTCTCAAGCGCGGCAAGCTGACCCGGCACATCGTCCGAATTCTGCGCCGCCAGAACCGCATCGCCCCATTGCTGCGCAGCCGCCCGGTCGCGCGAACTGGCATATTCACGCCATGCGGCGCCGCCGACGATCACCGCAATCAGCAAAAGGCCGATCCAGCCATAGCGGCGGAACAGCGCATAGAGCCGGTCGCGCCGAACTTCTTCAGTGACTTCGTCGATGAAACTGTCAGTCTCGTGGCTCATATCTTCCCGCCTTATCCTTGCGCACCCTTATAGCCGAGACACCGGACGGGACAAGCCGCCCCTCTGCTCACATTGCCGCAAAGATCCCTTGCGCTTCGGCAGCATATCCTGCCCGCGACGACTTGACCTCGGCTGCGGCGCAAGGTTTTCAGGGGCCGATCCCCGGAACAGAGCAGCACCATGAGCCTTACCACCGACGAAATCACCGATCTCTTTACCCGCGACGGCACTTATCTGTGCGCAAGATGGGGGCGTCCGGTCGCGCCGGTGATCTTCAGTCTGGCGGATGAAACGCTGGATATCTTCCGCGCGGCGCTGCATGCGGCCTATCGTCATGCCGGTCATCCAATCAGCGACACCGATCCCGAAATGGGCGCGAATCTGATGATCTTCTTCTGCCGCAACTGGGATGAGATTGCAGGAATACCCGATCTGGACCGGCTGACGGGGCAGGACGGGCTTGCCGAAAGGCTTCAGAGTCAGCATGCAGATCATTATCAGATTTTTCGCTTCGATCCGGGTGGCGCAATCCGCGCCTGCCTGTCCTTCATCCGCATCGGCGGGGCGCTTGCCGATGCCCATCCCGGTGTGCTGGCCGAAACCATCGCCATGCGCTCCATGCTGAGCTTCGCCCGCGAGATCACCCCGTCGCCGGAACTCGCCCGGCTGATCCGCGCCGCCTATGATCCGGTTATGCCGGATATGGCCGGGGACCCCAGCCACGCATTTCGTCTGGCAGCCCGGCTGAGCCAGGGTTAACCAAGCTCAAGCCGGTCGCGCAGGGCGCGGAGAACCGGCAAAGCGGCCCGCACCCGCTCGGCCCCGATATCGCGCACCACATCCGACATGGCGGGCAGGATAGCCGCAAGCGCCGCATCCCGCGCCGCCCGGCCAGACGGGCTGATAGACACGAATTTACGCCGCGCATCGTCCCAATCGGGACGGATATGCACATGCCCCGCCCATTCAAGCCGCGCCAGCGTGTTGGTCATGGCCCCGCGGGTAACATGAAACGCCTCGGCCAGTTGTGCCGGAGTCCGCTCTTCCGAGACATGCGCCAGCAGGTTCAGCACGGAAAAATGCGAGATCTGCATTCCGCCGGGCAAGGTCCGGCCGATCAGAGCCCGCGCAAGCTGTTCGACCACAAGCACTTCGGCAAAAAGGCTTGCCGCAACCGAATTACGGCTCGATTCCTCTGGAGGTTGTGTCTTCAGATCGGTCAAGGCGCTTCAAATGGTTGGTTGGTCCGGATCGCGGGAATGCGAAACCGTGCCTTGCGAACAGCGTTCAAGTCAAGCTTTACCACACGCACACCGGGGCCGTCTTCCGCTTCCGCAAGCACGTCTCCCCAAGGGGACACCGCAAGGCTGTGGCCGTAACTCCGGCGCTCGCGCGGTCTCGCGGCATGCGCGGCCTCGTGCAGACCGCATTGCGCCGGGGCCAGCACAAAACTGCCGGTTTCAATGGCCCGGGCACGCAAAAGCACATGCCAATGCGCCGCACCTGTCGTGTCGTTGAACGCCGCCGGGATGCTCAGAATTTCGGCACCGGCCTGCCCCAGCAGGCGATAGAGATGCGGAAAGCGCAGATCGTAACATACCGTCATGCCGATCCTGACCGGCTTATCCGCCAGAACAGCGTGCGATCCGGGACGGTAGGCGCTCGATTCCCGGAAGCTTTCCGTTTCGGAAATCGTCACGTCGAACATATGGATCTTGTCGTAACGCGCGGAAATGCCGCCGGAGGGATCGACCAGCAGGCTGCGATTCACGAAACGCGTCTCACCGGGATCGTCGGATTTCAGCGCCAGCGAGCCGATCAGCAGCCAGATCCCCAGATCCGAGGCCTGACGGCGAAGTGCCTGCAAGGTCTCATCCTCAGCCTCGGGCCGCAGGATTTCTGACTGCCAGCTTCGATCGCCAGAGATAAGATTCGTGCATTCCGGCGTGACGACCAGACTGGCGCCCTGCCCCGCCGCTTCTGCGACAAGTTGCTGCGTGACGGGCAGGTTCGCGGCAGGATCGTCGCCTACCGAAAGCTGAACCAGCCCGGCTGTCAGAGCATCGTCCAGGGCTCAGGCAGCCAGAAGCGGATCCAGCTTGCCCGCCTGATCCATTGCCCGCAAATCGTCAGAGCCGCCTATATGCTTGTCGTCGATGAAAATCTGCGGAACAGTTCTCCGCCCATTGGCGCGTTCCATCATTTTTTCGCGAAGTGAGGCATCCCGGCTGACATCGATTTCCTGATAGCCGACGCCTTTTTTGTCAAGCAATTGCTTGGCCGCACGACAGAACGGGCAGGTCGGCGTGGTATAAATTTCGACTTTCGCCATTCGGCTTCCCCTGAATCAGACTGTTTTCAGGGATGTATATGTTCCACGCCGCGATTTCCAGAACTTCGGCATTTTCACAGACCATATACAGGCGCGGCTATTGCTTCACCGCCCGCGCCAGAACTGCGACCGATACCTGTTCGACCCCTTGCGCCAGCAGCGCACGGCTCGCCGCCTCCATTGTGGCACCCGAGGCCATGACATCATCCACCAGCAGAACCGGACGCGACGCCAACAGCTTGCAACCGCGTGGTGAAACGGAAAATGCGTCCTTCAAATTCTCGTGACGTTCGGCGTGGCTGCGATGGTCCTGCGCTTGGGTGGCCCGCGTTCTTCTCAGAAGCGAGGGCATGACGGCCAGCCCCGTTCTTCGTCCGATCTGCTGCGCCAGCAAATCGGCCTGATTATATTTGCGCACCATGAACCGGCGCGGATGCAGCGGGATCGGCAGAATAACCGTATCATCCGTGACAAGCGGTCGCGCAGCATCCGCCAGCCACTGCCCCAGAGGCACCGCCAGATCCGGCCTGTCCCCATGTTTCAGCGCCAGCACCATCCCTCGCCCGACGCCGCCATAGACCAAAGCCGCCCGGCCAGCATGCCAGGAAGGCCGAAGCCGGAGGCAATCGTCGCAGATCAAACCTGCCTCCGCTGCGACTCCGGGCAGAGGCACGCCGCACACATGGCAGGCACAGCCCGACACAAACTCACAATCCCGCCAGCAGGCTGGACAAAGCGCACCATCCTGTTCGACAGCAATCCCGCAGGACAGACATTGCGGCGGATAGACCATCGTCAATGCGGCTTTCATCGCCCGCGGAAGGGATTTAAGAAATGCGGCCATGACCTCCGACCATGAAAAGACCCAATCAGATAATGGCCGTCACAGGCTGGTTGATCCGGCAGCTTTGGCCCGCCAACGCGCACGGGCGCGGCGGCTTGGGCTGGCCGAACCGCTGCATCGGCTTGCCGCAGATGAGGTTCAGGATAGGCTCGGAGAGATTAACAGAGACTTTACGCGCATCGGCATTGTCACCGCATGGCCCGAATTCTGGGCCGGTATCTTTCCCGACGCCACCATCCTGCCAGATGACGAAATTCTGGCGCTGCCCCGAAATCTGGATCTGGTCATCCACGCCATGAGCCTCCACTGGGCCGAGGATCCCGTCGGACAGATCGTGCAATCCGCGCGGGCGCTGAAGCCGGACGGGCTTTTCATGGCGGTTTGTTTTGGCGGCGATACGCTGATCGAATTGCGCGACGTCCTGTCCCGCGCCGAGATCGACGCCACCGGAGGCCTGTCGCCGCGCCTTCTGCCGATGGGAGAGATCCGCGACCTTGGCGGCCTGTTGGCCCGCGCCGGTCTGGCCCTGCCGGTGGCCGATCATCTCGCCGCGCCCGCCAGCTATCGCGACCTGTTCCATCTGGCGGCGGATCTGCGTGCCATGGGCGAAACCAACGCGCTGAATCAGCGCCTCCGCCATCCCACCCGGCGCGAGATCTTTGCCCGTGCCGCTGAGGATTACGCCAGCCGATATCCCGATCCGGCCAATCCCGGCCGGATTCTTGCCACATTCGACCTGATCTTTCTGACTGGATGGGCCCCCGATCCGGGCCAGCAAAAACCTCTGCGTCCCGGCTCGGCCAGAATGCCGCTCTCGGATGCATTGAAAGCGAGAACATCATGACGCCCCAGCACGCCCCCGCCGACCATCCCGAGATCGTTCGGGATAAAACCGGCATCCTCATTGCCAATCTCGGGACGCCCGATGGCTATGATTACTGGTCGATGCGCCGCTATCTGAATGAATTCCTCTCGGATAAGCGCGTGATCGACCTGCCGGGCTGGAAATGGCAGCCGCTTCTGCAAGGGATCATCCTGACCAAGCGGCCTTTCAGCTCCGGGGCGAATTACAAGCTGATCTGGAATGAGGAGAAAGGCGAAAGCCCGCTCATGACTATCACCCGCGATCAGGCGGATGCGCTGCGACAACGGGCTGAAGCCGAATGGGGCGATCAGGTCATGGTGGAATTCTGCATGCGCTATGGCAACCCGTCGACTCATGAGGTACTGGACCGCATGGTCAAGGAAGGCTGCCGCCGCATCCTGTTCCTGCCGCTTTATCCGCAATATGCGGGCGCGACGTCAGCAACGGCGAATGACCAGCTTTTCCGCGCCCTGATGCAGCAGAAATGGCAACCCGCCGTGCGGACCGTCGAGCCCTATTTCGACCGGCCCGATTATATCGAGGCACTTGCCGGCTCGGTCCGACGGGCGCTTGAGGGCAGGACGCCCGGCAAGCTGGTCGCCTCATATCACGGGATGCCGAAGCGCTATCTTCTGGAGGGCGATCCCTATCACTGCCAGTGCCAGAAAACCTCCCGGCTTCTGCAAAACGCGCTTGGCTGGCAGGACGGCATTATCGACACGACGTTCCAATCCGTCTTTGGTCGCGAAGAATGGCTGCGCCCCTACACGGTGGAACATGTCGCGGAACTGGCCCGGCAGGGTCACACCGATATCGCCGTGATCTCACCCGCCTTCGCGTCGGACTGTATCGAAACGCTGGAAGAGATAAACGGCGAGATCCGCGAGTCGTTTGAACATGCCGGGGGCAAGAACTTCACCTATATTCCCTGTCTGAATGCCGAGCCTGCCCATATCGAGGTGATGATGAACGTGGTGCGCGAAAATATCGCGGGATGGCTGTGATTTTTCCGGTACCTGCGACGGGCAGATAAAACCAAAAAACCGCCCTGTGGCAGCCTTTTCCCCGATCGGGCGTTATATCCGCGTATTCTGTGACAGGATAAAGGAACCGAACAATGCCCGACAGAGAACTTGCGCAGCAAAGCTGCAAACCTATCGAAAAGGGCACGAGACCCCATGACAGCGCCTCGGCGGAGAACCTTCTCGCACGTCTCGATGGGTGGAAATTGTCCGAGGACGGCAAAAGCATCACGCGGCGTTTCACCTTCAAGGGGTTCCTCAGGGCCGTCGAAATGGCAAATCTCGCGGCATGGCTTGGGAACAAGCAGGATCACCACCCCGATATCAGCTTCGGATTCGGATATTGCGAAGTGACCTTCAGCACGCATGATGCGGGCGGGCTGACGGATAATGACTTCATCTGTGCGGCCCGGCTGGACATGCTTGTCGCATGACCGCGACGCCACGGGAGGACGGCCCCGAAACGGGGCCGCAACGCATAGCGGTCAGATGATCAGAACCTGCGTGCCGATCTTGGCATACCCGAAAAGCTCTTTGATATGCTCATTATACAGGCCGACACAGCCATTCGAGGATTTGCGCCCGATCTTGCGCGTGTCATGCGTCCCGTGAATGCGGTAATACTGCCATGACAGGTAAAGCGCGTGAGTCCCAAGCGGATTATCCGGCCCCGGCGGCACGAAGGGGGGCCATTCCGGATTGCGTTTGCGCATATCGGGGGTCGGTGCCCAGCTTGGGCCTTCGACCTTCTTGATGACCTCCGTCCGGCCCTTGCGCGTCAACTCGGCGCTGACCGGAATGGACGAAGGATAGAGACGATAGATGCTTTCATCCTCGGACCAGTAATGCACGGCGCGCGAGGTATAGTCGCACAGGATCGCGCCATTCCGCAGTGAGGTGAAGTAAGGCTTCCAGTCCTGCGCACGGAAGCTGGATATATTGCGCGTCTGGTCGTCATTGGGGTCGTATTGCACACGTCCCGCATCGGGCGTCTGCGCCAGACCGGGGGCCGAAAAGCCCACAGCCCCAAGCGCTGCAGCCGAGGTGACAAAGCTGCGCCGGTCCAGGCCACGGAAAGCTCTGGTCATGTTCTTCTCCTGCTCGGGCCGTCTGACGTGGCCTTGGAATTATATGGCCCGAATTTATGCCCGCTAGGCAGATTCGGACAACTGAAACTGTCGTTATCGGATCATATGGTTCAGGAAATGTTGTGAAAATCACGCAATATTTCCTTTGACGGCGCGAGACGCCACGCTAGATGAACCCAAAAGAAAACCAAAACGATGAGGCACAGTATGAAATCCATGATGCTCATTCTGGTGACCGGGCTGGCACTTGCCGGCTGCGCTCCCAGAACGCCAGGCGCCGTGGTCGGGCCGGACGGTCAGGCCGTGCCTGTCGCCTATACGATCGGCGCCAGCGAGGCGGCAGCGATTCCCAATCGTATCCTTGAACAGGTAAATCTGCTGCGCTCCGGCTCGGGTGTTGCGCCGCTGAAGCTTGACCCCACGCTGAGCGCCGCCGCTGCCGCGCATTCCCGGGATATGGCAGCGCAGAACCGGGCATGGCATTTCGGATCGGACGGCTCCTCCCCACTGGATCGAGCGCAACGAGCGGGCTATTCGGGTGAACTGGTCGGCGAAAATATCAGCGAAAGCTACGAAAACGATATCGTGACGCTTCAGGCTTGGATGGAGACGCGCGATACGCGCGATGTCATCATGGATCCCGCCGCCACGGCACTGGGCTTTGCATGGTATCAGGAACCGTCGAAGAAAATCTGGTGGACGCTGATTACCGGCAAGTAAAACCTCCCGAAGGCGATATATTACCCGTCTGCCCCGTGCGGTCGGGTGCTGCGTCCTCATATCCCTGATACCGTCTGTCACAGCAGCAGATCGAAGGGGATCACCGGCGACCCCATGACGCTGATTCGAAAATCCGGATCGGCGTCACCATTCAGATCGAACAACAACTGCGTTCCGCCCTGAATATCCTGCAGCGCCATCTCTGGCCGTCCTGTTCCGCTGAGGCCGTCACTGCCCGTCCAGACCAGATCATCGGGCAAGGCCGTCAGGTCGATAACATCCTCTCCAGACCGGAAATCCTCAATCACATCCGGTCGCGAGGATATCCGGGGGGCGCTGAACACGAAACGATCCGCCCCGGCACCGCCGGTAAGCTGATCGTAACGCTCCCCACCGATCAGCACATCGTCGCCTTCACCGCCATCAATCGTGTCATTGCCGTGATCCCCCATCAGAGTGTCATTACCCGCATCTCCGGACATGATGTCATTTCCGAACCCGCCATCGACAAGATCATTCCCGTCGCCCCCCACAACCGTGTCGTTCCCAAGACCTCCGCGCACCGTGTCATTTTCGTTCAGCCCCCATACCTCATCGGGTCCCGCACCACCGAGCATGTCATCCCGGCCCAGCTCTCCCCACATGCGATCGGGTCCCAGACCGCCATTCATCGTGTCATTGCCCAGACCGCCGCGCAGGCTGTCATGCCCCCCATCGCCATTGACAATATCATCCCCAGCCTCACCCAGAACCGTGTCATCGCCTATCCCGCCATAGAGACTGTCATTCCCCGCTTCTCCGCGCAGAGCGTCATTGCCGTCATTGCCGTAGATCCGGTCCTGACCGTCCGCGCCGAAAATCGTATCGTCCCCCATCCGACCCCGCGCGACATCGTCATGTGTGTCAAGCGAGATATGATCGGCCTCCATCCCGCCTGTTACCGAATCGTCTCCGTCACCGCCGCTGATGCGGTTGCCCGGCCCCCATACCCTGATCCAGTCATTGCCGGTTCCGCCGTTGATGACGTTATGCCCGACAATCCCGATCAGCTTGTCATGACCGGAACCACCCTCGATCCTGTCCCAGCCCCCTTCGCCATAGACCAGATCGTCTCCGTCGCCGCCATAGATGCTGTCCGCGCCCGGACCGCCGAGGATTACGTCATTGCCCGTCTCTCCATGCAGCACATCCTTGCCGACATAGCCCCAGATGCGGTCATCCCCCGACCCGCCATAGATAGTGTCATTACTTCCGTGACCGCTCAGCCGGTCATGATGGCCGCCGCCCTTGATCAGGTCATCCGCAGCCCCGCCATAGATTTCATCAGAACCCTTGCCTCCCGACAGCGTATCCCTGCCATTATTCCCGATCAGCAGGTCCGGCCCATGCCCGCCCAGCAGATCGTCATTGCCCCGCAGGCCATCGGTTGCCCCGCCGCGATCGGGCATCCGAATACGGTCATCACCGCCCGTCCCGAGAACGGGATTTTTACGGGATGGCGGCGGAGGCAATGGGGTCGGCCCTGAATATCGCCCGGGCCCGCCCCCGGGAGACAGAGGCGTTCCAGGGGGATCGCTGATAGGCGTTACCGGCGTGACCAGACTGCCATAATCGATATCATTCACATAATGCGCCAGCGGAAACATGCTGTCCGTAAAATGAGAGGCAGGAAGCGCCTTTCCGTCTGACGTCTGTATCTCGATCCTGACCGTTCCAGCCTGCAAAGCTGCACCGCCTGCGGTCGGAATGATCTTCATCTGAGCAATGCTGCGAATAAAGGCCAGTTCGGACAGATCCAGCGTGTCGCGGCGCGGATCATAATCATGAATCGTGACCTGTCGCGCCGCATATGTGGGGATGAAAATATCACTTCCATCCCCCCCATGCATGGCGACCTCGCCCTCTCGTCCGATCAGGATATCGTCTCCACCCGCGCCTGCAAGGGCTGACGACGCCCCCATGCCGATGATGATGTCGTTATCCTCACCTCCGGTAAGCCGCCCGCTCCCGGATTTTGTGATCCCGATCCGTCCGGGATAGAAGGCAAGCTGCGTCACACCGTTTTCGGTCGCGCTTGCGGCAAAGATGGCGACCTTGCCACCAATGACCCTCGCTTCAAGCGCCGAAACATCGGCAAGCGTCATGTCTGCGGTGTCTGCCAGCGTCGCAAGCAAGATCAGCCTGCCCTGACCATCAAGTGTCATGACGGAAATCCCGTCATCCGCCCCACCCGCAAACACAAATCCGCGGCCGTTTATTTCAACCGCATCTACAGCCGTCGCCGATTGAAATCGCGTATGAAGCGAATCTATGACGTGATCGCGAGTATCCAGCCTGCCTGACGCGTCCATCCCGAACACCGTCAGAGAATTGCTTTCTCCCCCTGCGACGACAAGAAAATAACCCGCCGAGCTTTTTACCGCAGCGCTGTCATGCGGCGCGGCAATGCCAATATCATTATCCCGATCGAACCCATCGACACGGCTCAACCCGTCGGTTTTCATCCTGAAGATATCGACCGCGCCCCCGCGGGGCGAACTTGCAATCGCAAAATCTGAAGATCCGATCTGCGCCGTCTCGATATGCGTAAATTCGGCATCGGTGATTTGCGTGGCAATCCCCGGCTCGGTATCCAGCCGCTTCAGTTCGCCATTATCGCTCAGACTGTAAAGCGAAAGCGTTTCATCGCCGTTTCGTCCTGCAAGAATGAAGTCTTGTTCGCCAATGGTGATTCTCTTCAGCGTGACGGTATCACCCGGTATCGCTGATCGGTCGAACAGAGGCCCGGAGGATGTCAGCATCCCTGCCTGATCCATCCACAGGCCGCGATGAACTCCATCTTGCTGCCCGGTTACGGCAAGCTGGAACTTTCCGCTTTTCGGAACTGCTTCGACCCGCGCCCCCGCCAGATAGCTTCCCGCAGCCTGCACCGACTGCACCCCAATCGCAGAAGCCGCGTTGCCAGCTTCGGCCAAGAGAAAGCTGCTGAACGCCGTCCCGCCATCCGCCGCCACGACAAGCACGGGCCCCTGAGCGGTCTCAACAAGCTGAAGATCCGTAATGTTGCGCCCATAGGGAATTTTCGTCGCAAGCAGGGTCGTCACATGGTCAAGCACAGTCATCAGAGGTCACCAAATTTTGTACAACCATAGCGGTAAATAGCCCAGGTTAATTTGGTCTTAATTCTACCCCTCTGAGTATCCGGTTGAGGTCCCAATATAAGG
Organism: Paracoccus aerodenitrificans; assembly: GCF_027913215.1. Classification (GTDB taxonomy): domain Bacteria; phylum Pseudomonadota; class Alphaproteobacteria; order Rhodobacterales; family Rhodobacteraceae; genus Paracoccus; species Paracoccus aerodenitrificans. The sequence continues at coordinate 2,356,909 of NZ_CP115784.1, forward strand.
AAAATTCTACTCACATCTGGGGCTAAAATTCAGAAATAATTAATTATTTAAAGATATCTGAGATTCCATCGGCTGTATCCCGATCATGGAAACACTGGCAGGTTACACCTCAGAATGTCAGAAATTTTCAACCATTTGGCGATTGACGCGTTTCGGCATTTTGACCGCGCAGCACGTCTTCGCGGGCTTGGGCCAACACTCGCCATGACCTCGCGTATCCTTTTCCGGGAGGGGATAGCAGGTGTCCGCGATCGGCTGGACGCACTTGGTCCGATAGATCACGATCCTCACCGGCAGACCACAGAAGCCGTCATTCTGACGACGCCGCATATGCTTCACTTCGCGCAACGTCTCCAGTCGATCCTGGCCGAAACCGGTATCGAGGCTGAGATCTCTGATAATGACCGCGGCGCTGCTCAGGCCGAACTGGTCTTCGCTTTCGCGCCGCAGAATTTTCCTGCAGCTCCCGCTGCACGCACCATCGCATTCCAGGTTGAACAATCCACGCTGCCGGGCCGCTGGACATGTCAATATCTTAGCAAACTGTCCGATTTTCGCGCCGTATTCGACTATTCCCTGACAAATATCAGCGCGATGCAGGGCCATGTTCCTCTTCAGAAAATTTTCCATGTCCCTTTCTCACCTGCCGGGAGGGTCCAGATCAGAATGGGTAGGTCCCGCCGGGTGCTGTTTTATGGAGATACCAGCCCGGATCGGCGCCGAATGATGCTGCAAAAAATCAGCGCCGCAGTACCAGAACTTGAGATCGAGAATAACCTTTTCGGGTCGCACCTGTCGGATCGGCTGAGGGAGACGGATATCGTCCTGAACCTCCACGCCGCCCAGGACGGATTACTTGAAACCGCCCGGATATCAGAGGCTTTGGCACATGGTTGTCTGGTCGTCAGTGAAGAATCCCTCGATCAGGACCAGTTAGAAGCTGATCGTCGGTTGATTTTCGCGCCTCAGGATGATCCGGCAGCGCTCACAGCCACTCTGCGCGGGTTGCTTGACGATCCGGATAAATATCGACGCCATCAGCTTGGCGGCAATCGCCCCCAGCCCGATCTTTTCCGCAACGGCATCCTGCGGGGGCTACAAGGTCTGCGCATCATCTCGCCCGATGTTTTTGAACAGCTCTCAGACGATTATCCGCAGCCCACACAGGCCCAGAAGGGAGAGTTATCCCGCATCTGCCTTACCCTGCCCGAAACTACAGCCCGCACCCGCGCCTTCGACGCACAAAGTGACAGTTCGTTTTTTCAGCTTTGGCCCGGCATGAAGGCAACGCCGGGTTGGCGCGGCGCGGCGCTCAGCTATCGCCATATCATGCGGAAGCTGCGCAGCGCTGAGGTGACCGAAGCACTGGTCGTGGAAGATGACGTTCTGCTGCCAGCAGATTTCGAGCGTCGGCTGCTGTCAATCCGGCGATATATGGATGAATGCGATGCAGATCTGTTTTCGGGGATGATCGTGGATCTGCACAAAGATGCGCGGGTGCTGGACGTCAAGCGGCGTGACGGGATGTGTATTGTCCAGCTGGATCGCGCAGTCACCATGATATGTAACCTGTATCGCCGCCGAATGATCGACTATCTGGCACAGTGGAATGACCGCGACGACAATGCCTTCACCAATACGATCGACCGCTACATGGAGCAGGCGACCCATCTGAAAGTCATCACCACCCTGCCTTTCATGGTGGATTATCGCAGCGAAACACCCTCTACGCTGCGCAAATCGGACAACAGCGCTTTCGATGCGCTCAGGGCAAAATCCGAGAAAATGCTTGCCGAGCGTGTCTCGGAATTCGAACTCTCAGCCTCGCTGCTATAAGCAAACTTGTACTGACCCGGGTCATGTGGCAGTTCAGCAGCCATTAAACCCGCGAGGAACCGCTATGCAGATCGAGACCACGCCCCTTCCCGGAGTGCTTCTTCTGACCCCGCGCCGCCACGGAGATGCGCGCGGCTTCTTCAGCGAAAGCTGGAACCGGAAGACACTGGAAGATGCCGGCGTCACTCTTCCGGAATTTGTTCAGGACAACCATTCGCTTTCCAGTGCCGCAGGCACCATACGCGGTCTTCACTATCAATCGCCGCCCAAGGCTCAGGGCAAGCTGGTACGCTGCGGACGCGGTGCGCTGTACGATGTGGCAGTCGATGCCCGCAAGGGAAGCCCGACATATGGTCGCTGGTTCGGCGCAGAACTCAGCTTCGAGAATGGTCGCCAACTATGGATCCCCGCAGGATTCCTGCATGGTTTCGCGACATATGAGCCGGATACCGAAATCGTCTATAAATGCACCGATCATTATTCGGCGGAACATGACGGCGCGGTCCGCTGGGATTCGCTCGGTATCGACTGGGGGGTCGAAAATCCGATCCTGTCGGAAAAGGACCGTAATGCACCGGCCTTCGTCCAGTGGGAAACACCATTCACATTCGAGGCCGAAGAATGAAAATACTGGTTACCGGCGGTGCCGGCTTCATCGGCTCTGCTGTTGTGCGTCAGGCAATCCGCGACGGGCATGAGGTCGTCAATCTCGACATGCTGACCTATGCCGCCAATCCCCAGAACGTCGCCAGCGTCTCTGATGCGCCGGGCTATGCGTTCGAGCAGGTGGATATCCGTAATCGCGATGAACTCGACCGGGTTTTTGCCGAACATGAACCGGATGCGGTGATGCATCTGGCAGCCGAATCCCATGTCGACCGTTCGATTGACGGACCCGGCGCATTCATTGAGACGAATATAAACGGCACCTATAATCTGCTTGAGGCCGCCCGCCGGTACTGGACCGAACAGGGCAAGCCGGAAGATTTCCGTTTCCATCATATCTCGACCGATGAGGTTTTCGGCTCGCTTGGCGATGAGGGTCAGTTTACCGAAGAAACACCCTATGATCCCCGCAGCCCCTATTCGGCATCCAAGGCAGCAAGCGATCATCTGGTCCGCGCATGGCATGAAACCTATGGCCTGCCGGTCGTGATGACCAATTGCTCGAATAATTACGGACCCTTCCACTTCCCCGAGAAACTTGTCCCGGTCGTGATCCTTAAGGCTCTCGCCGGCGAAAAGATCCCGGTCTATGGCGATGGCGGCAATGTCCGCGACTGGCTTTATGTCGAGGATCATGCAGACGCGCTGCTGACGGTTCTGCAGAAGGGCGATATAGGCCGCAGCTATAATATCGGCGGTGAGAATGAGGCGAAGAACATCGATCTCGTCCGCACGATCTGCACACATATGGATGAGTTGCACCCGCAGGGTGCGCCGCATGACGGGCTGATCACATTCGTCACCGACCGGCCCGGCCATGATCGCCGCTATGCGATCGACCCGACGCGGATCCGCACCGAATTGGGATGGCGCCCCTCCGTCACGGTCGAGGAAGGGCTGCGCCGCACGGTTGAGTGGTATCTGGAGAATGAAGACTGGTGGCGCCCCCTGCTTCAGCGCGACGGTGTCGGCAAACGGCTGGGGACGGGATAAGCGGCATGAACGAATTGCTGATCTTCGGAAAGACCGGGCAGGTTGCGACGGAATTGGCGCGTATCGCACCTGATGCGAATTTCGCAGGCCGTGACGAAGCCGATCTGACTGATCCCGAATCCTGCGCAGAACTGATAGGGCACAGACAGCCCCGCGCGGTCATCAACGCAGCGGCCTATACCGCTGTGGACAAAGCCGAAACCGACCGGGAAACCGCCCGTCTGGTCAATGCGGCTTCACCTGCCGCAATGGCGCAGGCCTGTGCCGGGCTGAATATTCCCTTCATTCACATCTCGACCGACTATGTCTTTGACGGAAGCGGCGATCAGCCGCGCAGTGAGGATGAGCCGACCGGACCTCTCGGCGTTTACGGCCAGACCAAGCTTGACGGAGAACGCGGCATCGTAGCCTCGGGCGCTCAATACGCAATCATGCGGACAAGCTGGGTGTTTTCGGCTCATGGCAATAATTTCGTCAAGACAATGCGCCGTCTGGGAGGTGAGCGTGACCGGCTGACCATCGTCGCGGATCAGATCGGTGGACCGACTGCAGCCGCCGATATCGCCCGCGCCGCGCTGACCATTGCCGAGGCCATGACCGGGGATAAGGGCAAAGGCGGCATCTATCACTTCGCAGGCGGGCCGGATGTCAGTTGGGCCGATTTCGCGCGTGAGATCTTCCGGCAATCCGATCTGAGCCCCAAAGTCGTCGATATCCCCACCAGCGACTATCCGACCCCGGCGGCCAGACCGCTGAACTCCCGGCTGGATTGCAGCGCCATCACAAGTGATTTCGGAATTGAGCGGCCTGATTGGCGCAGCTCACTGAACAGCGTCATCAAGGAACTGAACGCATGACCGACCGCAAGGGCATTATTCTCGCCGGAGGTTCCGGCACTCGGCTTTATCCCATTACGATGGGGGTCTCGAAGCAGCTTCTGCCGGTCTATGATAAGCCGATGATATATTATCCGGTCAGCGTATTGATGCTGGCAGGGATCCGCGAGGTCGCCATCATCACCACACCCGAAGACCAGACCCAGTTCCAGCGCCTGCTTGGCGATGGCAGCCAGTGGGGGTTGCAGTTTACCTATATCGTCCAGCCATCGCCCGACGGACTGGCGCAGGCCTATCTTCTTGCGAAGGATTTTCTGGCCGGAGCACCCTCTGCTATGGTGCTTGGCGACAATATCTTCTTCGGTCACGGCCTGTCCGAATTGCTGAGATCGGCAGGCGGCAAGACGCAGGGCGGCACGGTCTTCGGCTACCGCGTCGCCGACCCGGAACGTTATGGGGTGGTGGATTTCGATCCCGAAGGCCGTGTGCGTTCGATCATCGAAAAGCCCTCCGTTCCACCCTCGCATTTCGCCGTGACCGGGCTGTATTTCCTTGACGGCACAGCCCCCGACCGCGCCGCAAGCGTCCAGCCATCCGAGCGTGGAGAGCTGGAGATCACAACCCTGCTGGAGACCTATCTGCATGACGGCTCACTGACCGTTGAGCGTATGGGGCGTGGCTATGCCTGGCTGGATACCGGCACGCATGGCAGCCTTCTGGATGCCGGTAACTTTGTCCGTACTTTGGAAAAACGGCAGGGCCTTCAGACCGGTTGCCCGGACGAAATCGCCTTCGATCAGGGCTGGATAGATGCCGAACAACTTGGCCGCCGCGCAAAGCTTTTCTCGAAGAATGATTACGGGCATTATCTGGCGGGGCTGCTGAGATAGATCACGCTGCAGCGCGGATCAGCTCCGGAAGCTCTGCAAAATCCGAGAAAAGAGCGCGATAGCGCAGCCTGTCGAACGGGATATGCGCATAACCTTCGGTGAACATCAGAAATGGCAGATTCGCCGCTTCGGCGGCGGCGGCATCGACTTCGCTGTCACCGATATAGATCGCGGCACCCTCGCCCAACTTGCGCCGCGTATGCAGCAGCATCGCCGGGTAGGGCTTGCGCGGCAGCCCGCTGTCACCGCCGGTAACGCTTACGAAATAACCGTCCAGCCCCAGATGCCGCAGAACCGCCCTCGCCGCTCCGGTGGGCTTATTCGTGCAAACCGCCATCCGATGTCCGTCCTGACGCAGAATATCCAGCGTCTGCAGAACATTCGGATAAAGGCGGGTCAGTTCAACCGCGTCCTCATAGCGCGACAGCATATTCGCAGCCATACGCTCGGACCGCGCGGGATCGTCGATGCCCCGCGCCCGCAGCACCTGATCCATCAGATAGGGAACTCCGCGCCCGATAAATCCCCGGACCGTATCAAGATCGAAACTCTCAAGTCCCTCATCCGCCAGCACGGCATTCACCGTTGCGCGAATATCGGCAGCGCTGTCGATCAATGTCCCGTCGAGGTCGAACATCACATTCATGACGGGTCGCGTCCGCGCAGTACCCCCTCGGCGGCACCCCTGATCGACGCAATATTCTGCCCGTAAACATGCTGATCGTTAACGGACCCGCCCCGAAACACCGCAGAACCCGCCACCAGCACATCCGCACCGGCCTGCGCCACAAGCGGAGCCGTCTTCGCATCGATACCACCATCGACCTGAATATGGATCGGACGAACCCCGATCATCCCGCGCAAACGGGCAATCTTGTCCACCTGAGAATGAATGAATTTTTGTCCGCCGAAGCCAGGATTAACCGACATGACCAGCACGAGATCGCATAAATCAAGCACATACTCGATAGCCTCGACCGGCGTTCCGGGATTTATGGCGACACCCGACTTCTTCCCCGTCGCCCTAATTGCCTGCAGCGTTCTGTGAATATGCGGCCCGGCCTCGACATGGGCGGTAATCAGATCGGCACCCGCCTCGGCATAAGCATCGATGAACGGATCGACCGGAGCGATCATCAGATGGACATCCATGAATGTCGTCACATGCGACCGGAACGCCTTCACGGCGGGCGGGCCGAAGGTCAGATTCGGCACGAAATGCCCGTCCATCACATCCACATGAACCCAGTCAGCCCCCTCATCCTGAACGGCACGGATCTCGCGTCCGAAATCAGCGAAATCCGCCGACAGGATGGAAGGTGCAATCTTGATCTTGCGGTCGAAGCTCATTTCCGTTCTCGCTCTGCATGGCCATCTGCGTTGCCCGAGGCATAGGGCCGAACCGGCGCAAGCGTCAACTGAAGACAGGGCGGATGCTACCCGCGTGACAGCCGTCCCATGATCGCTGCGGTATAGAGCGCGATCGTGCCCGGCCAGGTCTGCCTGCGTATACCAAGCCGCGCGAATTGCGCCGCCATTTTCCAGCCCGGCTGCGCCAATGCATGGCTGAATGCCGACAGCAACTGCCGGTTTTCCTTTGTTAGCTCGTCCTCTGCCAGTCGCAGCGCCTCGGCATTCATCCGCAACCAGCCCCCATATTCACCTTCGAAAAGCTGACCGAGACGAAACCTCATGGCCGCGAAAGTGTCGTTGCGTCCTATCAGGTTATCGCCATGCTGACGGTATAAAAGCACTTCGACATCATCGCGCAGGACCTTCATGCCTGCCCCGGAAATGATCTGGTACAACCACCAGTCATGCGATTCGAGAGACAGGGCCGACGCCGTCTCTGCCGCGCGACACGCAATGGCCACAGCCTGCGGAGTCAGCACGCATGTATTGCCACCGGTCACCGCCTGAACAAGGGCATTCCGAAAGGTAAAAGGCCCGGGAAACCGCATCGAGCCTGTGATCGGGTTCAGCGCCTCATCGCAAATCGTCGTACGGGCGGAGTACAGCCCTGCCCCCGGATGCCTGCTCAGCATGTCCAGCGAATGCTCAAGCTTGTCGTCCCGCCAGACATCATCCTGATCCGCGAAGGCCAGATATTCACCATCTTGCGCCTGTGCGATCAGCGACAGGAAATTACATGTCGCGCCGGCGCAAGGTCCGTTAACGATCTTCACCTGACCAGAGGGACGCGCTGTCGCAAATCTGCGCACGATCTCCGGGCCGTCATCGCGCGAGCCGTCATCCGACACGATCAGCCGCCAGTCGGAATGAGTCTGCGCGGCGATACTGTCCAACTGCGCGGCGATATGCTCGGCACCCTGATAAAGCGCCAGACCGATAACAACCCGAGCCACGCTCTTCCCTTCACTTCACGTTTTGTTAACGCCGCCTCCGCCGATCACCCGCTTGTGCCGCAATCCGCGCGTTTTCTGCAAGGGGTTTCCGTGACGATTTCAGGCAGCCGCCTGCCGCGCAATATCTTCTATCAGAACCTGAGTAACGATCCCCCCGGAAGCCTTGTGCGCGGTGTCCAGCAAAGTCCTGCGCAGGCGCTGCATACGCGGTTCGATCGTATAATTGCCATCGAACCCGCCCGTATTGGCGTAAATCATCAAAGACCGCAGCAATGCGTCGCGCAGGAGGTATTCCTGGCTGAAAACCGCCTCTTGCTGATCATAAGGCATTTCAAGCGTCAGGGTGAACACCATCACCCCATCCAGTCGGTCCCGATGCATGACCGGAACGAAGAACTGCGTCGGAAAGCGGAAATATGCGGAATCCTCAGCCTGTTCTTCCTCCTCGTCTGCACGGCCCTCTCCGGCATCCGCGTCATTCTCATCAGATTCGTGGCCACTAGCCCCTTTATCCGGCAATGCCTCATCGGCACCGACAGCACCTGCGTCGGATTTTCCGTCACCCGGTCTGAGCATTTCACCCGCGAACAGACCACCCGCAACAACAGCGATCAGGATAAGTGGCAGCAAGAGTTTCCTGAGCATCGGAATTCCCTAGTAAGGCAAAAGAACATCTGCGATCTGCTGGCCGTATCGGGGCTGTTGCACATCGGAAATCTGACCCCGACCGCCATAGGAAATCCGGGCACCCGCGATCCGGTCATAAGAAATTTCATTGCTGCGCATGATATCTTCAGGTCGGACAAAGCCTGAAACGGTCAGTTCCCGCATCTCGAAATTCACCCTGACCTCCTGACTACCCTGAATATGCAGGGTTCCGTTCGGCAGGCGATCAATGACAGTCGCCGCGACGCGCAATGTCAGCTTGTCACGCCGTGAGATCTTCCCGCTGCCCTTATAACTTGAAGACGCATCCGCCTCGACCAGACTGGCAGCGCTTGCGCCTTCCGGCAGCTTGCGGTCGAGACGCTGAGGCAGGCCGGCAAAGCTGGGAATCGTAACCTCATCCGCAGCGGATCGCGAGCGTTTCGAGCTGTTCGATATCTCTGCCCGGTCATCAATTTCGATGACCACGGTCATAATATCCCCGCGACTGGCAGCGCGGCGGTCGCGAACAAGCGAGTTGCGCTCACCCGACCAGAGCGAAGCGGCCGAGGCAGGTCGCTGCGGCCCCTTTGGCAGATCAAGTTCAGGCTCGGTCATGGCGATGAATTCCGGAGTGCTTTGGGGCGGACTCATGCCGGGCGGACGCCCTATGTGATCGGCCCGGTTGCAGGCAGCGCAGATCAGGGCCAGTCCTGCAAGTATCAGAATGCGATGCTTCATTTCAGTGCCGCCCTGCTGCTTGCTGAAATCAGCGTCCCGTCCGCCTTCACGATGGCCGGAATAGTGCTGCGCGAGGACAGGTTCATCGCCTGAATCATATCGCCTGCGGCACCTTCGTTCAGCGCCCGCGCCTCTGTTTCAATCCGAAGCCCTCCGGCCTCATGGACGATCCGAACGATCTGGTTTCGCGAGACCAGCACCGGATCGCGTAACGCACCGGCAACCACCGGACGGCCCGCATAGATCGTCACGCGGACCTGTCTGCCGATTGCGGCCTGCGGATCGGCGATGCCCGCCGCGACGGAATCATCCCATGCCAGATCCGATGCCGCGATTATCGTCCCGACCGGCAGATCCCGCGTTGAGATGGTTCCGGCTGCGGCGGTCAAAGGCAGCAGGATCAAGGCGCACAACACTCCGCGCATCAGCGCACCTGTACCGTCGCGCCGAGCATCTGATCGACAGCGGTGATCACCTTGGCGTTAAGCTCATAGCCGCGCTGAGCCTTGATCAGCTCGGTGATTTCCTTGACCGGATCGACAGCGCTTTCCTCAAGATAGCCCTGTCGGACGGTTCCCAGACCCTCCTGACCGGGTGTCGAGACCAATGCGGGACCGGACGCATTGGTTTCAAGGAAGAGATTCGATCCGGTGGCCTCAAGGCCTTTTTCATTCGCAAAACCGGCGAGGGTGAACTGACCCAGCATTTCCGGCTCTACCTGATTGTCGAAATAGGCATAAACCTCTCCATCTCCGTTAATCGTTACGCTTCGCGCATCGTCGGGAATGGTGATGCCCGGAGCCACGGGGAACCCGTCCGATGTCACGATCTGCCCGTCCTGAGAGCGTTTCAGTGCACCGTCGCGCGTATAGGCTGGCAGACCGGACGGCATCATCACCTCGATATAGCCGTGCCCGTCTATTGCCAGATCCAGATCGCCACCGGTCGATGACAGCGAACCCTGCGCGATATTCACCGTCACCGCCGCCGGTCGCGCACCAAGGCCAAGCTGGATGCCTGCCGGAATGATCGTTCCGTCCGCAGCCGAGATCGTGCCCGGCCGCGTCGCCTGCTGATAGTGAAGATCGGCGAACTCTGCCCGCCGCGCATTATAGCCGGTCGTCGACATATTCGCGAGGTTGTTGGAAATCACCTCGACACGGGTCTGCTGGGCGCTCATGCCGGTGGCGGCGATCTGAAGGGCTTTCATGATATGCTCCGTTAGCGGGTCATTGCGGTGATTGTGTCGCGGATGCGCCGATCCTCGCGGTCAAGCAGGCTCTGACCGATTTCATAGGCACGCTGAACCTGGATCATCCGGGTGATTTCGGCGATGGGATCGACATTCGAATCCTCCAGAAAGCCCTGCTGGATCCGCGCATCCACAGCAGGCGCAAGATCATCCCCCGCATCGAACAGGGTCCCGCCATGTCGCAGCATGATTTCAGGATCAGGCGCTGCAAAAAGCCCGATCCGGGCAAGCTGTTCGCCACCGGCTGACACGGTGCCGTCCGGGCCGATCGCCACCTGCGTCACGGGATCCGGGATCAGGATCGGCGCCAACCCTTCATCCAGCAGGCGATTGCCGTCGGCGGTCATCACCTCTCCTTCAGCGGACAGGAAAAAGGCACCTGCACGGGTGACCTTCGTCCCCACAGGAGTTTCGACCGCGAAAAACCCCGGCCCGTCTATGGCCAGATCATAGGTTCCGCCCGTCCGCGTCATCCCCGCCTGCTGAAGATCCAGCAAACGGCCACGCGCATGCGCCATCGACAAACCCTCGGACCCGTTCCCGGTCGCGGTGAGATATTCCGAGAAAATCACACCCTCGCGGCGGAACCCCGTGGTTTCGGCATTGGCGATATTATTGGCAATGACCTGCATTTCGCGCATCAGCCCGGATTGCCGGGTCATCGCGGCATAGATCGCGTTATCCATCTAGCCGCCCTCTATCAGCGGGATCAGGCGGTCGGTGAAGAACCCCGCCAGAAGCGATGTCATGAAGCTCATCGAGACCCAGAAAACCGCCAGCATCAGGCCGATTTTCGGCACGAAGGTCAGCGTCATTTCCTGCACCGAAGTCAGCGCCTGGAACAGACCGATGACCACCCCCGCAACCAGAGCCACGATCAGCAACGGTGCCGACATGCGCACCGCAATCCACAGCGCCTGCCGGACCAGGTCGAAGATCAGATTCTCATCCATCTCAGACCGGCATCCGCAGGATTTCCTGATAGGCCTCGACCACCTTGTCCCGAATGGCGACGGCCGCATCAAGCGCAAGCTCTGCCTCGGTCAGCGCCTGCACAAGCGCGTTCATATCGCTTTTGCCCGACATCGCGTCGATGGCCGTGCTGTCGGTGCCGGTCATTACCTTCTCGAATTCCCGGGCAGCCGAGCTCAGCCGGTTTTCGGGCGCAGAACCATCCGAAATGCTGCCCGTCGCGCGAAGATAGGCGGAAGCTGCGTTGGTTGCGGAAATCATCTGATCCTCCATCAGCGGCGAAGCAGGTCAAGCAGCGAGGCTGACATCTGCCGGGATTGTTCGAAGATGCGAAGATTGGCCTCATAGCTGCGGCCTGCCTCGCGGGCATCGGTGATTTCAGTGACCAGATCGACATTCGATCCGTCATAAAACCCCTGAGCATCCGCCATCGGATGCGCCGGATCGAAGATGCGGGACAGCCCGGCCCGGTCCAGAAACGGCGCAGAGGCCGCGACCATGCCGGTCTCTCTGCCATGATCCATGACCGTATCGAAACTGACCAGCTTGCGCCGGTAGCCTGGCGTATCCGCATTGGCGATATTTTCGGAAACATGACGCAGGCGATCCGCCTGAGCCTGCATCCCAGACGCGGCAATCTGTTTTGCGCTGACCAGCCTGTCCATGACTTACCCCCGCCGTCCGGCAGCCAGTCGCAGCATGTTCAGCGACGAACGATAGACCGCCAGCGAAAGCTCATGCTGGCGTTTGACGTCCGAGAACCGCACCATCTCGGCCTCAAGCGACACCGAGTTCCCGTTCGGTGAACGCCCACCCTGCTGCGTCACGATCCGAGTCCCCGTTGCCGAATCCGCCCCCAACAGATGCCCCGGACGCGTCGCCCGCAGAGATCCGCCCTGCATGTTCCGCCATGTCTCGGAAAAAGATGCCAGATCGCGCGTTCGATAGCCGGGCGTATCGGCATTCGCCACATTGCCCGCAACGATACCGGCACGCAAAGACGCATGTGCCGTCATCGCCCGCGCCATGCGGATGGTGTCCAGATTTTCCAACAAAGAGAATTCTCCTCTGCCGCGATAAACCCGGTCTTAAGGTGATTCCCTTTAGAAACAGTTTCGAAGCTCAGATTTCCGGCAGGATCGCAGGCAGCTATGCATAAACTCGACTCTATCGCGGCCCGCATCCGTCGCCTGCGTCCGGCTCGCTATTTCGGGACAGTGACCGGGATTCGCGCAGGGCTGGTCCGGGTCGCCGGGCTGAACGCCCATGCCTCGATCGGTGACCGCGTGCTGCTTTGCCCCGACCGCCATCTTGTCGGCGAGGTTGTGGCACTTGGTCCAAAAAACGCGGATATCCTGCCCGAATCCCCGCCCGAGGGCCTGTCCGTCGGCGCCGGGGTGGAACTGATCTTCGCGCCTTTTCTTGCCCCCTCGGATGGCTGGATTGGCCGTATCGTCAACCCGTTCGGAGAGCCTCTGGACGGGCGCGATCTGCCTCAGGGCAGCCAGCAGCGGCGCTTCATCAGCCCTGCCCCGGCGGCGGTGACGCGCAAGCGACTGGGGGCGCGGCTGGATACCGGGCTGGCCGTGTTCGACACGCTGCTGCCACTGGTGCGCGGGCAGCGGATCGGGCTTTTCGCGGGCTCGGGCGTGGGGAAATCGACCCTGCTTTCCGATCTGTCGCGCGGCGTCTCGGCAGATATCGTCGTCATCGCCCTGATCGGAGAGCGCGGGCGAGAGCTTCGCGAATTCGTCGAAACCGTGCTTGGAGCTGAAGGCATGGCACGGGCGGTGGTGGTCGCCGCGACGGCGGATCAGTCGCCACTGATCCGGCGGCGCTGTGCATGGGCGGCGATGGCCGTGGCGGAATATTTTCGCGATCTGGGTCGGCATGTGCTGTTCCTTGCCGATTCGATCACCCGCTTCGCCGAGGCACATCGCGAGATCGCGCTTGCCTCGGGAGAGGCCGCCTCGCATCGCGGCTATCCGCCTTCAACCGCGCATCAGATCATGTCGCTGGCCGAACGTGCCGGTCCCGGAGCCGAGGGCGCAGGCGATATTACCGGCATTTTCAGCGTGTTGGTGGCGGGATCGGATATGGAAGAGCCGGTTGCGGATATCCTGCGCGGCGTGCTGGACGGTCATGTCGTTCTGGACCGCGCCATCGCCGAGCGCGGGCGGTTTCCGGCTGTGGATGTGCTGCGCTCAGTGTCACGCGCCCTGCCCGCTGCAGCAAGCGACAGCGAAAACGCCCTGATCACGCGGGCGCGGGCCGCGCTTGGAACATATGCCGGGTCCGAGCTGATGATAAAGGCGGGGCTCTATGCGCCCGGCTCTGACCCCGCGCTGGATGAGGCGGTGCAGCTTTATCCCGCTCTGGACGATTTCGTGTCCCGGAAGGCTCCGGATGGCGTTGCGTCCAGTTTTTCCCTGCTGGAAACCGCGTTGCGGACGCCACATCCGCGCGGTTTCCAGCACATGATTGGAACCCAGACAGGTTAACCATTGTTATCTTCGGTCCGCATTGCGGTTTTGCGCGGGATTTTGCAATTTCGCACGGATAAGTAAGGACTTGCCGTGGCTGTTTCAGACTATTTCATCCGCTACCTGGAAAGACGCGATCTGCTGACGGATGCAGAGCGTGAGCGTCTTGCACGACTCGATACGCGCCGGGTCAAATTCGCACCTGGCGCCACCATCATCGCCCGGCAGGAGATCGTCGATCACAGTTGCCTGATGCTCAGCGGCATGTCCGCGCGCATCCATATGGTGCCTCGCGCGAATGACCGGGTCATCACCGCCCTGCATGTGCCTGGCGATTTCATCGACCTGCACGGTTTTGTGCTGGCCGGGCTGGAACATAATGTCGTCGCAATGGGTCCGGTCGAGGTCGAATTCGTCAGCCATGACCAACTGCGCGAGATCACGGATGACTGGCCGCATCTGACTCGGCTTTTATGGATGTCCACCACGATTGACGCCGCCATTCACCGGCAATGGCTGGTCGCTGCGGCCTCGCTGCGGTCAAGCGCACATCTCGCCCATCTTCTGTGTGAGCTTTATACGCGACTGCACTCGGTCGGCGCGGCTTCGGATCTCAGCTTTACCCTGCCGCTGCTTCAGCGCGATCTGGCGAATATCCTCGGCTACTCGCCCATCCATATCAACCGGGCCGTGCGCGACCTGCGCGAGCGTGGGCTGATCCGCTGGTCCGGGACCGAGGTTCAGATTCTCGACTGGCCGGGGCTGGCATCTCTGGCGCGGTTCACCCCGGAATATCTCGATCTGGAGAAGCTGGCCCGCTGAGCAAGGGCCGTACCCTTACCCTCACTCACATATCCGCCAGCCGCCAGAGCGGGCCGCGATGTCGAAATGCAGGTGATTATCATGCGCCGCATTCGATCCCGGCCCCAGAACCGTGGTGAAATACAGGCAGGCCCCGTGGCGGATCGCCTTCTGCACCGCCTCATCGACCGTGCCGCTGTCATGTCGCGGCACGATCATCATCTCCGAACCGTCGGACAGCGTCAGCCCGGCCACGTCGAACGCATTCCCCAACGCATGTTCCGAGAGTTTTTCCGAACTGCCGCCCACCCGCGCCCGGCACTGATAGGTCGAGCCCGGAATGATCCCGCTCACCTGCGGCGATGAAGGCAGACGCCGCACCGCAGGCTGCAATTCGCGCCGCACCCAAAGCGCCAACTGACGCGCGGTCTCGCACCGCATATCGGCACCTCCGGCAATACTCAGCCCGGGCTGGATCTCGGTGATCCGCACGGGTCGCGCAATCCCGCAATCCCGGTCCTCCGATGATCTCAGCGGCGCGATTTCCTCATAGGAAACACGCAGCATGGACAGCCCCAGAAGGCAGGATTGATAGGAAAACTCATCCTCCGCATAAAGCTGCCACACGGGCGGACCGCTCGGCGCGGGCATCCGGGCGGTCTCATTCGATTGCCCCTCCCCGTCTTCGGCAGCCCCCTCGGAACCGACATCCGGCACCGGCAGATCATCAGGACGCACAGGCGGGCGGGCATCCTGCATCAGCGCCGCATCGGGACGCGGCTCGGGTGACGGAACCGCAGCAGCGGACCCGTCCCTGTCCTGCTGCGCCCATGCCGGAGCCGCCAGAATCGCCAGTGCAAGAATGGCGGCGCAGCGCCCTTGCATGGCTTAATCCCCTGCCGCGCCGGGCGTGGTTTCGGTCGCAGCCCCGTCAGACTGCGGCAAAACAAACCCGCCCATCCCGGCAGGCAGCTGAGTCGCGGCAGGTTGCGGACCTCCGGGCGCGGTCACTTCGACCTCGGGAATATCCGAGGTGGCCGCCTCGACCGCCGCCGTCAGCGGATCGACCGGGACGGCAGCCGGAGTGGACACAGTCTCGCCGCCCTTCCCCGGAATGGCCGCAGGACTCCCGGCGGTTTGCGTATCAGGCGGAGCTTCTGATACAGCACCTGCCGCCACTGCATCTTGACCGGAAATCGCCACCGGCTTCCGCGCCGGAGCACGCGAGGAAAGCAATGTCAGCGACCCCGCATTTTCCGGCGCAGCGGCATCCGGGGCCGCAACACGCGCCGCCGCATTTGCCGCAGCCTGCACGGCACGCGACACGCCCGTCGCCTCGCCCATTACATCGGCAAGACTCGTCCCCGGCTCCAGAAATTCAACCGTCGTCGTGCCCGGCTGAACCATATAGGCCAGTTCCTCGGCATCCCAGTTCGTCAGGCGAACGCAACCATGCGACTGCCCCCGGAACAGCCCGGCCGGATTCGGCGTCCCATGCAGCCCGTAAGTCGGCTTGGTCAGCGCGATCCAGACCGACCCGACCGGCCCGTTCGGCCCCGGCGGAAGCGTCAGAACCGAGGTATTATTGCCCTGGGTGAAATTGATCGAGGGGTTATAGGTATATTCCGGGTTCATCGCCACGGCCCGCACCCGATGCGTCCCGCTTGGCGACGGGGTCTCGGACGAGCCGATCGTAGCCGGATAATTCACCACCATATGACCCTCATCGTCATAGGCGGCGACGCGATTCGTCCCCTTCTCGACAAAGATCTGGGCCACTTTCGCCCGCAATGGCTTCGACGGAGCGATCACCTTGATCGTATTTCCCGGCACCAGAGCGATACCGGGATTCAGCGCGACAAGGAAATCCTCATCCATGTGAAAACGCTCACCCAGCTTTTCCGCAACGCTGGTATAGCCGAGCGTCGTCATATTCGCCTTTTCCAGATAATCCGTCGGGATTTCACGGGTCAGATGCGCGGCATCGGCTTCGGTGATGGTATAATCCACCGTCATCGCACCGCCAGCAAAGGGCTGCAAAGCCGCCCAGACCGCCTCATCCATCACCCCGTCGGCAGGCAACCCGCTGCGACGCTCAAAGGCCGAGATGGCGCTGCGGCTCATCCCGCCGCGAATTCCGTCGATGACTCCGGGGGAAATCCCCGCGCGGTCCAGCAACACCTGAACCTTGACCGTGATCGCCGCCTGCCCGTCAGGCAGCGCACCTCCATCATAGCCCGCCATCTCGATCCCGGATGCGGTCACCGGCGCGGCTGTCGCGATACCCGGTCCTGAAACGCACAAAATCGCCGCCAGCACGGCGGGACAATGGCGGATATTCATTTATTAATCTCCTGCTTCGATAGGCAAACAACAAATACCGCAGAAAGGCGGTTCCGTGCTAGCGTGCGAAGCTGACCTTGTGTCCCGGCGGATAGACGCGCCGGGAATGCGACAATGCCCGCGCCCCGCACCATAAGGTGCGGTCAAGCGTCAGCACAGGCAAGCCCCTTTCGACGCCCAGATCGCCCGCGCATTCCGTATTCAGACGCGTCGCCAAAACCTCCATCCGGCCCGAAAGCTGGCTGACATTCTTTCGCATCCATTCCAGAGGCTCGGCCCGGCGGATCAGATCCTCTGTCAGCCCCTTCGTGCCCTGTGCCGACAAATATCCGACCTCGACGCAATAAGGAGAATCGTCCGCCTTGATCAGCGCACGATAGCGGATCAGCGGCTCGGTCTGCGAGACATGCATCACCGCCGCGATCCGGTCCGGAGCCCTGACGACATCCCGCTCGGTCAACTCATAGGTGTAACTTGAGCCGCAGGATTCGACTTCCTCGCGAATCAGGGATGCCCCGACCCCGGCCTCTGGTATGCTGGTATCGGCCACACGGGTTCCCACCCTGCGTCGCCGCTTGACGATACCGTCCTCGGCCAACTGGCTCAGCGCCCGGTTCACGGTGGCGCGGGCACAGCCCAATTCGGCGGCAAGCTGATGTTCGGTCGGGATCAACTGCCCCGCCGCCCAGATTCCCGTACGGATACGTCGGAGAATTTCGTCCTGCACCGCCTGCCATGTGTTCAGGCTGCGCCCTGCGGGCCTGATGGCCGTGGGCGCGATGGTTGTGTCATTCTTTGCAATCAGCATCAGTTCATCCTGCGCTCGAATGATACGCGCACAATAATACCTCATCTGGTCAGCCTTGCTGTCCGTATCTGCGATTAAACAGTTAAGCCTTTCGGTTTTGGGCGCGTCTTTGTAACACCCGTCGAGTTTCGCCCATTCTCTTCATCAGGAGCGAGCCAACTCTGCTACAACACAATACAACAACTCGCCAGTACAACTGTACTATAAAATGAAACACACCATCAAATATACATGATTTCCTGAATTTCTGCCATTCTTCAGGGGCGACAAATGGTCACAAAGCAATTACCTCCCCCCAGCTATGCTTATGAACTCGACGCAAACCGCACCGGTGCGCGACTTATCGCCGGTGTCGATGAGGCCGGTCGCGGACCGCTTGCGGGGCCCGTCACGGCAGCCGCGGTGATTCTGAATCCGCGCCGTCTGCCCCACGGTCTGAACGATTCGAAAAAGCTCAGCCTCCGCCAGCGGGACAGACTGGCCGAGGAGATCAGGGCAAGCTCGATCTGGTGCGTGGTTCATGTCGGCGCAGAAGAAATCGACAGCCTCAACATCCATCACGCCAGCCTCACAGCGATGAGCCGTGCCGTCGCCGGTCTTGCCCAAACGCCGGACGCCACGCTGATCGACGGAAAATTCGTGCCCCCCGCGCTTGCGGCAACGGGCCGAGCCATCGTCAAGGGCGATGCGGTCTGCCTTAGCATCGCGGCGGCCTCGATCCTGGCCAAGACCGAACGCGACCGGCTGATGGTGGATTTGGCGCAACAGTTTCCGGGCTATGGGTGGGAACGGAATGCGGGCTATCCCACGCCGGACCATAAATCGGCCCTGATGAGATTGGGGCCGACCCCATATCATCGGCATAGCTTTCGCCCCGTCCACAATATCTTGTGTAAAGAGTAAAACACAAGTGATTGATTCAAATAAATAAATTGACGCCGAATCAGCTCTGACTCATCATTCGGGCATACCAGACCGGAAAAATCCGGCGCATCGAGAGGCAGAGATGACCGAAAAAAACACCGCGCCAGCGGGCACGTTACCGCTGAACCAGATTCTTGAGGGCGACTGCATCGACGTCATGAACGCCCTGCCGGAAGGCAGTGTCGATCTGATCTTCGCGGACCCGCCCTATAACCTGCAATTGCGCGGCGATCTGCACCGCCCCGATAATTCCCGCGTCGATGCGGTGGACGATCACTGGGACCAGTTCGCCAGCTTCGCCGCCTATGACCAGTTCACCCGCGAATGGCTGGCCGCCGCACGCCGCCTGCTGAAACCGAATGGCGCGATCTGGGTCATCGGCAGCTATCACAATATCTTCCGCGTCGGGGCAGAATTGCAGAATCAGGGTTACTGGATCCTGAACGACGTGATCTGGCGCAAATCGAACCCGATGCCGAATTTCCGCGGCAAGCGGCTGACCAATGCCCATGAAACGCTGATCTGGGCCTCGAAATCCGAAAGCGCAAAATACACCTTCAATTACGAAGCGCTGAAATCCCTGAACGAAGGCATCCAGATGCGTTCCGACTGGGTGCTGCCGATCTGCAATGGCGGCGAGCGGCTGAAAAACGACAAAGGCGACAAGGCCCATCCGACCCAGAAGCCCGAATCACTTCTGCACCGCGTCCTGATCGGCACGACCAATCCCGGCGATGTCGTGCTGGACCCGTTCTTCGGCACTGGCACGACCGGCGCGGTGGCCAAGATGCTGGGCCGCGACTTTATCGGGATCGAACGCGAGGCGGGCTATCGCGAAGCCGCCACCAAACGCATGACCCGCATCCGCCGCCTGCATGCAGAAGCACTCGCCACCTCGACCGGCAAACGGGCCGAGCCGCGCGTTCCCTTCGGCCAGCTTGTCGAACGCGGCATGCTGCGCCCGGGGGAAGAGCTTTACTCGGTCGGCAACCGCCACAAGGCCAAGGTCCGCGCCGATGGCAGCCTGACCGGCGGCGACATCAAGGGCTCGATCCATCAGGTCGGTGCCAGGCTGGAGGGTGCGCCCTCCTGCAATGGCTGGACCTACTGGCATTTCAAGCGCGAGGGTAAACTTCTGCCCATCGACGCCCTGCGCCAGCAGATCCGCGATGAGATGGACGAACGTCCCAACTGATCCCAAAAATAACAGTTTCGCCATGTCCGACTGCCTCGCTCGTTCGGCACGGACACACTTGCCCCGCCGTCACCGATGGCGGGGTTTTTTCGTCCATAACCGGCGGCTTGCCTGATGCTCCGCTGTGGCAACAGCGTCGCCACTCACTGACCCCTCACCCCGGACGACGCCCAGTGTATCATCGGTGTACAGCCTGTGTACGCGTGGTGCAGACCCTCAAAGCGCCTTCCGGGGCATAGGCAATGTCCCGCGATTATATTCTGTCCAGTCCTCGATATCGGGATAGAATTGCCGCCGCCATGCCCGCACACGGGGGTTCATCCGCCGCCGCCACAAGGGCGGGATCATCGCCAGAAACGTCATGCCGGGATAGCCGAAAGGAAGCTGGGGCGCCTCATCCTCGCTATAAGTCTGAAGCAGAGGAAATCTCCGGTCAGGTTTATAGTGATGGTCGGAATGCCGCTGAAGATTGATCAGCAGCCAGTTCGAGGCCGTATGCGAGGCATTCCAGCTGTGCCGGGGCAGAACATGTTCATAACGACCATCGCCCAGATGGCGGCGTGTCAGCCCGTAATGTTCGACATAATTGGTCAGCTCAAGCTGCCATATGGCGATGAATGCCTGCCACAGGAACAGCGCCAGCCCCTGCCAGCCGCCAAGGATCAGCGCCAGCAGGATCATGCCCGCCTGCAGGATCGCATAGCGCCAGAACGGATTGCGCCGGTCGGTCACAGGCCGCCCCGCCCGTGCCAAAAGGTTCTTTTCAGCCCGCCATGCGCTTTGCAGACCCTCGGTCACGACCCGCCAGAAAAACCGGTGGAACCCCTCATTATATCGGGCCGAAACAGCATCTCGCGGCGTGGCAACCCAGCTGTGATGCACCAGCAGATGCTCGGTCCGGAAATGCGAATACAGCGTCGAGGCCAGAAGCAGATCGCCCAGCCAGCGCTCCCATTTCGGGCGCTGATGCAGCAATTCATGAGCATACACCATGCCAATCGTACCGCTGGCGACGCCAAGTCCGAAGAACAGGCCAAGCTTCTCCCACCCGGACAGATCCGAGCGCACGGAATACCAGATCAGCCCAAAGATCAGGCAGAACTGTACCGGAAACCAGATGACGGTGACGGCACGATACCAGAAAAGCTGCTCAACCGGCGTTTCAGTATCGGGATTTTCCTCGTTCAGCCCCAGGACGAGATCCAGCCCGGTCACCAGATACCACGCATAGACCGGCATCAGGCCCCACCACCAGCCACCCTGAGCCGCAGCAAGCACGGCCAGAGGCACCAGCCCAAGCGACATCCAGAACGGCAATGCTGAGCGGAACGAATTTGTCATGATCCGCGCTATAGTCCAAATCCCGACCGACACAAAGCCCGGCCTTCACCCGGCTTAAATATCCCGGGTCCGGGGCAGCGCCCCGGTCCCACGTTCATAACTACGCTCTAGCTTCTGACCAAAGCTTCATAAGAGTCGGACACATCTCGCGTGATCTGCCCGACCTGGAAGTGAAAATCGCCGATCTGACCGACAGGCGTCACCTCGGCAGCAGTCCCGGTCAGCCAGCATTCGCTGAAGCTTTCCAGCTCATCCGGGGTAATACGGCGCTCATGCACGGTAAAACCCTTCTCCTTCAGCATCCCGATCACCGTCTGCCGCGTGATCCCGTTCAGAAACCGATCCGCCAGCGGTGTATGAATTTCGCCGTCTTTGACAAAGAAGATATTGGCCCCCGTCGCCTCGGCCACATAGCCTTCCCAGTCATAAAACAGCGCGTCCGAGCAGCCCTTCGCCTCGGCTGAATGTTTGGCCATCGTGCAGATCATATACAGCCCCGCCGCCTTCGCTGCGGCGGGAATCGTGGCCGGGTCGGGGCGCTTCCATGTGGCAATGTCCAGCTTGGCACCCTGCCATTTCGCATCGCCGTAATAGCTGCCCCATTCCCATGCCGCAACCGCCACACTGACCGGATTGCGCCGTGCGGAAACGCCCATATCCGGACCAGAGGACCGCCAAGCGAAGGCCCGCACATAGGCGTTGGTAAAGCCATTCGCCTCCAGCACAGCCTGCTTGGCCGCGTCGATTTCCTCGGCGGAATAAGGCAGCGGCATATCCAGCAGGCGACCGGACTCGATCAGTCGCAGCGAGTGCTCATGCCCCTTGAAGATCTTGCCATCATAGCAGCGCTCACCCTCGAACACGGATGAGGCGTAATGCAGCGCGTGGGTCAGGACATGCACTTTCGCGTCGCGCCAATCCACAAGCTCACCATTCATCCAGATCTTGCCATCGCGGTCGTCATAAGCGCCGTCCATCGTCCCCTCCAGCCTTACAGGTTTCCAAAAATTATCGCACGCAGCCATTACAAGACGCAATCTTTCGCGTACTGAGCGATTTGCTAGCGATAGATTCTTGGAAAGTCAACAAGACTGACATAAAATGACGGAAACCAACCGAGGTGAAGCATGAAGGAACCGCAGATCAAATCTTCTTCGGGACAGAGCGCAGAAAATCTT
Source organism: Paracoccus aerodenitrificans (assembly GCF_027913215.1). GTDB lineage: Bacteria > Pseudomonadota > Alphaproteobacteria > Rhodobacterales > Rhodobacteraceae > Paracoccus > Paracoccus aerodenitrificans. The sequence continues at coordinate 2,379,179 of NZ_CP115784.1, forward strand.
CTGTTCCTGACCGATGAACAGATACGCGGCGGGATAGAAGCCTTTTTCTTCGCCTATCGTGCCTTCACCGCCGATCCGGATGCCATTCTTGAGGGGATGGATTACGGCCGTGCCCATCACCGGGCGCTGCATTTCATTGCAAACCGGCCCGGCCTGACTGTCTCGGATCTGCTCGATATTCTCGGCGTCACGAAACAATCGCTGAACCGGGTTCTGCGAACCTTGCTGACAGACGGGCTGGTCGAGGCGCGTGTCGGCAGACGGGACCGCAGGGAGCGTCAGCTTTTCCTGTCCCCGGAAGGGGCCGAGTTGGAAAAACGCCTTTCGGAAGCACAGCGTGCGCGGGTCCGTGCCGCCTATCGTGCGGCGGGACCTCAGGCAGTTGCCGGTTTCAGAACCGTGCTTGAGGCGATGATGGGCGATGCAGGAAACCTGCAGCTTCAGCTCATGCGGACCGCCGAGGCTGCCGAATGACCGATGCCGCCCATATTCTTGTCGTTGACGATGATGAGCGTATTCGCAACCTTTTACGCAGGTTTCTGGTCAAGAATGGCTTTATCGTCTCGACCGCGACCGACGCGGCACAGGCGCGGAAGATCCTGAAAGGGCTGGAATTCGATCTGATCGTTCTGGATGTGATGATGCCCGGTGAGGATGGCATCAGCCTGACCCAGCATCTGAGGCCCCGCATATCAACCCCGATCCTGCTTCTGACCGCCCGCGCCGAGACCGAGGACCGCATTTCCGGGCTGGAAGCCGGGGCGGATGATTATCTACCCAAGCCTTTCGAGCCCCGCGAATTGCTGCTGCGGATCGCGGCGATTTTGCGGCGCGTCCCGCAGGCACAGCCCGCCGGACCGAAATTCATCACGCTGGGTCCGCTGCGCTATGACACCGAGCGCGGGCAGCTTTTCGAGGGCGAGGCGCATATTCACCTGACAGGCACGGAATCGGCTCTGCTGCGCCGATTGGCCGAGACGCCGGGCGAGCCGGTCGGGCGCACCGATCTGACGCTCGATCTGGGGCGCACGCCGTCAGAGGACAGTGACAGCTCCGACCGTGCCATCGACGTGCAGATCACCCGGTTGCGTCGCAAGATCGAGCCGGACCCGAAAGAGCCGCGCTATCTTCAGACGGTGCGTGGCGCGGGCTATATGCTGATCCCGGATTAAGGGCGGCACCGCCGGACCGGGGCGCTGCCCCGGACCCCGGGATATTTGTGTCAGAATGAAAGATCAGTCGCGGGCCGCAGCGCGGCGGGCATCGGTCGCGATATTCGCGCGGAGCTCCTGAATTGCAATCTGCCGTTGCAGGCGGGTGCGCTCCCCGGGGTCTTCGATCTGGTCGAGCGCCGCGCGTTTCGCCTCGATATCCTTGCGGATGCGGAACTCCTCGGGGACGAAACCGCCATCGGACATCATGCGGTGCAGCACGTCCTCGGCCCTTTCGCGCAGCCGGGCGCGGTCGAGCGGTTTGCCTTCGCCAGCGAGGCCCTGAAGCTCGCCCTTGGCAGCGGCCTCATCCATGCGACGTTGGGCAATCCGTTCGAACCAGTGCATCACATCGCCTTGAGCTGCGCCAGTGCCGCATTGATCCGCGCCAGATCCTCATCGAGATCGGCGAGTTTCTGGCGGGTTTCCTCGATCACCTCGAAATCGGCGTTTTCGACGAATTTCGGGTTATCGAGGCGTTTGCGCAGGCCTTCCGCATCCTTGCCGGTTTTCGCCGCGTTCTTTTCAAGGCGGGCGGTTTCAGCCGTCACGTCGATCACATCGCCGATGGGCAGCGCGAAGGACGCGCCCTGCGCCGAGACCGCGATCATGCCTTTGCCCGCCGCGCCGTTTTGCGGGGCATTCACGCGGGCGAGGCGTTCAATCAGCGGGGCATTGGCGGCAAGGGCGTCACGGGCTGCGGCATCAGCCTCGGTCACGATCAGGTCGAGCCTTGCCCCGGCAGGTACACCCATCTGGGCCCGGGCCGAGCGGATATTCTCGATCAGTTGGATCACCCAGTTCATCTGCCGGTCGGCATCCGCGTCGATCACGTCGCGACCGAATTCGGGCCAGTCGCCGTGGATCAGCATCCTGTCGCGGTCGCCGGTCAGGGACCAGAGTTCCTCGGTAACGAAAGGCATGATCGGGTGCAGCAGCGCATAACACTGATCCAGCACCCACCCCATCGTGGCGCGGGTTTCCTCGGCGTATTCACCGTCGAAAAGCGGCTTGGCGAATTCGACATACCAGTCGCAGACCTTGCCCCAGACGAAGCTGTAAAGCCCGTTCGCCGCATCGTTGAAGCGGAAGCTTTCAAGTGCCTCATCGGTGGATTGCGTGGCGCGGGCGACCTCTCCGATGATCCAGCGATTGACGGTGTGGCGCGGATTTGGGCGGTCGGCTCCGCCGCGGACGCCGTTCATTTCGGCGAAACGGGTGGCGTTCCAGATCTTTGTGACGAAGTTGCGGTTGGCCTCGACATGTTTCGGGCCAAGCTTGGGATCGCGGCCCATCGCCGCCATGCTGGTCAGGGTAAAGCGCAGCGCATCGGCACCGTATTCATCCACCAGAGTCAGCGGGTCGATCACATTGCCCTTGGATTTGGACATTTTCGCGCCTTTTTCGTCGCGCACCAGCCCGTGGACATAGACGGTGTGGAAGGGGACATCGCCCACCACCTCAAGCTGCATCATCATCATCCGGGCGACCCAGAAGAAGATGATGTCGAAGCCGGTGACCAGAACGTCGGTTGGGAAATATTTCCGCATCTCGGGCGTGTTGTCGGGCCAGCCGAGTGTGCCGATGGGCCAGAGACCGGATGAAAACCATGTGTCGAGGACGTCGGGGTCGCGCTTTAATTCTAGCGTCCCATAGGGAACCGTAATATCTGCTTCGGTACTTGCGACCTCATCAAAATCATGACCGATTGAGGCGTACTTCGCCAAAGCTATTGCCGAAGCTTCCTGGAATGTGGCCGCGCAAAAAGGTTCGTCTAGCTCCTCGCCTAAATCATAGCGCAAAGGATCATCGGCTGACCTCTGCAAAACCTCGCCCGTGTTAGGATCGGCTGCAATTGTGACTGGGATAATTCTTGGACCGTACCATACTGGGATCTGATGTCCCCACCATAATTGACGACTGATGGTCCAGGGCTCGATATTCTCCAGCCAGTGCTCATAGACCTTGCGGTGCTGGTCGGGCAGGATCTGGGTGCGACCATCGCGGACAGCCTCCAAGGCGGGGCCGACGATCTGCGCGGTATCGACGAACCACTGATCGGTCAGCATCGGCTCAATCAACACGCCCGAACGGTCGCCGAAGGGCTGCATGATAGGTTTGGATTCAACCAGAGGCACAAGTTTCCCGGCTCGCGCCTCACCTCCGTCTTCCGCCTCAACGGTCCGTTTCGCAGCCTCGCCAAGCCGAGGATCCGACGGATGGGTCATCACCGCCAGCCCCTCGCGTACGATTTCCTCTACCACGCGCTTACGCGCCTCAAACCGGTCTAGCCCACGCAGATGTTCGGGGACAAGGTTGACTTCTGATTCCGAGAGGGAATCCACAACCGGTTCATTGAGAAGATCCTTGAAAGTTTTCGACTTCGCAATCTCGCCCCTCGCTGCTCTCGTAGCGCGGGCAGCGCTTTCAGCATAGGACAGCCCGTCCTGCCGCATCGCGCCTTTCGTATCCATCAGCGCGTAAAGCGGGATATCGTTGCGGGTGGCGACGCCGTAATCGTTGAAATCATGCGCCCCGGTGATCTTCACTGCACCCGATCCGAAATCCGGGTCCGGGTATTCATCGGTGATGATCGGGATCAGGCGGCGATGTTCTTTCGGGCCGACCGGGATTTCGCAGAATTTGCCGACGATGGGGGCATAGCGCTTGTCGTCAGGATGCACCGCCACCGCACCATCGCCCAGCATGGTTTCGGGACGGGTCGTCGCGATAGAGATATAGTCGCGGGTCTCGCGCAGGGTGACGTTCCCGTCCTCGTCGCGTTCGACATATTCATAGGTCTCGCCCCCCGCCAGAGGATATTTGAAATGCCACATATGGCCGGGCGTGTCGCGGTTCTCGACCTCAAGATCGGAAATCGCGGTTTCGAAATGCGGGTCCCAGTTCACCAGCCGCTTGCCGCGATAGATGATGCCCTTGTTATACAGATCCACAAAGACGCGGATCACGGCGTCGTGAAAATTGCCTTCCTCACCTTTCGGGGCCGAGGGGGCGCCGGACATGGTGAAGGCGTTGCGCGACCAGTCGCAGGACGCCCCAAGCCGCTTGAGCTGGTTCATGATCCTGTCGCCGGATTCCTGCTTCCACTGCCAGACTTTCTCGACAAAGGCCTCACGCCCGATCTCTCGGCGGTTCGGCTGACCGGCTTCGGCCATCTGGCGTTCCACCACCATCTGGGTCGCGATCCCGGCATGGTCCTGACCGGGCTGCCACAGCACGTCGAACCCGCGCATCCGGTGCCAGCGAGCAAGGATATCGGGCAGAGTGTTGTCAAGCGCATGGCCGATATGAAGACTGCCAGTCACATTGGGCGGCGGCATCATCATCGAAAACGTCTCTGCCCCCGGCTTGGCGTTGGCACCGGCAGCGAAGGCGTTCCGCTTCTCCCATTCGGCGCTGATGCGGGCTTCGGCGGTGGCAGCGTCGAAGGTCTTGTCCATGCTCATCGTGATCCCCTGATCTTTGCGAATTGTCCTAGCCCGTTCGGCGGTGAAGGCCAAGACCGGGAACCGTATCCGCCCGCGGCGTGTTGGCAAGCGGGCAGGCAAGCAGGGCAGCATGACCGAAAGATTCGACTTATCCCGCGCACGGGTCGCGGCGATCATGAACCGCAAGGCAGGTTCCGGCAATGGTGAGAGCGTCGGCGCAATGCTCGAAGACAGGATCGCCCCCGCCTGCGCCGGTTTCACCATGATCCGGCCTCAGAAAGGGCAGAATATCGTGTCGCTCGCGGCGGATACGGCCCGGGAACATGATGTGATCATCGCGGTGGGCGGCGACGGAACTCAGGCCGCCGTGGCGCAGGCGCTTGCCGATGCCGACACGGAAAAGGTGATGGGCGTGATCCCCGGCGGCACGTTCAATTATTTCGCCCGCGATCTCGGGGTTGGAGAAACCCCGGAGGCCGCGATTGACACCCTGCTGAACGCCCGGATCGAGAATGTCTCGGTCGGGGATATGAACGGCAAGGTGTTTCTGAACAATATCAGTCTCGGTGCCTATCCCGAGATTCTGGAGCGGCGCGAGGATGCCTATCGCCGTTTCGGTCGCCGCCGGGTGCTGGCCTATTGGGCGGTGCTGCGCACGCTGATGGATCTGCGCCATCCCTTACAACTGACCGCCATCGTTGACGGAGAGAAACGCGAATTCCGCACCGCGCTTGCCTTTGTGGCGCAAAGCGAGACCCAGCTTGAGGCATTCGGGCTGGAAGGTGCCGACGATGTGCGCCGCGACCGACTGCCTCTGTTCATCGCCAAGGCCGAACGGGCCGTGCCTCTGATCGGTGCGGCGCTGCGCCTCGCGCTTGGCATCAGTGCGCATGGCGAGGATTTCGAACTGATCATTTCCGAAAAATTCATTATCAACACCGACCGCCCAACCCGGCATGTCGCCCATGACGGAGAGCGCTCGCGCGTTCCGGCCCCGCTGAATCTGAGCATCCGGAAAGATGCGCTGCGTGTGCTGGTTCCGGCGGAAAAACATGGCGATAAGGAGGATTGATGCGTCTCGCTCTGCTCTCGGATCTTCATATCGGGATGCATCGGAGGGGACTTGTCCAGCCCATGCTGGACGCGTTGGCCGATGCCCGACCCGAACATATCATCGTCGCAGGCGATCTGGTCCAGCGTGCCCGGCGCGAGTTATTCGCCGAGGCCGAGGCGATACTGGATCAGACCGGGCTGCCCTGGCTTTGTGTCCCGGGCAATCACGATATTCCCCTGATGAACCTGCCCGCGCGGCTGCTCTGGCCGTTTCATGATTATGTGTCCTCGGTCCCCGGCCCGAAGGAACCGCTGCTGGAATTGCCAGGGCTGAAAATCGTCGGGGTGAACTCGACCTTCCCCTATCGCTGGCGCAATGGCCGGATTACGCAACGCCAGATCGACCGTGTGCGGCATTTGTCGCGGACCGGGCCGGTCATGGTCGTCCAGCACCACCCGATCAGCCTGCTGCCCGGTGAGACGAAAGAGCTGATGCTGAATGCCGAAGAGGCCCTAAAGGCCTATGACGAGGCCGGGGTGTCGCTGGTGCTGACCGGGCATTTGCATCATTTCAACACGGCGAGTTCGGCATCCGGCATGACGCAGATCCATGCGGCCTCGGCGCTGTGCGACCGCCCCGAGGACCCGCCGAACGAATTCGCCCTGCTGGATGTCGAACCGGAGGGATTCCGGCTGACAAGGATGATCGCGCCGAAAGACGGGGCGGATTTCCAGCCGCAGCCGCCGATCATGTTGCCGAAACGCCGCTGATCACGACATCGAAACGAAACCGGCAGAGGGCAGCGGTCGGTCGTCCGTTGCCCGGCGGCGCTAAAGCGCCTTGCCCCGGGCCGGGCGCTCAGTCCAGACCCAGCACATCCATCATGTCATATTCGCCCGGCCCTTTATCCTGACCCCAGATGGCCGCACGCAGCGCACCCCGCGCGAAGATCGCGCGGTCGGTCGCCAGATGGCGCAGCACGATCCGCTCGCCCTGACCGGCGAAGATCACATCATGCTCACCGACCACATCCCCGCCGCGAATGGCGGAAAACCCGATGGAACCCGGCTGACGTGCGCCCGTCATGCCCTCTCGTGCAGGAGTCCGCAGCGCGTCGAGCGCCGCGCCCCGGCCCTCTGCCGCCGCCTCACCCAGCATCAGCGCGGTGCCTGACGGAGCATCGACCTTGTGGCGGTGATGCGCCTCGACCACCTCGATATCCCAGTCGGTCCCAAGCGCCGCCGCAACCTTCCGCGTCAACCCCATCAGCAGATTGACCCCAAGGCTCATATTCCCGGCCCGGATGATCGGCGCATGCCGTGCCGCGCGGGAAATCGCCGCCAGATCGTCACCGGACAGCCCCGTCGTCCCGATCACATGGACCGCCCGCGCCTGCGCGGTCAGTTCGGCAAAGGCGACCGTTGCCTCAGGCGTCGTAAAATCGATCACCGCCTGCGCCCGCGAAATCGCGCCGACCGCATCGTCGGTCACCAGAACACCGCTGGACTGTCCGCCCATCGCCTCGCCCAGATCGCGACCGATCCAGTCGCTGCCCTGCCGCTCAACCGCACCGACAAGCCGCACCTCGTCGGATTCGTTGACCACGCGCACCAGCATCTGACCCATACGCCCCGATACGCCCGTTATGACGATGCCCGGCTTTTCCATTCCGCTCTCCTTGACCTGCTGAGTTTTCGCTTAGTCCATTGCGGCGCAGGCCCCAACCCCCTACATCTGCGATCATGGCACAGAACCGCTTTCACACCTCCCCCGGCCCCTCGCAGCGGCAGCTTCGCGTGGGAGAGCTGATCCGTCACCGCCTGTCCGAGCTGCTGCTGCGGGCAGAGGTTCACGACCCAGATCTTAACCGCCACTCGATCACTGTCGGAGAAGTGCGCACATCGCCCGATCTGAAAGTCGCGACGGCCTTTGTGATGACCCTTGGCGGGCGCGATTCGGAGGAGGCTCTGGACGCGCTGCGCCGCAACGCGCGGGAATTGCGGCATCTGGTCGCGAAGGGGCTCAAGCTGAAATACGCGCCCGAGTTACGGTTTCATCTCGATGAAACCTTCGATCGCATGGACGACACACGGCGGCTGTTCGAAGACGAACGCGTGCGCCGCGATATTGAGGCAGAACCGGACGATGACAGGCTGGACTAGGATCCTCTGCCGGCTTGGCGTCGCGGCAGGGGCCGTGCTGGCATTCACCGCATCCGCGAAAGCCGCCGATTGCAGCCGCCAGACTCATGACGGTCAGAACTATGTGATCTGCCAGATCGGAGCGCAGGAGGAACCGCGGCTGAGATTATGGCTGGATGATGCGACCGGGCGCAAGCTGAACGGTTTCAGCAATCTCCGTTCCAGCCTTCCCGCCGGTGAAACGCTGGTTTTCGCGATGAATGCCGGCATGTTCCACCGGGATTACGAACCTGTCGGGCTGTATAAGTCCGATGCGGAAACGCGCGGTCACCTTGTCACACAAGGCAGCAGCGGCAATTTCGGCCTGCTTCCCAACGGCGTTTTCTGCGCCGGAGGAAGCGCACCCTACGCGGTTTTCGAGACCCTCGATTTCGCGGAAACCCAACCGGACTGCCGGATCGCCACACAGTCCGGTCCGATGCTGGTGATTGACGGAGATCTGCACCCGCGTTTTCTGGTCGATTCCGACAGCCGCTATATCCGCAACGGGGTCGGCGTGTCCCCGGACGGTGAAACGGCATGGTTCGCGATTTCCGAACGTCCCGTCACCTTCCACGAATTCGGGCGTCTGTTTCGAGACGGTCTCGGCGCAAGGAATGCGCTTTATTTCGACGGCTCGATTTCCCGGCTCTATGCACCGCAAATGCGGCGAAACGATTTCGGCTGGCCGATGGGACCGATCATCGGACTGGTTGACGAGGGCTGAGACCGGCGCTATCCGCACCGCCTTCTGACAGGAGGGTCATATGGCACGCAAGAAGGGCCGCGATATCTCGGGCTGGCTGATCGTGGACAAACCGGCGGGGATCGGGTCAACCGATGTGGTCGGCAAGGTGCGTTGGGCGCTCGATGCGAAGAAAGCGGGCCATGCGGGTACGCTGGACCCCGATGCGACCGGCATTCTGGCGGTGGCGCTCGGCGAGGCGACGAAGACCGTGCCGCTGCTGACCGAAGCGCTGAAAGCCTATGATTTCACGGTGAACTGGGGGGCAGAAACGTCAACCGACGATGCCTCGGGCGAGGTGCTTGAAACCTCTGCCAACCGGCCCGATGCCGATGCGATCCGCGCTGCCCTGCACGGCTTCACCGGCGATATCATGCAGATTCCACCCGCTTTTTCCGCCGTGAGGGTCGATGGCGAACGCGCCTATGACCTTGCCCGCGAAGGCGAGGCACCCGAACTGGCCGCCCGCCCGCTTTATGTCGATGAATTGTCTCTGATCGAGGCCCGACAGGACTCCGCCGATTTGCATATGGTCTGCGGCAAAGGCGGCTATGTCCGTTCAATCGCGCGGGATCTGGGGCGCGAACTGGGCTGTCTCGGCCATGTTGCGGGGCTGCGCCGCGTCTGGTCCGGCCCGTTCGAGGTCGAGGACGCCGTCGCCTTCGATCTGATCGACCGTGAGAATCAGGCCGAAATCGAGGCAAGGCTGCTGCCGATCCAGTCCGCCCTGGCCGAACTGCCCGAGCTGAACGCTACCGAGCAGGGCGCGATCCGCATCCGCAACGGCAATCCCGGTCAGGTTCTGGGACAGGCCGAGTTCGGGGACATCGTCTGGGTCAGCCATCAGGGTCAGGCGGTCTGTATCGGCCGCTATCTCGGCGGCGAGGTTCAGCCGGAACGTGTCTTCAACCTGTAGGTTTCGCCTAGATATCCGCCCCGAAATTCCCGGCGATGAAGGCGCCATATCGGCGCTGACCGAGGCCGCATTCAAGCCCGTGGCCCATAGCAGCGGCACCGAAGCACGGATTATCGAGGAATTGCGCGATGCGGGCGCGTTGATCCTGTCGCTTGTGGCCGTCGGGGATGGGCGGATCACCGGTCATCTCGGCTTCTCTCCGGTGCAAATCAGCAAAGAAGATTGCGGGTGGATCGGATTGGGTCCGGTCTCGGTCAGCCCCGGACACCAGAAAGCGGGGATTGGCAGCACCCTGATCCGCGACGGATTATCGCGGATGCAGGATGCGGGGTATGCGGGATGCGTGCTGCTTGGCGATCCTGCCTATTATGGCCGCTTCGGCTTCCGGCACGACCCGGCACTGGTCTATCCGGGGGTGCCACCCGAATATTTCATGGCATTGCATTGGAGCGGCCCTGCCCGGCACGGTGAAGTCGCCTATCACCCGGCCTTCAGAAGCTGATTTCTTCCCTGCCGGGCCGGTTTATACCAAGGAACGGGCCATCCCCCGCAGCGTCGATCCGGGCAATGGCGCTGTCGATGTCCTCATGAATCACCCGCATCTGCCAGGCGGTCGCATGGATCATCCGCCCGTCACCGCAGACCATCGCGACATGACCCGGCCAGAACAACAGATCGCCACGGCGCATATCCTCAACCTCGGCGAAGGCCGCCCGCTGCAAATCCGAATCCCCCGGACAGGCAAGACCGCAACCATGCAGCGCCGCCTGCACCAGACCGGAGCAATCGATCCCCTGACGCGAATTCGCGCCCCAGAGATAGGGCGTCCCGATCAACGATTCCGCGGCCTCGACCGGATCGCTGGCGAAGCCGTCGGATATCGACTGAAGCGGCACCCAGCCACCCTCTGCAAGCTGTGCGAAACGACCCTCGGTCCCGACGACCGAGAGACGCGCATTCAGTGACAGAAAGCCGGTTTCCCGCTGCTTGATATCCGGTCCCGCATAGATATGCGTCGCGGGCGCAGAGACCCGATGGGTGATCCGGGGCCTCTGGTCCGTCAGATCCGCCTGCCGAATCCAGCCGCAATAGCCGTCGCGCACAGCCTGCACAAAAGCAAGATCGCCCCGCTTTTCGATGATCGTGACATCGGCACCGAAATTCAACTGCCGGTCCCGCGCCCCATCCGGCTGCGCCAGCAGATCTGCCACGGGAACCGAGACACGCGCCGGCTCACCATCCGTATAGATCTCGCGCATCATCACATCGCGCAGAGATGACAGAGCCACGCGATCCGTCGCCGGGGTCATGCGCCGATCCGTCATGCCAGCAGCCCCGGCAATGCGCCAAGCAGCGCACGCGCCCCTTGCTGGACCCCACCTTGCGCCCGTCCCGGCGCGGCAGAGGGTTGCCAGCCATAGATATCGAAATGCGCATAACGCCCCGCGCCTTCGGCAAAATGGCGCAGGAACAACGCCGCCGTGATCGAGCCTGCCATGCCGCCCGCAGGGGCGTTGTCCAGATCGGCAATGCCGGGCTCAATCATCTTTTCATAAGGCTCCCAGAACGGCATCCGCCAGACCGGATCCCACAGATCGAGACCCGATTTCTGTATTGCCGCAGCCGCATCGTCATCATCGCAATAGAAAGGCGGCAGATCGGGACCAAGCGCCACCCGCGCAGCCCCGGTCAGCGTCGCCATGCTGATCAGCCAGTCGGGCCGATCCTCCGCCGCATAGGCCATCGCATCCGCCAACACCAGACGCCCCTCGGCATCGGTATTATTCACCTCGACCGTGAGGCCCTTGCGCGATCTCAGGATATCGCCCGGGCGGAACGCATTCCCGGCAATCGCGTTTTCGACGGCGGGGATCAGCACCCTCAGGCGAAGCCCGTCTGCCGCTTCGGTTGCAACCAGCATCTGCGCCAGACCGAGCACTGTCGCGGCACCACCCATATCCTTCTTCATCAGCTTCATGCTGGCGGCAGGTTTGATATCCAACCCGCCCGTATCGAAGCAGACCCCCTTGCCAACCAATGTCACCGAGGGGCCTTCGTCACCGCGCATCAACTCGATCAGCCGGGGAGCCTGCGCCCCTGCCCGCCCGACCGCATGGATCATCGGAAAATCATGCTCCAGCAGCGCATCGTCCGAGATAACATTGACGGAAAACCCATTCCGCTGCGCCACATCTCGAGCCGCCGCCTCAAGCGCGTCGGGGCCCATATCATTGGCGGGCGTATTGATCAGGTCACGGGTCAGAAACTCACTTTCCGCCATCGCGATCAGGCGCGGCGCATCGGCCGGATCGGGCGCAACCAGCCGCGCCTTGGCCCCTTCGGCTTTCCGATAGCGGTCAAACGCATATTGCGCCAGCAGCCAGCCAAACGCTGCCTCTGCCCGGTCGATGCCATCAGGCCAGTGCTGGATATGCCATGCGCCTTCAGGCAGCGCCGAGGCGGCCTTCGCAAGGGCAAAACGCTCAAGATAATCCGAGCCGGACCCGATACCGATCAAGGCCCCGGTGATCGCGCCGGACGTCCCGGGAAGCAGACAAACCTGCCCGGCCTTGCCGCTAAACCCGGTCGCAGTGGCCCAGTTCCTTGCATCTGCATCCAGACCCTCGGGAAGCGTACTATCGGCCAGCCAGATCGGGTAGCTGTCATCAGTGGATGCGGCGAATTCTGGTTTCATCTTGCCCTCGGCTTTCTCTCGCGCGACAGAATGACATCACGGATGGCAGCCCGCAACTAGGCCTCATCGACGCCCTCCCATATCTCGACCAGAGAGATATTCGCCACCCTTAGCAGCCGCGCCACTGTCGCCGACAGCCCCACGCCATCAGAACGGATGGCGCAATCCGCCACCGCTTCCGCAACCTCGGCCAGAGATTGCAGCCCGACCTGCGTTGCCAGCCGATACAAACGCCGCGCCCCGTCGATGATCGCGGCGGCATCGCCTTTCTGCGCACCCTCCTGAAGAGACTGCACGGCAATGGCCATCTGTTCCAGCGCCATCTGGATCACGCCGCCCGCCGCAACCTCGCCCAACTCATTGACGATATCGCGGACACGGTCAGTATCGACACGCACCTTGTCCCGCATTCTCAGAACAGCAACTTTACCCATCGCACCACTCTACAACCATCATGTTCCGCATTCTGGTAGACGATGACAGCTTGTGCTGTGGATTTCCTTAGCGCAGCCTGCAAAAATCGCTCGAATTGAAGGCAATACCGGAATATCTGTTATGCGGATGAAAGGAACGCCATGCATAACGCCAAGCTACTCCCGCATTATCTTGTCAGCCGCTATACGGGCTGGCGGGCCACGACCTACGCCGAGAACCGGGCCTGGTATACAAGGCTTGCCGAGGACGGGCAGCGACCACGCGCAATGGTGATCTCATGCTGCGATTCGCGTGTGCATGTCACCTCTATCTTCGGCGCCGATACAGGAGAGTTCTTCATTCACCGCAATATCGCCAATCTCGTGCCGCCCTATACGCCGGACGGGCAGCAGCACGGCACATCGGCAGCGGTGGAATACGCGGTACAGGCCCTCAAGGTCTCGCATCTGATCGTGATGGGACACACGAACTGCGGCGGTGTGGCAGGGTGTCATGCCATGTGTTCCGGCAAGGCTCCCGATCTGGAAGAGGAATCCAGCTTTGTCGGTCGCTGGATGGATATTCTGCGTCCTGGCTATGACCGCGTGTCGGGGCTGTCGGAAGAACAGCAGATACCGGCGCTTGAACGCGAGGCGGTAATGGTCTCGCTGGAAAATCTCATGAGCTTTCCCTTCGTGCGGGAAGCCGTCGAATCCGAGCGTATGACATTGCACGGGCTGATTCACGACATCGCAGATGGCACATTGTTTCAGTTCGATGGTGCAAAGGGCGAATTCACGCGCGTCTGATGGGCAAAGGGGTCACATTCCTCACTATGTTCCAAATCGGCGAGACAGGTTTTCTGCAATTCTTATCCCGTCCGGTCGATCATACAGCTTCTGAGACGGGCTGAGGACTATTCGGCACTGCTCCTGTTCTTTACCATAGCTCTTGCTATAGGCTTGGCCCTGTATTTCCTGACGCCGGAGGCTTCGGATGACTGACAGCACCGATATCGAGATCGTTGCCCCGAATCTGAAACGCCGCCTGTCGGGCGTGACCGCGACTGTCGTGCGGCTGATCCCGGTGCAAGCCCGGATGATCGGGATCGTCGCCACCGGACCCGGACTGCCGCCGGAATTGCCGCATATTCCTTTATCCCGCGCCGCCACCCTGCCCCGCGATCGCTGGCGGGTCTGGCATGCGCGGCGCAATACGGAAATGGCGCTTGGGCTGATCTTCCGGCGGGTTCTGGGCCGGCGCTACCGACTTCTGTTCACATCGGCGGCGCAGCGCCACCATACCGGCTTCACCAAATGGCTGATCCGTCAACAGGACGCGCTGATCGCCACCTCGCCACAGGCCGCATCCTATCTGGAGCGTGAGGCGACAGTGATTCTTCACGGCGTCGATACGCAGGTCTTCCGGCCCGCCGAAGATAAGGCAGCATTGCGGCAGCAATTGGGGCTGGACCCGGATGCGGTGCTGATCGGATGTTTCGGCAGGGTCCGGGCGCAGAAAGGCGTCGATCTGCTGGTTCGCGCGGCGCTGCGGCTGTTTCCCGAACGCCCCAAGGCTCAGCTGATCTTCACCGGGCGGATCACGCCGGATAACCAGAAATTCGCCGATGATCTTCTGGCCGAAGCCAAAGCCGCCGGAATAGAAGACCGTATCCGCTTCCTGGGTGAGATCCCCTGGGAGGATGTCGTGCGCCATTATCAGGCGCTCGATCTGTTCGCTGCCCCCGCCAGATGGGAGGGTTTCGGGCTGACTCCGCTTGAGGCAATGGCTTGCGGCGTGCCGACCGTGGCCGCCCGCGTGGGGGCGTATGAGACGCTGATCCGCGACGGAGAAACCGGCTCTCTCGTGGCGGCCGACGATCTGGATGCGCTGACCCACGCCCTTGCCCGCTGGCTGGACGATCCCGAAACCCGCGAAAATGCCGGTCGTGCTGCCCGCGATCATGTCGTCCGGAACCATGCGATTGAAGGCGAGGCTCGCGCCATTGTCGATGTTTACCGCAAGCTGCTGTCATGACGCCTCTGCGTTTCTATATCGCGCGGGTGATGCGGAACGAGGCGCTTCTGGCCTCTCTCTCGATCCCGCAGGATGAATTATTATCCGCGCTGAATGGCAAATCGGTTGCGCTTGTCGGCAATGCCCGCTCGCTGGCGAATGGTCGGCAGGGGCCGCAGATCGACGCGCATGATCTGGTGGTCCGCATCAACCTTGCGCCGATGCCGTCCGCCGAAAGTCACGGCAGGCGAACCGGCTGGCTGGGGCTGGCGACGCGGCTGCCCAAGGCCAAGCGCACACGCATTGCGCCTTCGCGCATTCTGTGGATGTCGCATAAACGCAAGAGGCTGGACCGGCAAAGCGCCCATTCGCCGGGATTTTACCTGCATCCGCTGCCGGATTACGAGGCGCTGAAATCACGGCTTGAGGCACCGCCGACGACGGGCGCGATGCTGATCGAGCTGTTGCTGCGATCGGAATTATCGCGGCTGGATCTCTACGGTTTCGACTTCTTCGCCTCGAAATCCCTGTCGGGCGGACGCAGCGCCGGGCAGGTGCCGCATGATTTCAACAGCGAGGCAGCATGGGTCGGGGAGTTGCTGAAAAGCGATCCCCGACTGACGCTTCACCCAAGCGGCTAGGGTTTCCGGTCTCAGCCGCGCAGAACCCCGCCAGTCGCCTTGCCGACCTTTTCGACGATCTTTGCGGCCACGGCCTCGATCTCGGCATCGGTCAGCGTCTTGTCGCGGGGTTGAAGCCGGGCCGTGATGGCGACGGATTTCTTCCCCTGCCCCATCTGCGCCTCGGCTTTTTCGCCGGTGAACTGGTCAAAAACCCGCACGCTTTCGATCAGCGCCTTGTCGGCACCCGAGGCGGCGTTGACCAATGTCAGCGCTTCGACATCGCTGTCCACAACGAAGGCGAAATCCCGCTCGACGGGTTGCAGCGCCGAGGCATTCAGCGCCGGGCGGGTCGGCACATTCGCCTTGGGCAGAGGCACGTTCGGGATATAGATCGTGAACGCGACGGCGGGACCTTTCACATCCAGTTCGCGCAGGATCTTCGGATGCACCTCGCCGAAACTCGCAAGCCGGTTGGGGCCAAGCTGGATATTGCCCGAACGGCCGGGATGCCACCACGCGTCAAGCTTGCGGTCGATCTGGAATTTCGCCGGAGCGCCAATCGCCGACAGGATCGCCTCGGCATCGGCCTTGGCGTCGTAAATATCCACGGGGCGGCGCGACCCGTAAGCGTCACGCGGCGCAGATGCGCCGACCAGCAACCCGGTCAGGCGCAGCGCCTGATCGCCCGGCTCTCCGCCCGAGAAAACCGGGCCGCATTCGAACAGAGCCAGATCCGCAAAGCCCCGCGCCTGATTCCGTGCCGCCGCCGCCAGCAAGCCCGGCAGCAGATCGGGGCGCAAATGCGTCATCTCAGAGCTGATCGGGTTTTCCAGACGCACCTCGTCGCCACCGCCGCCGAACAGCGCAGCCGCATCCGCGTCGATGAAGCTGTAAGTGACGCATTCATTATAGCCAAGACCCGCCGCCATGCGCCGCGCCGTTGTCTCACGGCGCTGCAACGGCGTCAGAACCGGCAGAGGCACCCCCGGTTGAGGCCGCGCCATCGGTTTGCCGACCAGACGGGTCAGGCTGGCAATCCGCGCGACCTCCTCGATCAGATCGGCCTCGCCCTGAATATCCGGCCGCCAGCTTGGAACATGGGCCATATCGCCCTCCATCCGGAAGCCGAGCGCCTCCAGCGTCCGGCGCTGCACGGTATCCTCGATCTCCATCCCGACAAGGCTGACGACACGATCCGTATCCAGCCGATAGGCACGGCTGTGATCGGGAATGTCGCCCGCCGTAACGGGGCCAGACGCTTCCCCGCCGCAAAGATCCAGCACCATCCGGGTGGCAAGATCCAAGCCGACAAGGGTGAATTCAGGATCAATGCCACGCTCGAAACGATATCGCGCGTCCGAGTTGATCTTCAGCGCACGCCCGGTGGCGGCGGTGCTGATCGGGTCGAAATAGGCTGCCTCGATAAACACATCGGTTGTGTCATTTTGCGAACCCGATGCCGCGCCGCCCATGACACCGGCGATGGATTCCACCCCGTTTTCGTCGCAGATCACGACGGCGCCTTCGGGCAGGCTGTATTCCTTGTCGTCCAGGGCGACCAATTTTTCGCCTGCCTTCGCACCCCTGAGATGCAGATCACCCTTCACCTTCGCCACATCGAAGACATGCAGAGGGCGGTTCAGGTCATAGGTAAAATAATTGGTAATATCGACAAGCGCACTGATCGGACGCAGACCAATGGCCCGAAGCCGTTTCTGCATCCATTCCGGCGACGGTCCGTTCTTCACGCCCCTCACCACGCGCCCCGAGAAAAACGGCGCTTTCGCCGCGATCTCATCGTCAATCGTGACATTGACCGGGCTGGCGAATTTCCCCTCGATCTGAACCTCGGTCAGCGACTTCAGCGTTCCCAGTCCCCGCGCCGCCAGATCCCGCGCGATCCCGCGCACACCAAGCGCATCGGGCCGGTTCGGCGTAATCGCAATGTCGAAAACCGGATCGATCTTGTCCGGCGCATTCGCGGCCAGCCAGTCGGTGAATTTCTGCCCGACCTCGCCGGATGGCAGTTCGATAATGCCGTCATGTTCGTCCGACAACTCCATCTCGCGCTCGGATGCCATCATGCCGTGGCTTTCAACGCCGCGTATTTTGCCGACGCTCAGCGTCGTATCCAGACCGGGCACATAATCGCCCGGCTTCGCCAGAACACCGATCAGACCGGCCTTCGCATTCGGCGCACCGCAGACGATCTGCTTTTCGCCCTCATCCGTCTCGACCCGCAGCACACGCAGACGGTCGGCATCGGGATGCTGTTCCGCAGCCACGATCTTCGCGATGGTAAACCCGGACAGTTTCGCAGCGGGGTCGATGATTTCTTCGATCTCAAGACCCAGATCGGTCAGAACCCGCCCCATTTCTTCAACGGAAGCATCGGTTTCCAGATGGTCTTTCAGCCAGGACAGCGTGAATTTCATGGCGCACCTTAAATCATATGCGCCCGCCCCCGACCGGGGACGAGCGTCGTTTCATGTCTTCAACCCCTCACAGGCCGGGGCGTCAACCCCGGCAAGAGGCAAAGCTCAGCGTTTCTGGTCGCTTTCCAGATATTCGCGGGTCAGCATCACCACGACCGGCGACAGGGCGATCAGCGAAATCAGGTTCGGAATCGCCATCAGAGCATTCAGCGTATCCGCAACCAGCCAAGCGAAATCCAACGTCACAACCGTGCCGATGAACACCGCAATCGTCCAGACCACGCGGAACGGCATGGCGGCTTTCGTCCCCAGAAGAAACTCCCAGCAACGTTCGCCGTAATAGGCCCACCCGAGAATCGTGGTGAATGCGAACACGGCCAGAAGCAGCGCCAGCAACTCCTCTCCGAAGCCCGGCAGCGCGGATTCGAAGGCCGCTGCCGACAATGCGGCACCGGAATCGCCCGAGGTCCATACGCCGGTCACCATGATCGCAAGCGCCGTCATGGTGCAGATGATGATCGTGTCGATGAAGGTTCCCATCATTCCGATCATGCCGGAATAGACCGGGTCCTTCGTGCGACCCGCAGCCTGCGCGATCCCGGCGGTTCCCAGACCGGCCTCGTTCGAGAAGATGCCGCGTGCGACACCGAAGCGGATCCCGTGCATCACTGCTGCACCCGCAAAGCCCCCAACAGCAGAGGTCGGAGAGAATGCCGAGGTGATGATCGTCATCAGAGCTCCGGGCAGCGCGGTGATATTCAGCAGCAGCACAACCAGAACCGCGACAACATAGATCACCGCCATCGCCGGGATCAGCTTTTCGGCGACAGCACCGATCCGCTTGATACCGCCGAGAATGACCGCTCCGGTCAGTGCGGCGACGACAACGCCGGTCACCCAGCCGGGCAGACCGAAGGCGGTATTCATCGCCTCGGAAATCGAGTTCGACTGAACCATGTTCCCGATCCCGAACCCGGCAAGCCCGCCGAAAATCGCAAAGGCCACGGCCAGCCAGCCCCAGTTTGCTCCGAGACCGTTCTTGATCGCATACATCGGGCCGCCCGCATGTTCGCCCCGGTCATCGACCTCACGATATTTCACGGCGACGACGACCTCGGCATATTTCGTGGCCATGCCGACAAAGGCGGTCATCCACATCCAGAACACCGCACCCGGCCCGCCAAGAGCGATGGCGGTCGCGACGCCTGCGATATTCCCGGTGCCGATCGTTGCCGACAGCGTGGTCATCAGCGCGGCAAACGGGGTGATCTCACCATCGCCGATATCGTCCGGTATCCGGCTTTTGCGGACCATTTTCAGGCCGTATCCGATCTTGCGAATCGGCATGAATCCCAGCCGGATCTGTAGATAAAGCCCGGTCCCGAGGATCAATACGATCATCGGAACGCCCCAGACGATACCGTTCACCCAGCCTACAAATGAGTTAATCGCTTCCATAGCCTCCCTTCCTTC
Organism: Paracoccus aerodenitrificans; assembly: GCF_027913215.1. GTDB lineage: Bacteria > Pseudomonadota > Alphaproteobacteria > Rhodobacterales > Rhodobacteraceae > Paracoccus > Paracoccus aerodenitrificans. The sequence goes on from NZ_CP115784.1 coordinate 2,398,390, forward strand.
TGTTTTTTCAAGGATATGAAGGAAGAGGCGATATTTGTCGAGCTTCCTGCGGCAGGACAGGCGATCACAAGCCGTTGCCGGAGAAGCAACATAGCCCGAACTTATTGCACAGCCTCGCGATATTTCCGGGAAGAACTAAAGATCCGCACCGAATCCGATGCGATACGGTTCTTGTTCCGCCACAGGTGGCACGGCGATCAGCAGAAAGTTCAGTTGCGAGACATGCTGCACAACCGCAACCTGCGCCTGACCGTCCAGCAGCCCATAGAATTCGATTATACTGGGATTGCGATACCCCATCCCGCGCACATGCAGCGCCTTCTCGCCGCCGAAATTCGCAAGCTGGATACCAAGCTCGTAATTCTCCGGCAGCGTCGCCTGAAAATCCTTCACACGCGTGATGAGGTGATCATAAACCTGCTCTGCCGCCTGTATCACCGCCTGATCGGCAGCATCGCACACAGCTTCCGTGGGCAAGGCCGGAACCGGCGCGGGAGGCTTATCCTGCGCCTTCTTTTCGGAGGGCCTCGCCTGATCCGAAGCTTTTGCGTCCTTGCGGGTTTTGGAGGTCTTTTTACTCATACCCCCAAAATCGTCCGTATCGCCGCGCTTGTCCATGATTGTTCTCGCGACACGATCTGCAGGCTGAACGAACTCACGACGTTCAGCATCCGAAAGATGCCAGTATCGCAACGACCCTATGCACAGCTCATCGGCAAAAAGCCGGATCGTCCCTCTTACAGACCCATCATGAGGTATCGGGGTTTACCGCGATAGTCCGCCCGGCACACTCGGCACATCTCCTGCGGCGAAACCGTAATGACGCAACCACCGCAGATCGCTCTCGAAGAAGGCGCGCAGATCGGGGATGCCGTATTTCAGCATTGCCAGGCGGTCGATGCCCATGCCGAACGCAAAGCCCTGCCACTCGGAGGAATCGACACCGGCGGCTTCCAGCACTTTGGGATGGACCATGCCGGAGCCAAGGATCTCCATCCACGAATCGCCCTCACCGATCTGCAATTTGCCGCCTTCCCATGAGCAGCGGATATCGACCTCGGCGGAAGGCTCGGTGAAGGGGAAATGAGAGGCGCGGAAACGCAGTTCGACTTTTTCGACCTCGAAAAAGGCGCGGCAGAATTCCTCAAGCACCCATTTCAGATTGGCCATCGAGATATCGCGACCGATTGCCAGTCCCTCGACCTGATGGAACATCGGCGTATGGGTCTGGTCCATATCCATCCGGTACACCCGGCCTGGCGCGATGACGCGGATCGGCGCTCCGGTCTTTTCCATCGCGCGGATCTGCACCGGAGAGGTATGCGTACGCAGCACATGGGGCGGACGGTCGTCGCCCTCGGCCCGGTGCATGAAGAATGTATCATGTTCCTGCCGCGCGGGATGCTCCGGCGGGATATTCAGCGCGTCGAAATTATACCAGTCGCTTTCGACCTGAGGCCCTTCGGCGACGGCAAAGCCCATATCGGCGAAGATCTGGGTGACCTCTTCCATCACCTGACTGACCGGGTGGATACTGCCCTGAGGGCGCGGACGGCCTGGCATGGTCACATCCAGCCACTCATCCCGAAGCCTTGCATCAAGCGCGGCATCCTCAAGCGCCGCCTTGCGGGCGCGAAGGGCGGCGTCGATTTCGTCCTTCAGCCGGTTCATCGCCGGTCCCGCGATCTGCCGCTCTTCCGGGGTCATCTTGCCCAGTTCGCGCATCTTCAGGCTGATCTCGCCCTTCTTTCCAAGCGCGGCAAGGCGCACCTCTTCCAGCGCGGAGGCGTCGGAAGCATCGGCCACGCGGCCCAGATAGGTTGAACGAAGCGTTTCTAGATCGGTCATCGGCGTCATCCTGAGTTGCGTGGGCGGCTTAACATGGCTCGGCGGGCGGTAAAAGAGACTGACCGCACAGCACGGCTAGACGGAAACGCCCGCCCCGGATGACCGGGACGGGCGCTGAATTACCGGCTGGCGAGGTGCTCAGCTCCAGATTTCGCGATTCACGCCGGGGGCGATATCGGGATATTGCGAGATGTGGAAGCTTGGCTCTTCGCCCACTTTCCGCTTGGCCAGATAATCGCGCGTCACCACGGTCACCGTTCCCGACAGCAGGACGATCGCGATCAGGTTGATCGTCGCCATCAGACCCATCGAGGCATCCGCGAAGTTGAACACGGTCGCCACTGCCTGAGACGCACCCCAGATCACCATCGCCATCGCCGCAAGACGCAGCGCGATTATGCCGCCCTTGCCGCCGCCCAGATGGACGACTGCGTTTTCGGCATAGGAGTAGTTCCCGATGATCGAGGTGAACGCGAAGAAGAAAATCGCGACGCCCACGAAGATCTGCCCGAAATTGCCGAAATGATCCCCGAGCGCAGCCTGAGTCAGGTTGACGCCCATCAGCTCCTCGGACGGGGTGACATCAGCGAGCAGGATCATCACAGCCGTAGCAGTGCAGACCAACAGCGTATCGATGAACACACCAAGCGCCTGCACAAAGCCCTGACTAGAGGGGTGATGCGGTGCGGGCGTTGCAACCGCCGCGATATTCGGCGCCGAGCCCATACCGGCTTCGTTCGAGAACAGCCCGCGCTTGATGCCGTTCATCGCCGCGGCCATCACACCGCCGGCCACACCGCCAACCGTTTCCTGAAGCCCGAACGCGTTCAGCACGATCCCGCCGAGAATGCCCGGTACGCGGTCGATATTCATCAGCAGCGCCACGATTGCCGCCAGCAGATACAGCGCCGCCATCGGAGGAACCACCAGTTCCGCCACCCGCGCAATCTGCGGGATGCCGCCGAAGATGATGATCCCGGCCAGAATGGCCAGCGACACACCGATCACCAGCTTAGCTACCACGAACGCGCCGATTTCGTCGCCGGTCGCGGGTTGGACCCATCCCCATTGAACCAGCATCGCCTCGACCGGGGCGGCGGTCGCCTCGGCGATAGAGTTCGCCTGCACGGCGTTGAAGATCAGGCCGAATGACAGGATCAGTGCGACGGAAAAGATCGCCGCAAGCCAGGGCGCGTTCAGGCCGCGCGAGATATAGGCCGCAGGCCCGCCGCGATACATCCCGTCCGGCCCGTGCGTCTTGTAAAGCTGCGCCAGCGTCGATTCCGCATAAGCCGTTGCCATACCGACAAGTGCGACCATCCACATCCAGAAGATCGCCCCCGGCCCGCCAAGTGTCAGGGCCACTGCGACTCCGGCGATATTTCCGGTGCCGACGCGGCTGGCCAGCGAGACGGTCAGTGCCTGAAACGGAGAAATCCCATCCTTGTCGGTCTTGTCCGACGAGGTGACGCAGCGCCACATTTCCCCGAAATGCGCAAACTGGATGAAGCCAAGACGAAGCGTAAAATAAATTCCGACAGCCAGAAGGCCATAAATCAGAATATATCCCCAGAACAGGCCATTCGCCCAGTCTACCAGACCGTTGATGTAATCCATATTTTCCTCAGTCCCTCACGCGGCTGTTTTGCATAAACTTAACATTCGCGTGAGCAGCAGCAAGCACCGACTGATTCTGGCGCAGCGCAGGTTCGCCTGTGTGTCATTGAGGCCGTGACGGTATCCGGCTCCCCGCGTCGCCTCAGTCAGTCCCCGCTGCGCGAAGCGCCTTGGGCAGAGCCGCCGCAAATGCGTCAAGCTGATCAGAGGGACCGCAGGAGACCCGGATACAACGATCCAGAGGCGCGACGCCAGGCATCCGGACAAACACGCCTTCTTTCTCAAGCCCGGCAAGCACCGCGCGGGCATATGCGCCGTCGCGACCGCAATCGACGGCAACGAAATTCGTCGCCGAGGGCAGCGCGGTCAGCCCGTTATCTGCGGCAATCTCTGCAATCCGGTTTCTTGCGCCGGAGACATGCGATCTGATCTGCGAAAGCCAGCTCTCATCTTCCAGCGCCGCAAGTGCTCCGGCCTGAGCAATCCTGTTCACGCCGAAATGGTTGCGGATGCGGTCGAACCCCGCGATCAGATCCTTCGCGCCGATCGCATAGCCGATCCGTGCGCCCGCCATGCCATAAGCCTTGGAAAAAGTGCGCATCCGGATGACCCGCGTATCGTCCGCGTCGATATCCGGCAACGCGGTATCAGGAGCAAACTCGGCATAGGCCTCATCCAGCACAAGCAGGGATCCATCGGGGATGCGCGACAGCATCTCCTCTATGACCTTTCCGTCAAGCCAGCTTCCCATCGGATTATCGGGGTTGGCCAGATAGATCAGCCGCGCCTGTTTTTCAGCCGCACGCTTCAACAGCGCTTCGGGGTCTTCATGATCGTTGCGATACGGTACTTTCGATATCTCGCCGCCAAATCCTGCAACGTGATAGTTGAAGGTCGGATAGCCGCCCTCAGAGGTCACAACGACATCACCGGGGGCGACGATCAACCGGACAAGCAGGCCCAGAAGCCCGTCAATCCCTTCACCAATCATGATATTCTCTGCCGCGACACCGTGATGCCGGGCAAGAGCATGACGCAAATCGAAACTCTCTGCGTCGCCGTACTTCCATATCTCGGACGCGGCCACCCTCATCGCCTCGATGGCGCGGGGAGACGGGCCGAAGCCGTTTTCATTTGCGCCAAGCCGCGCGATATATGGTGCAGCGCGTTGGCGTTCCTGCGTTTCCGGGCCGATAAAAGGCACGGTCTGCGGCAGTTTCTCGGGGATCGGAGCAAAGCGCATCAGCCTGCCCTGCCTGTCAGGGATTGCAAACCGCTCCGCAAGCTGTCGATCCAGCCTATCGCATCCGCAACCGGCTGCGGCGCATTTCCCTCGCTAACCCATGACGCGCAGGCGAGGTAAGCCACAAGCAGCGCCGCCGTGACCAGCAAGGAGCGAACGAAGCCTGCGCGATAGCCCCGTGCATCATTCGCTGCACCAGCCGAGTGGGCTGCCCGGGTAGGCTCCGGTTCCTCCTCCGGTTCCTCATGCCGCAAGGTCGCGGCGATCTGTTCGGCATCAGGCAAAGGCTTGCGCTGTGGCGATGTCACATTTTCCGACCGATCCACCTTGCGAGGTGTTTCTGCCGGTGACGCCTCCTCTGCCTGCGCGATAACATCTTCGCTCAGCCTGCGTTTCGGCGCAGAGGCCAGAATCGGCGTGGGCGACAGACCCATTTCCGCGCTAGATGAAGCGCGTTTCGGCTTCGGCTCGCTGCGAGCAATCACGCGCGGCTCGGAATCGTCAGGTTCTGTCACCGTGGTTGCAGGCCAGTCGCCGAAATTCGATTGCGGCATCCCGGCAGGCTGATCGGGGGTGGTGGTTGGGATATTCGGGGGCCTCTGAGGACCGCCCTTCGCATCCGGAACCTCGCCGCCGGGTGTCTTGGGCGCGACCTCCTTCGCGACCGCTGGATTGTCCTGCCCATTCCGGGTTTTCGCCGCCCGGCGGGCGGAAAGCTCTCTGGCGGTTTCCTCGCGCAGAATCGACAGAACATCCTCTGGCAGAGGGCGCTGCAAGGGCGGCGCCGCTCCGAGATCTCCGGGCGCAGCCTCGACCGAACGGCCACCAGCCTCATGTCGCAGATCCTCAGACAGGCCGCGCTGTGTCAGCCCGGGGACAGACCGGCCCGGCGTCTCAGCCGGTTGCGGCCTGTCTTCCGTCACGGCGTCCGCCGCGGCTTGCTGCCAGACATACGCACAGGCGGAACATTCGACCTCACGCCCCTCGGGCGGAATCATATGCGCCGGCACCTCGTACTGCGCGTTGCATTTCGGGCAAATCAGCCGCATTGGTCGTCCTGTCAAAAGCTGCACCGTTTCTGGCATTCCGCGTCGGTCTGTTCTATCAACGCAACGCCCGGCTTCCAAGCGCCGCGGCACCATAAGAGCGCCAAGGAGGCCCCTTTGATCGAAATGCAGGACGTGTCCTTTGGGTATCGCGAAGGCGGATCCTTGCTGTCGGACATGAATTTAAGCCTGCCGGCGGGTTCGTTTCATTTTCTGACCGGTCCGTCGGGATCGGGGAAAACCACGTTTCTGAGGCTGTGCTACGCCGATCTGCTGCCAAGCAGCGGCAGGCTGTCAGCATTCGGCCATGACGTAAACGGCCTGTCGCGCGACGGTATCGCGATGCTGCGGCGCAAGGTCGGAGTCCTGCATCAGGATGCACAATTTCTTGATCACCTGCCCGTCGCCGAGAATATCGCGCTGCCGCTGACCGTAGCGCATCAGCCGGTCGATATGCGTGCCCTGAAAGAGCTGCTCGGCTGGGTCGGAATGACCAATCACGCCCGCGCCACGCCGCCCTCGCTTTCGGGCGGAGAGCGGCAGCGGGCAGCGCTTGCCCGCGCGGTCATTATGTCTCCGGATTTCGTGATGGCGGACGAACCAACGGGCAATCTCGACTGGGAAATGTCGCTGCGTCTGCTTCAGCTTCTGGTCGAGTTGAACCGCTCGGGCAAGACCGTGCTGATCGCGACGCATGACATGGACCTGATCCGGGCGGCTAGGCAGATGGAAGTTCAGGCGCGGGTTTTACGCATTTCGGGCAGACAGGTTCAACTGGCAGGGGCGGATCTATGAAGGTGGATCTCAAGCAGGTCGACTGGCGCAGCCTCTGGCGCGGACTGGTCGGGCGGGACACGGGCGGAACCGGGCGGATCGTGCCTTCTACCGGGTTTACCGCGCAGCTTACCCTGCTGACAGCGGGCGCGATGGCGTTTCTGGCGGTGTTTGCACTGGCGCTCAGCATGGCGACGGGGCGGCTGGCGGAACGCTGGTCGCAATCGCTGGCGCAGACGGTCACGGTGCGGGTCTCTGCCCCGATAGATGAAATCGAAACCCTGACCGGACGGGTCATGGGAATTCTGGAACAGACCCCCGGAATTGCCGAAGCCCGGATGCTGCCTGAAGAAGAGGTCGAGGATCTGCTGACGCCGTGGTTCGGCCCGGATGTGCCGGTCTCTGCCCTGCCCGTTCCGCGCCTGATCGAGATCCGCGAGGGTGGCAACGAATTCGACGCGGAGGGCCTGCAGATGCGGCTTGAGGCAGAGACCCCCGGAGCCGTGCTGGACGACCATACCAGATGGCGGCAACCTCTGGTATCGGCGGCGCACAGGCTGCGGGTGCTCGGGGTAATTTCGCTTGGGCTGATCGCGGCGGCGGGTGCGGCGATGATGGCTCTGGCGGCGCAATCCTCTCTGGCCGCGAATGGTCAGGTCATCCGGGTGCTGAGGCTGATCGGCGCACGCGACGTCACCATCGCGCAGGCCTTTGTCCGCCGCTTCACGCGCCGCGCAGCGCTTGGCGCGGCAGCCGGGACGCTGCTCGGGATGATCGCAATCGCGCTTTTGCCGGGAATGGATGAGGCAGGAGGCTTCCTGACCGGGCTCGGTTTCCGCGGATGGGGCTGGCTCTGGCCGCTTCTGATCCCGCTTATCGCAACGGCGGTCGGCTTTTTCGCAACAAGATGGGCGGCGCTGCGCATGCTGCGGGCGGTGCCATGATCGGCCCCTTGCTACGCCGGGAAGAGGCCGCGCATTATTCGCCCGTACCCCGGTCGAACGGCGCATTCGGTTATGTCTGCGCCGTCACCTATTACATCCATGTCGGGCTTGCCACGGTGGTGCTGGGGACATGGGGGATGCTGACTCAGATCCGCAAGGGACGGCGCGGTGCAAACCGGGTAGCGACGATCTGGATCGGCTATATGTTGCGGGCGGCGCGGTGGCATAACGGCGTCGCCGTCGAAATTCGCGGAGAGCCGCCGCAGCGTGGCGAAGACGCCCTGATCGCCGCAAAACACCAGAGCTTTCTGGACATTCTCGCCATCGCAAGCGCCGCCGGACGCCGCGCCTTCGTCATGAAGCGCGAGATCATGCATATCCCGATCATGGGCTGGTACGCACGAGAGGTCGGCTGCATCCCGATCGACCGCACACGCGGGCGCGACGCGATGGGACAGATCATCCGCCAGATCCGCGAGCGTATGGCGTCCGAGGACGGTGTCGGACATCTGATCGTCTATCCCGAGGGAACCAGAACCCGACCGGGAGAGCACCGCCCCTATAAACACGGTGTCGGCACGATCCATCTGGAAACCGGCCTGCCGGTCTGGCCGGTCGCGGTGAATTGCGGCATGTTCTGGCCCAAACGCGGCATTCCCATAGCATCCGGTCGCGCCGTCATCGAATTCCTTCCGCCCATGCAGGCCGAACCCGGAGAATCGCGTGACGATTTCATCGCCCGATTGCGCGAAACCATCGAAACGCGCAGCGACGCCCTTATGCAAGAGGCTGGCTCGGGTCCGGCATCATAATACCTTTAGATTATCTTGAATACTGGCTTTATCGCCAATTGCACGTGCTGATTGTGAAGTTATCATCCGTGACATAGCGTGAACACATAAACTGATGAATTAACCTGGACAGGAACATACTAACATGATCAAAACTGCCGTCATCGCCTGTGTCGCTATTGGTACATTGGCAGCTTGTAATATCACGCCGGAGCAATACGAATCAGATCCTGTCCTGGCGGATTCGCCGATGGGGCCGGTGACCTGCCAGATTTACACCCATGAGCAGGTGACCTGGGATCGTTCGATTGCCCGCCCTGAGCAAATGGATGTCAAAACGGCAGATGCGATTTGCTGGGAAGAAGGTCGGCAGATCCTCGAAGGTAAAGAGCCGGTTTATGCTCCGACTGTCACTGCGGTTGCACCGCTCTGATCGCGCGTTTTATCTAAAACCCAAAGCATTCAGGAAAGGCCGCGCGAAAGCTGCGGCCTTTCTTAATTCGGTTCCCTATTCCGCAGCCGTCGCCTGTCCCGGCACATAGTTCAGGATCGGAGCCAGCCAGCGTTCTACCTCGGCCAGATCCATGCCTTTACGGGACGCATAATCCGCTACCTGATCGGCCTCGACCTTAGCGACGCCGAAATAATAGGAGTCAGGATGGCCGATATAGATCCCCGACACCGAAGACCCCGGCCACATTGCCATTGATTCGGTCAGTTCAACCCCGGTCGCCTCTGTCGCATCCAGCAGCTTGAACAATGTCAGTTTTTCAGTGTGATCCGGCTGAGCGGGATAGCCCGGCGCAGGGCGAATGCCGCCATAGCCTTCCCCGATCAGTTCCTCATTCGACAGATCTTCATCGGGCGCATATCCCCAGTGATCGCGGCGCACGCGCTTATGGACCAGTTCGGCCAAAGCCTCGGCAAAACGATCCGACAGCGCCTGAACCATGATTGCGGAATAATCGTCGCCCTGTTGCTTGAATTTCGCCGCAAGCTCATGGTCCTGAGGGCCTGAGGTCACGACAAATCCTCCCAGATAATCGGGCTGTCCCTCGGGTGCCACAAAATCGGCGAGCGCCGCATTCGGCCTGCCCTCACGTTTCGAGACCTGCTGACGCAATGTATAGAACGTCGCCAATTCATCCTTGCGGTTTTCATCGGTGAACAGACGGATATCGTCGCCCACACGGTTTGCAGGCCAGAACCCGATCACGGCACGCGGCCTGAACCAGTTCTCCGAGATGATCTGATCCAGCATCGCTTTGGCATCGGCAAACAGCGCCCGCGCAGCCTCACCCTGTTTTTCATCCTCCAGAATACGAGGATAAACGCCTTTCATTTCCCAGGTCTGGAAAAATGGCGTCCAGTCGATATAGCGGGCAATTTCCGCCAGATCGAAATCATCGATTACACGAGGGCCGAAGAATTTTGGAACCGGCGGCTGCCATTTCCCGAATTCGACCGGAACGGGATTACTGCGGGCATCCGCAAGCGAGAGCCGCTTCTTATTTTTATCGCCGCGATTATATTTTTCCGCAACATCCAGATATTCAGCATTGATATTATCGGCATATTCCGCCCGCTTATCCGAGAGAAGCGAGGACACAACGCCAACGGCCCGGCTGGCATCTGTCACGTAAATCGCCTGCCCCTTGTGATAGCGCGGGTTGATTTTCACCGCCGTATGTACGCGGGATGTCGTCGCCCCGCCGATCAGCAGCGGGATATCGAAACCCTCACGCTCCATTTCGGCAGCGACATGGACCATTTCATCAAGCGACGGCGTGATCAGGCCGGACAAGCCGATAATATCCACCTTCTCGGCCTTCGCAGTTTCCAGAATCTTGGTCGCCGGAACCATGACGCCAAGGTCGATGATCTCATAATTATTGCAGGCCAAAACGACGCCCACGATATTCTTGCCGATATCGTGCACATCGCCCTTTACCGTGGCCATCAGCACCTTGCCATTGCTGCTTTCCTCGCCGGATTCAGCCTTTTCGGCCTCCATATAGGGCAGCAGATGGGCCACGGCCTGTTTCATCACTCGGGCGGATTTCACCACTTGCGGCAGGAACATCTTACCCGCGCCGAACAGGTCGCCCACGACATTCATGCCCGCCATCAATGGCCCTTCGATCACATGCAGAGGACGATCCGCCTTCTGCCGGGCCTCTTCCGTATCGGCGTCGATATATTCGGTAATGCCGTTGACCAGAGCATGTTCCAGCCGCTTTTCAACCGGCCATTCGCGCCATGACAGATCCTTCTCACGCGCCTTCGCCCCGCCCTCGCCACGATATTTCTCGGCGATTTCCAGCATCCGCTCGGTCGCATCGGCACGCCGGTTCTGGACCACATCCTCGCAGGCTTCGCGCAGTTCCTCGTCGATCTGGTCATAGACCGCAAGCTGACCGGCATTGACGATGCCCATATCCATCCCGGCCTGAATGGCGTGATAGAGAAACATCGCATGCATCGCCTCGCGCACAGGTTCATTGCCGCGGAAGCTGAAGGACAGGTTCGACACCCCGCCCGAGATATGCACATGCGGCAGGGTCTGGGTGATGCGGCGGGTGGCGTTGATGAAATCGACACCGTAATTATCGTGCTCTTCGATCCCGGTTGCCACGGCGAAGATATTCGGGTCGAAGATGATATCTTCGGGCGGGAAGCCGATTTCCTGCGTCAGCAGCTCATAAGCGCGGGTGCAGATTTCGACCTTGCGGTTTTCAGTATCGGCCTGCCCGGTCTCGTCGAAGGCCATGACGACCACGGCCGCACCATAGGCGCGGCACAGCCTTGCATGATGCAGAAAGGCCTCCTCGCCCTCCTTGAGGCTGATCGAGTTGACCACCGGCTTGCCCTGAATGCATTTCAGCCCGGCCTCGATCACCTCCCATTTCGAACTGTCCACCATGATCGGAACGCGCGCGATATCAGGCTCGGACGCGATCAGGTTCAGGTAATCGACCATCGCCTTTTCGCTGTCGATCAAACCTTCATCCATGTTCACGTCAATGATCTGAGCACCGTTTTCGACCTGATCCCGCGCCACATCCAGCGCCGCCGCCAGATCGCCATTGGTGATCAGCTTGCGGAAGCGGGCCGAGCCGGTGACATTGGTGCGCTCGCCCACATTCACGAAGGGGATATCGTCGGTCTTGGTAAACGGTTCCAGCCCCGAGAGGCGCAGCAGCGGCTCTTTGTCCGGGATCTCGCGGGGAGGTAGATCCTTCACCGCCTCGGCGATGGCGCGGATATGCTCATAGGTCGAACCGCAGCAGCCCCCGACCACATTCACCAGCCCTTCGCGTGCGAACTCTGCGACCTGAGACGCCATTTGCTCGGGCGTTTCGTCATATTCGCCCATTTCATTGGGAAGCCCCGCATTCGGGTAAGCGCAGACAAGCGTATCCGCCGCGTCTGAGATTTCGGCCAGATGTGGGCGCATGGCTTCGGCGCCGAGAGCGCAGTTCAGCCCCACGGTCAGCGGCTGCGCATGTCGGATCGAGTGCCAGAAGGCCGTTGGCGTCTGTCCCGAAAGCGTCCGGCCCGACAGATCGGTGATCGTACCGGAAATCATCACCGGCAGACGCAGATTATTTTCCGCGAAGACTTTCTCACAGGCAAAAATCGCCGCCTTGGCGTTCAGCGTGTCGAAAATCGTCTCGATCAGGATCAGATCGGCCCCGCCCTCGATCAGGGCACGGGTCTGTTCGGCATAGGCCTCGGCAAGCTGATCGAAGGTCACCGCGCGATAGCCGGGATTATTCACATCCGGGCTGATCGAGGCGGTCCGGTTCGTCGGTCCAAGCGCACCCGCAACGAAACGCGGACGCCCATCCTCGGCCGTGGCGCGGTCCATCGCCTTGCAGGCCAGTCGCGCACCCTCAAAGTTCAGGTCGCGCACACGGTCCTGCAATGCATAATCCGCCTGCGCGATAGTGGTTGAGGAAAATGTGTTGGTTTCCACGATATCCGCGCCCGCTTTGGCATAGAGATAGTGGATTTCCTCGATGGCATCCGGTCGCGTGAGGTTCAGAAGGTCGTTATTGCCCTTCTGCGGATGGTCCGAGTGGATGTGACAGGCACAGCCCGCGCCATGACCAGTGAAATCATCCTCGGACAGGCCAAGCTGCTGGATCTGCGTCCCCATCGCTCCGTCGAGGATAAGAATACGCTGTTTCGCAGCTTTGCGGAGTGTTTCGAAGACAGGAGAAAGAGGAAGCTCGGCCACGGGACCACCTTTTGCGGAGTTCAGACACGGCTTCTAGCAGGGCTTCACGCATTCGACAAATTCATGTGGCGAATAATCTTTATGAATCCGCGTCATGATAGGAAGATCGGATCACCGGAGATCCCGATTCATCCCCAATCCGAAATCTAAACGGCGATCTTGCCTGCCCTGTCAGCATTTGCCTTCACTGACCTGCCCCGGCAGCAGTCTGACCTTCCGCAGTGTTTGTGATCTTGTCAGAATCACCGGATTTGCTATCTTCACCCTCATCTATCTGACTGACCCGGTCCGAGACGACATTGCCGGTTTCGCGGTCATAAACAGATTCGAGGCGGATTTTGTCACGCTCTGCAGTAACCTGGATCTGTGCGCCCTGATCCGAGAACTGAATATTTTCAAATCCCTGTGCAGCAAGCTGTGCCCGCACTTGGTCCTCGGCGAACTGAGCATAAGCAGTGCCTGTGACTGCCATCAGAAGGATTGAAATCAGCGCCGTGCGCATGGCGGGTTCCTTGTGGTTCTTTGACCAATTATGCCGAAAACGGTTCTAAAATCCATCTATACAAGTATTCAATGCCGCGTGATGAGGAATGTTCCCTGCCCTTTCAAACCGGGCTGGCACCGGTTAAATACCCTGCGACCTATCTGGAAGAGCACATGGCACGCCACCTGATCACCTCCGCCCTGCCCTATATCAACGGTATCAAGCATTTGGGAAACCTTGTCGGATCCCAACTTCCGGCCGATCTCTATGCGCGGTATCTGCGCGGGCGCGGTCATGAGGTGATGTTCATCTGCGCCACCGACGAACACGGCACCCCGGCAGAGCTTGCCGCCGCCAAGACCGGCGAACCAGTCGCGGAATACTGCAAGCGGATGCATGCGGAACAATCGCGTCTGGCCGAGGGATTCGGGCTGAGCTTCGATCATTACGGGCGTTCCTCCAGCCCGCAGAATCACCGGCTGACCCAGCATTTCGCAGGCAAGCTGGATGAGGCCGGGCTGATCCGTGAGGTCAGCGAGAAACAGGTTTATTCGCTGGATGACGGCCGCTTCCTGCCTGACCGCTATATCGAGGGGACCTGTCCGAATTGCGGCTATGAAAAGGCTCGGGGCGATCAATGCGAGAACTGCACCAAGCAGCTCGATCCGACCGATCTGATCGACCCGCGCAGCGCGATTTCCGGCAGCACCAATCTGGAAGTGCGCGAGACCAAGCATCTGTTCCTGCGCCAATCCGCGATGCGCGACACGATTGCCGCATGGATCGACAGCAAGACCGGCTGGCCGGTGCTGACGACCTCCATCGCGAAGAAATGGCTATTCGACGGGGACGGGTTGCAGGACCGGGGCATCACCCGCGATCTGGACTGGGGCGTGCCGGTGCAGAAGGGCAATCAGCCCTGGCCGGGAATGGAGGGCAAGGTCTTCTATGTCTGGTTCGACGCGCCCATCGAATATATCGGCGCGACGGCGGAATGGGCCGATGCGCATGGCGGCGACTGGGAACGGTGGTGGCGTACCGACAAGGGCGCAGATGACGTGACCTATACGCAGTTCATGGGCAAGGATAACGTGCCGTTCCACACTCTCGGCTTCCCGGCCACGATAATGGGATCGGACGAGCCGTGGAAGCTGGTCGATTACATCAAAAGCTTTAATTACCTGACCTATGATGGCGGGCAGTTCAGCACGTCACAGGGGCGCGGCGTGTTCATGGACGATGCGCTCGACCTGTTGCCAGCGGATTACTGGCGGTGGTGGCTGCTGTCTCATGCGCCGGAATCCGGTGACAGTGAGTTCACATGGGAGAATTTCCAGCAATCGGTGAACAAGGATCTCGCCGATGTCTTTGGCAATTTCGTCAGCCGGATCACCAAGTTCTGCCGCTCGAAATTCGGGGAAGAGGTTCCCGCTGGCGGTGAATGGGGCGAGGCGGAACATGAACTGGCCTCGGCTCTGGCCGAACGGGTCCGCAGCTATGAACGGCTGATGGATCAGATGGAGGTGCGCAAGGCTGCCGCCGAACTGCGCGGAATCTGGGTGCTGGGGAATGAATATCTGCAAAGTGCGGCCCCCTGGGCAACCTTCAAGGAAGACCCCGAAAAAGCCGCAATGCAGGTCCGGTTGGGGCTGAATCTGATCGGGCTTTATGCGGTGCTGTCCGCACCGTTCATTCCGTTCACGGCTGCGACGCTGCGCGAGGCCATGAACAGTTCCGATGAATGGCCCGATGATGTGGAAGCAGCGCTGAATTCTCTGCCACCGGGTCACGGGTTTACGGTCCCGGAGAACCTGTTCACGAAGATTACCGACGATCAGCGCACAGAATGGTCTGAGAGGTTCAGCGGAACACGCGGCTGACCGAAGAGACTGTTTTCCGAAGTCTGGACATTCCCACCTTTCGGTGAATTCAGTGCCTGAAGAGCGTCCGGTTATGAGACCGGGCTGCTTTATGCGACGGCGAGGCAGGTGTGATGTCGTTCGATCATCAGATGATCATGTTCTGGGCCATCGCCGCATTGGCCGCATGGGTGCAGACGCTGACGGGTTTCGCGCTTGGCCTGATCCTGATGGGTGCGACGGGAGCACTTGGCCTTATGCCGGTCCCGCAGGCAGCGGCGATTACCTCGCTGCTGGTGTTGGTCAATGCGATCATCGTTCTGTCGCGGGGCTGGCGGGATATCGACCGATCCGCCCTGAAACTGATCCTGTTGGGCGCGTTTCCCGCCCTGATCGCCGGTTTCTTTCTGCTGAACTGGCTTGCGGGGACGGCGCTTGGCCTGCTGCAACTGATCCTCGGCATCGTGATCGCAGGATCGGCGGCGCAGCTTGCCTCGAAACCTTCGCCGCGTCCGACACAGTCCGCTCCGGTAACGTTCTTTCTTTCGGGACTGATCGGTGGCACGATGGGCGGGCTCTTCGCCACGACCGGGCCTCCGGTGATCTGGCATCTCTACCGGCAGCCCATGCAGCTTGCGGCGGTGCGCGTCACGCTGGTTGCGGTGTTTTTCCTGACCCAGATCCTGAGGACCGGGCTGGTCATCGCCTCGGGCGGCATCACCGCATCGCTGCTGGCAAGCGCTGCGGGGGCCGCGCCGGCGGTTATTCTGGGAACATGGATCGCACGGCGCTTTCCGCCTCCGGTAGAGCCGGGGACGATCCGGAAGGCTGCCCTTGTTTTGCTGTTCCTGTCGGGGATCTCGCTGATCATATCCGCGCTCGGCAAGCTTGGCTGACAGCCGAAGGGCTGGCGGTGATGCGCCCGGTTGAGTAACCTGTCGCCACAACCAACCGGGGGACAAGATGACCCATTGTATCCTGATCGGCGCACCCGTGGACGAGGGCCAGCGTCGGCCCGGCTGCCTGATGGGGCCAGCCGCTTATCGCGTGGCAGGGCTTAGTTCCGTGCTGGAATCGCTTGGCCATACGATCGAGGATCGCGGGGATGTGGTTCCCGGCGCACCCGGCGATGAGACGCATTTCAACGAAACCGTCCATCACCTGTCCGAGATCATCGCCTGGACCGAAGCGCTGTCCGACGCAGCGTCCGAGGCCATGACCGCAGGCATGCCGATCTTCATGGGCGGAGACCATTCCCTTGCTCTCGGCACGGTTTCGGGCGTCGCCGAATACGCAAACAGGCAGCGCAGGCCGCTTTTCGTGATCTGGCTGGACGCGCATAGCGATTTCCACACGCCCGAGACAACAACGTCGGGCAATCTTCACGGCACACCGATGGCCTATGCAGCGGGACGGGACGGGTTCGCACCATTCCCCGATTTCCCCTCTCCTGTACCCGGAGAGAATATCTGCATGTTCGGGATCCGCAGCGTCGATCCCTCGGAACATTCGGCGTTGCAGGAAACGAACATCACCGTAAACGACATGCGGGTTCTGGATGAGCAGGGAATCGTTGCGCCGTTAAAGGCATTTCTCGACAAGGTGCGTGACGCCGACGGGCTGCTGCATGTCTCTCTGGATGTCGATTTCCTTGACCCTGCCATCGCGCCCGCCGTCGGCACGACCGTTCCCGGCGGGGCGACCTTCCGTGAGGCCCATCTGGTCTGCGAGATGCTGCATGAATCCGGGCTTGTCACCTCGCTGGATCTGGTCGAGCTGAATCCGTTCCTCGATGACCGGGGCCGGACGGCGAAGCTGATGGTCGATCTGGTCGGCTCGATGATGGGACAGAAGGTCTTCGACCGCCGCACCCGCAGCTTCTAGGCAAGCGGCTTGCAATCGCACCGCTGCCAGCCCATCTGTTCAGTGACCGAAACGGAGTAAACGATGTCCCGGAAAGCCACTCAGCGGCTGTCATTCTATCTTCTGATCCTGCTGACGCTTTATGCGTCTCTGGCGGGCGCGAGTTAAGAGGACCGTATGGCGAAACGTTTCGGCGGCCGTTTTTCTCCGGGTGCACCCGATATGCCCCAACCCAGGGGTGAGCCGGTCCATCCGCTGCAATCTCGGGTCAAATGGATCACGATTTCCGCGTCTCCGTTTCTTCTCAGCGCGTTCTGGCAGGACCCGTTCGGGCTTGTAACCAACCTGGCGGGATTCGGCATTGTCGCAGCCGGGTCGATGCTGACGCGCGAGGGGCTTCAGGCCGAGGCTGCCTATGACGCCCGCCGCGTCGCCCGCAAACCGGCATGGCCCCGCAAGCTGTTCGGCGGCATCGCGACCGGGCTTGGGCTGGCCATCGGTGCTGCCGAAGTCAATGCGCTTGGCGGGGCAGCTCTGGTCGGATTTGCAGGCGCGGTGCTGCATTACATGTCCTTCGGCCCCGACCCAAGGCGCGACAAGGGGATGGAGGGAATTGATCCGTTCCAGCAGGATCGCGTGGCCCGCTTTATTGCCGAAGGTGAGGAGTATCTTGCCGGAATGCAGGACGCGATCCGCCGCACTGGCGACAGGCGGCTGGAGGCCCGGGTTCAGGTCTTCGCAGAAACCGCGCGTGAGTTGTTCCGCCGGGTCGAGGAAGATCCCGGCGATCTTGCCGCCGCCCGGCGCTATCTTGGCGTCTATCTGATGGGTGCCCGCGATGCGACGGTCAAATTCGCGGATCTCTATGCGCATACGCGCGATCAGTCGGCGCGTGAGGATTATGAAAGGCTTCTGACCGATCTTGAGGGCAATTTCGCCGCACGGACCCGTTCGCTCATCGAAGGCGGCCGCACCGATTTCGATATCGAAATGCAGGTCCTGCGCGACAGGCTGGCGCGTGAGGGTGTGCGGACTCCGGCACCGAAAGATCCTGCAGCGCTTGAAGACCGCCGTGGACATGATCTGACCGGGCTGATCCGCGAGACGGTCAAGGCGGGACGCAAACAGGACTGATGCCCCGCTACGCATTTCAGGTCGAATATGACGGCGCTCCTTTCGCCGGCTGGCAGGCTCAGGCCGATCAGCCGAGCGTGCAGGGCCGGATTGAGCAGGCTCTGGCGCGGCTGGATCAGGGATTTGCCGAAGGAGCCCGGATTTTCGCCGCAGGCCGGACAGATGCCGGGGTTCATGCGACCGGACAGGTCTTTCACGCAGACCTTCAGAAATCTTGGGACGGATTCCGGTTATGCGAGGCGCTCAACTGGCATCTGAAACCCGATCCCATCGCAGTGATCCGTTCAGCGGAGATATCCGAGGACTTCCACGCCCGCTTCTCGGCGCTTGAAAGGCAGTATTGTTTTCGTCTGGTCGCTCGCCGCGCACCGATCGTGTCGGATCGCGGTCAGGTCTGGCAGGTTCTGAGGCCGCTGGACATTGACGCCATGCGCGAGGCGGCAGGCCATCTGATCGGGCAGCACGATTTCACCACATTCCGCAGCACGATGTGCCAGGCAAAATCTCCGGTGAAGACACTGGACGAGATCACCATAGAGGCCCATCCCTACCCTGCCGGGCAGGAAATCCGTTTCCATCTTCGCGCCCGCAGCTTCCTGCATAATCAGGTACGCAGCATCGTCGGAACCCTGGAAAGGGTCGGTGCAGGTGCATGGCCGCCGATCCGGGTGCGTCATGCACTGGAAGACCGGGATCGCGCGGCATGCGGGCCGGTCTGCCCGCCTCAGGGTCTGTCCCTGACCGGCGTGCGTTACGATCCAGATCCTTTCGCCTGATATTCTCTGGCACAGCAGCGAAGCAGGCATCGTGCCGCTTCTGCCTTGTATGTGCCGACCGCCATGATAGATTTGCGCCCTCTGGAAACCGTTTGCTTCGCGTTTCCAACCGGTTGCGGGCGTGGCGGAATGGTAGACGCATGAGACTTAAAATCTCTGGGCCGCAAGGCCGTGCGGGTTCGAGTCCCGCGGCCCGCACCAGCTTTCCCTTGTCAGGCCTACCTGCATGAACGACCTTCCTCCCCTGACCGATCTGGCCGGTGTGCCGGTTCTGTTCGTCATGGCGGCACAGCCGGAATACGGCCCCGAATTACAGGCGCGTTTTACGCCGCTGATGACCGGGATCGGTCCCATCGAGGCGGCTTTGTCTCTGGGTGCGGCGCTGACCCGACTGCAAATTGCGGGAAACCTGCCACGGCTGGTCGTTTCACTTGGCTCTGCCGGATCGGCGCGGCTTGAACAAACGGCGATCTATCAGGCAAGTTCGGTCAGCTGGCGCGATATGGATGCCTCGGCTCTGGGGTTTCCGAAAGGCGTGACGCCTCTGCTGGACCTGCCGGAAACCCTGCCGCTTGACCTGAGAATTCCCGGTATCCCGGAAGCGAGCCTGTCGACGGGCGCGAATATCGTCTCTGGCGCGGGATATGACGCCATCCCCGAAGACATGGTGGATATGGAAAGCTTCGCCGTCCTGCGGGCCTGTCAGCAATTCGGGCTTCCCCTGATCGCGCTGCGTGGCATCTCGGACGGGGCCGAGGATCTGACGCAGGTCAGCGACTGGACCCGCTATCTTCACATCATTGATCAGCGCCTCGGCATCGCGGTCGACCGGCTCTGCGACGCTTTGTCATCCGGAGAGATCAGGGTTTGAAGCTTGCCGCGCACCTTGCCGGTGCCTTAAGGAGAACGAACCAAACAGAAGGCACGCATGGCCCGCGCACCAAAAGCAGCAATTGACCGTCCCTCCAGCCGCCGAGTAGGCGCTCTGTCCGCCCTGTGGCCCTTTATCCAGCCCTATCGTGGCATGGCACTTGCCGCGTTGC
This sequence comes from Paracoccus aerodenitrificans, assembly GCF_027913215.1. Lineage (GTDB taxonomy): Bacteria > Pseudomonadota > Alphaproteobacteria > Rhodobacterales > Rhodobacteraceae > Paracoccus > Paracoccus aerodenitrificans. The sequence continues at coordinate 2,418,055 of NZ_CP115784.1, forward strand.
TAGCGCTGATCTGTACCGCGACGATCAGTCTGATCCTGCCACTGGCGGTGCGCCGCGTCGTGGACGGGTTCGATGTCGGCTCGATGCTGCTGGACGAATATTTCGGGGCGGCACTGCTGATCGTGACAGCGCTCGCTGTGGGCACCGGGCTGAGATATTATCTGGTGACCCGTCTGGGCGAACGCATCGTCGCCGATATCCGCAAGGCAGTCTTTGCCCGCGTGCTCGGCCTGTCGCCATCCTTCTATGAACGTGTCGTCACCGGAGAGATCCTCAGCCGGATCACCACCGATACAACAGTGATACAGTCGGTGATCGGATCCTCCGTCTCGGTGGCTTTGCGCAATATGCTGCTGATGATCGGCGGTCTGGTGATGCTGTTCATGACCTCGGTCAAGCTGAGCGCATTGGTCCTGCTGCTGGTGCCGGTCATCCTTGTTCCGATCATCGGACTTGGACGCCGACTGCGGGTGCTGGCGCGGGAAAATCAGGACTGGATCGCGGCATCATCGGGGACCGCCTCCGAAGCGCTGCTGGCAGCGCAGACCGTGCAGGCCTTTACGCATGAGGATGCAACGCGTGAGGAATTCGCGCGGGTGACCGAGGAAAGCTTTCTGTCTGCAAAGCACCGCATCGCCACCCGCGCGGCGCTGACGGTGATCGTGATTTTCCTGATTTGCGCCGGGATCATCGGTGTGCTGTGGATCGGCGCACGCGATGTCCAGCTTGGCCTGATGAGCGTCGGCGAACTGGTGCAATTCGTCATCTACGCCGTGCTTGTCGCAGGTTCGGTCGGGGCGCTGTCCGAGATATGGGGTGAGCTTCAACGCGCCGCCGGTGCGACCGAGCGCCTGGCCGAGCTTCTTGCCGCCACCGACGCCGTAACAGATCCCGCCGATCCGGTCGCCCTGCCGCGCCCCGTTGCCGGAGAGATCGTTTTCGACGATGTGACGTTCCGCTATCCGTCACGCCCAGAAAGCGCGGCGCTTCAGGATGTGACGCTTGCGATCCGTCCGGGCGAAACCATTGCCCTTGTCGGTCCCTCCGGCGCGGGCAAGACGACCGTTATCCAGCTGATCCAGCGTTTCTGGGACCCGGCACAGGGACGCATTACGCTTGACGGGATTGATCTGCGCGACATGTCCCGGCCCGATTTCCGCTCGGCCATTGCTCTGGTCCCGCAGGATCCGGTGATCTTCGCAACCTCCGCCCGCGAGAATATCCGCTTCGGCCGTCCTGACGCCACCGATGCCGAGGTAGAAGCCGCTGCCCGTGCCGCCAATGCAGACGGGTTTCTAACCTCCCTGCCCGAAGGATACGAATCGCAGGTCGGAGAGCGTGGCGTCATGCTGTCAGGTGGCCAGAAGCAGCGTATCGCCATCGCCCGCGCGATCCTGCGAGATGCGCCGGTCCTGCTGCTGGACGAAGCGACATCCGCGCTTGATGCGGAATCCGAATTCGCAGTGCAGCAGGCTGTGGACAAGCTGGCCGAGGGCCGCACGACGATCATCGTCGCTCACCGGCTGGCGACCGTGAAGAAAGCCGACCGGATCGTCGTCTTCGAAAACGGGGCCATCGTCGCCGAAGGCAGCCATGAAGAGCTTGTGTCGCAGGGCGGGCTTTATGCAAGGCTCGCACGGCTTCAGTTCACCGATGGGCCGTATGAGGATGTGTTAACCGACAGAACTGCACTGGGCGATGCTGCGGAATAACGCTCAGCGCTTCTGACGGCACGGGAGATCCGGACCCGAGCCGTCAGCCCGTCAGACCAGACGGGCACCTTCTTTCGCGGCCTCGATAAACCCGGCGAACAGGGGCGCAGGCTCAAAGGGTTTGGATTTCAGTTCGGGATGGGCCTGAACCCCGATAAACCAGCGATGATCCGGGTATTCGACCGCCTCCGGCAGTTTGCCATCCGGCGACATGCCAGAAAATGACAGCCCGGCCTCTTCTAGCTTCGGGATATAGGAACTGTCGACCTCATAGCGGTGACGATGGCGATCCTCGATTTCCAGATCGCCGTCATAGGCTTCGGAAATCTTCGAATCCGGCTTCAGGATCGCAGTGTAAGAGCCAAGACGCATGGTCCCGCCCTTATCGTCATTCACCGAGCGCTGAACCTTGTAATTCCCCTGCACCCACTCTTTCAGGTGATAGACAATCGGCGTGAAGCGCGTCTTGCCGGCTTCGTGATCGAATTCTTCGGAACCGGCATCTTCGATCCCTGCAAGGTTACGTGCCGCTTCGATCACGGCCATCTGCATCCCAAGGCAGATCCCCAGATACGGCACGTTCTTTTCGCGGGCATAACGCGCCGCCGTGACCATGCCTTCGGTGCCGCGTTCACCGAAACCGCCCGGCACGATGATACCGTGATAGCCGTCCAGCAGATGCAGCCCGCCCTCTGCCTCGATATCCTCGGCGGCGATCCAGTCGGACTTGACCCGCACCCGATTGGCCATGCCGCCATGCGTCAGCGCCTCGGCAATCGACTTATAGGCGTCCTCAAGCTGAGTGTATTTCCCGACAATGGCGATATTGACCTGCCCATCCGTATTCGTAAGGCGATCCAGTACATCCTCCCATCTGGTCAGGTCGGGACGCGGCGCGGGGCTGATCTGGAACGCATTCAGCACGGCCTGATCCAGCCCGGCACGGTGATAGGCCAGCGGGGCCTCATAGATGGATTTCAGATCATAGGCAGGAATGACCGCATCGGGGCGGACATTGCAGAACAACGCGATCTTCGCGCGTTCCTTTTCCGGGATCGGGTGTTCAGAGCGACAGACCAGAACATCGGGGGCGAGGCCGATGGATTGCAGCTCCTTAACGCTGTGCTGGGTCGGCTTGGTCTTCAGCTCGCCCGAGGCGGCCAGATAGGGCAGCAGGGTCAGATGCATCAGGATACATTCGCCGCGCGGGCGTTCATGGGTGAACTGGCGGATCGCCTCGAAGAAGGGCAGGCCCTCGATATCGCCGACCGTACCGCCGATTTCGCAGAGCATGAAATCGACCTCATCGTCACCGATGGCGATGAAATGCTTGATCTCGTTGGTGACGTGGGGAATGACCTGAATTGTCTTACCCAGATATTCGCCGCGACGCTCTTTCTCCAGCACGTTGGAATAGATCCGCCCCGAGGAAATCGAATCGGTCTGGCGGGCGTGAACCCCGGTGAAGCGTTCGTAATGCCCCAGATCCAGATCGGTTTCGGCCCCGTCATCGGTGACGAAAACCTCGCCATGTTCGAAAGGCGACATCGTGCCGGGATCGACGTTCAGATAAGGGTCCAGCTTGCGCAGCCGCACCGTAAAGCCACGCGCCTGCAAAAGCGCCCCAAGCGCAGCCGAAGCCAGCCCCTTGCCAAGCGAGGACACAACGCCGCCGGTGATGAAGATATAACGCGCCATACGGCCCCCGTGAGTTCTCGAATCGTCGGTCAATGCGGCCGCATGAATGCGCCGTTCACGGGACTAAAGATATAGCCGAAATATCCCGTGGCCGCAACGCGGGACCGCAACGTGTCGTGGGCGCATTTTCATGCGCCCCAATTTGTTGAGTGTCAGTTGGCCGCAGGAGGTGCGACCGGCGCATCGGCACTGTCCGCGCCCTGCGCCGCAGAGCCGGATTCGGCCGAAGCCTCCGCCGGAGCAGCCTCTGATGCCGGGGCCGAATCATCCGGCTGAGCTTCGACGGCAGGCGGCGCAGCCGGGCTGGCATCGCTTGCAGGCGCTTCGCTTGCGGCAGGTGCATCCGCCGAAGGCGGAGTGATCGGCTGGCCAACGCCGGGCGGCGGGGCCGTGGTCAGGCCCGTGCCCTCGATCCCGGTCTGCTCCTGGCTTTGATCGTCCGAGCCAGTGCCGATATTAAGCTGATCCAGAACAGAGTTACCCGAGGTATTCCGCGCGGCAATCACCGTCAGCGTAATCGAGGTCACAAGGAAAGCCGCAGCAAGTATCCAAGTCAGCTTGGACAGCGCATTCGCCGCCTGCCGCCCCGTCATGACGCCGGTGCCGCCACCGCCGCCGCCCATGCCAAGACCGCCGCCCTCAGAGCGTTGCAGCAGCACGATGCCGATCAGCAGCAGCGCAAGGATCAGGTGAACGGTCAGGACGACGTTTTCCAAGTCTCGGGCCTTTCGATTACAGACGGGCCTATCTAGTCAGCATGGGCTGAGTTGGCAAGTCGATGGATATGTCACACCAGACCATCAACGCATTGGAGCGCGGACGCTACGATCCCAGCCTGAAACTGACATTCAGGCCTGCCGATTTGTTCAGCCTGCCCATTGAGGAGATTTTCGAACCGTAACCGTCGCGTCACTGTGCAGGCTCAGGCTAGGGATGTCTTCCCCATATCGATAAATTTCTGCCGACGGTCGGAAACCAGCTCTTTCGCCGATTTCTGGCCCAGATCCTTCAGCATCTTCAGGATCTCATTCCCCGCCGCCTCAATCGCTGCCCTGGGGTCTCGCTGCGCTCCGCCCAGAGGCTCGGGCACGATGCTGTCGATCACGCCCAGCTTCTTCAGATCCTGTGCGGTCAGACGCAGCGCCTGAGCCGCCTCGCGCATTTTCTCGGCGTCCTTCCACAGAATCGACGCACAACCTTCAGGAGAAATCACCGAATAGATCGAATGCTCCAGCATGATGATACGATTCGCGGTGGCGAAGGCAACGGCACCGCCAGAGCCGCCCTCCCCGATAATGACAGAAACAAGCGGCACGCCGATTTCCAGACATTTCTGGGTACAGCGGGCAATCGCCTCGCTCTGGCCGCGTTCTTCTGCGCCCTTGCCGGGATAGGCGCCGGACGTGTCGACAAGGGTAATAACGGGAAGTTCGAACCGGTTCGCAAGCTCCATCAGGCGGATCGCCTTGCGATAGCCCTCCGGGCGGGCCATGCCGAAATTATGATGCAGCCGCGATTTCGTGTCGTTGCCCTTTTCCTGACCGATCACGATGCAGGGCTGGTCATTCAGCCGCACCAACCCGCCCATGACCGCGTAATCGTCACCGAAGGCACGGTCTCCGGCAAGAGGCGTATATTCGGTGAATAACTGCGCGATATAGTCGCTGCAATGCGGCCGCCCGGGATGCCGCGCCACCTGCGTCTTCCGCCACGGGTCGAGATCTTCGTAAAGTTCCTTCAGCAGCGCACCGGCTTTCTTGTCCAGTGCGGCAGCCTCTTTTTCGACATCAACGCCGTCATCCCGCTTGCCCAGGGCCCGCAGCTCTTCGGCCTTGCCTTCGATATCGGCAAGAGGTTTTTCGAAATCGAGATAGGTCATGCTGCTCTCCGGTCGTGTCGGGACTTATATGCGGCGGAAGCCGTCCGATTGCAACGCGGGACGCTTGCCGGATCGGGGCTTGTCGCCTATCTGAGACGCATGAAGATACCATTTCTCAACAAGGCCCCGCGTGTGAACGTCGTGCGGCTTCAGGGCGCGATCGGCGTCCCCGCCCGCAACGGCGCTGCCGGGTTGAACGATGCGGGCATCGCATCGGTGCTGGAAAAAGCCTTCACCAAGGGCAAGCCGAAAGCCGTCGCTCTGGCGATCAACTCGCCCGGCGGCTCGCCGGTGCAGTCATCGCTGATCGCGGCACGAATCCGGCGGCTGGCGGAAAAGCACGACGTGCCGGTTCATGCCTTTGTCGAAGATGTCGCAGCCTCTGGCGGTTATTGGCTGGCAACGGCGGCTGACAGGATCTGGGCGGATGAATGTTCCATCGTCGGATCTATCGGCGTTATTTCCGGCGGGTTCGGCCTGCAGGATTTCATCGCCCGCCACGGGATAGAGCGGCGCGTCCATACCGCCGGACGCTCAAAATCGCAGCTCGACATTTTCCGCCCCGAAAACCCCGAGGATATCGCGCGGCTGCAATCGCTGCTGGATGAGATGCACCGGATTTTCATCGCTCAGGTCAAATCCCGCCGTGCGGAAAATCTGGCCAATAGCGACGAGATCTTTACCGGAGAGTTCTGGCTTGCCGACCGCGGCAAGGAGTTGGGGCTGATCGACGGGATTGCACATCTTGCGCCCAAAATGCGCGAGCTTTTCGGAGATGAGGTCAATTTCCGGAGTTTCGGCGCACGAACGCCCTTCCTGCGCCGTTTCGGCATCTCCGGTGAGGTGATTGCCTCGGACGCCATCGCAACACTGGAAGAACGCGCGGCGTTTTCAAGGTTCGGCCTATGATCAAGGGCGTGTTGCTGGTTCTTCTGATGTTCATCATTCTGGGCCTTGTTTCGGGCCCGGGCTTCCGCCGTTTCGTTGCAAAATGTCTGGGGCTTCCCACTCGTGATCGTTAATCTTTTACTTATTGCCACCGGACTGGGCTTGCTGGTGATCGGAGGCGACTTTCTGGTTCGCGGAGCCGTCGCGCTGGCGCTGCGACTTGGTATCGCGCCGGTGATCGTCGGGCTGACCGTGCTGGCATTCGGCACCTCGGCACCAGAGTTGATCGTGTCTGTCGCCGCTGCCGTAGGGGGACAACCCGGTATTGCGCTTGGCAATGTGGTCGGCTCGAACATCGCCAATGTGTTGCTGATCCTTGGCGCAACCGCGTTGATCGCGCCGGTGCGCAGTCGTGATCCCGAACTCAGATCAGGCTGGATCTATGTCGTGATCGCCTCGCTTCTGCTGATTGCGCTGTGTTTTGCCGGACCGCTGGTCTGGTGGCACGGGCTGATCCTGCTGATCGGGCTGATCCTGTCCCTTGCCGCTCAGATCACCCGCGCCCGTCAGGGGCGAAGCGATGCGCCCGATCTGGAGGTACAGGCGGAATCCGCAGCCAAAATCGCCCTCTGGCTGGCTGTCGGCCTGATCGCACTGCCAATCGGAGCGCGGCTGCTTGTTGACGGTGCCTCTGATATCGCGCGGGCCTTCGGGATCAGCGATGCGGTGATCGGGCTGACTCTGGTTGCCGTCGGAACCTCGCTGCCCGAACTGGCCGCCTCGGTCGCATCTGCGCTTCGCGGTCGCGCCGATATGGCCCTGGGGAACGTGATCGGATCGAACCTGTTCAATATTCTTGCAATCCTGGGAATTACGGCGTTTTTCGGCCCGCTTGAGGTGCCCGCGCAGATGCTGCAATTCGACCTGTGGTTCATGCTGGCCTGCACTTTAGCGCTTGGCCCCTTCCTGCTGCGTCACATCGCGGTCGGTCGCGTGGCCGGTGCGGCGCTGCTTGCCGTCTATGCCGGTTACACTGCCTGGCTGCTGGCATGAGCGTCGCGCTTGTCACCGGCGGCGCCAAAAGGCTGGGACGCGAGATGGTGCTGACGCTGGCGCGTGCAGGCTATGATGTGGCAGTTCATTATCACGGGTCGCATGAGGAGGCATCGCAAACCGCAGATGAGGCGCGAGCAATCGGTGTTGCCGCAGGGACCTTCGAAACCGATCTGCTTGATCCCGATGCGGTCGAAAAACTGCTGCCGGATGTGACGGCGCAGATGGGACAGGTCTCGGTTCTGATTAACAATGCGTCGGTGTTCGAGCGTGACGATATACACAGCGCAACGCAAGATAGCTGGCAAAGACATATCGGCTCGAATCTTCGTGCGCCTTTCTTTCTGACACAGGCCTTTGCGCGGCAGGCGCCGAAAGCAGATCGCAGCGGCGAAGAGCCCGTGGCGACCAGCCTTGTTGTGAATATGGTAGATCAGAGGGTCCTGAAGCCCACGCCCGAATTCATCACCTATTCCATCGCCAAGGCCGCACTTTGGGAAATGACACGGATGCTTGCCCAGGCGCTTGCGCCGGATATCCGCGTCAATGCGATCGGCCCCGGCCCCACCCTGCAGGGCGCCCGGCAATCAGCCGATGAGTTCGCTGCACAGCGTGCATCCACGATTCTCAATAGAGGCGCCGACCCAGATGACATCGCCCGAACGCTGTTATATCTGCTGTCGGCAAAATCCGTGACGGGGCAGCTTTTCTGCGTCGATGGCGGCCAGCACCTCGCTTGGCAAACGCCCGATATCATGGGTCCCGAATAGGCCAATATTCAAGATACGTTCGCTGTTGTCCACCTTCACATGACCAGTAATAAAAACGTCAGTTTTCCGTCTTACTTTTCAGGGCCTTGGCCGAATATCATAAAAAACCAATATAAAACATGCAGTTATTATATTGCCTAATTTTTAATCAACTTAATAAAAAGCGTCGAAATTAAAGCATATGTGTCATTCGCCACTGCTTGCCCACAAAGTTATCCACAGAAACCGTGGACAGGTTTGATTATGAACCCATATCTGCGGACTTGCAGCCGCCCCCCGACATCACCCATCTTTCTGTCATGACAGATATTGCAGCCAAGCCGACCGGGCGAGAGTTGATCGCTGACTATGTAAAGACGCTCGATTCCAGTCCTGGCGTCTATCGGATGCTGGGATCGAAGGGTGAGGTGCTTTATGTCGGAAAGGCCCGGAATCTGAAGGCCCGGGTTTCGAATTATGCACGCGGCCACGGGCATACTGGCCGGATCGCGCGGATGATCCGCGAAACCCATTCGATGATGTTTCTGACCACGCGCACTGAAACAGAGGCACTGCTGCTGGAGCAGAACCTCATCAAACAACTTAAGCCGCGCTATAATGTGCTGCTGCGCGACGACAAATCCTTTCCGAATATCCTTGTCGCGAAGTCTCATCCGTTCCCGCAGATCAAGAAGCATCGCGGCGCAAAATCTGAAAAGGGCGATTATTACGGCCCCTTCGCCGGTGCCGGAGCCGTCAACCGGACGCTGAACCAGTTGCAGCGCGTGTTCCTTCTGCGCAACTGCACCGATGCGGTGTTCGAAAGCCGCACCCGGCCTTGCCTGCTGTACCAGATCAAGCGGTGCAGTGCCCCCTGCGTCGGGCGGATATCAGAGCCGGATTACAACGCTCTGGTGCAGGATGCAGAGCTTTTCCTGAAAGGGCGCTCGACAAAGATACAGGCCGATCTGGCGGCCGAAATGGCTGACGCTGCCGAGGCGATGGAATATGAACGCGCCGCTGCTTTGCGCGACCGTATCAAGGCCTTGACGGCAGTTCAGTCGGTGCAGGCGATCAACCCGCGCCATATCTCGGAGGCGGATATCGTCGCGCTGCATATGGATGCCGGGCAAGCCTGCGTGCAGGTCTTCTTCATTCGCGGCAATCAAAGCTGGGGGAACCGCGATTTTTACCCCCGGCTTGGCGGCGTTGAATCGCCCGATGAGGTGATGCAGGCCTTCCTGATGCAATTCTATGACAACAAGGTTCCGCCGCGCATGGTGCTGTTGTCACATGGCGTCGAAGATATGGACCTGATGGCCGAGGCTTTGTCCGAGAAAGCCGGTCGCAAGGTCGTTCTTGGCGTTCCTCAGCGCGGGGAAAAGGCAGAGCTGGTCGAAAACGCTCTGCGCAATGCGCGTGAATCGCTCGCCCGGCGCATGTCCGAGGGGGCCGCGCAGATGAAGCTGCTCGAAGCTCTGGCCGAGGCGTTCGACCTGCCCTCTGTTCCGCAGCGGATCGAGATCTACGACAACTCGCATATCATGGGGACGAATGCAGTTGGCGGCATGGTGGTGACAGGCCCCGAAGGCTGGATCAAAAGTCAGTATCGCAAATTCAACATCAAAGGCACCGAGATCACGCCGGGCGACGATTTCGGCATGATGAAAGAGGTTCTGACCCGCCGCTTTGCCCGGCTGCTGAAAGAGGACCCGGACCGGCAGGGCGATGCCTGGCCCGATCTTCTTCTGATCGATGGCGGCGCGGGTCAGGTCAGCGCCGTGCATGAAATCATGGCGGATCTCGGGGTCGAGGATATTCCCATGATCGGCGTCGCCAAGGGTCAGGATCGCGATCACGGCAAGGAAGAGTTCCACCGCTTCGGCGGGCGGCCCTTCGCGCTGCGCATGAACGACCCGGTCCTGTATTTCGTCCAGCGGATGCGGGATGAGGCCCATCGTTGGGCGATTGGCACACATCGCGCCAAACGCGCAAAGGCGGTATCCGCCTCGCCTCTGGATGAGGTGCCGGGCGTCGGAGCTTCCCGAAAACGTGCGCTTCTGGCGCATTTCGGCTCGGCAAAAGCGGTGAGCCGTGCGGGGGTGACGGATCTGACGGCGGTTGACGGGATCAGTGAGGCGCTTGCGCAGAAGATCTACGACCATTTCCGGGGTGAATAGGCCCTTCGCCGGATCTGTTGTCGGGTCGCCTCAGCCCAGAAACCGCAGCCGGTCCAGAGCGCCCTGCAAAATATACCCCGCCGCAACCTGATCGATCACCTCGGCGCGGCGTCGGCGCGAGGTATCGGCCTCCAGCAGCGCCCGCTCGGCGGCGACGGTGGACAGACGCTCATCCCAAAAGGCGATGGGCAGTTCGGTCAGATTGCTCAGATTCCGGGCGAATGCGCGGGTGGACTGGGCGCGAGGCCCTTCGCTGCCATCCATATTGCGGGGCAGGCCCAGTATCAGACCCCTCAGGTCCCTCTCATGCACGATCTTCAGCAATTCGGCGGCGTCCAGCGTGAACTTCTTCCGCTTGATCACGCAAAGCGGCGTCGCCACCTGACGCATCACATCGCTGACCGCAACGCCAATCGTCTTGGTTCCCAGATCGAGCCCCGCGACGGCACCCATCCCGGGAAGCGCAGCGGAAAACCCGGCAATATCTTCAAAGATCATTCCAGCCCCGATCCGGCTGCCGCCGCGTTGACTGCCGACAAGGCGTTCGGATCGTTCGCGTAACGGGTACGCGCCTCGGCCAGAATTTCGGCGGCGTGTTCACGGTCCCCGATAATAACAAGCGATGAAATCAGCCTCGCCCATTCATCCGGCGTCCCGCCTTCAGCCGCGAGACGACCCTCAAGCTGATCGACCATAGACCGAATGAAATCCCGCCGCTCTTCCGGGGTCATTTCGGCTGCGGCAGCCATCTGATCGGCATCGGGTCCCCGTGCCCCCTGCGCCGGGTCCGGCGGGACATAATCGGGCTGACCGGCCAGCCAGGCAATATCCCCGATCACCTCGCGGATGGCAAAACTCCAGGGAGAATCCGGCGGGCTGTCCTCAAGAAGCTGCGCCCAGATCGGGAAAGCGCGATCCGGGCGTCCGTTCTGGGCCTCAAGCAACCCGGCCATATATCTGGCCTGCGCATTGCCGGGGTCCTTGCGCAGCGCGATCTTCATTTCCGCCTCGGCTTCCGGCGTGATCAGCCCGCCTGCCGCTTCCGTCATCACCCCGGCAAGGAAAGCGTGATCCGCAGAAGTGGCGGCCTCTCCTTTCACCGCGATCAACCGCTGCTGAGCATCCTTGGCGGCAATCGCATTGCCCAGACGAGCCTCGTTCCGCGCCAAGAGGGTCAGCCCCTCGATATCCTCGGGACGCTCGGCAACGGCTTCCCGAAGCTGCTCGATCAGTTCGGTATATTGCGCGGATGGCGTAGGCATATCGCGGCGCGGCCCCTCTCCGGCACGCTGTTCCGCCTCGGCCTGAGAGGGGCGGCTGTCATAACGGACTTCGGCAGAGGCAATGCGGGATTGCAGCGCCATATCGGGCTGACCGGGCGTTCCCATGCGCAGATAAAGCGCCGTTCCTGCCAGAAGCAGCACGAGAAGAACAACCCCCGCCGCAACGCCATAGCGACCGCCCGCCTGACCCGGACCACGGTCACGCCGCAGCGCACGATCCGCATCCAGCACTTTCCGGCCGATTTCGTTGCGCAGCCTTTCGGCATCGGCAGCGTCGATGATCCCGCGCGACACATCACGGTCCACCTCGGCCAGCTGATCACGATAGACCCGCAGATCATAGGCCGCAGCCGGTTCGGCCTGTGACTGGGCAGCATGCCAGAACGGCCAGGAAATCGCGATCAGGACGATCAGGGTCAATACGGTGGCAAGAAGCCAGAACATGGGCGCTCCTTTCGGCTGCACCCTAGTTATTCTGTTTCACCCGCAGGCAAAACCCCGCCGAGCAGATGTCTGACGTGACTTTCCTGCATCATGCTGCGGCAGATTGCTGCATGCTGCGGATCCATAACCCCGAGTCGCGCATTGAGCAGACACGAAACAGGGAAACAACGGAGCATCTCATGGCTGAAGGCCGTAACAACAATCTCTATTTCATCATCGGCGCAGTTGTGGTCGCGGTGCTGGTCATCTTCTGGATGATGAGCGGTGGCGATGACGACATGGCAGCAGGCGACGGCGACACCACGGTCGTCATCGAAGAAACCCCGGCGGATGATACCGATTCCGCAGTCGTCGTGGAAGAGGCGCCCGCCGAAGAAACCACGACCGGCGAAGCCCCCGCCAACTGATTTCGGCATTCAGCCGGACATAAACCCCGGGGCATGCGCTTCGGGGTTTTTCCTTGCTAAGCCTATATGTTAAGCGAATTCTGGAACCTGTCCGCAACCGCCTGCGTTGCGTGAGAGACCGATGACGGGCAAGCATTTCGCGCGCCCCAGACAAGAGGATGAACTCATGGCTTTTACGCTTCCCGATCTTCCTTACGCTCATGACGCTCTTGCCGATAACGGCATGTCGAAAGAGACTCTGGAATATCACCACGACATCCACCACAAGGCCTATGTCGACAATCTCAACAAGGCGATTGCCGGGACCGAGTGGGAAGGCAAATCGCTGGAAGACATCGTCACCGGAAATTTCAAGGACAGTGCTGTCGCGCAGAACGGCATTTTCAACAATGCCAGCCAGCATTGGAACCACAGCCAGTTCTGGGAAATGATGGGGCCGGGAAGCTCCTCCATGCCCGGAGAGCTTGAGAAGGCGATCACCGATTCCTTCGGTTCCGTCGACAAGTTCAAGGAAGAGTTTTCCGCTGCTGGCGGCGGTCAGTTCGGCTCTGGCTGGGCCTGGCTGGTCAAGGACAAGGATGGCAGCCTGAAGGTCACCAAGACCGAGAACGGCGTGAACCCGCTCTGCTACGGCCAGACCGCCCTGCTTGGCTGCGATGTGTGGGAACATTCCTACTATATCGATTTCCGCAACAAGCGTCCGGCTTATCTTGAGAATTTCCTCAACAAGCTAGTGAACTGGGAAAACGTCGCCTCGCGCATGTAATCCCGGCTCTGCAATCCGGAATATCCTCAGGCCCGCCGGTTTCCGGCGGGCTTTTGCTATTTCACAGATCGCCGGAAACGCGCCCGGCTTAAAATATTCCCGTCCGCATCCACGGTCAGCCGCAATGTCCGATCACGATAGAAGAAATTCAGCCGGAACCGCCCCTCATCGCTGCCTTCACCTTTTTCGAAGCGCGTCGTGATGGCGCCGCTCTGCATGGCCCGTGCAATGGCATGGTGAGGAAGATCCAGCCCCTCGGCGATGATTTTCGCATCGACTGTGAAATCTTCTCCGTTTCGCGTAATCTCGGACATGGCTGGCCCCTTCCTGCCTGCCAGAGCCTATTCCCTGAGCATAATCCGAATATTGTCTTAATCCGGTCGAAAACAATATGAGCAACGATCCGTCCGACAAAGACTATGCTTCTCCGGCCTGCATGGCCTCGGAAATCGCGCCGGATTATTTCGGCCCTGTTGCTGCTGATCCGGTGCAAAGCCGTGATGCGGAACGCTGGCGCAAGGCTGAACGCTCGCGCCTGATTGAGACGCGGGAAGCCCTGTCTGCATCGGCGCGGAAAGCGGCAGACGACGCCATCGCCTCGCATCTGGATACGGTTCTGGCTGAACGCTTTGGCGGTGCAGAAGGCATGGTTATTACCGGATACTGGCCAATCCGGTCCGAGATCGACCTGCGCGGCTGGATGCAGCGGCAGGCAAAGCGCGGCGTGCGGATCGCCCTGCCCGTCGTTACCGCCAGAAACGCCCCGCTGATCTTCCGTCCCTGGACCCCCGAGGCGAAAATGCGCAAAGGTCTGTGGAAAATTCCCGAGCCTGATACTGCGGAAACCTGCCTGCCTCAGATCATGCTCGCGCCGCTGGTCGGCTGGGATTCGTCCCGGTTTCGCATGGGCTATGGCGGAGGGTTCTACGACCGCACCCTGTCATCACTTCGCCCGCGGCCCTACGCGATCGGGATCGGTCTGCAAAGCGGGCAATTGCGGACGATTTATCCGCAGCCCCATGATGAGGCGCTGGATCTGATCGTCACCGAAGCCGGTCCGGCCTGAGCCCCGTGGCAGATCGCGGCGGAAAAGCAGCACGATAAACCTGTCCTTAAATCTTCAGGTCTAATCAGGCCCGATGCGATGCCTGATTGCCTTCCTTCTTCTTTTCCCGACCCTTCTCCGGGCCGATTCGGGAAATGATCCGGCAAGCCTGTGCGAATGGGCCGCCGGGGTGGCTGCCGTGGAATTCGGCGTACCGCCGGATATCATGGCCGCGCTCACATTGACCGAAACCGGCAGGCGGCATGGCGGCACTGTCCGCCCCTGGGCGTGGAGCGTGAATGCAGAAGGCGCGGGAAGCTGGTTCGACGATCCCGATGCAGCACTGGCTTTCGCCGAGGATCGCGTGGCCCGGGGGCGCCATAATCTCGATATCGGATGTTTTCAGCTTAATTATTACTGGCATGGTGAGCATTTCCTGTCAGTGGCCGAGATGTTCGACCCGCTGAACAATGCCCGCTATGCGGCTGGATTTGTCAGCCGGCTTCATGCCGAGATGGGCGACTGGCGCCGGGCCGCAGGGGCGTTTCATTCGCGGACGCCGAAACATGCGCACCGCTATCTGGCCCGTTTCGATCAGATCCGCGCGGGGTTGGGGCCGCAGGGCTTTGGATCGCGTGGCAATCTGCCGGAAACCTATAACAGCTTCGCCTCAGCCGATATGGCGACGGTCAACGCGCTGCCGCAGCCCTCCCAGCAGGTGCGGATCGTTGACCGGCGCATGTTGCTGGGGGCTCCGCCGGGGACCGGCGTGACGGGGATGCCGGGATCTCTGGCAGCGATTGGCGGCAAGCGGACAGCGCTGTTATCGCGCGGCTCTGTCCTTATCTCTGCCGGGAGGGGCCCCCTGATCGGACCGGGAGCATCACCCCCGGTGATCGCCGCAGAGCGGCGGCGTGGCCGTCCCCCTCGCGAGCCACCGCCGGAAGGGTATTTGCCTGCTCTGCAATCTTTTCCGGACGAAGAACCGTTATAGCGCAGCGACAGTCGTTCCACTGGAACAGGCCAGCCCCGAAGAACCGGAACGGCCTGCCAGATCGGCGCTGTCTCAGGCCTTCCAGTCGGGCGCGACCGAGGCCGCGATGCTGGCGTCAAGCGCCTCGAATTCATTCAGCTTGATCATGTCATACAGCTCTTGCCTTGTCTGCATTTCATCAAGCATCGCCGTTGTCGCACCGTCGCGAGCCAGCGTGGCATACAGCTTTTCCTGCGCCTTGTTCGCCACCCGCAGCGAGGACACAGGCCAGATCACCATGTCATAGCCCAGATCCTCGAATTCCTGCGCTGTCAGGGCAGGAGTACGGCCAAACTCGGTCATATTGGCCAGCAGCTTGACGCCCGGAAGGGCCGCGCGGACCTCTTTGAACATCTCGACCGAGGTCAAAGCCTCGGGGAAAATCGCATCGGCCCCAGCCTCGACATACATCTTCGCCCGTGCGACAGCGCCCTCGATCCCCTCGCTGGCAGCGGCATCGGTACGGGCGATGATGCGCAGATGGCGGCGTGCCCTGGCGGCGGCGGCGACCTTGGCTGCCATGTCTTCGGCCCGGGCCAGTTTCTTGTCGTTCAGATGGCCGCATTTCTTCGGCAACAACTGATCCTCAAGATGCACGGCACCGGCCCCCGCATCCTCGAATGTGCGTACCATATGCATGACGTTCAGCGCCTCGCCATAGCCGGTATCGCCATCAACCAGCAGCGGCAACTGACTGGACCGCGCGATCTGGCGGATGAAGAAGGCGACCTCGTCCACGGTGATGATGCCCAGATCCGGCAGCCCCATCGAGGCGGTCATCGCCGCACCCGACAAATATAGCGCGTCGAACCCCGCCGCCTTCGCCTGAAGCGCCGACTGGCCGTTATGCGCACCGGGCAGGCGCAGAATGCCGGGGGAGTCCAGCAATTCCTGAAAGCGCTCGCCCGCCGGGCGGTCAGGATATTCGGACCCGATGAGATATGGCATGGTATTTTCCTTTTCTGATCGCTGTCGCCATTATGGTCAGCTTCACCCGGTTCTCGCGCCAGCGACGGCCACGCGTCCGCCCGCCTCATGGCGGGCGCGTTCCGCGCCCACCCGTGCGGACGCTATCCGCTTAGCGCAAGCGTTCCTCGGTCAACCCCGCTTCGCCAGCGGCACGAATTCCCGGTTCTCCGGCCCGGTATAATGTGCCGAAGGACGGATGATCTTGCCGTCCTCACGCTGCTCGATCACATGCGCACCCCAACCGGAGGTCCGCGAGATCACAAAAAGCGGTGTGAACATCGCTGTAGGCACGCCCATCTGATAATAGGACACCGCGCTGAACCAGTCGAGATTCGGGAACATCTTGCGTTCCTCATCCATCACCGTCTCGATGCGTTCAGCAATGTCGAACATCCGCGTATCGCCAGCCTCATCCGAAAGCTGCTTCGCGACCCGCTTGATCACCTCATTCCGGGGATCGGCGACGGTATAGACCGGATGGCCGAAACCGATGATGATCTGCTTTTCGGCCACGCGCTTGCGAATATCCTCTGCCGCCTCATCGGCAGAAGCATAGCGCGACTGCACCTCGAACGCAGCCTCATTCGCGCCGCCATGTTTCGGGCCGCGCAACGCACCGATCGCCGCCGTGATGGCCGAGTACATATCCGAACCCGTCCCCGCGACCATGCGGCCTGTGAAGGTCGAGGCGTTGAATTCATGTTCAGCGTAAAGGATCAGCGAGGTCTGCATCGCCCGGATATGGCTCTCCGAAGGCGTCTTGCCGTGCAGCAGCCGCAGGAAATGCTCGGCGATGGTGGATTCGTCGCCCTCGACCTCGATGCGGCGGCCATTATGGCTGTAGTGATACCAGTAAAGCAGCATCGACCCCAGAGAGGCCATCAGCCGGTCAATGATATCACGCGCCCCGGCAAGATTGTGATCATGCGCCTCAGGCAGTGTACAGCCAAGCGCCGAAACCCCGGTGCGCATCACATCCATCGGATGCGAAGCGGCAGGAAGCTGTTCCAGAACCGCCCTGACCGGGGCCGGAAGCCCGCGCAGACGCGCGAGCTTCGCTTCATAGGCCGCAAGCTGGGCCTTGTTCGGAAATTCACCATGCACTAGCAGATGAGCGATTTCCTCGAATGTCGCGGCTTCCGCGATATCGAGAATATCATAACCGCGGTAATGCAGGTCATTACCGGTCTCGCCAACTGTGCAAAGCGCGGTATTCCCGGCCTCGACCCCCGAAAGGGCCACGGATTTCTTGGCTGTCTTCGCCATATCTTCCTCCCTTATTTACCGAAATCGAAGATCCCCGCCGGACGCGGCTCGCCAAGCTTTCCAGCCTCGACCACGAAGTTCAGCGCCGCCAGATCACCCGCCTTCAGATCGCGCAGCGATTCCGCCGCCTGAAGGAAACGGGTCTGCTCTGCGCCCGACAGGATGCCTTCGGACAGGGTCAGGAACTTGTTCTTGTAATTTTCACGCACGAAAGGCCGTGCGCCATCGGGATGGGCATCGGCAAGCGCCAGCTCATCCTCGATCACGCTGCCATCCTTCATGGTGATGACCACGCGCCCGCCGAACGCTTTTTCCTTGGGGTCCTTGGAGTGATAGCGGCGGGTCCACTCCTTGTCCTCGGTCGTGGTGATCTTGTGCCACAAATCGACCGTTTCCGGGCGGTTCGCACGTTCCGGCGCATAGGATTTTTCATGATGCCAGCCGCCATCTTCCAGCGCGACGGCAAAGATATACATGATGGAATGGTCCAGCGTCTCGCGGCTGGCCTGGGGGTCCATCTTCTGCGGGTCGTTTGCGCCGGTGCCGATCACGTAATGGGTGTGATGGCTGGTATGGATGACGATATTGTCGATCTGGGACATATCCCCGACCTTCGGCCCCATGCGGCGGGCAAGGTCGATCAGCGCCTGAGACTGGTATTCCGCCGAATGTTCCTTGGTATAGGTATCGAGGATCGCCCGCTTCGCCTCTCCTTTACCCGGCAGCGGGACATTATAGATCGTGCCCGGACCCGACAGCAGATAGGCGATGAACCCGTCCTCGCCCTCCCATGCGGGGGACGGTGCGCCTTCACCGCGCATGACGCGATCCACGGCCTCGATCGCCATCTTGCCGGCAAAGGCGGGGGCATAGGCTTTCCACGAGGAAATCTCACCCTTGCGCGACTGGCGGGTGGTGGTGGTGACATGCAGCGCCTGCTGCACGGCCTGATAGATCACCTCGGTCGGCAGGCCCAGAAGCGTACCGATTCCGGCGGCGGCTGACGGGCCGAGATGGGCGATATGGTCGATCTTGTGTTCATGCAGGCAGATGCCGGTAACCAGATCGACCTGAATTTCATAGCCCGTCGCAAGGCCACGGATCAGATCCGCACCCGACTTTCCGGTATGCTGCGCCACGGCCAGAATCGGCGGGATATTATCGCCCGGATGCGAGTAATCCGCCGCCAGATAGGTATCGTGGAAATCCAGCTCCCGTACCGCCACGCCATTGGCATAGGCCGCCCATTCCGGCGAGATCGTCTTGCCGCTGTCAACGCCGAACACCGTCGCGCCGGGGCTGTAGGGATGCGCCATCGCCTGCGCACGCGCCGAGGCCACCGGACGGCGAGCAACCGACGCGGCCGCTACCGAGGCATTATCGATGATGCGGTTGATAATCATCTCGGTCACGTCGTCATCGACGGCCACGTCATCGGCGGCCACTTCCGCGATTTTCCACGCAAGCTGGTCTTCGCGGGCCAGATTTTCGGCGGATTTATAGGTACGGACTTCGTGCGTATTCATGAACGCTTCTCCCCTGAGATGATATTCCTTGGCCTGCCATGTTCATTCACGGCCACCATCTGAAACCGGCCCTGCACGACCTTGCCCTTTTCGCCTGTCGCCGGGTCTTCGCAATGACCGGAAAGCTCGACAACCATCGAACTGTTTCCCGATTCGCTGACATGGGCATGAACCGAAAACAGGCTTCCGACCGGCACCGGCGCCGTGAAGCGCAGATCGCTGACCGAGCCGAGAACGACATTGGCACAGGCATGACGGCTGGCAGCGGCAAAGGCCGCCTTGGCCAGCATCGACAGCGCATTTCCGGCAAACAGCGTCCCGTAATGGTTGGCCTGCGCGGGCAGGATCACCTCGGTGAGCACCGTCATGTCGGAATCGGTTGAGGACATGCAGAACCTTCGCAAAATTTACACGCACAGCTTCACATAGGCCTGTATTCTTCGTAAAGATTGAAGTTGTACAGGGTTGCAAAGCTTACCCCTCTGCTTTGCAAAGATTGCGAAGGAACGACATGGGGAACGCCTATCTTGGCGGTCAGCTGCGCCGCCTGCGCGAAAACCATGCCATGACACAGGCAGCACTTGCCCGCGCAGTCGGGATCTCTCCGAGCTATCTGAACCAGATGGAACGCAATCAGAGGCCGCTGACCATGCGGGTCCTGTCCCGGCTGGATGCGCTCTTTGGATCAGAGGCCCGCCCTCTGCACGATCAGGGCGGAGATGGGCGGCTTGTGGCCCGGATGCGGGCGGCACTGGCGGATCTCGACGGACCGGTCTCGCTGCGGGAACTGCACGAGCTTGCCGATAACAGCCCCACCATCGCCCGAAATATCGTTGAGCTGCGCAGGCGGCTGCGTCTGGCAACGGAACGCGCCAGTCTGCTGGCCGAACAGGTCTCGGGTCAGCCTGGCCAGCCCGTCGCCCCGACCGCTTTCGAGGCAGTGCGGGATTATTTCTACACTCACCGCAACCATATCGACGATCTCGACCGCGCCGCCGAGCCATTGGGCGAGGCCCTGCCGGTCAGGCACCGCGACGAACGGCTTGCGGCGCGGCTGGCCGAACGTCACAAGGTAAAGCTACAGACCGGAACCGACAGCAATGTTCTGCGCCGCTATGATCCCCGGACAGCGACGCTGCATCTTTCGCCGCATCTGTCACCCGGTCAACGCGCCTTTCAGATCGGGACGCAGCTTGCCCTGCTGGAAGCGTCCGACATTATCGAAGCGCTTTGCGCGGGGTCCGGTCTCTCGGACGGGGATTTGCCGCTGCTGCGCATCGGGCTGGCGAATTACTATGCCGGGGCGCTGATCATGCCCTATCGTCGCTTTCTGGCTGCCGCTGAGGAAACACGCTACGATATCGAGCTTCTCGCCCAGTATTTCGGCGTCGGGTTCGAGACCGCCTGCCACCGTCTTTCCACGCTTCAGCGGCAGGGCGAAGAAGGTGTGCCGTTCTTTTTCATCCGCGTTGACCGGGCGGGCAATATCTCGAAACGGCAATCCGCGACGGATTTTCATTTCTCGCGCTTTGGCGGGTCCTGCCCCCTCTGGACAATCTATGATGCCTTCTCACGCCCCGCCGAGGTTCTGACCCAGCTTGCCGAAATGCCGGACGGGCGCCGCTATATGTGGATCGCGCGGACGGTGACGCATGGCAAGCCGGGCTTCGGCGCAGCGGCCAAGCATTTCGCCATCGCGCTTGGCTGCGATGTCATCCACGCGGAAAGGCTGGTCTATGCGAAGGCGCTGGATCTGCGCACCCCCGAGGCCGCGACCCCGATCGGACCGGGCTGCCGCCTCTGCGATCGCCCGGCCTGTCCGCAGCGTGCCTTCCCGATGGTCGGCCAACCCCTTGCCGCGCAACCCTCGCGGAGCGATTTCGCGCCCTATTCCTCGCCCGCCCCTGCCGGAGCAGGCTCGTAGCACTCTACATCACGGCACCGGAAAAGCGCCCTATCCCAGACGGTAATTCGGGCTTTCACGGGTGATCTGCACATCATGGACATGGCTTTCCTTCAGCCCCGACCCTGTGATGCGCACGAACTCACAGCCGCCACGCATCTGATCGACCGTGGCACAGCCCGTATAGCCCATCGCGGCACGAAGCCCTCCGACCATCTGGTGAATGACCGTGCCGACCGCGCCCTTGTAGGGAACCTGCCCCTCGATCCCTTCCGGCACCAGCTTGTCGGTCGCCGCATCCTTCTGGAAATAGCGGTCCGCAGAGCCCCGCGCCATCGCCCCCAGACTGCCCATCCCGCGATAGGATTTGAAGCTGCGGCCCTGATAAAGGATCACCTCTCCGGGCGATTCGTCGGTTCCGGCGATGGCACTGCCCACCATCGCACAGCTTGCGCCCGCCGCGATGGCCTTGGCGAAATCGCCCGAGAACTTGATGCCGCCATCGGCAATCACCGGAACATCTCCGGCGGCAGAGGCAACATCCATGATCGCGGTCAGTTGCGGCACACCGACGCCGGCCACGATCCGCGTCGTGCAGATGGAACCCGGCCCGATCCCGACCTTCACCGCATCCGCCCCGGCATCGATCAGCGCCCGCGCCGCATCGGCGGTGGCGATATTGCCCGCGACGATCTGGATATCGGCCGAGAAATTACGCAAACGCTGCACCGCCATCGCGACGCCCTCGGAATGGCCATGCGCGGTGTCGATCACCACCATGTCGACCCCGGCCTCGATCAGCGCCTGACTGCGTTCGAACCCTTCATTCCCGACGGTCGAGGCCGCGCCAACCCGCAGCCGCCCCAGATCGTCCTTGCAGGCCAGAGGGTTCAGAACCGCCTTCTTGGTATCCTTCAGCGTCAGCAACCCGGTCAGATGCCCGCTTTCATTGGTGACCAGAAGTTTTTCGATGCGCCGCGCCTTCATCATCGCAATCGCCTCGGCCCGGTCGGCCGGCTCGCGCAGGATGGCGAGGTTCTGCGAGGTCATCATCGCTCGGACCGGTGTCGCATCGTCGCTGGCGAAGCGCATATCTCGATTGGTCACGATCCCCAGCACCCGCCCGTCCTCATCGACGACCGGGAAGCCGGTGACATTATAGCGATCCTGCAAGGCCCGCGCATCGGCAAGCGTCTGGTCCGGCGTCAGGGTGATCGGCTTGTAGACGATGCCGGATTCGAAGCGCTTCACCCGGCGCACCTCATCGGCCTGCTGTTCCAGCGTCAGGTTGCGGTGAATCACACCCATCCCGCCGGATTGCGCCATCGCAATCGCCATGCGGCTTTCCGTGACCGTATCCATCGCCGAGCTGAGCAACGGGATATTCATGCTGATGCCGCGCGTGACCCGCGTGGTCACATCGGCGGTTGAGGGCATCACATTCGATGCCGCAGGAACCAGAAGAACATCGTCAAAGGTGAGCGCCTCACGAATCTGCATCGCAGCCATCCTTTCGGGGGTTCGTTTGGCAGTTCCCCTTTTCACCTAAAGCCGGGATTGTCCACCCCCGCCCAATGCGCAAATCGCATCCCTGTCTTGCGGCGGGGTGCGCATGGAGGGCGCAAGAACCGGCTCCGCCATCGCCGCGCTTATGCGGCTGTCGCGCTAACGCGCTGCATGGCGGTATATAACTGTCGGCTTACGCGCCGACTCCGTCCGGCTGAATCAGGGACGACCTTCCGCCGCCCTGTCACTCAGCGGATCGCCGAAATCGGCCACGCAAAGGACAAGCTGTAACAGGCCAAGATCATAAACGTTGCATCGGGGACACGGTTGCGCATCGCATGAACCGAAGACGCCACGTCATCCTTCTGACATAATTGACGCTATCCCGATGCACGATAGCATTATCTTCACATTGCGGCCCGTCAGGCCGTTGAGGGGAGGAAAATATGAAAAGAACATTAACCGGCGCCGCCGCACTGCTTGTCACCGCCGCTCCGGTCTTCGCCGCCGGTATCGAGCGGTCGACCCAGTCCATCGGGATTCTGTTCGAGGAAGGCAATTACGCCGAACTCGGCGGTCAGTTCACAAATCCGGATGTCAGCGGCAACGATCTGGCCATTTATGGCGGCAGCAGCACCGGCGGCGTCGCGGATGAGTTCAACGTCGTCACTTTCGGCTACAAGCACCAGTTCACCGATCAACTGTCTGCCGCACTGATCATTGAGCATCCTTATGGGGCCGATATCGAATATACGGATTTCGCGGATGGCGGCTCATATATGCTGGGTGGCACCAAGGCGAATGTCGAAAGCGCGATGATCTCGGGCATTCTGCGCTATAAGTTCAACGATAGCTGGGGTGTGCATGGCGGTGTGCGTGTCTCCAAGGCCTCAGGCGATGTGAAACTCGCCGGTACGGCCTACAGCCAGCTTTCAGGTTATCGCGCCAAGCTGGAGGACGATACGGCTGCCGGCTGGCTGCTTGGCGGAACATGGGAGCTTCCCGATATCGCGGCACGGGTCGCGCTGACCTATTATTCCGATATCGACCATGATTTCGACACCGAGGAAACGCTGAACGGTATCCCCGTCGCTCTGCTTCCCGGAATGCCGCTTTCCGGTGACTCGACTTCGGTCACGACGCCCTCGATGCTCGCGCTGGATTTCCAGACCGGCATCGCCACCGATACGCTGCTCTTCGGCCAGCTTCGCCGCACCTACTGGTCGGATTTCACCGTCACCCCGGAATGGTTCGGCAGAGGTGTACCGGACGGGCTGGTCAGCCTGGAGGACAGCAACACCTTCACCCTGGGCGTCGGCCGGAAATTCACCGAACAATGGTCCGGCACCGTCGCGTTCACCTATGAACCGACCGGAGACGACCTCGTATCCCCGCTGGCACCCACGAATGGCCGCAAGGGCGTTACCGTGGCCGGTATCTACACGATGGATAACTGGAAATTCACCGGCGGCATCAACTACACCAAACTGGGTGACGCGACCCCGGAAACCGGCACGCCTGATGCGGCGCGCGCCGAGATCGAGGACAGCGAAGCGGTGAGCCTCGGCCTGCGCATCGGCTATCGCTTCTGATCGCCGGATCGTTCATTCCGCAACACAAGCCGAAGCCCCGCCACGCGCGGGGCTTTTCTCTTGCGCGTCCGCTGCCTAGATTACGCGGCACGAAGGAGCCGCCATGATCTATGCGACCGGACAAGACTGGACACGCAGCAGCCGAAAACGGGTGCTGCTTTTCGGCATGTCAGGTCTGGGGAAAACGCATCTGTCGAACATGCTGCGTGCCTCGGGCGACTGGTTCCATTACAGCATCGATTACCGCATCGGCACCCGCTATATGGGCGAACTCATCGCGGATAACTTCAAGCGCGAGGCGATGAAAGTGCCGCTGCTGCGCGAATTGCTGCTGTCGGACAGCGTCTATATCGCCAGCAATATCACCTTCGACAATCTTTCTCCGCTGTCCACCTATCTGGGCAAACCCGGAAGCGTGACCCGCGGCGGGCTGGCATTCGACGACTATATGCTGCGTCAGAACCAGCACCGCGCGGCAGAGGTTTCCGCCCTGCTGGATACGCCCTATTTCATCGACCGTGCGCAGGAAATTTACCGGCTGCCGAATTTCGTCTGCGATTCCGGCGGCTCGATCTGCGAGGTCGTCGATCCCGAGGATTCCGGCGACAAGGTGCTGAACGCGCTGGAACGCCACCTGCTGATGGTCTGGATCAAGGGATCAGAGGCACATACGGCGGAACTGGTCCGGCGCTTCGACCGTGCCCCCAAACCGATGTATTACGAACCCGAATTCCTTGACCGCTCTTTCGTGCAGTACCGGATGGAGAACGGGCTGCGCGAGGATCAGGTCGATCCCGACGCGTTTATCCGCTGGATCTATTCACGCGCTCTGGATCAGCGCCAGCCGCGTTATGAGGCAATGGCGCGGCGCGGCGTGACCGTCACCGCCGAAGAGGTCTCAGACATCTCAACGCCCGAGGAATTCAATGCGCTGATCGCGCGTGCCATCGACCGAAAGGAACCCTGAAAATGCCGATCACCCTGCCCAATGACCTGCCCGCCTTCGACATCTTGTCGGGCGAGGGCGTCATGGTCATGTCGCCGGGCCGCGCGGCGACGCAGGATATCCGGCCTCTGCGCATCGGGTTGTTGAATCTGATGCCGAAGAAGATCCAGACCGAGAACCAGTTCGCCCGGCTGATCGGCGCGACGCCGCTGCAAATCGACTTTCAGCTGATCCGCATGTCCGACCATGAAAGCCGCAACACGGCGGCGGATCACATGGCCAGCTTCTATCGCCCCTTCCGCGAGGTTGAGGCCACGGGCGAGAAATTCGACGGCCTCGTCATCACCGGCGCCCCGATCGAGCATCTGCCCTTTGAGGATGTCACCTATTGGGAGGAACTGCGCCGCGTCTTCGACTGGACGCAGAGCCATGTGCATTCCACCTTCGGCGTCTGCTGGGGCGGCATGGCGATGGCCTATCATTTCCACGGCCTGCCCAAGCATCTGCTGGACGCCAAGGCTTTCGGCTGCTTCCGTCACGAGAACCGCGCCCCGGCCTCGCCCTATCTGCGCGGATTTTCCGACGATCTGCTGATCCCGGTCAGCCGCTGGACCGAGGTCCGCGCCGAAGATGTGGACGCCCGCCCTGCCCTGACCACGCTTCTGGCCTCGGACGAGGTCGGGCCGTGCCTGCTGGAGGATACCGGCCATCGTGCGCTCTATGTTTTCAACCATTTCGAATACGATTCCGACACGCTGAAGGACGAATATGATCGCGATGTATCGGTCGGCAAAGCGATCAACGTGCCGGTGAATTACTATCCCGGCGACGACCCGTCCCGGCCTCCGTCGAACCGGTGGCGCAGCCATGCGCATCTTCTCTATGGCAACTGGATCAACGAGATCTACCAGACCACCGAATACGAAATGGCGAAGATCGGCACCTGAAACGCGCCTCTTTTCACACCCGGCAAGCGCCTGCATAGTGCCGGAACAGCTACGGAGACCACGCATGGCCAGCAGGAAAGACGCGCCCCATCCGATGCCCTATGTCGGAGAGATCACCAAATTCCTCGAAAACGACGCTCCGAAAGAGATCCGCAAGGCCATCGAACAGGCCGGCAAGGATGATATTCTGAACCCGACCTATCCCTATGACGGGGAAATCGACAAGGACGAATACAAGGACCGGATGGAGCAGCTTCAGGTTCAGCTTGTCCGCATGATGCATGATGTCGTGGTCACCGGAAAGCGCGTCGTCGTGGTGTTCGAGGGCCGCGACGCGGCGGGCAAGGGCGGAACCATCGAACGTGTGCGCGAAAACCTGAACCCGCGCAGCGCCTATATCGTGGCGCTTCCGAAACCCACCGACCGCGAATCGCGGCAATGGTATTTTCAGCGCTATGTGGACTGGCTGCCCGCTGACGGCGAAATCGCGCTGTTCGACCGAAGCTGGTATAATCGCGGCGTGGTCGAACGCGTCTTCGGCTTCTCCAGCGAGCAGGACCGAAAGCTGTTCTTCAAACAGCTTCCCCATTTCGAGGAAATGCTGGTCAGCGACGACACGATCCTCATCAAGCTGTGGCTGAATGTCGGTCGGGCCGAACAGCTCCGGCGCTTCCTCGACCGCGAGAAAGACCCGCTGAAACAATGGAAGCTTTCATCCATAGATGTGGACGGGCTGGCGAAATGGGATGAATATACCGAGGCGATTCAGGATATGCTGAAACGCTCGCATATCGACACCGCGCCCTGGACGGTGATCCGCTCGGATGACAAAAAACGCGCCCGAATCGCGGCGATCCAGACCATCCTGAATGCGGTGGATTACGCAGGCAAGGACCCTGACGCGATTGGCAAGATTGACGAAAACATCGCCGGTGGCCCGGACATCCTGACACGATGAGCCGCATTCTTGCCCTCATCTGGCTGCTTTTCGCTCTGCCTGTCGCGGCGCAGGAACTGCCGGACTGGCAATATAACTCGATCAACGATTTCGCCGGGATTCTCAGCAATGACGATACAAGGATTCTGGATCAGGCCCTGATCGCGCTGAACGGGGAAACCGGCGTCGAAGGGACTGTCGTCACGCTGACCGACCGCGCCAGCTATGGCGGGACAGACGGGCTGGAATCCTTCGCGACGCGGCTGTTCAATGACTGGGGCGTCGGCAATGCCGAGCGCGATGACGGGTTCATGGTCCTGTTTCTGCGCGACGACCGCGAAGCCCGGATCGAACTGGGCGCGGGATATGCGCGGGAATATGACCGGATTGCGCAGCAGATCATGGACGGGATCATGCTGCCGGAATTCCGTGACGGCGCCTATTCCGCCGGGCTGCGTCAGGGGACGCTGGCGGTGGCGGACCGGATCGCCCGAGCGCATACCGCCGGGACCGTCCCTGAGCCTCCGCGCCGGAACTGGGCGGATCTCATCCTTGTGAACCTGATGTCGATCCTGTTCGGTCTGTTCGGAATCGTCGCGACATTTCTCTTTATCTATCGCAAATGGACCCAGAATCGCTGCCCGCGCTGCCGGGAACGCGGGCTGATCACCGAAACCGGCCCGATGCGCGATCCTCTGCCCGATGGCGGCTGGAAAGTGCAGTATGATCAGGTGAAACGGATCTGCCCCTCTTGCGGCTATACCGGCACCAAACGCAAGAAACGCCCCGAGACGATCGTTTTCGCAGGCGATGGAACCATCCTCAGCCGAAGCAGCAATATACGCTCTGTCGCGGGCCGCAGCCGCAGCAGCGGCGGGTTCGGCGGCGGTTCCTCGGGCGGCGGGGGCGCCTCTGGCCGGTGGTGAGCCACGAAAACCGGCCAATCGAAGAAAGCAAATGATATCAGGGTTCTTGTACCCGGCGTTCAGTCGCGCATAATCGCCCCAGCCAGCCATGCAGGGGGAAGCCATGCAGCTTGACGAAACACGCGCCGTTGTCACCGGAGGCGCTTCCGGTCTTGGTGCTGCCACATCCGAGTATCTGCGCCAACGCGGTGCGCAGGTCACGATCCTCGACCGCGACCCGAAAGGCCGCAATTTCGCCCGCGGGATCGGCGCGGGCTTCATCGAGACCGACGTGATCGACGAAGCCAGCGTGACTCGCGCCATCGAAGGCGCGGTCGAAGAAATGGGCGCGATCAATGCCTGCGTGAACTGCGCGGGCATAGTCACCGGCGAAAAGACCATCGGACGCGACGGCCCTCACGGTCTGGAAAGCTTCCGCCGCACGATTGAAATCAACCTGATCGGCAGCTTCAACGTGCTGCGCCTCGCCGCCGCCGAAATGGCGCGGAATGAGGGCGAGGAGCGGGGCGTGATCATCAACACCGCCTCGGTCGCCGCGTTTGACGGACAGGCCGGGCAAGCCGCCTATGCCGCCTCGAAGGCCGCAATCGCCGGCATGACCCTGCCCATCGCCCGCGACCTCGCCCGCAACGGCATCCGCGTCATGACCATCGCGCCCGGCATTTTCGCCACCCCGATGATGCGCAGCCTGCCGCCCGAAGTGCAGGAGAGCCTGGCCGCCGAGGTGACCTATCCCAAACGCCTCGGCGACCCCGGGGAATTCGCCCGCATGGTCGGCACGATCATCGAATCCGGCTATCTGAACGGCGAGGTCATCCGTCTGGACGGTGCATTGCGCATGCACTGAACCTGGCCGCCCCGTGGTCTCGCGAAAGCGTGCGCGGCCGCGGCATCACAGGACGCTTGCGCGTGAGTTGACCGCTCGCTAGCGTCAGAGCATCAACAGCCTCTCAAGGAAAGGCCATAAGCTTATGACCCTGCTGCGCTCAACCGCCATTCTTGCGGCGCTTGCCACCCCCGCTTTCGCTGCCGATCCCGAACTGACCGTCTTCGACTGGGCAGGTTTCGAGGAGCCGGTGATCTTTCAGGGCTATATCGACAAGCACGGCGACAACCCCACCTTCGCCTTCTATGGCGATGATGACGAAGCCTTCCAGAAGGTCGCTTCGGGCTTCAAGGCCGATGTCGTCCACCCCTGCAGCCAGATGGTGTCGAAATACCGCGATGCCGGGCTGATCGAACCGTGGGACACCTCGCGGATCGAGAATTTCGACGATCTCGACCCCGAACTGATGGCCTCGGATGTTTTCCAGGACGATGAGGGCGTCTGGTACATCCCGACCGACTGGGGCGCGACCGCCATCGCCTATAACCCCGAGGAAGTGCCGGGAGAAGACGTGGCCTCGCTGAACGTTTTCACCAACCCCGAATATCAGGGCCGCACCTCTCTGCCGGACAGCTCCGACGATGTCTGGGCGCTTGCCTATCTGGCAACCGGCGTCACCGACTGGACCGAGGTCTCGGACGAGGAATTCCAGGCCGCCGCCGACTGGCTGCGCGAGGCTCATCAGAATGTCGCCGCCTATTGGGCCGACCCGTCCGAGCAGGCTCAGCTTATGGCCTCTGGTCAGGTGGACGTGGCCTGGTCCTGGAATGACGGCGTGACCTATCTGCGCGAGGATGACTATCCGGTCGCTTTTCAGCGCGAGGCAAAGGAAGGCTCGTCCAACTTCATCTGCGGTTTCGTGAACATGAAGGACGGCCCCGGCAGCGAAGACAAGGTCTATGACTTCATCAATGCCTGGCTGGAACCCCGCGCCGCCAAGGGCCTGCTGGATACGATCGGTTACGGCCACTCGACCCGCGCCGGAATGGAAACCATCAGCGATGAGCCTGCCGTCGAAGAAGGCCTCAGCGACATCGACGCCCCCCTGCTGGCGCAGGTCCCCAACGACCCGCAGCAGCGCGAGCGCCAGCTTGCCGAGTTCGAAAAGATCAAGGCCGGGTTCTGATCCCCGCCTGACAACAGCAAAGGGCCGCGCCAGTCGCGGCCCTTTTCCATTCCTACGTACCCGCTCAGCCCACCTTCCGCGCGAAAACCGGGAAATCCTCTGGCGTCAGGGCGATATCTGCAATCGAATACTCCCCAAGCACCGCCAGAAACGCCTCAAGCGCCTGCCGCAGCGGCGCGATAAGACGGCACTGAGAGGTAATCACGCATTGATTGCCCGTCCGCATGCACTCGACCAGACCGAATCCCGGCTCCAGATGGCGCACCACCGCAGCCACGCTGATCTCCGCCGCCGGACGCGCCAGCCGTAACCCGCCCGAGCGGCCACGCTGCGCGATCAGAAACCCGCCTTGCGTCAGCGCATTCACCACCTTCATCACCGTACTGCGCGGCATCCGGTAGGTTGCGGTAATTTCGTCGATGGTAAACAGCCTGTCGCCACAGGACGCGGCAAAGATCACGATACGCAACCCGAGATCGGTGCTGTCATTCAGCCTCATCCGGCCTCTCTCCTTGTTTTTAGGGCACTATGTGGGGCGGAATGCCGCAACATAAAAGATACATTTGTCTGGCATCTTTTATCGGGCAATATTACCCCACCCTTCAGGAAACAAAATACAGATGTCAGGAGTAAGTTATGTCCCAGCCACTTTCTGAAAAGACGATTTCGATCATCGAAGCCACCGCCCCGGCCGTCGCCGGACATATCGACGAAATCGTACCCTGCATGTATCAGCGCCTTCTTACGGACCCTGAAATCCGCGCCCTGTTCAACATGTCGCATCAGCATGGCAACTCGCCCCAGCACAAGGCCCTCGCCTCGGCGCTTGTGGCCTATGCGACCCATATCCGCAATCCCGAGGTGCTCGGCACAGCCATCGAACGGATCGCGCAGAAACATGCCGGGCTTCAGATCCTGCCGGAGCATTACCCCCATGTCGGCGATGCGCTTCTGGGTGCCGTGGCCGAGGTTCTGGGCGATGCCATCACCCCCGAAATCCTTGCCGCATGGGGCGAGGCGTACTGGTTCCTCGCCGATATCCTGATCGGGCGCGAGGAACAGATCTATACCTCTTCCGAACACGCAGCCGGTGGCTGGCGCGGATGGCGGCGCTTCCGCGTTGCCGCGAAAACACCGGAAACCGACGAAATCATCTCATTCCTGCTGGAGCCGGTCGATGGCGCGGCAGTACAGGCACACCGGCCCGGCCAGTATCTCAGCTTCCGCTTCCAGCCTGCCGAGGGCGAGGAATACCGGCGCAATTACTCGATCTCTTCGGCACCGAACGGCCAGAATTACCGCATCACCATCAAGCGCGAGCCAGAGGGGAAAATCTCGAACTGGCTTCACGATTCGGTCGAACCCGGCGCGGAATTCGACGTGGCCCCGCCCGCCGGGGAGTTCTTCCTCGACCCGCAGGGCAAAAGCGAGATCGTTCTGCTGTCCGGTGGCGTCGGGCTGACACCGATGGTCTCGATGCTGGAAAGCTTTGGCGGCAAGGAACTGCCGATGCTCTATGTCCACGCCACCCGCGACCCGCGTCACCACGCCATGCGCGAACGCCCCTTAGAACTGGCAAGCGAAAGCCATGTTTTCTATGAGACTGCGGACGAATCGGACCTGAGCGCCCCGAACACCCATGCCGGACGGGTCAACCCGGAATGGCTGGTGCAGATCAGCGACCCGAAAATCGCGGATTACTTCATCTGCGGCCCGACGGGTTTCATGGATGCGATGATCACGGGGCTGAAAGCCGCCAATGTCCCCGATAACCGCATTCACTATGAATTCTTCGGCCCCGCCGCCGCGGAACTCGGCTGAGACAATGCAGGGGCGGGCTTGTCCCCGCCCCTCGCCAGCACGGTTTCAGCTTAACGGAATCGCATTCCCCGCCTTGCTGTCCTGATAGGCAGCGGACAGCTTGTCATATTCCTCGCGGATCGCCTTCGCCCGCGCCCGCAGCTTGTCCTGCTGCGCCGGTTCGGCCCCCGCGATCACCTCGGCTACGGATCGCGCCGACCAATAGGCGTTGTCGCGGCGATATCCGCCCGGCTCCAGCGTGAACACCTCTTTCAGGATCTTCAGGTCATGCGGGATGGCGAAACTGTCGCGGCTGTCCTCATGAGTAAAGAAGTCGAAGAAGTTGTCGAACCCCGCCCAGGTGATCGCCGAGAGGCACATGGAACAGGGTTCATGCGTGCTGAGAAAGATCAGATCCTCAGGGGGCGGCAGCCCGTCTTTCTCGTGATAGGTTTTCAGCAGATGCACCTCGCCATGCCAGAGCGGGTTTTCGGTTTCATTATTCGTCTCTGCCAGAGCAACGCTGCCATCGGATTTGCGCAGCACCGCCGCCCCGAAGATCTTGTTGCCTGCGGCGACGCCCTTCCGGGTCAGCGGCAGGATGTGATCCTCGATCGCGCTCAGCAGAGCATCGGCCAGTTCCGTGTCATTCATCCGCTTATCCTCGCATTTTCATCCGATAGAAGCGGGTTTCCACTGACCCGGCAAGCCCCTGTGTCGCCAGTGTACGGGCTGTGTACATCCGGTGTACAGCCTGTGCCCACGCTGTGCGCCCCATTTCACCCCTCTTGCGAGCCCCGCCCCGCACCCCTA
The DNA here is from genome assembly GCF_027913215.1 of Paracoccus aerodenitrificans. Taxonomy (GTDB): domain Bacteria; phylum Pseudomonadota; class Alphaproteobacteria; order Rhodobacterales; family Rhodobacteraceae; genus Paracoccus; species Paracoccus aerodenitrificans. The sequence continues at coordinate 2,450,335 of NZ_CP115784.1, forward strand.
TATTCCTCCTGTTCGGGTTCGCCCGGACTATGGACATAAACGCGCTCGTAATAAGCGGATCGGACCCGGGGGCGGTACCCGGCGGCTCCACCATCATTCGCCTTCGTTGGGGGGATATGGGGCCGAAACAGGATCGACGAACGTCTAAAGGGGTTTTGCTTTGTCCCGGTGAGCGACCACCGTTATCGGTGCAAATTGTACAGTTGCCAACGACAACCGTGCTCCGGTGGCTCTGGCTGCGTAAGCAGCTCGGGTAACCGAAACCTAACTCCTTGCGCCTAGCAGCGTAAGGCGGGGCCCGCAGGAGCCTTGCAACAGAATCCTGCACTTTCTCCCCTTCATATTGCTGATAAATTCGCCCTGTATCAGTCGCCGGGAACGGGGGACGCGTGGTCGGATATTCTCAACTTTTCAAGGTATTCCTGCGCATCGGCTGGCTGTCTTTCGGCGGCCCTGCTGCACAGATCGCGCTGATGCATCGCGAGTTGGTCGAGCGTCACGGGTGGCTCTCCGAGGCCCAGTATCTGCGGGCGCTTTCCCTGTGCATGCTGCTTCCCGGACCAGAAGCGATGCAGCTTGCCGCCTACGCTGGGTGGCGGCTGAGAGGGATCCCCGGCGGGCTGATCTCGGGCGGGCTGTTCATCCTGCCGGGGGCGATTGTGATCGCCATGCTGGCGGCTGCTTATGTGGCGTGGGGCGACCTGCCTCTGATGCAGGCGGCGTTTCTCGGGATCAAGTCCTGTGTTCTGGTGATCGTGATTGAAGCCCTGATGCGCCTGAGCCGCAGGGCGCTGAAGACAAATCTGCATTGGCTTATCGCGGTCGCAGCTTTCCTTGCCATCGCCCTGCTGGATATCCCGTTTCCTCTGGTCATCGCCGCCGCTGCCATTGCCGGATCGCTTCGCGCTCTGACGCCGCCGGATATCCCGCCCGTATCCTCAAGCCCCGGAGCAGGTCTGTGGATATTGCTGCCGGGAATTCCGCTGTGGCTGGCCCCGCTGACACTGTGTTGGGCAGCGGGGGCAGAGTTCCTGACCTCGCTTGGCGGATTTTTCGCGAAGCTCGCGGTGGTGTCCTTCGGCGGAGCCTATGCGCTGCTGACCTATATGACGCAAACCATCGTGCAGGATATGGGCTGGATCGGCACGGGCCAGATGATCGACGCGCTCGGTCTGGCGGAAACGACGCCCGGCCCGCTGATCCTTGTCACCGAATTCGTCGCATGGCTTGCAGGCGATGCGCAGGGCGGGCCGGTGCTGGCCGCAACCGCCGCAGCGCTGAGCCTGTGGGCGACTTTCATACCCTCGTTTCTGTTCATCTTCGCCTTCGCCCCCGGGATTGACTGGCTGGCAGGCCGCCCGCGGCTCAGCGCCGCATTGGAGGGCGTGACGGCTGCCGTGGTCGGTGTCATCGCGACGCTTGCCCTCTGGTTCGGGATGCAGGTGCTGTTCGGCGGGCAGACCGTCGCGCTCGGCCCGCTTCTGCTGCCCGATCCCGGATCGTTCGACTGGCGCACGGGTGTGATCGCTGCCCTCGCCGCTGCCGGTCTTACGGGCGCAAGGCTCGGGCTTCACTGGGTTCTTGCCGCGTCAGCGCTTGCCGGAGTTATCCTTGCGTCCTGAGTGATTTCTTTGCCCGATACACTCTTTCAATCGTGCGACACATAACTATGCTGGCCGGCAGCAGGATGAAGGGACGATGAATGACTCGCGCTATCGATTACGGTGGAATGATGCATCGCGCGATGCAGGGGCTGATCGCAGAAGTCCTGCAGAACGTGGCCGAGAACGGGCTGCCCGGAGAGCATCATTTCTTCATCACCTTCGACACACGCGAAGACGGGGTCGAGATCGCGGACTGGCTGCGCGAACGCTATCCCGAAGAAATGACAATCGTCGTCCAGCACTGGTATGAAGGGCTGATCGTCAATCAAGACGGTTTCGAGATCACGCTGAATTTCGGCAACTCGCCCGAACGGCTGATCGTGCCCTTCGATTCGGTGCGCACCTTCGTCGATCCTTCGGTCGAGTTCGGGCTGCGCTTCGAAACTCAGGAAAGCGACGAAGAGGACGATATCGAAGAGCCGGACATCCAGCCCGATCAGCCTGACGAAGAGTCGAAGGGCAGCGGTGAGGTTGTCAGCCTGGATAAGTGGCGCAAATAGAACGGCATACGCTCGCATACCATTTGCGAATCCGGGATCGCGCGGCTACAACCCCCACATATTCGTGAGGGAGCCACATTCATGACCAAGACCCGCACCGAAACCGACAGCTTCGGCCCGCTGGAGGTCCCTGCTGACAAATACTGGGGCGCTCAGACGCAGCGTTCGATCCAGAACTTCCCCATCGGCTGGGAACGCCAGCCTGTCCCGATCATCCGTGCGCTTGGCGCGATCAAGCGGGCAGCGGCCGAGGTGAACATGGCCTCGGGCAAGCTGGATGAGAAACGCGGCAAGGCGATGGTGCAGGCCGCGACTGAGGTATTCGAAGGCAAGTTCGATGACAACTTCCCTCTGGTCGTCTGGCAGACCGGGTCCGGGACGCAGTCCAATATGAACGCCAATGAGGTCGTGTCGAACCGCGCCATCGAGATTCTCGGCGGCGAGATGGGGTCCAAAGATCCGGTTCACCCCAACGATCATTGCAATATGGGCCAGTCCTCGAACGACACTTTCCCGACCGCGATGCATGTCGCCATCGGCATGCAGGCCCGCGATGTGCTGATGCCGGGGCTGGAAAAACTGGCAGCGGCCCTTGAGGCGAAGTCCGAAGAGTTCAAGGATATCATCAAGATCGGCCGCACCCATACGCAAGACGCCACGCCTCTGACGCTCGGTCAGGAATTCGGCGGCTATGCCCATCAGGTCCGCATGGGGATCGAGCGGGTGAAGATGTGCCTGCCGCAGATCTACGAACTCGCGCAGGGCGGTACGGCGGTCGGCACCGGGCTGAACACCACGAAAGGGTGGGACACCGATATCGCCGCCAAGATCGCCGAGATTACGGATCTGCCCTTCGTGACTGCTCCGAACAAGTTCGAGGCTCTGGCCGCGCATGATGCGATGGTATTCTTCTCTGGTGCGCTGAAAACTGTGGCGGCCTCGCTGTTCAAGATCGCCAATGACCTGCGTCTGCTTGGCTCCGGCCCCCGCTCGGGTCTGGGAGAGCTGATCCTGCCCGAGAATGAGCCGGGTTCCTCGATCATGCCGGGCAAGGTGAACCCGACTCAGGCCGAGGCGCTGACGATGGTTTGCGCGCATGTCATGGGCAATGACGCAGCGGTCGGTTTCGCCGGATCGCAGGGGCATTTCGAGTTGAACGTCTATAACCCGATGATGTCCTATAACGTGCTGCAATCCATGCAGCTTCTGGGCGATTCGGCATCGAGCTTCACCGACAATATGGTCGTGGGCACGCAGGCGAATGTCGAACGTATCGAGAAGCTGATGAAGGAATCGCTGATGCTGGTCACGGCACTGGCGCCGACCATCGGCTATGACAACGCGACCAAGGTTGCCAAGACCGCCCATAAGAACGGCACGACGCTTCGTGAGGAAGCCGTGGGGCTTGGCTTCGTGACCGAGGACGAATTCGACAAGATCGTCCGCCCCGAACTGATGATCGGTCCCTCGGACTGATCCGCCCCTGAGCGGGGAATATGTGGAAAACGCATATTCCCCGTTTCTTTTTCTGCCCTGATTTCAAAAAATTTTTCTGCTGACGCGCCCGGCTGACCGGGTGTCCGAACGTGTTTGACGTTCAGATATGGCAGAAAGACCTTTTTGCAATGAACATTCATTAACCAATTGCACAGCATTTCAATTTCGCTAGCAATTGATCGGATCAGTGACGAAAGTGAATGTTCAGATGAATAATATTGACGAAAAGCTTCAGCCGATTTTCGCGGACGTCATGCGGCGTAATCATGGCGAGCCTGAGTTTCTGCAGGCTGTGCAAGAGGTTCTGGAAAGTCTGGGGCGCGTGGTCGCAAAACACCCCGATTATATCGAACAGGCCTTGATCGAACGCATCTGTGAGCCCGAGCGTCAGATTATTTTTCGCATTCCCTGGGTCGACGATCAGGGCAAGGTTCAAATTAATCGCGGCTTCCGCGTCCAGTTCAATTCGGCGCTTGGCCCCTATAAGGGCGGCATTCGTTTTCACCCTTCGGTCAATGTCGGGATCATCAAGTTTCTCGGCTTCGAACAGACCTTCAAGAATGCGCTGACCGGGCTGCCGATCGGCGGAGGCAAAGGCGGCAGCGATTTCGATCCGAAGGGCAAATCAGACGGCGAAATCATGCGGTTCTGCCAGTCCCTGATGACAGAGCTGCACCGGCATCTGGGTGAACAGACCGACGTTCCCGCAGGCGATATCGGCGTGGGCGGGCGTGAGATCGGCTTCATGTTCGGCCAGTACAAGCGCCTGAACAACCGCTATGAGGCAGGGGTATTCACAGGCAAGGCGCTTGCCTATGGTGGCTCACGCGCCCGGACCGAGGCGACGGGATACGGGAACACCTATTTCGTCAAGGCAATGCTTGAAACAAAGAACAGCGATTTCGACGGCAAGCGCGTCGTGGTCTCGGGATCGGGCAATGTGGCGATCTATACGATCAAGAAGGTGCAGTCCTTCGGCGGCACGGTTATCGCCTGTTCGGATTCCAGCGGCTATGTCGTCGATGAGGCCGGGATCGATCTTGACTTGCTGCGGGACATCAAGGAAGTCCGGCGCGGGCGCATCGTCGAATACGCTCAGGAAAAGGGCGGAGACGTGCATTTCATCCCGGCAGAGAAAGGGTCGATCTGGGATGTCGCCTGCGATGTCGCCATGCCCTCCGCCACCCAGAATGAGCTTTCGGGCAAGGATGCGAAGAAGCTGGTCAGCAATGGTGTGGTTGCCGTTGGCGAAGGGGCAAATATGCCCTGCACCCCGGAGGCTGTTCATATCTTCCAGAACGCGGGCGTCCTCTTTGCTCCCGGCAAGGCTGCGAATGCAGGTGGGGTGGCGACCTCTGCCCTTGAGATGCAGCAGAACGCAAGCCGCGATAGCTGGAGCTTCCAGAAAACCGAAGAGCGCCTCGCCTCTATCATGCAGGGGATCCACGATACCTGCGCCGCCACGGCGGATGAGTACGGGGCACCCGGCGATTATGTGCTCGGGGCGAATATCGCCGGTTTCGTCCGTGTCGCCGAGGCCATGCGAATGCTGGGCGTCATCTGATTGCGCCGATGACGTGATGACCGGGCCGGACAGGAAACGGCCCGGTTGATCTGCTCTGCGCTCAAAAGCCCGTTTCCTGAACGGGCCTGCCGCGCTATCCTGTAGCCATGACGCAGATCACCAACCTCAACCGTTTCCGCAAGCAGAAATCCCGCGAGGAGGCCCGCAAACAGGCCGACGCCAACGCGGCGAAATTCGGGCGGAACAAGGCCCAGAAAGCGGCTGAAAAGGCCGACAGGGACCGCGCGGCAGGCCATCTCGACGGGGTGAAACGTGACGATTGAGCTGCCGCCGATGGATGTTCCGGCGAAGCGGTCCTTGACGATTGACGGGCATCGCACCTCGGTCAGTCTGGAAAATGCGTTCTGGCGTGCGCTCGACCGGATCGCGAAGGGACGGGACATGACCCGTGCCGCCGTGATCGCGGAAATCGACCATGCGCGGCCGCCCGAAGTCGGGCTGGCCACCGCATGCCGGTTGTTCGTACTGGCAGAACTGGGCCGCAAAGGGTAAAGCACGGGCCAAAGACAGGAGACCCCGATGATCCCGCGCTATGCCCGCCCCGAAATGACCGCCATCTGGTCGCCGGAAACCAAGTTCCGCATCTGGTACGAGATTGAGGCCCATGCCTGCGACGCTCAGGCCGATCTGGGTGTGATCCCGCGAGAAAATGCCGAGGCGGTCTGGAAGGCGAAGGACGTGGAATTCGACGTCGCCCGCATCGATGAAATCGAGGCTGTCACCAAGCATGACGTGATCGCCTTTCTGACTCATCTGGCCGAACATATCGGCAGCGACGAAGCCCGTTTCGTGCATCAGGGCATGACCTCGTCGGATGTGCTGGACACCACGCTGAACGTCCAGCTTGTCCGCGCGGCTGATATCCTGCTGGCAGATATGGATAAGCTGCTGACCGCGCTGAAAAAACGTGCCTTCGAGCACAAGGATACGGTGCGCATCGGCCGCAGCCACGGCATCCACGCCGAACCCACCACGATGGGCCTGACCTTCGCGCGTTTCTACGCCGAAATGGAGCGAAACCGGAAGCGCCTTGAACGCGCCCGCTGGGAAGTCGCGACCGGCGCGATCAGCGGTGCCGTCGGCACTTTCGCCAATATCGACCCGGCGGTCGAGGAACATGTTTGCGCGAAAATGGGCCTCCGCCCCGAGGCGATCAGCACGCAGGTCATTCCCCGCGACCGCCATGCCATGTTCTTTGCAACCCTCGGCGTGATCGCGTCCAGCATCGAGAATGTCGCCATCGAGATCCGCCATATGCAGCGCACCGAGGTGCTGGAGGCCGAGGAATTCTTCAGCGCCGGGCAGAAGGGCTCATCGGCGATGCCGCATAAGCGCAACCCGGTCCTGACCGAGAACCTTACCGGTCTGGCGCGGCTGGTGCGCATGGCGGTGATCCCGGCGATGGAGAATGTGGCGCTGTGGCATGAACGCGATATCAGCCATTCCTCGGTCGAACGCGGCATCGCCCCGGATGCGACCATCACGCTGGATTTCGCGCTGAACCGGCTGGCCGGGGTGATTGAAAAACTGGTGATCTATCCCGACAATATGCTTGCGAATATGAACAAGTTTAAGGGTCTGGTGATGAGCCAGAGGGTTCTTCTGGCCCTGACTCAGGCCGGGGTTTCACGTGAGGACGCCTATCGCCTGGTGCAGCGAAACGCGATGAAAGTCTGGGAGGACGGCAAGGATTTCAAGGAAGAGCTGCTTGCCGATGCCGAGGTGACGGCAGCGCTGTCTCCCTCCGAGATCGAGGAAAAATTCGATCTCGGCTATCACACCAAACATGTCGATACGATCTTCGCACGGGTTTTCGGGCAGGCCGGCTAACCCGGGCTTAAACCTTCTATGCCAGATTTGATCCCGCGAATCATGCGGGGTCAAGGATAATGCTGGAACCGATGCTGACACCACGGCAAAAGGCGGCGGTGATTGTCAGGTTGCTGATCGGCGACGGGGAAAAACTGTCGCTCGAACGGCTTCCGCAATCCGCGCAGGCCGCACTTGCTCATGAAATGGCGGTGATGAGCATGGTTGACCGGACGACCCGTGATCAGGTGGTGGAAGAATTCTGCGAATCGCTGGAAGAGGTCGGGCTGACCTTTCCGGAGGGGATGGACAGCACGCTTGAGGTTCTGGACGGAACGCTGTCTCAGGATACGACCGACCGGCTGCGGCGGATGGCGGCGGTGACAGGCGGCTCGGACCCGTGGGAACGGATCGCCGCGATGCAGCCGGATCATCTGCGCCAGCTTGCCGAAACCGAAGCGACCGAAATTGCGGCGGTGATGTTCTCGAAGCTGCCCGTCCCAAAGGCGGCCGGGACATTTGCGCTGATTTCGCCTGCAAGGGCGCGTCAGATCGCCTATGCAATGTCGCTGACCGGCGATATCGAGGCCCCTGCCCTGCGCCGGATCGGTATCGCGCTTTTGCAGGCCGCAGAAAGCCTGGCCCGCCCGGCAATGGATGGCGGGCCCGTCGAAAAGGTCGGCGCGATCCTGAACTTCACGACATCCGGCACACGCGATGAGGTTCTCAGCGGTCTGGATGAAGACGATGCGAATTTCGCGCAGGAGGTGCGGAAATCCATCTTCACCTGGGTCAATATTCCCAAACGCGTCGATCCGCGCGACATTCCCCGGATTACGCGCGAGGTTGAACCGCTTTCGCTGCAACGCGCAATCCGGGGCGCAAAGAACGCCAGTCTGCCGACGGCTGAATTCATCCTGTCCAGCATGTCGTCGCGCATGGCCGACTCGCTGCGCGAAGAAGCTGAGGCCCTTGGCCGGGTAACGGCATCTGAAGCAGAGGACGCCATGACCGAAATCGTGGCCGCAATCCGCCGTATGGAAGATGCGGGAGAGCTGTTCCTGATCGCAGGCGAGGCCGCGGATGAGGCCGAAGGATCAGAACTCGCGATGAAATCCACCAAAATCCCCTGATCCGATCACGCGGAAATGCGCTGCTGACAGAATGATCATCGGCCCGCAAGGACGGCCAGATCAGAATGGACAGTTTACCCGTAACAGGACCTGTCAGAGCGTTAATCCCATTCGGATTGGCGGGTCTTTTCCAGATTTCCGAAACGGGTAAAGCGCCCCTCGAATGCAAGCTCAACCGTGCCGATAGGCCCGTGGCGCTGCTTGCCGATAATGACCTCGGCCTTGCCATGAACAGCGTTCATCACCTCTTGCCATTTGGCCAGCTTCTCCAGCTCATGATCCGCAGGTTTCTCACGTTCCTTGTAGTATTCCTCGCGGAACACGAACATCACGATATCGGCGTCCTGCTCAATCGAGCCGGATTCGCGCAGATCGGAAAGCTGCGGGCGTTTATCCTCGCGGCTCTCGACCTGACGGGAAAGCTGGGACAGCGCGATCACAGGGATGTTCAGTTCTTTCGCGACGGCCTTCAGCCCTTGGGTGATTTCGGACACTTCGTTGACGCGACTATCCTTGGCACTGGCCGCCTTGAGAAGCTGAAGATAGTCCACGATCAGCAGATCCAGCCCATGCGTCCGCTTCAGTTTCCGCGCCCTGCCCGCAAGCTGGTTGATCGGAAGCGCAGGCGTGTCGTCGATATAAAGCGGGCAGCTTTGCAGATCATTCGCGGCCTGAACGAAGCGGCGGAATTCCTCTTCGGTCATATCGCCCGAGCGGATCTGATGGCTGGGGACTTCGGACGCTTCAGACAGGATCCTCGCAGCAAGCTGTTCAGCCGACATCTCAAGCGAGAAGAACCCGACAACGCCGCCCGCGACAGAGCCCTGTGTCCCGTCCGGAAGCTGGCCGGTCTTGTGCGCCTTGGCGATATTGAATGCGATATTGGTCGCCAGCGATGTTTTCCCCATCGACGGACGCCCGGCAAGGATGATCAGGTCCGAATTGTTCAGCCCGCCCATCTTGCGATCCAGATCCAGCAGCCCGGTCGGGATACCGGACAGTTGACCATCCCGCTCATAGGCGGCGGCGGCAGCGTCCACCGCCCCGGTCACCGCTTTCAGAAAGGACTGGAAACCGCGCTCGGCGACACCCTGCTCACCCAGCTTGTACAGCGTCTGCTCTGCCGCCTTGATCTGTTCTTCGGCATCGTCCTCGACCCGGACCGAGGCCGCACGGGCGGAAATATCCTGACCGAGCGTGATCAGATCGCGGCGCAGGGCGAATTCGCGGATCATCTGCGCATAATCCCGCGCCGCATAGGCCGAAATCGCCGCCGCAGCGATACGCGCAAGATAGGCAGGCCCGCCAAGATCTTTCAGACCGGCATCGTCCTCCATGAAGGCTTTCAGCGTCACCGGGCTGGCAAGGGCATTCTTGCGGATCCGCTCTGAGGCGATCTGGAAGATGCGGGAATGGACGGGTTCATAGAAATGCTCGGGCTTCAGCAACTGGCTGACGCGGTCGAACACATCGTTATTCGTCAGCAAGGCCCCAAGCAATTGCTGCTCGGCCTCGATAGAAAACGGTACGCTCTGTTCATCCGAATCTGCCGCAGGGGCAACCTGCTGCAATGCCCTGATTTCGCTCATCACCCTGTCCGTGCCGTTATTATCAGTTTTTGAAGCCGCCTCTATGCCACAATATATGCCAAATCTGAACGGGTATGGCGTAAAATCTGGTGGGTAAGGCTGGGGATGAACTGTGGATAAAATTCACGCCATCTTTCCCCGCAAAAGCAGAGAGTTACGCGTCGCGATTTGCCGCCGAAGCGCTGCGCAGTCAGGGATTACGCTGCTGCCAGCCGCGAGGATCGCTCAGGAAAGCTTCGACTTCCGAGAGGGTCGCAGGGTCGAAAACCTGCTGCGCCTTTGCCTCGGCCAGAACGTCCCACCAGGTGCAGAGGTGATGCAGCGCAACACCGTGATCGGCCAGTCGCTGCGTCGTTTCGGGGAAAATCCCGTAATAGAAGATCACCGCCGTATGTCCGCATGCGGCACCGGTCTCGCGGATTGCATCGACGAAGCTGAGCTTCGAGCCGCCATCGGTGGTCAGATCCTCGACCAGAAGCACCCGGTCGGTTTCGTCCATCCGCCCCTCGATCCGGGCATTCCTGCCATAGCCCTTGGGCTTCTTGCGCACATAGGTCATCGGAAGGGACAGACGCTCTGCCACCATCGCACCGAAGGGAATACCGGCGGTTTCACCGCCCGCCACATTGGTGAACGCTTCAAACCCGGCATTGCGCAAAACCGTCGCCGCAAGAAAATCCATCAGCGTCGACCGGACGCGGGGATAGGAAATGATCCGTCGGCAATCGACATAGGTCGGACCTTTCAGCCCCGAGGCATAGGTGAACGGCTCGGCAGCGTTGAAGTCCACGGCCTTGATTTCCAGCAGGGCACGGGCAGTCAGGCGGGCGATTTCGTCTTGCGCGGGGAAGGAAAGGCTCATGCGGGCTCCATCTGCCAGAAAAGGTCGAAACCGGGATCGAACACCGTCACGGTTTCATCCCCGACAGTAATCCGGTCGGGGAAGCTGATCGGCGCGTCGTGGCGGCGCATGACGACGGTAGCGTCATTGGGCGCCATCCGGTAGAATTCCGGCCCGTTGAGTGAGGTAAACGCCTCAAGCCGGTCCAGACGGTCTTCATCGTCGAAGATCTGCGCCAGAATCGCCATTGTGTTCGGCGCGGTAAAGCAACCGGCGCAGCCACAGGGCTGAAGCTTGGCGCTGTCGGTATGCGGCGCGGAATCGGTACCGAGGAAGAACGGCCCCTGCCCCGACATTGCGGCCTGTCTCAGCGCCAGACGGTGTTTCTCGCGTTTGGCGACTGGCAGGCAGTAATAATGCGGTCTGATTCCTCCTGCGAGGATCGCATTGCGGTTGATGACAAGGTGATGGGTCGTGATTGTTCCCCCCATCGCCTGTCCGGCGGCGTTATCGCGCACATAGGCAACGCCATCTTCGGTGGTGATATGCTCCATCACCACACGCAGCCCCGGAGTCGCGCGGCGCACCGGGTCCAACACACGCTCGATGAACACCGCCTCACGGTCGAAAATATCGACTTCGGGATCGGTGACTTCGCCATGCACGCATAGCGGCACATCGGCATCGGCCATCGCCTCAAGCACGGGGCGGACCTTGTCGAAATCGGTCACACCGCTGGACGAGTTCGTCGTGGCACCGGCAGGATACAGCTTCACCGCAGCGATCAGCCCGTCCGCATGGGCGGCGACGACATCATTCGGATCGGTCGCCTCGGTCAGGTACAGCGTCATCAGAGGCCGAAGCGCCGCGCCTTCGGGCAGAGCCTGCATGATCCGGTCGCGATAAGCGCCTGCCTGTTCGCCGGTCACGACGGGCGGCACCAGATTGGGCATGATGATGGCCCTCCCGAATTCGGCGGAGTGCGGCGCAACGGCTTTCAGCATATCTCCGTCCCGCAAATGCAGGTGCCAGTCATCGGGGCGGCGGATCGTCAGTGATTTTTTCATGATTATCCGAGTATACCGACATGACGCGCGAGAAAAGGCGGGATGCAGCATTGCACAGGAGAAGGGTTGAAATTTTCATTTTGCAGGTGCAGCATAACCTCAACGTAAAAAGGTGTATTCAGCATGGGATTTCTTCCACAAGGCATAGCCGAAGCGACCCGTTTATGGGTTCAGGTTACCCAGATTGCCATTGAATCTCAGATGGTTATCGGCATGCGTATTGCCGGGCTGATGGGGTTTATGCCGCAAAGCAGCAATGAACCTCAACGCATGGTTCAGGAGAAGCTGGATGCGGCGCAGGAATCGGGTACGGCGATCATGAAAGCCGTCACACGCGGTGCCAGCTATGATCAGATGATGACTGCGGCTCTTAACCCCTATAGCCGCCGGACAAAGGCGAATGCACGGCGTCTGACCAAGGCTGCGAGTCGCGGCAGGGGCTGATAACGGATCGACGCAGGCGGCGTTATTCGCCTGCTGGAACGGAAAAACGGCCCCGCGAAGGGGCCGTTTTCGTTAAGCTCGGGTTATCGGGCTCAGATCAGCTTGCCGATTGCGACGGCCGTATCGGCCATGCGGTTCGAGAAGCCCCATTCATTATCGTACCAAGTCAGCACACGGCACATACGGCCATCCATGACCTTCGTCTGGTCCAGAGCGAAGATCGAGCTGTGCGGATCATGGTTGAAGTCGATCGAGACATTCGGCTGATCCGTATAGCCCAGAATGCCTTTCAGCTGGCCATCGGCGGCTTTCTTGATCGCCTCATTGATCTCTTCGACGGTGGTATCGCGGGCCGCCTGGAAAGTCAGGTCGACAACCGAGACATTCGGCGTCGGCACACGGATCGCCACGCCATCAAGCTTGCCGTTAAGTTCCGGCAGAACCAGACCGACAGCCTTGGCGGCACCGGTCGAGGTCGGGATCATCGACACGGCAGCAGCACGCGCACGGTAAAGATCGCTATGCAGCGTATCCAGCGTCGGCTGGTCGCCGGTATAGCTGTGAATGGTGGTCATGAAGCCACGCTCGATCCCGACAGCGTCGTTCAGGACCTTTGCCACCGGCGAGAGGCAGTTGGTGGTGCAGCTTGCATTCGAAACGATCAGGTCGTCCTTGGTCAGCGTATCCTGGTTCACGCCGTAAACGATGGTCGCATCCGCGCCCTTGGCCGGAGCGGACACGAGAACGCGGCTGGCGCCGTTTTCAAGATGGACCTTGGCCTTTTCCTTGTCGGCAAAGATGCCGGTGCATTCCAGAACGACATCGACATCGCCCCAGGGCAGCTCCGCCGGATTCCGGATCGCCGTGACCTTGATGGGGCCGCGACCGACATCAATGGTGTCGCCATCGACTTTGACTTCGCCGGGAAAGCGGCCATGCACACTGTCGAACCGGATAAGATGCGCATTCGTCTCGACCGGGCCGAGATCGTTGATCGCGATGACCTGGATATCATCCCGACCGGATTCGACGATGGCACGCAGAATGTTGCGTCCGATCCGACCGAACCCGTTAATTGCCACTTTCACAGCCATAATAAACCTCCGCAGACTGGTTTCGAACTGCTTATGGGACTTTTTCTCTGCATGTGCAAACCCCGGAGCGCCGCCCTCAGCGCCAGAAGCTGAGATATTCGACAAATCCGACAAAACGCTTGCCGACTTCCACCGGCAGGTTCCAGTGAAGCCACAGCGCATCCGCCACGAAGAGCAGCACGATCAGCACGAAGATCGTAATCACGTTTCCCGTCGTCACCGTCCATCATCCCGTCTGCCTCTGCATCTTGATTAACCGCGCCGTCTTCTGTCAGCAAGGCGACGCCTCAGGTTCCGGTTAACCCGGTTTCCGCACCAGAATCGGCAATAATCCGCCGCTGATGGCAGGTTATTGCCAGTTCCCGGCAGTTCCCGAGCAATTCGGTTGAAACTATGGCCTGTGTCCTGTTTACGACTGTCAATCACCTTCGTCCTGATTTGGGGCGAAATCTGCAAAGATGCTCATAACGGGCACGAAATCAAAGAATTGCCGGGGATAGCTGCCTTGTCCGACCGTCCGAGTTCTGCGCTTGCGCGTGTGTTTTCTGAGAAACGTGTGTTTTTAAGAAGTGAAGCCTCAACCCGGGTGATTCATTTGCGTCCCGCAACGCAATTGGGCCTGCTTGGCGGCACCGCGCTGCTTGTCGGATGGGCGATCATATCGGGGGCGCTGCTGGCCTATGAACATATCGGCGGCGGCGATAACCGCTCTGCCGGTGCTCAATCCGCTTATGAGTCGCGCCTGACCGCGCTTGCCGAAGAACGCGACGCCCGCGCATCCGAGGCGAAGGAAGCGCAGCTTCGCTTTGCCGTGGCTCTGGATCAGGTCTCGAAATATCAGGCCGAACTTCTGGCGACGCAGCAGCAGAAGCAGGAACTGGAAGCCGGGCTGGATGCGATGCAGGAAAGACTGGGCAGCGCTCTGGCCGCCCTGCCGAAAGCATCCGAAACATCGGCACCCGAGCATGAGCTGGCGCTGACAGTCCTGAACGACAAGCTTCGCGCCACCGCCGAGGCCCGCGACGAGGCTGCCGAAACCGCCCGTATCGCGCAGGCAGAGGCCGCCGCCGTGAAGGCCGAACAGGAACAGCTTCTGACCCGCAACGATGAGCTGTTCACGCAGATCGAGGACGCGCTTGCCGCATCCGTGGTGCCGTTTCAGGAAATGTTCGACAATATCGGCCTGAATACCGAGGAATTGCTGGCTCAGGTCGATCAGGGCTATACGGGCCAGGGCGGCCCGCTGAATGAGGCCACGGTCTCGACAAGCGGCAATGCCGCGATCAGCCGGACCGAAGCGCGTGCCGATGAAATCATCGTCAGCCTGGATACGGTCAACCGCTATCGCATCGCCAGTTCCAAACTTCCCCTGACCATGCCGGTTCAGTCGGCATTCCGGTTCACCTCGGGTTTCGGCGCACGTTGGGGCCGGATGCATAAGGGAATCGATCTGGCCGGACCCATCGGAACTCCGGTTCTTGCGACCGCCGACGGTGTCGTGACCTTTGCCGGGCGGCAGAGCGGTTATGGCAACTTCATCAAGATCGAGCATGCGCTTGGCACCGAGACCCGTTTCGCACATCTATCAAAGATCCGTGTAAAGGTTGGCCAGAAGGTATCGCGCGGCGCACAGATCGGTGATATGGGGAATACAGGACGCTCGACCGGCCCGCATCTTCACTATGAAGTCCGGGTCAATGGCGAGGCCGTAAACCCCATGAGCTTCATCAAGGCGGCACAGAATGTTTTCTAAGTCTCGCGTGACAGAAACCCCGAATCGCACCACGGCCCCCACGGTCGAATCCGAATCCGCAGCTTCGATCGAATCGCCGAAGGAACCGGCATCGACCCCTGCGACACAACCACAGCAACAGCGCACACGTTCGGCCCCGTCCGTTCTGTCGTCGGACCTGACCATCAAGGGCGACCTGCAAACCGCAGGCGACGTCCAGATCGAAGGAACGGTCGAAGGCGATATCCGCGCCCGTCAACTGACCATCGGCGATACCGCCACGGTTCGTGGCGAAGTGCTTGCCGATGAGGTGATCGTCAATGGCCGCGTCGTCGGACGGCTGCGCGGGCTGAAGGTTCGCCTGTCCTCGACCGCACGGGTCGAAGGCGACATCATCCACAAGACCATTGCCATCGAATCGGGCGCTCATTTCGAGGGTTCGGTTCAGCGTCAGGACGATCCGCTTGCACAGGGCGGCACCAAGAAGCTGGCTCCGCCCGAGGCATCCAGCAAAGAGTAAGTCGGTCTGACGATTACCGGAATTCAGGGGCCATATGGCCCCTTTTTTCTTGGCTCATTCATCCTCGCCCTGATCATCGGGCATAAGCTCGCGATAGATATGCCAACTGGCATGACCAAGAAGCGACAGGGCGATGAACAGCCCGAGAAAGCAGGGCAGGATGCCGATAAACAGCACCGCCGCGATCACCAGTCCCCAGACAAGCAGCACGACCGGATTTCGCGCAACAGCACGGATTGAGGTGATGATGGCGGTAATGAAATCCACCTCGCGATCCAGCAGCAGCGGCAGGCCGACAATTGTCATGCTGAACAGCGCGGCGGCGAATCCGGCGCCGATCAGTGAGCCGATCAGAAGCATAAGCAGGCCGCGGCCCTGAAAAATGACCTCGGGAGAGCTTGTGATATTGGTCAGGGCCGACACGCCCATGAACAGCGCGAATGTCGTATGGGCGACAAAGACCCAGAACATGAACATCAACAGCACGACCATCGCCATAGAGGGCAGTTGCCGGTCTTTCTGCGCGAAGACCGTCCCCAGAACCTCGCGCCAGATCAGCGGTTTCTGCTCCTCAAGCCGCCTGCTGACATCATAAAGACCTACGGCGGCGAAGGGTGCGATCAGCGGAAACCCGACGATGAACGGCATCAGCCACCATTCCTGCCCTGATGCAAGGGCAACCGCCGTCAGCACCAGCCCACCCAGAACATAGAAGGCCGAGAAAAACAGCCCATAGCCCGGCGCACGCCGGAAATCCTGCCAGCCGGCGCGGAGACTTCTGCCGATTGCGTCAAATCCGATTCCGACCGGCTCGGGAATATGATCCGGTCCGTCCTCTATCGTCTCAAGGTCAGAAACCTGCCCCGTCATTCCGTGCTCCTTCCCTTCACATGAGAGGAAACGCGGCCCTCTCTGCGATCAGCTTGTTCTCCCCAACTTTTCATGCAGCGCATTCATGACATGGGGCGTCACGAATTTGGAAACATCCCCACCCAACCGGGCGATCTCTTTCACCAGTTTCGAGGCAATCGCCCGGCGGTCCGCATCGGCCATCAGGAACACGGTCTCGATATTGGAATCCAGAGCGCGGTTCATCCCGACCATCTGGAACTCATACTCGAAATCGGCCACGGCCCGCAGGCCACGAATAATGACCGAGGCACCCACATCGCGTGCGCAGTCGATCAGCAGATTCTCGAACGGATGCACAAGGATTTCTCCGCCGGTTTTCTGCACCACCGAATCGCATTCGCGCTGAACCATCGCCACACGCTCCTCAAGGTCGAAAAGCGGCCCCTTATCCCGGTTGATGGCGACTCCGATCACCAGACGGTCCACAAGCGCCATTGCACGCTCGATGATATCGAGATGGCCCAGGGTGATGGGATCGAACGTCCCGGGATAGAGGGCGACACGCATTTTCTGTCCTTTTGTTTAGTAGAACGGGCGGTCATGGCCCGGAACATGTGGCAAAGTGAAGCGGTCCGGTCCGGCGCAGCGGCGTCAGGAGCCCATGATCATGCCGGTGAGCGCGTCTTTTTCGTCGCTCAGCTCTTTCAGACGCGCCGAGACCGCGTCCCCGATCGAGACGATTCCCAGCATATTTCCGTCCTCATCGACCACGGGAAGGTGCCGGAAACGGCCTTCGGTCATACGCTCCAGAACGGCCAGCGTATCCTCGCCCGTCAGGCAGGTAGAGACCTTGCGCGTCATCAGTTCGCTGACCGGGCGCTGTAAAACATCCGCCCCCTGCTTGCTCAGCTCGCGCACGATATCGCGCTCGGAGAGGATCCCGGCTGGCCGGGCGCCGTCATCGCTGACGACAATCGCGCCGATACGCTTCTCGGCCAGCAATCTGGCAGCGTCGGCAACGGTTGCATCCGACGCAATGGTGACGATCTCCGGCGCTCCGGCAGCTTTGAGCGAAAGTATTTGCTTAACCAGCATGTTGGCCTCCGTGCTTGCCGGTTCAGTCTGTCGTAACCGCGCAGGAGGTCAAGGGTCCGCCGCGTTTTCGGCAGCAGATTCCAGCCGCGCGACCTCTGCCCGCAAGCCTTGTGCCAATTCTCCGGCCAGTCTGTTCAGCCGTTCCGAACGCCGGTCATCCGCGTGACGGATCAGCCAGAAGCTGCGCGTCAGGGTGAATTGCGTCGTCAGGACAGGCACCACGCCGGGCGTCAGCGGGATGGCAAAATCATGGACGATACCGATCCCGGCCCCGCCTCTGATCGCCTGCATCTGGACCGATACCGAGTTCGAACTGATCTGCGCGGGTCCCGAACCGGATTGTTCCAGAAGCGGCGCAAGATAATCCAGCTCACGGTCGAAGATCATGTCCGGGATATAGCCGATCAGCCGGTGATCGCGCAGATCGGCAAGGCTTTCGATCTTCGGACGGACGGCAAGATAATCGGGATGCGCAGCCAGATGCAGATGATAATCGCACAGCCGCTGTACAACCAACCGCCCGCTTTCCGGCGGGCTGACCGCCACGGCGAAATCGGCCTCTCGCTTGGACAGATTAAAGACGCGCGGTAAAGCGACGATCTGGATATCCAGCCCCGGATGCAGATCACACAGCGCCGCCGCAACCTGCGGCAACAGGTAATTCGCGCAGCCATCCGGCGCACCGATGCGAAGCTGTCCGGTCAGTTCTCCGGCACGGCCAAGCGAATCGGCAGCGCCTGTCAGCGCCTGCTCAGCCGCCTCGGCATGGGGAATCAGCCGCTCACCCTCGGGGGTCAGCGCATATCCCTGCGGAGATTTCACGAAAAGCGGATGGCCCAACGCGCTTTCCAGCCGCCCGATCCGGCGACCCACGGTCGAGGGATCCATCGCCAGCCGCTTCCCCGCCCGCGACAGCCCGTCCTCACGGGCCACCGCCAGAAACACTCTCAGATCATCCCAATCCATCTAACCCGTGCAAAATTGCAAAATCCTTTTGCCTAATTCTGCCTTTATAGAGGTATTTTCGCAAGATAACCTGTGCACAGCTTAGTTTTGAGGAGGATCGCATGAAAGAGATCGGACACTGGATCGACGGGAAGGAAGTCGCTGGCGGCTCTGGCAATTTCGCCGATGTCTATAACCCGGCAACCGGCGAGGTTCAGGCGAAGGTCGCGCTTGCCTCCCGGGACGAGATGACCGCCGCAATCGACAGCGCCGCAAAGGCGCAGCCCGCATGGGCGGCCACCAACCCGCAGCGCCGGGCGCGGGTGATGATGAACATGGTTGGCCTGCTGAACCGCGACATGGACAAGCTGGCCGAAGCGCTCTCCGCCGAGCATGGCAAGACCTTCCCCGATGCAAAGGGCGACGTTCAGCGCGGGCTGGAGGTGATCGAGTTCTGCATAGGTGCGCCGCATCTTCTGAAGGGCGAATATACGGACGGTGCCGGTCCCGGCATCGACATGTATTCGATGCGCCAGCCGCTTGGCGTCGTGGCGGGAATCACCCCGTTCAACTTCCCTGCGATGATCCCTCTGTGGAAAATGGGTCCCGCGCTTGCCGCCGGGAATGCCATGATCCTGAAACCCTCCGAACGCGATCCCTCGGTTCCGCTGATGCTGGCGGCATTGTGGAAAGAGGCGGGCCTGCCGGATGGCGTGCTTCAGGTCATCAATGGTGATAAGGGCGCGGTCGATGCGCTAATGCAAAGCGAGGTGATACAGGCAATCGGATTTGTCGGCTCGACCCCGATTGCGCAGTATATCTATGAGGAAGCCGCCAGGACCGGAAAGCGGGCGCAATGCTTCGGCGGCGCGAAGAACCATATGATCATCATGCCCGACGCCGATCTGGATCAGGCGGCGGATGCGCTTGTCGGTGCCGGATATGGTGCGGCAGGCGAACGCTGCATGGCGATCTCGGTCGCGGTGCCGGTCGGCGACAAGACCGCCGATGCGCTGATCGAAAAGCTGGTTCCGCGGATCGAGAAGCTGAAAGTCGGTCCCTACACCGCCGGAGACGATGTAGATTACGGCCCCGTCGTCACAAAAGCGGCGAAGGAAAACATCCACCGCCTTGTTCAGTCCGGCATAGATCAGGGGGCGGAACTGGTCGTGGATGGCCGCGATTTCAGCCTTCAGGGATATGAGGACGGTTTCTTCGTCGGCCCCCATCTTTTCGACCGGGTGACGCCCGACATGGATATCTACAAGACCGAGATCTTCGGCCCGGTTCTGTCCACTGTCCGCGCAGGGTCCTATGAAGAGGCGATCGGGCTGGCGCTCGATCATGAATACGGCAACGGAACGGCGATCTATACGCGTGACGGCGATACGGCGCGCGACTTCGCCAGCCGCATCAATATCGGCATGGTCGGGATCAATGTCCCGATCCCGGTGCCGCTGGCCTATCACACATTCGGCGGCTGGAAGAAATCCGGCTTCGGTGACCTGAACCAGCACGGCCCGGACGCATTCCGCTTCTATACGCGGACCAAGACCGTCACCGCCCGCTGGCCCTCGGGAATCAAGGAAGGCGGCGAGTTCAACTTCAAGGCGATGGACTGATCATATGGCGGCGAGGGCGATCTCCTCGCCGCCATTTTCTGCCGCTCAGTTGCCTGAACAGTATCGTCCAGCAGCGTTGCCTCGCGGGTTTCGCTGCTTCACGGTCTGGACAGGAAAGAGCGGAGGGGCGCGGCGGCCGGTCCGCTGTCAGCCCGGCAAAACAGGGAGGAGCAGGGAATGGATTTTTCGCCAAGCGAAGAACAGCAGGCGATTTTCGAGATGGCGCGGGATTTCGGCGCCGGAGAAATCGCCCCTTACGCCGAAGCATGGGAAATCGAAGGTACGATTCCACGCGAGTTATGGGCCAAGGTCGCAGAACTCGGTCTGGGCGGAATTTTCGTCTCCGAGAAATACGGAGGATCGGGGCTTTCGCGTCTGGACGGAACGCTTGTCTTCGAGGCGCTTGCGATGGCCTGTCCCTCGGTCGGCAGCTTCCTATCCATCCATAATATGTGCGGTGGCATGATCGACAAATTCGGCTCGGAAGAGGCGAAGCAGAAATTCCTGCCCGATCTTTGCGCGATGCGGAAAATCTGGTCCTATTGCCTGACCGAGCCCGGATCTGGCTCGGATGCGGCGGCCCTCAGGACGAAGGCCGAGCGGCGTAATGACGGGTTCCGGCTGAACGGGACCAAGGCGTTCATCTCGGGCGGCGGCTATTCCGACTGCTATCTGACAATGGTCCGTACCGGCGATGACGGGCCGAATGGCATCTCGACCCTTGTTGTCGAGGACAGCACGCCGGGACTCAGCTTCGGTGCCAGCGAGCGCAAGATGGGCTGGAAGGCTCAGCCGACCGCGCAGGTTCAGTTCGATGATTGCCTGATCCCTCTGGATAACCAGATCGGAGAGGATGGGCGCGGTTTCCGCTATGCGATGGCCGGGCTGGATGGCGGACGGCTGAATATCTCGGCCGGTGCGCTTGGCGGGGCGCAGGCCGCGCTGGATAAGACGGTGGCCTATATGGCCGAACGGAAGGCTTTCGGCAAAACGCTCGATCAGTTCCAGGCATTGCAATTCCGGCTGGCCGAGATGGAAACCGCGCTGCAATCGGCCCGGATCTTCCTGCGGCAAGCCGCGTGGAAACTGGATCAGGGCGCACCGGATGCGACGAAATTCTGCGCGATGGCCAAGCTGCATGTGACCGACCGCGCGTTCGAGGTCGCAAATCAGTGCCTGCAACTTCACGGCGGCTATGGCTATCTTGCCGATTACGGGATCGAGAAAATCGTCCGCGATCTGCGCGTTCACCAGATCCTTGAGGGCACGAATGAGATCATGCGGCTGATCGTCAGCCGCGCATTGCTGGCGGAGGCAGGCTGATGGCAGATATGGAAATCCGGAAAGATCGCCGCGCGGGGCGGATGACCTTCAACCGGCCCAAGGCGCTGAATGCGCTGAGCCATGAGATGGTAAAGGATATTCACGCCGCATTGTTGGACTGGCAGGATGACAGCGAGGTCGAGCTGATCATCATTGATGCCGAGGGTGAAAAGGCCTTTTGCGCGGGGGGCGATATTGCCGCCGTCTACAGGGCGGGGCTGGCCGGGGACCACAGCACGGGGCAGAAATTCTTCTTCGATGAATACCGGATGAATGCCGCCATCGCGGATTATCCCAAACCCGTCATTGCCTTCATGAACGGTTTCGTCATGGGTGGCGGCGTCGGTGTCGGAGGCCATGCCAGTCACCGGATCGTCGGGGACACGACCCGCATCGCGATGCCGGAATCCGGGATCGGGCTGATCCCTGATGTCGGCGGATCGTGGCTTCTGGGCAAGGCTCCGGGCCGTATCGGGGAATATCTGATGATGACCTCGAACCGGATGGATGCAGGGGACGCGATCCATGCCGGTTTTGCGGATTACTATATCCCCGAAGATCAATGGACCGCGCTGAGCGACCGGCTTGCCGAAACCGCGGATATTTCGGCAATCAAGGGGCAAACTCCTCCGGAATCCGCCCTCGCCGCGCGGGATCTGTCCGCATTCGAAGCGGATAGTATCGGCGAAATCATTGCCCGTCTTGAGGCGCAGGGCGATACTGACAGCCTCAAACCCATTGGCCGGAACTCACCGCTTTCGATGGCCGCCGGTCTGCGTCTGGTCCGCGAGGCCCGCAAGGATTCGCGGATGCAGGACAGTCTTGCCCGCGAATATCGCTTCACGCATCGCGCTACGCAGGACGGAGACTTTATCGAAGGAGTCCGCGCACAGATCATCGACAAGGACCGCAACCCTGCATGGTCCGCCGATGCGTCCGATCAGGCCGTCGAGGCCGTTCTGTCGCCGCTTGGCGATGCAGAGCTGAATTTTACGAATTAGGAGGAGCCGCCAAATGAAAATCGGGTTTATCGGATTGGGGAATATGGGCATGCCGATGGCGATCAACCTCGCCAAGGCCGGTCATGAGGTGCAGGCATTCGATGTCGCGAACAAGGCCGAGGCTCCGCTGATTGCCGCCGACTCTGCCGCGCAGGCAGCGGAAGGCGCCGATGTGGTGATCACCATGCTGCCGAATGGCCAGATTCTGCGCAGCGTCGCAGCCGAGATAATTCCGGCCATGCAGCGCGGCGCGGTGCTGTGCGATTGCTCGACGGTGGACGTGGAATCCGCGCTTGCCGTTGCGGATGACGCGAAGAAGGCCGGGTTGGGCACACTGGACGCCCCGGTCTCGGGCGGTATCGCGGGTGCATCGGGCGGCACGCTGACCTTTATGGTCGGTGGTGGAGACGAGGCTTTCGCCACGGTGAAGCCGCTCTTCGAGATCATGGGGCAGAAGGCCGTCCATTGCGGCGCGGCCGGAGCGGGGCAGTCCGCCAAGATCTGCAATAACATGATCCTCGGCGCGACGATGATCGTCACCTGCGAGGCCTTCGCGCTTGCCGACAAGCTAGGTCTGGACCGTCAGAAAATGTTCGACGTTGTTTCAACCTCATCGGGTTATAGCTGGTCGATGAACGCCTATTGTCCCGCCCCCGGAGTCGGGCCGCAATCTCCGGCGGATAACGACTATAAGCCCGGATTTGCTGCCGATCTGATGCTGAAGGATCTGAAACTGGCGCAGCAGGCCGCCGCAAGCGTCGATGCCGATACTCCGGTCGGTGCCCTTGCGACGCAGCTTTACGATCGCTTCGTGACCGAGGAAGACGGCGCAGGACGCGATTTTTCCGCAATGCTGCCCAGATTCGAAACGCGAGGCCGCAACGGCTGAGAAAAACAGTACAGAATAGTCATTCTGACGGGAACCGCATCGGTCTGTTCGACGTTTCCGGGGATCAAGAAGAAAAAACTACTGAGCAGACCCATGTCACCCGGCAATATCGCTTTCGTTTTCGCCGCCGCCGCAGCCGCTTTCGCCGCCACGCTTGTTCCCTCCAGCGAGGCTGAGCACACGCGCTCAACTGAGAGCGGCAAGATCCAGATCGGTGAAGTGGTGGCGAATGATCAGTTGCATATCATCTCGCATCCCGGGCGCTACGGCTTGGGCCCAGAGCTTCCGGGCAGCAATTACGCTGTGTTCAATAATTACCTGATCCGGGTCGACTCTCAATCCGGTCAGGTTCAGTCGGTGATCCGGGAAGTGAACAAAATCCTCGACTGATCACCTGTCCACCAGCGACCGCGCGGCATCGCGGGCGGCATCCGTCACATATTCGCCCGACAGCATCCGCGCGATCTCATCGATCCTGTCCTTCTGATCCAGTGCATCAACCCGGCTTGTGGTCATGCCGTTATCGACCTGCTTCGCAACCTTGAAATGCACCGAGCCAAGCGCCGCCACCTGCGGCGAATGGGTGACCACCAGAACCTGAGCGCTCTCAGCCAGACGTGCCAGACGACGCCCGACAGCATCCGCCGTCGCACCGCCGACGCCACGGTCGATCTCATCGAAAATCAGCGTCAGAGCATCGTTTCCCCGTGCCAGACTGACTTTCAGCGCCAGCAGAAAGCGCGACAACTCACCGCCCGACGCGATCTTGTCCAGCGGTCCGGCAGGCGCACCGGGATTCGTCGCGACGGTGAACGCCACCGCATCGCGCCCGTCCGGTCCGGGCTCCGCCGGTTCCAGCCGCGTCTCGAACACGGCACGCTCCATTTTCAGCGGTGCCAGTTCCGTGGCCATCGCAGCATCCAGAAGCCCCGCAGCCGCTTTGCGAATCTCATGGATTTTTTCGGTTTCCGCATCATAGATCCGTTCGGCCTCCGCAAGCGCTTCCCGAAGCCGGGTGATATCCTCTGCCCCGGCATCCAGAGCCTCAAGCCGCGCACGAAGCTGATCGGCCAGCACGGGAAGATCGTCCGGCGCGGTATCGTGCTTTCTGGCAAGCGCCCGCAACGCAAACAGACGTTCCTCGGTCGCCTCAAGCTCATGCGAATCAAAGCTCATCTCGCGAAGCGCATCCTCAACCCCTGAACTGGCTTCTCCGAGTTCGATCAGGGCGCGTGACAGCGCGGATATCGCGACATCGAGACGTTCCCCGGCCTTATCCGCCGCCCCCTCAAGCCAGCGATTTGCATCCAGCATCGCACCCTCGGCCCCGTCAGGACCAAGCGCCTGCGCCGCGCGGGCAACATCCTCACGGATCCGCTCGGCTGCCTGCATGGCGCGGCGGGCGCTGTCCAAACGCTCATCCTCGCCGGGTTCGGGGTCGAAATCGTCCAGCTCTTTCACGGCGTGGCGCAGGAAACCCTCTTCCGCGCGGGCCTGTTCCAGCCGCATCTCGGCATCACGCAGCGCAGCCGCCGCGTCTCTTCGTCCGTTCCAGGCAGCGCGAAGCGGCCCCAGATCGGTTCCGGCAAACGCATCCAGAAGCTGACGATGCCCGCGAGGGTTCAGCAGACCGCGATCATCATGCTGGCCATGCAGTTCCACAAGGGTTTCAGAGAGCGCACGCAGCACCTCACCCGAACTGCGCCGGTCATTGATCCAGGCCGTCTTGCGCCCATCGGCATTGTTGACGCGACGCAGGATCAGCTCATCTCCGGCATCGATCCCGGCCTCGGCCAGAACCGCCCGCGCCGGGTGATCCGGCGGCAGAGAGAACACCGCCGTCACCTCGCCCTGAGCGGCGCCGCTGCGCACCAGTTCGGCACGGCCACGCCAGCCAAGAACAAACCCCAGGCAATCCAGCAAAATGGATTTGCCCGCGCCGGTTTCTCCGGTCAGCACATTCAGCCCCGCGCCGAAATCCAGTTCCAGCCGCTCGATAAGAAGAATGTCGCGGATATGCAGTTCGCGCAGCATCGCCCCACCCCGCAGGGTGCGCTTTAGCGCACCGTTACAGCCACTTGCCTTGAATAACCTGACGATAGACGTTGGTCAGCCAGCTATTCCCCTGCGGGGTCATCGTCAAGCCGCGCCCGCGAAGCTGATTATAGGCATCCTGATAGAAGGGCGAGGACTGGAAGTTATGGCCCAGAATAGCACCCGCCGTCTGCGCCTCATCGGTCAGGCCAAGCGCCAGATAGGCCTCAACCAGACGCATCAGCGCCTCGGGCGTGTGAGTCGTGGTCTGGAAATCCTCGACAACGACGCGGAACCGGTTCACGGCAGCTGTATAATGGCCACGCTTGAGATAATACCGCCCGATCTCCATTTCCTTGCCTGCAAGGTGATCGAAGGCCAGATCGAATTTCAGAATCGCGCTGCGGGCATATTCGCTGTCGGGATATTCCTCGATCACTTCGCGCAGCGCCTGAAGCGCCTGGAAGGTCAGACCCTGATCGCGACCGACCTCATCGATCTGGTCGTAATAGGACAGCGCCAGAAGATATTTCGCATAGGCCGCATCGTCGTCACCGGGATAGGTATCGATGAAACGCTGCGCCGCACCCCGCGCCTCTTCATATTCCTTGGCCTGATGATAGCCATAGGCCTGCATGATCAGCGCACGCTTCGCCCATTGGGAATAGGGATAGAGCCGCTCAATCTCCGAGAAATAATAGACTGCGGTATCGGGCTGGCGGTTATTTTCCAGCTCATACTCGCCGCGGCGATAGATTTCTTCGGCGGTGAAGTTTTCGACCGGCACCCTTTCATCGGATCCGCGACCGCCCCCGCAGCCCGCCAGAAGCGAGCCCGCCAGAACGATGGCCAGAAGGGTTTTGGACGAAACGAAGCGGACCATCAGAACCTGCCTGTCAGAACTTAAACGCCAGTTGACGAGTCGGACCCGCATCGGCCCAGTCGTCCTAGCACAGAACATCAGGGGGCGCAAAATGGCAATGTAGTGATTTTCCCGATAGTTGCGCGGGACTGTACAGGTTCAGGCAACCGCGATCAGAGCGGGCGCGTTGACCGGGCCATAGGCGGCAACGCCGGCGCCCGGCAGCCGGCATTCCAGATCAGACTCGCAGGTCACCCATTCCCAGGCATCCGCATCGGCGAATAATGCCCGAAGCAGCTTGTTGGTCATCGCGTGACCCGCCCGGTTCCCGGTGTAACGCGCCAGAAGCGGTGCACCGGCAAGGGCCAGATCGCCCATCGCGTCCAGCATCTTGTGACGCACGGCTTCGTCCTTATGGCGCAGCCCGCCGGGCGACAGGACCTTGCTGCCATCGACGACGACGGCATTCAGATAGGTGCCGCCAAGTGCCAGACCGTTTTCGCGCATCACATCGACATCCGCCTGACGGCAGAAGGTGCGGCTGTCCATCAGCTCACGGACAAAGGCCCCGTTCGCCATATCAAGAACCTTGTCCTGACGGCCAATGGCTTCATCCGCGAAGTCGATATGAAAGTCGATCTCAAGATGATCCGCAGGCTCCAGCCGGGCGACGGCCTGCCCCTCACGCACTTCGACCGGGCGTTTCAGGCGGATTGCCCGCTGCTCGCCTTCCAGGATCCGGATCCCGGCATCCAGAATTCCAGCAACGAACTCAGCCGACGAACCGTCAAGGATCGGAACTTCGGGCGCATCAATGCGGATCAGGGCATTTTGGATGCCCGTCCCAGAAAGCGCCGCCATGATATGTTCGATGGTCGAGACACGCGCCCCGTCTTCGTTTTCGATCAGGGTACAGAGTTTCGACGGCACGACCCGATCCCACAGCGCGGGAATCCGGTTCACCCCGGCAGGAAGGTCGCTGCGTTCGAAGACAATACCATGCCCCAGAGGAGCCGGTGCTATTTCCATGCGCACGGTCACGCCGGAATGAAGCCCGACGCCCCGGAATATTGTCGCTTTCGCAATTGTTGCCTGCATGGTTCTGCCCGTTTCTTATCTGGCGGATATTTCTTTTCTCCGCAGCTTCCAGATAGGCACAGCCCGCGTCACGCTCAACTAACGTTTTGTGACTCTCTGTAACAAACCCGGTCAGGAAAACCGCGCGTTATCCGTATATTGCGCGTATAAACGGGAAAAGGGCCGCCCCTGCGGCGACCCTTTGTGATGTTCTGAACACGCAGCCGTGACCGGCTGCGCAGCAATATGTCAGTTTGCCTGACGGCGCAGGAAAGCGGGGATCTCGGCATTGTCCGACTGCGAATCGTCGGCAAGATCATCGAAATCCGTATCGAGATTGCCCTGACGACGAGCCGAGAGACGCTCACTGACACGATCTGCAATCGAGGCCGAGGACGGTTTCTCGCCATTATGGCCAGCCATACGCTCGATCATTCGGCCCAGGCCTGCCATGCGGCTTTCGCCCCGGGCGGCAGCATCAGGCTCTGGTTTCCGGCGGACAGGAGCCGACGGCGCACGCGCGGCAGCACCCGGCTGCGCGGCGGCGGCACGGCGCATACGCTCAAGCACATCCGCTGGCGGGGTCCCGCGCGGCGCGGCGCTGCGCGGTGCGATGAAGTCCCCTGCATCATCCCCGATCGGATCGACAGGAGCGCTTGCACGGACCGGCTCTTTCGGCTGATAGGCCGGAGCGGGCATGTCATCGTCGCCGAGCATTTTCGGCTCGGCCGGTGCTTCCGCCCTCGGCGCAGGCTCTTCGATCCGGGGTGCCGGAGCAGACGCAGCGCGGCGCGGCGGCACGTCTTCGACCTCGGCCCGCGCAGGCTGCTGAGCCGGTGCGGCCTCAACACGGCGGCGCGGTGCAGGCGGAGCGGCCTCTTCGATGGCAGCGTCGATACCTGTCGCCACGACCGAAACGCGGATCGCGCCTTCCATAGAGGGATCCAGCGTTGAGCCGACGATGATATTTGCATCGCCATCGACCTTGTCGCGAATGATATTCGCGGCCTCGTCCAGTTCGAACAGGGTCAGATCGGTGCCGCCGGTGATGTTGATCAGCACACCCTTGGCGCCGTTGAGGCTGATTTCGTCCAGAAGCGGGTTGGCAATCGCTTTCTCGGCGGCCTGCACGGCGCGGTTCTCGCCCTCGGCCTCGCCCGTGCCCATCATCGCCTTGCCCATTTCGTCCATAACGGCGCGAACATCAGCAAAGTCGAGATTGATCAGACCCGGACGCACCATCAGATCGGTCACGCCCTTGACGCCCTGATACAGCACGTCATCGGCCATTGCGAAGGCTTCGGTGAAGGTGGTCTTTTCGTTGGCCAGACGGAACAGGTTCTGGTTCGGGATGATGATCAGCGTATCGACATGCTTTTGCAGTTCGGCCACGCCGCTATCGGCCTGGCGCATCCGCTTGGTGCCTTCGAACTGGAACGGCTTGGTCACGACGCCGACGGTCAGAATGCCCATCTGGCGGGCGGCCTGCGCGATGATCGGCGCAGCACCCGTTCCGGTGCCGCCGCCCATCCCGGCGGTGATGAAGCACATATGAGCGCCCTGCAGGTGATCGACGATATCTTCAATCGTCTCTTCCGCCGCACGCGCACCTACTTCCGGCTTCGCACCGGCACCCAGACCCTCGGTCACTTTCGGACCAAGTTGGATCCGAGCCTCGGAACTGGATTGCTGCAGCGCCTGCGCGTCGGTATTGGCGACCACGAAAACACAACCGTCAAGCTGCTTTTCGATCATGTTGTTGACCGCGTTGCCGCCTGCGCCACCGACACCGAACACGGTGATGCGCGGCTTCAGATCGTCGTCGTCGTTCATCATCAGATTGAGGTTCATGGTTTCCGCCTGTTGTTTTTTGACTGCGACTCGGGTCTCGCGCCCGGTCGAATCCCCCGTATTCCTGAAATTGTAACCGGGAGAGGCCCTATCGTCACCCGAAAAACACGTGTCTCACGCAAAATCTTGTGGGCAACTCATGTGTTTCCGGCGGTATCTTGCCGACACCGCTTGATATAGGGGAAAGCCCTACCGCCCCTACCACCTGTAATTTCAGTTACCTGTCACCAGTTGTTGCGAAACCAGCGATAGGCGCGGCGCAGACTGCGCGCCGGATAGGTCTCGGCGGGAGTCTCGAAATCCCACCATTCATCCTGTGGATGCGCCGCAAAAAGCGCGAGTCCGACCGCCGATGCGAAATTCGGTCCGGTCAGTTGATGCGGCAATCCGTGGATCCTCAGAGGACGGCCGATTCGCACATTCCGTCCAAGCATCCGCGCCGCAAGACCGTCCAGCCCCGGTATCTGGCTGCCGCCGCCGGTCAGAACAACCTGCTGACTTGGCATGTGATCGAACCCGGCGGCATCGAGGATTGCGGCGACCTCTTCAAGGATCTCTTCGACGCGGGGACGCATGATCCCGATCAGATCAGAGCGGCTTATGCTGCGCCTGTCGGTCTCCCAGTCTCCGGTTTCGCCGCCAAGTTCGATCAGATCGCGGTCATCGCGCCCGGTGGCCTCGACCCCGCCATTCAGGGTCTTGATCCGCTCGGCGACGCCCATCGGAATGCGCAGCCCCTTGGCGATATCCTGCGTGACCAGATCCCCGCCCATCGGCACGGCATCGGCGAAAATCATGTGTTTTTTGACGAAGATGGAAACCCCGGTCGCGCCGCCGCCCAGATCGATACAGGCAGCACCCAGTTCCTGTTCGTCCTCGACCAGAGAGGAGAGCGCCGACATGTAGGACCCCGAGGCCACGCCCGCCAGTTCCATATCGCAGCGCCGGATTACATGGATCAGATTGTCGATCGCGTCGCCATCGACGGTCAGCACATGCATATCCACGCCGAGCGACTGGCCCGCATGTTCCCGTGGGTCCATCAGCCCCGAGCGCCCGTCCACGGTGAAATTCACCGGCTGCGCATGCAGTACCTGACGACCACGCCCGAAATGGGGCACTTCGCAGGATGCCAGAACATGGGCGATATCGCCCTGAGCGACCTTGCCGTTCTTGATCGCGATCTCACCGTCGAGACCGTAAGAGGCCGGTCGCGCCCCGGAAATACAGGCGATTGCGTGATCGACGCGGACCCCGGCCAGTTTCTGCGCTGCCTGAACGGCGGTGCGGATGGCGCGTTCGGTTTCGGCCATCGTCTCGATCTCGCCGAAACGGACCCCGCGGGACCGGGTCGTCGCGGCACCGATCACGCGGAAATTCGACTGACCCGCCATCGGTCCGACGCCGTCGGCCTCGCGATAAATCCCCGGCCCATCGAATTGCAGAACGAAACAGGCCACCTTCGAGCTGCCGATATCCAGAACCGCAATCACACCGCGCTGCAACGCCGCCTGACGCATATTCCGCATGGCGCGTTGCTGCTGATAAAGATCCTTCATCCTGCCTGTTCCTCGCCCTCAGCTCTTCGTATCTTCTTCCGGCTCTTCGCCATTCGGCCCCAGCAAAGGCTGGCCCCGCGCGGCACGGATCGTATTGCGGGCCTTGACGCCGATCTGCGCTGTGGGGCGTTTGCCATTGCGCAGATCCACGACCGAGACATCCCGCCCAAGCAGGTCATCGGCCCCGTTCAAAGCGATCACCCGCTCAAGCGCCGCGACCGCGCCTTCGGCGGGCAGCCTGATCCGCTGGCCCCGATCCAGAACCACATCCCAACGCCGCTCGCCGACACGCTGCAACCCCCTGACACGCGGCAACAGAGGACCGGCGGCGGCGAACAGCCGCATCGCCTCGGCAGCGGCCTTGTCGGCGCCTTCCCCGGCGATCAGCGGCAGTTCCGAGCGGACAGAGCGCTCCGTGACCGAGGCGACGCGATGACCCTCTTCGTCGAGCTGCTCGATGCCCCGCGCATGCCGCCACAGCATGACCGGACGGCGCTCGGACACCTCGGCCGCCAGAACGCCGCCGGGCTTCACGCGCAGCTCGACATCCTTCACCGCGTCGAGCATCAGAATATCCTGACGCAGCTGATCCAGATCGATATCAAAGCTGGAAGTCGGCAGATCCACAGGCAGCATCATGCGCAGCGCCTTGTCGACCGGCTCGGATGCGCCGTCGATGGTCATCACCTTGACCATGAACTGTTCGCGGTTCTGCACTTTTTCGACCATGCCGGTCAGCCCCCCCGCCAGAGAGGCGCGGCGGTCTTCATCCGACAGCCAGAGCAAAGCCGTGAATGCGATCAGAAAGGCGGGCAGCCCGACCCGTGTCAGCTTGCGGAAACCCGGCGTCAGCCACATCCGGTTCAGCCGATAGGCAAGCCGCGAAGGCGCGGGATCGCGCCGGGGCTTCTGTGCGGTATTCTGCGGACGGCTCCAGCCCTTGCGGGGCGGCGTAGGCTGCGGGCTGAAGCCCGGATCGTGATCCCGGTTCACACCCTGCATAACGCATCCTCAACCAGCCACGCACAAAATGCCGGGAAATCCATATCCGCAAGGATCATCGCCTGCTCTGGCGCCAGAGAGGTCGGCGTCATGCCCGGCTGGGTATTGATTTCCAGCAGATACAGGCCAGAGAGACCACGGCTTTCATCCCACCGAAAGTCGGTGCGGCTGATCCCGGTACAGCCGAGCAGCCGATGCGCACGCAGCGCGTAATCCTTGCAGGCCGCCGTGATGTCATCGGGGATCTCTGCCGGAACCACATGGCGCGACCCGCCCGTCTTGTATTTCGCATCGTAATCATACCAGCCATCGGTGACGATTTCCGTCACCCCGAGCGCCTTGTCGCCCAGAACCAGCGTCGTCAGCTCGCGGCCCGGAATATAGGTCTCGACCATCACCTGTTCCGGCATCTGACCGCCGATCTGCGCCGGTCCGTTCGCGCCGTCGCGCACGATATAGATGCCGACGCTGGACCCCTCGGCATTCGGCTTGACGACATAAGGCGGCGGCATCGGATGTTCACGCCGCGCCGTTTCGGTCGGCACGATGATGCTTTCGACCACCGGCAGCCCGGCATCCCGGAACAACTGCTTGCTGAGCGTCTTGTCCATCGCCATCGCCGAAGCCAGCACTCCGGAATGCGTATAGGGAATCCCCAGCCAGTCGAGCATGCCCTGAACGCGGCCATCCTCTCCGCATCTTCCGTGCAGCGCGTTGAAGATCACATCGGGCGCGGCATCCGTCAGCCGCGCGGGAAGATCTTTTCCCGCGTCGATCTCGGTAACGTCATAGCCCGCCTGCCGCAGCGCCTTCGCACATTCCGCCCCCGAGGACAGGGACACCTCGCGCTCGGCTGAGGGTCCGCCCATCAGGACGACGACTTTCGGGGCTGTCCTGCTCGACCTGCCCGCCAATTTCGCCTTTCTGCCCGGTTTTCCCGGATCCTGTATCTGCCGCCCGATTATTCCGGGTCGTGCCTGATTTCACGATTCTAGCGAACTCGGGCGAATCAGGGAAGAGGGCTTATGCAGCTGAGGGCGGAAAACCTGAATCGGCAGCAATCTGCCTGACGGTCCGGCGCAGCAATGTCAGCCCCCCGGGCTGCCAGCCAAGCGATTTCAGCCTGTCGGTGTTCATCTCATTGAAATCGCTGCTATCGGCCTGCGCGGGCAGTTCGCCCTGAATGCCGGTGACCTCCTGCCAGATCTCCAGCAGGGAGCGCCGGTCCAGCAGCAGATCAGAGACGTTATAAACCCCATCCGCCCCGCTCAGCGCCAACCGGACGGCGTGCGCCAGATCGTCGCCGTGAACCTCAGAGCCGATGCGCGGCGCGACCGGCGCACCCTTGCCGAAATCTTCGAACAGATCCGCCCATTTATGCTGCTGCCCCGGCCCCGCCGGACCATAGACACCGGTCGCCCGCAGCACGGTCGCTGCCTGCCCCGAGGCCAGAAGCGTCTGTTCCGCCGCAAGCTTCGCCTCGCCATAGAGAGTATCGGGAGCGCAGATCATATCCTCGCTCAGCATGCCGGGCTGAGGACCATACACAGCGCGGGAGGACAAAAACACCACCCGCGCCGCAGTTTGCGCCGCCGCCTCGAACAGGCGCAGGCTTCCGTCGAGATTTCTGCGCAGGAAGCCCTCTGCATCATCGCCCTCACCGCCGCGGTAACGGCCCGGAATATGGCTGAAAGCAGCATGCACCACCGCATCCGCATCGCAAAGCTCGATCCGCTTGGCCGCAAGATCGTAATGGCTGTGCCTGACATCGCCATCGAACAGCCCCGGCGCGGGGCTGTGCCGCGACATGACCGTCACCTGATCTCCGGCGGCAAGCGCTTCATTGACGATAAACCGACCGACAAGCCCGGTCCCGCCGGTCACCGCGATCCTCATGTCGCTGGCGGCAGGCTAGCGGGATCAATGATCGGTCCCTGCCCCGCATATCCGCGCCATAATTCGATCAGCGGGCGCAGCCGGTCCGCCTTGTCATGATCCTGCCAGGGTTTCTCATACTGGTAATGCAGAATGTGGATCTCGGGCCATGACCAGAGTTCCGGCATGTTGAACCAGACATATTGCAGCATGTTGTAGAACACCGGCAGGCCGTGCCAGTCAGGGAAGAACTCCTGAAGGAAGGTCTGATCCGTCCGTCTCCAGAACACGCCGGGCCGGTCGAGACGCTGCATCATCGCCTCGAACGTCGCCACGGACGGGCGGGCGGTGAAAACGCCCGAGTTCAGCCGGTGAAAATCCGACAACCCCTCATATACATTCGGTGCGGCGCAGAATTCGGGATACCGGAACAGCTTGTCGCAGTTCTTCAGCATGACCGCATCGGCGTCGATGAAAACGACAGAGTCGTATTCCGTCAACTGCCACAGCCTCAGCTTGGCGAAATTATCCAGTGGAGTATGGAAAGGCGGCTTGGTCCCCTTGGTGAAGGCCGCGCGGGCATGCAGCGCATCACGGGCATGGGCCAGATTGAACGCATCGGATGTGTCCAGCAGATCCGTGGCAACCAGACGGGCACCCGCATCGCGCAGCTTCTGAAGCGATTCGTCGGGAACCGAGGTGTGCAGCACAACGCAATCCGCCCCGGTCCCGGTCAACCGGATCGAATTGATCAAAGCCAGAGCGCCAAGCGAATAATCCGCATTCGTCGCCAGCGTCACATAGGCATTCCGGCTTGCCGCGGTTTTCTCCGGCCTCAACCCTTCTGACATAGATGCTTCCTTGCCTGATGATCCATCCGAAATGACGCGCATTTGCTATGATCAGCCGATATCGCGCCTGCGCCTTTCAGGACGCATCGCCGATACGGATTACTTCCCATTGCAGATCATGCCCCGAGCTGGTCCGCACGCGCTCACGCACCAGTTCGCCAAGTTGCTCCAGTTCGGCTGCCGTAGCGCCATCCGCATTCAGCAGGAAATTGGGATGTTTCTCGGACATCTGCGCCCCGCCGAGACGATATCCGCGCAATCCAGCATCCTCGATCAGCTTCCATGCTTTCAACTCATGCGTATCATCCTCGCGCCCCGTCGAACTGAACCCGGCCGGGTTGCGGAAGGTCGAACCCGCGCTGCGCTCACGCGTGGGCTGGCTCGCGTCGCGCTTGGCAAGCTGATCCTGCATGCGCTGATGCAGCTTGTCCGGCTCGCCGCGCTCTGCCTGAAAACGGGCAGAGATAATGACCGCGCCTTCGGGCAATTCGCTGTGGCGATAGGCGAATTTCAGGTCGTCGCGACCGAGGGTCAGACGCTCACCTTTGCGGGTGACGATGGTCGCTTCCGTCAGGTGATCGGCGATATAAGACCCATAGCAGCCCGCATTCATCCGCACCGCTCCGCCAATGCTGCCGGGGATGGTGCGCAGAAATGTCAGATCAAGCCCCTGATCCGCCGCTTTTCGCGCGACATGGGCATCAAGAGCAGCCGCACCGGCGATCACGTGATCGTCCTCGAAGCTGATTTCGTTGAAGCCCCGCCCCAGTCGGATCACCACGCCGCGAATCCCGCCATCGCGGACGATGAGATTAGAGCCGACCCCCATCGGAAAGACCGGGATCCCAGCATCCAGAGCCGAAAGAAACTGGGCAAGATCATCGGGGTCGGCGGGCTGCAACAGCCAGTCAGCCGGGCCCCCGACGCGCAGCCATGTCAGCGAGTCCAAGGGGCGATCCGGGGTCAGTGTGCCGCGGGAAGAGGGAAGCTTCGTGTTCATGCCTCGCTGGTAGCCAGCCAAAGCTGAGCCGTCAACATTGCGACCGCGCAGGAGTCCAAAGCAGGTCGCGGTTTGCCCCAAATATCAGGGCATAGCGATTGAGGTTGCGCTGCCTCCGGCAGTCATGAAGCTGATGATCAGGCAGACCAGGATCAGTGCGGACACTGCACCGATATCCCATGCCCGATCCGGGCCGCGATAACGGCGTCCGCGAAATGCGCCGTGCCCCATCAGCAAAGTGCCGACCAGTCCGCCCAGAACCAGACCGCCTGCCATCAGGAAAAGCGCCACTCCAAGCCCGATGCCGATGACCCCTTCAAATCCGGTCGCTCCATATTGACCGAGAATGCAGCAGACTATGGCCGCCACAACGGTCATCATCACCATTGCGAGAAATGACAGATAGGACCGTGCCCTGAGACGCCGCGCCCCGATCACACCTCCAACGCCGATGATCGTGACACCCAGAATATAGACCAGCAAGATTTCCATTCCGTCCTCTTCTGTATCGGCGATGCGAGGGGCGGCTGACCGGCCCATCGGGTGCTTAACGTTTCATGGATGCAGTCTCGTTCCCGATCTGGCGATCACAGCTCCGACAGCAGGTCCGAACAGCATGGGCAGAACAAGTATCTCAAGGCCCAGAGGGCAAGGTGCGCCGGAAGAGAGGTCAACCGCAGTCATGCGGAAAACCCTCCCCGAGCGGCCCGGTGTCGCAGATTTTGCCGCATGGCAAGGAGGTTTCCCGGATTGCGGCAGTGCATGTCATTATATCGGCCCTATGCCGCTTTTTCCTGAAGACGCTCGGGCAGCGCATTCGCCCAGGCCGAGATCGAACCCGCGCCGAGACACACCACCATATCGCCGGGCCTCGCCTGTTCGCGGACCAGCCGTTCCAGATCGCGCTCATCCACAACCGCGCGAGCATGGCGATGCCCGTGAGCGATCAGACCGTCAACCAGATCATCCCGGCCCGCGCCGGGGATGGGGTCTTCGCCCGCAGCATAGACATCGGCGATGCCGACCACATCGGCTTCGTTGAAACAGGTGCAGAAATCCTCGAACAGATTGGACAGGCGGGAATAGCGATGCGGCTGATGCACGGCGATCACGCGGCCTTTCGTGGCCTGACGGGCGGCTTTCAGCACGGCTGCGATCTCGACCGGGTGATGACCGTAATCGTCGATAATGGTGACGCCGTTTATCTCTCCGACACGGGTAAAGCGGCGGCCGACGCCGCCGAACGCGGCAAGCGCCTCGCGGATCTCGGCGCGTTTCATGCCCAGATGGCGGGCGACGGCGACGGCGGCAAGCGCGTTCGAGACGTTATGATCGCCCGGCATGGGCAATGTGCAGTTTTCAATGACAGGGATTTCGCCGTCATTGATATCGGCCTCACCCTGAAGCGCCACGTCGAAATGGGCGATGCCGTTTTCATAGGTCAGGTTCATGGCGCGGATATCGGCCTGAGCGTTGAACCCGAAGGTCACCACGCGACGATCGGTAAGCCTGCCGACCAGAGCCTGCACCTCGGGGTGATCGGTGCAGCAGACGGCCAGACCGTAAAACGGCACTGACGACGCGAAATTATAGAACCCCTCGCGCAGCCTGTCGAAATCACCCCAATGCTCCATATGCTCGGGGTCGATATTTGTGATCACAGCGATGGTCGCGGGCAGACGGTTGAAGGAGCCGTCGGATTCATCGGCCTCGACCACCATCCATTCGCCTGCACCGGCACGGGCGTTAGAACCATAGGCATGGATGACACCGCCATTGATAACGGTCGGATCGAACTTGCCGTGATCCAGCAGCGTGGCGACCATCGTCGTGGTGGTGGTTTTGCCATGCGTTCCGCCGATGGCGATGTTTGAACGCAACCGCATCAGCTCGGCCAACATCTCGGCGCGACGAACAATGGGCAGGCCGCGGCGGCGGGCCTCTTCCAGCTCGGGATTGCCTTTCTTGATGGCGGTCGAGATCACGACCACACCGGCCTCACCGATATTTTCGGCTTTCTGCCCCTCGAAGACGCGGGCGCCGAGGCTTTCCAGCCGGTCGGTGATTTTCGAGCGTTTCGCATCGGAACCCTGCACGTCATAGCCCAGTGTCATCAGCACCTCGGCAATGCCGGACATGCCGATTCCGCCGATCCCCACGAAATGGATCGGGCCAAGCTCTCCGGGCAGTTTCGTTGCAGCATTCATGCGGCGATCTCCGTTACGATGTCATACAGACGCTCGGCGGCGTCGGGGCGGCCAAGCGACAGGGCCGCGGCGGCCATTCCCGAGGCCCGCTCGGGGTCCGAAAGAATTGCAAGCATGTCGCGCGTGAGCGTTTCCGGGTCAAGTATCGTTTCCGGCAGGACGATGGATGCGCCCGCATCGGCAAGGGGCCGCGCATTGGCGGATTGCTCATCGCGGATGGCGATGGCGAGCGGCACCAGTATCGAGGGACGGCCAATCACCGTCAGATCCGCGACGGTAGAGGCTCCGGACCTGGCTATCACCAGATGCGCATCGGCAAACCGCGCAGGCACATCGTCGAAGAAATGACGCACATCGGCCTGAATTCCCGCATCCGCATAGGCCGCCACGACACGGTCGTGATCCTCTTTCCGGGCCTGATGGGCGACGCGCAGCCTTGGTCCAAGCGATTCCGGCAGGCCCGCTATGGCGGCGGGGACGATATCCGAAAGGATGCGGGCGCCCTGGCTGCCACCGATCACCACAATGTTCAGATCGCCCTCTCCGGGCGGATCATAGGGTGCTGCGGCACGCTCGCGTATACTGGCGCGGACCGGGTTGCCGGTATGGATACCCTCGGCCCCGTCCGGCAGTTCGGTCGGCCATGTGCCGCAGGCGATCCTGTCGACGCGGCGGGCAAAGAGGCTGTTCACCCGGCCCATGACTCCGTTCTGTTCATGGATCATGCGAGGGATCCCAAGCAGCCCCGCCGCCGTCATCGCCGGCACTGTCGGATAGCCGCCAAAGCCGATGACCACATCGGGCCGGTCGGCACGGAACGCCCGCCGCGCGGCCAGCACTCCGGCCGCGATCTTGAACGGTGCCGCGATCTTTTGCAGATGCCCGCCGCGTGCCGTGGTCGCAGCGCTGACGATCTGACGAGTGACCGCATCCGGGAATTTATCGGAATACCGCGATCCGCGTTCGTCCGTCGAAAGACTGACCCGCCAGCCTTCGGCCAACATCACCTCGGCCAGAGCCTGAGCCGGAAACATATGCCCGCCGGTTCCTCCGGCGGCGATCAGCGCATATCGCGACATCAGCGCCCCCGTCCAAGCAGATCGGACATCTCACCCTGAGCGCGATAGCGTGTCAGCGCCAGCAACATCCCCATCGCAATCCCCGAAGCGATCACCGATGACCCGCCATAGCTGACAAAGGGCAATGTCATCCCCTTTGCCGGCAGCAGCCGGACGGCCACCCCCATATTGATCAGCGCCTGCACGCCGAATGCGCAGGCAA
Organism: Paracoccus aerodenitrificans; assembly: GCF_027913215.1. GTDB lineage: Bacteria > Pseudomonadota > Alphaproteobacteria > Rhodobacterales > Rhodobacteraceae > Paracoccus > Paracoccus aerodenitrificans. The sequence goes on from NZ_CP115784.1 coordinate 2,489,136, forward strand.
GGCCGGTTCCCGCGATCCGCGCGAAGGGATCGCGCTCACGCAGCAGCCGAATCAGTGAGCGGAAGACGATCACGGCATAAAGCGCGATGATGAACAGCACCAGAACCAGCCCATATTCCTCGGCGGCGACAGCGATGATGAAATCCGTATGCGCGTCGGGCAGAGACCATTTCACAGTGCCCTCACCCACGCCAACCCCGAAGAACCCGCCTTCCTGAATGGCATTGGTCGCATAGCCAAGCTGGGTCCGCGGATCGACCTCGGCAGCAAGGAAACCGTCGATACGCCGGGCGAAATGCTCGGATGCGCCATAGGCGAAGAAGCCCCCGGCAACGGCCATCCCCGCCACCCCGGCCAGCAGCGCCATCGGGGCTCCGGCAACGAAGAACATGACGCACCATGAGAACAGCACCAGCGAGGCCTGCCCGAAATCCGGCTGCGAGACCAACATCATCACCACCGCACCGGTGATGCCGAAGCTGATTATCTTGCCGGGAGGACCTCCGACTTCCTGACTGGCGGCCATGCACCACGCAATCGCGGCAACGAAGCAGGGTTTCAGAAACTCAGAGGGCTGTACCGAGGCAAAGCCAAGGCTCAGCCAGCGTGTCGCCCCTTTCCCGAAATCCGTACCGATCACCGGAAGCGCCGCCACCACGGCAACCGAGATGAAGAAACCCAATACACCCAGCCTGCGTACCTGAAGCGGGCTGAACAGCGAGATAACGAACATCACCAGCAGGCCAATCGTCCCGAAAATGGCCTGACGCGTGACATAGTAAAACGGCGGCAGATTGTTCTTTTCCGCCAGAGGAACCGAGGCCGCCAGACCAAGCAAAAGCCCGATGGCGAAAAGACACAGCACCGCAAGCAGCGACCAACGGTCGACTGTGCGCCACCATCTTGGAAGAATCGGATCGCCTGCCCTCATTGGGGTTGCGCCAAAGACCATCTCGGTCATGGGAATACCGCCGTCACTGCCTCTACCTGTTGCCCGTTTGCCGGGTCTGTGCGGGCAGCATAGCGCGATTATCTCCATCGCGCTACTGGTGATTCGCAGCGCGGCATCGCTGCGCGAAGGAATGCCGGCTGCCGGGTCTGGCGCTGTCCGGCAAGGTGATCTCTGGACCAGAGGGTTCGGGACGGCTAGGCTGTGCCGCAGTTTCCTGAAAGGCCCCGCCATGCTGTCCGACGATCCGCTTTTTATCGTGATCCTGATCTCGCTGCTTGTCGTGGTCGCGATCCTTTTCACCGGCATCGCCGGATTCGGGGTTGGCGGGAAGTTCAACGCCCGCCACGGCAACCGGATGATGCGCTGGCGGATCATCGCCCAGGCCGTTGCCATCGCTCTGATCCTGATCTTCATTGCGCTGCGCGGTGCCTGATGGTCGTCTTGAACCGGATCTACACACGCAGCGGAGATCGCGGCGACACCGCGCTTTCCAATGGCAGCCGGGTCTCAAAACATGATCCGCGCGTCGAGGCCTATGGAACCGTCGATGAACTGAACGCCGTTCTTGGTATTTGCAGGCTGCATGCAGGGCCAGAAAAGACAGGCCCAATCAGCCTTATCCAGAATGAGCTGTTCGATCTGGGCGCGGACCTGTCCCGCCCGGACATGGCAGCGGATACAGACGCCCCCTACCCCGTTTTGCGGCTGGCAGATGAACAGGTCACCCGGCTGGAGACAGAGATCGACGCAATGAATGCTTCGCTTCAGCCCTTGCGCAGCTTCATCCTTCCGGGCGGCACACCGCTCTCCGCATATCTCCATCATGCCCGGACGGTTGCACGACGCGCTGAACGGCGGGCAACCGCTCTGGCCTCGGATCAGGACGTCAATCCGGCGGCGCTGCGCTATCTGAATCGCCTGTCCGACTGGCTGTTCGTCGCGGCACGGGTTGCAAATCTGGATCAGGGCGGCGACGTTCTGTGGAAGCCGGGCGCCAGCCGGGACGACATTGCCTGACCTTCGCGTCAACGCAGCGTCATGGGATTTTTCCCTGTCCTCGCGCCAGACTGGCGGCTAACAATTATGACGAATTGCTGAAGCAGTGAAAGGGAGAGAGTGCCGATGAAGGTTCTCGTGCCAGTAAAACGGGTGATAGATTACAACGTGAAGGCGAAGGTGAAGTCCGACGGGTCGGGCGTTGATCTTGCCAATGTGAAAATGTCGATGAACCCGTTCGACGAGATCGCCGTTGAAGAGGCGATCCGGCTGAAGGAAAAAGGTGCCGCCGAGGAAGTTGTCGTCGTGTCCATCGGCGTCAAGCAGGCGCAGGAAACGCTGCGGACCGCTCTGGCGATGGGCGCGGACCGGGCCATTCTGGTGGTGGCTGCAGATGATGTGCATACGGATATCGAGCCTCTGGCGGTCGCGAAGATCCTCAAGGCTGTGATCGATGAGGAACAGCCGAAGCTGGTCATCGCCGGGAAACAGGCCATCGACAACGACATGAACGCGACGGGCCAGATGCTGGCGGCGCTGCTCGGCTGGGGTCAGGCGACCTTCGCCAGCAAGCTGGAGATCGAGGGCGAGGCCGCCAAGGTCACCCGCGAAGTCGATGGCGGTCTGCAAACCATCGAGGTCAAGCTGCCTGCCATTGTCACCGCCGATCTGCGGCTGAACGAGCCGCGCTATGCCTCGCTGCCGAATATCATGAAGGCGAAGAAGAAGCCTCTGGATGAGAAAACGGCGGATGATTACGGCGTCGATGTGTCTCCGCGTCTGGAGATTACAAAGACCGAGGAACCCGAGGGCCGCAAGGCGGGGATCATCGTCGGCGATGTCGATGAGCTTGTGTCGAAACTGAAAGAAGCGGGGGTTGTGTAATGGCTGTTCTGCTGTTGGGTGAAGTGACGAATGGCGAGCTGAACCGCGACGCCACCGCGAAGGCCGTGAATGCGCTGAAGGGTCTGGGCGATGTGACGGTGCTCTGTGCCGGGTCGTCAGCCAAGGCTGCGGCAGATGAAGCTGCGAAGATCGACGGGGTGGCGAAGGTGCTGGTCGCCGAGGATGATCTCTATGGTCACCGCCTGGCGGAACCGACCGCCGCGCTGCTGGTCAGCCTCGCGGGCGATTACGACCATATCGCCGCGCCTGCGACCACGGACGCCAAGAACATTATGCCGCGCGTTGCCGCTCTGCTGGATGTGATGGTGATCTCGGATGTGTCCGAGGTGGTGGATGCCGACACGTTCAAGCGCCCGGTCTATGCCGGTAACGCGATCCAGACGGTGACATCGAAGGATGCCAAGAAGGTCATGACCGTGCGCACGGCCAGCTTCGATGCGGCGGGCGATGGCGGCTCGGCTTCGGTTGAGGATCAGGCCACCGGCGAAGATCCGGGCCTGTCGAGCTGGGTCTCGGACGAGGTGGCCGAAAGCGACCGCCCCGAGCTGACCTCGGCCGGCCGCGTGGTGTCCGGGGGCCGCGGTGTCGGCTCCGAGGAGAATTTCGCCATCATCGAGAAGCTGGCCGACAAGCTTGGCGCGGCGGTCGGCGCCTCGCGTGCCGCCGTCGATTCGGGCTTCGCGCCGAATGACTGGCAGGTCGGGCAGACCGGCAAGATCGTAGCCCCGCAGCTTTACGTGGCCGTCGGCATATCTGGCGCGATCCAGCACCTTGCGGGGATGAAGGATTCGAAGGTCATAGTGGCGATCAACAAGGACGAAGAAGCCCCAATCTTCCAGGTCGCCGATTATGGGCTGGTGGGCGATCTGTTCCAGATCGTGCCGGAGCTGACCGAGAAGCTCTAATCGACATTCGGGGCGGCTATTTCCGGTCGCCCCGAACCGGGATCCTCACTGGGCTGTCGTTCGAGGAATGTTTCGAGGAAGCGTGTAAAGCGATAGGGGATCGCTATTTCCCGCTGGAAACGCTCAAAGACCTGCAAACGGGTCTCCACATCTTCCTCAAACGCATCGAGCAGAAAATAGTGACGCCCTGCGACGAACGGGTAAGAGAGTTCCTCGGAATATATGACCTTTCCCGCAAGGTAGGCTTTAATCATCCGCGGAATTTCGGCGTAGACACCCTCGGCAAAGTGGATATTCAGGACGCCGCTACTGCCTTCCAGCCATCTGGAAAGACGCTCTCCAAATGTGCGCCGTGGCGCGATATCAATTCGGGTCTTTTCTGATAAAGCCTGAAGAATTTCGCTACGGCGACCATGTGTATTCCCCACAAACGCAATATAGTCCCCATTCAAGCGGAAAGGCACAATATGGTCAGGAAAAGCGTAAGGGCCGAATAATACCTTTCTACGTCGACTGGGTCTGAGCTCGGCATAAGCCGGCAGATTTGCGAAACTAAAATCCAGCATGCCATTCAACCAATTAATATCACGGCGAACCCGTCGAATCGGATAGTCGCGCCACAATGAACTACCTTTCTCATCCAATATCTGCTCTGTCTGAATCCCCAGTTTCGGCCCGACCACATCAGGCAAACTGCCAAAGATGTGCATCCCGACCAGAACAGAGGCACGAAACCCGTGGTTCACCGGCAGTAAGCGACACAGATCCTCTGCCACATCCGCAAGCAATCGGTGGTTCACTACAAAAACAAGATCCTCGTGCCGTACAAAGTGAAAATTCATCTCCCGAATCCGGACAAGGTTTTCTTCAGTCTCAGGATGCATGCTTCGCCAATTCCGCAAATCGTTCTTAGGGCTGGATAATAAGAAACCTAAATTCTCTGATGTTGCAATAATAAGAGACTTCGTCGCTTTCCCTTGTCATATAGATACGCCGGAACCCGGTGATAATCAGGCGCATTGCGTCGTTATCATTCACATTGAAGGGAGGAGGACGATTATGTCTGGCGTATTTATCATAGGTGCCGCAGGAAAGATCGGGCATCGGCTGGGGCCAATCCTGCTGGAAAGAAATATGGCTGTCGGCGCCATGGCTCGGGCAGCCGAACAGTTGGAAAAGCTGCGCGAAACCGGCGTAACTCCTGTGGAAGGCGATCTGCTGGCGCTTGATGCTGCCGGTTTATCCACCCTTATGCAGGGATACGAAACCGTCATCTTCAGCGCCGGAGCGGGCGGCAAGGGCGGTCCCGAAATGACCCGTGCCATCGACGGCGAGGGGCTGGAGAAAGCCGTGAATGCCGCGCGATCTGCCCGGGTAAAACGCTTCATTCTGGTGTCCGCATTCATGGATGCCGGTCGTGGGGCGAACCCGCCAAATGAACGGTTCGAGCTATATATGCAGGTGAAACGCAATGCCGATGCGAGGCTGGTGCAAAGCGATCTCGACTGGGTGATCCTGCGCCCCGGTACGCTGACGGATGAGGTCGGCTCGGGCCGGATCCGCGCCGGTGCGGCAATTCCCTATGGCAATGTCAGCCGGGATAATGTCGCCGCCACACTCGCGGAAATAGTCGCTTCGCCCGCAATCAACCATCGCATCATCGAACTGACCGACGGCGGGGTTCCGATTGCCGAGGCCATCGCGAATCTGGCCGGATAGAAGACGAAAGAACCTCCATACGCCGCGTTCGCCGTTGATCCGGCGTGCAGCCCGACCTATCGTCTGCCCGGCAGATGAAAGGACAGAGCATGACGATTAAATCGGTAGGGGTGGTCGGCGCGGGCCAGATGGGCAACGGGATCGCTCATGTCTTCGCTTTGGCGGGTTATGATGTGACGCTGAACGATATCAGTCAGGATGCGCTCGATCAGGCGATGGCGGTCATTACCAAAAACCTCGACCGGCAGGTAAAGGGTGAGAAGATCAGCCAGGCTGAGCGGGATGAGGCGCTGAATCGCATCGGCACCACCATGACCCTGACCGATCTGGGCCAATCCGATCTGATCATCGAGGCAGCGACTGAAAAAGAAGCCGTGAAGCATAAGATCTTCCAGGAATTACTGCCGCATCTCAAACCGGACACGATACTGACCTCGAACACCTCGTCGATTTCAATCACCCGGCTGGCAAGCGGCACTGACCGCCCTGAGCGGTTCATGGGGTTCCATTTCATGAACCCGGTTCCGGTCATGCAACTAGTCGAGCTGATCCGCGGCATCGCCACGGATGAGGCCACCTATAACACGATGCTGGAGGTCGTGGATAAACTGGGCAAGACCTCTGCCACCGCAGAAGATTTTCCTGCCTTTATCGTTAACCGCATTCTGATCCCGATGATCAATGAGGCGGTCTATACGCTTTACGAAGGGGTCGGATCGGTGAAATCCATCGACCAGTCGATGAAGCTGGGGGCAAACTGGCCGATGGGTCCGCTGGAGCTGGCCGATTTCATCGGGCTGGATACCTGCCTGGCCATCATGAATGTGCTGCATGACGGGCTGGCGGATACCAAATATCGCCCCTGCCCGCTTCTGGTGAAATATGTCGAGGCTGGCTGGCTTGGCCGCAAGACCGGGCGCGGTTTCTACGATTATTCCAAAGACGAACCCGTTCCGACACGCTGAAGATCAGCAGAAAAAGGCCGGTGGCATCAACCACCGGCCTTTTTTCTTAAGGCATTATTGTCGGCTCAGGCTGCGTCGTTGCCTTCGCGGCGCTCTTTCATGAACTGGTCAAACTCTGATTTGTCACGCGCTTCGCGCAGACGCACCATAAACGCCGTGAATTCGTTATGTTCGTCCTCAAGGCGCTTCAGCGTTTCTTCACGATAGGCATCGAAGGCCGAGTTTCCCGACGGACGGACAGAGTGACGGCCCGAATAGCCGCGGCGACTGGAACAGGTGAACATGCGATTGCTCCCGATCATGTAAAGAAGGATCGCCAGACCGACCGGCCAGACGAAGATAAATCCAAGGATCATGGCGGCAATCCACGCCCCCTTCCCCTTGTCATCAAGCCAGTCCCGGGACTGGATCAACGCGCCCTTGACGCGCGACATTGGCCCGGGCCGGTAATCCGTGGTTCCACCATAATGCATCTTTGGCTCCCTTGCTGCTATGTTAATACCATTCACATTACCATAGATGGGTTCGTGAGACCGCCGATCAAGGGAACCGGATAAAAAAAATCGGCAACAATATTTGGGGCAGGTTCAGTTGCGGATCAGGCCGAGGCCACGCAGATAGATCATCACACCGGAACTGAGCATGTCTTCTGCGGATATGGGCGAGCGCATACCCTGCTTGTTGCGGGCGAAAAGTTCAACGACGCCGTGGCTAAGCGCCCAGATATGATTCGCCACCATTCGCGCAGGCGGTCGTTCATCTGGCGGCATATGCACGAACAGCGCTTCAGCGGCTCTGATCAGAATTGCCAGAGCACGTTCTGAAACCTCCCACAGACTGCTGTTCGAGGTGATCGCAAGGCCACTTTCAAACATGGCCATGTAGAATGCCGGTCGCTCACGGGCGAATTCCAAATAGCGCGTACCCAGCCGTTCCAGAGCATCCAGCGGCGTCGGAGAGCCATCTCCATAGGCTGCAGACATGGTATTCGCAAACTCAATGAATCCGAGTCGGGCGATCTCCTCCAGAAGATCGTCACGTCCCTTGAAGTGCCGGTATGGTGCAGCCGTGGACACCCCTGCCCGACGCGATGCCTCGGCGAGGGTGAATGCCTGAGGACCAGACCCCTCAATTAAGCGGATCGCAGCGTCAATCAAAGCCTCACGCAAATTACCGTGGTGATATCTGGCGCGATTGGGCAAAGTTCAGCGGTCCTCATCAAATCGACGCGCGACCAGAGCTTCAAGTTCAGCCGCCAGCTCCTCGGCCTGAGGACCGGTCGTCTTCAATGTGATCTGGCTGCCACGGCTTGCCGCCAGCATCAGCAGGCCCATGATCGAATCTCCGGATACCGTCATGCCGTCCCGCGACACCTGAGCCTCGGCGTCGAAGCGTTCGACCAGCTCCACGAATTTGGCCGATGCGCGGGCGTGGAGGCCTTTTTCATTGACGATAGGCAGGACGCGACCGGCATCACTGCTCATTGAGCGGCCTGCCGTATCGCTGATTCTTCGAAGACATTGTAGCTGTCGATATATTTTCGACCCGCAGCAGCAGCCCGCGCCGCCGCTTCATTCGCGGACAGATGCCGCAACTTGGCCAGTTTGACCAGCATAGGAAGATTCGCCCCGTAAAGGATGACGCGGTTGCGTGCCGCGCAGGCAGGCAGCGACAGGTTCGAAGGCGAGCCTCCGAAAAGATCGGTGACCACGACCACGCCGTCGCCTTCATCCACTTCATCTGCCGCGGCACAGATTTCCATGCTTTTCGCGCTGCGGTCATGCGCGTCTTCTATCGTGATGGTGCGCACACCAGTCTGGGATCCAACGACATGTTCCATTGCCGAAAGATACTCTCGCGCCAGACCTCCATGTGCAACGATGACAATTCCGATCAATTCTGCGTTCCCTGAGGCGTCGAACTCGAAACCGTAAGATGTGCCGCTTCTGCTGCGCGCCGTTCTAGTTCCCTGTGACGTTTTGATACTTGCCAGCCATTTCCAGCAAGCGCTTCTGACATATTTTCTGCCATAGTGACAGAGCGATGTTGCCCACCCGTGCAACCAAACCCTATCGCAAGATGTGTTTTCCCTTCAGCAAGATGCAACGGTAGCACGAATAATAACAGATCACGAACGCGAGAGAAGAACTCTTCGAATCGCGGGTCCGAGATAACGTAATCGCGCACCGCCGAGTCCCGGCCATCCAGCCTGCGCAATGCGGGCTCCCAATGCGGATTGGCCAGAAACCGGCAGTCGAACATGACATCTATGCCGCGCGGAACGCCGCGCTTATACGAAAAACTCTGCACCGAGACCGCCAGACGCTTTTCCCGGTCGGTTTCGAAAAACCGGGCAAGCTCTGCCTTGAGCTCATGCGGAGACATTTCGGATGTATTCACCAGCACATCGGCCCGCACTCTGATCGGTGCCAGAATATCCTTTTCGGCCTCTATTCCGTCCAGCGGCGCACCTGCTCCGGCCATCGGATGCCGTCTGCGCGTTTCGTTGTAGCGGCGCACCAGAATCGTCGAATCACAGTCGAGATACAGCACTTCGGGGCCGTAATCCGGATGCCGCGTCAGCCTGTCAATCAGCTCGATCACGGCAGAAGCCGAGAAGTCCCGATTGCGGACATCGAGCCCGAGTGCCAGAGGCGCAGGTCTTGGCGGACCGTCAAGAAGTCGTGGCACCAGCGAAAGCGGCAGATTATCGATCGCCTCGTATCCCAGATCTTCCAGCACATTGATCGCTGTCGAACGGCCTGCACCTGACGGACCCGTCACCAGCACCAGCCTGGTCGAGGCATCTTCGGATCCCTCCGCTTCCGCCGTGGCGGATATGGGCGCCGTTTCTATCATCGCGATGCCGGTTCAAAAGCAGTTTCTGGATCGAGACGTCCGCCCCGCAGCAACAGGCAGATCGTTGGGGCAAGATGGGCCGAGACGGGACCCAGAACAAGTGGCAGCGACTGATTCATAAGGAGACTGTGGCGAATAGGTGGCAGGCGTTCGGTCTCGGCCTGCCCAAGATCGACCACCAGCCTGATTCGGGCCGCCTCGTGCGGACAGCGCAGCAGCCCCACCCCTCGCGCCTCGATCAGCCCGGCCAGTGCGGGCGGTGCCTCTGCGACCACGTCAGCGCCGTCTTCTGTAAGAATGACACGGTCATCGCTGACAAGCACCGCACCCAGACCGATCAATTGCAGCGCGAGAGAGGATTTTCCGCAGCCCGAGGGGCCTTTCACCAGAACCCCTGCGCCATCAAGCGAAACGGCGGAGGCATGCGTAATCTCGAAACGGGTCATGATCGGCACCATTCACACATGCATTTTACCCAGCAAAATTCCGGGGTTTGAGGGCTGGTTGCGCTAACTTCCGGTGATTTCGCTAACATGAGGCGAAGGCGTCTGTTTTCATAAAAATGCCATGTTATAGGGGGTGAGACTCACACGCTTTTTCTGCCAATCGGAGACTTTTGATAATGACGCAGCCCCGCGTGAACCCCAAGTTCAAACTGGAAGACCAGGGAATCGAAGGGGCAGCCATTGTCCATTATAATCTGCTGGAACCGGCCCTGATCGAAAGGGCAATTGCCCGTGGAGAGGGAAAGCTGGGTCTCGGAGGCGCGTTCCTTGTCTCGACCGGCAAACATACCGGCCGCTCGCCAAAGGATAAATTCGTCGCCCGTACCGCCGGGGTCGAAGACAAGATCTGGTGGGAAAACAACAAGCCGATGAACCCTGAGGCTTTTGATCGCCTCTACGCCGATATGCTGGCGCATATGCAGGGCAAGGAATATTTCGTTCAGGACCTGTATGCAGGTGCCGACCCAAGCCAACGCCTCGATGTGCGCGTCGTTTCAGAGCTTGCCTGGCACAACCTGTTCATCCGCCACCTTCTGCGCCGCCCCGAGGCCGAAGAGCTGGCAGGTTTTCAGGCGGAATACACGATCATCAACTGCCCCAGCTTCAAGGCCGACCCGGAGCGGCATGGCTGCCGCTCGGAAACGGTGATCGCGCTGAATTTCGAGAAGAAGCTGATCCTCATCGGAAACACCGAATATGCCGGTGAGAACAAGAAAGGCGTCTTCACCCTTCTGAACTATATCCTGCCCGAGCGCGGCGTCATGCCGATGCATTGCAGCGCGAATCACGCCCATGACGACGAAAACGACGTAGCGGTGTTTTTCGGTCTCAGCGGCACCGGGAAAACCACCCTTTCCGCAGATCCCTCGCGCGTTCTGATCGGCGATGACGAACATGGCTGGTCGGATGAGGGCGTCTTCAACTTCGAAGGCGGCTGCTATGCAAAAACCATCAGCCTCTCGCCGAAGGCCGAACCCGAGATCTACGCCACCACGCATAAATTCGGGACAGTGATCGAAAATATGGTCTACGATCCCGACACGCTGGAGCTTGATTTCGAAGACAGCTCGATCACCGAGAATATGCGCTGCGCATATCCGCTGGATTATATCTCAAACGCTTCTCCGACGGGAATGGCGGGGGTGCCGAAAAACGTCATCATGCTGACCTGTGACGCTTACGGCGTTTTGCCGCCCATCGCGCGACTGACCCCGGAACAGGCGATGTATCATTTCCTGTCGGGCTTCACTTCGAAGACTCCGGGCACCGAGGTTGGCGTGACCGAACCGACACCGACTTTCTCGACCTGCTTCGGCGCTCCTTTCATGCCGCGCCGCCCGGAAGCCTATGGCGAGTTGCTGCAAAAAAAGATCGCTGAAACCGGCGCGACCTGCTGGCTGGTGAATACCGGCTGGACCGGAGGCGCGTTCGGCACCGGCGCACGCATGCCGATCCGGGCGACCCGCGCCCTGCTGACCGCAGCACTTGACGGTTCGCTGAACGAAACCGAGTTCCGCAAGGATCCGAATTTCGGATTCGAGGTGCCGACTTCGGTGCCGGGCGTTTCGGAAGTTCTGCTGGATCCGCGCCGCACTTGGGAAAATCCCGAGGCATACGATGCTCAGGCCAGAAAGCTGGTCGAGATGTTCTCGGATAACTTTGCTCAATACATTGACAAGGTTGACGAACAGGTGAGATCCGCCGCGATTGGCTGATAGAAAAAGCGAAAACCTGTATTTTATCCATAAGAAACACCGGCTAAAAAGGCCGGTGTTTCTTATTGTATACTGTTGTGTTCTAAACCGCTCTGGTGCAGGGTGCCCCCAAAAAATCAGCAAGGGAGGTACTAAATGCTGAGAATACTGTCACGTCCAGCCATAAGGCTGATGGAAAGACGGCTGCCTGACGCATTCATCTTTGTGCTTGTACTTACAATTATCGCGATGCTTGCGGCGATGGGCATCCAGCGCAGCAGTCCGGTCGATATGATCCGGATGTGGGGCGATGGCTTCTGGGCCTTGCTCAGCTTTTCGATGCAGATGCTGCTTGTGCTTGTCACCGGCTATATTCTGGCATCGTCACCGCCGGTCAAGAAACTGCTGACCGCCCTGGCCGCGCAGGCCAAATCGGGCGGAATGGCGATCATCATGGTGACTCTGGTGTCGCTGGCGGCAAGCTGGATCAACTGGGGTTTCGGTCTGGTTGTCGGCGCGATCTTCGCTCGTGAGCTGGCGAAACAGGTGCGGGTCGATTACCGTCTGCTGGTTGCCTCGGCCTATTCGGGCTTCGTGATCTGGCATGGCGGGATCTCCGGCTCGATCCCGCTGACGGTCGCAACCGAAGGCCATTTCACTGCTGATCAGATAGGCATCATCCCGACATCCGAGACTATTTTCGCGTCGTGGAACCTGCTGATCGTGATTGCCGTGGTGATTGCCCTGCCAATCGCGAACCGGATGATGATGCCGAGCGAGGATGAAACCGTTCTCGTGGATCCGAAGGTTCTGGGCAATGATGAGGCGCTTCCGCCTCTTCCCGAGAATGCCACACCTGCGCAGCGCATGGAAAACTCCCGCATCCTGATGTGGCTGGTCGGTATTCCGGGTATCATCTGGCTGGTCCTGCATTTCTTTGGTGGCGGCGGTTTGAACCTGAATGTGGTCAATTTCGCATTCCTGTTCATCGGCCTGACCCTGCACGGTACGGCTCGCAGCCTGCTGGCGGCGCTTGACGACGCGGTGAAAGGCGGCGCGGGGATCGTGATCCAGTTCCCCTTCTATGCGGGCATCATGGCGATCATGACCGGCACCGGGCTGGCCGCAACCATGTCAGAGTGGTTCGTGTCCATCTCAACCGATCAGACCCTGCCGTTCTGGAGCTTTATTGCCGCCGGCATCGTCAATATCTTCGTGCCTTCGGGCGGCGGTCAATGGGCGGTGCAGGCACCGATCATGCTGCCTGCTGCCGAGGCTCTTGGCGCGGATGTCAGCAAGGTCATCATGGGCGTGGCATGGGGCGATGCCTGGACCAACCTTCTGCAACCTTTCTGGGCGCTGCCCATGCTTGGCATCGCCGGGCTGAAGGCGCGTGACATTATGGGATTCTGCGTTGTGTTGCTGCTGATCACCGGGGTGATCATCGGCGGTATCCTCTGGATGATCTAGGACAAAGCCAACATCTCTAAGACAACAAAGACGGCGCCGCTCACAGCGGCGCCGTTGCCTTTTCAAGCCAGGTCCTCGTGTCCTCATCGACCAGAGGCCCGATTTTCGCCAGAACCTGCGCGTGATATGCATTCAGCCAGTCGCGCTCGGCCGGAGAAAGCATCCCGTCAAGGATCATTTTCCGGTCAACCGGCGTAAAGTTGAGCGTTTCGAAGCCGAGCATGTCCCGCCCATCCGGGCTGTCCGCAGGGATGACAGCCAGCAGGTTCTCAGTCCGGATACCAAACGCGCCTTCCCGATAATATCCCGGCTCATTGGACAGGATCATCCCGGTTTCCAGCGGAATTTCCGAAACGCGGCTGATCCGCGCCGGACCTTCATGCACGCACAGCGCCGCACCGACTCCGTGGCCGGTGCCGTGGTCGAAATCCATCCCCACCGACCACAACGCAGCCCGCGCAATCGGGTCGATATCGCGCCCCGAGAGCCCTTTCGGGAAACGCAGCCGCGACAGGTTGATCATCCCCTGCAGAACCAGCGTAAAGGCAAGCCGCACGTCGTCGCCCACATCGCCAATGCCGACGGTCCGGGTGATGTCCGTGGTTCCGTTGGGATATTGCCCGCCGGAATCAACCAGCAGGACCTTGCCATCCTCAAGCTGCGCATTGCTTTCGGTCGAGACCCGGTAATGCGGCAATGCCGCATGCTCCCCCACGCCGCAAATCGTCTCAAAGCTGATATCGAGCACCCCGGCCTGTCGACGCATCTCTTCCAGCCTGGTCACCACTTCGATTTCCGTCAGATCGCCGGGAGCATTCGCGTCAAGCCAGCACAGAAACCGCGCCATCACCGCACCATCGGCAAGATGCGCGTCGCGCATACCCTGTATCTCTGCCGGATTCTTGCGGGCTTTGGGCAGGATGACGGGATCATCGGCAAGGATGACCTCGGTCCCCTGTTCCTTCAATATGCTGAACACGGCTTCCGGCGCAGAGCCGGGATCAAGCCGCACCGGGCCGGACAGGCTGGCAAGCGCTGCGACGAAGCCATCGGGCTGGATGATCGCAACCTCATTCCCGAGCTTCTGCCGGATGCTGCTATCGAATTTCTTCGGGTCGGCGAAAAGCTGTACGGCACCATCGGAACCAATTGTGGCGAAACCGAGCACGACCGGATTATGCGGCAGATCGGCACCGCGTATATTCAGCAGCCAAGCGATAGAATCCGCCAATGTCAGAACCGCGACGGACTGCCCGTTCTGACGCAGCGACTCGGCGATCCGGTCCCGTTTTTCGGCAGAGGTCGCGCCCGCAATCGCCTCATCATGGATCCGGACCTGTCCCGCAGGCGGCGCAGGACGATCCGGCCAGATGCGATCTACAAAGTTATCGACCGGCACAAAGGCGATATTTTCCGCCTCAAGCTTCTCGCGCAATTCGCTGATCTCGCGATGCGTATGCAGCCAGGGATCGAAACCGACGCACCCCCCATCGGGCAGCGCCTCACGCAGCCAGGTCGCAGGACGCGTTTCCGGGAAATTCACCGGCGAGAAATGAGCAAGATCGACCTGTTCCCGAACCTGCACACGATAGCGCCCATCGACAAACACCGCTGCCCGGTCCGCCGTCACGATGGCCTGCCCGGCACTGCCGGAAAATCCCGTCAGCCAACGCAGACGTGCATCCGCATCGGCCACATATTCGCCCTGATGCGCATCGGCCCGAGGCACCATGAACGCATCCAGCCCCTCTGCTGCCATCGCCTTGCGCAATGCCTCCAGTCGCGGGCCACCCTGCGATACGTCGCTTGTGGTTTCGAAATTCTGGAACATGGTCATGCGCGTCTCATCTGGCTTATTCCCATGACCCGCACCCGTTTGCGCGGATCGTTATCGAACAAAGCGGCAAGCTGTTCGGTCATCGCCCCGCCAAGCTGTTCCGCATCGGTGATCGTGACCGCGCGCTCATAGTAGCGCGTCACGTCATGGCCGATCCCGATGGCCAGCAACTCGACCTGCCGCCGCTTTTCCACCATCGCGATCACGTCACGCAGATGTTTTTCCAGATAATTCGCCGGATTCACCGAAAGCGTCGAATCGTCCACCGGCGCACCGTCCGAGATCACCATCAGGATTTTCCGCGCCTCGCTGCGCCTGACCAGACGCCGATGCGCCCATTCAAGCGCCTCTCCGTCGATATTTTCCTTCAGCAACCCCTCCTTCATCATTAGCCCGAGATTGGGCCGGACCCGCCGCCAGGGAGCATCGGCGGATTTATAGATGATATGGCGCAGATCGTTCAGCCGTCCGGGCGTCGCCGGGCGGTTATCCTTCAGCCATGCCTCACGGCTTTGGCCACCTTTCCAGGCGCGGGTGGTAAAACCCAGAATCTCGACCTTGACGCTGCACCGTTCCAGCGTCCGGGCCAGAACATCCGCACAGATCGCCGCGATAGAGATCGGACGGCCCCGCATGGAACCGGAATTGTCGATCAGCAAAGTAACGACCGTATCCCGGAACTCGGTATCCTGCTCGACCTTGAAGGAAAGCGGCGTGGTCGGGTTCGCCACCACCCGCGCCAGACGGCCCGCATCCAGTACGCCCTCTTCCTTGTCGAACTCCCAGCTTCGGTTCTGCTGCGCCTGCAACCGCCGCTGCAATTTATTCGCCAGACGCGAGACAGCGCCGCGCAGAGGATCAAGCTGCTTGTCCAGATAGGCCCGCAGCCGTTCCAGCTCGGCGGCCTCGGCCAGTTCCTCGGCGCGGATTTCTTCGTCGAATGCCTGCGTGTAGACCTTGTATTCCGCCGATGCCTCGCTGACAGGGGGCGGCAATTCCTCAGGCATTTCGCCATCGGGCATTTCGCTGTCCTCGGCGAATTCCTCTTCCGAGGAATCGTCAAGGCTGACCTGCGCCTGTCTTTCGTCCTGCGTCCGTTCCTGACTACGCTCGGGCGAGGCTTCGGAATCCTCGCTGTCATCCTGATCGCGGGCCTGATTATCGCCTGCTTCGGGATCGGGTTCCGCCTCTTCGCTGGCGTCGTCTTCGGGTTCCTGATCCGGATCGTCGCCAAGCTGGTCGCCATAGCCCAAATCTTCGATCAGCCTGCGGGACAGTCGCGCGAATTCCGCCTGATCCGGAGCAGCCCGCCGTGCCGCGTCCAGCACATGAGCGGCCTGCTGGCTGACGAAAGGACGCCACAGATCGGCGGCCTCCTTCGCGCCCGGAGGCAATTCGCGCCCGGTCATCGCCTCTCGCAGAAGATAGCCAGCAGCGACCGGCAGAGGCACATCCGCAGGCTGCTTGGCCTGCGCATAGCCGCGCCGCTGCGCCTCGGCCCCCATCTTCGCATCGATATTCGACAGAGCGCCGGGCATTTCACGCGCCCCCACCGCCTCGACCCGCGCAGTCTCCACGGCCTCATAGATTTCGCGGGCAAGCGGTCCGGCCGGGGCATAATGCACATGGGTCGCCGCGTCGTGATGCCGGACACGCATCGCAAGTGCGTCAGCAGTTCCCCGCGCCTGCACGATCTCATCCCGCGTCATCCGGCGGCTGATCTGAGGTAACCGCATCGTATCCCCCGCCAGCCCCGAAGGATCGGCGGTATAGGTCACGTTCAGCTCGGCATCATCGGCAAGCGCACGCGTCGCCTCTGTCAAGGCTTTCTTGAACGGATCGGCGGGGTTGTCATTGGGTTTCATTGCTCACACAATCGGCGCAAAATTTTTTACTAAAAGTTGCAGGTTACAAAGATTTTGGCTATCAATTTCCTGCATTTGGCGCACAGAAAATTCCCAACATTTAGGTGGTTCATTCTTTGTGAAAGCATCACGAGGATAGAAGGTTAGGCGCATCTTGTTATCGGGTGTCGATTCCCATGTGCCGTGTACAAATGCATTCCGAAGCTTTATGCCGTCTTCAAGCTTCGCCTGAAAATCGTCGGCCCAGTCATTCAGATCAGGACGAGCTTGCTTTAAAAGATTAACGAACTCTGAAAGGCGGCCAGCAAGCATATTTTTGAGTATATTTTTGGCTCGCTTATCTAAATCAGGATTTGCTTCAATAGCTACCGGGCCACCAAGTAATGCAATTATTGCGCGTCCGAGCTCATGTTCGATGGCAGAAAAGGAACGTATAGCCCGACCGATCAAAGCGTATTGCTCATCTGGCATGTCATTTAAAATTAGCCGCTTCTTGCTCATCACCCAGCCTTCGCCACCACGCTTTCCGGCAGTTCCTCATCAAACAGGCGCTGATAGAATTCGGCCACGGTCTGGCGTTCCAGCTCATCGCATTTGTTCAGGAAGGTCAGACGGAACGCATAGCCGACATTGTCGAAGATCCGCGCATTCTGCGCCCATGAAATCACCGTACGCGGAGACATGACCGTGGACAGATCGCCCTGCATGAAGGCCGTCCGCGTCAGATCCGCCAGCGTGACCATTTTCGAGACCACGTCGCGGCCCTTCTCATTATTATAGTTCGGGTTTTTCGCCAGAACGATGGCGGCCTCGGCATCGTGGGACAGATAATTCAGGGTCGAGACCAGAGACCAGCGGTCCATCTGGCCCTGATTGATCTGCTGGGTGCCGTGATAAAGACCGGTCGTGTCGCCAAGACCCACCGTGTTTGCCGTCGCGAACAGGCGGAAATAGGGGTTGGGCGTGATGACCTCATTCTGGTCCAGAAGGGTCAGCTTGCCGTCAGCCTCCAGCACACGCTGGATCACGAACATCACATCGGCCCGGCCCGCATCGTATTCGTCGAAGACGATGGCGGTCTGGTTGCGCAGCGCCCAGGGCAGGATACCTTCGTGGAACACGGTGACCTGCTTGCCATCGACCAGCTTGATCGCATCCTTCCCGATCAGATCGATCCGGCTGACATGGCTGTCGAGGTTCACCCGCACACAGGGCCAGTTCAGCCGCGCGGCCACCTGCTCGATATGGGTGGATTTGCCGGTGCCGTGATAGCCCTGGATCATCACCCGGCGATTATAGGCGAAACCCGCCAGGATCGCCAAAGTCGTATCGGGATCGAATTTATATGTGCTGTCGATATCAGGCACACGCTCGGTACGCTCGGCAAAGCCCTTGACCTTCATGTCGCTGTCCAGCCCAAACACCTCGCGCAGGTCGATTTCCTCGGTCGGTTTTGCGTTTGCGTCCAGATCCGCCATGATCTTGCCCTTTTCTTTGTGTCGCTTGTGTGATGAAGGATTCCCGCGCCCGGTGCAAGCCGGTGCAGCCGCATATCGCCAGCCGTGATGGAACCTTCGCGGTCTGACGCTATTATGCTTGCGCAGCAGGAAGGGATTTTCAGATGGCAGGATTGATCGCGCTTCTCGATGACGTGGCCGGAATCGCCAAGGTGGCGGCAGCGTCCGTTGACGACATTACCGGCATGGCGGCCAAGGCCGGGGCCAAGGCGGCAGGCGCAGTGATTGACGACGCGGCGGTGACACCGAAATATGTCCACGGCTTCGACGCCAACCGGGAATTGCCGATCATCTGGAAGATCGCAAAGGGCTCGATCTTCAACAAGGTGGTGATCCTGCTGCCCATCGCGCTGCTGCTGTCGGCTTTTGCGCCCTGGCTGATCTCTCCGCTGCTGATGCTCGGCGGGTCTTATTTGTGTTTCGAGGGCGCCGAGAAAGTCTATCACGCGATTTCGCCCGAGGGCGACAAGCACGATAATTACGAAGGCGGCAAGGGCGATCCTGCCAAGCTGGAGGAAACCAAGGTCGCGGGCGCGATCAAGACCGATTTCATCCTGTCTGCCGAGATCATGACCATCGCGCTGAACGAAGTCACGGCGCTGATGGCGGGTGGCACTCTGGTCGGAGCGGCCAAGTTCGGCATGGAGGCCGGCGTTCTGTTCGTGGTCGCTCTGGCCATTACCGTGATCGTTTACGGTTCTGTCGCACTGATCGTGAAAGCCGACGATGTTGGCGTTTCGCTTGCGAAGAATAACAGCGGATTGCTGGCGGCGTTAGGGCGCGGCATCGTGAAATTCATGCCCGGTTTCATGAAGCTGCTGACGATTATCGGCACGGCTGCGATGATCTGGGTCGGCGGGAATATTATCGTTCACGGCCTGCACGAAATGGGCTGGCACGCGCCCTATGAATGGATCAGCAACCAGTCCAAGGCCGCAGCCGCGATGCTTCCTCAGGCCGCCGGGATCGTCTCATGGTTCGTCACGGCATTTTTCGACGGTATTCTGGGCCTGATCTGGGGTCTGCTTCTGATCCCGCTGTCGGAATATGTCATCGTGCCGGCGGCCAATGCGACAATCGTTCCGCTGATTGCTGGCATCAAGTCTCTTTTCGGTGGCAGTACAGCCTGAGATTATTCTCGAACGTAAAAAATGGACGGGCGGCGGAGCAATCCTGCCGCCCTTTTCATGGCAAACTTGACCTGTCGAAGAAATCTGTCACATTTCTGTCATAAAATCGACATTAACCATTCACGAAGCGGCTCTACGCAGACCTCGCCTCAACAGGAAGGACAAATGAAATGACCCGCATCTTTACCGCCTCGGCCACTGCGCTGCTGGCATCCCTGACCGCGGCGAATGCCCAGACTGAGATCCAGTGGTGGCACGCAATGGGCGGCGAGCTCGGCGCGAAGCTGGAAGAAATCGTGCAAGGCTTCAATGACAGCCAGGATGAATACACCGTTGTGCCCTCTTACAAGGGGACCTATCCGGAAACGATGACGGCTGCGATCGCGGCATTCCGCGCGAATGAACAGCCCGCCATCGTTCAGGTGTTCGAAGTCGGCACCGGCACGATGATGGCTGCCGAAGGCGCTATTGTTCCGGTCTATCAACTGATGGAAGAGCAGGAACAGAATTTCGATCCGAGCGCCTATCTGTCCGCCGTCGTAGGCTATTACACCGATACTGACGGCAACATGCTGTCCATGCCGTTCAACAGCTCGACCCCGATCCTGTATTACAACAAGGACGTGTTCGAGAAAGCCGGTCTGGACCCCGAACAGCCGCCCGAAACCTGGGCGCAGATGGAAGAGTTCTCGAAGCAGATCATGGAATCTGGTGCGGCGGAATGCGGCTTCACCACCGGCTGGGTCAGCTGGATCCAGACCGAGAATTTCAGCGCCTGGCATAATCAGCCGATCGGCACCGAGCAGAACGGCTTCGGCGGCCCCTCGGCCCGCCTGACCCTGAACGGCCCGGCTCAGGTCCAGCACTGGGGGAACCTCAAGCGTCTGGCCGATGAAGGCGTCTTCAAATATGGCGGCCCGGTTGGCGGCGACAACGCTCCGCCGATGTTCTACACGCAGGAATGCGCGATGATCATGAACAGCTCGGCCAGCCGCGCCGGGGTTCTGGCCAATGCGACCGATTTCGAGGTCGGCTTCGGCATGCTGCCCTATTACGAAGATATCGAGGGTGCGCCGCAGAACTCGATCATCGGCGGCGCGACGCTGTGGGTTCTGTCCGGTCGCCCGGATGAGGAATACAAGGCGGCAGCCGAGTTCTTCACCTATCTGTCCAGCCCCGAAGTTCAGGCCGACTGGGCCTCTTTCTCGGGCTATCTGCCGATCACCGAAGCGGCTGGCGAAGAAATGGCGAGCTTCTTCGAAGAGAACCCCGGTGCCGATACCGGCCTGCGTCAGATCACGCTGAACGAACCGACCGAGAATTCGAAAGGTCTGCGTTTCGGCAATTATGTGCAGATCCGTGGCATCATCGACGAAGAATTCGAGGCGATGCTGTCCGGTTCCAAGACCGCTCAGGAAGCACTGGATTCGCTGGTCGAGCGCGGCAACGCGCAGCTTGAAGAGTTCGAAGCTCAGAGCCAGTAATAACGTAAGACAAAGGGCCGTGCCATGCGCGGCCCTTTGTCCTTTTCCAGCTATCCGGCCATATGATGAAGCGCACCATTTTCAGCAACCAGTTGCTTCCCTGGCTTTTGCTGGCTCCTCAGCTTGCCATTACATTCATCTTTTTCATCTGGCCCGCCGCGCAAGCTGTCTGGCAGAGCTTTCTGCGCGAAGACGCGTTCGGCATCCGGTCAACCTTTGTCTGGTTCGAGAATTACGAACGTCTGTGGCAAAGCGCGGAATATCTGAACTCGATTCAGGTCACGGTCGTCTTCGCCGTCGCGGTTACGGTGCTGTCGATGGGTCTGTCCCTGCTGCTTGCCGTCGCAGTGGACCGCACCATCCGGTCGGCCCGCGCCTATACGACGCTGCTGGTCTGGCCCTATGCGGTGGCACCTGCGGTGGCCGGGATATTGTGGTGGTTCATCTTCAATCCCACCATCGGCATCCTGCCCTATGTGCTGGAGCAGTTCGGCTATGACTGGAACCACATCACCAACCCGGATCAGGCGATGGCGCTTGTGGTGATTGCAAGCGCGTGGAAACAGATCAGCTATAATTTCCTGTTCTTCGTGGCCGGGCTTCAGGCCATCCCCGGCAGCCTGCGCGAAGCGGCGGCAATCGACGGTGCAGGCCCGGTGAAACGCTTCTTCACCATCACCTTCCCGCTTCTGTCGCCCACCACCTTCTTCCTGATGGTCGTCAATATCGTCTACGCCATGTTCGAAACCTTCGCCGTGATCGATTCAACGACCGAGGGCGGCCCGGCTCAGGCGACGAATATCATGGTCTACAAGGTCTATTTCGACGGGTTCGTCGGCCAGAATATGGGCTCTTCGGGTGCACAATCTGTGATCCTGATGATGATCGTGATCGCACTGACCGTGATCCAGTTCCGCTGGATCGAAAAGAAGGTCGAATACTGATGATCGAGCACCGGCCCTTTCTCAATTTCCTGACCCATCTGGTGCTGATCTTCGGCGTGGCGCTTGTGGTTCTGCCGGTCTGGGTGGCCTTTGTCGCCTCGACCCATACGGCGACCGATTTCAGCTCGGGCATTATTCCGATGTGGCCCGGCCCCTATCTGGTCGAGAATTACACGCAAATGCTGGATACCGGTGTGTCCACCAGCGGGACGCCTCCGGTCGGGCGGATGATGCTGAACTCGCTGATCATGGCACTTGCCATCGCGCTTGGGAAAATCGCGATCTCGGTGACGTCGGCCTTCGCCATCGTGTATTTCCGCTTTCCGCTGCGCAATTTCGCCTTCTGGTGCATCTTCGTGACGCTGATGCTGCCGGTCGAGGTGCGCATCGTGCCGACCTTCAAGGTGGTAGCGGATCTGGGGATGCTGAATTCCTATGCCGGGCTTTCAATCCCGCTGATCGCAAGCGCCACCGCAACCTTCCTGTTCCGGCAGGTTTTCCTGACCATGCCCGATGAGCTGGTCGAGGCCGCCCGCATCGACGGCGCAGGCCCGATGAAATTCTTCCGCGATATCCTGCTGCCCCTGTCGCGCACGAATATCGCTGCGCTCTTCGTGATCCTGTTCATCTATGGCTGGAACCAGTATCTCTGGCCGCTGCTGATCACCACGGATGCGCAATATTACACCATCGTTGCAGGCATCAAGCGTATGGCCGACGCGGTAGACGGTCTGCCCCAGTGGCATCTGGTCATGGCGACCGCTGTTATGGCAATGCTGCCGCCCGTCGCGGTGGTCATTTTCATGCAGCGACTATTCGTCAAAGGTCTTATCGAGACGGAGAAATAACGTGTCATCCATCACTCTGAGCAATGTCGGCAAGGTCTATCCAGGCGGCACACGCGCCGTCGAGGGCGTCAATATCGACATCGCCGACGGCGAATTCATCGTGCTGGTCGGGCCTTCGGGCTGCGGCAAATCCACCCTGCTGCGCATGGTTGCCGGGCTGGAGGCGATCACCGATGGAGAGATCCGCATCGGTGATCGGGTGGTGAACGAGGTCGAGCCGGCCGAGCGCGATATTGCGATGGTGTTCCAGAATTACGCGCTTTATCCGCATATGTCGGTCCGTAAGAATCTGGAATACGGGCTGAAGAACCGCCGCACTCCACGGGCTGAAATCGACCGCCGGGTGAATGAGGCCGCTGAAATCCTTCAGATCGGTCCTTTTCTCGACCGTAAACCCCGCGCATTGTCGGGCGGGCAGCGGCAGCGCGTTGCAATGGGCCGCGCGATTGTCCGGGAACCGGCGGCCTTCCTGTTCGACGAACCTCTGTCGAATCTGGATGCCAAGCTGCGGGTGACCATGCGGCTTGAGGTCAAGGAGTTGCAAAAACGTCTGCGCACCACCAGCCTTTACGTGACGCATGACCAGCTTGAGGCGATGACGATGGCCGACCGGCTTGTCGTGCTGAACGCCGGAAAGGTCGAACAGATCGGTACGCCGCTTGAGGTCTATCGCAAACCCGCCTCGGCATTTGTGGCCAGCTTCATCGGAAGCCCGGCCATGAACCTCATCCCCGCCAGCGCCGTTCCGCATCTGCCCGGAAGCGCTCATGCCGGAACCATCGGTATTCGCCCCGAGGATCTGCATCCGGCAGAAGATGGCGTGATCGAGATGACCGTCGAGGCGGTGGAGGAACTCGGCGCGACCCGGCTTGTCCACGGGAAGGTGGGCGGCCATGCGCTGACCGTGACCATGCCGTCGGATTCCGGGATCTCGGACACGCTCCGCCTGAACCCGGCCCAGGGCGCGATTCATCTTTTCAGGGCGGATAGCGGAGCGCGGCTGTCCTGACGCAGTTTATCTGGTAGTCAGGATAAATTAATCCACAAGATTATGGCCGAATTAACGAAAAATTCCTTTACAGCAGCCGCCCGAACCATCACCCTGTGCTTGTAGGGCCATCGGACTGAACCACATTATATCGTGCCCCTACACCAGAAAAGGTGGTCGCACCGCCGATAACGCAGGGACGGCAGGCATGGCACAGACTGACAGCTTCATCCACAGCGAAGAAATCCACCCCATCGATATCGTTGAAACCATCGCAACCCATCACGAATGGGATTTCGACCGGCTCGCCGATGATCAGATCGCAATGGCCGTAGAAGGCCAGTGGCGGACTTACTCGATCACGCTGGCATGGTCGGGCCCCGAAGAAATGCTTCGCCTGATTTGCACCTTCGACATGGACCCTCCGGCAGAACGGATGCCTGCGCTGTATGAGGCGCTGAACATGGCGAATGATCAGGTCTGGGACGGCGCATTCACCTTCTGGCCGTCGCAGCGGATGATGGTCTGGCGCTATGGTCTTGTGCTGGCGGGCGAGTGCATCGCCGGTGCCGAACAGATCGACCACATGATCCGCAACGCCGTCGAGCAGGCCGAGCGGTTATATCCCGCATTCCAGCTTGTCGCCTGGGGCGATACGACCCCCGATGCCGCTATGGACATCGCGATGGGAGCGGCCTACGGACGGGCATAGGCAGGGGCTTTTCCAACGCGGCCCCGTCAGACAGGGGGACGCAATGGATTTTTCCGAAATCAACCGCCGCGGACTGACCCTGATCGGCTGCGGGCGCATGGGCGGTGCGATGCTGACCGGATGGCTGGCAAACGGCATCCGGCCCGAGGCCGTCACCGTGATTGATCCCGGTGCAAAGCCCGATTGGGCAGAACGGGGAATCCGGCTGAACCAGTCCCCGCCCGACAATCCGGCGGTTCTGGTTCTGGCCGTCAAGCCACAGATGATGCAGGAGGTCTTAAGCGACCTCTCTGCCGGGCCGGAGACACTTGTGCTGTCCGTCGCCGCAGGGGTAAAGCTGGCCGCCTATTCCGGGGCCTTGCCGGGCGTGGCCATCATCCGCGCGATGCCGAATACGCCCGCCGCGATCGGTCAGGGAATCACCGCGATCATCGGAAGCGATGCGGCGACAGAAGCGCAGATGGCCCTTGCGGAAAACCTGCTCTCTGTCGTGGGAAATGTCGTCCGGCTGACGGATGAAGGGCAGATGGATGCCGTCACAGCGCTGTCCGGCTCTGGTCCCGCATATGTTTTCCACATGATCGAGGCACTGACGGCGGCGGGCATTGCCGAAGGACTGCCAAAGGCGTTGTCGCTGCAACTGGCACGCGCGACCGTTGCAGGCGCAGGTGCTCTGGCCATGAATGACGACACGGCTCCTTCTGAACTGCGCGAAGCGGTGACCTCACCCGGCGGCACGACAGCGGCGGGGCTGGAACAGCTTATGGATGCGGAAAACGGGTTGCCTCCGCTGATGCGGCGCACCGTTGCAGCCGCCGCCCGACGCTCGCAGGAGTTGGGCGCATGACCATCGATTATGCTGATTTTCAGAAAGTCGATATTCGCGTCGGAACGGTTATACGCGCCGAACCCTATCCCGAAGCACGCAAGCCCGCGATCAAGCTGTGGGTGGATTTCGGCCCCGAGATCGGAGAGCGGAAAAGCTCTGCCCAGATCACGAAGCATTATGATATCGAAAGCCTCATCGGCAGGCAGGTGCTCGGCGTGGTAAACTTCCCGCCGCGCCAGATCGGAAAATTCATGTCCGAGGTTCTGGTGCTGGGTCTGCCGGACGAAGGCGGCGAGGTCGTGCTGATCGGCCCCGGAACAAGGGTGCCAGATGGAGGAAGGATGTTCTGATGAAACTATTGGTAACAAGACGCATGACGCCCGCCGCCGAAGCGTCGATCTCTGCCCGGTTCGACGCAGCGTTTCGCGACAGTGTGGTGCCGCTGACGCTTGAGGAAGCGACCGCCGCGCTCGCCGATTATGACATGATCATGCCGACGCTTGGCGATGCATTCCGAGCCGAGGCTTTCGGCGCCGCGATACCCAGGACCCGGATTCTGGCGAATTTCGGGGCGGGATACAACCATATCGACCTGGACGCCGCGCGGAAAACTGGCGTGGTTGTGTCGAACACGCCCGATGTCGTGACCGATGCGACGGCTGAACTGGCCGTGACCCTGCTGCTGATGACAGCCCGGCGCGCTGCGGAAGGCAACCGGCTGGCACGAAGCGGAGAATGGACAGGCTGGCATCCGACGCAGATGCTGGGCAGTCTGGTGACGGGCAAGACCGTCGGCATTATCGGCATGGGCCGGATCGGGCGGAGCATCGCACGCCGTCTTCATCTGGGCTTTGACATGCGCGTGGTGTTCTTCAACCGCTCAGCCGTCTCATCTCTGGATATCCGGGCGCATCAGCTTCCCAGCATCGAAGAGGTGATGGAGCAGTCCGATTTCGTCATCATCGCAGTA
The DNA here is from genome assembly GCF_027913215.1 of Paracoccus aerodenitrificans. Classification (GTDB taxonomy): domain Bacteria; phylum Pseudomonadota; class Alphaproteobacteria; order Rhodobacterales; family Rhodobacteraceae; genus Paracoccus; species Paracoccus aerodenitrificans. The sequence continues at coordinate 2,515,232 of NZ_CP115784.1, forward strand.
CCCGGTGGCGCAGATACTCATCACCTGATCGGAAAATCGGCGCTGGATCGGCTCGGTTCAGACGGTGTGCTGATCAATATCGCGCGGGGAGACATCATCGATGAGGCGGCGCTTGTCGAGGCTTTGTCGGCAGGCCGGATCCGTGCCGCCGGGCTGGATGTGTTCGAGAACGAACCTCAGATCTCACCCGGCCTGCGCGAAATGGATAATGCGGTGATCCTGCCCCATCTCGGCACAGCCGTCGAGGAAACCCGGACCGCAATGGCCCGCCGCGCCCTTGAAAACCTTGTCGCATTCGAAGAAGGCCGCGCCGTTCCCGATCGCGTAGACTGAGAGCGACAGGAAAACGGCCCCTGCTCCGGAACCTGAGGATTTAACAGGCGTTATATGGTCGTCTTAATAGGTAATTGGAGGACGCATAATGAACTGGGATGTCATTGAAGGTAAATGGCAACAGCTCAAGGGCTCTGTTAAGGAAAAATGGGGCGACCTGACCGATGATGATCTGGACAAGGCCGCCGGCAAGAAAGATCAACTGTCGGGCAAGCTTCAGGAAAAGTACGGCTGGACCAAGGAAGAAGCCGACAATCAGCTTGACGACTTTTTCCGCGACAAGTCCTGACTTTCCGGAAACGCGGCTGAACAGCCATGTTCTAACGTGATAGGGGGCGCCCGGTATGGGCGTCCTTTTTCGTATGATTCTGTGTGTTGGACGCGACCATGCGAGACGGTTTCCCTTTACCTCAGAGCGTCCTGAGCAGCCGCGGCCGTGCCTCGCGACACAGCCGCCACTTTACCTAGGTCACTCATTACACTAGATAATTTTAACAAAGATCAGTCGATTCGGGCTGCACGAATTGCGTAAATTACCCTGTCTTTAAATACAGTTGACAGAAATTAACTTTCTTACGGAGAGGAGTTCCCCATTCCAGACCATCGGACTTCACAGGCGGTCTTTTCCGACTATGATAGCTCAGGCTTGTTGCACTCGAACACTTGCCCGTCGGGCTTTCCACCATGTGCCAAAGGTATTGACCTCGAAGATCGCTGAGGTCACCAAATGACGCAACACGGAGACGCTGAAATGTTGCGTGCTTACGAAACCCGGGGCGATGTGTTGCAGGCTTTGCCGAATGGGGCCAGCCTGACGGACACGGCATGGATAGATCTTTACCGGCCAATGCCCGAACAGATCGCGGCGGTGCAGGATCTTGGCGTCAGCATTCCCACGCTTGAGGACATGGCCGAGATCGAGATTTCCTCGCGGCTCTATGTCGACGGTCAAAGCAATTACATGACTGCGATGCTGCCCGGTCTGACACCTGCAGGCGAATCCGTCTCGGGGCCGGTCACGTTCATTCTGACGCCGGAACGGCTTATTACCGTTCGCCACCACGCACCGCGCCCGTTCGAAACCTTCCCCTGCCGCGCGGACCGTTCCGCCAGCGGCATTCGCAGTCCGGACCGGCTGTTTCTGGGCCTGATCGAAGAGGTCATCGCGCGGCTGGCGGACCTGCTGGAGGGAGCGGGCGCGGTTCTCGACAGCACCTTGCGCGGCGTGTTCGATCAGCAGGGGCGGCAAAGCAGCGATCTGCTGCAACAGACGCTTCAGCGTATCGGGCAGGAATCCGATCTGATCGCCCGTGTCCGGCTTGGGTTGCTGTCGCTTGAGCGGGTGCTGACATTCTATTCCGCGACCCGGGGCAAGATGTCCGAGACCGCAAAGCTGAAGCCGGTGCTCAGGGCGCATCAGCGCGACCTTCAGGCTTTGCAGGAACATACGGATTTCCTGACCTCACGGGTCAGCCTGTCGGTCGATACGACGATGGGGATGATCAATCTGCAGCAGAACGACATCATGCGCGTCATGTCGATGCTGGCAGCGCTGTTCCTGCCGCCAACGCTGATCGCATCGACCTATGGTATGAATTTCGAGGATATGCCCGAGCTTCAATGGGATTTCGGGTATCAATGGGCAATCGGGCTGATGGTGGCCACGGTCACCGGCACTTATCTTTTTCTGCGCTGGAAGAAGTGGTTATAGCGGGAATGCCTCGATCAGCCTGAACCGACCATCCGCGCCCCCTCCCATCAGGCTGATTGCGTCCAGAGTGAATGGCTGCGGAACAGCTTCAGGCAGAGGCGTCAGGACCTTCTCGACCGCTGAAGCCGTCGCATCGTCAAGCGCTCCGCTTAGGGTTATGTGAAACCGGAACTCTTCCATCACATAGGGATAGCCCCATTGCTTCAGCAGGATACGCTGCCGTTCGCTTAATCTCTCGGGATTCCGTTTAGCGATTTCCTGTTCGGTCAGCGCGGCCCGCAAGGGGTCCAGAGATCTGACCAGCTTATCAGCCAGATCACGCAGCCCGGATGTATCTCCTTGCGGGGTCAGCGCAAGAAACGGGCCGATTCTTTCAAGGCGCAGCCCGGGCAGCGAGACGGGTTTCAGTTCCTGCGCCTGCATGGCCACAGCGTCGCGCAGCTTTTCCGGCGTCGCATCATCCGCCAGCCGAAATGGCGGCTTCAGCGTTGCGTGAAACCCGTATTTGCGTGGAGTTTCCGTAATTTCCGCCAGATCCAGCCCCGGCAGATCGGGCTGAGCGACCTCTTGCCCGGAAACCGGGTCCCACCCAAGCCAGCTTGCGCCGAAATCGGCAAATCCTCCCGGTGATGGGGTGTAATACACGGCGTATCTGCGATAGGGACTCATTGCCGACAACCTCTGGATATGCTGATGCAAGAAACCGTACTGGCCCATGCCGCGCTGATCCTGCCCGACAGGATCCAAAAAGGCCATCTTGTCATTCGGGACGGCCAGATCTCGGAGATCAGCGAAGGCAGCGCACCACGCGGTGCAATCGACTGCGGCGGAGACTATATCGCCCCCGGTCTGGTCGAGCTGCATACGGATAATCTCGAACGCCATATCACTCCGCGCCCTAGTGTGGACTGGCCGCATGCCTCTGCGATCCTCGCCCATGATGCCGAGCTGGCAGGCTGCGGGATCACGACCGTTTTCGACGCGATGCGGGTCGGCTCGATCCCCGCACGCAAGGATTACTCGCCCTATGCGCGAAGCCTTGCGGCCGAGCTGCTTGCCCTGATCGCGGACAATGCGCTGCGCATCAGCCATTCCCTGCATCTGCGGGCAGAGATCTGCTCTGAGACCTTGCTGGAGGAAATGGGCCAGTTCGGACCGGCCGACCGTGTGCGACTTGTCAGCCTGATGGATCACACACCCGGCCAGCGTCAGTTTCGCGACACCGCCGCGCTTGAGACCTATCTTCGCGGCAAGGTGCATATGAACGACAAGGATATTCAGTCCTATTTCGCCGAATTGCACGATATTTCGCGGCGCAACGGGGAAAGGCACAAGACAGGCGCGGTGGCGCTTGCGGCGCAGCTTGGCGCCGTTCTGGCAAGTCATGACGATTCCACCCCGGATGAGGTCTCTGATTCCGCCGGTCACGGTATAAGGCTGGCAGAGTTTCCGACGACTCTGGAAGCGGCTGAGGCCTGCAAGAAGAACGGAATCAGGGTCATCATGGGTGCGCCGAACCTGATCCGGGGCGGGTCCCATTCCGGCAATGTCCGGGCCAGCGATCTTGCCGGAGCCGGTCTGCTGGATATCGTGAGTTCAGATTATGTCCCATCGGCGCTGCTGTCGGCGGCGCTGTTGCTCGCGCGGATATGGGACGATCTGCCACGCGCCATTGCCTGCGTGACCGGCACACCCGCGCAAGCGGTCGGCATGACCGACAGAGGCAGCATCGCCCCAGGGTTACGCGCCGATCTGATCCGGTTCCGCATGATCGGCGAGACCCCCGCCTTGCGCGAAACCTGGGTCCGAGGGCAGCGCGTCGCCTGAGCATCCCGGCGATCTTCTTGCCAGCCGCCTCCAGATATGAAAGCCGAGGGGTCCGTCTTTTCAGGGATTGGAGAAGCCCCCTCCTCACGCTAATTTTTACCCAACCTGTCGGCCGATCCGGATCGGTCCGTATTTCGTCGGAGTTTTTTTAATGACCGAGTTTCTTCTTCTGGCCACGATATTCCTTGTTGCCGGAGTGGTCGCCGTTCCGCTGGCGACACGTTTCGGACTGGGCTCGGTTCTGGGCTATCTGGTTGCGGGAATCGTCATTTCACCGATTCTTCGCTGGCTTCATGTGGATGTGACCGCCATCCAGCATTTCGCGGAATTCGGCGTCGTCATGATGTTGTTCCTCGTCGGGCTGGAGCTGGAACCAAGGCTGCTCTGGTCGATGAGAGGCCGCCTGCTTGGTTTAGGCGGGCTTCAGGTCGTGCTGACCGCCGGGCTGATTGCGGCAGCTTGTATGCTGCTGGGGTTGTACTGGACCATTGCTGTCGCTCTGGGGCTGGTCTTTGCCCTGTCATCAACTGCAATCGTCCTGCAAACGCTGAATGAAAAAGGGCTGATGCGTTCCGATGGCGGGCAGGCATCGTTCTCGGTGCTGCTGTTTCAGGATATCGCCGTTATCCCGATGCTTGCCTTCATTCCGCTGCTGGCGATGCCAGAGCTGATGGACAGCCTCCCCGCCGCCGAACATGCCTCTGAAAGCAGCGATGCCGGGCTGAGCCTTGTTTCCGGGATGAATGCCTGGCAAACCGCGCTTGTGACGATCGGCGCCATCGGATGCGTTATCCTTGCCGGTATCGTCCTGACCCGGCCATTATTCCGCTTTGTCGCAATGGCAAATCTGCGGGAATTATTCACCGCAGCCGCACTGGCCATCGTCGTGGGGATCGCATTGCTGATGTCACTGGTGGGCCTCTCGCCCGCGCTTGGCACATTTCTGGCGGGTGTCGTGCTTGCCAGCAGCGAATACCGACATGAGCTGGAAAGCGATATCGACCCGTTCCGGGGTCTTCTGCTCGGTCTGTTCTTTATCACCGTCGGAGCCAGTATCGATTTCGGATTGCTGGCCTCGAATGCTGTTGCCGTGATCGGCCTGACGCTTGGCCTGATCATCCTGAAAGCCGCCGTTCTGATGGTTCTGGCCCGTCTTTTCGGTGTGGCCGGAGCGCATCGCTGGTTGTTCTCCCTAGGTCTGGCGCAGGCGGGAGAATTCGGTTTCGTGCTTCTGTCCTTCACAGTCGCGAATGAAATCGTCCCGCACAGCGTGGCACAGATCGCTCTGCTGATCGTCACATTGTCGATGCTGCTGACGCCGGGTCTGTTCATTCTCTACGAACGTGTGATCGCTCCGAAATTCTCCGCGCAGGAAAGCCGTGAGCCGGATATGATCGAAGAACCCGCCCGGATCATCATTGCCGGTCATGGCCGTTTCGGCGGGATCATCGCCCGGATGCTGAGCAGTATCGGCAAGCAGATCGTCGTGCTGGATTATTCCGAAAAGCAGCTTGAGATGCTGCGTGCCTTTGGCAACAAGGTCTATTTCGGCGACGCGACCCGCCCGGATCTTCTCAGCGCCGCAGGCATTGAAAATGCAAAACTGCTGGTGGTCGCCATTGATGACAGGCACCAGATCACCGAGCTTGTCCAATACGTCAAGCGCAACTATCCATATGTGCATATCGTCGCCCGCTCATTCGACCGTATCCACACCTATGAGCTGTATCAGGCCGGCGCCGATGACATTATCCGCGAAACCTTCGACAGCGCCGTCAGATCCGGGCGTTCCGCATATGAGGCACTCGGCTTCACCCATGAAGAGGCCGAGGCAATGGCGGCGCAATTCGTCGAATCCGACAAGGCCCATGTCCGCGCCCTTGCCGAGGCCTATCGACCGGGTGTGCCCTCTCATCAGAACCCGGAATTCGTCCGGCTGGCTCGGGCGCTGACTGACAGACTGGAAGAGGAAATGCAGCAAGGAAGGGAAACCGCCACGGCCTGGCGCAGGCAACCGCCTGAAAGCGGGTCTGGCGAAGTTACGGGCTGAGACAGGGGGGCGGCTCATCAGCGGGTCGCCGCCTGCTTTCCCCTTGCCGTTTTGACTTTCAACCTCTGATCTGTTTTCAAGATATCAGATGCAGCTTTTAGGACTGGTCTGTCCAAGGGCGGCAAGGAAAAAAGCCGGCTTCGCTCGCCTGAGTTTCCGCAAGCGCGTTCAGCCTGCGGACAAAGCCTCGCAGAAAACCTATCATCAAACTGTCACGGTTTTGAAACAGATCTGTTTCAATTCATCGCGAAGCATCCCGGGTAGTGAAAACAACCTCACAAGGTATTCCCATGCTGCTCCGCAATATGCTTGCCTCCGGTCTGGCGATCATCGCCGCGACTCCCGCTCTGGCCGAACCGACCTTCAACCGCATCGCCAGCTTTGCCACTGCCAATAACATGGCTGAAGGCGAAGATCGGGCCCGCGAAACCTCGGCCGAAATCATGGCAGTGACCGAGGACGGCAACCGGCTGATCTATTCTGACAGCCCGCTCGGTGTGATCGGCATGATCGATATCACCGATGCGCGGATGCCCAAACCGCTTGGCAACATCGATATGGAAGGTGAGCCGACCACCACGGTCGTACGTGGCGACAAGGCATTTGTCGGCGTCAACACCTCGGAATCCTTCACCGAGCCGTCGGGCGTCCTGCGCACGGTCGATCTGAGCAGCAATGAGGTGACCGCAAGCTGCGATCTGGGCGGCCAACCTGACAGCGTCGCGATTTCCCCGGCAGGCGACATGATCGCCGTCGCCATCGAGAATGAGCGCGATGAAGAGGTAAACGACGCAGCACTGCCGCAGATGCCTGCCGGTTTCGTCGTCCGCCTGCCCGTCAACGATGAGGGCGTGGATTGCGCAGCACTTGAGCGGATCGAGTTGACCGGGCTTGCCGATGTCGCCCCCGAAGATCCGGAGCCGGAATTCCTCGACTTCAACGAAGCCGGTGAGATCGCCGTCACGCTTCAGGAAAACAACCATATCGTCGTGATCGGTGCCGATGGTGCCATCGCGTCCGATTTCAGCGCCGGTGCGGTCAGCATTGACGGCGTGGATATCGCCGAAGAGGGTGCTCTGGACTTCACCGGCAGCCTGACCGATATCCCGCGCGAACCCGACGCGCTGAAGTGGCTGGATAACGATCATTTTGTCGTCGCCAATGAGGGCGACTGGAACGGCGGATCGCGCGGTTTCACCATCTTCAACAAGGATGGCAGCGTTGTCTTCGACAGCGGCAACAGCCTTGACCGCGCCCTTGCCGAGATCGGCCATTACCCGGAAGGCCGCTCCGAGAACAAGGGCGGAGAGCCCGAGGCCGTGACGGTCGGCACCTATGGCGATCAGAGGCTGATCTTCGTCGCATCCGAGCGCGGCAGCATCGTCGCCGTCTATGACGCAACCGATCCTGCAGCACCCGAGCTTCTGCAGATGCTGCCCTCGGGCATCGGCCCGGAAGGTCTGGTTCCGATCCCGGCCCGCAACCTGTTCGCCACGGCGAACGAAACCGATCTGGGCGAGGACGGCGCGGCCCGCGCTCATGTCATGATCTTCGAACGTGCCGAGGGTGAGGCGGACTATCCGCTTCTGACCTCTGCCGGTTCCGATCCGCTGATCGGCTGGGGTGCTCTGTCCGGTCTGGCACTGAACCCGTCCGAGCCGACGACGCTCTATGCAATCAGCGACAGTGCCTATGAAACGCAACCTTCCATCTTCACCATCGACGCATCCTCGATGCCGGCGAAAATCACCGCAAAAACGGTTGTGACCCGCGATGGTGCCCCGGCTGAAAAGCTGGATCTGGAAGGCATCGCCACCGTTGGCGAGGGTGGTTTCTGGCTGGCCTCGGAAGGTCACCCCGATAATGAGATCCCCCACGCCGTGCTGCATGTCGGCGCGGATGGTGCGATCACCGAGGAATTTACCCTGCCGGAAGCCTTGCTGGAAGGTCAGGCCCGCTTCGGTCTGGAAGGCATCGCCGTTCAGGACGGCAAGATCTGGGTCGCGGTTCAGCGCGAATGGGCAGACGATCCCGCAGGTCAGGTCAAATTGCTGCAACTTGATCCGGCCTCGGGCGAATGGACCGGCGTCCGCTATCCGCTGGACAGCGGCGAAGGCTGGGTCGGCTTGTCCGAACTGGCAATCAACGGCGACTATCTGTACCTGATCGAACGTGACAACCTGATCGGCGACCGCGCCGCGCTGAAAGCCGTGACCCGCGTTGCTCTGGCCGATCTGGCCCCTGCGGCTCTGGATGGCGATCTGCCGCTGGTAGAAAAAGAAACCGTGCGCGACCTTATCCCCGACATGCAGAAATGGAACGGCTATGTTCAGGACAAGGTCGAGGGCATGGCCATCGCGGAAGACGGCACTGTCTGGATCGTCACCGATAATGACGGTGTCGACGACGCATCAGGCGAAACCCTGATGTGGTCTTTCAAGCTGAACTGAAGCCAACTCTGATCGAGCCGTCGACCGCCGGGAGCAGAAGATTCCGGCGGTTTGCTTTTGTGCAAGGCCACAGTGGCGGTTCCGACACCAGCCGGGGATCACAGGAAGCAAAACTCATCGGATGGGCCACAAGGTCAGGCGAAAAACGAGGCAATCTTCAGCACATCTTCGCCCAGATGCATTTGCGGATCAGGAAACCGTCAGCCTCTTGCCGTCATTTCCGGTCACCGTGATTTCGGTCAGACATCCTTCAGGCATATCCCGGTCGAAGCTCACCTCGGTGAATTGCTCCGTCCGACCGACGCGCGGTCCCTCGGTCAGGATGCGGTGGCGACGGCCTGTCTGGGCGTCCAGATGGCGGCGCAGCGCGACATCTCCTGCCCCGCGCAGCCGTGCCGCGCGGTGCTTGATTTTCTGCCCATCGACCGCAGGCATCCGCGCCGCAGGCGTTCCCTGCCGCGCCGAATAAGGAAAGACATGCAGGAAGGTCAGTCCGCAATCCTCAACCAGCTTCAACGAGCTTTCGAACATCGCATCGGTCTCGGTCGGGAAACCGGCGATAATATCAGCGCCGAACACGATCTCGGGGCGCAGGCGGCGTGCATCCTCACAGAAACGGATCGCATCGTCGCGCAGATGGCGGCGCTTCATCCGTTTGAGGATCATATCGTCGCCAGCCTGAAGCGACAGATGCAGATGCGGCATCAGGCGAGGCTCGGTCGCGATGGCCTGCATGAGATTATCGTCAGCCTCGATGCTGTCGATGCTTGAGATCCGCAACCGAGGCAGATCCGGCACCAGTTTCAGGATCCGCATCACCAGATCGCCAAGCCGAGGCGTCCCCGGCAGATCGGCACCCCATGAGGTCAGGTCGACTCCGGTCAGCACGACCTCATTGAAGCCGCGATCGCGCAACCGCTTGATCTGATCGACCACGACACCGGCAGGAACCGAACGCGAATTGCCGCGGCCATAGGGAATAATGCAGAAGGTACAACGGTGATCGCAACCATTCTGAACCTGCACATAGGCCCGGTGCCGCCCGAATCCGTCGATCAGGTGACCGGCGGTTTCCTCGACCGACATGATATCGTCCACAATCACCCGCTCGGTCTGACCGATCAGATCGGGGGTGAGGCTGGCCCAGGTCGCGTGCTGCATCTTCTCGGTATTGCCGACAACGCGTGTCACTTCGGGCATGGCTGCGAAGGTCTCGGGCTCGGTCTGGGCAGCGCATCCGGTGACGATCACCGGCGCACCGGGATTGTCGCGGGCGAGACGGCGGATATCCTGCCGGGCCTTGCGCACAGCCTCGGCTGTCACCGCGCAGGTATTCACAATGACCGCGCCTTTCAGCCCGGCCGCCTCGGCCATTTCGCGCATCGCCTCGGATTCATAGGCATTCAGGCGGCAGCCATGTGTAGAGAAAACCGGAGCGCTCATCCCCGCCAGACCCCGTCAAAGACATGAGCAGTTGGGCCGGTCATCCAGACGCCATCCTCGCGCCAGTCAATCCATAGCGTACCGCCCGCAAGCTCGACCTGCACCTTCCGCCCGGTAATCCCGCGCCGCGCCGCAGCCACCGCTGCCGCGCAGGAGCATGACCCCGAGGCAAGCGTCTTGCCAACACCCCTTTCCCAGACCCGGACATGCAGCGTATCGGGCGCAATCAGCTGGCAGATCTCGACATTCGTGCGCTCGGGATAAAGCGGATGAACCTCGTGCCGCGCACCGAATGCAGCAAAATTGCCCGCATCGGCAGGGTCATCCATGAAGAAGGTCATATGAGGATTTCCCATTCCGGTCGCAACCGGATCCCCTTCGATGGGCAGATGATCGATATCGACCTCTTCCGCCAGCGGGATCCTGCGCCAGTCCAGAACCGGCGGCCCCATATTCACCCGGGTCAGCCCATCCCCGGCATCCTCGGCAACCAGCACGGCATGATCAGTCCTGAGCCGCAGCGCCTTGTGGCCCGTGGAGTCCATCAGAAACCGCGCGATACAGCGCGTGGCATTCCCGCAAGCCGCCGAGGGCGAGCCGTCTGCGTTGAAGAAAACCAGCCGTGCATCGGCGTCGTCATCATGGCCGATCGTCGCAAGCTGATCGAATCCCACCCCGAAATGCCGGTCGGCAATAGCCGCGATCGCAGCAGCATCCGGCGCCTCCAGCCCGTGGCGGAGATCGATGACGACAAAATCATTGCCGAGTCCATGCATCTTCATGAACGGCAGACCGGGCTGACGGGCGTGTTCCATCCGCCTCATATAGTGCGCCCCAAAACTTTTCGCCAGACACGTGTTTTTCCACTTGACCCCGCAGGCGCGCAAAACTAGGAAAGCGCCCTGTGATGTGGGCCCGTAGCTCAGTTGGTAGAGCAACTGACTTTTAATCAGTGGGTCACAGGTTCGAATCCTGTCGGGCTCACCACTTATCATTAAATATGACGGGTGACACCCGAGTTGGCCATTTTGGACAGGATTTTGTCCATTTGCGACAGATATCCTGTCCATTGGCGCTCCTCTTGTTCAGAGCGACCTAAGCTTTGCCTCAAAGATCAACTATCGCAGCGGTTCTCGCCTTCGCGATTGGGACGCGTTCGATAGGAGGGGCGGTTTACGGAATTTCGTCGCGCACACGAACCAATGTTAGTGGAAAGTTCCGGAATTTGACCAATGCGAAACCCGAGTGCTTCAATCAGCATTGCGCGTGTCAAGTTTCGTATCGTACGCTGAGCCACCGACCTCAGGTAGACTCGGGGCGGTTTGTGGAATTACTCTGCGGCAACTGCATGATGTGCGGTCAGGATGACCAGAACGCCGCCATCAAGATCAACCTGATCCGATTGCGTCGGCTCCGGGAACGGATTGCGGTCGCGGGCCATATCAGCCAGAAGCTCTTGCATGATCACCGTGGCGTCAATCAGGGCCGCGTCCTGTGACGCACCTGTTGCGTTGATCAGCAAGTCAGGGACCACAACACCGAAAAATCCGTACGCGTCGACCGGGTAGATGACGGCAGGATAGTAGATCATGGCTTTCCCTTTCATTTCAGAGTGACGCCGGTTTGCTGCTCAATGGCCCTGACAACGGTTTCCGATATTTCGCGCTGGCGCGATAGTACCGAAACTTTTTCGTCGCCGCGAGAGATGGCCGTGTAATTACCTCTCTCCCTGAAGGTCAGCGAAGCGCAAGGTTTTTCTGATGTCCGGATCAGACAGGTACAAATTCAAGGGAAAAATAGAGGCTGTCCGCTTGAGTTCGTATTCCAAACGCACTCGGCATGGAATCCCTGAACTGGTCTGCATGCTGTCCACAGAAACTGGACAGGTTGAGCGGAGCGAAGGCGAGCAGCGCGGAGACCTCAACGATCGCTGTGGTTCTCGCTTTCGCGATCTCGATGCGATCGACAGGACGGGCTTATTTTGTTGAAAAACTCGTGCTTGATTGAAGGGCATCTGGCTGATTCAATTCCTGCAATGGGTGGGAGGATTGGCGATGATGGGACCGCGGCAGGAGGCGCAGCCGGCGCTGTTTTACGAGTTCTCACTGGAGGATCATGTTCCTCAGGAGCATCTTCTTCGGTCCATTGATCGGTTTGTCGATCTCAGCAGCATCCGTGCGCATCTTTCGGATTTCTACAGCCACACCGGCCGGCCGTCTGTCGATCCCGAGTTGCTGATCCGGATGCTGCTGGTTGGCTATTGCTTCGGCATTCGTTCGGAGCGGCGCCTTTGCGAAGAGGTGCATCTGAATCTGGCCTATCGCTGGTTCTGCCGCCTGGATCTCAGCGACCGGGTTCCGGATCATTCGACGTTTTCGAAGAACCGGCACGGGCGGTTCCGCGACAGCGAGTTGCTGAGGCATCTGTTCGAGATGACCGTCACGCGCTGCATCGAGGAGGGGCTGGTCAGCGGGCAGCGGCTGGCGGTGGATGCCAGCCTGATCGAGGCGGATGCCAATAAGCAGAACTCGACAGCGAAGGAAGATTGGGATGCAACGCTGATAGACCCCTCGGATGCGCCCCGCGCCGTGCGCGAATACCTTGACACGTTGGACAAGGCCGCATTTGGCGCCGCCAGCGAGGTCCATCCGAAATTCACCTCACATTCCGACCCGGCCAGCCAATGGACGGCGGCGCGCAAAGGTCCGGCATTCTTCAGCTATTCCGACAATTACCTGATCGACACGGATCATGGCGTGATTGTCGATGTCGAGGCGACACGATCCATCCGGCAGGCCGAGGTCGGATCAACCAAAACCATGCTGAAGAGGGTGAAAGACAAGTTCGACCTGCATCCTGAACGCCTGATCGCGGATACCGCCTACGGCACCGGACCGATGTTGGGCTGGCTGGTCGACAGGGGCATTGCCCCGCATATCCCTGTCTTCGACAAGTCCGGGCGCAATGACGGCACCTGGACCCGGGCAGACTTCGAATGGGATGCAGAGAACGATCAATACATCTGCCCGGAAGGTCACAGGCTCAAACAGTTCCGCCGCAACTATTCGGACCCGAACCGCGGCCCGACTGGCAAGGGAACCGCCAAATACCGCGCACTGAAACTGACCTGCCAGCCCTGCCCATCGAAACAGAAGTGCTGCCCGAACGCCGATGCCAGATCAATCACCCGCGAGGAACACGAAGATGCGCGCCAGATCGCCCGGGACATCGCCAAGACCCGCCAATACGAAATCTCGATGAAGCTCCGCAAGAAGGTCGAGATGCTGTTTGCTCATCTGAAACGCATCCTCGGGCTGGGGCGCCTGCGGCTAAGGGGACCTTGCGGCGCGAACGACGAATTCCTCCTTGCCGCCACCGCCCAGAACCTCCGCAAACTCGCCAAGATCTTTCCTGCACCGCAGCATCCGCGAAAAGCCTGACACCAGAAAGGCTTGCACCCGAAGGAAACGGTCCAAAAGGCCCCCGATGGCAACGCGTTTTTCCACAGAATGGGCGGAAAGCGGACATGCGGCGGTGCGGCATTGCATCCGCGGCGACACGGGCAAGGCGGTTGTTTATCCGACTCGCGGCACACCCGGCAGAAACCGGTCTGATGACAGCGTAGAAACCTGATGCAGCGTACTCGCAGGCAGGCCGGTTGGCGCCTTCCCCGAGACGGCACACCTAGTGTTCCAGAGCGTCAGGCAGATCACCAAGAAACCGCCGCAGCTTATCACACAAAACTTGGTTCTTGCGAACCTGCTGCCGAACGGCACCTTCGTAGTCTTTGTAGGTCGGGAACCGCAGCGTCTGCGCCACTTGTCCACGCGCGTTGCATTCACGCATTTTATAGCGGCGAAGAAGTGTTTCTAGGTCGTTCTGCGCAACGGCTGCATCAAAGCGATCTAGTTCCTCTTTTAGGACGGCATCAAGGTCGAGCAGAATTGTCCGCGGCCCCCCAGCTTGAACGTCCTCCCAAGTCGGAGCCTGCCGCTGAAGATGCTCGCTCAACTGCATCTCGGCGGCGCGAGCGCAAAGACGGTCCTTCTGCTTAGCGAGTTCGCGCACCGCGCCAGCGATGGCGGTCTCCTGCATTATCGCGGCGTCGAACCCATCGAGGTGTTCGGCCTGAGCCAGCGCCACAGCTTTGATCACATCGGGGTGGTAGTATAGAGCTTCAACGGCGTTCAGGCCCAAGACGTATACCCGATCTTTCACGTGTTCGTTACGGGTGTCGTCATCGCGTCCGTCGTGGTCGATCAGCCCGAACACCTCGATGTGATGGAGGCCAGAAGCGCCACGCATCCCCTTCGTAGCCGCGATGACGTCGCGCGACGATCCTTTGGGCACGACGGAGACGCCGGGAAGGAGGGTCGCATAAAGACCGCCATCCAGGCTGGCATCGGTGCCTTCTACGAAGAGAACGCGGCGGCGCGCGCCAAGGATGTCGCGGCGGACAAGCTCCGGGACGTCCTCGCCCGCGTCGAGAAGGTCAAAGTCCCACGCGACCACCTGCTGCGTTGGTCCGGCCCGCCGGACGTCGCGCATAAGGAGCATCCGCGCCTGGGGATGCTCAACGGCGAGGTCTATGGCATGAGTTGAGACGACCATTGCGCAGTCGGGCCGTTCGGCGAAGAGGTCGCGCAGGAGCGGTGCGATAATGGCGTGGTTCAGGTGCCGCTCGGGCTCGTCGAGGAGGAGGACGGAGTCGGGCGGTGCGATCAGCACGGTCGCGGCGAGGAAAATGGCGGCCCGTTCGCCGTCCGAGACTTCCGCAAAATCGAATGGCTCACCTCCCTCATGTTGGGCTTGCACGGCACGGAATCCGTCGATCTTTACCGTAATCTTGAGTTGGGCTGATGCGAGCAGGCGGTTGAGCTTGTCGACGGGCGTTTCCTCGACGCGGGCAAGTCGAAACTGCGCGCCGCTCGGGTCATCCCGACTGAACTTTGCAAGCGCTTGGTCCAGCCGAACCTGCTCGTTCACAAGATCGAAGAGAAGTGCTTGAACACGGTCAATGTGCGTTTGATCTGAGAAGCGGGCCTGCTCTTGTCGCTCCCAGTGAGACACGTGCTGCTCGTGCTGTTGGCGACTAGCAGCTGTCATCGTCATCGCACCGCTCTGCGTCCACATCTGTCGGTGCGCGGCGACACGGATCACGCTGGTTCCCGCGCCTCGCGATTTCATCAGTGACTGGAGAAACGACGACTTACCGGTCCCGTTGGAACCAAGAAGGAATACGCGATCGCCCACGCTGAGGGGCAAGGTGATTTGCGGCAAATCCCCGTTGTGATCGAACCGATTTATGATCGGAGCGAGGAGCTGGACGCGGTTGGTGCTGTCGATAGCCTCTTGCTTCATCCGTGCCTCTCGTTCGGTCGGGACGACCTGATACTGGAGCGTCAGCCGATCCTCAGGGTCGCCGTGGCTGGTCGCCATCACGTCGATCACCTGAACGGCGAGGAACCGACCGTTGGTATTTTCGATGACGAGGACTTGCCCCTCTTTGGGCCTGCGCGTGCGGGACGTGAAATCCAGCGGCGTAATGTCGTCAGGCGTGATGTCGGTTGGGTTCTTGGCGATTTCAGCAATGGCAATGCCACGCGTGCTGGCTGGATCATTATAGGCAATAATGTCGGTGCCGCTTGAACTGGACCATTTGGTCTCGAAGGATGTTTCTCCCTCACCAAATAAAGCGCGCCCATCATGCTCAGCGTACCGAATGACAGCTTGCCCAGAGGGCGCGGTGAAATGAGGTGGGGGAACCTGATTATACTTCATGGGCTGAGCCTAGGCTGTGTTGACAAAAGGGATTCACACGAGGCGCGTGGCATGATTCAAGCTGGTATCTGCGATGGAGAACAGCTTGGCACGAGACCTCATGTCGGACGAAGAATGGACGTTCTTCGAGCGCTTCATCCTGACGGTCCGCGCTCCGAACGGACGCAGGCCGTCCAACCACCGCCTCGTCCTGGATGGCATTTTCTGGATCGCTCGAACGGGGGCGCCATGGCGTGACCTGCCTGAGGAGTTTGGGAAATGGTCCAGTGTCTACCGCCAGTTCCGACGTTGGACCCTGGCGGGGCTATGGGAGGAGATCATGGAGGCGTTGAACGAAAGCGGCGCCGTCCCGGACGCGCTCCAGATGATCGACAGCACCGTGGTTCGCGCTCACCATCAGGCAGCGGGCGCTAAAGGGGGACTCCGAGACAGGGTTTCGGCCGTTCAAGGGGTGGTTTCACGACCAAGATCCATCTCCGCGTCAATGCGCGTGGCTTGCCCATGAGGACGGATATCACGCCGGGACAGACCTCGGACTATACCGGCTTCGATCTGGTCATGGCTGACAACTTGCCCGAGCCGAGTGTGCTGCTGGCGGATCGCGGCTACGACGCCGACAGCATCCGCAGGACCATGGAGGCACGAAATGTGCTGCCGGTCATTCCGATGCGCAAGTCGCGGAAAAGGCGTATCGGCGTCGACCGTTCCCTCTATCGGCTGCGCAACCTGGTCGAGCGGTGTTTCAACAAGCTCAAGAACGCCCGCCGCGTCGCCACCCGCTATGACAAGACCGCAGAAAGCTACCTCGGTTTCATCGACATCACGTCAATCCGCCTCTGGCTCCGCCATTTGTCAACATGACCTAGGCGAAAAAAATCTACCTTGCAACATTCCGTTTATGAAAGAAAGATCTCTGAGGGCGAATAATACACCCTATTTCAACGCAAATTGTAATTCAGCGCTCTGGTCTATCCCGGATCCAGAAACGGCAAAACGATTTCCTGAATTTTGCTCGAGTTCAGATACCACAGCACCACTTGGGCCAGTATATGCTGAGCAAACGACCGGTCGTTCAAAGGACTATTCTACCGATAAGCTAGCAGAGCTTTTAAACTCGGTTCAGCAACAACGCCAGGATGGCTCGAGCACGGCATCAAAGGAACATAGCCCACCATCGCAGTCCAGAATCGAAATGCCAGAAACACATTCGGTGCGCCCTCCTCCTCTGAACATAGAAGCAGAGGGTTTCTTTACACCGAATCACGATCTAAGTCCTATTAAGAATGACAACGCGGGAAAGGCTGCAAAGCAGGCCGTCGCTGCATCTGTAAAGTCGGACTATGAGTTAGCTGATCTTGAGGCTTCGGGACCAAAATTTATCCGTCGTTACTACGGTCGGTCAGAATCAGGATCAACGCAGACATCTTCCAATTGTTTTCCGAGGACAGGTAACATCTCTGATGTAGATCACCCGGTTTCTGAATCAGGAAAACATTTTCCTGATTCAGATTTGGGTCCAATAACACAAACGTCAAAGAATAATGTCATACAGTCGATAACTAAAATTCCCGTAATCAGCGCCGAAGAGAAGATCTTTCTCCACACTCCACCTTTTCGTGGATACCGGAAAGAGGTTTCTACGACCATGTCCAGTCATCAGCCTCTGCACAAAATAATAATAAAACCGGATCAGCCTCCTCTGAAACCCATGGAAATTGTCTCACAACAGTCAACAGAGGTGGTCGAAGCCGACCTGCAAAAGACCTATCCGATCCCCGCGCTCATCTCACATACAGCAGCTAGTCACCATAAGGGGGAAGTACTCGCACCAGTCCAACAGGTCGCTTCAGCCATTATGCAAGTCTCCGCAACGGACAGATATGCAAGCGTGATTCTGTCTCCTGACGAGTTGGGCCATGTTACATTCTCGATCACGCAGGCCGATGGCAATCTTGCTATCACTATCACTGCAGAGCGGTCAGAAACACTTCTTCTGCTTCGTAGGAACGTTGACCAACTTCAATCCGAACTGATGTCTTTGGGACAGGAAAGTGCGTCATTCAACTTCCATGATACAGGTCACGAAAGTGATCGTCGGTTCCACCGCGCTGATACTCTGGACGAAGAGAGAACGCTTCTCGAACAAGCTCAGATTACCATCAGTGAAACTTTCGCATCGCGAAATGCCGCGTCCGGACGGTTGGACCTCCGGGTTTAGAGAAAAGGAATACAGATGCAGACGACTGCAGCAGCTCAGTCCAGCCACGTCAATCCGCCCCCCAAAGCAGAGCCGCAAAAACGCATCGCGGGCGGAGATTTTGAAACCTTCCTGAAGATGCTGACCGCGCAGATCAAGAACCAGGACCCTCTGAACCCGATGGAAGGATCGGACTTTGCGGTTCAGCTTGCCACATTTTCAGGGGTCGAACAGCAGGTCCAGACGAACGCCTTGCTGACAAAGCTGGCAGCTCGCGACGGGGATGATCTGGTGCGCTATGCTGGGTTCGTCGGCAAGCAGATACGGACCACCGGACCTGTCCAGTTTGCAGACAAGCCCCTGATCATGGAACTGTCGCCGGATCCGGGGGCCGACCGACACAGAATTGTTGTTATCGACAGTTTCGGAGAGCAGGTGGCCAATGACGATATTGGCGATGCGAGCGGGCTGATCCGGTGGAACGGCACGCTTATCGACAGCCAGCCGCTTGCACATGGGACGTATCGCTTCCGTTTGGACAGCTACAGCGGTGAGACACTGCTCTCGACAACCGAAGTTCCAGTCTACAGCACAGCGATGGAGGTGCGGCGCGACAACGGTGAAATCTTCTTCGTGCTTGAGGGAGGGGTGCGGGCCGGGCTTGAGAATATCATGGGCCTGAGCGTTGGTACATCTTGACCCAGAACGCCTTGGCGGCACTTGCCGAACGAGAAACCGGATACATGTCAGAGATCGCGTCATGATCTTCTGCGGAGTAATGCAGTCGATGCCCTCAGCGCCGGGTCCGTGCAAAATTCAGGCGGAGCCGCAGTACCATGCCGGGATCGTAGCTTACCTCCGTTCGACAACCAGCGGACCAGATTGCATGACCACTTCGGTCGCCGCGTCAATTCCAGCAGGGTCATTCCCGGCTCAGCGCGACGACCGGATCAAGCTGGGCAGCCGAACGTGCAGGCAGGAAGCCAAAGGCAATGCCGATCACCGTCGAAGACAGAAACGCGACGACAATAGACAGGATCGAGAAGTTCAGCCTGACGCTTTCCGTAAGCGACGCAGCCAGCCCGCCTGCGCCCAGCGCGACCAGGATTCCCAGAACCCCGCCGACCAGACAGACCAGCACCGATTCGATGAGAAACTGGGCCGTGATATCCGACCGCCTTGCGCCAACGGCCATGCGGACGCCGATTTCTTTCGTGCGCTCGGTCACCGATACCAGCATGATATTCATCACGCCGATTCCTCCGACAATCAGCGAGATCACCGCAATCGCCGCGACCAGCAAAGTCATCGTGCCGGTGGTAGAGGTCACCATCTGCCGGATCGTATCGCTGTTCTGCAGAAAGAAATCCTGCGTTCCATGCCGGGCCAGAAGCAGTTGTGACATCTCCTCTTGCGCCTGCGCCATGCCATAAGCATCGGCAACCTGCACCGTTATGCTGCTGAGATGTTTCTGCCCCGAAACACGCGACATCACCGTCGTATAGGGCAGCCAGACATTCAGCGAATCCGGCCCGAAACTGGCACCGCTGGATCTGACGACGCCGATCACACGCACCGGGACATGACCGATATGCAGAACCTGCCCGACGGGGTCCTCACCGCCGGGAAAAAACGTATCGCGCGTTTCTTCGTCGATCACCGCGGATTGCGACAGCTCGGAAATATCGTCTGCATCGAACAGGCTGCCCGCGACGGTCTGATAAGAATGCAACGTGAAATAATCGTTATTCACCCCGTTGATCGAGGAGCTCGCCTCAATCGCGCCGAACCGCACCGTCGCGTTGTCATTCACCGCAGGAGAGACACCGGCGGCATAATCCTGTTGCGCAAGCGCCTGCGCATCAGAGGGCACCAGAGTCCTGATCCGCCCCGATCCCCGTGCGCCGAAGCCAGCACCTGCCCGCACGGTTATCGTATTCGTGCCAAGCGAGCTGATATCCTCAAGCACCTTCTCCCGCGCACCCGAACCAATCGCAACCACAAGTACCACCGAAGCAATACCGATGATGATCCCCAGCATGGTCAGGAAACTGCGCATCCTGTGCGACTTCATCGCCAACAGCGCGGTTCGCAGCGCCTCTGTCAACTGGCTGACGCCCAGACAGGGCCAGTTACCGGCAGAGGGCGCTGCATGCGCGGGCAGTTCAGCCAAAGTCTTGCCCGTCCCGCTATCGGAGATAATCCGCCCGTCGCTGATTTCGATCACCCGGTCAGCACGCGCCGCGACATCGGGATCATGTGTGACGATGATAATAGTATGCCCCTGACGGTTCAGGTCCAGCAAAAGCTCCATCAGCTCGGCGCTGCTTTTGCTGTCGAGCGCCCCGGTCGGCTCATCGGCAAGGATAACCTCGCCGCCATTCATCAGCGCCCGCGCGACAGAAACACGCTGCTGCTGCCCCCCGGAAAGCTCATTCGGCCGGTGATCCACCCGCCCCGACAGGCCAAGCTGCGCCAGCAATGCCTGCGCCCGTTCCTTGCGGGTCCGACGGGCCTCACCGGCATAGATGGCCGGGACCTCGACATTTCCGACCGCATCCAGATCGCCAAGAAGCTGATAACGCTGAAAAATGAAGCCAAAATGAGACCGGCGCAGCCTGGCCTGCTCATCCGGGGTCAGCGTACCGACATTTCGTCCGTCGAACAGATAGCTGCCGCTGCTTGGCCGGTCCAGACAGCCGAGAATATTCATGAGCGTCGATTTGCCCGAGCCAGAAGCCCCGATGATCGCAACCAGTTCACCCGCATGGATATCAAGATCCACATCCTGAAGAACCGTGACCGTCTCATCGCCGGCCCTGAAACTGCGACCGATTCCACGCAGGGAAATCAGCGGTTCCTTGCCATTTTGCGCGATCATCAGAACCTCATCGGCGGACGGCCGCGGCGGTCTTCGGCACCATTGGGCTGCGCAGCAAGCCGATTGCCGGTCACGACCATCTCACCTTCGGACAGGCCCGAGACGATTTCGGCATTCACCTTGTTATCAAGCCCGACGGTCACATCACGCCGGGTTGTTGTTTCGCCAGCGCGCTCATAAAGCAGCACATATCTGCCCTGACCATCTCTTCTGATCGCGGCAGATGGAACGGTGATGACATTATCAGCCCGCGCCAGTTCGATGGTCACCTGGGCAGTCATGCCAATCCGCAGAGTGCCCTGCGGATTATCGACTTTCAGCATCCCATTATAATAAATGGCGGTTTCACTGTCGATCGTATCGCTTTCCTCGATTGCGGTCGGCGCAGGTTCGATTTCGCGCAGAACTGCCTTGAAAGACCGATCCGTCGCACCCAGCGTGGTGAAGCTGGCATTCTGCCCCGGCTGAACCCGCATCACATCCGCTTCCGAAATCTCGGCCTTGACCAGCATCGTCGTCAGATCGGCCAGCTTGACGATGGTGGGCGCGTCATTATTGGCGTTAACGGTCTGACCCTGCTCAACCACCACAGCCACCACGGTGCCGTCAGTCGGGGCGGTAATCCGGGTCCGGTCAAGCGCGATCCTTGCGGTGGACAGCGTGACCTCTGCCGCCGCTTTCCGGGCTTTCAGCGCGTCAAGCTCTGCCTCATAGATCCGCACCTCGGAATGCGCGGTCTCCAGCGTTTCGGCGGTGGCATAGCTTTGCGCGTTCAGGCCCTTCTGCCGCTCATAGGTCAAACCGGCGCGGTCAAGCTGCGCCTGTTTCGCGGCAATCTGCGCGTCCAGATTGGCCAGTTCAGCTTCCGCCATCTGCACATCATTCTGCTGATCCTGCGAATCGATCTGGGCGATCAACTGCCCCGCTTCGACCTTCTGGCCCAGCGAAACCGCCAGCGTCTCAATCTGCCCGGAGACACGAGCGCCGACACTGACCAGTTCCGCCGCTTCCAGCATGCCCGAGGCCAGCACCGTCTGCGCAACCGATCCGATTTCAGCCCGCGCGATAGCAGGCGGGGCAGAAGGCGTCGGCTGGGACAGAACCCGCCAGCCGAATGCAGCCGCCCCAAGCGCAACGATCAGCAGAACGAGAAAGGATTTCCGAAATTTCATCGAGTACTCCGATGGGCAGATAGAATCGCCACCGGACTCATCCGGCAGGTTCATCATCTTATGGCAGAGCTGCCTCAAACGGAATCCAAACAGAAAAGGCCCGGTCGCAACAAACCGCGACCGGGCCGGATTTTTCGTGAATTGCGTGACCCTGCCTTATTCCGCCGCCTCGGCGTAATCCTCCAGAGGCGGACAGGTGCAGATCAGGTTCCGGTCGCCATGCGCATTATCCACCCGCCCGACCGGCGGCCAGTATTTGTCCACCCGGAACGCGCCTGCAGGGAAACAGCCCTGTTCACGGCTATAGGCTCGGTCCCATTCGGCAACCAGATCCTCAACCGTGTGCGGGGCATGGCGCAACGGGCTGGCTTCGACCGCAATATCGCCATTCGCGACGGCCTGAATTTCCTCACGGATCGACAGCATGGCAGAGATGAAGCGGTCGATTTCCGCCTTGGTTTCGGATTCCGTCGGCTCGACCATCAGCGTGCCAGAGACCGGCCAGCTCATCGTCGGCGCGTGGAAACCGTTATCGATCAGCCGTTTGGCGATATCGTCCACGGTCACGCCATGTTCGGCAAAGGGCCGTGTGTCGATGATGCATTCATGCGCCACGCGTCCGCGATTACCCATGAACAGGATCGGATAGGCCCCGGCCAGCCGCGCAGCGATGTAATTCGCATTCAGAATCGCCACGCGCGTCGCCTGCGTCAGCCCCGCGCCGCCCATCATCAAAATATAGGCCCAGGAGATCAGCAGGATCGAGGCGCTGCCGAAGGGTGCCGCCGATACCGCCCCTTCCCCGGTCTGGGGATCGCCGGGCAGATGCGGGGCCAGATGCGCCTTCACCCCGATCGGCCCCATACCCGGCCCGCCACCGCCATGCGGGATGGCGAAGGTCTTGTGCAGGTTCAAATGGCTGACATCGCCGCCGATCTCACCCGGTTTCACCAACCCGACCAGAGCGTTCATATTCGCCCCGTCAATATAGACCTGCCCGCCATGATCATGCGTGATCTTGCAGACCTCGCGCACGGTGTCTTCAAACACGCCATGCGTCGAAGGATAGGTAATCATCACCGCCGCCAGCCGGTCGCCCGCAGCCTTCGCCTTGTCGCTGAAATCCTCCAGATCAATGTCACCATTCGGCGCGGACTTCACCACGACAACCTTCATACCGCACATCTGCGCACTTGCCGGGTTGGTCCCATGCGCACTGGACGGCACCAGACACACATCCCGCTGATCGTCGCCATTCGCGCGGTGATAGGCCTGAATTGTCAAAAGCCCCGCATATTCCCCCTGCGCACCGCTGTTCGGCTGCATGGAAAACGCGTCATAGCCGGTGATCGTGCACAGTTTCTGCGTCAGATCCTCCAGCATCTCGGCATAGCCCGCCGCCTGATCCGCCGGCGCAAACGGATGCAAGGCCCCGAATTCCGGCCATGTGATCGGCATCATCTCGGCTGCGGCGTTCAGCTTCATCGTGCAGGAGCCAAGCGGGATCATCGCCCGATCCAAGGCCAGATCCCGGTCCGAGAGCCGCCGCATATAACGCATCATCTCGGACTCGGCCCGGTTCATATGGAACACCGGATGGGTCAGGTAATCGCTTTCCCGCAGCAGATCCTCAGGGATCGCAGGCGCTGTGGCAGGCGTGGCGGGATCGGTGATCCCGAACGCATCCAGCAGCCGCGCGATGACGCTGGCATCGGTGGTCTCATCCACCGAGATCCCGACCCGATCCCGCCCGATTCTGCGCAGATTGATCCCGTGATTACGCGCCGCCGCCAGAATGCCAAGCTGGCCCACACCCACCCGAACGGTGATCGTGTCGAAGAAGGCCTCCGGCTGAACCTCCGCCCCGGCAGCCCGCAGCGCATCGGCAATCGTCACCGCATTCAGATGCACGCGCTGCGCAATCGCCCGCAGCCCCACCGGCCCGTGGAACACAGCATAGAACGACGCCATCACAGCCAGCAAAGCCTGCGCCGTGCAGACATTCGACGTGGCCTTCTCACGCCTGATATGCTGCTCACGGGTCTGCAGCGCCAGCCGGTAGGCCTGATTGCCCTTCGCATCGATGGAGACACCCACGATCCGCCCCGGCATCGCCCGCTTGAACTCATCCCGGCAGGACATGAAAGCGGCGTGCGGGCCGCCATAGCCCATCGGCACCCCAAACCGCTGGCTCGACCCGACGCAGATATCCGCCCCCATCGCGCCCGGCTCGCGAAGCAGGCACAGCGCCAGCAGATCCGTCGCCACGATGGCCACAGCTTTCGCGTCGTGCAAAGCCTCACATTCCGCCGACAGATCCCGGATATGACCGAACGTGCCGGGATACTGGAAGATCGCGCCGAACACGGCCTGCGGGTCCAGATCCTCGGGCTTGCCCCTGATGACTTCAATCCCAAGCGGCAGCGCACGCGTTTCGATCACTGAAATCGTCTGCGGATGCAGGTTCTCGCTGACGAAGAACCCCTTCGCCTTCGACTTCGCCACACGCTGCGCCATCGCCATCGCCTCGGCTGCCGCCGTCGCCTCGTCCAGCAAGGACGCATTCGCCACCGGCAGCCCGGTCAGATCGCTGACCATCGTCTGATAATTCAGCAGCGCCTCAAGCCGCCCCTGCGCAATCTCGGGCTGATAGGGGGTATAGGCCGTATACCACGCCGGGTTTTCCAGAATATTCCGCTGGATCGCAGGCGGAGTCACCGTGCCGTAATAACCCTGCCCGATCAGGCTGGTCATCACCTCGTTCTTCGCCGCCACATCCCGCATTTTCTCAAGCAAGGCAGCTTCGGACAAAGCCTCCCACCCCAACGCCTCATCCTGCCGGATCGAGCCCGGCACGGTCTGCTCGATCAGCGTATCGAGGCTGTCCACCCCGACGGCCGCAAGCATCTCGTCCATCTCAGCCGGAGACGGGCCGATATGGCGGCGATTGGCGAAATCATCGGGGTTATAGTCGGTGGGATTCCAGCGTGTCATCTATCCATCCTCGCCCGGACAAATCTCTTCATCCTGGCCGAAATATCCTCGGGGGTGCGGGGGCAGACAGCCCCCGCTCCGGCATCAGCCGATCAGTTCTTTGTAAGCCGCTTCATCCATGAATCCGTCAATGGCCTCGCCTGCGGCGGGCTTGATGCGGAAGAACCATGCGGCCATCGGGTCGTCGTTCA
Source organism: Paracoccus aerodenitrificans (assembly GCF_027913215.1). Lineage (GTDB taxonomy): Bacteria > Pseudomonadota > Alphaproteobacteria > Rhodobacterales > Rhodobacteraceae > Paracoccus > Paracoccus aerodenitrificans. Next base: position 2,540,262 of record NZ_CP115784.1, read on the forward strand.
CACTGCCCGGATTATCCGCCAGATCCTCGTTCACCGCCACGATTTCACCGGCAATCGGCGCGGTGATATCGGATGCCGCCTTCACGGATTCGATCACGACGATTTCTTCGCCCTTCTCGACCTCGCGGCCGATTTCGGGCAGTTCGACGAAGACGACATCGCCCAGTTGTTCACTGGCATGTGCCGTGATGCCGACGGTGATTTCCTCACCGTCCTGCTTCAGCCATTCGTGATCTTCGGTATATTTCAGCATAGGGACGCTCCTCAGCGTTTGTAATCTGGTTTGATGAAGGGCAGATCGGCAATAATCGCAGGCACACGCTTGCCGCGCAACTCGGCATAAACCGTATCGCCAGAAGACAGACCTGCAGGCAGGATCGCCATCGCAACGGGCCCGCCGACCGAGGGGCCAAACCCGCCAGAGCAGACCTGACCGATTTCGGCCCCGTCCTCGGCGGCATCATAGATCGAGACCCCCTCGCGGATCGGCGCACGACCTTCGGGGCGCAGCCCGGTGCGGATCTTCGCGGCACCTTCTGCCAGCTCGGGCAGGATGACATCCGCGCCGGGGAAGCCGCCCTCACGCTCGCCGCCCTGCCGCCGGATCTTCGGGATCGACCAGCCAAGCGCCGCAGCACCCGGCGTCACGCCTGCATCCATATCGTGACCGTAAAGCGGCATCCCCGCCTCCAGCCGCAGCGAATCCCGCGCACCAAGGCCGATCGGGGCAACCGCCTCATCCGCCAGCAGCGCTTTGGCGAAATCTTCGGCCCGGGCCGCAGGCACGGAAACCTCATACCCGTCCTCGCCGGTATAGCCCGACCGCGAGACCCAGATTTCCGCGCCGTCCCAGTCGAGGACAGCCACATCCATGAATTTCATCCCGGCAACATCCGGGATCAGCGCCGACAGCACGCGCACGGCCTCGGGCCCCTGCAACGCCAGCAAGGCGCGGTCGGTCACGGGCTCGGCACTGATACCGTCCAGCGTTTGCAGCAGGGCCATATCCTGATCGGCACAGGCAGCGTTCACGACCAGAAACAGATGATCCCCGCGATTCGCGATCATCAGATCATCCAGAATACCGCCCTGATCATTGGTAAAGATGCCATAGCGCTGCCGCCCCTCGGCCAGCCCGACAATATTCGCGGGCACGGCTTTTTCCAGCACATGCGCCACATCCACCGCCTTGCCCGAGGGCGTGCGCAGGATCACCTGACCCATATGGCTGACATCGAACAGCCCGGCCTTTTCCCGCGTATGCAGATGTTCGCCCATTACGCCCATCTTATACTGGACGGGCATCTCCCATCCCGCGAACGGCACCATTCTGGCGCCCAGAGATTCATGCAGATCATGCAGCGGCGTGCGCTTCAGTTCAGCCAAAGGTATCCTCCTTGCGCATCTGTGGCGCGGTTGGTCACCCCCTCTGTCCCTGCCCGATACAGGGCGCCTGAGATCGTTATCCTTCGGCGGGTCCGGGTGGACCGCTCTTCAGAGTTTATGGCGGAATCGGTCCCTTTGCCTGAGAGATTACCGGGGCGGTTGCTCCTTCGGCCCTGACTTGCGCCAGCGTCTCCCGAGTTCCTTCGCGCACGCCTAGCGGCGGGCCGGGATTCTGGCAAGCGAAAATTACATCCCGCCGGTTCAGGAATACTTGCAGCCGCGCATCGCCGTCTGTCTAATCGGCGCTATGGAGAACCTCACACCGCCAGACGCCATCCTCGACGCCGCCGGAGGTTTCTGGCAGCAGCTCGACCTGATCGTGCGCACCATGTTCCTGCCGCAGCGTCTCTATCAGATCGGCGCGGTGCTGGTGATGATGCTGCTTGCGCATTTCCTCTCGCGGGCCTTGTCGCCGGTGCTGAGAAACTGGCTGCGCACCCGTGAAGGCTGGCCGAAATGGCGGCTGCGCTTCGGCCTGATGATCGACAGGAGGCTGCGGCTGATCCTGTTCTCGGCGATGATCTGGGCGGTGGTTCTGGTCATGCAGGAAATCACTTGGCCCTCGTCAAGCTATGTGCTCCGGCTGGCGGCGACGATTGCCTCGGCAGTGCTGGCCATTGCCTTCATTTCACGGCTGATCGGCAACCCGCTGATCCGGCGCATCGCGAAATGGGCGGCGTGGATCTGGGCCGTCCTGTATCTGCTGGGGCTGACCCCGGCCGCAGGGAATTTGCTGGACAGCCTGGCGATCAGCCTCGGCTCATTCCGGCTGTCGGCGCTGACGCTGATTCAGGCGCTGGCGGTGATGACGGCGCTGCTGGCGGGCGCGAGGCTGCTGACCAGCATGCTGACCCGGCGCCTGTCGGATACGGCGGATCTGTCTCCGACGATGCGGGTGCTGACCGCCAAGATCCTGCAAATCTCGCTGTTTACGCTGGCCATCGTCATCGGGCTGAAAGCCATCGGCGTCGATCTGACCGGGCTTGCGGTGTTTTCCGGCGCAGTCGGCGTCGGGCTTGGTTTCGGCCTGCAGAAAGTCGTGTCGAACCTCGTTTCCGGCGTCATCATCCTGCTGGACAAATCTGTCAAGCCCGGAGACGTCATCAGCCTCGGAGACACGTTCGGCTGGATAGACGCGCTTGGCGCACGCTATGTCAGCGTGGTGACACGGGACGGCAAGGAGTTCCTGATCCCGAACGAGGATCTTGTCACCAGCCAGGTTGTGAACTGGTCGCATACGAATAATTTCGTCCGGCTGGACGTGCATTTCGGCACCGCCTATCACGACGATCCGCACAAGGTCAGCAAGGTCGCGATCAACGCCGCCATGTCGGTCAAACGCGTACTGGCGCAGCGCACGCCGGTCTGCTGGATCACCGGATTCGGTGACAGTTCAGTCGATTACGTCCTGCGCTTCTGGATCTCGGACGCGCAGGGAGGGCTGACCAATGTGCGCGGACAGGTCTTTCTCGCGCTGTGGGATGCGTTCAAGGAAAACGATATCTCGATCCCCTTCCCGCAGCGCGAGATCCGGATGCTCGACGCCGAGAACGGCACAGAGCCGCCGAAATTCATCGCAGGCGATTGAGAATATGCTGGCGGATGTTATATTGATCCTGTCCCGGCGCCGGGGAGATCAGGCGCGATGACCGGAGGATGTACCCCTGTCCACTCACGTCCAATCGGCAGACCAGCCGAATGTGACCGCCGCGCCGCATGATCTGAGCAGCGACGAGATCCTGCAGCGCATCCTGACTTCGCTGGATGATGACAAGGCCGAAGATGTCGTGACAATCGACCTTCGCGGCCGGTCGGCTATGGCCGATCACATGGTCATCGCCTCGGGCCGCAACGCCCGGCAGGTCGCGACAATCGCCGAAAAGCTTGCTCAGCGCATCAAGGATGCCACGGGCCGCTCTGTCCGGATCGAGGGCAAGGATGCCGGCGACTGGGTTCTGATCGACACGGATGATGTCGTCGTCCATGTGTTCCGCCCGGAAGTGCGCGAGTTCTATCAGCTGGAAAAGATGTGGATGCCCACGGACCAGTTGAAATCCCTGCGGGCGGAAGTCGCCGCCCACTGATCCCCTCGGGGCTACGCCTCGGCTGCCTTGAGGGCCGGGGCATCGCCATAGCAGCGGGACATCTTTGCCCGGTGAGCACCGCCGGGCAACCTTGCCGTCACCCCTTCAGTGACCCTTCGCAACGAAGCTGCCGGTCACGCCCGATATCTCCATGCGCATCACCCTCCTTGCCGTTGGCCGCCTGCGGAAATCGCCCGAGCTGTCCCTGATCGACGATTATCTCGACCGCTTCGCCAAGACCGGGCGCAGCCTCGGCCTGCCGCCCGTTCAGGTGATCGAGGTCGAGGATAAACGCGGCGGAGGCATGTCCGCCGAGGCCCCGCTGATCGACCGCGCCATTCCCGCCGCCGCCTTCGTCATCATGATGGATGAACGCGGAGAGCAACCGACCTCCCCCGATTTCGCCCGCAAGATCGCCACCCTGCGCGATCAGTCCCGCGATATCTGTTTCGTCATCGGCGGCGCGGACGGTCTGGACCCCGCGCTGAGATCCCGCGCCGACTGGCAGATCAGCTTCGGACGGATGGTCTGGCCGCATATGCTGGTGCGGGTGATGCTGGCGGAACAGCTTTACCGCGCCGCCTCGATCCTTGCCGGATCGCCCTATCACCGGGCCTGAGCAGCGTCGCGGCAATCGCGGTACAGCGGAATATTCTCGTCCCCCAGCAGGGTCAGCATCGCCTCGGGTCCCTTGGTCCAGAACTCCAGCCTGCCATCCTCTGACAGGTAACGTGCGCCGGACCCCGAGACCGCGATGCTCAGCGGCACCAGCCTGCCCGCATCATAGATCACCGCGTGGCTTTCCTCTTCCGAATTGACGAAGACAGTCTGCAATTCCCGGTCATCCGCGCAGTCATAGGTAACAGCCAGAGTTTCGGCCATTCCCGACCCAGCCACAGCCAGCGAAAACGCGGATATCAGAGCGGCGCGGAACATGGGGGCCTCCTTTGCTGGTCATGATATTCTAAACCAGTCCCCGGACACAGAAAACCCGCCCCTTGCGACAGGGGCGGGCATGGTTTCCATATAGGCGGCTTACTCGGCCGGAACCGCTGCCAGATCGCCCGTTTCGGCGATGGGATGTTCCAGATTGGACAGCATCTCTTTCGGGCAGACCTGAAGGAAATTCCCCTTCTCGGCCTCCCAGCTATCCAGAATTTCCTGCGCCTTGACCGAGTTGGTTTCCTTCGCGTGACGCTCGACCAGACCTTTCAGCTGATCTTCCCAATGCGCCACGGTCACCGGACATGTCACCAGCGTTTCCATGTTCATATAGGTCTGCGCAACCCCGTCCGGGTCGTACAGATAGGCCATGCCCCCGGTCATGCCCGCGCCGAAATTCGCCCCGATCCGGCCAAGGATCACGGCAACACCTCCGGTCATGTATTCGCAGCCATTGGTGCCGCAGCCCTCGATCACCACCGAAGCCCCTGAATTGCGGACCGCGAAACGTTCCCCGGCACGGCCCGCCGCGAACAGATAGCCCTTCGTCGCGCCATACAGAACCGTATTGCCGATGATGACGTTATCTGCGGCAACCAGCGGCGAGGCCATTGGCGGGCGCACGACAATCGTTCCGCCCGACAGACCCTTGCCGACATAGTCATTCGCGTCGCCCGACACCTCGATCTTCAGACCCGGCGCGGCAAAAGCGCCAAGCGACTGCCCGGCACTGCCGCTGAGCCGGACCGTCAGGTGATCGTCCTGCAGATCGTTGCGCATCCCGAAAGTCTGCACGATCATGCTGGAGGTGCGCGTGCCGATGGTCCTCAGCGTGTTGCGCACCGCGTAATGCAACTGCATCTTCTCACCGGCGCTGAAGAACCGTTCCGCGTCGCGGATGATCTCGGCATCCAGCGTATCCATCACCGCATTGCGCGGCTTCGAGCGGTCATAAACGATCTTGTCCGCGCCATCGACGGTGATCAGCAGCGGGTTCAGGTCCAGATCGTCCAGATTGGCGGCCCCACGGCTGACCTGAGTCAGCAGATCCGCCCGTCCGATCACCTCATCAAGGCTGCGCGCGCCGATTTCCGCCAGAACCTCCCGCACCTCGGTCGCATAGAAGGTGATCAGGTTCACCACCTTATCCGCCGAGCCATTAAAGATCGCCCGCAGCTTTTCATCCTGCGTACAGACGCCCACCGGGCAGGTATTCGACTGGCACTGACGCACCATGATGCAGCCCATCGCGATCAGCGCGGCAGTGCCGATCCCGTATTCCTCGGCCCCCATCATCGCGGCCATGACGATATCACGTCCCGTCCGCAGCCCGCCATCGGTGCGCAGCGTGACGCGTTCGCGCAGATTATTCATCGCCAGAACCTGATGCGCCTCGGTCAGACCCATCTCCCAGGGCAGACCGGCAAACTTGATCGAGGTCGCGGGCGACGCCCCGGTGCCGCCATTATGTCCCGAGATCAGGATGATATCCGCCTTCGCCTTGGCGACCCCTGCGGCAATCGTACCGACGCCGCTGGATGCCACCAGCTTCACGGTGATCTTGGCCCGCGGGTTGATCTGTTTCAGGTCATAGATCAGCTGCGCCAGATCCTCGATACTGTAAATATCGTGATGCGGCGGCGGGCTGATCAGCGTCACACCCGGCGTCGAGTGTCGCAGCCGCGCGATCAGCTTGGTCACCTTCATGCCGGGCAACTGCCCGCCCTCACCGGGCTTGGCACCCTGAGCGACCTTGATTTCCAGTTCCTCACAGGCGTTCAGATACTCTGCCGTCACCCCGAACCGGCCCGAGGCCACCTGCTTGACCTTCGCACAGGGATTATCCCCGTTCGGCAGAGGATGGCTATGCGCCGGATCCTCTCCGCCCTCGCCGGAATCCGACTTCGCACCGATCCGGTTCATCGCGATGTTCAGCGTCATATGCGCCTCTGGCGACAGCGCACCAAGGCTCATCCCCGGCGTCACGAAGCGCTTGCGGATCGAGGTGATGCTCTCCACCTCTTCAAGCGGTACGGGCTTGCCCAAAGGCTTGATATCCAGCAGATCGCGGATATGGATCGGCGGATTGGCCCGCATCGTCTTCGAGTACTGCTTCCACACATCATAGCTGGCCTTCTCGCAAGCCAGTTGCAGAAGCCGCATCGTATTGGCTTCCCATGCATGTTTCTCGCCCGAGCGGCGCAGCTTGTAGAACCCGCCCACCGGCAGCAATTGCGCATCGCCGTCGAAACCACGCGCATGAACCTCTTCCAGCTTCTGCTGGATGCCATGCAGACCGATCCCCGAAATCCGGCTGTGCATGCCGGGGAAATACTCATTCACCAATGAGCGGGACAGGCCGACAGCCTCGAAATTCAGCCCGCCGCGATAGGAGGACAGAACCGAAATCCCCATCTTCGCCATGATCTTCAGCAGGCCCGCATCCACCGCATCGCGATAGCGGCGCATATTCTCGATCAGCGTGCCTTCCAGCAGACCGCGCTCGATCCGGTCGGCCACGCTGTCCTGCGCAAGATAGGGGTTCACCGTCGTCGCACCGCAACCGATCAGCACGGCGAAATAATGCGGATCGACACATTCCGCACTGCGCAGATTCAGCGAACAGAAGGTCCGCAGCCCTTTCCGCGTCAGCCAGCTATGCACCGCGCTTGTCGCCAGGATCATCGGCATCCCCACACGATCCGGCCCGACCTGCTCATCGGTCAGAACCAGATGGCCCGCGCCAGAGCGCACGGCATCCTCGGCCTCGGCCCGGATCCGCGCCAGTGCCTCGCCAAGCGCCTCCGGTCCGGCGCCTTTCGGGAAGGTGCAGTCGATCTGCGTGACTGCATCCCCGAACATCTTCATCATCTCGGCAAATTCACCATTCGCGACGAAGGGCGTTTCCAGCAGCAGGATTTCCGTCTGGCTGCTGCTTTCATCCAGCACGTTCTTGAGGTTCCCGAACCGTGTCTTGAGGCTCATCACCCGCGTTTCACGCAAGCTGTCGATGGGCGGATTGGTCACCTGGCTGAAGTTCTGCCGGAAGAAATGGCTCAAAGGGCGGTATTGCTTGGACAGAACCGCAGGCGGCGTATCATCGCCCATCGAGGCCAGGGTTTCCTTGCCGTCGTCGGCCATCGGGGACAGGATATTTTCCAGCTCCTCGATCGTATAGCCGGCGGCAGTCTGACGGCGGCGCAATTCCTCGCCCCGGAAGGTCAGTTCCTCGGGCAGATCGCGCATTTCCTCGGAAAGCTGCGCCACTTTCTCGATCCACTCGCCAAATGGCTGCGACGCCGCCAGCCGGTCCTTGATCTCGGAATCGTGGTAAAGCCTGCCCTCTTCCATATCGACGCAGATCATCTGACCCGGACCGAGCGCACCTTTTTCCACCGCTGCGGCTTCATCCACCGGCACCATGCCCACCTCGGACCCGGCGATCAGCAGATTATCCCCGGTCACAACATATCGCATCGGCCGCAACCCGTTCCGGTCAAGCCCGCCGCAGACCCAGCGACCATCCGTCATGGCCAGTGCCGCAGGCCCGTCCCACGGCTCCATCACGGCGTTGCAATAGGCGTACATATCGGCCCACGCCTTCGGCATGTCGGTCACGGCCTTGGACCAGCTTTCCGGCACCAGCATGGTCTTGGTCATCGGCGCCGAGCGGCCCGAGCGCACCATCACCTCGAACACCGCATCAAGCGCCGCACTGTCCGACGAGCCGCCCGGCACGATCGGCTTGATATCCTCGGCCATATCGCCAAACGCGGAAGAAGCCATGCGGATTTCATGGCTGCGCAGCCAGTTGAGATTGCCCTTCAGCGTATTGATCTCACCGTTATGGGCCAGCATGCGGAAAGGCTGAGCCAGCCACCATTGCGGGAACGTGTTGGTCGAATAACGCTGGTGATAGATGGCAAAGGCGGATTCGAACCGCTCATCCTTCAGATCGGGATAGAACTCGGCCACCTGCTCGGCCAGCATCATACCTTTATAGATCACGCTGCGGCAGGACAGCGAACAGAAATATAGCTGGGTGATCTGCGCCGCTGCCGCCGCCTTCTCGATCCGGCGGCGGATGATATATAGTTCGCGCTCGAACTCGACCGAGCTGAGTCCTTTTTCATTGCGGATCAGGATCTGCTCGATCTCGGGGCGGGTGGCATTCGCCTTGTCGCCCAGAACCGAGACATCCACCGGCACATGCCGCCAGCCATAGATATAATGACCCATGCGGATCACTTCGCTTTCAACGATGGTCCGGCAGCGTTCCTGCGCCCCGAAATCCGTGCGCGGCAGGAAGACCTGACCGACGGCGATCAGCTTGTCCTGATCCGGCTCATGCCCGGTGCGGCGGATCTGGTCATAAAAGAACGGCACCGGGATCTGCACATGGATGCCCGCCCCGTCGCCGGTCTTGCCATCGGCATCCACCGCCCCGCGATGCCAGATCGCCTTCAGCGCGTCGATGCCGCTTTGCACGACCTGACGCGAGGGTTTGCCATCAATGCTGACCACCAGCCCGACACCGCAGGATGAATGCTCATCATCCGCCCGGTAAAGGCTGTTTTCGGCCATCCAGCTACGGCGGGCTTCTTCATTGGCTTGCCAGTTTTGCGAGAATTCAGTCATTGGACGACCTCCTGATCAGAGATTCGGGGCCTCGGACCGGCTGGCCCTTGGCAGTGTTTCGTTAAAACCCAGACCGGCTTTGCGGCAGCGGATGCCGTTTTCCGGGTCGGTCAGACAGGCTCGGTTCACCGCAGCGCCGCCGGGTAAATCAGCGATTTTTCGCCAGAGCGCACCATCTGCATCTGGCAATCGAAAAGCGGTTCCGTCGATCCGAACCCGGCTTCGCCCTCAAAGGCAAAAGAGGCCGGGCTGTCGTCTTCCTCACGGGTTTCGCCGGTCCAGTCGGACCAGATCTCGACGCCGCCATAGAAACGGCCATGATCGCGGTTGATGAATTGCTGACCCTTCGATTCGATCAGCAACTGACCATCGGCCGAGAACATGCGCAGCTCATATTCGGTCAGTTCGAGTTCGACACCGTCTATCGTGACCCTCTCGCCGGTCAGCCGGTCTTCTCCGACATTGCGCAGCCGCTCACCTGTGCTGGATTCGGTCCAGAAATCGAAATCGTCGCGCCCGGTCGCCAGCAGGGTCGAGAAAGACGCGTGATCCTGCGCATCCGGCACAAGATAATCCGACAGCCCGGTGATCAGATTGGTCGATTCCAGCCAGCGGGTTTCGGCGTCGATCTTGGAGTAGTGAACCGGGCCTTCAGGATCGAAATAAACGACATGCTGATCGCCCGGATTATCCTGCGCACAGACATAATGCTGCGAGACCCGGCAGCCCCGGTTCTGAACCGTCATTTCCAACTGACAGCCATCCGGCGGAACGAACTGCGCCGCCTCCGCCGGGGATAAGGTCAGCAATGCTGCCACAAATAAAAATCCTGCGAACAGGGCCTGTCCGCCGCTATCCCCCGCGCGACGTACCACCTGTGTACAGGCGGTGTACGCGCTGTGTACGCCATGAGCGGGCCGCACCACAGCCATCACTCCGCCGCGACGCTGAGACCCGCGCCCAGAAACTCGGCGATGCTGTCAGCAGCCTCGCGCCCGTCCCGGATCGCCCACACCACCAGAGACGCCCCGCGCACGATATCGCCAACCGCGAACACCCCGTCGAGACTGGTCTGATGGCTGCGGAAATCGGCCTTGATCGTGCCCCAGCGGGTCACTTCCAGCCCGTCCACACCCCAGAGACGCGGCAATTCCTCGGGCTCGAAGCCAAGCGCCTTGATGACCATCTCGGCGGGTTCGTCGTAATCCGCGCCCTCGATCAGTTCCGGGCTTTGACGGCCCGAAACATCGGGCTTGCCAAGCCGCATTTTCTGGACCCTGACGGCAGAGATATGGGGCTGTTCGTCATTGATCGGCGTCTCCTGCCCGGTCTCGCCCTCAACCGCACCGACAAAGCTACCCGGAGCGGAAAGCCAAACGAATTCAACGCCTTCTTCCTCGGCGTTCTGCACCTCGCGCTGCGAGCCCGGCATATTCGCCCGGTCGCGGCGATACAGGCATTTCACCGATTCCGCGCCCTGCCGGATCGCCGTGCGCACGCAATCCATCGCGGTATCGCCACCGCCGATGACCAGCACGCGCTTGCCTTTCGCGTCAAGCTCTCCATCCTCGTAATCTGGGATCTCGTCGCCCAGATCGATGCGGTTCGACGCGGTCAGATAATCCAGCGCCCGGATCACACCCTTGGCCGCCGCATTGTCGATATCCAGATCCCGGGTCTTGTAGACGCCCGTCGCGATCAGCACCGCATCATGCTTGCCACGGATCGCATCGAAGCTGAGATCCTCGCCGACATTGACGTTCAGCACGAATTCGACTCCGCCATCCTCAAGCTGACGATTGCGGCGCTCGACGATCTCTTTCTCCAGCTTGAAGCCGGGAATCCCATAGATCATCAGCCCGCCCGCGCGGTCATGCCGGTCGTAAACCGTGACCTGAAACCCCATCCGGCGCAACCGGTCCGCCGCAGCCAGACCGCCCGGCCCGGCCCCGATAATCCCCACCGATTCCCCGCGCTCCTGCACCGGGCGGATCGGCTCGACCCAGCCTTCCTCGAACGCGGTATCGGTGATGTATTTCTCAATCGCGCCAATGGTCACAGTGCCGTGGCCCGATTGCTCGATGACACAATTCCCCTCGCAAAGCCGGTCCTGAGGACAGATCCGCCCGCAGATCTCGGGGAAGGTATTGGTCTCCTGACTGCGCAGATAGGCTTCCTGCGTCCGTCCCTCCGCGGTCAGGCGGAGCCAGTCGGGGATATTGTTGTGCAGGGGGCAATGGCTCTGGCAATAGGGCACGCCGCACTGACTGCACCGGCTCGCCTGCTCCTTCGCCTTGGCATCCGCAAATTCGCGATAGATCTCGTGAAAATCATCACTCCGCTCTCCGGCAGAACGCTTTTCAGGCATCTCGCGCCCGATATTCACGAATTTCAGCATTTTCTGCGTGGCCATGTCGCTGCGCCCCCTTTTTACGCCCTCCGCACTATACTTACGCAAAAGCAATTAAAAGGCAGCAAGACTGACCTATATATGGATTTATATCCCCTCCGACATATTTCCATATCAAACGCTGATATAATTAGGTCAATAATTATTACCAACCAGCCGCCAAAGCCAGCAAAACAACGCTGCCAACAATGATTCTCCACCAGCCGAAAAGCGCATATCCGTGGCGCGAGACATACCCAAGCAGCCACCGGACCACGATAATGGCCGAGATGAACGCGCAGACGAAGCCGATCACGATATTGCCGATTGCCTGCCCGTCCAGAATATCGCGATTCTGCATCAGGTCATAGACAAAGGCACCGGCCATTGTCGGCATGGACAGAAAGAAGGAAAACTCTGCTGCTGCGCGTTTCCCGACCCCCATCAGCATCGCGCCGACAATCGTCGCACCGGAACGGGAAACGCCCGGGATCATGGCAAGACACTGGATCACCCCGATCCTGAAGGCCATGCCAAGCCGGATATCCTGAACCTCGTTGATTTTCGGGGCAGGAGGGTTGCGGTCGACAATCAGCAGGATAATCCCGCCGATAATCAGCATCACGGCGATCAGCGCGGGTGTTTCGAACAGGATCGTCTTGATGATCTCATGCGCCAGCACACCGATCAGCGCCGCAGGCAGGAACGCAAGCAGGACGGCCAGGATGAAGCGGCGCGATTCGGGGTCATGCGGCGCCGAGGAAAACAGCTCCCACAGGCGCTTGGCGTAGACACCCAGGATCGCCATGATCGCCCCGAGCTGTATCAGCACCTCGAAAGCGCGGCCCGGGCTTTCGAAGCCAAGAAAATACCCGGCCAGCAAGACATGTCCGGTGGATGAAACCGGAATGAACTCGGTCAGCCCTTCAAGCAACCCGAGAAGAGCCGCAACAATTGTGTTGTCCATATTATATCAGTCGTTCCGAGGAAAAATCAGTCGGCGCGGAGATTCTTTGCGGAAGCGGTCATGGCGGCATATTGGCCGCCGCGGCGGAAGCGCCACAAATAGTCCCCGATCACGGCCTCTGCGGCCAGAGGGTCAATGCCGAACGCCTCGAACCCGGTCGAGCCTTCGCCGACGATATTATCATAGCGAAGCATTCGGACCTGATCCCGGGTCAGCACCCGATTGGTAAACAACCCGCCCGTCAGCATCGAGGCGAAGTCGAATACAGCTCCGGCAATTCCGGCCAGCCAGAACGGCAGATCGACGACCGCCCGGCGGCGATAGATCGCGTTGAGGGTCTGCGCAACGACCTCACGCATGGTCATGACATCGGGACCGCCCAGTTCATAAATACCGGGACCGACCTCGCCCAGAACCGCCTTTTCGGCAGCGGCTGCGACATCATCGACATAGACCGGCTGTACTTTCGTATCGCCACCGGCCATCGCCATAACCGGCCCCCATCCGGCCAGCTTCGCAAAGCGCTCATAAATGCCGCCCTCGGGACCGAAGATCAGCGAAGGCCGCAGGATCACCGCAGCGGGGAAAGCCTCCAGAACGGCCTGCTCTCCCTCGGCTTTGGTGGTCAGATATTCGCTTTCAGACGAGCCATCCGCACCGAGCGCCGAGACATGGATAAGCCGGGCGATCTTCTGCTCCGCGGCGAGACGGGCAATGCGCCCGGCCCCTCCATGATGAACGGCGTCGAATCGGTTCCTGCCCTCGCCGACCAGAATGCCGACGCAGTTCACCACGGCTTCGGCATCCGCCATCGCAGCCAGAACGGACACATCGTCCCTGATATTGCAGGGCACCGGCTCAACCTGTCCGACAGCACCATAGGTCCGCACAAACAGCGCCTCGCTCGGGCGGCGCACCGCAACCCGGACGCGCCAGCCATCCTTGGCCATGCGGCGGGCAATCTGACGCCCGACAAAGCCAGAGCCACCGTAAATCGTGACGATCTTAGACATTGAACTGCCCCCTTCAAGCGGCTTTGCCTGCTGATAACCCGCGAAGCCGGGCCGGGCAAGCGCCGCGCCCGGCGGCAGGCAGCAGACCGCCTGAAAGTTTTTATGAAATTGGCGTTGACACCCCCGGTCCGGAAAGCTAATCACCCGCCTCACGACACCTGCCCAGGTGGCGGAATTGGTAGACGCGCACGGTTCAGGTCCGTGTGCCGCAAGGCGTGGAAGTTCGAGTCTTCTCCTGGGCACCATGATCGAAGGCGACATGCCGCAAAGAACCCAGCCTATGGCTGGGTTCTTTGCGTTTCAGGGCTCCGGCAAGCGGGATCCGGTGCCGCACATGAAAGCTTCGCAACTCTGTCGCGCCGATGTCATGTGGATGACGTATCCGCTGGCCGGAGAGAGACAAGCAGATTGAGCGCATGAAGACTCTTCTTATCTCCCGGCCGACAGTGTCAATTGTCATCCCGCTGCATAATGAGGAAGGCAATGTCGCGCCGCTGATCGCAGATCTGCGCGAGGCAATGGCAGACGGGCCGGATTATGAGGTTGTTCTGGTCGATGATGGTTCGACCGATTCAACGCAGAGCGTCTGTCTGGGGCTTGCCGCCGATGATCACCGGCTGCGGGTTATCGCCCATCGGCAGGCTTACGGGCAATCGGCAGCGATTCACTCGGGTGTGCAGGCCGCGCGGGCGCAGATCATCACCACAATGGATGGCGACGGGCAGAACCCACCTGAAAATATTCCGCGTCTGGTCGCTCCGTTGCTGGCCTCAGGCCGCCCGCCCCGCCTAGCGCTGATCGCGGGGCAGCGTGTGGGTCGGCGCGACAGTCTGGGCAAGCGTCTGGCCTCACGCTTTGCCAACGGGCTGCGGTCGCGGGTGCTGCGTGACGGCACGCGGGATACGGGATGCGGGCTGAAGGCATTTGACCGGGCCGCTTATCTTGCGCTGCCTTTCTTCAACCATCAGCACCGCTATCTGCCCGCGCTGTTCGCCCGCGACGGGTGGGAAGTCGCGCATCAGGACGTGACCCATGCCGCGCGACTGACCGGGGAATCCAACTATACCAATCTCGGCCGCGCCATTGTCGGCATCAGCGATCTTGCCGGGGTTGCCTGGCTGATCCGTCGCCGCAAGCTCGGCACACCGACAGAATTGACGCCCGCCTTGATCCAAAGGGAGACCGCGTGATGAGCAAGGAATTCATCTGGAGCGCGCTGCATGTGGATAGCTGGACCGCCTTCACATGGCTGGTGGTCGGACTGGCCGGGCAGCTCATGTTCACGATGCGCTTTCTGGTCCAGTGGATCGCCTCGGAACGCGAGCGTCGTTCGACCGTGCCGGTGGCGTTCTGGTATTTTTCGCTGGCCGGAGGGGTGATCCTGTTCAGCTATGCGCTGTGGCGGCGCGATCCGGTGTTTATCGTTGGTCAGGGGACGGGGCTGTTCATCTATTCGCGGAATCTGTGGCTGATTCATGGCGAGAAGCTTCGCACCGCCCGCGGCTGAGCGCGGCGAAACAAGTCTGCTGGCCTGCGCTGCCGCCGCGATTGCGGCGCTGACACTGTGGCGCGTGGGCATGTTGCTGCTGGATGCGACCGAACTGTCCACGGATGAGGCGCAATACTGGCTGTGGTCTCAGGCACCCTCTTGGGGCGAATATTCCAAACCGCCGCTGATCGGCTGGCTGATCTGGCTGAGCAAGGCTTTGTTCGGCGAAACCATCCCCGCTGTCCGGCTGCCCGCCCCGCTGCTGCATGGCGCAACAGCGCTGATCCTGATGGATCTGGGGCATCGCATGGGCGGTCCCCGCATCGGAGCGGTTGCGGCGCTGAGCTATGCGACGATGCCAGCAGTAACGCTCGGCTCGGCGCTGATGACGACCGACACGCCGATGCTGTTTTTTCTGGCGGTTGCGCTGAATCTCCAGCATCGGCTGGCGCGGCAGGCAGAGCCCTTGCAGACCCTCGGGCTGGGGCTGGCTGTCGGACTGGGTGTTTTGTCGAAACATGCCATGATTTACGGGCTGGCGGGAATGATGCTGGCGGCGGCGGTTACGGCAGCGTGGCGACCGGGTTGGCGGGTCGTCGGCATGGCGGGCGCTGTCGCGCTGCTGGTGACGCTGCCGCATCTTCTGTGGCTGTGGAACAGCGGTTTCGTCACATTGCGCCATCTGGCCAGCAGCGGGGCTTCCGAGGGTATCGGGCTGAACCTTCCGGGCGCTCTGCGTTTTCTGGCCGAGCAGTTCGCAGTGATGGGACCGATCCTGTTCGCTGCGTTCTGGCTTGGGCTGACCGAGAGGTCACAGCGGGGCACGGCAGTGATCGCACTGACCGTGTTGGGGATTGTGACCGCTCAGGCACTGTTCAGCCATGCACTCGCAAACTGGGCGGTCGGGTTTACGCTGCCGGGCTGTCTTGTCGCGGCGCAATGGTTAAGCGGGCGGCGCAGGGTACTGGCTGCCTCTCTAGCCTTTGGGCTGGCGGTGGCCGTGGCGCTGCCTCTGGTGACGGCGTTTGGAACGGGGTGGCGGTTGGGCGAGGACCGGCTGGCTCTGGCCCGCTATCTTGGACATGACGTGTTTGCGGCACCGGTGCTGGAGGCTGCCAAGCAAGCCGGGGCGGGCGCGATCATCGCAGATGGCCGGGATATGCTGGCCGCGCTTAGCTGGGCCGCCCGCAAGGATGGGCCGGAGGTCCTCGCACGGCCCGATCCCGGCCCGGCGCGGCATCACTGGGACCTGAAAGCGCCGCTGCCCGATCCGGCTCCGTGGCCGGTCCTGCTGGTCTATGAACCGGCGAATCCTCCGCCCGCCTGCGGGGATATCCTGCGCCCGCCACGCCCCGAGGGACCGGGCTTTCTGCAAGGCCATCAGATCGGGCTGGCATTGCTGCCGGAGGGGTGTCGATGAACAGCCCCGCGCTGCGCCTGCTTCTGGTTGCGGTGTTAGCATCGCTGTTGCTGATACCGGGACAGGCAACGCTGCCGGTCACGGACCGTGATGAGGCGCGTTTCGTGCAGGCCAGTCGGCAGATGCTGCAATCGGGCGATTTCATCGATATCCGCTTTCACGACGATACGCGCTATAAAAAGCCGGTCGGCATTTACTGGGCGCAATCAGCAGCGGCTGCCCTGTCGGGACAGGGGGCAGAGGCTCCGCTTTGGGTCTTCCGGCTGCCTTCGCTGATGGGGATAGTAGCGGCTGCGGTGCTGACCGCATGGCTGGGTTCAGCGCTTGTCGGAGCTGGGCCAGCCGCCTTTGCCGGATTGCTTGTCGCGGCCAGCATCGTGCCGGGGGTCGAGGCACGGCTGGCAACCACCGATGCCGCGCTTCTGGCCGCGACTCTGCTGATGCAAAGCGTCCTTGCCCGGCTATGGATGGGTGTACCGCTGCGATGGAGGGCGTGGATCTTCTGGCTTGGCATGGCGGCGGCGATCCTGCTGAAAGGACCGATCGGGCCGATGGTGGTGGCGCTGACCGCCGCCACGGCCAGCCTGATCCGCCGCGATACCGCATGGCTGCGCCCGCTGCTTCGCCTCTGGCCGGTTCTTCTGGCGGTCGCCGTGACGCTGCCGTGGTTCATCGCCATCACCATTATCAGCGACGGCGCGTTCTGGGGAGCCTCGGTCGGGCAGGATATGCTGGCGAAAGCCGCCTCGGCGCAAGAGGGCAAGGGTGCACCGCCCGGCAGTTATGTTCTGGCGATGTGGGCAACATTCTGGCCGGGTGCGGTTCTGGTTGCTCTGACCCTTCCGGCAGTCTGGGCTGCCCGGCGGCGGCCTGAAATACAGTTCCTCGCTGCCTGGGCATTGCCTGGCTGGCTGGTCTTCGAGGCTTTCCCCACGAAGCTTGTCCACTACACCATGCCGATGCTGCCCGCCCTGGCTCTTGCGGCTTGCGGGCTGTGGATGTCGCCTGCACCCGTCAGGCGATGGGCGCAGGCGGTCGGCACTTTGCTGTTGCTGATCGGACCGGCGCTGTTGCTGGCGTTCCAGATCTGGTCGCGGAGGCAGGGGGCAGATCCGTCAAATTTCCTGCTGATTCCGGTGGCCGTAACGGGCGGGATCGCATTCGTCGCGCTGTGGCAGGAACGCCGGGTCGCCTTTCTGGCAGCGCTGATCGCAATGGGCGGAAGCGTGACCTCGGGCCTCGTGCTGAGCCTTGCCGCGACACCCAGCCTGTGGCCCTCGGCGCTTGCTCTGACCGAGGCGCGGCGCGTCAGCCCCTGCAAGACCCCACGCCTGATCGGCTGGGGTTATCGCGAGCCGTCTCTGGTCTGGCTGGGTGGGCGCGAAACGCTGCTTTTGGATGGAGATGCGCCTTTGCCGGACAGGCTTGACCGCTGCGATGTGGTCATTCGCAGCGACGGCGGTTCTGCGCCGCTGCCTTTTGATCTTCACGAAACCGCAACGCTTGAGGGCTACGCTATCGGTGCCGGGCGGCAGGTCCGGCTGCATGTGTATATCGCCAGGAATAGTGATGAGCATATGGTCCAAACCGTCACGGATTGAGCCTCTCACCCAAGCGCAGCACTCATTGCAGGTCGCGTGGCGCGGGCTGTCCCTGCCGTCGCGCTGCGCCGTGATCGCCAGCCTTATGCTGGCGGTTATGGTGCTGCTGGATCAGCCGGTTCTGGCGCTGTCGAACAGTCTCGATCCGTCGATCAGAACCTTGCTGTATAATGTCACCAAACTGGGAAATTCCGCTTGGAGCTTGCTGATCACCCTCGCTCTGATCGCCACAGGAGCCGCCGCCGCGCGGCTGGCCTGCAAGCGCAAGCGCGTGGCCCTGACCCGGCTGCGCGGTGCGGCGCTGTATCTTTTTGTGACGGTTGCGATCAGCGGGTTTCTGGCCTCTCTCTCCAAGCATATGATCGGCCGGGCGCGACCTTCCTCGATGGAGGCTCCCGAGGCGCTTATCTTCGAGCCGATGCTGTTCCGCGCCGCTTATTCTAGCTTCCCGTCAGGCCATGCGACGACCTCTATCGCGCTTGCGACAGGGTTGGGGGCGTTGTTCCCGCGCCACCGTACTGCATTCATGGTTATTGGCATCTGGATTGCTGCCAGCCGGGCGCTGATCGGAGTGCATTGGTTCAGCGACGTGATCGCGGGTGCGGCACTTGGCTGGGTGACGGCGTGGCTGCTGAAACACTGGTTCGCCCGCCGTGGCATCGCCTTCCGCAAGCCAGTTGCCCGGCCCGTGCCAACGCCGCGCCGCTTTCTGGGCACGCTGCGCCGCACCGGGCAGTGGATGCTGGCCGATGCGGACGGCGAGGGAAGCGCTCCGCTGACTGAAACACGCCACCGGAGCGACCCGGCATGAACAGAAATCCGACCAAGTTCCTTTTGTGGCTTTGGCTGGCTACGGCTTTGCTGTTTGCCGTCGCGCCGGGTCTGGATCTCTGGGTGGCGGGGCTGTTCTACGACCATGCGGGGAACGGGTTCTATCTGGACGGAATACCTGCTCTGCAGATGCTGCGTGAGATCATCTGGGCATCCGCCAATATACTGGTGCTCGGCGTGATCCTGTATACGCTGCTCAACCTGTACAGCCGCAAACCCACGCAGATACCCGGTCGGTTCTGGGCATTTTGCCTGACGCTGATTGCGCTTGGACCGGGTCTGCTGGTGAATGTGATCCTCAAGGATCAGTGGGGCCGCGCCCGTCCGGCCGATGTGATGGAGTTCGGCGGCTTGGCAGAGTTCACACCGCCCTGGCAACTGGCGGATCAATGCGTCTCGAACTGCTCTTTTGTCTCCGGTGAGGCTGCCGGGGCGATAACCGCCGCGATTATTGCGGGGCTGTTCCTGTGGAATATGATCCCGCATCGGCAGAGGCACTGGCTGCTGCTTGCCTGCTTGAGCTTTGCGCTTATCGGCTCTGGAATGCGCATCATGATGGGCAGGCATTTCCTGTCAGACGTGGTCTGGTCCTTCGTTCTGATCAGCAGCCTGGCGATCTGGCTTGGCAGCATTTTCCGCATCTCCAAGTTGTTGCCACGCATGACCTACACAGCGCTTCGGAGTGATGCAGCGACGGTTCAGAAAATCGCCGAGGGGCTTGTTACCGCGAGTATGCCCGTCACAAGGCGTGTCAGCCGGATCGTGCGGCGTCTTCAGTAGGCACTGCCAAGCCGATTACTGTACACCGGCCTTGCGCAACCTTGATGACGATCCGAGCATTGCAGCATCGCTGACCGACAAACGCCAAACGCTGATGTCCGCCTTTTTACCATAGAAAATCACGTCTTAAATCGCCTCTTTCCCCAGCCGATTCACGGAACCATACCCCGCATCAGGCCGTTCATAATCGTACACAGGCAGCGGGATCCGGAACGGAAAATGAACCAACTCAGCTTTCAGCCGGGCGAGAATTGCTGGCGCGTCGAAAAGGCAGAACAATTCGGAATTATCATTGATGCCGAAAAATATTTCCGCGCCCTCAGGGAAGCGTTGGAGAAGGCTGAGGATCTGATTATCCTCGTCGGCTGGGATTTCGATTTCGAGATCGAGATGCTGCCGGGTGAAAGCGACGAGTCCGGCAATGCGCCCGATGGCCTTCCCAACCGGATCGGCCCGTTTCTTGAAGCACTCGCTGAGAGGCGGCCAAATCTGGAGATCTATCTTCTGAAATGGAGCGGCGGGGCGCTGATCGCGCCGGGAAGGATGCTTCCGACGGCCAAAATCAAGCTGCTCTCTCCCGATCAGGTTCATCTGGGCTTTGACGGCAGGCATCCGATTGGCGCGAGCCACCATCAGAAAATCGTGACCATTGACGATTCGCTTGCTTTCTGCGGCGGGATCGACGTGACGGATGGGAGATGGGATACGCGCGAGCATGCTCCGGGAGACAAGCGGCGGACGCTGAAAAACGGCGATATTGCGCAGCCCTGGCATGATGTAACCTCGGTCATGTCGGGGCCGGCGGCGGAGGCCCTCAGCGAGCTGTGCCGCGCCCGCTGGAAACGCGCTCAGGATACCGAGCTTGAAGAACCGATCAAGCCCGGCAGGGACCGCTGGCCGCAAAGCCTCAGGGCGGAATTCCGTGATATCGACGTTGCGATTGTCAGAACCGAGCCGCCCGAAACGGACCGCCCCGTCATCGTCGAGATCGAGCAGCTTTATCTGGACAGTATCGCCTCGGCGAAGGAAACCATTTACCTTGAATCACAGTATTTCGCCTCGGATGTCATTACCGACGCCGTTCGCAAAAAGCTGCAGGAACCGGACGGGCCAGAGATTGTCGTCATCAATCCCAAAGCTGCTCAGGGCGTGATCGAAGATCAGGCGATGCATGTCACGCGCAGCAGGATGATCCGGGATTTGCGGGCCTCTGATCCTCATGATCGTTTCCGCGTCTTCTACCCGGTGAACTCGGATCAGGATCCGGTCTATGTGCATGCGAAGGTGTCGATTATCGATGACCGGTTCATGAGGGTCGGGTCGGCGAATATCGACCGCCGCTCAATGGCGTTCGACACGGAATGCGATGTCGCGCTGATCGCCGAACGCGAAGAGGACCGGCAACAGGTGCTGGATCTCCGCAACGATCTTCTGGCCGAGCATCTTGGTTGCAGCAAAGAGGATCTGGCGCGGGCTATCGAGCATAATGGCAGCATTATCTCTGCAATCGATTCGCTGAACCGCCGCGATCACAGAGGCCTGCGCGACCTGCCGCTGCGCAAGGAAAACATGTTCGGCAGCCTGCTGGCCGATACGCGCTTCTTCGATCCGCGCTATCGCCGCAGTGCGATGGCACGGTTCGGCGTGACCTCCCGTCATGTCATGATCGGAGGTGTCGCAATCGCGGCAGGGCTGTATCTGTGGTCGAGAAAACGGCGGCGTTGAAACCGGTCGGTATGCCCTAAAAATCCTGATTTTCGGGATTATCCGGCGCTACGGATATGCAAACTCCGATCACAAGAAACCACGGAACCAGCCAGAAGCGGGCGTAGAGATGCGCCAGACCGTTCTGCACCAGTGCCAGCATCACCGTGATGGTAATCGTCAGCACGGCATACCACCGCGTCTGGTGGTTCATCATCACCGGCCAACACAGGAACAACACGGTCACGAATAATCCAAAATAGCCCAGAAGGCTGATCAGCCCGCCCTCAGCCAGCAGCAGAAGATAGGTGTTATGCACCGGTGCCCCGTGGGCGCTGACCATCCGATACTGATCGGCCCCCATGCCGACGAATATCGTGTCGCGGGTCAGGCGCAGCGCCTCATGGATCAGGAACATCCGATCAGAGAAGGTTCCCGCGCGCCCGACATCTCCGGTTTCAAGTGCTCCGAATACGCGTCTTAGAAAGATCTCAGGCAAAAAAAGATGGCCCCAACTATACAGCACGAACACACCGACAAGGCCGACAACGAGCAGTCCGAGGATCAACCGGACACGAAAGCTCAGCACGACAAGCGCGGTAGCCCCGATCAGCGTCAGGAAAAATCCGGTATTCGAGCCGGTCAGCAACAGCCCGTACCCCAATGGAATCAGCACCGGGACAGCGATCCACAGCCTGATTTCGCGGATAAATAACAACCATAGCGTGAACACGATCGACATAGCGGCAAGCGCACCTGCATCGTTCTCACGCTCAATCAGCGATGCGAGGCGACCATTGCGTGTGACGAAGCGCAAATCATCGGGCGCGTATTCCATGTACCATGCGCCATGCAGCATGATGACCACCATCGAGGCCACGAAAACCTTGATCAGCAGCACAGCCTCGTCCCTGGGGCGCTGGAGAATCACGAGCGGCATGATCAGCAGCGAAAAGCAGTACTGGCCGGATACTAATGCGCCATCCAGAAGCTCACCATTGACGACAGAGCTGAACAGCAATCCGAAGGCCAGCATGAACACGCTGCTATACCAGATAATAGCACCGCGTCCGAAAGGATGCAGAGGCAGACGCCCGCTTGCCATCATCGTCAGAACGGTCAGCAGCGCAAAGACATCTGCAAGAGTGATATAGGCGAAGCTGACCCGGAAATACTGCATCGGCGCGACAAAGACCGTGATCGCTGCCAGAAACAAATCGAAATGCCAGAAATTTTCGCCCCAATCCGTCCCGGGCGCAGAAAACTCTCCGGCCGGAAGCGCGGCCTGTCGCATAACATGGCCCCCATCAATCTGGGATTAACAAACTACTGATAACACCAAGCTTTCCGCAAGGAGGTTCATCAACTGATTACGCCATGTTACAGCTCAGATAAACAGAAGAAATCGAAGGGATTCGATGTTTTGATCCCGACGCAATGTGCCGCAGGAGTTAACGAGTGACAGCGATACGAATCCTATTCCCCTTTGCGGGCGATACCGGGCTTGGTGGAAGCCATGTCTCAGCGCTCGGCCTGATCTCGGCATTGGACCGGACGCGTTTTCATCCGCATATTCTACTGCATCAACAGGCCGGCGCCGTCGGAGAGCACGCGCACCGCCTCGGTCTGGATTTTGAGGTAATCGAGGATCTGCCTCTGATGAAAACCCGCAATAATCCACGCCCGGGTGATATTGGGCCAGCTGGATATTTGACATGGGGCATCCGCCGCCTCATGGCCGAAATAAAGCGGCTGGATCCCCATATCGTGCATACGAATGAAGGCCGCATTCATGCCAACTGGGCGCTGCCCGCGCGGCTTTGCGGATGCAAGCATCTCTGGCATCACAGGCAGGATCCCACGGCATTCGGCGTGAACAAGATCGCTCCGCTTCTATCCGATCATATCGCCAGCGTATCGTGGTTTTCGAAACCCTCGCGACCGATCCGTTCGGTTGATCACATGTTCAGCGTCATCCGCAGCCCGTTTGATTTCGGTGACGCCCCGGACGCCGATGCAGCCCGTCAAATGATCCTGTCCGAGTTGGACCTGCCAGAAAATACTGTGCTGCTTGGCTGGTTCGGTCTTCTTACCGCTCGCAAGAAGCCCCTCCGCTTTGTCGAGGCGGTAGCCCAGATTCGGAAAGCGCTTCCCTACAGGCCGGTTCATGGCCTGATGTTCGGTGAGATATCGGAACCTGGCAGTGATCTGGACCGGCAATGTCGTGATCGTGCAGAACGCCTTGGCATTGCCGGAAACCTTCACCTGATGGGCTTCCGTCGACCAATCGCTGATTATATGGCAGGTGTCGATCTGAACATTGTCACGGCTTTGAGCGAGCCTTTTGGCCGGACGCTGATCGAATCGATGGATTTCGGGACGCCGGTGATCGCAACCGCGCATGGCGGCAATCCGGAGGCCATCGACCACGGAACGACCGGCTATCTGGTAGAGCCAGAGACCCCCGCCGCCTTTGTCGAACCGGCTTTGACGCTGATCCGCAAACCCTCAAAATACCGCACGATGGTCAAGGCCGCACGCGCCGATGTTCGCGGCAAATATGGGCGGGATGTCCATGTAAGGCTGGTCTCAGAGCTTTACGAAAAGCTGGTGAACCCAGAACCTGTCAAGGGATAGGGCGTTTGGCCTAACTCTCCTTTGCCTGGCTGCCCCGCTCCGGCGTAGTGGCAGAGGACGGCGCGGTGCCATCGTTCAGATGGACTGAGCGCAGTAGGCTAATCAGATCGGATTGTCGCGAATATCCGCATTTTTGGTAAATATTGCGCAGATGATAATTCACCGTCGGCTTGGCGATATTCATCACCTCTCCGATCTGGTCCAGACGCAACCCCTCTGCCAGAAAACCCGCCAGCCGCGCCTCGGTCGGCGTCAGCCCGATTGCCTCTGCAACCAGCCCGTCCCCAAGACCGGAAACATGGGACGAAGGAAAAATAGCCGCCGCAAAGATTGCCTGATCTCCGCTTTTTTCTGTCAACTGCAGCGTTGCAACGAACAGATGCTGGGGGATATTGCTGCGCGATACACCTGTCGGGATCGTGCGGAAATCCAGTACGTGATCCACGGTCTCGCGGCCATGTCCGTTCTGCGATGCCGCCTGCCGTATGACCCATTCGCGAATGGTCGATGTATTGACGCGCGACAGAGATTTCGCGGCACGATTGGTAAAGATCATCTGTCCGAACGGGTCAAACATGATGACGCCGAACGAGAACCGATCCAACAGCACATAAGGCGCCCGCAACCGCTGTGCCCCGGACGAAGAGGATCCCGCACGGACAGTTTCAGCGGCCTTCAAACGGTCTGACATACGCAGAAGCGTATCGATAGAAGCCAGCAAAAGATCCTCGTGGATCGGCTTGGCAATATAATCGTCGGCTCCGGCAAGCTTGCCCGCAACGATGTCGCTTTTCTCACCGAATTCCGATATGATGATGATCGGCATCCCGGCCAACTCGGGGCGGTCTCGGCGTATCAGTTGCAGCAGCGCCATGCCCTCGACACCCGGCAGAGACTGGTCGCACAGCATCACATCCGGCGCAGAACCGCTGAGGGTCCGTAATGCTGAATTGGAATCCTCTGCCGTTGCAGCGATGAAGCCGCGTTGTGAGAAGACCTGTTTCAGATCCTCGCCTAGGGCAGGATTTCCCGTGCAGATCAGGATGCTGCGTCTGAACGCGGCTTGCGAACTGGTCAAAATTGCCACCATTTACTTCTTAACATCAGAATCGGCTGCACTGGCTGTCACAGCACAATGCCGTTTTATTCAGGCGGTCGCCTGTTCGAGTATCTCCAGCAGGACCGTAGAAAGCTCATCCAGCTGTGTCTCGTCCCAAGTGGGATCAACCAGGAAGGCCAGACTGGTATCGCCAAGTTCCCTTGCAACCGGAAGCGGTCGGGGCGGGTGATCGCCGTCAGCAGAAAAGATGCCCTCGCGGTAGACTTCAGAGCAACTTCCCGAAAAAAGCGGGATCTGCCGCATGGAGGCTATCGCCAGAATGCGATCACGATCCCAGCCATTTGTCAGAGCCTCGGGACGTATGAAAGCGTAAAAGCGATACCATGCATGGGTAAGGTTCTCCGGCGGAAGCGGAATCCGCAGCGCGTCCGACTGCGACAGAGTATGAGCAAGCCGAGCCGCATTCCTGCTGCGCTGCGCATGCCAGTCAGGAAGAAGCTGCAACTGCACCCGGCCAATCGCCGCCGACATCCCCGTCATCCGCAGATTGGTTCCCGGCTCAGCCGCATGAAGCCAGCGGAAACCGGGCTGTGTGTCGCGCTCAAAGACAAGTGCGCGGTCTTTGCCATGATCCTTGAAGCTCCAAATTCTGTCGTGAAGCGCGTCAGCATTGGTGACGATCATGCCGCCCTCGCCCCCGGTCGACATGATCTTGTCCTGACAGAAGGAATAAGAACCCAAATCGCCAAAACTGCCGACGATCTGATCACCGATCCGGGCACCATGCGCTTGCGCACAATCCTCAATCACCCAGAGATCATGCTCCCTTGCCAGAGTCATGGTCCCCGCCATATCGCATGGCCATCCCGCAAGATGAACCGGAATGATTCCGCGTGTCCGGTCATTAATCAGCGGCACAATACTGGCTGGTGTGATGTTCTGGCTGTCGGGATCGACATCTGCAAAGACGGGGCGTCCTCCGGCAAGAAGCACACAGCTTGCGGAAACGACAAAGCTGCGCGGACTGACGATGACCTCGTCCCCGGGCTGAAGCTTCAGTGCACGCAGCGCCGCATCCAGCGTGACCGAGCCATTTGCCATTGCAATGGCATGGCTGGTGCCGACATGGGCGGCAAACTCTTCCTCAAAGCTGCGTACATCAGGCCCCGTCCAGGCGTTGACCTTGCCGGATCGAAGCACGTCAGCAACCGCATCAATCTGCCGCTGATCGAAGACAGGCCAGGTCTGATTGCGTTGCATCGGCTCACTCCACGATCCGGATGGTGACGAAAGCTTCAGCAGCATCACGGTGGACGGTTGCACCGCGCAACGTCGCCAATGCCGTCAGCGATGCGACCGATCTTTCATGCGGAGCCGCCCGCTGCTGGCTTTCAAACAAACCAAACGCGTCCAGCTTGCGCTGCAACGTGTCAGAGATGTCCACAAACAAATTCGGAAGGAAGCCGGGCGTAAGATAAGGCGCGTTCCAGTTCGTCTCAGAAAGGGTCTCGTACGCGAAAACCCGCGTAGGGTAGTCTGGCTGATGCGGACGCGCGGCGACGAGTGCGGACAGGAAGCTGAGCTGGTGGTCAAGATGAATGTCACCAGGATGCGGTGCAAAGATCGTCTGCGCTCCGGTTCGCTGAACCACAGAGGAAATCGCGCGGTTCAGCTCTGTATGCGCATATTCTCTCAACCCCGCCGCCGGGCAGTCGAGATAATGGGTCTGTGTCACACCAAGCTTCGCATGCGCTGCCGCAGCTTCGGCCCGGACTGTATCAACCTGATCCACCGAAAAGCGTGGAGCACGGCCGGTTGTAACAATTGCGACGTGGATTTCTGTCCCGGCATCTGCAAGGCGTGCCATCGTGCCTCCGACTCCCAGAACCTCGTCATCGGGATGCGGGGCAATCACCAGAACCGGACCGGATTTTTCGATAGTTCTCAGCATGAGGCCCCCCGAAGCTTTTCATGCCGCAGGAAGCTCTCGACGCCGCGCCACTCCAGCAGGTCGATGCAGCGACCGTCACCAGCCATAACAGTCACGATCTGCCCGTCGATATTCTGGATCTGGCCCGGAAGTCCGATATAGTACCCCTCGCGCGGATGAACACGCGCTGCCGTAATCGTCACCTCAGCCCCTTTCGATGCTCTTGTCGTTGCGCCGGGATACGGAGGACCGACCGCCCGGATTAACCGGTCAATCTCAGTGGCGGGCAGCGACCAGTCGATCATCCCGTCCTCGGCCCGCCGCCGCGCACAGATTGTTGCGTTTTCATGGTTCTGAGGCATTGCTGGACGGTTTCCTGCCGCCAGATCAGCAACAAGAGGCGGCAGCAAGCAGGCCATCTCGGCCACTGCTTTATCATAAAGCTCACGCACGGTGATCCGGTCCGGATCGATCGTGAAAACGGATTGCGCGGCGATGGGTCCGTCATCCACGCCCTCGCCGATCCAGAACAGCGTAGCACCGCCCTGAGACTGCCGCGTCAGGATCTGCCACGGAAGCACAGCCCGCCCCCGCATCCGTGGCAGGGGCGAAGGATGAAAGCCCAGAACACCGAGACGCGGCAAAGCAATCATCCCGGGTCCTATAAGCTGAGACCAGCCAATAATCATCACCAGATCGGGCTGAAGCTGGCGCAGCGCAGCCATCACCTCATCGCTTTCACTGCGCGGAGACCGCATCAGCCTGAGCCCGTAGTCCGCGGCCAGAGGACCAAGATCAGCAAAATCGGAATGAGCGCCGGCCAGTTCAACCGGCAACGTCACGACCAGATCCGGCGACTGCCCTTTTTCGCATAAAGTGCGCAAGGCGACTGCCGAACCCTCAACAGCGCCGATAAAGGCCGTTTTCATGACCGCCCCTCAATCGCGCTGCCGAAACGCTGTTGCGCCCATTCCCGTGCCATTTCCAGCCTGTCGGGGTCGCGAACTTCACCGCGAAGCGGGACCAGAAGCGTTTCCAGCATGATCCGGAGATCCAGCGAAAAGCTGCGATGCGTGACATACCAAAGATCCAGGGCGAGCTTTTCATCATTGGTCAGCCGCGTATTGCCACTGACCTGCGCCCATCCCGTCAATCCGGGTGGAACGGAATTGCGAATTCTACCCAACTCACCGAAGCTTTTCAGCGTCGAAGGCAGCAGCGGGCGCGGCCCCACCAGCGACATGCTGCCCCGGACGATCAGCCAAAGCTGGGGAAGTTCGTCAGATCTCAACCGGCGAATCAACCGAGTCAGGCTGGTCTGGCGCCGATCATCAGGAAGCAATTGCCCATCCGCATCACGATCATCCGTCATCGTGCGGAACTTATAAACGACCAGGCTCCGCCCGTCCTTTCCCGCCCTGATCTGGAGGAAAATAATCGGCGATCCAAGTTGCATATAGAGAATTAACGCTACCATTAATTGAATTGGCAGCGAAATAAGCAGCAAAATAGCTGCAATGGGAAACTCCAGCACTCGTAACACACTACTGACCTGTACTTAACAACCACCCTTGCGGGCATTTGCACTTAGCCTGTGTTTTCATTGCATTGCAATGGCAAAGAACGCAACCTTCGTGATAATCGTGGTTAAGTGATGATATTTTTCCTAGTTTTTAATTGCCTCTCAAAGAATATGCTTTAGGTTCCTGCCCCGTATGTAACGAGTAAACCGCCGGCTGTTTCCGATGAATAAAGAACGAGTTGCGCATGTTATTACCGGTACAGCGGTAGGTGGCGCAGAGATCATGCTTTTCCGATACCTCCGCAGTATCGAAAAGGATCGCAATAAACATATTGTC
Organism: Paracoccus aerodenitrificans; assembly: GCF_027913215.1. Lineage (GTDB taxonomy): Bacteria > Pseudomonadota > Alphaproteobacteria > Rhodobacterales > Rhodobacteraceae > Paracoccus > Paracoccus aerodenitrificans. The sequence goes on from NZ_CP115784.1 coordinate 2,569,052, forward strand.
GTGTCCCTGATGCCGTCCGGCCCCGTCGCGTCGATGATTCGCGATCTGGGGGTCGAGGTGGTGGATCTTGGAGCTGGATCGGTCGGGCAGATCCCGGCGGCGATCATCGGGCTGGCGCATTTCTTTTCCAACCGCAAGCCGACAGCCGTGCATGGCTGGATGTATCATGGCTGCCTGGTGGCTACATTGGCGATCAAGCTGAGCGGCTGTCGCAATACTGGTCTGATCTGGGCGATTCATCACTCGCTGTCCGACCCGGCAAATGAAAAAAGATCAACCCGCGCCGTTCTGCGCGGGCTTCGCCTGCTGTCAGGACGCGCCGACCGGATCACATATTGCTCGAGAGTTTCCGCAAAGCAGCATGAGGAATACGGTTTCCCGCCCTCTCTGTCCGATTTTGTTCCCAATGCGATCGACACGGATGAGTTCCGACCGAATGCTTCTGCACACGAAAGGCTGACCGCCATCGCCGGAATTCCAGCCGGGCGGGCCGTCGTCGGCACGATTGCACGCTCCCACCCGATGAAGGATCATCGCAGTTTTGCAAAGACGATTGCCATCCTTGCCGGACGCGGAATTGACATACACGGGGTTCTGATCGGGGAAGGCCAGCCTGACGGGCCAGCAGTTCAGGAAGCACAAGCTGCAGGGATCGGCCACCGCCTGACTGCCCTGCCCGTGCGCAGCGATATTCCTCTTCTGGTGCCGGGCCTGGACATCTATTTGCTGTCCTCCGCCTGGGGCGAGGCGCTGCCTCTGGCTGTCGCCGAGGCAATGGCCGCAGGGGTGCTTCCCGTAGTGACGGATGTCGGGGATTGCGCGTGGCTGGTCGGGGACTGCGGAAAGGTCTGCCCGCCCAACCGACCAGATCTTCTGGCCAATTCCGTCAGTGAGCTGCTTCACCTGACCGAACCCGAGCGAGAGCGGCTTCGTACTGTCTCGCGGCAGCACATCATCAGCCGCATGGCGATGGACGAATATATTTCCCGGCATGAACGGCTTTATCGACAATCTTATAAGAGCCGCACGATGTCGCGGCAGCGGATGACAGCATGAACAATACGACACGCATTTCGGCCCGGAAGGCCGTTTCACCCGCTCGCGCGCAGCGTATGGACAGTGAAGAATTCATCCAGCTGATGCGGCGCAATATCTGGATGCTCCTGAGCGTAGCCGCTCTTGTGATGGGCGGAACCTATTTTTATTTGTCCCGCCAACCGCCTTTATACTCATCGGAATCGGCGATGGCCCTGACCAATTCCGAGGTACGGATCAGTCAGGTCGACACACAGCTTGAAGTGTACGATCTCACGCGTGCACGGGTAGAAACAGAACTCGACAGGCTGCGCTCCCGCAACTTCGCCGAGCATATCGCGAAGGCGCTGAACCTGTTTGACAATACGATCTTCCTGCCAATCGAGGAAGGCGACCCGCGGCTTGGCAGCAATGAACGCGCCCGCGACGTGGTCGATAAGGTACTGGGCGCCTATGAGCTGGAGCGGTCGGGTGAAAGCCTTGTCATCTCGATCAGGTCAAAGGCGAACAGCCCCGAGCTCGCTGCGTCTATTGCAAACGGGGTGGTCGACAGTTTCATCGAAACATCGGTGAACCAGCAGGTCGAAACGCTTGAACGCTCGACCGAATATCTGCGCCAACAAGTTGAACAGACGGGTGAGGATCTGACGATACAACAGATGGAGTTGGCGGATTTCATCCGTGAAAACCTTCTGGACGACGAAGAACTCCCCGAAAGGCTGCGTCGTGAACGCACGCATATCGCCTCGGTACTGGAGGTGATGGATACCCGGAACGAAGGCGACACGGCTGAGCGCAGACGTCTTGAAGCAGATCTGGCGAAGGTCGAAGAGCAGCTTGGTGCCCGTACCCGCAATGAAATGCAACTCAGCCGGATGGAACGTACCGTTGATCTGCTGGGTACGCGATATCAGACAATGGTCGAACGGCTGAGCCAACTTGAGCCTCAGCGCGACCAGATCCAGCCCGATGCAAGGCAGATCACCCGCGCCGAAGTGCCGTTTGAGCCCTCTTGGCCCAATATTCCCACGACGATGGCGCTGGCGTTACCCGCCTCTCTGGTGCTTGGGTTTATCCTCGCCATGCTACGCAGCACAATGAATCGCCAGATCTGGACCGGCGCACAGGCAGCGCATGTCAGCCAATTGCCCAATCTCGGCAACCTGCCGCGCATCCGCAGGCGCGGTCTGTTCAGCCGGGATCATCAGCCGATCTGGTTCCTGCGCCGCTTCCCACGTTCGGAATACAGTGAAGCGATCCGTTCATTGCTGACGATCTGGTCCAGCCAGGATTCGCGCGACCGCAGCCCCAGAATCGCCATGATCACCTCGGCACTTCCGAATGAAGGTAAGTCAACCGTCTCGACCTCGATGGCAGCGATTGCTTCGCTGGAAGGGCAGCGCGTTCTGCTGCTGGATTTCGATACGCAGCGCGGAGGGGCCAGCCGGATTATCGCTAACGATCCTCGTGCTATCCGTGTCGAGCGGCTAATTTCCGGCGATCTGAAGGTGAATGACGCAGTCGTCCCGGTTGAAGGTTACGATGGCCTTCACCTTATCCGGTTTGAGCAGAATATGATGCTGACTCCGCAACTTGCCGCCGAATTCGCGCGGAAGCTGATGCCGCGCCTGATATCGGCCTATGATCTGATCGTAATGGATACACCACCGACGCTGGGTGTTGCCGACGCGGCAAGGCTGGGCGTCATGGCGGATGAGACACTCGTTGTCGTCAGAGCCGGCAAAACGCCCGAACGCGCACTTCTGAATTGCGTCGAGCGCCTGGAGGATAGCGGCATCAAACTGGCCGGAACCGTCATCAACGATATCGAACCGCATCGTTACAGGCAGCTCAATCTCGGTGGAGGCTATGGGTATTATTGACAGAAAAATGCTCAGGGCGCTGGGGTTGACGGCGCTTACCCTTTCCCTGCCTGCATCAGCATTCGCCTCTGGCCCGGCCTTCCCCGGAGCTAGCGGCTATGGTGCCTCAGCAACCGGATGGCGCGGGGGTGAGTTGGTCACTGTAACCAATCTTAACGATGATGGCGCAGGCAGCCTGCGGGCATGCGTCGAAAGACAGGGCCCGCGCATCTGCATCTTTCGCATCTCGGGAACAATTATACTCGCAGCGCCACTGATGGCCCGCTCTGATCTTTACATCGCCGGTCAGACAGCCCCCGGCTATGGCATCCAGTTAAGGATGCGCGATGCGACGCATGGGCCACTCATCATCAAGAATGCCAGCGATGTCGTTGCGCGTTTCCTGAAACTGCGCCCCGGGCCGGGATCAGAGGAAAGCCCCGCGATCGACGCGCTGACGGTTGAAAATGCCTCGCGTCTCTATCTGGGCAATCTGTCTATGATGTTCGCCTCGGATGAGACGTTCAACATCCATGTCTCGGGCGGCGAAGCCGTGGATATCACGCTTGCCGACAGCATTCTTGCCTATAGTCTGGATAATTCAAACCACCCGGAGGGTAAGCATTCGAAGGGCGCGCTGATCTGCTCGGATGAGGGCAAGATGAATGAATGCGGGCGAATCAGCCTGCTGCGCAACATCTTCGCACATCACCGCGACCGCAACCCCGATATCAAAGCCACTTCTGCCGGCCCGGTCGAGGTCATTAATAATATCTTCTACGATCCGATCAGCCAGTTTGGCGAGTTTTACGATCTCATCGGCGAAACACGCATCGCCTATATTGGCAATGTGGCGATCGCGGGGCCATCAACCTCAGCCCGTGCGGGCGCGGCGGTTGAGTTATTCGACTGGACAGATGGCAACCCGATTTCCGTCTGGGCCGAGGGGAACGAGGCGCGATCCTGTAAGGAAGAGCGAGAGATTGCAATCATAGATCCAGCGATGGCCGATTTTCAAACCTCAACCCGATTTGCCCTGACGGTCGATCCGATGCCAGTCGGCTGGTTAATGGAGCGTATACCCGCTACGGCAGGTGACGCACTTCCGGATCGCCGTCACCGGGATGAGCTGGATAAGAAAGTCCTTGGCGATCTGGCCAATTGCCGCGGGCACGTCATTGACAGCCCTGAGGATGTTGGCGGCTGGACCGATATTGGCGGGTTCGAACCGGATCCAGACCGGGATGGCGATCTGCTGCCCGATGAGTGGGAGGCAGCGACAGAGGGGCTCGACCCCGACCGAAAGGACGATCCTTGGGCAGACCCGGACGGCGACGGGATGACGACTGTAGAAACATGGCTGGCAGCGCTTGCAGGTGACGAATAATGTCCAAACCTCGTAACACTGCTCCGGCTGCCGCCCATCTTATTAACCACTGGCGACGGGTGCTGTCGGCGGCAGCGATGTTATTGTCATTCGTGATGCCTCAGCCACTTGCTGCGGAACCTTACCGCCTTCACGCCCAAGACCGGTTAATGATCCGGGTACTGACTTGGGATTATGGCCAGAATAACCTCACCGGCTGGCAGGATCTTTCCGGTGAGTACAGTCTCAGCCCGGAAGGCGATCTGCATCTGCCTCTGGCAGGTACAATTTCAGCGATGGGGATGACGCAGGCCGAACTGATCACGGCAGTTTCCGACCTTCTCCGGCGTCGCGCAGGTCTGGCGGAGCCTCCGCAGCTTTCGGTGGAACTGATATCCAGTCTGCCGGTCTATGTTTTGGGCATGGTGGAAACGCGCGGTGCGGTTGAATTCCATCCCGGCCTGACCGCCCGGCATGCTCTTGCCCGTGCCGGAGGGGTTTACCGCGTTCAGACCGGCACAGATATGCTGCGCGGCATCATGCTGTCGGGCGAAGTGACTTCGGCTGAAAGCAGTTTGCGCTGGTTGCGGGCCGAACAGACCCGGATCCGGCAAGAGCTTGGGGAGTTGGAATCCGGTAACGTTCAGCCCGATAACACATCTCGGCCTCAGGATTTTCAAAGCCGTTTGCAGAATGCTGATGCGATGGCACGTCAAGTGCGGCTTGAAAGCACCGTGGATCTGCAAAACGTTCTGCAGGAACGCGCCGAACGTCTAAACCAGCAGCTTGAACTGCGAGACCGGCAGATCGCCCGCACCCGGGAAGAACTTGCGGGGGTCGAGTCGCTCAACGAACGAGGACTCGCGGTGAATGCGCGGGTGACGTCCCTGTCGACGCAGCTCAGCGATTTTGAGGCACAGCGGCTGGAACTGGAAACTGCTTTGCTGCTGCTGGATGAACAGTTGAATCAGGCTCAGCGCGACGGCAGTACGATTACAGCCGATGCTATAGCTGAGCGGCTGCGCCGGCTCGTAGAGCTGGAAGCGGAAATATCAGCCGCAGAGATAGAAGCGAATGCGGCGCGTGAACAATATCTGGCCGTGACCGGCACGCCTGCACCGCAACAATCTTCCGAAGGGCCTGTACAAACCGAGCCCCGTTATACGCTGATCAGGGGCGCGGAGGCGCTGGTGATCGGTCCAAACACAGAACTGCAGCCCGGCGACACCTTGCAGATCACGGTCCCTACAATGCCGGAAACCTCTCAGGAAGTCCAGGAATGACAAACTCCACGCCTCTGCCCAGCTTCATCATCGCCGGTGCAGCAAAATCCGCAACCACCTGGCTTCAGCAGTCACTGCAGCAATCCCGCACAATCTTCATGCCCGATCATGAGCCCCATTTCTTCGCCCGTAATTATCAGCGCGGAATGGAATATTATCATGCGGAATTTGCCGAAGCGCCCAAAGATGCGCTGCGTGGCGAAAAGTCCAACAGTTATCTGACCATGCCTGCGGCAGCCGCGCGGATTCACCGGCATATCCCGGAAGTTCGGCTGATTTTCCAGCTTCGTGACCCGGTAGCGCGTGCCTATTCGGATTACGCAATGCTGTTTCGCCGGGGGGAGGTCGACGACAATATCCGCCGTCATCTCGATCCCGACCGAGCAGCCAATGAGCGCTTCCTGAATGACGGTCTTTATGCCGAGCATCTTCAGCGGTTCTACGATTTGTTCAGCCGTGAACAGATACTGGTCCTTCGCTATGAAGACATATCTCGCGACGCGGTTGGCCAACTTGACAGTATGAGACAGCATCTGAAACTGTCAGAGCAATTTGCGCCGCCGATTTCCGAAAGGGTGAAGGATGCCAAGGCAAAAGCCGTACCACGTCCTATGCGGCGTATCCTTACTCCGCTCCGCCCTGTATTGGATCCGATCCGGCACACTTCTGCAATCTCACGGGTGCGTGACCTCGTAGCAAAGCCGCAATATTATCCGTCTTTCGATCCTGTCCTGAAAGCTGAGTTAGCTGATTTTTATCGCCCGCAGATTGAAACCCTCCGGATACTTACAGGAGTTGATTTCCAAGGCTGGATCAGTGCCGGATCAAAGCGAACCGAATCGGAGTAATCGCAACTCAATTGGTTTCGCAATCCATTTTTGGTTAAAATTTTTACCTTTGCGCAACTCCGCGCAAGCAATATTGTACCACCACCCGCATAAGTTGCGATTATTAAGGTTAATAACAATCCACACAATAGGTAAGTTTCTGTAAAGCACTTATAAAATCAATTATATAACGTTAACCTTTACAATATTATGGACTGATCTGTTTTTCCTAACCCCATTCAAAATGAGGGGTTTATTTTTCACCGAACATGGCATCATAGCTGCAGGAAGATAACTCGTCTTTGTTGTCTGGGACTGGCTTTCAAAATGGTACGAAAAGCCAATGTGGGTAATGATTATGAATGTAAACGCGTCGCAGCTTCACAGAACCACCGATTTTCAACCTCGCATATTGAGGCCTCGCAAAACCGAATTACGCGCAAACCGAAAGTTGCTTTCGGCGGATATCGTATCGGCTGTGTTTGCCTCCTCCGTTGCTGTCGTTCTGGCCTGCGGGCCACATTTCAGCGCGGTTGAGCGGGGCGTGCTTCTGCCCTTTATCCTGTTATCTCTACTGGTCATCATGCCGGTGCTGATCCTCGCCGGATTTTATCGCCGCCATCGCCACTCTGCGAGCGTCCCCGGGCTTGCGGGGTTGGTCCCGGGCACAGCGGTCGCCGTTATCGGTTGCATGCTTACGGCCCGTGGTCTGAACTGGCTGCCAGAGTTGCCGATGACAACCTTCCCAATCCAGTTCTTGTTGCTACTGACCATGTTTATCGGCGTGCGGGTGCTGGCCTGTGCGCGTGAGGCACGCCGCCGGGCACAACCCATGGCCGCTGACCGGGAAGCTGTCATCCTGATCGGGTTGGGGGCAACCAGCGATCTGTTTATGCGTGCCGTCCATCAGGGCCTGTCGAAATACAAGGTATTGGGCATTATCGACGATTCTGCCGATAGTACCGACCTGCTCTTCTATAATGTCCCGATCCTTGGCTCTGTACGCAATCCGCAGGCAATCGTTGACCGGCTGATGCGTCTGGATCAGTTGCCTCGCAGCCTGTTGCTGACTGAAGCGGTGACCCATTTCGACAGCGAAGGCATCGCCCATTTGCGAAGCTGGGCCGAAGCGCAGGGTATCAGGATACGGTCTCTGCCACATCTGACCGATGTGCAGCCCCATTATCCGGGAAATGGCGACGCCGCCAGCATCGATCCCGAAGATGTGCTGACCCGTCCGCAGAAAAGCGTCGAACTGAAGTTGCTCCGCGAAACCTATCGCGGGCAGAAAGTGCTGGTGACCGGTGCAGGTGGCTCGATCGGCAGCGAACTTGTCCGGCAAATTGCCTCGCTGGACCCGGAACTGATCGTCCTGATCGAAAACAGCGAGTATAACGCCTATCAGGTTGACCGTATCCTTGCGCGGCATTTCCCGAATGTGCCTCGGAAGCTGCATCTGTGCTGCATCCGCGACCGCGTCCATCTTCAGGCGATCTTCGAAGAACACCAGCCCGACATGGTGTTCAATGCCGCCGCCCTGAAGCATGTCCCGCTGGTTGAAGCGAATCCCTGTGAGGGCGTTCTGACCAATATTATCGGCACACGGAATGTATGCGACGCGGCACGCTCTGTCGGGGTCAAAGCCTTCGTGCAGGTCTCGACCGACAAGGCAGTGAACACGACCAATATCATGGGCGCAACCAAGCGAGTCGCCGAGTTCTATTGCCAGGCTCAGGATCTGATCACGCGAGACCTTGGCAATGATACGCGCTTCTTCGCAGTGCGGTTCGGGAACGTTCTCGGCTCCTCCGGCTCACTGATCCCTCTGTTTCAGGAACAGATCGGTCGTGGTGGGCCTCTGACCGTGACCCACCCGGATATGGAGCGCTATTTCATGACCATCCGCGAAGCTGTTGAGCTGACTCTGGTCGCGGCGGCTCAGGGGCTGCGGGCGAAAGACGATAATGGAAGAATCTTTGTTCTGGACATGGGCAAACCGGTCCGGATCGTCGATATGGCCGAGCGCATGATCTGCATGGCAGGAAAGACCCCCGGCGAAGACATCAAGATTGAGTTCATCGGCATTCGCCCGGGTGAGAAGCTGTTCGAAGAGCTTTTCGACCGCAACGAGAAAATTCAGCCGGCTGGTTTTTCTGGTGTAAGCTGCGCCATTCCGAACCCAGTGCCAATGTCGCGGCTGCGTGCCGCGATCCTGCGGCTGGAACAGTCCGCCCGCTGCGGTGACGAAGCAACACTGCGTTGCGGGCTTGCCGATCTCGTGCCGGGCTTTGCGGGAAATCGCGAAAGCGACATACGCCCTTTCCCGAAGAAATCCAGTGAAAGCTCAGCCGAACGACAGTCAGCGACGGACCTACGAGCGACAAAGGCCAACAATGACAGGATCTTCGCATGAGCCCCGATGATGGCTCTCATCCCCACGCTGCCGCGCCTGCTGGTGCGGCGGCTGCGCCTGCGACGGTTCTGGTTATCGCAGGACTTGGCTGGTCTCTTGTTAATTTCCGGCTGGATCTGATGCGCAGGGTGCGTACCAATGGCCACCGAGTTCTGGCAGCAGCGCCCGATTTCGACCCCGAAACCGAGGCGACTTTACGCACCGAAGGGATCGAGCCGATAACCGTCCCGATCAAACGCACCGGCCTGAATCCGATTCACGATATTCAGACACTTCGGGCGCTGCGCAACCTTATCAGGCGGGAAAAACCCGATATAATCTTGCCCTATACGATGAAGCCGATCATTTACGGAAGCCTCGCCGCACGTCTTGAAAAGCAGACGCGCTGCTATCCGCTGTTTACCGGTCTCGGTTATGCATTTTCAGAGCCGAACCCGACCGGGAAACGAAAACTGGTCCGCCGAATAGCCGTGCAATTGCACCGGCATGCACTTCGTGCAATACGGCTCGGGTTCTATTACAATTGCGCCGATCTGAGCGATCTGCGCCGCTTCAGGATGATTCCAGAACAGGCGCGAATGGTGGCGGTACCGGGAACAGGCGTGGATACGAACAGTTTCACGCCCTCGCCGTTTCCCAAGGGGCCTCCTGTCTTTCTGTTCGTGGCCCGGATGCTAAGAAGCAAAGGACTCGATGATCTGATCGAAGCCGCCCGCATTCTGAGGGTGGAAGGGCATGAGTTCCGCCTGGAGCTTCTGGGTCCCACCGATAGTAATCCGGATGCCATTGACAAAGAAACGCTGAAAAAATGGCATGACAGGGGAGAGGTCGTTTATCACACCCCGACACGGGATGTCCGTCCCTACTTCTCCCGCAGCCATGTCTTCGTACTGCCGACAAGGCTGCGAGAGGGCATTCCCCGGACCATTCTCGAAGCAATGGCCTCTGGTCGGCCGGTTATCACCACCGATGCGCCCGGCTGCGGTGAAACTGTGGGAGACCAAGATGGCGGTCTCGTAGTACCGCAGAATAACCCAAGTGCTCTGGCCGACGCGATGCGGCGTTTCATCCGAGAGCCTGTGCTGATCGGAAAGCTCGGCGCTCAGGCGCGGAAACGCATCTGCAGAAATAACAATGTTCACATGATCAACCGCCTGCTGCTGACCGAAATGGGGCTAGAGCGGGTACCAGAACAAACCGATGAAATTGCAAGGTTCAGCGACACGGTTTCCTAGATGATAAGAAACATGATTGCGCCGATGATGGGCCATTCGGTACCTGCGCTTCTCGGCAACCCCTGTTGTATCGGAGCTGGGCCGTGAAGATCCTTTTCATTCAAGGCGGCTTCGGTGCCGGAGGGGCAGAGAAAGTCATGGCGGGGATCGCCTCGCATCGGCATGAATTTGGTGATGAGGTGCATGTTGCCGCGATGATGATGCCCGAAACTGGATCATTCTTTGCCTATCCGGATGGCGTAAAGCTGCATGTACTGGCCGAAAATGCTCCGCGTGGGGTCCGCCTGCATCTTCGCCGTGGGGTTGCCATTCGCAGCCTGGTCCGAGAGCTGCGACCGGATCTTATCGTCAGTTTTCTAACAAAGGTGAATTGCCTGACGCTTCTGGCCTCTGCCGGAACCGGGATCCCGGTTGTAATATCCGAACGAAATAACCCACAGATCCAGTCGGCCGGGTTCTGGTCACGACTTCAGAACCGCCTGGCACCGCAGGCGGCGGGGATCGCAATGCAGACCAAAGCAGCGGCAGGAATGCTTCCGAAAGCGCAACGAAAGCGGGCCGCGATCATTCCGAATCCGTGCCATCCAGTCGAATTCCCGCCCGCCCCCGCCTCGGATATCTGTCGCTTCGTCGGGGTCGGTCGGCTGGATCATCAGAAGGGCTTCGATAGACTGATAAGGGCTTTCGCAGCACTTCCTTTACGGATGAGGGCTCAGCTTGAGATTTTCGGGGAAGGACAGGAACGGGATACGCTTACCGCAATGATCCGTGAGATGGGTCTGGAGGATCGCGTCAGGCTGGCCGGGCTCGCGCATACGCCGCAGGAATGGATGTCAGCAGGAGATGTGCTGGTCCTCAGTTCAAGATATGAAGGTTTCAGCAATGTTCTGGCCGAAGCGACCAGTTCGGGGCTGCCAGTCATCGCCTTCGACTGCCCGTTCGGCGTATCGGATATGGTGATCGACGGCGGGAACGGGATGCTTATACCCGATGGAGACGAGGCCGCGATGATAGATGCGATGCAACGCCTTGCCCACGATGCAAAGCTGCGTGCCAGACTGTCTGCCTCAGCGGATGTGATGGCGGCCAGATTATCTCCGGATAGCGTCATGGCACAGTGGGATGCACTGTTCGAGCAGGCAATCTCGGGGGAAATTACCTCTCAGCGGCGTCAGATCGACTCAAGCGCTTCATCAAGCTGATCTAGAGATGTGATGACGCGATCCGCCTGATGTTCCGGGTCCGGTGCAGCGCCGCTATGGACACGATCCGTACGGAGGATCTGTATCGTTGCCCACCCCATGCGTTTCGGCGTCACGAAATCCTTTGCGGCATTGTCCGCCACGTAGACATAGCGGCGACCTGCTGACGCGCCCGATATGATCTCATATGCACGCGGATGCGGTTTACCAAAACCATGTCCCCATCGCCCTGTCGGAATAATCTGATCACATGACGCCTGAAGACCGAGAGCAGCAATCTTGTTACGCTGCATCTTTTCTGGCCCATCCGTGATCAGCCCGAAAATCGCTCCTTTTCCAGATAGATAGCGCGTCGTATCATCGCAAAGCGCGATCTGCGGAGAGTGATACCGGTAAATCTCGATCAGTTCACCGATATCCTGAGACGCGCTCAATCTGCAATGCCGCAGAGCCTCACCGAAGACCGCCTGGCGATGCGCGGTATCGAAAAGATCGCGGCATATTTCGGCGAATCCTCCTACGCCATGCCGAGTCAGCACATGCTGACCGACCGCCTCAAACCCACTGAATGCGAAGTCACGCTCAAGATACAGCGTGTCGTCCAGATCAAAGACGATTTTGTCAGCCGGCGAAGACGGCATCATCATATCTTAGCATGGTCACAGCATCGCGCCAGTCATCATTTGCCGTCGAAACCTGCCCGGTCAGTTCTTCTATCAGCCAGTCGGCGAAACGCCCTCCCGCATGGTGCGCAAGCGGATAGCCTCCGCCAAAGCGGGCGTTGATCTCAATGATCTTAGGGCCTCTTTGCGGATCGTCGATGACTTGAAAACATAGCACTCCGCGGGCATCTGGCAACGCAGCCTGTACCGACTCGGCAAGGAGGCGCAGGGATTCCTTGCGGACGGTGCGGCCCTTTTCTACCTCACCAGCCCGGATCTGGATGCGCAGATGCGGGACCGCGCAGCGCAGCGCACCTGAGGCATCTATAAAGATATTCACCGTATATTCCGGCCCGGACAGAACCGGCTGGAACATCATCGGCTCTGGGAAGGAGTCAGGCAGATCGCGCTCACTGCGATAGATCCCAAGCCCCCGGCTGGCACTGCCCCCGACCGGTTTACCAAAGACCGGCCAGCCGAGCGCTGAGGGGTTGCCCCGCAACTCCGCCTCAGAGCATGTCGGAGGCACGTCGACACCGGAGGCCGCCAGAACCTTCATCGTGCGCATCTTGTCACGTGCAACCCGGATCACATCGGGCGGCGATACATGGACACGCGCACCTGCAGCTTCCAGCCGACCCGCAGCCTGCGCATAGACGGCAAGCTCCGTATCAATGGTCGGTACGATCAGGCGAATAGCATTCTGTCGGACGATTTCCTCAATCCGGTCGATAAACCCCGGATCAGAGCAGCGTGGCACCTGATGGGTATGATCGGCAAGCAGGCAGGCAGAGGACAGTTCGGGCCTCATGTCACAGCCATGTACAACCACCCGGCTGGTATCTCCACCAGCCTGCCGGAACAATTTGACCAAAGCGCCCCGCCGTCCGGCCGACGAAATCAGGACCGGGATAACAGCGCGGTCCGTCATTAATCCGCAACCTTGTAGTAATCGCGGAACCAGTCGACATAAGCCCGCACCCCCTCACGCACCGAGGTTTCCGGCGCATATCCGGTAAGCCGGCGCAGCAGTGCGGTATCCGCCCAGGTCGCGGGCACATCGCCGGGCTGTATCGGCATCATGTTTTTTGTGGCCTCACGACCCGAGGCAGCTTCGATTTCCGCGATGAACTCCATAAGCTGAACCGCTTCACCATTGCCGATATTCACCACGCGCCACGGCGCAACCGGAGACAGGCTGTCATCGGCAGCGATCTGATCCGGGCCGTCCGGACGTTCCGGTGCTGCTTCGATCAGCAGCCGGATCGCGCGGACGAGGTCGGTGACATAGGTAAAATCACGGCGCATTTCGCCATAATTGAAAACCTTGATCGGGCGGCCCTCGAAGATTGCGCTGGTGAACAGATGAGGCGCCATATCTGGCCTACCCCACGGCCCGTATACGGTGAAGAACCGGAACATCGTCGTCGGAATATCGAATAAATGCGCATAGCTGTGAGCCATCACCTCACTCGATTTCTTCGTCGCCGCATAGAAGGACATCTGGGTGTCGACCTTATCGGTTTCACGATACGGCATTTCGGTATTCGCGCCGTAGACAGAGCTGGTCGAAGCGATAAGCAAATGCTTTGGCGTATGTGCCCGCGCAGCTTCCAGAAGCTCGAAACATCCAAGGAGATTCGCTTCGGCATAGGCGCGGGGATTCTGGATCGAGTATCGGACTCCCGCCTGCGCCGCCAGATGGACGACCGCATCCGGACGCTCGGCAGCGAAAATATCCATGAGGAGCCCGGGATCCTCCACCCAGCCCCGGATACCCCGATAGCCCGGCTGCGTTTTCAGCCGCGCCTCCCGCGCAGCCTTCAGCGCCGGGTCATAGTAATCATTATGGCTGTCCAGCCCGATAACCTCATGGCCTTCCGCCAGAAGCAGTTCGGAAAGATGATAGCCGATGAAACCCGCGGCACCTGTGACAAGAACCTTCATAGAGTTCCTCCGCAATTTTCAGCCTGCATATCACATGAAAACGCTGTCAGGATCGAGTCAGCAGAATCCTTGCCGGTACGCGCCGGAAAATCCTCTGATGAAATACTGAGGGCGACGAGGATGCTTTCTTCGCAGGAAGTAAAGCAGGACAAACCGGAACGATAAAACCCGGCAACAACAACATTCATAACATACCTATCAGTTCCAACTCGGCACAACATTTTTTCCGAAGCGACAACACTGCCGACCCACCCGACACTAACAAAGGCTACGCCGAGATGGAGATGTATTTTTCACTTATCTCACTGGCAAGGTTAAAATTCTGAGGCATCTGATAGCCATAGCGGGACAGGTCAATGCCGATCATCTGCGAAAGCTCACCATTTGATTGCGCAAATGCTTCGCCGAACTTGCTCGCAAGCAGGCTGCGCATCCGCCTTTCAAGCCGCGTATCTATGGGCCGGGTCAGCCGCGTCGGCACATATTTCGCCATGCTGCCGAAACGACGCCGGAACTGCCCAAGCGGGACCAGATAATAATGGCTCAACTCATTCGCGCTGAACTGGCTGTTAACGACACGCTGGCAGATCTGAAACAGCGCGGGCCTGCGGACATTCTGCGCCTTTGGATCAACCGGGAAAGGATCCCGGCCAACGAAGGAAAACAGCGCTGAGAAAAATGTTTCACGGTCGCGGACAAGAAGTTCATAGGGCATGCATAGCACACGATTTTCACCGAACAGCTTGCGATAATGCGCGACCAGTCGATGATAACGGTAAAATTCCTCAGAGAAACCGGGGCGACGTTTCAGGAACGGCTCACGCGGGCTGAGGTAGTTGCGCAGTGACATATGGCCGCCATCCGTGATATATTGCGAATACATTGAGAAAATGCTGGCAAGCTGCTCACGCACGATTATCAGTATTCGCCCATCCGGAAAACTGCGATGCAGCCTGCTTGCGAGAATGGTCGCATCGAAGCCACCCGAGGCCGGATATCCGGAAAACCTCTCATGCGAAATAACCGGTATTTTACCTTGTTTTTTCGCCTCATCCCGCAAGGGCTGATAATGAGCCTGAACTGCATCCAGATCGAATGTCATTGGCTGTGGTGATACGAATCGTTCTACCAATGCGTGACGCGGTTCGCCTTGGGGAAGCAGGAAATCTCCATCCGGATTCGCGAAAACCTGATCCTGCAAGACCGTAGTGGCAGTCTTATGATATCCGATATGGATCAGCATCTTACACCAGCGGCAACCATCACACTCCGTCCAACAACAAAAAACACACTTTCCGCCTTACTACGCGGAATTAAAGAGGAAATCGGTGCTGTTGTCGATCAGATATTCAGATCAGGGTTTCCGGGTTGATCCCTGCTTCGTGAAAATGAGGATACACCGCATCAGCGAACTGCCACACATGGTGCTTGAGGTGACATAGCGAAATTGCAAACACGTATAGCGACAATCACTGAATTCCGTTTTTCCGAGTAGAGCTATCTTCGATCACTAATAAAGTAACGCTATATTTCGGCCAGGCACAGCAAAGTGGTGACAATCAGCATTTACGAGGCATCAGCGTTCTTCAACGTCTATCGGCGACAATGCAAGCAGGCTGTCATATCCTGCCGAAACCAAGCCTGTCAGCGCGGCTTCTTCATTGCGCATATCGATCTCGCGGGATGACAGTCTCGAAACCCGATCCGGGTTGATCAGAGTGAAAAACATCGCTCCCAGCAGAAAATGCGTCCGCCAGACGATATCCGAACGCTTTGCTTCCGGCAGGCAATCCGCAAATGCGTCGACAAATTTTTCGATCGTATCATCGAAAGCATTCGCGAAAACGCGCTGCGCCGCCGAGTCACCCTCGGCTGACAGCATGGCGTGGACTCGCGAAAACCTTGCACTATCGGAACCGGGCTGAGGCGAGGAATAAAACGCCGGTAAAAGATAAGCGCGGACAATTGCCCGCAAGCGATCCTTGCGTGCGGGAACCCTTCGAGCCTCGCCCAGCAACTCAAGACGACGTGCATTCATCGGCGCAAAGTGACGATCTCCGATTGCTGTCAGTACCCCGATCTTGTCACCGTGATGATAGGCAACATTCGAGACAACCACCCCGGCATGACGGGCAATCTGTCTGAGAGAAACAGCCGAATAACCACGTTCGGCAAATAACTCTTCCGCAGCATCCAGAATATGGGCTCCTGTTTCCTGTCTTGATGCTGTCGTCGCCATTGCACCCCGGGGCATTAAGATTTGTTAGTTGGGCATGTGTTCCAAAACTAAGAACTCATGACAGAGTTCCCGCATACACCGGATAAAAATATGCAATGATCAGGGGAAACATGCCGCCCGGAGACGACCATACGCCATAGCTGCTTGAACAGTATGTAGAATTTATGACGACAACGGATTGCGCATCAGAGATTTCAGATACTGCGCAGGTTGCAGTTTTACATCAGGCAAAGGAAATCCAGTGCGGGGCAGCAACCGCACCCCCCACCTTACGCGCCCGAACAAGGGGCTTCACGCACTCAGCGCCTCAGGTGCCAGTTCCTCATTGTCATCCGGCGCAATCATCTCGGCGACCGTCTTCGACAGGGTGATTTTACCCAGATGCCCGCCATCTTTATCGACCACATTCGCCATATTGGTGCCGGCATCGGTCATTGCCCGCGCCGCTTCCTCCAGCAGGGCCGAGGAGGTCAGCGTAACGGGACTGTCGGCCCGTTCACCCTTCCTCATGATCGTGCGTACGCTGATCACATGGCCCCGGTTCACATCACGGACGAAGCTGCTGATATAATCATCCTTGGGTCGAAGCACGATCTGCTCACCCGTGCCCTGCTGGATGATGCTGCCGTCGCGCAGAATGGCGATCTTGTCGCCAAGGCACAGAGCCTCATCCAGATCATGTGTGATGAATACGATTGTCTTGTGCAGTTCTTCCTGAAGATCCAGAAGCACGGATTGCATATCGTTCCGGATCAGGGGATCAAGCGCCGAGAATGCCTCATCCATCAGCAGGATCTCGGCATCATTGGTCAGCGCCCGCGCCAACCCGACGCGCTGCTGCATCCCGCCGGAAAGCTGGTTCGGATAGCTGTTTTCAAACCCGTCCAGCCCGACACGGGAAATCCAGCGACGCGCACGTTCTTCGGCTTCTTTTCTGGAGACGCCGCGAATACTCAGCCCGTAAATCGTGTTCTCCAGAACCGTCCTGTGCGGGAACAGGGCAAATTTCTGGAAAACCATCGCGGTTTTCTCACGCCGGAAATTGCGCAGTTGCGACTGGGACATCTGGACGACATCCTGACCGTCGAACAGAACCTGCCCCGCTGTCGGGTCGATCAGCCGGTTGATATGGCGGATCAGGGTCGATTTCCCGGACCCGGACAGCCCCATCACCACCTGTATTTTGCCTGCGGGAATATTCAGGTTGATATCATTCAGGCCGAGCACATGGTCGTGTTCAGCCTTCAGCTCTTCCTTGGACATGCCGCGCTTGACCTCATCGACAAGCGTCGCGCCATTCGGTCCGAAAATCTTGTAGAGATTACGGATATCGATATCATGCGTTGCCTCAGCCATGCACAGCCTCCAGATGGCGTTGAAGCCGTTTGCCATAGGCCTGAGTCGAACGATCGAAGATGATCGCAATCGCCACGATTGCCAGACCGTTCATCACACCAAGCGTGAAATACTGATTATTGATCGCCTGCAGAACCGGCTGGCCAAGGCCTTTCACGCCGATCATCGAGGCCACGACCACCATTGCAAGGCTCATCATAATCGTCTGGTTCACGCCCGCCATGATCGTCGGAAGAGCCAGCGGAAGCTGCACATCCTTTAGCTTCTGGCGACCATTAGAGCCAAAGGCCTCGGCGGCTTCCAGCACATCCGCGGGAACCTGGCGAATGCCCAGATTGGTCAGACGAATGACCGGCGGGATGGCATAGATGACCACGGCGATCACGCCCGGGACCTTGCCCAGTCCGAAAATCATCACGACCGGGATCAGATAGACGAAGCTCGGCATCGTCTGCATCATATCGAGGATCGGCGTAATCAGCGCATTCGCCCTGTCGGAGCGCGCCATGAGGATGCCTATGGGAATACCAAGAATAACCGCGATAAGCGTACAGACAGCGACCATCGCAATCGTGCTCATCGTGTCTTCCCACATACCGAACAGACCGATCAGGAACAGCGCGATAATCGTGCCAAGAACGATCTTCCAGCTTCGACTGAGCGCCCAGACAAGCGCGGCAAGCGCCGCCATCACCAGAATCCAGGGACTGTCGATCAGCAGGTCCTCGATGAAAACGAGCAGTACCTGAATAGGATGAAACAGGTTTTCCAGAGTTTCGCCATAGGCACGGGTGAAACTCTGGAAAGCCGAGTCGATTGCCATGCGCATTTCGCGCAGGGTCGTCCTGCTCAGGGATGGGAAATCTACGAAATCCATATGTCCACTTTTGCTGTTGCGGTTTCGCTTTTACAGTAATGCGAAACGGCCCGGCATGGTTGCCGGGCCGGAAAGATAAAGCCGGATCAGATCGCGTCGCCGACTTTCCCGGCAATGTCGTCGGGCAGCCACGCCGACCAGACATCTTCGTAATTTTCAAGGAAATACCAGGCACCGTCTTCATTCGTTGCCTGATTATCGCCCATCCATGCCAGAAGCTCGTTCACTGTCGCGTTCGGCCATGCGCGTTTTTGCAGATACTCCATCGTAATCGCGTTGGATTCCGCAAACTCTTTCGTCACAGCAGTGAAAACGTCAGAGCGTGGCCATTCGGTCAGTTCCGGGTCGGGGCAGTTATTGACCACGATGCAGCTATCCCAACGTTCCTTGTCATGCTCGACACCCAGTTCCAGCCGGGTCATGTCATATTTGCCAAGGATGGCGGTCGGTGCCCAGTAATAACCCAACCACCCCTCATCCCGGTTGAAGGCGCGGGCAATCGACCCGTCCAGCCCCGCGGCCGAGCCGGGATCGACCAGATCGAAGCCCTTATCCTCGATTCCAAGCGCGGCGGTCTGGTTCTCGGTGATGATCTGGCAAGCCCACCCCGACGGGCAACTGAAGAAAGCGCCACGGCTTTCATCCTCGGCACCCGGGAAAAGTTCAGGACGGGCCAGAGCATCCTCGATTGTGACGATACCATGTTCTTCCGCAAGCCATGTCGGCACCCAGAAGCCTTCAACACCGCCATCGGTCAGGATCTCAGAGGCGATGATGATGCGACCTTCTTCGACGGCAGCATCCAGAGGCACTTTCACAGCGTTCACCCACAGCTCAGGCGCGACATCCGGCTCGGCCTTTTCATTCATCGAGGTAAAGGTCGGGACCGTATCGCCCGTGACCAGCTCGACCTCACAGCCATAGCCTTCTTCCAGAATGATTTTGTCGATCCATGCCGCCAGCCCTGCCGAGGCCCAGTTCATTTCGGCAATGGTCAGGCTGCCGCATTCCTCTTGCGCAAATGCCGCTGGCGCGGTCGCCATCAGGCCCAGAAGAGCCAGTCCGGGTTTCACCATGTTCATGGGAAGTCCTTTCGTTTCCTGTTCTTTCTTGCGTCGGGCGTACCGCCCCTGAGGCTGTTCCGGACGGAACAAAACCTCCCTGCCTGCGCATCATAGGCGAGCGTCCCGGGAAAGTCACATAATAGGCCTGAAAAACTGCATTTAACTGATATTGATTAATATTCATGGACTCATCGCGGGTCTTTAGCGGTCCTCTTTCAAACCCCGACTTTATTACAAAAAGCCCGACATCGCGTATTGCGACGCCGGGCTGTCAGCCGTGAATTGCTCCCGCCGGAACGCGCCGGGCTACGCTGACGCCGCATACCGGGCTATTCATGCGCGGCTTCGGCTTCCAATTGTTGCAGAAGCGGGGTCTTTGTCCGCCACTCTTCGTACCATCTGTCGATGCTGTCACCGAAAAAACTGCGATCCACCGTCTTGACCGGGACATCGGTTCCGCGCAGCTTCTCAAGATATTCGGCGTCGATTTCAGCGTATTTCCCGATCAGCTCATCAAGATGCCGCTGCATGACCTCGCTGATCTTGCTTTGATCTTCAGGAGGAATATCCGCCCATTTGCGGGCCGAGCCGACAGCGATCATCGGGAACATCATGTGGTTCGATTCGATGATGCTTCCGGCATGTTCGTAATACTGGCTGTTCCAGGTGCCCTCGAAATCGATCTGCATCCCGTCCAGTTGTCCATTTGCAAACGCATCGTACAAGGCAGGCAACGGCATCGGAGTCGGTGTCGCACCAAGGCCCGTCCAGAAATCCAGCTCGGGTGCAAGCGGTACGGTGCGGATCTTCTTGCCCGACAGGTCCGAAACGCTCTGCACTTCGTCACGCATGACGATCTGCCGCAGCCCGGCCATCGCATAGCCGAAGCCCTCAAGACCGAATTTATCGACGCCGTCCAGCAATTCCTGCGCGGTCTCTCCGCTCAGAAGCTTCCTTGCCGCCGGAACGTCTTCGGCAATGAACGGAGCCAAGAAAATGCCGTAATTGGGATCACGATTGGCAAATTCACCAAGCGTCATGAACGCGAAATCCAGCGCTCCGGTCTGCAATTGCTGTAACATCTGCGCTTCATTCCCAAGCTGCCCGCTGGGGAAGATCAGCAGATCGATCCGGCCATCCGTGGCCTCGCGCAATTCGTCCGCAATTGCATTCGCGGTCACCGTCCATTGATGCGGCGGCGGCGTGATCAGGCCTATGCGATACTCGGTCGCTGCCGCAAGCTGCGCCCCGGATAATGTGCCGACAGCGAAGGCAATGCCTGCAAGAGATTTGAACATCGGGTTAGTCTCCTTCCATTTTAAGCCGCTATCACAAGAAATCTTTCAGCCCCGTTACAAGCCACGGGAAGAATGCCAGCAGCAGCAGAACAACTGCGACGGCCAGAAAGAACGGTGTCACCACCCAGGCCACCCGCTCGGCCTTGACGCCTCCCATCAGGGCGGCGGCGAATAACCCCGTCCCGACAGGCGGTGTCAGCAATCCCAGAGTCAGGTTGAGGCAGACGATCACGCCGAACTGAAACGCATCAATGCCGTAAACGCCCGTCGCGACGGGCAACAGAACCGGCACAACCAGAATGATCGCCGGAATCGGATCGGTGATCATCCCCAGCAAAAGCAAAAGAACATTAAGCAGCAGCAGGAACATGATCGGAGACTGGGTAACCTCCTGCATCGCATCCGCGACCCGCATCGGCAGGTTCTGGAAGGTAATCACCCAACTGAACACCTGTGCCGCAGCGATAAGAAACAGCACAACGGCCGAGGTCTTCGCCGCATTCGCGAATGCCGGAAAAATATCCGCGACAGAGATTTCACGATAGATCAGCAGCCCCGTCAGCATCGCTGCCAGAGTCGCGACCGCCGCCGCCTCGGTCGGCGTCGCCAACCCGCCCAGAATACTGCCGGTGATAATAACCGGAATCGACAGCGCGGGCAGCGCATCGACAATCGCAGCGATACGCTGCTTCCCTGAGGGACGTTTGGCGACCGGGAAGTCGTGGATACGTGCAAAAAAGGCGATGACAGCGATAAAGGCGACAAACATCATGATTCCGGGCACGATCCCGGCAATGAACAGATCGCCGATAGGCATCTGCGCGACCACACCAAAAATGATGAACAGCATCGAGGGCGGAATGATCGGTGCCAGCAATCCTCCGGCTGCCGAAATCCCGACCGATATATCCCGCTTATAACCTGCCTTTTCCATCTCCGGCACGGCGATTTTCGACATGATGGTGATCTGGGCCACGGTCGAACCAAGGATCGAGGCCATCATCATATTCGCCAGCAAGCTGACATAGGCCAACCCGCCGCGCACCGGACCAAGCAGCGCAAGGGCCAGATTCATCAGCCGCCGCCCGATACCGCCCGCATTCATGAATTCGCCCAGAAGGATGAACATCGGCAGCGCCAGCAATCCATAATTCTCCAGCCCGCCGAAAAGCTGCGAGGCAAAGGATTGCAGCAGGACCGTGTTGCCGCTTGCAATGATAAAAACAAGCGCCGTCGCTGCCAGCACGAACGCGATCGGCAAGCCTGCCAGCAGGAAGCCCAAAAACGATAATGCGACCGTCATGGAGCGTTTTTCTCTGTCGGCAGGCGCTGCGACAGATTCGCCGCACAATGTACAAGCCCGGTCAGGCAGAAGACCGGCAGGATCAGCCAGAACCAGATCTTTCTGGTGCCAAGTGTGACCGTCGGTTCACTATATACGAAATTGAAGGTTTCCTGACTGAATCGCGCCACCGAGCCAGCCTGCATAAGGCCAAGCGGATCCAGCCAGATCCATATCAGCCAGCCAAGTATGATAAAGAAAACCAACAGCGCCGCATCGACCGCCCATAATATCGCATCCCGCATTTTCCGGGGCAGTCTGTCCGTCAGCATCGTCATTGCGACATGCTGACGATTGCTGATCGCGATGGAGGCACCAATGAAAGCCGCCCAGATCGTCGCATAGATGGTCAGTTCATCGACCCATAAAAGCGGCGCACCCAAAGCGCGGGTGATCACATTCAGCAGCAGCAGCAGGAAGACGACGCCAAGCAACGCTCCGGCGCAATACCACTCGACTGTTTCCAGCCTTGCGCTCAGCCTGGTTAACACGCCGTCCCTCTCAACTTGCTCTCGGATATGCGTCTGCTCAGCAAACGACCTTTGCGGACTTCATCACATCTGCCGGGCCGAATGTCGACTTATTTTATAGGTTACTCGCAGAGCTGTCTTCCACTGCGCGGCACAGCCTTATGCCGAGCGCCTACGATAAGCAGCCACGGTGCATGTTTCTGCGATTTTCCGACAGTCGTCGATACGATCCCGAGGCGAGCCGATGCGGCTCAATCCCGACGCGACAGGATCGCCCTTGCGCGGATCCGCACCGGCGCATCCACCATCGCGCCATCGACCGAGACCGCGCCGTCTCCCGCAGCCAACACACGCTCTGCCCAGTCGATTTCTGCCGGGGTCGGTGCGAAGGCGCGTTTGACGGCGTCGATCTGCTTTGGGTGGATACAAAGCTTGCCGGTCATCCCCAGATCGCGGGCATGTCTGGCATCGTCATGGCTGATCCGGGGATCGTCCAGTTGAGCCGTCACCCCGTCAATCGGTGCCGCAATTCCGGCCAGACGGGACGCCAGCACAAGCTCGGTACGGACCGGCAGAAGGATATCGCGCAGATGCTCGCATCCAAGATCGGCGCAATAATCGATAGACCCGAAAGCGAGTCGCACCGCCCCATCGACCCCGGCAATCGCTCTGGCATTGGCCAGCCCAAGCGCCGATTCGATCAGCGCGATGACGGGGACATCAGTTTGTCTGGATACCGCCTCGATTTCAGAGGGAAGCTCTGCTTTCGGCAGAATCACAGCCGCCGGCTTCAGATCGGCAACAGCGGCAAGATCCGCCTCATGCGGCGACGTGGCAGAGGCGTTGATCCGGACCATGACCGGCAAATCGGTGAAATCGCACCGAAGCTTTGCCCGGGCTGCGGCTTTGTCGGCATCCGCGACAGCGTCCTCAAGGTCCAGAATGACGGCATCCGCACCCGATGCGGCAGCTTTGGCAAAGCGTTCCGGCCGGTTCGCAGGGACGAAAAGCGGTGCGCGGACAGTTTCGATCAGCCCCGTCATGTCGCCTGTGCCTCCATCGCAACGGGACCGTTTTCATAGCTGGTCCAGAGCCGCAGGCCATTCTCAGTCTCTTCCGCGTTAAGGGTGAAATCCGCATCATCAAACAGCGGTGAGAGGCTGCGGAAGCGGAACTCCGAAAGCGGCGATCCTTTCAGTTTTTCGGCATAATGCACCAGCATCGTCGCCTGCATCGGCCCATGCACGATCAACCCCGGATAATGCTCGATATCCCGGACATAGGGGGAATCATAGTGAATCCGATGCCCGTTAAAGGTCAGCGCCGAGTAGCGGAACAGCAGCGCAGGCGAAGGGGTCACCGCCTGACGGAACTTGCCGGGCGGCGCTTCTGGCGTGGGCTTGGCGGGACGGCTGGCATTATCGGCACCGCGATAGACGATATCTTGCCGTTCGCTCAGCACAGATCGTCCTTCACTGTCGATCTCGTGATCAACCGTCACGAAACACAGCGTCCCGCTGCGCCCTTCCTTCACCGTCACATCCCGAATGACCGAGCGCCTTGTAACCACCTCACCCACGCGGATATCGCCCTTGAAAGCAAAGGAGCCACCCGCCCACATGCGTCGCGGCAGAGGCACGGGCGGCAGAAAGCCGCCACGCGCAGGATGCCCGTCCTCACCCAGTTCGGCGGTCGGCGCGGCTGGCTGCGCAAGGCAGAGATGGATCAGCACGGGTGCCGCATCGCCCTTATCCGGCCGTTCGGGCCGGTCAAAAGTGGCGTTGAAACGATGCGCAACTGCGGGGGTCAGTTGCTCGGACGCGATATCCTCGCGCCCGATCCAGCTTCGCAGATGTTCGATATCCAGCATTAATCCCGGTCCCCCTCACCAATGGCAGGCACGGCACCATAGCTGCGGGCCTCACCCGCAAAACGTGCCGCCGGGGCGGGATAGGAAACCGGCCCACCCTCGGTATCGACGGTGATGCGGCGCAGTTGCGGATGTTGCGACAGACCTTCCATATCGTTGACCGATGCAAAGGCAACGTCGGCGTCGATCAGCCGGGAAGTGGCCTCTGCTTCCGTCATTGTCGCAAAGACCTCGGCCACCGCGCCATCTGTCTCTGCCCGGTTCCGGACGCGCTGCACATTCGTAGAAAAGCGCGGATCCGTCGCCATCTGGGGACGCCCCATGAAAACATCTGCAAATTTCACGAATTCGCGGTCGCTTTGAATCGAGATGAGGATCTGCTTTCCATCCTTGCAGGTGAAAACGCTGTAGGGCGAGATCGAAGGGTGGGCCAGACCCAGCCTGCGCGGAGATTTTCCGCCTTCATGGTTCAGCAGCGGCACGGTCAGCCAATCCGCCATCACATCGAACATCGAGACCGAGATCCGTGACCCTTTTCCGGTCACACCACGCTTGATCAGCGCCTCAAGAATAGCGGCATGCGCCGTCGCTCCGGTCGCAATATCGACCAGCGACACCCCGACGCGGGAAGGCTCACCCGGCCCGCCGGTGATCGAGCACAGCCCCGATTCCGCCTGAATCAGCAGATCATAGGCCTTCCTGTCCGCCATCGGCCCCTCATCGCCATAGCCCGAGATCGAGCAGACGATCAGAGCCGGATATTTCTCTGCCAACGTATCAAAGCTGAATCCAAGCCGCGCCAACGCGCCCGGCTTGAGGTTCTGAACCAGCACATCGGCGCCCGACAAAAGCCTGTCCAGCTCGGCCTTGCCGCTGTCATCACGCAGATCGAGAACATGGCTTTCCTTGCCGCGATTCAGCCAGACGAAGTAACTTGCCTGACCCTTCGCCACATCGTCATAGCCACGCGCGAAATCCCCCTCGGGACGTTCGATCTTGATGACCCGCGCCCCCGCATCGGCAAGGCGCGACGTGGTAAACGGAGCCGCCACGGCCTGCTCGATCGTGACGACGGTCAATCCCTCCAGCGGCAGTGACATCAGAACGACCTCGGCATACCGAGCATATGCTCGGCGACATAGCTGAGGATCAGATTGGTCGAGATCGGAGCCACCTGATACAGCCGTGTTTCGCGGAATTTCCGCTCGACATCATATTCATTCGCGAAGCCGAAGCCGCCGTGGAACTGGATGCAGGCATTCGCAGCCTCCCAGCTTGCCTTTGCTGCCAGATATTTCGCCATATTGGCCTGACCGCCGCAGGGTTTGTCGGCATCGTAAAGACGGCACGCCTCATAGCGCATGAGATTGGCGGCCTCGATTTCGATAAACGCTTCGGCGATAGGGAATTGCACACCCTGATTCTGACCGATGGGACGGCCGAACACCACACGTTCGCCGACATATTTCACCACCCGGTCAATGAACCAGTAGCCATCGCCGATACATTCCGCCGCGATCAGGGTCCGTTCGGCATTCAGCCCTGTGAGGATATATTTGAAACCTTTCCCTTCCTCTCCGATGAGATTCGCGGCGGGGATTTCGAGATTGTCGAAAAACAATTCGTTGGTTTCATGATTGACCATATTGGCGATGGGTTTGACATCCATGCCCGATTTCATTGCCTCCTTGATGTCGACAATGAAAATGGACATGCCCTCGGATTTTTTGCTGACTTCGGCCAGAGGCGTCGTCCGCGCCAGCAGGATCATCAGATCCGAATGCTGAACGCGGCTGATCCAGACCTTCTGCCCGTTGATCACATATTTATCGCCCTTGCGGACCGCCGTCGTCTTGATCTTCGTCGTATCCGTGCCCGTCGTCGGCTCGGTCACACCCATTGATTGCAACCGCAGCTCGCCGCTGGCGATCCGGGGGAGATATTCCCGTCGCTGTTCCTCGGAGCCGTGACGGATCAGCGTGTTCATATTATACATCTGACCGTGACACGCGCCGGAATTGCCGCCCGCTCGGTTGATTTCCTCCATGATGACGCTGGCTTCGGTCAGGCCCAGACCGGACCCGCCATATTCCTCGGGGATCAGCGCCGCCATCCAGCCCGCTTTGGTCAGCGCATCGACGAATTCTTCCGGGTAAGCCCGCTGCTCATCGATCTTGCGGTGATACTCATCGGGAAATTCGGCGCAGAGTGCACCCACCGCATCGCGAATATCCTGATATTCATCGTCCGTCCGCTGATAGGCCATACACGATCCCCCTTGCCCTGCAATACCGAAGGCCACAGTGGATCAGGCCGACCAATACATCAAATATATGATGCCGATAGAACATATATATAAATTCTATCGCCACCCTGCCCCGACAATCCGGGCCATTCAGAGCGTGACAGAAAGCAGCGCGACCCAAAGCGACAACACGGTCCCCATCACAAGGATATAGGGGCCGTTCCAGATCAGCCCGGCCCTGCGCGGCGGAACTCCGGCAAGATGACTGACCAGCAGAACCGAGGCCGTAAACGGCGATGTCGCACCACTCAGCGCCCAACCACCTGTAACCGCCGTGATAATGACGGCGGGATGCATCCCCATCGCCTCTGGTGTCGGCAGAAGCGGCAGGATCAATGAGACGGACAGGATCGGGTTCATCCCCAATTGCCCGGTGAGCGGGATGATCCAGATCAGCGCCACCACGATCAGCAGGGGCGGAACCGAGGCAAGCGACACGCCCATCGAGACCAGCAGCGGCCCTAACAGAGACGACCCCAGACTTCCGATAAAAGCCGCCATGAACAACAGCACGATCTCTCCGCGATATCCGGGCAGATCCTGCAGGACGAATCTGCCGACGCGCCCCGAGGTATAGCGCCATCGCGCAAATCCTTCGGCCCGACCCTGAAGCCAGATCCAGCCGACGGACAGGATCGGAATCAGGGTGATGACCGCACCGATCACCTCGACGCCGGTCAATGCCCGTAGCAGGACAATCCCCGCGACGACGATGCCAAGCAGCACCAGAAGCGGCTTCAGATGCGGCAACCAGCGGCCTGTATCCGGGCTGCGCGGCGGTGCCGGATGCGACAGTTTCGGCTTGAAGATCGTATCCATCGCCCAACCGCCAGCCAACAGAATAAACGTGCTGAACAGGCATGGCAGAACGACCCCGCTCCAGCTTGCGCCGGGGATCAGCGCTGTGGCGATCACCATCGAAAACGCCATAGGCGACCAGCACAGCGTCGAGGCAAAGCCCCTTTGTATCGCCAGCAGCATACGCCGCGTCCGATGACCTCGGATCTCGGCGTCTTTTTCGTCGGCATTGCTTTCCGTGGCCAGAGACCCCAGCAAAGAGATCGACCCGTAAAGCAGGATCAACCCGAATAAATGCCCGCCAAGCGTCAGCGCGATATAGCGCAGACCCGGAGGTTGCCGGGCCAGAAAGCGACCGCATTCGATGATTTCCGCCGAGGTCGCGGCCACGTTTCGCAGTGCCACAAGCGCCGTAAACATGGCGATGATCAGGCTGCCGCCAAGCGCCGCGCGACCGACATCTGCGGCCCAGCTTTCATGCGCTATGGCGGCCCAGATCGTCAGCGCTACGCCGATCAGAACGAATGACAGACGCGACGCCCCGACCCGGAAACTAAGCACCGCAACCGTAGCAAGCGCCAGCCCCCCCGCCAGCCAGTCGAAAATCGCGGCGGTGCTGTATTCGCGCAGGATCGTCGCGAGGATGACACCCGCAGGCAACAATCCCGACAAGGCGAACAAGCCTCCGCCCGCCGCCTTCTGATCGCGACGCTCCGCCAATCCTCAAATGCTCCTTTTACCGGCAAAAGCAGCGCTCTTGCGGCATCGGGCCGGGCCTGGCTCACCTAGCCCGGCGATACAGGCAACATCGCGCCAAACGAATACATGATCAATATCGCGACGACAGAGGAGACATAACTTTCTGATATGGCGGCCATTTGACTTCGGCAATTCTGTTGCCCGCATGCAGAGCCGCACGATACTCTGACCGGGACAGAAATGCAGTGTCAGACATGCGGAAGCGTCGGCCGGTCGGACAGACGCGGAACGCTTAACTGCCAGCAGGACGTGGATCATGCCAGCCATCACGGAAGACGATACGATCAGCAGCATCGCAGACGCGCTGCAATTCATCTCTTACTATCATCCGCGCGACTTCATCCGCGCAATGGCATCCGCATGGGAAACGGAAAAAAGCCCCGCCGCGAAAGACGCCATCGCCCAGATCCTTGTCAATTCACGCATGGCCGCGCTTGGCCATCGTCCGATCTGTCAGGATACCGGCGTCGCCAATATCACGGCCCGGATCGGCGTGCAGGCGCAGCTTGGCTGGAAGCGCCCGCTGCAAGAGATCGTCGACGATGCCGTCCGCCTCGCCTATCGCAACTCGGACAACCCGCTTCGCGCCTCGGTGGTCGCGGACCCTTTCGGAGAGCGGGGAAATACGCGCGACAATGCCCCCGCCATGCTGCATGTCGAGATGGTCTCGGGTGATCGGGTAACATTTGATGTCTCGGCCAAGGGCGGAGGCTCAGAAAACAAGACCAGATTCGCCGTTCTGAACCCATCCGCATCGGTCGCCGACTGGGTTGTCGAAACCGTTGAGACTCTGGGCGCGGGATGGTGCCCTCCGGGGATACTCGGCATCGGGATCGGGGGCAGCGTCGACAAGGCAATGGTCATGGCCAAACAGGCGCTGAACGAACCGATCGACGTGACGGCGCTGAGGGAAACCGGACCGACCACACCAGAGGAAGAACTTCGGCTGGAAATCATCGAACGGATCAACGCGCTTGGCATCGGCGCTCAGGGTCTGGGGGGCGTGACAACCGCGCTGGATGTAAAGATCCGCAGCTTTCCGACGCATGCCGCCTCGCTTCCTGTGGCGATGGTGCCGAATTGCGCGGCAACGCGGCATGTCAGCTTCACGCTGGACGGCAACGGTCCAGCACAGCTTGAGGCCCCGGACCTGTCGGATTGGCCCGATCTGAATATCGAGGATTCCTGGAGCAATGCCCGCCGCGTCGATCTGGACAGTCTGACCCGCGACGGGATCGCAGAGTGGCAGCCGGGGGAAACGCTGCTTCTGT
The DNA here is from genome assembly GCF_027913215.1 of Paracoccus aerodenitrificans. GTDB lineage: Bacteria > Pseudomonadota > Alphaproteobacteria > Rhodobacterales > Rhodobacteraceae > Paracoccus > Paracoccus aerodenitrificans. The sequence goes on from NZ_CP115784.1 coordinate 2,598,533, forward strand.
CCGGCAAGATCCTGACCGGGCGCGATGCCGCGCACCGGCGGATTCAGCAATTGCTGGCCGAGGGGAAAACCTTGCCGGTCGATGTCAGGGATCGGGCAATCTATTATGTCGGGCCGGTCGATCCGGTCGGGAATGAGGTGGTCGGCCCGGCGGGCCCCACCACATCGACGCGGATGGATAAATACAGCGATATGATGCTGGACCGTTTGGGCGTTGCCGTCATGGTCGGCAAAGCCGAACGCGGCGACGCAACAATCGAGGCGATTGCCCGCAACAAGGCCGCCTATCTGATCGCAGTAGGCGGCGCGGCATATCTTGTCTCTCAGGCGATACGCGAGGCGCAGGTCATCGCTTTCGAGGATCTCGGAATGGAGGCGATCCACGAATTCACCCTGAAGGACATGCCGGTCACGGTCGCGGTCGATGCAAAGGGAAATTCGGTGCACCGATCCGGGCCGCTTCGGTGGCGAAAGTAAAGGGCCACGCAACCGCGCGGCCCTTTGCGAACTTAATCCGTCACCGCGCCGCAACCGGATGGCACGGCCCCGGCATTATTCGATGCCAAGCACCTCATAGGCCTGCTGAACCAGATCGGGACCGATCCGGTCTGCCATCTCTTCATGCACCGGGCGAAGAACCTCGAACCATTCGGCCCGCTCTTCTTCGGTCTGATCGTGCACCTCGGTCGTTCCGGCATTGCGGATGCCTTCCATCGCAGCCTTGTTTTCTTCCTCGGCGATGCTGTTTGCGAATTCGGATGCCTCGGTCATGGCCTGCTCAAGCTGACCCCGCACATCTTCCGGCAATCCGTCCCAGAACTCCTTATTCACGATGACCGCGTAACCAATATAGCCGTGGTTCGACACGGTTGCGTGGCTTTGAACCTCGTGGACGTTCTGGGTGAACGTGTTCGACGGCGTGTTTTCCGTGCCGTCAACGACGCCGGTTTGCAGCGCCTGATACACTTCAGAGAACGCCATCACCTGCGGCACCGCGCCAAGCGCGTTCATTTGCGCCTCAAGAATCTTGGACGACTGGATACGCATCTTCAGGCCCAGGAAATCGTCAGGAACGATGACCGGCGAATTCGCAGTCATGATCTTGAAACCGTTATCCCAATAGGCAAGACCCTTGATGCCCTTCTCTTCCAGAGCGGACAGCATGGTCGCACCCAGTTCGCCCTCGGTGATCTTGCGCAGGTCGTCGCGGTTCCGGAACAGCATTGGCAGATCGAACAGCTCAAACTGCTGAGCTCCCAAAGGCCCGAACTTTGCCAGCGAAGGCGCCAGCATCTGCACCGCGCCAAGCTGAAGCGCCTCAAGCTCTTCTTTATCCTTATAAAGCTGGCTGTTCGGATAGACTTCTACGACGACACGCCCATCCGTATATTGTTCCGCCAGTTCCTTGAACTTCAACGCGCCCTTCCCCTTGGGCGTATCGGGTGCAACGACATGGCTGAACTTGATGGTGATCGTTTCCTGCGCACTGCCCGGCAGAGCGGCTGCCATCAGCAACGCCCCGGCACATGCGAGTTTGGTGAAGTAGCGGCGATTTATCATATATCCTCCCTTCGGGCGATCACACGCATAAACCGTGCCGCCCTTCGACTGTACGAAACCGTTATGTTTCTACGGTCCTGAAGATTTATCAAATAGCCGCTGCTTCTCACAGCTATTGTTTTTTTATATGGCCTGACCTTCTGCTGTCGTCTTGTAGCCGGTCGCGTTCTGGCAGGGCGAGCGCCATCTTTTTCAGTCTGCGTATTTCGCCTTTGCATGTCGCAAAAAAACCGTGCCATAGAAGATTCGGCAAAATACAGCCGATAATCAGCATATGATCGGCAAAACCGCGCCAGTGATTTTCTGCACATCTCAAGCGGCAGTCCTGCAAGCTTTTTACTCGCAGAACGAAAATTCTGCTTTAAGGAGAAATCCAAATAAAGCTCCTCCTGTTAATTAACATGGGGAATAGCACATATATGATCAAACACAAGAACTCACATTCTTCTTTGTATCGCCATAAAATTAAAAAGATACGTTCAGTTCAAATTTATTTTTATCACACCCAACCCACATCCAGACCATAACGAAAAGCGACTAATCTCAACACCAATGCATAATCATGCTGCATCGCAGCGCTTTACAGAATCAGGGCGGATAGCTAACTGAAACCAATAAACTGGGAGGGTTCGGTTAAACGGTAAGCCACGGCATCCGCCGTGTGGAACGATTGGTGGTAAATATGATTAATGTTAACAATCAAATTATTAGCAGGCCTGACAGTGTATCCACGGCACTAACCTCTCGCGATCACCATCGCACCGACTGGTATAATAACGGTGGCAAGCGTTTTTTTGATATTACAATAAGCCTAATTGCGCTATCAATAATACTTCCTGCCCTTGCCATTCTAGGGCTGATAATATTCGCGCAAGACAAGGGAAAACCTTTCTTTATTCACAGCCGCGTAGGGCAAGAGGGAAAATCCTTCGGTTGCATAAAAATGCGGTCGATGGTCATGAACGCAGAGGAACGGCTTAAAGATATTCTGGCGGACTCCCCGGAAAAGCAGCAGGAATGGTCACAAACACAAAAGCTGAATGATGACCCACGCATCACCCGTTTGGGGAACATTCTGCGAAAAACCAGCCTTGATGAGCTGCCTCAGCTTTTCAATGTGCTGCGCGGTGAAATGAGCCTTGTTGGCCCGCGCCCGATTGTTCGTGACGAGTTGCCGCGTTATGGCAAAGACGCCGATACCTATCTGAAGCTGCGACCGGGTCTGACCGGGCTATGGCAGACGACAGGCCGGAATGACGTCAGCTATCAGGAACGTGTCGATATGGATGTCGCCTATTCGCGTAACATGTCCTTCGTGGAGGATCTGCGCATCATGGTGATGACTATCGTCACGATGCTGAAGCGGACCGGACGCTGACGCCCCGGTTCCCTGAAACTTGGGGCGGGCGCGAAAGCGCCAGCCCCACCCCTAAAGCGATCCATCCGCCGAAGAAACGAAAACTGTCGATACTCACCCCAAGCAACATCCACCCGATCAGTATCATCGCCACTGCAAGATGCATCCGCCCTAGATAGCTGCGCCCGTCAGCCATAATCAGGGACCGGAACAACACCGGCAGTATAATCATCAGCCACATTGAGTAACCGAGCATCCCCGTCTCTGACAGCATCCGCACATGCAGAGAGTAGGCCGGAGGCCAGCCAAGCTGGGTATCGCCCTCAGTGACGTAGCGCTGAACCTCCCAGCTTCGCATATCGTCCATATGGATATGCGATGGATAGTGAAACCCATACTGTCCGAAACCAACACCAATCAGAGGACGCTCGCGGAACATCGACATGCCAGCGCGGATTGCAGCTAGCCGGGTGACGTTTGAAGCGTTTTCAATCGCTCCGGGCGTGGTGTCGATCAACCCCTCAGTGCTGCCATACTCGATCAGGTTAGAGAATTTTTCTGTAACGCTCTGCCCCAAGCCCGGTGTGGTCAGAATAGCCATTGCAACCAGACAGGCAACCGTCGCGCCATAGATGAAGTAATCCTTTCGATGCCGGAAGAATGCAGCCGCAAGAACCGTGAACTGAATGCCGATGACCAGCATCGCAGTGCGCGACTGTGCCAGCCCCATGATCGCAATCACGATCAAGCTGTAAACAACAAGCTTAACCGGCGTCGCACGGGTCATGGCGAAGGGAAAGACGAAGCTGACCATGACGGCAGCCCACGACGCCTCGAACGCTGCGGTTCGCAGCCGGTTGGCGTAGTCTTCGTTCCCCGCATGGATCGCAATCGACAGTGTATCATAAAGCTGGGTCAAGCCCGGGATGCTGTACCACGACATCAACTCCAGAAAGCCGACCACCGCCATCACCCAAAGAGTGATCTCTGCTCCACGGGAAATATCACGCATCTGTCCTCGATGCGCGAGGTTGTAGAAAAGCAGTGAAACGAGAGGACCCAAAACCACCACCATACCTTGGGTAATGACTCGGCTCATCCCGCTGCGGCCCTTGAAATAGGCTGTCGAGATCTCATCGTAGTTCAGCACGACGCCGGTCACGATCACAGCGATGAAGATCAGAAAAATCGCAGTGAACGCGGCAGGAAACCGGATCTGTCTGGGCCTCAGCAGGAATAGCCCAAAGGCAATTGGGAAGAGATAGATAAACCCATCCTTCGCCATTTCTCCCACTGGCAGGAAAGGAGTGATATCATTGAATATCGTCGCGACCAACAGCATGATCACCAGCATCCGCGGAAGGACGCGGCCATCCGCCGCTGTCATTTCCAGATCTTCTTTTTCACCGCCGTCAGACAGCTGAAGGGGATAGCCATAAAAATAAGCGTTCTCGCGATGCCGAGGTAGGCATGGGGATCGGTCCACGAGAAATAATCTTGTTGCACCCGCAGCCGCGACACGAGGTTGCGCTTGCGTTTGGCGGCGGTCGTGCCGGTCTCGCTGACGATATACTGAGTTAGCACCTCGGGGATATTCGCGATGCGGTAATCCCGCGCCATGCGCATGAATAGCTCATAATCCTCGGCTGTTCTGTACCGATCGGAATAAACTCCAACCTTTTGCAGCGCCTCAGACCGGATCATGATGGTCGGATGCAGCATTGCCGGAACATAGCGCTGCCGCCTTTTCATCGCCGAAAATTCCGTCGGAAAGCGCAAGGTGAACAAGTAATCCCCTTCATCATTGACACAACGCGCCCAGGTTCCCACGATCCCGACATCAGGATTTTGTCCCATGAACACGAGCTGTTTTCTGAACCGGTCGGGCAGCGGAAGATCTCCGCAATCCAGCCGCGCGATGTAGCTATAGCCGTGATCAAATATCTCTCCGATTCCGGCATTCAGCGCATGCTCGATTCCTTGATTACATTCCAGCCGATGCAGCGTGACACGATGCGCCCCGGCACTCTCCGGAGCACGGATCGGTTCCGGAGAGCCATCATCCACAACTATAATATCAAACCGGGATTCATCTCGGGCCAGAATGCGCAGAGTTTCGTTCAGGCCAGACTGATCACGAAACACGGGAATGAGAACACAGATCTGCGGCCGGGATCGGGCGAAAGGCTGTCCCACATCATCGGTCATGTATGGACCTCATTACGCGCAATGCTCTGGCCGCGCTGACGGATCAGCCCGATGGTCAGACCCAGCAGGCAGCCGGTCACAATTCCCAACAATATAATGACCGGCTTCACATTAAACCCACTTGGCTGCGTCGGCACAATAGCCGGAGAAAAAAGCTGAACCGAGATTTCCGGCTCACCCATAAGGCTCTGAATTTGCCGATGTTCCAGCAGAAGCCGCTCATAGACGACAGCCGTTGCATCGACCTCGCGCTCAGCCTCGCGCTGCCTCGAATAAAGCTCGGCATTCTGGGCTATGGCATTGTCCTGTTCATCTTCGGCCCAGACATCTGAGCGCTGGCTCAGCAACCGCACCCGTTCCCGCATGGTCTGAGCGGTTTGTTCCGCGCTTCTCAATCCATTGGTCTGGTCGGTTATTTGTTGCTGAAGATTTTCCAGCATTTCCTGATAAACGGCGTTACGCAATTCCAGCCGATAGGCCAGATAGCCGTGCGCCACGGCATTGGCCGCGCCGGCTGCCAGCACCGGGTTTTCGGCGGTGTAGCTGAGATTTACCACGAATGAACGGCCGCTGTTGCTGACTTGCAGGTTCTGTCCCAACGTCCGAAGCAAGGCCTGACGCCCTTCGTTTTCTGTCTGATCGACGGGTGGCGGCTCGTTTGGGCTGCGGCCAGATTCCGCCAAAAGCGCCACCACCTCGGGCGACATTTCGTCGAGCGCATGACCCAAAACGACCGGCGTTACCATCGTTTCGACGATGGTCGAAGTCGCAGTCACCTCACCGGTCTCATCAGCCGTCTCACCCTGGCGTGTGATGAGCCCGGCTCGGGCAGCGTCGGAAATAAGCTTGGCCGAGGCCGAATACTGGTCGGGCAAACTCCGCGCCATGAAATACGCACCCACACCACCGAGAACACTTAGCACCAACACAAGAGGAAGATTGCGCCACAAAGCACGCAAAACATCCGAGAATGAGAAGGATCGAGGCGCTGCCTGCATCATCCTTCCTCCCCACACCAGGATGCGCATGATCGCGCCCGGCAAGAGACACCACGGACGAAGTCGGGATTGATTTTGCGGATCCGACGGGGCGGCTCGGCGATTGCGTCCGTCATCAGAAGCACATGAGACCCGACATGGGGACTCGCGGCACACAAACCTGCACGCACTCGCATCACCTTAAAACACAAAACAGCTTGAACTCACAAGCAGAGTAACGCGCTGCTCTTAGGCAGTTTTGTAGTTAACGTCGAGAAGAGAACGGAGGTCAGCAATCACAACAATGGTCAGTCGGCGATTGACCGCGCATCTAGCGCCCTTTTCTGCCCAAAACCACGCGAGACCTACTTATTGGACCGGATGCACCGCCAACATCACCGGACCTGACCGATGCGCAGATCGCATCCGCCTCGCGGCTCAGACGCTGCCAGCGATCCAGATAGCCCTGGCCGAATTTTTCTTCTGTCCTACCTGCGCCTTTCAGCATGCTTATGCCTTGTTTCAGCCGGGAATATCCCCGTTCGCCAAGCGCCAAGCTAACTCCACGCCGCGCTGATTCCCTGACCGAAACCGGGGGAAAAAGTGTACGCAGAAGGCTTAGTAAAGCTGCCCCACGGCGACCGGAATCCGCCAGACGCCAGACACGATCCTCCAGATGGTACCCGCTTTTTGCCGCCGCCGACCAGTCATGCGACTCCCGCTTAAACCACGCATAGGACAGGTCCGCCGTCTCGCGGCCCATCGTCAGGCGATGACTGTCCCGAGTTTCTTCCTTCACCAACGAAGTAACTGCGGCAACCACGAAGCCGATCCCGGCGCGATCCATCCGCATTGCCAGATCAGTATCCTGATTAACCCGCAGCGTCTCATCGAAAGGATATTTACGCGCGATTTCTGTCGACATTGCCAGCATGGATGTCTGAATCCGGCCCCGGTCGCGATAGGCGTACTCGACCAGTGAACTGCCTTTCTTCCACACAGGCTGAATAGAAGGCCGGATCTCTCCGTCGAGATGAAGAACCGAGCGACCGATCAGCACGCTGTGCATATGAGCGGGGTCGGCATAGAAGCTCCTGATCTCATCATATCGCCCCGAAAGCCACATATCGTCAGAATCGAGAAAACTGATATGCGTACCTGCTGCCTCACTCGCACCGCGATTTCGGGCAGCAGCACCCCGCAAATGCCGCGTCTGGCGCAGGATTTTAACGCCTTTGGATTCGAGAAACCCGTATTCTGAGGACAGGTCGGTTTCGGAGCAATCATCCACAACGATGATCTCGATCCGGTCCTCGGACTGATCCAGAATTGACAGTACCGACCGTAGCAAAGGCCGGGCCCGGTTGCGGTTCGGGATCACTACGGAAAGAAGAAAAGAGCTACTCATCACCAACCCATTCGATCCCAAAAATGCGGATCTGCATCCAATTACCAATTGGTGGTGAGTGCCTGAAGGCCGCAATGATGGCAAGCATCGGCTCGGCAACTTTCCGGCAAAGAGAGCCCTGTCGGTGCGAATCCGCTTGCGGTGCCGCGCAGGTTCCATACGATAACGCTATCTTTTCAGGCAGTGCAGATCCGGGATCACCTTCGGGCTGGACCGCTTTTTGTTTTTTTGTGGTTACTCTATGTCCGACACAGTTTTCCGGTCATCCTCGGATTACCCTTTTTTTTCTGTCGTCATCCCTGCATATAACCGCTCCGACAAAATAGGCCGGACGCTGGCCTCCTGCTTCGCTCAAAGCGATCCGGATTTTGAAGTGGTCGTTGTCGATGACGGCTCTGCTGATGATACTGCCGAAATAGTCGAGGCATATACCGACCCACGCATTCGCTGCATTCGTCAAGAAAATGCAGGAGCATCCGCCGCACGAAACAGGGGCGTGGCCGAAGCGCAGGGCCGATATGTGGCATTTCTGGATTCGGATGACGAGTTCCTGCCCGGAAAGCTCTCAAATTTTCGCAAAGCAATTACCGCAGATCCCGCGGGCGGAATGATCGTCTGGTACTCTCCGCTGTTTTTCCATCGCGACGAAGGCAATCGGATGGTGAAGCCGGGCAGGTCGATTGGCGAGAATGAACCCATCGGGGATTACCTTTTCGCCAATAACGGCCTGATGCAAACCTCGACACTTGTCGTACCTCGTGAGCTTCTGATGCGGACAGGTTTCGACGAAACGCTACGCTGTCTGGAGGATCTCGACCTGTGCCTGAGCCTTGAAAATGCCGGAGCCCGGTTTCGCATGCTGCCCGATCCTTTGGTGATCTGGCATGACGATCAGGCAGAGGGAAGACTTTCCTATACGACCTCTCCGGATGAAATTGTGGACTGGGCCAACCATCAGGCATCGCGACTGACCGCAAAGGCAGAAAGCGGATTTCTGGCACGTTTCCTCGTTCCTCAGATTTTACGCTCGCAGCCAAAACATGCCCTTTCTATCCTTCGCCGCGCAATCTTTCTTGGCGCCATATCACCCAAACGCGCCGCTGCGATCATGATGCATGGACTGACCCCGAGCACATATCGTCGCCTTCGGGATACAATGGTTAGGCTGCGGCATGGCTAAGCGGCAACCTAGCTCAGCGCCTCTACATATCGTTCATGTCACCGAGGCATCGCTTGGTGGCGTCGCCACCTATCTTGAGGAATTGCTTACCGCGCAGATTGAGGGCCTTCCCGAAGCTCGGATCGACCTGCTTAGCCCCGAGATCAATCGTGATGCGCTGTCTGGTGTCAACGGCAAAAATTTCCACTTTATCGGCTTCCCGCATAAGCGATCCTCTAAGAAGGATTTGATAACACTTGGCTGGCGAACGATCCAGCATTTGCGGCGCGTGAAGCCGGATATAGTACATATACACTCAACATTCGCCGGAGCCGCAATTCGCGGCCTTGCGCCTCTGATCCCGAGACGGACGAAAGTCATCTACTGTCCGCATGGATGGGCATTCTCTCGGCACGGCAGCCGCAGGATGCAACGCAGTGTGGCTGCGGTCGAGCGGGTACTCAGCAGGGCGACGGACCGCATTATCTGCATCTCGGATTATGAGCTGAGCGAAGCGCTGAATGTGGGCATTCCCGACCGCAAGCTGACCGTCATAAATAACGGCGTAAGCCCGCGCCCGGCTCTGCCCTCACGCAGCGCACGCAATGAAGGCCAGCCCCGGCTGATCGCCTTTGCAGGGCGATTTGACCGCCAGAAAGGCTATGACACCTTTCTGCAGGTGATGCGCAAGCTGGGCGATTCCGCCAGAGGCGCGGCGATCGGCAGCGCCATCGTCTCGGCAGATAAACTGCCCGAAGTGCCAGAGAATGTTGATCTTCTCGGCTGGCAACCCCGCCAGCGGGTGTTTGAACTGTTTTCTCGCGCTGACCTGCTTCTCGTGCCGTCTCGCTGGGAAGGATTCGGCCTGGTGGCGGTCGAGGCGATGCAGGCAAGGCTGCCGGTCTTTGCAAGCCGCGTCGGCGGCTTACAGGATATCGTGATCGACCATGAAACAGGACGCTTATTCACGCCGGATGCAGTTGAGGAAATTGTCGCAGCTATTCGGGCGAGCAGCGACACGGATCTGCGCCGATACGGTGAACAGAGCTATCGACGTTACCTGCAAAAATACACCGCGGATCGCATGGCAGGCCAAGTAGATGCGCTGTATCGGAATTTGCTGAACTGCGCTACCGACAGGACATAACACCGAAGGTTTGAAGTCCTCTGCAGCCAGATTATGCTTGGCGCTAAACAAGATGCGAAGGTCGAAATCCGGTTTTCCTTCGTGAATATGGGCCGCGTCCCGGCCAGTATCGGGGCGAAAGATGAAAACATCGTTTCCCGCTTCTTCGATATGCAACCAAAGATAGCGCCGCGTTGACACGCTCCGGCTATTTGCCACGGATCAGTCCGATGAAGTCGGTCAGACAACGGCGACACACCACCAACATTGCCATTGGATAAATAGCCATCCCTGTCAAGATAATCGCGGCAAGGCGTGGAAGCGTGACCGGTACCTCTGGGCCGGACAGGAAAAGCGACCAGACCACAGCGGCCATGATCAGTGCACCGATCCAAATCCGGAGCATTCTGAACATTATCGGCATTATAGCGCGGCCAATCAGAAACGTTGCAAAACCGACCGCGGTCACAACCGTCGCCGCTTCAGAGGCAATGAAGGCCACTCCGGCAGCATTATGTATATCTGCATCGGTGGCGATCATGAAGATTGCCACCATTGAAACCAACGCGAAGATGCTGCTGATCAGCCCATATTCGGGCCGCCCAAGCGCAGAATAGCCCGAGAAATAGAAGCGAAATGGCAGCGACAGCCCGACCCCAAGACAGAGCATCTGCGACAGCGGGACCGCGCCCTCCCAACCTGGACCGACCAGCATAGGCAGCAAAACGTGGGTTGCGACAGCCAGCCCGGCAAATGCAGGAATGATAATGAAGCCTGTAGCCAAGGCGATCTCACCGGCTTTTGCCGTCAGCTTCCGCGCATCAAGCTGCAGACGGACCAGAGCCGAGAAAGCAAGATTATGGCCGACCCCCATCAGTGCCATGCGCAACGGATCGACAATACGCAGTGCAATATTCCACTGGCCAAGAATAGCTTGCCCGAAATAGGCGTTTACCAGAAATGCCAACGTCGCCGGACCAGAATTGGTCACGCCGACATTTGCCAGATGCAGCCATGAAAAACGAAACAGCTCTCGGAAGCGTGTCGCGTGCCAACGCAACGGAAGAAGGACGCGCTTACCACCAAGCCCCATGAATCCGGCGGCCAGCATCGGAAAGAATAAATTGGGCAGAAGCCGTTGGAGGATCAGCGCATAGACGCCCCAACCGGAAAATGCGGCCATCACCGCTACCACGCAGGCAAGCGCGGTCGAGACTGCGTTACAGATCGACAGATCGACAAAACGCCGGTGCCGCCGTGCCATAGCACGCGCTACCGCTCCGGGCCCTTGGGCGAACAGCAACAGGCTGGAAACAATCAGCGCCACAGCAAAGCCCGGCGCATTGGCAAAATTCTCAATTATCGGGCCGAATACAGCCGACAGGGCCATCGATAGAAGCGTCAATATGCCCGAGACGAACAGCACAGTTTCAAGATGCGTGGTATAAAGCTGTCGCCGCTGCGCAAGAGATTCTTCGAATGGCAGGCCGATAAATGCGGCCATTACCGTATTCACGCCCAACACCATGCTGGCCAGGCCGAACTCTTCCGCGCTGAGAATACGCGCCATGACCATTGTGCTACCAAGCTGCAAGGCCAATCGGGTAATTGTATCAGCGGCCGACGCCCCGATCCAAATCTTGAAACTCGCCATAACAAAACACCTCGGCACACTCCGTGCCTTCTGCCGTCAAAGCCAGGCAGGCGCAAGCCGGGCAAAGATTATCAGGCAGAGGCAGCGTCTGTGGTGCAGAGTATTCCCGCAGCGAATTATCTGGGCCGAGCCGACGGCTTCAATCCCAAGTCGGATGCAAGCCTAGCGACACGCAACCGCTGCGGTATTGTGACGCCTGTACCCCTTTAGAGCATGGAATCATGCCTATGCCAGGTCATCCCGAGTGGCAGCCCGGCATGACCTGACAGCATCCGTTAAGCAGGTCGGAATTCGCAGATCAGCTTCTCAGCCGCTGCCCCTCGCCGTCGAAATGGAATGCGCGGGACTGGTCCGGGGTGAGCCAGACCTTGCTGTCCACCGCGTGATCATGCTCGCCGAACTGGCGAACTGTCAGCAGGCCGTGGTCGTCGGTGCGGACATAGGTCAGTGTCTCTCCGCCAAGCTTCTCAAGATGGCTGACCCGGCCCTCGATCTGCCCGTCAGTCTCCGAGATCTCTACATGCTCGGGCCGGATACCGAGCGTATCCGAACGCAGACCAAGCTGTCCCGCCTTCAGGAAATTCATCTGAGGGCTTCCGATAAACCCGGCGACGAATGTGTTATCCGGGTCGTTATACAGATCCATCGGCCTGCCGACCTGTTCGACCCGACCGGCCCGCAACACCACGATCTTGTCGGCCAACGTCATCGCCTCGACCTGATCATGGGTCACATAGATCATCGTCGCGCCCAGATCGCGATGCAGACGCGCAATCTCGATCCGTGTGGCGACGCGCAAGGCGGCATCGAGGTTCGACAAGGGTTCATCGAACAGGAACAGTTTCGGCGTCCGTACAATCGCGCGGCCAATGGCGACACGCTGGCGCTGTCCGCCCGACAATTCGGACGGGCGGCGATCCATCAGCGGCTCAAGCGCCAGCATTCCGGCGGCCTTGTCCACCGCTGCCGCCACCTTATCCTTCGGGGTGCCAAGCTGTTTCAATCCCAGCCCCATATTGTCGCGGACCGTCAGATGCGGGTACAGCGCATAGGTCTGGAAGACCATCGCGATTTCCCGCCGCGCAGGGGCCAGATCGTTGATCCGATCCCCATCCAGCAGGACATCGCCCGAGGTCACATCCTCAAGCCCCGCGATCATGCGCAGCAGGGTCGATTTACCACAGCCGGACGGGCCGACAAAGACGCAGAACTCACCGTCATTTACGGTTAGATCGACGCCCTTGATGACCTCGACCTTGCCGAATGTCTTGGTGACAGCAGAGAGATTCAGGGTTCCCATGTGAGTTCCTTCAGAGTTTTACGGGTGCGCCGCTGCGGACGCTTTCATCTGCGGCAAGGCAGACGGCCAGCGAACGCACGGCATCAGTCATGTGGCGGGACAGGTCGAGATCTTCGCGGATCGCACGGGCCATAAAAGCCTGCTCGCGGTCGCAGAGTTGCTGATGCCCAGGCTCATCCGCCATGCTCAGATCCTCATCGCCCTGCCCGACACGATGGATGCGGAGTGTCGAGGTCTTTGTGTGGGTATCGATGTCGTCCGAGCGTGCATCTTCCGGCATCCGGATAGAGACCGCGCCGTTCGGGCTGACCACATCCTTCACGAAAAAAGCGGTATCCGACATCATCGGACCCCAGCCGGCCTCATACCAACCGACCGAGCCATCATCGAACAGCACCTGAAAATGGCCGTAATTATACATGCCTTCCGGCACATCATCCGACAGGCGCAGCCCCATGCCGCGCACCTCAACCGGGGCGGCATCGGTGATCTGGCACATCACATCGACATAATGCACACCGCAATCCACAATCGGAGAGGTGGTCTGCATCAGCGCCTTATGCACCTGCCATGTCGGCCCGCTGCTTTGCTGATTGAGGTTCAGCCGGAACACATAGGGCCCGCCCAGATCCCGCGCCTCGGCGATCAGGCGCTGCCAGCTTGGATGGTGACGCAGGATATAGCCGACCGCCAGCTTGCGCCCGGTCGCCTGCGCACACTCCACCACACGCTGCGCATCGGCAACCGTCATGGCCAGAGGCTTTTCGACAAAGACATGCGCACCCGCCTTCATCGCGGCAATCGCATAATCGGCATGGCTGTCGGAATAGGTCGCGACACAGACCAGATCCGGCTTCGTCCTGTTAAGCGCCAGGGCGAAATCATGGTCCAGAGGATAGCCACGCAGTTCCTCCGGCAGATCCGGCATGCTGCGATTTACCAGCCCCACGATCTCAAAATCCGGGTTGGCATGGTAGGCGAGGGCGTGGCTGACGCCCATATTCCCCAGACCGGCGACAAGAACCCGGATCATTTGACCGCCCCCGCAGTGATGCCGCGGATCAGCTGACGCGAGAAGATCAGATACAGCACCAGCACCGGCACGATCGCCAGACCAAGGGCCGCCAGAACCGCATTCCAGTTGGTCACGAACTGCCCGATAAAGACCTGACTGCCCAGAGTGATGGTCTTGGTCTCCTCGGACGGAGCAAGGATCAGCGGGAACCACAGATCGTTCCAGATCGGAATCATGGTGAACACCGCCACCGTCGCCATCGCCGGTCGGACCAAAGGCAGCACCAGACGAAAGAAGATCTTGTATTCCGACAACCCGTCAATTCGCCCGGCATTCTTCAGGTCGTCGGAAACGCCCCGCATAAACTCGGACAGGATGAACACCGCCAGCGGCAAACCCTGCGCGGTATAGACCAGAATGAGAGCGGTCAGCGTATTGACCAGACCGGTCGCAACCATCAGCTGCAGAATGGCGACCGTCCCCAGACGGATCGGGATCATGATCCCAAGCGCCAGATACAGCCCCATGAGCATATTGCCCTTGAACCGGTACTCCGCCAGCGCAAACGCCGCCATTGCGCCGAACAGCAGTACGAAGAACAGGCTGCCGACCGTGACGGTCATCGAGTTCAGGAAGTACTGAAAAAAATCCCCCTGTTGCAGGACCGTCTGATAGCCGACCAGATCGAATGTCTCGGCATTCGGCAAAGCCAGCGGATCATTGAAGATCGCCCGGCGCGACTTGAAGCTGTTGACCACGATCACGAAGACCGGGAACAGCGCGATAATCGTATAAAGGATCAGGATCCCATGCGCCGCGACGCTGCGGGCGACTGACTGACGTGCAGAATTCATGTCATCACCTCAGAACTGATAGCGGCGCAGCCGCGTCTGAATACCGAACAGATAGAGACAGACACCAACCAGAATGATCCCGAACATCGCCGTCGCAATCGCAGCGCCCATATGGGGATCGCCAAGCTGCAACTGGAAGCCGAAGAAGGTCCGGTACAGGAATGTCCCCAGAATATCGGTCGAGAAATTCGGCCCCGCCAACGCCCCCTGACTGACATAGATCAGGTCGAACGCGTTGAAATTCCCGACAAAGGTCAGGATCGAAATGATCCCGATAGACGGCAGGATCAGCGGTAGCTTGATCTTCCAGAATTGCGACCAGCCAGTAATGCCGTCCATCTCGGACGCCTCGATCACCTCATCCGGGATCGACAGAAGTGCTGCATAGATCAGCATCATCGGGATGCCGACGAACTGCCAGACGGATACCAGCGCCAAGGTGGTCAGCGCATATTCCTCTTTCCCCAGCCAGGGCGCGAACAGAGCCTTCAGCCCCACCGCATCAAGCATCCCCGGCGCAATCCCCCAGATCGGCGACAGGATCAGCTTCCAGACAAAGCCTACGATCACGAAAGACAAGATTGTCGGAATGAAGATCGCGGTGCGGTAAAACGCCGCCATTCGCAGCCTCGGCGAAGACAGCAGCGCCGCCAGCATGATCCCGATTGGGTTCTGAACCAGCATATGAACCAGAAAGAACCAGCCATTATTGGCCAGAGCGTTCCAGAAAGATTCCGACCAACGCGGGTCCCCGAACAGGGTCGCGAAATTCTGTATTCCGACGAAAACCCGCTCTCCCGCCTCGGTCAGACCGAACAAGGACAGATTCAGCGTCCCGATCAGCGGAATGATCATGATCGCCGTATAGACCAGCACCGCAGGTGCCAGAAACACCGCGATATGCCAGCGAAATGCTCTTCGCTGCGCCATTAGACTTCCTTTCATCCTGGCTCAAATATCCTCGGGGGGTCCGGCCGTCAGGCCGGGCGGGGGCGGAAAGCCCCCTCCCCTGTGTCGTCATCGGGCATCAGACGCCCGGACGGTTTCTATTGCTGCGGCTCGTACCACGAAGCGAGACCTTCCTGCAGACGCGCCGCCACTTCCTCGGGCGTCTCTGATTTGGTCATCACATTCGCACTGGCATTCCAGGTCTCGGTTTCCAGATTCGGCGTACCACGCGACAGGATCTGATAGGTGGACCGGATCGTTTCTTCGCAATTCTCGCGCCAGCTTACGAATTCGGTCGCCAGCGGGTCCTCCATCTCGACCGGAGTCGCGTTCATCGAGAAGAAGCCGGGCAGCGCATTCGCATAAAGTGCGGCAAATTCGGGAGAACCGACCCATTCAAGGAAGGTCCGCGCCTCTTCCGGGTGCTCGGTCGCGGCATTCATGCCCATCCCGATATCGGTGTGATCGCTGATATAGCATGTATCGCCCTCGGCAGCGACAGGCGGCGGGAAGGCTCCCATCTCGAACGCGCCCTCAATCTGCGGCGTAAAGACGCCGATTTCCCAGGACCCGGTCGGATAGATCGCCGCACGGCCAAGCGTGAACAGGTTCTGACTGTCCGGATAGGTCTGCGCCTCATAACCGTCGCCCAGATAATCGGTCCAGCGGACAAGCTGGCGGAACGGCTCGACCCATTGTTCATCGGTCAGCTTCTGGCTGCCGTCGATAAGCGCCTTGCGGCCCTCCTCGCCTTTCCAGTAAGTCGGCCCGATATTCTGATAGCCCATCGTCGCGGCTTCCCACTGATCCGCCGTTCCCATTGCCATCGGGATATAAGTGCCATCTTCCTTGAGCGCGTCGAGCACCGCGTAGAATTCGTCGACTGTCGTCGGAGCTTCCAGCCCGAGCTCCTCGAACGCGGTCTTGTTATACAGGAAGCCGTGGATCACTGAGGCCATCGGTACACAGAATGTCGCACTTCCGTCGTCGGTCTGCCATGCGGATTTCGCGACATCCGAGAAATTCGCCATGACCGGCAGATCGGTCAGGTCAGCGATCTGACCCTGCGAGAACAGTTCAAGCGAAGCATCGAACGGGCGGCAAGTGATCAGATCGCCAGCGGAACCTGCATCCAACTTGGAATTCAGGATCGCGTTATATTCCGCCGGTGCGGTGGGCGAGAACTGGATCCTGATGCCCGGATTGGCTGCCTCGAAAGCCGGTATGATAATGTCCTGCCAGATGGTCAGGTCATCGTTCCGCCAGCTTTCGATGGTCAGTGTGACGTCCTGCGCGGCAGCAGCGCCACCCAGAATCGTCGTGGCAAGACATGCCAGCTTGATGGATTTTTTCATTTCCCTCTCCCTGTATCCGGGCCGTATCGGCCCATAATGGACTTCCTCTTTTATATCAGTCGAGTAGCGGGGCAAGATGCCCCTCCGTCCTCTCCAGCGCCGCCGAAGCTTCATCCGGGGCCATGCCACGCGCAACCAGAATCGCGGATTTGACAGCGCCTTTCGTTGCCAGCAGCGCAGCCTCGGCCACCGGAGGCGGCACCTGTGCAAGTTCTCCGACGATCCGGGCCGCACGGGCGACAAGTTTCGCGTTATCCGCGACAAGATTGACCATATGTCCGTCATGAACATGGCCCAGCTTGATGCCGACCATGACGGACAGAAGGTTCAGCGCCGCTTTCTGCGCAGTCGCCGCACCCAGCCGGGTGGACCCGGCAATGATCTCTGCTCCGGTATCGATCAGCACGGGAATATCGGCGGTCGCCAGCAGCAATGTGTCAGGCACATTCGCGATTCCGACCACGACGGCCCCCGCAGCCTGCGCTGCTTCGGCCGCGGCCAGAGCATATGGCGTCGACCCCGAAGCCGATACGGTCAGCAGGACATCGCCCTCTCCCAGACCGGCGCGTTCGACATCGTCCTGCGCCAGCACTGGATCATCTTCGACACTGCCGCGCATATGCAGCAATGCCTCGGCGCCGCCCGCGAACAGCATCGGCGTCCGGTCAACCGGTACACCGAATGTTCCCGAAAGCTCAAGGCAATCGGCCATCGCCATCAGGCCCGAACTTCCCGCGCCTGCATAGGCCATCTTATGACCGCTCCGAAGCGCGGCAGCCCCCGCTTCGGCAGCTTTTTCAATTGCAGGAAAAGCGGGCCGCAGCGCGTTCAGCGCGTTGATCTGAGAATCGAGCGCAAGCGCCAGCACCTCACCGGACGCATTTGCGTGCAATCCGGTCGATGCTGAATGTCTGGCTTCGGTGCTGCGAGCGTTCATCCGATTCTCCCCTTCCAGAAAATAATGCCAAAGCAATACCAATTGCAAACCCTTTTTATCGAGCGATTCGATTTTCGGGGATTTTCCTAGGCTCAGGACTCGTTCTTGATCATAACCAGAAGATGACGGTCGCGGCGAGCAGGATTGCAGAGAAGAAGGTCTCGGGGCAACGGTCGTATCGGGTGGCGACGCGCCTCCAATCCTTGAGTCGGCCGAACATGATTTCGATGCGGTTGCGGCGTTTGTATCGCCGCTTGTCGTATTTGACGGGTTTCTTGCGCGACTTCCGACCCGGGATGCAAACCTTTATCCCCTTGTTTTTCAAGGCATCTCTGAACCAGTCGGCATCATAGCCCCGATCGGCCAGCAGCCAATCCGCCTCCGGCAGGCTGTTCAGAAGTGCCGCTGCCCCGGTGTAATCACTGACTTGTCCGGCGGACATGAAGAACCCTATCGGGCGGCCCTTCGCGTCGGTGACGGCGTGCAGTTTCGTGTTCATGCCGCCTTTCGTTCGCCCGATCTGGCGCCCGCGCCCCCTTTTTTGATCCGCAGGCTCGAGGCCGTGCGATGCGCTTTCAGATAGGTCGCGTCGATCATGATCGTATTGTGTTCGGCGCTCTCGGCGGCGAGGCCCACCATGATCCGGGCGAAGGTCCCGTTCTCGCTCCAGCGCTTCCAGCGGTTGTCGAGCGTCTTGGCGGGGCCGTAGTCCGTCGGCGCGTCGCACCATCGCAAGCCATTACGATTGATGAATATTATGCCGCTCAGCACACGCCGGTCGTCAACGCGTGGCTTGCCGTGGGATTTCGGGAAATAGGGTTTCAGACGCTCCATCTGCGCGTCAGTCAGCCAGAAAAGGTTGCTCATAAATCAGGTCTCCTTGCAGAGCCTGAATCACGCAAACAGCCCGAAATCAATGGGTCTGGAGCCTAATGATTATTAATATATACGTCTAGACAAAATTTTCCCCTTTTCTTTTGGTATTGCTTTGGTATTGGTATCGAGAGGAGATGCAAATGGTATTTTTCTTGGGAATCGATGGCGGCGGCACCGGATGTCGTGCCGCATTGGCCGATGCAGAAGGGCGCATTCTGGGCCGCGGCACGGGCGGCCCCGCCAATATCAACACCAGCGTTGACGCGGCGGCGACCAGCATTATCGCCGCGACGATGCAGAGTTTGGAAAACGTTGAGGCAAGCCCGCAGGATCTGATTGCGACGCTTGGTCTGGCCGGTGGAACGATGAGCGGCGCGACAAGACGACTTGCCGAGCTTCTGCCCTTCGGCCGGACCCAGATCGTAAATGATGGCGTCATAGCGGCGCGGGGTGCGCTTGGAAGCGATGACGGGATACTTGCCGCGATCGGAACCGGCTCGGTCTATGCCGTTCAGCGCGGCAACCAGATCCGGCAAAGCGGCGGGCGCGGCTTCTTGCTGGGAGACCATGCAAGCGGCGCGGTCATGGGCCGGGAGTTGCTGTCGCGAACCCTGATGGCTGAAGACGGATTCGTCCCGATGACGCCGCTTCTGAAACAGATCTCGGCACAGCTTGGCGGGATTGAGGGCATTATCGAGTTCGGAAATACCGCGCGGCCTGCCGATTTCGGGGCTCTGGCCCCGCGTATCGTCAACTCGGACGATCCTGCCGCCCGCGAGATCTTCGAAAATGCCGTCGAACAGGTGCGCCACGCCCTGCAAACGCTTCAGCAGGACGACAATCTTCCGGTGGTGTTCACCGGCGGGCTTGGGCCGTATTATGCCGAGCGTCTTGACGGGCCGTGGCCGCTTCGAAGCTCAAAAGGCAGTGCCGTTGACGGCGCTCTGGACATGGCCATCCAGATGGGCGCTTCATCATGACAGAGTTGTTCTCGCCCGCCGCCTTCACCGATACCAAGGGCGGCCCGCTTTACGTGCAACTGCATCGCCGCATCGCCAGCGCCATCGAATCAGGTCAGTTGAAACCCGGCGACAGCCTGCCTCCGGAGCGTGAAATCGCCACCATGACCGGATTGTCCCGCGTGACCGTGCGCAAGGGTGTCGAAGCTCTGGTCAGCTCTGGCCAGCTTGTGCAGAAACGTGGCTCGGGCACCTTCGTCGCCGCCAGAATCGAGCGGATGGAGCAGGCGCTTTCCCTGCTGACCTCGTTTACCGAAGATATGCAGCGGCGCGGACGCCAGGTCGAAAGTCACTGGCTGGCCCGCGGCCTGCACGCCCCTGCCCCGGAAGAGGTGATGGCCCTCGGTCTGGGCGCAAATGACCGCGTTGCCCGGCTGGAAAGAGTGCGAAGCTCTGACGGGACACCACTTGCGATAGAACGCGCGTCGCTGCCCGCCTCAATCCTTCCGGACCCCGAAAATGTCGATGGCAGCCTGTATTCCATGCTGGAAACCCGCAAATCGCGGCCCATCCGCGCCGTTCAGCGAATCTCAGCAGTTAATCTGGAAGCGAAAGACGCCGCCTTGCTGAAAGTGCCGCTCGGCGTGGCAGGGCTGCGGATCGAGCGTGTTTCATACCTGCCGTCCGGGCAGGTCGTCGAATTCACAAGATCAGTTTATCGTGGCGATGCCTATGATTTCGCCGTCGAACTGAAACTGGCCCCGAAGGCCGAAAGGACAAGCGAATGACCCAAAGCCACATGGCCCGAGAAGTGGCCGAAATTCCGCAAACCGCCTCGCGCTTTCTGGAGAACACGCGCGACGTGGTCAGTCACGCCGCAAAAGCCCTGCGCGAGCGGGACCCGATGGTTTTCGCAACCGTCGCTCGTGGTTCTTCGGACCACGCGGCAACCTATCTGAAATATGCGATAGAGTTGCATTCGGGCATCCCCGTCGCTTCAATCGGGCCGTCTATCGCCTCGATCTACAAGCGTCCGCTGCGGATGGATCGCGGCGCATGTATCGGCATCTCGCAATCCGGTCGCAGCCCGGACATTGTGGACATGATCGGCGCCGCAGGACAAGGAGGCGCTCTGTCAGTCGCCATCACCAACCATGCCGACAGCCCGATGGCCGAGGCCGCAGGCCACTGCCTGCCGCTGGAAGCGGGCGTCGAGCAAAGCGTCGCCGCCACGAAAACCTTCGTCAACTCGGTCGTTGCCGGGCTGGCTCTGCTAGCCGAGTGGCGGCAGGATGATGAGCTTCGCGCCGCCGTCGCAGCCCTGCCCGATGCCTTCGCGCAGGCCATTTCAATGGACTGGTCGCCGCTTTCGGACCGGCTGGCGCGGGCAAGTTCCGCCTATGTGCTGGGACGCGGACCGGGCAATGCCATCGCCAACGAATCAGCACTGAAGCTGAAGGAAACCTCCGGGATGCATGCCGAGGCATACAGCGCCGCCGAGGTTCTGCACGGACCCGCCGCAATCGTTCAGGCGAATTTCCCGGTTCTGGTCCTTGGCGTCGAGGACGCGGCGCTGACTCAGGTCGTCGCAACAGCGACGCGCCTGGCCGAGCAGGGCGCGGATGTCTTCCTGACAGGTGCCGATGTTCCCGGCACCACCCGGCTGCCCTCGGTCGACGGGCTGCACCCGCTTATTGCGCCTCTGGTCCAGATTGCAAGCTTCTATGCCTGTGTCGAAGGGCTTGCCCGGCGTCGTGGCTTCGACCCCGACACGCCACCGCATCTTCGCAAGGTCACGGAAACCGTCTGATGCAGCATATTCTTTCCGGTGCACGCATTTTCGACGGTGCCGAGTTTATCGACGATCATGTGCTGGTGATCGAGGATGGTTTCATCAGCGCCATTCTTCCACGCGGTCAGGCCGGTGAACCCACCCATAGTTGCGACGGTATCATCGCGCCGGCCTTTCTTGATCTTCAGGTCAATGGCGGCGGCGGGAAAATGGTGGACTGCTCTACCGATCTGGCTGCTCTGCGCCATATCTGCGAGACACATCGCAACCTTGGCTGCGCGGGCATCCTGCCAACGCTGATCACGGATACAGCGGACGCGACGGCAAAGGTGATCGAGGCCGGTATCGCAGCAGCAGAAAGCGGCGTGCCGGGATTCCTTGGGTTGCATCTGGAGGGTCCGCATCTGGATCCCCGCCGCAAGGGTGCGCATGATCCGGCGCTTGTCAGACCGATGGAAGAGGCCGATCTTGCGCGGCTGTGCGACGCGGCCCGCACCCTTCCGATCCTGATGGTGACGCTTGCCCCGGAAGCGGTTACGCCTCAGCAGATTGCGACCCTCTCGGGTGCTGGCGCGATTATCAGCCTTGGGCATAGCGACTGCGACTATGACGCCGCCTGCGCCGCTTTCGACGCAGGGGCAAGCTGCGCTACGCATCTGTTCAACGCAATGAGCCAGATGGGACATCGCAGCCCGGGCCTGACCGGAGCGGTCCTGTCCAGAACCGAGCCAAATGCCGGGCTGATCGCCGATGGCATCCATGTGCATCCGGCGGCCATGAAAGCGGCACTCGCCGCTCGCACGGACGGCATCTTCCTTGTGACGGATTGCATGGCATTTGCCGGAACGACTCTGTCAGAAATGACCCTGAACGGCCGACCTGTCCGCCGCGAAAAGGGGCGGTTGACGCTGGCAGACGGCACCCTTGCCGGAGCGGATCTTCGCATGGACCGCGCCATTGCAACGCTTGTCGGGGATGTCGGCATTGCCCCCGAACGTGCCCTTGCGATGGCCACAGTTGAACCTGCCCGCGCCATCGGGCTGGATCATCGGTTCGGACGCCTTGCCCCGAAAAGATCGGCCGATCTGGTGCTGCTGGATGACAGCTTCACCCTGCGCGGCATCTGGGCGGATGGTGAGTGGCAGAGGCCTCTGGACTGAACCCGATGCAGCGCCCCGCGGCGCTGTATTTTCAGACGGCGGCGGCCAAGATATCCGGCCGCCGCCCTATCACGCCGGAACTCAGACCGTCCCGGACATGGTCGGATAATCCGTGTATCCCTTCGCCCCACCACCATAAAGCGTGTCGCGATCAGGCACAGCCAAAGCTGCCCCTGCCTCAAGCCGCGCGACAAGATCCGGATTCGCCACATAGGGCGCACCGAATGAGATCAGATCCGCCGCTCCGTCAGCCAGAGCCTTATCGGCCAGTTCGCGGTCATAACCGTTATTCGCGATATAGGTGCTGCGGAAAAGCTTGCGCAGCGCGGCATAATCAAACGGCGCGACATCGCGCGGACCGCCCGTCGCACCTTCGATGACATGAAGATAGACGGGCGAAAGCTTGTCCAGCTCGGCGACGATATAGTCGAAAAGCTTTTGCGGATCGCTGTCGCTGATACCATTCGCCGGAGTAACCGGCGAAATGCGGATCCCGGTCCGGTTGGGACCGATCTCACCGATCACAGCCTGCATCACCTCAAGCAGGAAGCGTGCACGGTTCTGGATGGAACCGCCATAATCATCATCCCGCTTATTGGCCCCATCCTTGCTGAACTGGTCGATCAGATAGCCATTCGCCGCGTGAATCTCGACCCCATCGAACCCGGCCCTGATCGCATTCGCGGCGGCACTACGGAAACTGTCGATCACATCCGGAATTTCGCTCAGTTCCAGGGCGCGGGGCTCTGAGACCTGCTGAAACCCGCCGTCAACGAAGGTCTTGGCATCGGCGGCAACCGCAGAAGGCGCCACCGGAGCGCGATTGCCCGGCTGCACCGAAACATGAGAGATCCGCCCGGTATGCCAAAGCTGCACAAAGATTTTTCCGCCTTTCTCATGAACGGCGTCCGTCACCTTGCGCCATCCGGCGACCTGCGCGTCGGAATAGATGCCGGGCGTGTCCTGATAGCCCTGCGCCTGCTCTGACACCTGAGTCGCCTCGGCAATGATCAGCCCGGCAGAAGCCCGCTGCGCATAATATTCGGCCGCATTCGGCCCCGGAACCAGCCCGTCCGCCGCCCGGTTCCGCGTCAGCGGCGCCATTACGACACGATTGGACAGGGTGAGGTCACCCAATTGGTAAGGTTCGAAGAGAAGAGCGTTGGACATGTCTGCACCTTATGCTTGGAGTCCTGACTTGTAGGCTGTGATCACCCACATCAACCCCAAACATGGCGAAAATCGCTATGCGCCCCGGTCGCGCTCATTCTTGGCCCAGAGATACCCGATGAAAGCGCCCTTGCAGAGCCGCAGCAGCACCAGAGTCAGCGCCGTCATCAGCACAGTCAGGACGATCAGAAATGTCAGCGGATCGGGCTCGAACAGGACCCAGCCGAAGCCGATGACCGGAATCAGCAGAAGCATGACGAACGTCATCGTGAAAAAGGCAGGACCGTCCGCCGCCGGATATTTTGCCAAAGGCGCACCGCAATGCGCACAGCTCTCAACAACCTTCAGATAGCCCTGAAAAATCCGACCTTCGCCGCAATTCGGACAGCGGCAGGAAACTCCCCGGCGAATGGCGGTGCGGCTGTCACGTACCTCGGTCATTGTCACATAATTCCCATTCCCAGAGCAGGACACAACGCTTCGTTTGCAGTACATGAAGGCCATCAAGCCTTGCTACAGAACCTTCCCGAAATTGGGCAGAGCCTTTCCCGCGACCTTCCGCCGCAGCCTGCATCCAATCCGCTAGACGCTTGCCGTGCTGTCACGAAGAATAAGCTCTACCGGCAATATCACGACATCCTCGACCGTTTCCCCTTCGATCGAGGCCAGCAGAGTCTCAGCCGCCCTCCGCCCAAGAGTTGTACGCCATTGTCGGATCGTAGTCAGCGGAGGCAGGCTGTAGCGTGCCATCTCGATATTGTCGAAACCAACCACCGAGATATCGTCCGGCACACGCAATCCAAGCTGATGCAGGCCATGAATCAGGCCAATTGCCATTTCATCATTGTCACAGAACACCGCACTTGGCCGGGGCTGCATCCTGGCAAGGCGGGCAGCGGTCTCAAACCCCGAGCGAAGGCTAAAATCCCCGTCGATGCGGGTCACATCCCGGTCAATGTCAATTCCAGCCCTGTTCACACCCTCGACAAACCCGCTTTGCCGTGAGGTCGTCAGCGTGTTTCCCGAAGGTCCACGCAAATGCAGAATCCTGCGATGCCCCAACTCTGTCAGGTGACGCGCGGCCTCGCATGCGCCGCCGGCATTATCGGCCAGAATACGGGGCGCGTTCAGCCCTCTGGTCCATTCGCAGACCTGCACAACCGGAGGACAAGAGGGCGCCGACAGCATCTCTGCCGGCACGGCACCATCCATGACAATCACCCCGTCGCAACGTGCACGGTTCAGATATGACGCCATCGTCGCCGCCGGTGCGCCATCATTCGCAGCGCGTGTATCGAGCACCAGAAGATTCAGGCCCCGCGCACGCAGGGTGGACGCTATCCCCGAAAGTATCTCCGAGAAGAAGGGATTCGCCAGATTGGGAACCAGTGCCAGAACACCGCCGACCTGTTGCTGGCGCAGATTGCGGGCCGTTACATTCACGATATAGCCGGTTTCCCGTACCGCTTCTGCGACCGCCTGCCGGGTTGCCTCGGACACCATATCCGGTTTCGACAGCGCCCGGCTGACCGTGGCGGAGGAAACGCCTGCAAGTCTGGCGACATCGTGGATTCGTGGTGCCCGGGATTGATCTTTCACAGTGTTCTTACGTGCTCATTGGAAATTCGAGCTTAGACAAAAGATAACAGTTGTAAACCATTTCATCCTGTGTCACCTCATATGTAACCGATTGCATGACGTCTTTCCGTTGGGGGGAGCATGAAGACGATCAAAGGGCCGGGGCTGTTTCTCGCACAGTTTGCGGGCGACACGGCACCGTTCGACAATTTCGATTCGATCACCGCCTGGGCTGCCGGTTGCGGGTATGAAGGTGTTCAGGTCCCGTCCGGCACGAAGTCTCTGATAGATCTGGATCAGGCAGCTACGTCCCGCGACTATGCAGACGATCTGAAAGGCCGTGCGGCGGAAAGCGGAATCCAGATCACCGAGCTTTCCGCGCATCTTCAAGGCCAGCTTGTGGCCGTCCACCCTGCATTCGATGAGGCGTTTGACGGCTTCGCACCACAGGAATTGCGCGGCAATCCGGCAGCGCGTCAGCAATGGGCGGTGGAGCAGGTCAAGAATACCATCGACGCCTCGGCCCTGCTTGGTCTGGATCGCATGGCGGCGTTTTCCGGCGCTCTGGCATGGCCCTATTTCTACCCTTGGCCGCAGCGGCCCGCCGGGCTGGTGGAAGCCGCTTTTGATGAGCTTGCGAAACGCTGGCGGCCGATACTGGACCACGCCGATGCGAAAGGGGTGGATATCTGCTTCGAGATCCACCCCGGCGAAGATCTGCATGACGGCGTGACCTTCGAAATGTTCCTCGACCGCGTGGACGAGCATCCCCGGGCGAAGATGCTTTACGACCCCTCTCATTACCTGCTTCAGCAGCTCGATTATCTGGAAAATCTGGACATTTATGCGGACCGCATCGGGATGTTCCACGTCAAGGATGCCGAGTTCAATCCGACAGGGCGGCAAGGTGCGTATGGCGGCTATCAGTCATGGATCGACCGCGCCGGGCGGTTCCGCAGCCCCGGCGACGGGCAGGTCGATTTCAAGGCGATTTTTTCGAAACTGACCGCGATGGATTTCGATGGTTGGGCCGTCGTCGAATGGGAATGCGCGATGAAGCACCCAGAGGACGGCGCACGTGAAGGGGCTCAATTCGTTCGTGATCACATTATCCCGGTCACGGATCGAGTTTTTGACGATTTCGCGGATTCCGGCGTCGATCAGGACGCCAATCTACGCATGTTGGGACTTGGAGAGCGCAAATGAACACGCATAAACCTTTAAGGCTAGGGATGGTCGGCGGCGGTGCCGGAGCGATGATCGGCAATGTGCACCGCATCGCCTCCCGGATCGACGGCGAATATGTGCTTGTCGCAGGTGCACTTTCCTCGACCCCGGAAAAGGCGCAGCAAAGCGCCGCCGAGTTGGGGATCGCGCAGGACCGCGCCTATGACGATTACGAAAAAATGGCGCAGCAAGAGGCTGCACGCGAGGACGGTATCGACGCTGTCTCAATCTGCACACCGAACTTCCTGCATGCTCCGGTCGCAAAGGCATTTCTTGCGCAGGGCATTCACGTCATCTGCGACAAGCCGATGACCGCCACTCTGGAAGAAGCGCAGGATCTGGCCGAGACGATAAAATCTTCGGATGCGCTGTTTTTCCTGACCCATAATTATTCGGGCTATCCTCAGATCCGTCTGGCGCGGGAAATGGTGGCGCGAGGCGATCTGGGAACGATACGGCTGGTGCAGGCCGAATATGCGCAGGACTGGCTGACCGAGGCCAGCGACTCGAAACAGGCCGAATGGCGCGGCGATCCGTCCAAAGCCGGTGCGGGTGGCGCGATTGGCGATATCGGCACACATGCGTTTCAGCTTGCCCGCTTCGTAACCGGCATGATCCCGGAAAAACTGGCCGCCGATCTGACCGCCTTTGTTCCCGGACGAAAGCTGGATGATAATGCGAATATCCTTCTGCGCTATGCCGAGGGCGCGAAAGGCTCGATCTGGTGTTCGCAGGTCGCGCCGGGCACGGAGAACGGGCTGAAACTGCGCGTTTACGGCGACAAGGGCGGCCTGGAATGGGCGCATGAGGCGCCGGAAACGCTCTGGTTCACGCCATTCGGCGAGCCGACCAGAAAGCTGCGCCGGGGCGGGCCGGGGACACCGGAAAGCGTCATGGCAGCCAGCCGGGTGCCGCCGGGCCATCCCGAGGGTTATCTGGAAGGCTTCGCCAATATCTACACGGAAGCCGCTGCCGCGATCCGGGCACATCAGGCAGGCGAAACCTTACCGGAACCCATGCTGGTCCCCGGTTTACAAGACGGTCTTGAGGGTCTCTACTTCATCGACGCCTGTGTCCGCTCGAATGAGTCGGACACGGCATGGGTGAAGGTCATGCCATGAACCAGCCGATCCTCAGCCTTGAAGACGTAACCAAGTCCTTCGGTCTCATCGAGGTACTGCATGGCGTCGATTTCGCCTTACGTCCTGGCGAGGTTCATGCCCTGATCGGCGAAAACGGGGCGGGCAAATCCACGACGATGAAGATTCTTGCGGGCTATCTGTCTCAGACAGGCGGTCGCGTTATCTTCGACGGCAAACCGATAGAGTTTTCGCATTCCGACGAGGCGGAGGATCTGGGGATCATCATGATCCATCAGGAATTCAATCTCGCCGAACATCTGTCTGTGGATCAGAATATTTTCCTTGGTCGTGAGTTGAAAAAAGGCTGGCGGCTGGACCACGCTGCGATGAGACAGCGCTCGGCCGAGCTGCTGTCGCGGCTGAATAGCCGCGTCGATCTTTCAGCACGGGTCGGTCGCATCTCGGTTCCCGACAAGCAGATGGTGGAAATTGCCAAAGCACTCTCACGGGATGCGCGGGTTCTGATCATGGACGAGCCGACCGCCGTGCTGACCGAGCGGGAAACAGAGATTCTTTTCGAACAGATCGAACGGCTGCGCGAACAGGGCGTCGCGATCCTGTACACTTCGCATAAGCTGGGAGAGGTGAAACGCATCGCCGACCGCGTGACTGTTCTGCGCGATGGAACGATGGTGACATCCGGTCTGGTGGAAGAATTTTCCGAACATGACATGGCCACGGCAATGGTCGGCAGAGAACTGTCAGACCTGTTCCCGCCCAAGGCGACCGGCGATAATGAGATCATCCTTGAGGTTCGTGACGTCTCGGTCCCCGGCATGGTCGAAAATGTCAGCCTGACGCTTCATCATGGCGAGGTTCTGGGAATTGGCGGCCTTGTCGGCTCGGGCCGGACAGAACTGGCCGAGGCGATTGCCGGGCTTCGTCCGCGCAGCGGGACGGTGAAGCTGAAGGGCAAGACGCTTCCTTCGGGAGATATCACCGCCGCCGTGAAGGCCGGGCTTGTTTACCTGACCGAGGACCGCAAGGGCGCCGGTCTGCTGCTGGAAAAATCGCTTCGCGAAAACCTGACCCTGCCGCTTTTGTCGGAATTCGGCAATCCGCTGATCAGCCGCAAGAAGGAAGAACAGGCGCTGACCAAGGCCATTGACGACTTCGCAATCCGCGCCCCTGACCGCAGCATGGCTGTCGGAGATCTTTCGGGCGGCAATCAGCAAAAGCTGCTGCTGGCAAAAACCCTGCTGAGCAACCCCGAAATCGTCATTATCGACGAACCCACACGCGGTATCGATATCGGAACCAAGCAGCAGATCTATCAACTGATCGCAAAGCTTGCCAAAGAAGGCCGCAGCATCATCGTGATTTCCTCGGAAATGCCCGAACTGATCGGCCTCGCCGACCGGGTGGTGGTGATGCATGCGGGTCAGGTGACCGGCGAGGCTCGCGGCAAAGACGTTAACGAGCAGCGCATTGTGAAGCTCGCAATGGGCATGGACGCACAGCACAAGGATAACGCAGCATGAGCGAGGCAACCGCGAAGAAACCCGGTGGTCGGCGCATGCGGATCGACCTTCAGACGATCGGACCCGTCGTGGCGCTGATCGCACTTGTGCTTATCGGTATCTCGCTGAGCGACAACTTCCTCAGCTATGCAAATGTGACCAACGTGCTCGCACGGTCGGCCTTTATCGGCATCATTGCAGTCGGCATGACCTTCGTCATCACCGCTGGCGGGCTGGATCTGTCGGTCGGCTCAATGGCGGCTTTTGTCGCAGGTGTGATGATCCTCGCGATGAATGCCCTGACCGAGCGTATGGGCGTGACGCTTCCCGTCGTACTGATCGGCATTGCCATAGCGCTTTTTGTGGGATTCGCCGCAGGGATGATCAACGGTCTGCTGATCACCCGCGCCGGGATCGAGGCTTTTATCGTCACGCTTGGCACGATGGGCATCTATCGCTCGCTGATTACCTGGCTGGCGGATGGCGGAACATTGTCTCTGGGTTATGAAATGGGAGAGCTTTATCGCCCGCTTTATTATGGCGGAATCGCAGGGATAAGCTGGCCGATCATCGTTTTTGCGCTTGTCGCGATCATTGGCGAAATCGCCATGCGGCATACCGCATTCGGACGCCACTGCGCCGCCATCGGGTCGAATGAGAAAGTCGCACGCTATTCATCGGTCGCGGTGCTGCGGGTGCGGCTGATAACCTATGCGCTTCTCGGGCTTCTGGTCGGGCTGGCTGTGGTGATGTATGTGCCGCGCCTCGGATCGGCATCATCTGCGACAGGGCTTCTCTGGGAGCTGGAGGCCATCGCCTCTGTGATCATTGGCGGTACGCTTCTGAAAGGCGGATTTGGCCGGGTCTGGGGCACCGTTGTCGGTGTGCTGATCCTCAGCCTGATCGGCAATATCCTGAACCTGACCGATTTCGTGAGTCCCTATCTCAACGGAGCCATTCAGGGCGTCGTCATCATTCTGGCGGTGGTCCTGCAACGCAATACGGGCCCTGCCCGCTGAACTCACTCATAAGGGAGGAAGACCATGAAGACTGCACTGATTTCCACAACCGCGTTGATCGCATCTTTCACCGTACCTGCCGCCGCGCAGACCATAGGCGTGTCGATCCCTGCCGCGACGCATGGCTGGGCCGGTGCGCTCAACTATCACGCCGAGCGCACGGTAGAGCGGCTGGAAGAAACCTATCCCGACATGGATTTCGTTCTGACCACGACATCCGATCCGGCAACCCAGGTTTCCGATCTGGAAGACATGGTCGCAACGCGTGGTATCGACGCGCTTGTCGTGCTGCCCTTCGAGTCCGAGCCTCTGACCGGGCCGATCCAGCGTATCGCGGAAAGCGGCACCTGGGTGACAGTGGTCGATCGCGGGCTGGCTCAGGAGGGGATCGAGGATCTCTATGTCGCGGGTGACAATGAAAGCTTCGGCCGCACCGCCGCAGAGTATTTCGCCGAAACGCTGGATGACGGCGCGAAGATCGTGGTGATGCGCGGCATCCCCTCGACGGTCGATAATGAGCGTGTAGACGGCTTCAACGCCGCTCTGGAAGGGTCGAATATCGAGGTTCTGGCGATGGATCACGCCAACTGGAACCGCGACAACGCCTTTACGTTGATGCAGGACTACCTGTCCCGCTTCTCGGAAATCGACGCTGTCTGGGCTGCGGATGACGATCAGGCCGTCGGAGCGCTTGCCGCCATCGAACAGGCAGGCCGCGAAGGCGAAATGATCGTGGTCGGCGGCGCGGGCATGAAGGAAATGGTCGACCGCATCCGCAACGGCGATGAGACGGTGCCGGTGAACGTCACCTATCCTCCCTCCATGATATCGACCGCAATCGAGATGACGGCCGTCGGCGTGACAGGCGCTGCTCCGATGACCGGCGAATTCATCATCACCTCCGAGCTGATCACGCAGGAAAACGCCGAAGATTTCTACTTCGAAGACAGCCCCTACTGATCTGATGATCTCTCCTGTGCGCGACATTTATTTTCGCGCACAGAGCCGCATTGATCACGGCGAAAGGCTGAACCCGCTACCGCTCAGTTGCAGCCATTCGGATCGACGCCTACTCCGCGCAGCGCCCATTCGGCCATCTCTGCCACAAGCTGTTGCGCAGCAAGATCGAATGCCGGGATCAGGTCGCGTGTGCGTGTGCCTGCCGCTTCAGTCGTGGCGCTGAACCGGCCCCGCGAAACGACCGTGGCGTCCATTTCTCGGACCAGATCCGCCACGACATCCAGCCGGATCAGCGCACCGTTTTCAGTCGTCTGGGCATTGAAATGCCTGATCTCGCTGAGCAGCGCATAATCACCCGAAATCCCCAAAGGCGCCCGCCCCACATGCGTGAAGGCACCGTAATTCCCAAGCGTTTCGACAAGCAGGCGCTGCAGGGTTACGGGAACGGTATCGCCCCAGATCGCATCCGGCAGATACTGGGTCTGCAGATCGGAGGGGCGGATCATGATGCGTTCGCTGTCCAGCGTGCCGCGCGTCTTGGGCAGTTCGATCACCAGCTCGGCGACACCGCTGCTGCGGCATGCCCCGATCCCGGCGGGCGGAGACCGTAATTCGAAAACGTCCCGGTTGGGCTCACCCTGCAACGCGGACAAGGCAGCGCAGCCCGGCAGGGCGACGGTCAGGCAAATCATCAGCAGAACAGATCTAAGCATCATGACCTCAACGGCGGAACTCGGGTGTCGGTTGTCCCTGCAGAAGCTGGGCGGGATTACGTCTCAGCGCGGAAATAAACTGATCCGCATTCGAAACCAGGCTCCGCAACTCGGTCGACAGGCGGGAGAACTGCGGCAGGCTCTCTCGGGTGAAAACCTGCACCGGCTGGCGGGAACTGTCCAGCATGACACGCAGGGATTCGAACGCAGCCGCAGCGGAATCGCCGGCATTGCTGACACTGGCGATGATCCGGGGCAGTGCTTCCGGCAGCCCGGACATGGCCTCGTTCATTCCGCCCAATGTAACGCGCAGATCGCTGAAAACCGGTCCGACCTCATCGACCACGCCGGTCACTGCATCGAAAGTCCGTGTCGCGCTTTCGGCGGCCGTGTCGAACTTGTCCAGACTGCCCTGAGCACGCTCTCCTAACGCGGCAAGGTCGGTCTTCGCGACCAGTGCGGTTTCGCGCAGGGTTGTCGTCAGCGGAGTCAGATCGTCGGTGACATAGGAATTAACCGTCGCAAGCGCGATCTCCGCCTCGCTTGCAGCATCCGAGAAACGTGTCAGCGTGGTTCCGGCAGTATCGCCCAATGTCTTGAGCTGGCTGCCGAACCCTTCAAAATCACTTGCGGCAGAGGCAATTGCCTCGGTCGCGGCGGAAATATCTTCCATCGTCCGGTTCAGATTTCCCGATGCGCTTTCGACATTTGTCAGGATCGACGCTACGCGCTGCTGATTATCCGGCCCCAGCAACTGATTAAGCTGCATCGCCAGCCGGTTCAAACGGCCCAGCAATTCCGGTGCCTGCTGCTCCAGCGATTGCAGCGCCGACCGGCCGGTCCGGATCACCGGGGTCTGATCATCGGAACTGTCCGCCAGAAACGGTGCATCGCGGCTGCCGGACGAGATTTCCACAATCGACACACCGGTCACCGCCGAGGTTTCCAGCGATGCAAGCGAATCGGTTCGGACGGGGGTATCTTCATCCACTTCCAGCCGGATCCGCACCGCATCCTCTCCGTCGGGAACGAGCGTCATATCGACCACTTCCCCGACGCTCAGACCGGCGAACAGCACCTGTGACGAGACAGAAAGACCCGCAACATCTGGAAAATACACGTCATAATACGCGAATTGGCGATTCAGCTCCAGCTTGGCGAACCACATCAGGAAACCGAGTATCCCCAGAAACCCGAAAACGGTGAATGTGCCGATCAACACGTAATTCGCTTTGGTTTCCATTTTCCTACCCGTCCTCATCTTCCGATGTCATGGCGGCGCGGGCGCGCGGACCATGAAAATATTCATGCACCCAAGGATGGTCGATCTCCAGCATTTCGGCCATCGTTCCGGTTGTCAGCACGCGCTTTTCGGCAAGAACCGCGATCCGGTCACAACAGGCGTGCAGCGTATCCAGATCATGCGTCACCAGAAAGACCGAGAGATTCATGGCATCGCGCAGGCTGACGATCAGCCGGTCGAAAGCATCCGCGCCGATCGGGTCCAGCCCTGCGGTCGGCTCATCCAGAAAGACGATCTCGGGATCGAGCGCAAGCGCACGGGCAAGCCCTGCCCTCTTGCGCATCCCGCCTGAAAGATCCGAAGGGAATTTCCCATTCGCATTGGGCGGCAACCCGGCCATCGCGACCTTGAGCCGGGCCAGAGCCTGCCGGTCCGCATCCGCAAGCCCCGGCACGGCGCGAAGCGGCACCTCGACATTCTCGCGGACATTCAGCGCGGAAAACAGCGCTCCGTCCTGAAACATCACGCCCCAGCGACGTTCGACCGCTTCGCGATCCTTGGCGCTCATTTTGCCGATTTCCTGCCCGAAGACGCGTACGACGCCCGCGCGGGGCTGGATCAGCCCGACAATACTGCGCAGAAGAACCGATTTCCCGGTGCCGGAACCGCCGACCACGCCGAGAATTTCACCGCGTCGCACATCCAGATCCAGCCCGTCATGGACAACATGATCCCCGAACTGATTGCGCAGCCCGCGCACCTCGATGACATTCGCGGCGGTCACAGGCCGATCTCCGAGAAGAAGACCGAGAACAGCGCATCCGAGATAATGACGGCAAAAATCGCGTTCACAACGGCGGTCGAGGTCATCCGGCCAAGCGATTCAGCGTCCTTGCCGACCTTCATGCCCGCATGGCAGCCGATCACCCCGATGATGATCGCGAAGACCGGCGCCTTTGACAGCCCCACTATCGCATGATCAACATTGGTTTCCTTAAGCTGCGCAAGGAACATCGCCGGTGAAATCCCCAGCGAGACCCATGACATGACGGCACCGCCAAGCAGCCCGGCGACATCCGATAAAAGCCCGAGGATCGGCAGCGTCAAAACAAGCGCCAGTACACGGGGCAGGATCAGCACCATATTGGGATCCATGCCGAGCGTGCGCATCGCGTCGATTTCCTCGCGCATCTTCATCGATCCGATAGAGGCGGTCAGCGCCGATGCCGTGCGCCCGGCAACCACAATCGCAGTCAGCAGAATGCCGAGTTCGCGAAGAATGGAAATGGCGATCAGATCGACAACGAAGACCTCTGCGCCAAATTGTCGCAACTGTGCTGCTCCCTGAAATGCCAGCACCACCCCGATCAGAAATGAGATGGTGAAAACAATCGGCACTGCCCTCAGACCCGTTTCCTGACAATGATGAATCAGCGAGGTAAAGCGGAACTCGGAGGGATGGAGCACGCAGCGGAAAAGCGCACTCAGGAAGCGCCCGAGATATTCGGCCAGCTCCTTCACGAAACTCAGAGAGCCGACGACCCGCCTGCCCGTCCGATCCAGAAATTCGCGCCAGCGGGGCGGGGCTGGCTGGTTTGCCTCTGTTTCACCAAGCGAGCCGGAGACCATGCCGATCAGTTCGGAGCGCCCTTCGCTCAGCCCCTGCAGCGCCGTTCCGGCCTGCCGGGCGCGGGCCAGATACCACGCCCCTGCCGTATCAAGCTGCGTCACTTCGGAAAGGTCGATCCGTCCGGGACGGTTTTCGGGAAGCTCGGGCAATGTCCAGACCGTCAGTGCCCCGCCAAGGCGCAGCATGTCTGCTTCCAACGACTGCGTCAGACGCACCGATTCAGGGTCTTGGAGTTTTGCAGCCTCACTCAAGATCGGCACCCTTGAACTGCGAGCATCATATTTATCAGCCAGCCAGCCAGATGCCCCATCTTGCGTTGTCCCGTCATGTTTCCGGTTATGGACTGCCCAAATCTGGCCAACCGATTATGTTCAGCAAACAACTATCTCCGGCAATGTCCAGAACTTAAGCTGGAAAAATCGGAACAGCTATCCGCCGGAAAGTCAGCAAACCCTGCGGCAAACGGACCCACATAACCTTCAACAACGAAAAGCCGCGACCCCGCCAATTCAGGATCACGGCATTTTCTGAACTTATCCGACAGACTGTCCGGCGTTTAAGCGGCGATCCGTTCGGCAGCCTCGCTTTCGATCAGATCGGCATGCAGGACCTTGATCGCACGTTCCAGATCGTCGCGATCCAGCAGGAACTGGACATCGACCGCGCGGGTCGGCTGATGCGCCGCCTCGACATTGATCCCGGCCTGCGCCAAAGCCTGAAGGCCGCGCATCAGCGTATGCTGCCCGGTCAGGTTCCGCCCCACCGCCGAGGCAATCGCTGCCGAACGGGCCGAGACCTGCGCCGCAGGGTAAAGCTCTGACAGCTCATTCTCGATCCGGCGTGCGCGTTTGGGCGGCGTGGCGAGGAAATGCGTGATCGTGTTCGCATTCGAGGTTTTCGAGACGATGAAGGCGTTATGCCGGGTCAGCACTTCAAGGATCTTCGAATCGTAGCCTTTCACGCCGACCATATCCTGCTCGAACACCTCAAGGGCGACGACGGGCAGGCCGGTGACGATTTCAGCCCCGGTCGTTTCGGCAAAACTGTCATTGATCAGCGTACCGGGATCGTCAGGTTCAAACGCATTCGTGACCCGCAGCGGAATCTGCTTCTGGCGCAGGGTCTTGGCGGCTTTCGGATGGATCGCCTCCATCCCCAGATTCGCCAACTGGTCGGCCACATCGTAATTCGTATGGCCAAGCTTGCGCACGGCCTCCTGCCCGACAATGCCGGGATCGGCAGAGGACAGGTGAAATTCCTTGTGGATGATCGCCTCGGACGCATTGGTCAGAGCCGCCATGCGCGAGAACGTAACCTCGGAATAGCCGCGGTCGAATTCGGCCATCAGCCCTTCGGTGCATTGCGCATAGCCGGTCACGATGGGCAGTTCAGCGGTCAGGTCGATGCCCGTGATCCCCGCCGTCAGGCGCTCGTCCAGAGTCAGTTCCCGTTCATCCCGCCAGCCGGTCAGATCGACATAACGCGCGGCCACCCCGGCGCGGTTCAGCAACAGCGAGGCGACAAAGGCCGACTGCGCTTCCCCGAGACCGGAAAGAAGCTCACGGAACACCATCATGTGTCGTGACAGCCGGAAATGGCCATAGCTGCAAAGCCGCTGAAGATCGAACAGACATGAGCGTGCGCCCTCGATCCGTTCGCGGACAAAATCATCGGCACGGCTCAGATCAGCCGGATGATCGAGAATATCATGATTCGCCGCCCGCATCGCCTCGGCCACACGGTCGAGCGCCTCCAGCCAGCCATGACCTTCCGAGGCATTGGCGAAGCTTGCATAGACGCCCGGCTCTCCGGTCTTCTTATGCTCCAGCAGTAGGTTGGTAATC
Organism: Paracoccus aerodenitrificans; assembly: GCF_027913215.1. Classification (GTDB taxonomy): domain Bacteria; phylum Pseudomonadota; class Alphaproteobacteria; order Rhodobacterales; family Rhodobacteraceae; genus Paracoccus; species Paracoccus aerodenitrificans. The sequence continues at coordinate 2,635,163 of NZ_CP115784.1, forward strand.
CCGCCAAATGCCGAGACGACAAAGATGCGTCCGTAAAGATCGGCCCCCTTGCGGTCGCCGATCAGAAGCGTGTCGCGCAGCTCTTTCAGCCGACTCATGGATGTGCCGCCGATTTTCTCGACAGTATGTGCGGGGAAATTCAGATCGGTCATTCGCTTTCCCGGCCCTTGTGACGGGCCGGGCCTCTGACTGATTGTTATAATATCGCGCAAATCGCGAATTCAGGCATCCTCGGGTGCGGCGGCGTAGGAACCATCCGCCTGATGGACCTCATTGCCGGTCACGGGCGGGTTGAAGCAGCAGGCCATGACCAGTTCTTCCTCGGCACGGAGCGTATGCTTGTCGTGCAGATTCAGTGCATACATCACGCCGGGCGTGATTTCATGCGTCTCGCCGGTCGCAAGATCGGTGATCGAGCCCTTGCCGGACATGCAGTACACGCTTTCGAAATGGTTCTTATAATGAAAGGTATGTTCCGAACCCGCCTCAAGCGTGGTGATGTGGAACGAAAACCCCATCTTGTCGTCGGCCAGCAGCATGCGGACGGATGACCATTGTGCATCCTTCACATCGCGGTCGGTATTCTTCAGCTTGTTGAAATCACGAATAATCATATTGGTTTACTCCGCTGCGATCTGGTTGTTTCCGGTAGCTTCGCGCATCGCGGCCTCCAGGATATCCAGACCTTTGGTGAAAATTTCATCAGGAATGGTCAGCGCCGCAAGCACCTTGACCACTTCTTCGTGAGCGCCCGAGGTTTCGATAATCAGACCGTTCTCGAAACATTTCGCGCAGATTTTCCCGGCCAGTTCGCCACTGCCGACATCGATCCCGCGCATCATGCCACGGCCTTTCAGCGTGGCATCCGGAACCAGTGCAGCCATTGCCTCCAGCCGCTGGCGCAGATAGTCGCCCTTGCGCTGAATATCCTGCACAAAGCCCTCATCCGCCCAGAATTTCTCAAGCGCGACGCGAGCCGTCACAAACGCATGCGTGTTGCCCCGGAACGTGCCGTTATGTTCGGCGGGCTTCCAGATATCATGCTCGGGCTTGATCAGCAGCGCCGCGAAAGGCAGACCCATGCCGGAAAACGACTTGGCCTGCGTGATCATATCGGGGTCCAGCCCATATTCCTCGGTCGAGAAATACGTCCCGGTCCGGCCGATCCCGGCCTGAATATCGTCGATGATAAGCAGCGCACCATGCTTCTGGGCAATGCGCTGAATACCCTGCAGCCATTCCTTGCTGGCCGCGTTCAGGCCGCCCTCGCCCTGCACCGGCTCAACGATAAAGGCCGCAGGCGCGTCGATCCCGCTGGACGGGTTGTCGAGCGCCCATTCAATATATTCCAGCGTGTCGGTGTCGCCCATCGCGTTCTCGAAAGGCATATGGGTCACATCCGCCAGACTACCGCCGCCTGCCCCGCCGCGCTTGCCAGCATTGCCGGTCAGCGCAAGGCTGCCCATCGTCATGCCATGAAACGCATTGGTAAACGCGATGATATTGCGGCGATCGGTGACCTTGCGGGCCAACTTGATCGCGGCCTCGACGGCATTGGTCCCGGTCGGGCCGGTCATCATCACCTTATAGTCCAACCCGCGCGGCTTCAGCACAATGCGCTCAAAAGCGTCCAGAAACGCGGCTTTCTGGACAGTGAACATGTCCAGCCCGTGAGCGATGCCGTCATTGCCGATATGCTCGATCAGAGCAGCCTTCATATCCGGGTCGTTGTGACCGTAATTCAGCGATGAACAGCCCGCGAGAAAGTCGATATACTCGCGACCCTTCTCATCGGTCATGACTGAACCGCTCGCCTTGGTGAACACCGTCGGAAAACTGCGGCAATAGGAACGCGCCTCGGATTCGCGGCGCTCGAAAACTGCGGTATCGGCCGTCTTGTCAGTCGGCATGAGAGTTACCTCGGGAAAAATGAATGGGAAAGGGTCCGGTTTCTGTGCCGCCCATCAGGCGACGCGGGCCACCGGTGCCGAAAAGCGGATCGTGACCATATGTTCAGTGGCGTGCTCGCCGTCGAAATGGTCGTCCTTCTTGAAATGAGGCTCATCGGTGAGAATGCCATTATGACGATCCGCCAGACTGCGGAACAGGCCCCAGCTTGCATCGTTATCGCGGGTGATGGTGGTCTGAAGTTTCAGTACACCGGCCATATCCTCGCGCGACAGAAGCTTGTCCAGCATCCGTCCACCAAGACCCAGACCACGCGCCTCTTCCGAGACGGCGACCTGCCACACGAACAGCGTATCGTCCGCGTCAGGCAACAGATAACCCGAGATCCAGCCGACAGGCACACCGTCCTTTTCAGCCAGAATGCAGGTATCCGCGAAATGATCGCACTGGATCAGGTTGCAATACATGCTGTTTTCATCCAGCGGCTTGCACGCCTTGATCAGTTCCCAGATGTTGCTGCCATCCTCTGCCTCCGGCTTGCGGAAGGTCAGCCTGTCCTGAGTTTCGTTCTCGATCATGTCTTTCACGTCGCGATCCCCGATTTATTTCGAGACACTAACTAACACAATTTTCCCCTTTTGCAACCGCAGCATTCCTTTTCCACGCGCTTATAGCGCATTTACGCGCTTTTCAGCCAAGTATTACTGGATGTTTCGTAGTGTAAATTTTTTATAACTCTAAGGAATTATCTTTAGGGAATTGACCAGACCCCGCGAATCCGGAAAATGACCTGACCTTGGCGGGGTAAGGGGGCTGAACTTGGACCGGATCGATGTTTGTCTGATTGCGTTGCGCCGTATCCTGCGGGCGACCGAAGTGCATGGCAAGGAACTGGCGCAATCCGCAGGGTTGACGCCGGTGCAATTGCGGGTGGTCCAGATCGTCGCCGAGACCGGCAGCACGACCGGCACAGCCATTGCCCGGCGAATGCATGTCGCGCCCGCAACCGTGACCGCTATGATCGACAAGCTGGAACGTCTGGGCCATGTCACCCGTCAGCAAAGCCAGACCGACCGGCGGCAAACCATGATCCTGCTGACCGAGGCCGGACGCACCGCGCTTGAACGCGCTCCGGATGCGCTTCAGCAGCGTTTTGCTGCTGATTTCGACGCATTGCCCGACTGGGAGCAGGCGATGATGATCTCTGTGCTGGAGCGGGTCGCCTCGATGCTGGACAGTCAGGACGGCAGCCCGGCTGCGGTTCTGTATCCGGGCGAGCTGTAGCTTTTTCCTATCGACACCTGCCCGCATATGGCGCATGCCCTACGTTTAATGGCGTCTCGCACTCTGCCCGGAAACAATTATAGGCCCGGCATGTCCACTCCGGCGCTCAGCATATCCCATCTGCAGAAAACCTATCACCGCGCCGGAACGCGGATTCCGGTTCTGTCCGATGTCAGCCTCACACTGGATTTCGGGCAGTCTCTGGCACTGACCGGAGAAAGCGGGTCTGGCAAAAGCACCCTGTTGCACCTGATCGCGGGGCTGGATCGACCGGATGGCGGGAAGATCGTCCTGTCAGGGCAGGATATCTGCGATTTGCCGGACCGGGCGCTTGCACGGCTGAGGCGGCAGAAGGTCGCGCTGATCTTTCAGCAATTCAACCTGATCCCAAGCCTGAATGTCTCCGATAATCTGGCGATGCATGCACGGCTTGCCTCTCGTTACGATGCGGACTGGACAAGGGCGCTTGCCGACCGGCTGGGGCTTGCCGGGCTGGCCGAGCGGATGCCCGATCAGATCTCGGGCGGTCAGCGGCAGCGCGTGGCGATCGGCAGGGCGATGGCGCTGCGCCCCGATCTTCTGCTTGCGGATGAGCCGACGGGCAATCTGGATGAAGAGACAGCGGATCAGGTCATGGCAGAGTTGCTGGGCCTCGTGGAAGATATCGGCTGCGCCCTGCTGATGGTGACGCATTCCACAAGGCTTGCAAATCGTCTGGAAGCCCGGCTGCATCTGAGCCACGGACAGGTCGCACTGCCATGATTCCTGCGGTGCTGGCGACGCTCTGGTCGCATTGGCGGCGCAATCCGGTTCAGCTTTTCACGCTGATCACAGGGATCGCCCTTGCAACCGCGCTGTGGACCGGGGTGCAGGCGATCAATGCCGAGGCCCGCGCCAGTCTGGACAATGCCGCACGCATAACCGGCATCGCAGAACTGCCTCGCCTTCAGCGCCACGATGGCGGCACAATCCCGGTTGAGGATTTCGTGGCGCTGCGCCGGTCGGCGGTGCTTGTCAGCCCGCTGGTTCAGGGCGACGCTGAAATTGCACCGGGAGTCACCGTTTCCCTGACCGGGATAGATCCGCTGACGGCACCATCCGGCATCTGGCCGAACGCGAATTTCGACACACATCCCACGGCACCGGATACGATCTTTGTGCCGCCGGGCAGCGCATCCGGGCCGGGACTGATCGAAAGCGACGCAGTCCCATTGGGCGAGGCGGTGACGGATATCGACACCGCGATGCAGCTTCTGGATCGCCAGGGCTATGATGCGCTGATCCTGACACCGCCCCAGCCTCTTGCATCGCCAGACCCCGGAACCGTCATCCCGGCGCTGCGCCGCGTCGATCCTTCGGTCCCGGTTGACCCTTCTGCCCTGACCGAAAGCTTCCGGCTGAATCTGACCGCCTTCGGTGCTTTGTGCTTTGTCGTGGGGCTGTTCATCATTCGCGGGACAACCGGCCTTGCAATGGCGCAGCGCAGGCGGACCGTAACCGTGCTACGCTCACTAGGGGTTCCGTCCCGGCTGGTCACGGCGCTGATGCTGGCTGAGCTGGCCGCGATCGCGGCAATCTCCGGGTTGCTGGGCGTGGTGCTGGGATATGTTCTGGCAACGATGCTGATGCCCGGCGTGTCGGGAACGCTGGACGGGATCTACGGAGCGCAGGTCGGGACCGGGATCGCCTTGCGTCCGGTCTGGTGGCTTGGCGGTCTTGCAATTGCGATCCTTGGCACCTTGCTGAGCGCATCCGGCCCGATGATCCGGGGCGCCCGCCATTCGGTCCTGTCCGAAGATCGCCCGCTCAGGCCCGGGATTCTGTCGCTTGCGGCAGTCATACTGTTTTGTTTCGCCGCTGCGCTTGTCCTTTGGGGAGATGGGCTGCTTGCAGGGTTCGGAGCGATGGGCCTTGTGCTTCTGGGAACTGCGGCGCTGATGCCCGCTTTCCTGACCGGAATGCTGCATATGCTGCGCCGGGCGCTACGCGGCTCCCTTCCTGAATGGGTTCTGGCCGAGACCCGCGCACAGATCCCCCAGATGTCACTTGCCATGACAGCATTGCTGATGGCGCTGTCGGCCAATATCGGCGTTGGCACAATGGTGGACAGTTTCCGCAAGAGCTTCACCGACTTCATAGATCAGCGACTCGCCGCCGAACTTTACGTCTCGACCCCGGACGGAGACACCACTTTCGCGGCATTCCTGCCCGAGGATACAAGGCTTCTGCCGCTCCGCTGGACCGATGCAGTCATCGCGGGTCAGCCGACCGAAATCTATGGCGTCGTTGATGATATCACCTATCGCCGCGACTGGCCCTTGCTGTCGGGCGGGGAGGAAAGCTGGCAGGCGGTACATGCGGGGCAAGGCGCGATCATAAACGAACAGCTTGGCTATCGCACCGGGCTGTCCACAGGCGATACGATCTCGCTGCCCGACGGAGATGCAAGGATCGTCGGGATCATCACCGATTACGGCAACCCGTTCGGGAAGGTCTATGTCTCGGATACCCGGCTGAGCCGCATCGACCCGGATGCAGTTGCGATGCGCTATGGCATCCGCAGCGACGACCCGGCCCGGATACGCGATGATTTGCTGGCCGCAGGTGTTCCCGAAGACCGTATAGGCTTGCAGGACGACCTCAAGGCGGCGTCGATCCGCATATTTGAGCGCACTTTCGCCGTGACCGCCGCGCTGAACGCCCTGACCCTTTCAGTGGCGGGTTTCGCCGTGCTGACATCGCTTCTGACCATGACCAACGCCAGATTGCCGCGTCTTGCCCCGCTTTGGGCAATGGGTATCCACCGCAGGCAGCTTGCGCTGCTGGAGCTGATCCGCGTCACGCTGACCGCCGCAATGACCGCCCTTCTGGCGCTGCCACTGGGCATCGTGCTGTCATGGCTTCTTCTGGCGGTCATAAATGTCGAGGCATTCGGCTGGCGCCTGCCTTTCCGCGCCGATCCGGTGGGCTGGCTTGGCCTGATGGGGCTTGGTTGTCTTGCCGCTTTACTGGCCGCATTATGGCCCGTGTGGCGTCTGGCCCATATGCCTCCGCGTTCCCTGACAGAGATATTCACCGTTGATCAATAGGCGCATTTTCCTGCTGGCAGCATTATCCGCCCCGCAACTCCGTGCGCAGGGCTTCGCCGGGCTTGGAGAAACGTCCGACGGATATGGGCAACCCGATCCCGACCGGCCTGTGACCTTCCCGCGCGACCATGCCCCCCATCCGGATTACCGGATCGAGTGGTGGTATCTGACCGCCCCGCTCAGCTTTGCCGACGGCACATTGCTGGGTGTTCAGTGGACGTTGTTCAGGTCAGCACTGACATCCGGGGCAGAATCCTCCGGCACCGGACCGTCGCAGGCATGGCTGGGTCACGCAGCGGTCACGACTGCCGACACGCACCGCGTGGCCGAGCGCTACGCGAGGGGCGGCACCGGGCAGGCAGGTGCCTCTGGCCAGCCATTCGAGGCATGGATCGACGAATGGACCATGCGCGGAGAGACACCGGAGGCATTGCGCCTGACCGCTGGCGGAACGGATTTCAGATATGATCTGCAACTTCGCGCCGAAGGACCACTGATCCGGCACGGCAAGGACGGGTTTTCGGTGAAATCCTCGGCGGGGCAGGCAAGCTATTACTACTCACAGCCCTTTTACCGGGTGCGCGGCACGGTGGATCTGGGGAACGGGCCGAAGGATGTGATCGGGCAAGGCTGGCTTGACCGGGAATGGTCCAGTCAGCCTCTGGCCGAGGATCAGTCCGGCTGGGATTGGTTTTCCCTGAATCTCGACGATGGCCGTCGCATTATGGCCTTCAGGCTGCGGGGGGCCGAGGATTATCTGTCCTGCACACTGATAGACCGCGACGGCAACAGCATGGCTTTGGACAATGACCAGATCATCCTGCGTGCAGGCAGGCGCAGAAACGGCGTTCCCGTCAACTGGACGCTTACCCTCGCACGGCACGATATTTTCCTGACCATCGAGGCGCTTAACCCGGATGCCTGGATGACGACGCGGATCCCCTATTGGGAGGGACCCGTCAGCATCAGCGGCAGCGCATCCGGCCGGGGATATCTGGAGATGACTGGATATGAACGGCGCGGCTAGCCTGCCCCATGCGCCCGCGATATCCGGCGCAAGCAAAAGCTGTGCCCTTGTCAGCCCGTAACTGTTGCGCCAAAGTTGATATTCGTGCGCCCTGCATGACAGCGCAGGGCGAGCACCAAAAAACGGGGAGCCTTTGCCATGAAGATTTTGATGAACCCTCGCGCGATATTGCTGGCCTCAGCAGTCGCCGTCGCGCCGATGGCCCATGCTGCGACACCTGACGACACGCTTGTCGTCGCCGCCGCGATCAACGACATCATCACGCTTGATCCCGCGCAGGCTTTCGAGTTTTCCGGCATCGACGTGACGACCAACCTGTATGACCGTCTGGTGGATTTCGATCCGCTCGATCTGGAGGCAGGCTTCAAACCCAGCCTTGCCGAAAGCTGGGAGGTCTCAGAGGACGGGCTGTCCGTCACCTTCACCATGCGCGAAGGCGTGACCTTCCATTCCGGCAACCCTGTCCGCGCCGAGGATGCCGCATGGTCCCTGCAACGTGTCGTCAAGCTGAACAAAACCCCTAGCTTCATTCTGACCCAGTTCGGCTTCACTCCTGAAAATGTCGAAGAAAAGATCACCTTCGACGGCAATACGCTGACGCTGAACCTCGATAAGCCCTATGCGCCGTCCTTTGTGCTGAACTGCCTGACTGCCGGTGTCGCCAGCGTTCTGGACAAGGAACTCGTCATGCAGAATGCCGAGGGCGAGGATATGGGCAATGCGTGGCTGACCTCGAACGATGCCGGCTCGGGCGCGTATGAGCTTGCAGCATGGCGTGCGAATGAGGCGGTTCAGCTTACCGCCTTTGAAAACTACTGGAACGGCGCGGCAGAGATGAAGCGCGTCATCATCCAGAACGTGCAGGAATCCAGTGCGCAGCGCCTTCAGCTTGAGCGCGGCGATATCGACGTAGCGCGGAATCTTTCGCCCACCGACGCCGAGGCACTGACCGAGGCAGAGGGCGTGAAGATCGAGGATCACCCGCGCGGCCGCATCCTGTATCTCGGCCTGAACCAGAAGGATGAGTTTCTGTCAAACCCCGCCGTTGTCGAGGCGATGAAATATCTGGTCGACTATGAAGGCATCACCAACAGCTTCCTTCAGGGTCAGTTCATGGTGCATCAGAGCTTCCTGCCGGAAGGCTATCTGGGTGCGCTCGACGAACAGCCCTTCACCTATGACGTGGAAAAGGCCCGCCAGATCCTGACCGATGCCGGCATCGAGGGCGGAGAGATCACCACCAGCGTTCGCGATCTGCGCGAATACACCGATGTGGCGCAGGCGCTGCAAGGCTCACTGTCTCAGGTCGGCATCACGCTGAACATCCAGCAGGCGACGGGTGCGCAGAATCTCGATGCCTATCGCGCCCGCGAACTTCCAATCTATATCGGCGAATGGGGGCCTGACTATTCGGACCCGAACACCAATGCCGCGACCTTTGCATTCAACCCCGACAACAGCGACGAAGCCAACGCAACCGGTCTGCTGGCCTGGCGCAATGCCTATGCGGTGCCGGAGGATATGAACGAGGCCACCGTGGCCGCGACTCTGGAACAGGACAGCGATACCCGCGCCGAAATGTATCAGGAGATTCAGCGCCGCTATCAGGCCGAAGCGCCGATCATTCCGCTTTTCCAGCGGATCGAACGCAGCGGCCTGCGCGAGAATATCCAGAACTGGCAGCCGGGCGGCGCGGTGACCTCGGTCATTTATCATGCCGTGACCAAGGGCGAGTAATCCTTGGCAGATACTTCCGCAGATCATGGCGGGGGGCAGAACGACAATCTGCCCCCTGAACAGCGCTTCAGCGCCGCCCGACACCGGGCCGGACGTATTGGCGGCGTGATCCTGTCGCTTGCGCTGACATTGCTGGGGCTTCTGCTGATCACCTTCATCATTGGCCGGGTGATGCCGATCGACCCGGTTCTGAAGGTCGTGGGCGAGCGGGCGACACAGGCGCAATACGACGCGGCCTATCAGGCGATGGGGCTGGATCAGCCTCTCTATGTGCAGTTCTTCAGATATCTGGGCGATGTTCTGACCGGCGATTTCGGTCGTTCGATCTCGACAGGGCAGCTTGTGTCCGACGATATCAGGCGCGTCTTTCCTGCGACAGTGGAACTGGCCACGCTTGGGACATTGATCGGGGTCTGTATCGGCGTACCGCTTGGCGTTGTTGCTGCCGCCAATCGCGGCGGGCTGATCGACCAGATCGCCCGGGTTGCGGCGCTTGTGGGTTACTCGGTTCCGATCTTCTGGCTGGGGCTGATGGGACTGTTGATTTTCTATGGTATTCTCGGCTGGGTCGGAGGACCGGGACGGCAAAGCATCATCTATGACGGCATGGTCCCCGAGGTGACCGGTCTGATCCTGCTCGACAGCCTGATCGCCGGGGATTGGGGCGCGTTCCGGGATGCATTTTCCCATATCATCCTGCCCGCCTCGCTTCTGGGCTATTTCAGCCTCGCCTATATCAGCCGGATGACCCGCAGCTTCATGCTGGAGCAGCTTTCCGCGGAATATATCACGACGGCACGGGTCAAGGGGCTTTCCGAACGCGCAGTCATCTGGCGCCACGCTTTCCGTAATATCTCGATCCCTCTGGTCACCGTGATCGCGCTGTCCTTCGGGTCCCTGCTTGAAGGCTCGGTACTGACCGAGATCATTTTCAGTTGGCCCGGCCTTGGCCAATACGTGACCAACGCGCTTCTGGCGGGGGATATGAACGCGGTGCTTGGCGGGACCGTGGTGATCGGGGTCTGCTTCGTCGGACTGAACCTGCTCAGCGATCTTCTGTACCGGGTACTGGACCCGAGATCGAAATGAACGACACAACCCGACATATGACCCGGCGCGAATGGCTGCTGAGCGACGCACCTCAGACGCGCAGACAGGCCCGGCTGGGTTCGCTGTATCAGGGCTGGCTGGTGTTCCGCGCAAACCGGCTGGCGATGCTTGGGCTGGTGATCCTGATCCTGCTGGTGCTGATGGCGATCTTCGCGCCGGTTCTGGCCCCGCAGAGTCCCTTCGCGCAGGATCTGGCCGGCCGTCTGCAACCACCCTCGGCCGAGCACTGGCTGGGGACGGACCATCTGGGCCGCGATATCATGTCACGGATCGTCATGGGGTCGCGGATCACCCTGTTCATCGTCGGCACGGTGGCGCTGATCGCGCCGATTATGGGACTGTTCATCGGTACGGTGGCCGGTTTCACCGGAGGATGGGTGGACCAGATCCTGATGCGGATCACCGATATCTTTCTGGCCTTTCCCAAGCTGATTCTGGCACTGGCTTTCGTGGCGGCGCTTGGTGCCGGGATTGGCAATGCGGTGCTGGCGCTGGCGATTACCGCCTGGCCGCCCTATGCCAGACTTGCCCGCGCCGAGACACTGACCATCCGCAACGCCGATTATATCTCGGCGGCACGGTTGCAGGGCGCAGGGCCAATGCGGCTGCTGATCGGGCATATCTGGCCGCTTTGTATCAGTTCCCTGATCGTGCGGGTGGCGCTCGATATGGCGGGTATCATCCTTTCGGCGGCAGGGCTTGGTTTTCTGGGGCTCGGTGCGCAGCCTCCCATGCCGGAATGGGGCGCGATGATCGCGGATGGGCGGATCTATATCCTCGATCACTGGTGGGTCGCGGCAATGCCCGGACTTGCAATCTTCGTCGTCTCTCTGGCCTTCAACCTTCTGGGTGACGGGCTGCGCGATGTGCTCGATCCGAAAGGGGCGAAAAATTGACCGACCCGCTTCTGTCGATCCGCAATCTGCGCGTTTCATTCCCGACCAGGCAGGGCGTGTTCGAGGCGGTTCGCGGCCTTTCCTTCGATCTGGGACATGAGCGTCTTGGCGTGGTCGGCGAATCCGGGTCGGGGAAATCCATGACAGGCCGCGCAATATTGGGGCTGGTCCCTTTCCCCGGAGAGGTCACCGCTGACCGCATGGAGCTTACCGGCGAGAATATCCTGAACCTCTCTGCCCGCGAGATGCGCCGGATCAGGGGAAACCGTATCAGCATGGTCATGCAGGACCCGAAATTCAGCCTGAACCCGGTGATGCGCGTCGGCGACCAGATCATGGAAGCATACCGGCTGCATAGCGGCGGCGGGCGGACACAGGCACGGCGCAAGGCGCTGGATATGCTGGAGGCCGTGCAGATCCGCGACCCCGAGCGCGTGTTCAACGCCTATCCGCATGAGGTCTCGGGTGGGATGGGGCAGCGCATCATGATCGCGATGATGCTGGCCCCCGATCCCGAGATCCTGATCGCGGATGAGCCGACCTCGGCGCTTGATGTGTCGGTCCGCACCGAGGTGCTGAACATCATGGACGGGCTTGTGCGCGACAGGGGCATGGGGCTGATCTTCATCAGCCATGACCTGAATCTTGTAGCGCAGTTCTGCGACCGCGTCCTGATCATGTATGCGGGGCGCATTGTCGAAACGCTCAATGCCTGCGACCTGAGTCAGGCAAAACACCCCTACACGCAGGGCTTGCTGAACAGCCTGCCGCGTCTGGACAAGCCTTCCGAGCGTTTGCAGGTGCTGAAACGCGATGAGGCATGGAGGGACGCGCCGCTGATCGAAGAATCACTGGAAACCGAATTGCCGGGCGGGCTGTGATGGCAGAAAATCACCAGGCACAGCCGCAGGACCGGCGATATCTGCGCGTCGACGGGCTGAATGTCTGGTTCGGGGACCCTCCGAACCGCGTTAGCGCCGTGCGCAGTGCCAGATTTTCGATCGCTCAGGGCGAGAGTTTCGGGCTTGTCGGAGAATCCGGCTCGGGCAAATCGACCATTCTGCGTGCCATCGCCGGGCTGATCGACACATGGTCGGGCCTGATTGAGGTCGATGGCCAGCAGGTACAGGGCAACCGCCGCGACCGGCATTTTCACAAGCTGGTCCAGATGGTGTTTCAGGACCCCTATGCCAGCCTGCATCCGCGTCATTCCGTCGATCACGTCCTGTCCGAGACGCTTCGCCTTCAAGGCATGGACGATATCGACGCAAGGATCACCCGCCTGCTGGAGGATGTCGGACTGGGTCGCGGCTTTCGTTTCCGCTATCCGCATCAGCTTTCCGGGGGTCAGCGGCAACGCGTCGCCGTCGCCCGCGCTCTGGCCGCCGGGCCGAAGATCCTACTTCTGGACGAACCCACAAGCGCATTGGATGTCAGCGTTCAGGCCGAGGTGCTGAACCTTCTTTCGGATCTGAGGGCGGAACACGGTCTCACCTATCTGATGGTCAGCCACGATCTTGCCGTGATTGCCCATATGTGCGACCGGCTTGCGGTGATGCGGCAGGGCGAAATCGTCGAGATCATGAATGTCGGCCAGTTGCGCCGGGCCGAGGCCTCGGACAGCTATACCCGGCAACTGATCTCACAATCGGGGAATTACATGCGCGGCTGAGCCATAGCATGCGCCGCGCGGTCCTGTTCGGGCAACCGGACCGATACATCCCCCCGGATCAATTATAAGCTTCATATATATCAGCTTGTCCTTCGCGGTTTTCCCGGGCAATCTGCGGCCACGTGTCGCAGCGCTTTATGCTGGTCGGATTTTCCCAGCATTTACAGCCCCGCTCAACGGATCTGTTTAGAATCGACTATTAATGGAGAACCCGGACAATGCTCATTCGCATTCTGAGTCTGCTGTTCCTGCTTGCCGGTGCCGTTCTTCTGGCCGGCGGCGGCTGGCTGATCTATCTTGACGGCAGCCCGTATTATCTTGTGGCCGGTATCGGCTTTTTCCTGACGGGTCTGGTGCTGTGGCGCAGGCGCGCCTCGGCTTACGGCATTTATGCAATCACCCTGGCATTCACGCTCGGCTGGGCATTATGGGAGGTCGGCTTCGACTGGTGGCAACTTGCCCCGCGCGGCGGCGTTCCGGTCCTGCTTGGCCTGCTGCTTCTTCTGCCGCCCCTGCGCCGCGGCTTTGCGGGGCCCGCAGTCCCGGTCGGGCGCGGCCTTCTGGGTTTCGTCACCGTGGCGGCCATCGGTGTTGCGGTCTATTCCATGTTTCAGGACCCGTCCGCCTTGCATGGCGAACTGACCAAAAGCATCGCTCAGCCGCTCCAGGAAAACGGGGTGAATACCGGAAATGAGGCAGGCGACGGAGAGTGGCATCAATATGGCCGGACCAGTTTCGGCCAGCGTTGGTCCCCCCTGGATCAGGTGACACCGGAGAATGTCGCCGATCTTCAGCTTGCCTGGCAATATCAGACCGGCGATGTGAAGCGCCCTGACGACGTCAGCGAGACCACCTATCAGGTGACACCGATCAAGGTCGGCGACAGTCTTTATGTGTGTACGCCGCACAACCTTGCCATATCGCTGGACGCGACCACCGGCGAAGAGAACTGGCGCTACGATGCCAATTCGGGGATGAACCCGGATCGCCAGCACCAGACCTGCCGCGGTGTGACTTGGTGGGAGACCCCGGCGGCTCCGCCCGCAGACGCAACTCCGCAACAGGTCGAACTGCATAACCGTGCACTGGCGGAATGCCCGCGCCGGGTCTATATGCCGACCGCTGATGCACGGCTGATCGCGCTGAATGCCGACACCGGAGAGCTTTGCAGCTTCTTCGCCGATGGAGGTGAGCTGCATCTGGAAAACGGGATGGAGTATAATCCAGCCGGTTACTACTATTCGACCTCGCCGCCTGTGGCCACCGATGGAAAGCTGATCATCGGCGGGGCCGTGAACGACAATTTCTCGACCCGTGAACAATCCGGCGTGATCCGCGCCTTCGATATCAACAGCGGAGAGCTGATCTGGAATTGGGATAGCGGCAATCCGGATGAAACCGCGCCGATCGATGTCGCGGCGGGCGAGACTTACACCACCAACTCGCCGAATAGCTGGTCGGTGTTCAGCTACGATGAAACTCTTGGACTGGTCTATATCCCGATGGGGAACCGGGTTCCCGATCAGCTTGGCATGAATCGCAGCCCCGAGGTCGAGCGGTATTCCTCCTCGGTCGTCGCTCTGGATATCCGCACGGGCCGGCTTCGCTGGGTGCGCCAGATGGTCCATCACGACCTGTGGGATATGGATGCGCCCGCACAGCCTGTACTGGTCGATCTGACCCGCAATGGCGAGATCGTCCCCGCGCTTGTCGCGCCGACCAAGCAGGGCGATATGTGGGTGCTGGACCGCCGCACCGGCGTCCCGCTTTCACCGCGCGAGGAACTGCCTGCTCCGGGCGGAGCCATCCCCGAAGATTTCACCTCTCCCACCCAGCCGATCAGCAAGCTGACCTACAGGCCCGACACACTGCGCGGCAGGGATATGTGGGGCGTGACGATGTTCGACCAGCTTTCCTGCCGGATCAAGCTGCACAGCCTGAACTATGAAGGCCAGTACACGCCTCCGTCACTGAACGGGACCATCGTCTATCCGGGCAATTTCGGAACCTTCAACTGGGGTTCGGTCGCGGTCGATCCCGAGCGTCAGGTGATGTTCGGAATGCCGACCTATCTTCCTTTCACCGCACGGCTTGTCCCAGCAGAAGACATCCCCCCGAAAGGCGAGGATGAAACCGCCAGCGAGCAGGGTCTGAACCGGAATGAAGGAGCCGATTACGGCGTCTTCATGGGACCGTTCCTGTCGGCGCTCGGCGTCCCCTGCACGGCTCCGCCCTGGGGCTTCGTGTCGGGTGCCGATCTGCGTAGCGAGAGCATCGTCTACAAACTGAAGAATGGCACTGTCGAGGATATGACCCCGCTGCCACTGAAGATCAAACTGGGTGTGCCCGGCATCGGAGGCCCGATGACGACACGTTCGGGACTGGCATTCCTCGGCGCGGCGATTGACAACTATGTCCGTGCCTATGACCTGACAACGGGCGAACAGCTTTGGGAAGCCCGCCTGCCCGCCGGTGGCCAGTCAACGCCGATGACCTATTCGGTAGATGGCAAGCAATATGTCGTCATCGTCGCAGGCGGTCATGGATCAATCGGGACGAAACCGGGGGATTATATCATGGCATACGCTCTGCCCTGAATTTCTACGCCTGGTCCCAAAACAGCGCCCGCATTTGTGGCGGGCGCTGTTTTGGTAGATTTTAGATAAGACCATACCCGAAATTTATTTGAATTTGATCGTTATCATCACTGCGCGAAGATCCAGACGCCGTAAAATTTGTTTATACTACCGAACTATCGTAAAATCTGGTCGGATATGCTGCCCGACGAACAAGGCAGGTACCCCGCCCGTAAAACCAAGTGTCACGGGCGGGACGATTTAGGTATCAGCGGCCGAACACTATCGGGACCAGTGACATCACCATACTCATTGTCACCAGCAGCGCGACGATGTTCAGGACAACACCGGCACGCGACATCTGCCTGATCGAGACCTCACCAGAGCCGAATGCCACCGCGTTGGAAGGTGTCGCCACCGGCAGCATGAAGGCAGAGCAGACTGCGAAGGTCATCACCACAGTCATCACGAGAGGGTCTATCCCGACTCCGATCGCGACAGACCCCATGATCGGGAAAAACGCGGCGGCGGTGGCGGTGTTGCTGGTCAGCTCGGTCAGGATCAGACCAACTGCAGCCGCAGCGGCGAGGATCCAGAAATCCGGCAGATCCGCCAGACCCGCGACCTGATTGCCGATCCAAGCCGACAGCCCGGTCGAGGTAAAGGCGCCCGACAGGCTCAGCCCGCCGCCAAACAGGATCAGAAGACCCCACGGGATATCGCGGGCTGCCTCCCAGGGCAAAAGCGCCAGCGGACGACCCTTCGCCGTCTTTTCACCCGACGGAACAAGGAAGCAGGCAATAGCAGCAGCCATCGCCACCTGCGAATCCGAGATCCCCTTCAGCCACGGCATGGCAGACGCGACGGCCTGGTTTCTGGCAATCAGCGGGACCACAACCCAGAAGAAGATCGCGGCCAGAAAGATTGCCGAGACCCGCTTTTCGGGTGCGCTCATCGGGCCGAGCGCACGATATTCGCTGTGGATCAGCTCCTGCCCGCCCGGCAACTCGCGCATACTGCTTCGAAAGACCAGCTTCGTGAGGACAAGCCACGTCACGACCAGCATGATAATCGCGAAGGGCACGCCTATCAGCATCCATTGGCCGAAGCCCATCTCATAAATATCCTGCTCCAGCAGATAAGCCTTCATCAGCGCGGTCGGCGGTTGCCCGACAAGCGTTGCGACCGATCCGATGGTCACGCCATAGGCGATGCCAAGCAGCATCGCGGCGGAAAAATTTTCGTCCGCCCCTGCCCCTTCAACATTGCGCACCAGCTTGATGATCGACACCCCGATGGGAACCATGATCACCGCGGTCGCCGTGTTCGAGATCCAGGCGGAGATGAACGCCGAAGCCAGCATGATCCCCAATACCATGCGGTCAGGCCGCGTACCTACGGCCTGAACCGTGGTCAAAGCGACGCGGCGATGCAGGTTGCTGCGCTCGGTCGCAAGGCCCAGAATCACTCCGCCCATCACCAGAAACACGACAGGATTTGCATATGGTGCGGCAGACTCGGCAAAGCTGCCGATGCCTAGCAGCGGGAACAGCACCAGAGGCAACAGAGAGGTGACCGGGATCGGCGCCGCCTCGGTCATCCACCAGATCGCCATCCACAAGGCGCAGCCCGCTGCTGCACGCCCCGTGAAGCCAAGGCTGTCCGGCAGCAGCCAGATCGCCAGCACAGCAAGAACAGGTCCAAGCGCCATCAGCGAATAGCTGACCGCCGCGTTTTCATCCGGGCCCAACGCGGGGCTTTCCGATTGGCTCATGTGAATTTTCCTCCGTCCATCGCGGCAAGAGTGCCGAAATACTCGACGGCTTATGGCATGGCCCATGCAACCGGGCCATTTCACCCAGGGTATCAGGCGATACCCCAGGCACACTTCCTCAGCGCCCGCCGGGATGACTATCTTCAGCACATCCACCCACGCTCATCGAAGGAGGAGTAAGATGCGCAACGTTACCACCGAGAATGTCACGGATGTCGTGATTGACGCTCTTGGCAAACACGGCGAAGTCACGCCCCGCAACCGTGAAATCCTGACCGCACTGATCCGTCATCTGCACGATTTTGCCCGCGAGGTGAAATTACAGCATGGCGAGTTTCTGTATGGCTGCGACTTTCTGGCTCGTGCGGGGCAGTTGAGCGATGACAAGCGGCAGGAATTTATCCTGCTTGGCGATATTCTCGGCTTCGAGGTGCTCGTCGATATGCTGACACACCCCGCCGATGGTACGGCCAGTGAATCGACCGTATTGGGGCCGTTCTATCGTGAGAACCCTCCGGTCCTGCCGAAAGGCGCTTCGATCGTACAGAAACATTTCGACAATGAAGAAACCATCTATTTCGAGGGCTATGTCCGCGACAAGGACGGCAACTCGCTGAAAGATGTGATCGTCGATGTCTGGGAGGATGCGCCGAACGGACTCTATGAAAACCATGATCCCGATCAGCCCGACTACAATCTGCGCGGACGGCTGAAGACTGACGAAAACGGGCACTATGCCTTTAACGCCGTGCGCCCTGTCGCCTACCCTATCCCCGACGACCACACCGCCGGAGAGTTGATCCGGGCAATGGGCCATCATCCGATGCGACCGAGCCACATGCATTTCATGATCCAGAAGGATGGCTATCGCCGTCTGATCAGCCAGGTATTCGACTCACGCGATGAATATCTGGACAATGATTCCGTCTTCGCGGTGAAGGAAAGCCTGATCGGTCAGTACAAGCCTGCTCCAAAGGAAATGGGCGTCGACCTTCATATCGAGTTCGACTTTGTGCTGACCGAAGATGAAACGGCCCGGCTTGCTGCCGAATAAAAACCTGCGGCGCGGGCTTGTTCCCGCGCCGCGAAGCTGAGAAGGACATATCATGCCGATACTCCACTGGTCCCCGAGATCGCCCTTCGTGCGCAAGGCAATGGTCGCGATCCACGAGAAGGGTCTGGCCGATCAGATCGAGATCCGGCGTACTCCGGTCGATCCTCTGATTCCGCTGGAACCATTCATGGCGCTCAATCCGCTCAGCAAGATCCCGACGCTGGAACGCGAAGATGCGCCACCCATCTTCGATTCCCGCGTTATCATGGAATGGGCCGATACGGTCGGTACGGCTGGCCCGAAACTGTTCCCGGACGATCCCGAACAGAGATGGCGCGTCCTTTCGCTTGAGGCGATGGGCGACGGTCTTCTGGATCACGCACTGCCCTGGCTTGTCGAGACTCGGATGCGGCCCGAGGAATATCGCTATGACAAGCAGATCGACGTCTATCGCCGCAAGCTTTACAGCCTGTCCGACTGGCTGGAGCCACGCATTGATGAGATCGCCAGTGGCGGTTTCAACGCCGGCCAGATCGCGCTTGCCGTCGCCTATTCCTATATGGATTTCCGCTTTGCAGGTGAAAACTGGCGCAAGGGGCGCCCTGCCCTGACCGCATGGCACGAACAGGTCTCACAACGGGCTTCGATGCAAGCGACCGCCTTCCGTGACGACCCGCGCCCCGACGCCTGAATTTCAAGGATAACCCGCAATGAAGATCACCCGCATAGACGCGATCCCCTTTTCGATCCCGTACAGCAAGCCTCTGAAATTCGCGTCGGGTGAGGTTCATTCTGCCGATCATATCCTCATCCGCATCCACAGCGAGGATGGACTGATCGGCACCGCAGAAGCGCCGCCCCGGCCCTTCACCTATGGCGAAACGCAGGTCGGTATCAAAGCACTGGTCGAAGGCATATTTGCCGAACAGATTCTGGGCCACAGCATTTTCGAGCGCGAGAAAATACACGCCCTCCTGAACCGGACGGTAGGCAATCCGTGCGCCAAAGGTGCGGTAGATATCGCCATATGGGATCTGATCGGCAAAGTGCTGAACCAGCCGGTCAGCAGGCTTTTGGGCGGCTATACGGATCGGTTGCGTGTCAGCCATATGATCGGTTTCGACGAGCCCGCCAAGATGGTCGAAGTGGCTGAACGTTGTATCGAGGAATTCGGCATCACCACCTTCAAGGTCAAGGTCGGTCGTCGCCCTTTCCAGTTGGATGTCGATGTCTGCCGCGCATTACGCGAACATTTCGGTGACAGGATCGAGATGTATATCGACGGCAATCGCGGATGGACCGCTTCGGAAGCCGCGAGAGCCATGCGGGCCATGTCCGATCTGGATTTGCTCTTCGCGGAAGAACTGAACCCCGCAGATGAGGTCATGGGACGACGCTGGCTGGTCAGCCAAAGCCCGATTCCCAGCTTCGCCGACGAATCCGCACCGACCCCCGCCCATGCTGTACGCGAATTGCTGGACGGCGGTGCCACGGCGATTGCCATCAAGACGGCACGAACTGGCTTTACCTATTCGCAGCGTGTCCTGTTCCTGTCGGAATCGCTTGGTGTCGAAAACTATATCGGCAATCAGATCGACGGTCAGGTCGGCACGATGGCCTCACTGGTCTTCGGGACGGCCTATCGGGCAACCGCTTCTCGCGCGGCCGAGTTGTCTAATTATCTCGATATGGCCGATGACCTGCTGACCGATCCGCTCACCATCTCGGGCGGCGAAATGAAACTGCGCGACCTGCCCGGCACCGGCGTTCTCATCGACGAGGACAAGCTGCGCCACTATCGCACCGACATCTAGGCCAATTGCACTTTCCCGGTCCCGATGTTTCTGTGCATCGGGGGTACGGAAATGAACTTTCGACAATTGACCTATTTCATGGCCGTGGCAGAAGAACTGCATTTCGGTCGCGCCGCTGAAAGGCTTGGCGTCGCCCAACCGCCCCTGAGCCGCCAGATCAAGCAACTGGAAGACGAACTCGACACGCTTCTGTTTCATCGCGGTCGCAGCGGCGTCACCCTGACGCAGGCTGGAAAGCGGCTGTTCGAACGCGGAACCGAGATCCTGTCATTGATGGATGACAGCAAGCGTGAAATCCGCCGCATCGGACAGGGAATGCAGGGTCGGCTGCGCCTTGGATATGTGGGATCGGCGGTCTACGGCGTCCTGCCAACCATCGTAAAATCCTATCGCGCAGCAAATCCCAAAGTCTTCCTCAGCTTCTCGCCGATGAATAATGCCGGGCTGCAGCAGGCTCTGATCCGGCGAGAAATCGACATTGCCATCGCACGCCCGCGTCTGATCGACAAGGAAATCACCTCACGTCCGCTTGGCGATGAGCCACTGATCCTTGCGGCACCAGATACGATGTTTCCGGGCAGCACAGCGATAGACTGTCATGATATCGCCGATCAGGTGCTGGTACTTTATCCCGAATATCCGCGCCCCAGCTTTGCCGATGTCGTCTTGCAGGCGCTTGCGACGCAAGGGCTGACCGATCCAAAGCGGATATTCACAATGGATGTCAGCACGTCCCTTGGCCTTGTCTCGGTAGGCGAAGGCGTGGCAATCGTGCCTGCCTCCGTGGGGTCGGGAACACGCAACGGCATCCGCTTCCATCCATTCGCCAGCAATATAGGCACAACCGGTCTTTCAGTCAGCCACCGCATCGACGATCAGAGTGTGCATGTGAACGGCTTTGTCGACGTCGCCCGGATGGTCGCACGACGATCACTGAGTTGAGCTTGTCAGGAAAACGCCGATCCCGGTATTTTCTGGTTGGTCGAATCCGCGTCCGCTCGTTGAATATGGAATTGTCTAAGCTTAGGGTCAGGACTCGTTCTCGATCATAACCAGAAGATGACGGTCGCGGCGAGCAGGACTGCAGAGAAGAAGGTCTCGGGGCAACGGTCGTATCGGGTGGCGACGCGCCTCCAATCCTTGAGTCGGCCGAACATGATTTCGATGCGGTTGCGGCGTTTGTAGCGCCGCTTGTCGTATTTGACGGGTTTCTTGCGCGACTTCCGACCCGGGATGCAAACCTTTATCCCCTTGTTTTTCAAGGCATCTCTGAACCAGTCGGCATCATAGCCCCGATCGGCCAGCAGCCAATCCGCCTCCGGCAGGCTGTTCAGAAGTGCCGCTGCCCCGGTGTAATCACTGACTTGTCCGGCGGACATGAAGAACCCTATCGGGCGGCCCTTCGCGTCGGTGACGGCGTGCAGTTTCGTGTTCATGCCGCCTTTCGTTCGCCCGATCTGGCGCCCGCGCCCCTTTTTTTGATCCGCAGGCTCGAGGCCGTGCGGTGCGCTTTCAGATAGGTCGCGTCGATCATGATCGTCTTATGTTCGGCGCTCTCGGCGGCGAGGCCCACCATGAGCCGGGCGAAGGTCCCGTTCTCGCTCCAGCGCTTCCAGCGGTTGTAGAGCGTCTTGGCGGGGCCGTAGTCCGTCGGCGCGTCGCACCATCGCAAGCCATTACGATTGATGAATATTATGCCGCTCAGCACACGCCGGTCGTCAACGCGTGGCTTGCCGTGGGATTTCGGGAAATAGGGTTTCAGACGCTCCATCTGCGCGTCAGTCAGCCAGAAAAGGTTGCTCATAAATCAGGTCTCCTTGCAGAGCCTGAATCACGCAAACAGCCCGAAATCAATGGGTCTGGAGCCTAGCTTCGGACATCTCTCTCTAGCCTATCACCTTCAATCAACGAGAAGCAATTGTGATCGGTGTTTTTCTTGGTGAACCCTGCAATCGAGCGTCTTTGCGAATACCTACCCCAAACCGCCGAAGTCGAGAGTGACTCACAATCACGCTGGCACGAAGGTAGAGATCTTTCGAGATGAATTCCAACACCTGGTAATACAAGTATTTCGAAGGCATCTCTCGTCTGGCAACAGCCCATCCACCGCGTGACATAAGTGGCCAACGCGCTTTTCGAAAAGTTACCGAGTTTGACATATAAGGGTCCGCTACGATATTGCGTCTGCATAATTGCTTTAGCAAAAGCAGAAGAGTTTACCGGACGCTTCGCGTCACTTTGGCAGCTAGGTCAGACGATGCGGATCATTATTCACAGTGGAACAGCGCATGGTGTCGTTCAGGCTGTGCAGAACGCCTTGCATGCTGCCAGCAACCCGCTTCTGGCAGAGGGCGTGCTCTTTCCCAGTGAGGTTGTTAAGAACGGCGACAGCATTACCCGCGCCGCGCTGCCCTTGTCCGAATTGCATCCGCTGGCCGCCTTAAATGGTCTGGCGGATCCGGTTGATCATCAGTTTCTGCTCGCTCGGGTCCGGGGAGGCCTGTCTCAGGCGGTTTCCCGGCATCGTCCACGGGTGATGATCCTCAGCCTGCCCGAGGCGGCGATATGGCTGGACTCTCCGCTGCTGCTGTCGGGATTAGCAGGTCTGCTATCGAACTATTCAGACGATCTCCGACCTGTGCTTCACGCAGCTCACCCGTCAACCGCATTGACGGATCTTTATCTGACGCAGGTGGCAGCAGGGCGATCAACCGGGCTGGAGAGTGAAGGGCAGATTGCGCGGGACAAGAAGGACTGGTGGGAGGCAGCCACTTCGCTGCGTGAAAACCTGCAAGACCCCGCTCGCTCGCCGCAGGACGCCCGCCTTCTGGCACCGATGCCCGTGGTCGACAGCCGTGGTACCGCCGAATTATGGGCTCAGGTTTTCGGCGCCGATACGCTGACCATGCGCGAGCTGCCATTCGGGCCTGTATCTTCCACAACTTTGGCAGAAATTGCTGCCGATCTGGAGCTGCCTGTGTCTTTGCCGATCGAAGTGCCAGAGGTAAGGCGTCCATCTGTTCCGGTTTTGTGCCGGATGCTGACGGTGAATGCTGCGCTCTCTGGGCTTGAAAACGAAGTTGGACCGATACCCGGGGCACTGCGATCTGAAATCTTGGAGCGATGCTATGATGACCTTGGGCCGCTACAGCCGGTCGAGTTGGCACCGCTGACGGCACATCTGCGCCCGCTGGATGGCGGCGGCCCTGTTCCTGTGATCCGGCCCATGAGTGATTTCGACCCGCGTCCGCTGCTGGAGGATCTGCCGCCAGCGTTGGCAACATGGCACAGCGAGCGGCTGGAGGGCCGTTCACTTGCTCAATCCGGAACCGCAGCGATGGCTGAAAACGGGCAGTCAAAACCGGAGCCGCTATCTCCAGCCGCTGAAATACTTCTTGATCAGCCCGCTCGCGACGCGTTGTCGGGTTTTGCAGGTACGGCCTTCTGGCCTCATAACCGGGTTGTTAAACTGGATGAAGCCGCGGAGATGCCGCCCTTCCCGGACGAGCCGGGCGAGCTGACCAATTCCCTGATTATTGCCTGCATGAAGAATGAGGGGCCTTACATCATTGAATGGGTTGCCTATCACCGTGCAATCGGCATCGATCACTTCTTGATTTTCACCAATGATTGCAGCGACGGCACAAACGAAATTCTCGATCGTCTGGCCGAGCTTGGATATGTCACGCGTGAAGATAACGAGGACTGGAAAGGCAAATCACCCCAACAGAACGCGCTTAACAAGGCGATGCGTATGGATGTTGTGAAACAGGCGGACTGGTTGATCCATATCGATGTTGATGAGTACATTAATATCCGTATCGGACAGGGCACAATGGCCGAACTTATTTCAGCAATGGGCCCGGATGCGACCAACCTGGCCATGACATGGAGACTGTTCGGCAATGGCGGCGTCGACGATATAGGCGATGGCTCGGTGATCAGCCGCTTTACGGGCTGCTCGCCGGCCTATTGCCCCAAACCGCACACGATCTGGGGCTTCAAGTCGATGACTCGGAATAACGGTGCATACGGTAAATTGTCGTGCCATCGCCCCAACAAATGGGACCAGACAACCCCGGTAAAATGGCTGAACGGTTCACTCACGGACACCACAAGGAAGTTCCGCGATAAAGGGTGGCGCAATTCGATCAGCAGCGTCGGCTTCGATGCCGTGCAGTTGAACCATTATGCGTTGCGCTCGCGAGAAAGCTTTCTCATCAAAAGGCAGCGGGGCCGGGCCCTGCATGTCGATCGTTCGATCGGGCTTAATTACTGGGTCCGCCATGACTGGAACCAGAATGAGGACCGGACCATCCTGCGTCAGATTCCGCGCATGGAAGCAGTCAAGCGCATATTGTTGGCCGACCCGGAGCTCGCACGGCTGCAGGAACAGACGCTGGCATGGCACCGCGCCCGGGCCACTGAGCTGCGCAATAGCGAGGCGTTCGACGAACTATGGAACCAGACCACACAGGCTGACCTTACAGACCCCGAGCGTGTTGCCTATGCGACTGCGGCGGGCATGGAGAGCTGAAATTGCCTAATATTTCGGTCAGGGCTTCAGCGGAACGTCTGATATGGCGGAGCAGTTGATGTCGATCCTCGTTCATTCGCCAACGATCGAAGTCGGCGGGGCGCTCAACGCGAACGCCGTCAGCTCCGAGCTGTCCGAAATTCCCCCGGACAAGCTTTCACGTGCCGTTCCGGCAGCCGATATGTCGACCCTGCGAGCTCGAACAACGCGGATCTTCCAGCTTGGTTTTAACAAATGTGGGACGAGCAACATTTACCGGTTCCTGCAGCGGTCCGGGATCTCTGCGACACGGTTCAATCGCGGCATGCTGGCGACAAGGATCAAGGCAAATATCGAGGCAGGACTCAAGCCCTTGGCGGGCGAGTTCACACGTTTTACCGCTTTTGCCGATATCCACTATCTGACACGAAATTCGGTTATTGAAGGCAATCGTTATTTCCGTGAGTTTTACCAATATTACCCCTCATCCTATTTCATCCTTAATACACGCAACAAAGAAGAATGGATCCGTGCGCGTCTGGCGCATGGAGATGGGGCTTATGCCCGACGCTACAGTCGTGCGCTTCGTTTGAGAAATGAGAACGAAGTGATTCAGCAATGGTCGGAGGACTGGGACCGGCACCACAGGAGCGTAGTGGATTACTTTGCGGACAAGCCTGGTAGGTTATTGGTGTTCGACATCAACAAGAGCAACCCTCAGGAACTTGTCAATTTTTTAGCGGCTGATTTCATCACAAATTCCGCAAACTTTCTCCACGAGACCGACACGATCGATTAGGATCTCTGCGGCGGTATATCCCGGTGGTTTGCTTCATCACTGGCGGGATGCCCCTACAGAGGCCGCTTTGCGCTCGGGTGGCGCGAAGCAGTTGCATGTGCGCTTTATTTTCACAGAACACGTGTTAAGAACCTATAGCAAAAGGAGAGCGACTTAATGGCCCACGAAACTCCAGCAGTCACCGGCTCAGACAGCGCGGCAGGGCATCACAAGATCGCCCTTTTCGGCACCGGAATATCTCTGCGTCTGGCCGAAAAACTGCCGGGCTTCATCAATGCCGAACCAGCTCCTTCTCTCGCATCCGAGGCGCTGTGCCTGCGCTATGGCTACAGGGGTTTTTCCGCTCGTACGGGCGAAATCGCGAATCTTGCGGGCTTGCGTCAACTTTTCTCGGCAGCCCTGACTGAAACGCCGGTGGCTGCTTGGCAGCGCACAGATGGACGGTTTTCAGACCCGCTGCGTCCCAGGGTTGATCCGGAAGGGCTTAGCTCTGCTGAGGAGGTGGCCGAGATGCAAGAGCAGCACCTTCTCGCCGTTCGCCAAGCCATCGGAATTGCTGACGAGGTTTTGCTTGTTCTGGGCGGAGCAGCACATGGACGCGACAAGGCCTCTGGTGCGATCTGGACATCTGTTCCCGACACTACTTTCCCCAGTGAGCTCCGTGCACGGATTGAGCCATATTTTTCCGGTTTCAACGAACTGGAAAATGATTTCGCAGAGATCTGGCGCCTATTGCAGGACGCAAATCCCGGAGTAAAAATCACCGTCGCTCTGGCTCCGCCAATGCCCGGAGAGACATTGGCGCGCGAGGAGCAGCACCAACTGACCTGCCTGCGCGTTCTAGCCGAAGAGTGGGCATGGCGATTTGCCAATGTTGGCTATCTGCCAATATGGGATCTGGCTCTGGCGAGGGGTAGTGAGGATAGCTTTGCGTTGGCCGAAATACTGATCGCTCAGGCATCGCCTCCGACCGAGGCGGAATCCGCATCAAGCGCCTCCAGTGATG
This sequence comes from Paracoccus aerodenitrificans, assembly GCF_027913215.1. Lineage (GTDB taxonomy): Bacteria > Pseudomonadota > Alphaproteobacteria > Rhodobacterales > Rhodobacteraceae > Paracoccus > Paracoccus aerodenitrificans. The sequence continues at coordinate 2,661,425 of NZ_CP115784.1, forward strand.
ACAATGACGACGCTGATATCGATACCGCGAGCGATAAAGAAGATCCGCCACCCTCTGATGAAGACCAAAACGCTCGTCGTCGCAAAAAACGCAAGAATCGTGCGGCACCTTCTACTGTCTGCGAGGATGAGTTGCTTGAGGCGTTCTCGCGATGACAAAGACCCGCCTGTGCCTGATCGGTAACTCTCATCTGGCCGCGATGAAGCTGGGGTGGGACAAGCTGGTCGAGGAAAATGATCCGTTGATAAACGGACACTCCATCACCTGTTACGGTGCGCCGCGCGATATGCTGAGGCATGTTGAAGTGCGTGATGGCTGTCTGGTGCCGACCTCCCCGAAAGTGCGTAAACAGTTTACGATGCTCTCGGGGCAGGAGCGACTGGATCCTAACGATTACGATGTCTTTTTGCTTGTCGGTCTCGGTGCAAGTTTCAAACGCGTCCTGCGACTTTATAACGGGTGTCGCTGGCCGGGTGTAGGTAAACAGCCACATATGCCGCTGGTCAGTTCCGACTTCGCCCGCAGCCTTCTGATCGAAGGCTATCTTGGCACACGTTTGTCGGACATGGGTCAAAAACTGATGAGTGTCACGAACAAGCCGGTCTTCGCTCTTCACGAACCCCTCTGGTCGCCGCGCACCAGCCCCTGCCCGGGAGATCACGACTTCGGTTGGCTGAACGCCGTCGCAAGCGGCGACGGAACAGCGCTTGCAGCATTATTCCGCGACTCTTTGGCTGCGGCGATTGCACCCTGGGTCTGCCTGCTTCCGCAGCCTGACTCGACGATAGAAGAACACATCATGACCCGACCGGAGTTCAACCGTGACGCCGATAAAGATATCTCGGGCTCCGGTGGGGGTAAGGACGCTGCCCATATGAACCGCGACTTCGGTGCAGAAATGTGGCGACATCACCTTGGGGCAATGCGACCCTGAACGCGGCAAACCAACCCAGACCAGAATGCGAGATCAAAGTGACCCAGTCTTCTCCCTATCGCGGACTTCCTGCATCGGCCTTTTGGCGCACGGGTTTTGCGGAAACGAGCTATCCCCCACCCGGCCTGTATGAGCCCCGTCATCACCTGACCAAAAGCGACCGCATTGTGACTGCCGGGTCATGCTTCGCACAGCATGTCGGACGCACACTTCGCAATAATGGTTTCAACGTCCTCGACAAAGAACCTGTGTCCGAGGATCCGCGCGATATCGGCGATCAGGCACAGGCCTATGGATATGGGCTATACACCGCCCGCTACGGTAATATTTATACTGCCCGCCAGCTTAAGCAGATACTGCTTGAAGCACTCGGGCGCTACACGCCAGCGGATCCGGTCTGGGAACGGGACGGGCACTATTTCGATACGCTTCGCCCCAATATCGAGCCGGAGGGGTTTGCGTCGGTCAACGACCTGCGTGCCGCACGCGAACATCACCTCCAACGTGTGAAAGAGGCCTTTACGGAAGCCGATGTCTTCGTCTTTACCCTTGGCCTGACCGAAGCGTGGTTGCACCGGCCGACAGGGCAGGTCTACGCCATTGCACCCGGCACGATCGCGGGCAGTTATGATCCCGCGCTGCATGTTTTCAAGAATTTCCGCCATCACGAGATCATGTCGGATCTGCGTGAGACGCTGGATTTACTGAAGACCATCAATCCCGGCCTGAGAGTATTGCTAACCGTCTCACCAGTCCCTCTGACGGCGACCGCAACCGGCGATCATGTCCTGCCAGCAACAATCCTCTCTAAATCGGTGCTGCGGGCCTGCGCCGGCGAAATGCGAGAGGATTATCCTGAGGTCGATTATTTCCCATCTTACGAAATCCTCACCTCAAGTCGCGGTGGTGCAAAGTTTTTTGAAGACAATCTGCGCAGCGTGACGGCAGATGGTGTCGCGCTTGCAATGAGGACCTTTGTCACCGCGCATATGCCAGGCGCACATGCAGTGCCGGAAGAGACGGCAACCCGCGCGAAGAAAAAACAGCCGGGAGCTTCGAAAAAGAAATCAAAACAGGCGGCTGCGGCGAACGAAGCCGAGCCAGGACGCGTTCCAGCCGAACGTGCAAATGTCGTCGCAACAATCGCTGGACTTGCCATTCCTGCATCACCGATCAGTTCCCGTAAAAAGTTCCTCGATCGCATTTCTGGTCTTGAGGATGCCAAACCCGATGATGTCGCCTGTGCCGAAGCAGTCGTCCGGGAGGGTGATCGTGTACTGGAAATTGGTGCACGCCTCGGTGTTGTCAGCGCATTCCTTGCCAAAACAAACCTGCCTGCAGCCATACGCTCCTATGAGGATAATGGCGACCTAATCCCCCATATTCAGGAACTTTACGCGATCAATGGCATAAGTCAGCAAGTCGATTTGCGTCCTGACACAGTCCGTGCCCGGCCAGGCGGCAAACCATCAGAACATTACCGCTCAGAGGCACCCGGGCACAGAGAAGTACAATTCAGCGACATTGTAAGCGAGTTCAAACCCGACGTTCTGCTGATGAATATGCGCGGGGATGAAGTTGATTTTCTCATGCAGGCAGACCTGAAAAGCTTGCGTGGCCTCGCCGTCCGCTGGCACCCTAAAATCACCGGCATTGAAGGGCTACGCAAATGCAAGCGGCGATTGAAAAAAGATGGCTTCGAGGTCATAGAGCCCGTATCGACGCGCTTGACTTGGGCAGTTACGCGATAGACAAAAAATTGCTCAGGATGCGATAGATACTTCAGGACAGGATCACAGATATGCAGAATACGGCGGCGGCAGTGACAATGGTTCGCGACGATCCGTTTTTTCTGCGAATCTGGCTGGATTACTATGGCAATTTGTTCGGCCGCGAAAACTGCTACATCATCAACCACGGTCGCGGCGAGGAAGTCGCTTCAATGGCCGCCGGATGCAACGTGATCGGCATTCCGGGCGATCACCATAAGAACTTTGAGGTGAAGCGGTGGCGGCTTCTGAATAATCTCACTATGGGTCTGAGAAGCTATTACTCCCATGTCATCGTTGGCGATGTTGACGAATTCGTCGTCGTCGATCCTGCAAGCGGGATAGATCTGTTGAAGCGCCTCTCCAAGGCCCCGACAGAGCGCGTGCTGACTCCACTGGGGCTAGAAGTTATTCACAGGCTGGAGCTTGAACCAGAGCCCATCGTGGACAAGGTATTGGGTCCACGGCGGCATGTTCGGGTGGTGCCGCGTTATTCCAAACCCTGTGTCGTATCCGCTATCACCAGGATTTCTCGCGGCGGGCATTTCAGTCGGTATGACAAGTTGCATACACCCGATGACCTGTACATGCTGCACTTAAAATACTGCGACTTCGCCAATTACGTGGACACCTTGAACGCCCGGAATCAGATGACCAAGGAGACTGGGGTCGGGTTCAAGCAAACCTCAATCGGTCGTCACTGGTTTGCTGAAGGACGCGGCGAAGATCGCGCGGTTTTTCAGGCTTTCGACACGCTGAGACTGGTGGATGGCTTCGATATGTCTCCCTATCGCAACGAAATGCATCGCACATTCCAGCCACGTGGCGACACCGGTTTCTGGGAGTTTTCCAATCCAACCTACAAGGAACAGTTCGAGCTGCCTGAGCGGTTCTTTGGGATTCTTTGAGACTGTATGTGCGTGTCGGCCGTCAGTGCCCGTGGCGGCAGATCTTGGTGTTGGGCATTCTAAAGCATCCCTCCCGAAGTCTGAATCAAGAGGGTTTCCGGCTGTCTGGATTTGTGATTCATCCTTTTTGGAAGGATGGATCATGTCAGCACCCCTGCCAGATGTGCTGTGGGGGCGGTTTCAGAAACTGATTGAAGAGGGTTCAGTGGGCGGGCGGCGGCGCTGGGTTTACAGCTTTTCCCTGCGACGGGTTCACGTTGGTCGCGGGCGATCCGGCAGACGGGTTGCGCACGGGCGGCTCCTAAGGGTCGCCCCGTCGGCAAAGGAAAGCTCGACCCGCATCGCGCCTTTTTCGCTGAAGTCATCGGTCAGGACGGAGATATCACGATGCCCGAACTGGCTGCGGCTCTGCTGGGTGTGTGGAACGGCATGCAAAACTGGCTCTGTCGCGCATTTGGTGCAGTTGAGTTGCCATAATGCTATATCTCGGCGAACTTGAAGGAGGTTGCCGATGGGTTCATGGTTTTCGCGGCGAGATTTTCTACCGGCGGGGTTGAAGGCCGACCAGGTTGAGCTTGATGGCAACAGGATCCGGGTCCACGCCCGTTCCCTGGATGCCTCGGCAGCATGTCCCCGCTGCGGCGCGGTCTCTCGTCAATTCCACAACAAGTATTGGCGTCGGCCAGCCGATCTCCCCGCCCATGGCCGAGAAGTTGAACTGGTGCTGCTGGTTCGTCGATTTTGTTGCCGCGCCGTAGGTTGCCCAACGAAGATTTTTTCAGAACGGTTCCCGCCTTATGTCACGCGGCCACATGCGCGCCGGACGTCACGCTTGCAGGAACTGGTGCGTCACATCGGCATTGCTCTCGGTGGGCCCCCGCGCAGGCGCTTGCCGGACGGCTTTTTGCTACCGGTGAGCAAAGACACGTTCCTGCGCAGCGTTCGGGCGAAGACCGAGGGGGCTGTCGCGGACCCCCGCGTGGTGGGTATCGACGACTGGGCATGGCGGAAGGGACAGCGCTACGGCACGCTGATCTGCGATCTCGAATGGCGGAAGGTCATCGATCTGCTGCCCGACCGGGAGCCCGCCACTGTGGAAGCGTGGCTCCGCGCGCGTCCCGGGATCGAGATTGTTGCCCGTGATCGCAATGGTGGCTACGGCGGTGCCACCGCGCGCGCCCTGCCGGACGCGGTTCAAGTCGCGGATCGTTGGCATCTGTTAGAGAATGCAAGTGCCGCCTTCCTGACCGCCGTGCAGCGGAACATGCCAGCCATTCGCAAGGCTATCGGGGTAGAGACCCTCGATCCGAGGCTTTTGACGGCAGCGGAAAGGCTGCAATTCGAGGGTTTTCAAAGGCGCCAGCAGACCAACCACATGGTCCGCCGAATGGCAGACGAGGGTGTTCCCATCAAACGGATCGTGCGCCTTACCGGGCTGAGCCGCGGTTTGGTCCGCCAGATCACCCGCGGTGAGCGAGAAGATGTTTTCCGCATCCGCGAGAGCAGCTTGACCGCTTGGTTGCCTCGGCTGGAACGGGAGTGGAGCGGCGGATGCCGTAATGGCGCAGAACTCTGGCGCCGGTTACGGGCTGATGGATTTCAAGGCAGTCTCCGGGTCGTCGGCGAGTGGGCAACACGCCAGCGACGCGCCGAACAAGCGTTGCCGTCCGGAACAGGAAAGTCGCCACCTGCCCGAAGGATTGCGCGGCTCCTGACCATGGGACGAGATCATCTGACTCGTGCCGATGCAATCCAGGTCGCGCGGATCGAAGCGGCGCGACCAGCTCTGGCAACCGCCCGGGAACTGACCGACCGGTTCACTGACATGGTGCGAAACGCCCGTGAGAATGCCCTGGCCGCCTGGCTCGACGAAGCCGGAGGACAGCATGCTCTCATCCTTCGCCCGTGGCCTTCGTTGCGATCAGGCAGCAGTTGCCGCCGCGCTGCGGGAACCTTGGTCGAACGGGCAGACCGAGGGCCAGATCAATCGCCTGAAGACGCTGAAACGCCAGATGTATGGTCGCGCGAATATCGACCTGCTCAAAGCTCGGCTTGTCGCGCCATCATAGTCGAAAAGGTGCATCAACTTTGAGTCAGAGCCCAAAACTGACCCCTATCTGGAGTTCGCCCCTTGAGCGGACCAGCCGGATATATTGAATTGACCGATCTTGGAACTCACCCCGTTTCTGGTCCGGCCTTCATGCGACCTTTCGGGTTTTTGGTCCTGCCCCCTGAAACTTGTCCGAGTTGATTGCGAAATTTTGGGTACATTTCTGGCACCAGAGGAGTGTACCGATGCCGAAGAAAAGATTCAGCGACGAGCAGATTGCTTTTGCGTTGAGGCAAGCAGAGGCCGGAACGACGGTCGGCGAGATCTGCCGCAAGATGGGGATCGCGGAAGCGACGTTTTATCGCTGGAAGAAGGTCTATGAAGGGCGATTGAACCGCCCCGGGTTTACCGGAGAGTAAAACACTCAAAGGATGAGCCCATGACAAAGCAGAGATTCACCCCCGCCTATCCGGTCGAACTTCGCGAACGCGGCGTTCGGCTATTTCGAGAGGACCGTGCCGGTTACGCCAGCGACACGGTCGCTTACAAGGCGAATTGCGCCGAAGCTTGGCTGCTCACCTGACAGCCTTCGCGTCGGGTGTCAGCAGGCTGAACGTGACGCCGGACAGCGCGGCGGTCTGACCAGCGCCGAGAAGGATCGTATCAAGGAATTGGAGCGGGAGAACCGTGAACTTCGCACCGCCAACGAGATCCTGAAGAAAGCATCTGCTTATTTCGCTGCGGCGGAGCTCGACCGCCCGTTCCGCAAATGATCGCGTTCATCGACGATCACCGTTGTGTTCATGGTGTTGGGCCGATCTGCCGGGCTCTGGGGATCGCACCATCGACGTATCATGCCTTCAAGGCCGTCGAGCGTGATCCGGACCTGGCATCGGATCGGGCCAGGCAGGATCGCCTCGACATGGACGCCATCAAGCGGGCCTTCGATGGCAGCCGGGGACGATACGGCGCGTGAAAGGTCTGGCATCAACTACGCCGCGAAGGACGCGACATCGCCCGCTGCACGGTGGAGCGGCTGATGAAGGCTATAGGATTACAAGGCATTGTCCGCGGCAGACGGGTCATCACAACCAACCCTGGCACGGCGCAGCCTTGCCCGGACGACAAGGTGAACCGGGCCTTCGTCGCCGATATGCCAAACCAACTCTGGGTCAGCGATTTCGCTGCGCGGACCTTCGGTTCACCTATGTCTCAAGCTGGCAGGGCATGGTTTACGTAGCTTTCGTCATCGACGTCTTCGCCCGCAAGATCGTCGGCTGGCGCGTCTCGACCTCGATGACCACCGGCTTCGTCCTAGATGCCCTGAACCAGGCCATCTGCCAGAGGGCACCGTCCGAGGCCGACAAGCTGATCCATCACAGCGACCGCGGCAGCCAATATCTGTCGATCCGATACACCGAACGCTTGGCTGAGGCAGGCATCGACACCTCGGTCGGCAGCGTCGGCGATTCATACGACAACGCCTTGGCGGAAAGCATCATCGGCCTCTTCAAAACCGAGGTCATCAAGTTCCTCGGCCCTTGGAAATCCGTCGCTCAGGTCGAATGGGAAACCTTGAAATGGGTCGACTGGTATAACAACACGCGCCTGCACAGCGCCATCGGTTACGTCACGCCGAATGAAGCAGAGGAGGCCTTCTACGCAAGCTTGAACGCTGACGAAAAAGCAGCGTAATCATTGAACCAGGAACTCTCCGGTAAAACCGCGGCGGTTCAGATGGAATGGTTTCCGCCCTCTCCCTCACGGCATCGCAATGTGCCATATGTGGTGATGTTGAACGCCACACAACGATGAGGACTGCAAGATGAATGAATGATGATCGGGGTGGATCTGGCAAAGAGTGTTTTCCAGATCCACGGCGCCTCGATGACGGGGCACGTGAAATTCCGCAAGAAGCTGACGCGAGCGCAATTCAGGAATTTCGTGTCCGAGCAGCCCGCATGCCTCGTCGTATTCGAGGCCTGCAGCGGCGCGAACTACTGGGTGCGCGAGATGGCGGTACTCGGCTTATTTTGTTGAAAAACTCGTGCTTGATTGAAGGGCATCTGGCTGATTCAATTCCTGCAATGGGTGGGAGGATTGGCGATGATGGGACCGCGGCAGGAGGCGCAGCCGGCGCTGTTTTACGAGTTCTCACTGGAGGATCATGTTCCTCAGGAGCATCTTCTTCGGTCCATTGATCGGTTTGTCGATCTCAGCAGCATCCGTGCGCATCTTTCGGATTTCTACAGCCACACCGGCCGGCCGTCTGTCGATCCCGAGTTGCTGATCCGGATGCTGCTGGTTGGCTATTGCTTCGGCATTCGTTCGGAGCGGCGCCTTTGCGAAGAGGTGCATCTGAATCTGGCCTATCGCTGGTTCTGCCGCCTGGATCTCAGCGACCGGGTTCCGGATCATTCGACGTTTTCGAAGAACCGGCACGGGCGGTTCCGCGACAGCGAGTTGCTGAGGCATCTGTTCGAGATGACCGTCACGCGCTGCATCGAGGAGGGGCTGGTCAGCGGGCAGCGGCTGGCGGTGGATGCCAGCCTGATCGAGGCGGATGCCAATAAGCAGAACTCGACAGCGAAGGAAGATTGGGATGCAACGCTGATAGACCCCTCGGATGCGCCCCGCGCCGTGCGCGAATACCTTGACACGTTGGACAAGGCCGCATTTGGCGCCGCCAGCGAGGTCCATCCGAAATTCACCTCACATTCCGACCCGGCCAGCCAATGGACGGCGGCGCGCAAAGGTCCGGCATTCTTCAGCTATTCCGACAATTACCTGATCGACACGGATCATGGCGTGATTGTCGATGTCGAGGCGACACGATCCATCCGGCAGGCCGAGGTCGGATCAACCAAAACCATGCTGAAGAGGGTGAAAGACAAGTTCGACCTGCATCCTGAACGCCTGATCGCGGATACCGCCTACGGCACCGGACCGATGTTGGGCTGGCTGGTCGACAGGGGCATTGCCCCGCATATCCCTGTCTTCGACAAGTCCGGGCGCAATGACGGCACCTGGACCCGGGCAGACTTCGAATGGGATGCAGAGAACGATCAATACATCTGCCCGGAAGGTCACAGGCTCAAACAGTTCCGCCGCAACTATTCGGACCCGAACCGCGGCCCGACTGGCAAGGGAACCGCCAAATACCGCGCACTGAAACTGACCTGCCAGTCCTGCCCATCGAAACAGAAGTGCTGCCCGAACGCCGATGCCAGATCAATCACCCGCGAGGAACACGAAGATGCGCGCCAGATCGCCCGGGACATCGCCAAGACCCGCCAATACGAAATCTCGATGAAGCTCCGCAAGAAGGTCGAGATGCTGTTTGCTCATCTGAAACGCATCCTCGGGCTGGGGCGCCTGCGGCTAAGGGGACCTTGCGGCGCGAACGACGAATTCCTCCTTGCCGCCACCGCCCAGAACCTCCGCAAACTCGCCAAGATCTTTCCTGCACCGCAGCATCCGCGAAAAGCCTGACACCAGAAAGGCTTGCACCCGAAGGAAACGGTCCAAAAGGCCCCCGATGGCAACGCGTTTTTCCACAGAATCGGCCACGAGGTGAAATTGATCGCGCCGCAATAAGTACGTCCCTTCGTCAAGCGTCCGAAAAATGAAATGGTCGATGCCGAAGCGATCGTGATCGCGGTGCGCCAGCCCAAAATGCGCTTTGTGACCCCGAAGACAGCCTCCTCTTAATGTTGCCAGTGTCGCGAATAGGGCAGACAGGCATGATCCAGGCTAGAATTGTCCTTTGCGGATAATATTGGAGACAATGCCGATCAGTGACCTTTCGTCTCGTTAGGAAACGCACCGGTTACAGTGAGATTAAGGTGATCTTTTAGTCGCTTTAAGGCCGCATTAGTGTCACGGGCCAAGATGACGTTCGCCAAACGCTCGTGAGCATCAATAAGTTCATCTTTGCTTGGACAGGCCGCATGCGAACTACGGCGATATCGGTAGGCCTGAGCATAGAGATCGGCCGCCATACTTATTAGACGAGGGGAGCCGCAGCCACCGATCAAGGCCGCGTGAAAGTCACGATGCAGGTTCTCGAACAGATCGCTTTCACGGGTGAAATCGGGGCCGGCACGGCGCACATAGGTCTTCAGCCGGTGCATTGCCGCAACGATCTGCGCTTCCCAATCGTAATCACCCTCCCGCATCGAAATGCACAGAGCTTCGCTCTCGATCAGCAGGCGTGCGCGGGTGATGTCTTGAAGGTCGGCAAAACTCATACTTTGCACGTTAAACCCGCGGCGACCCGACGCTGTGACCAGGTCGCGCGCAGTCAGTCGTGAAAGCGCCTCACGGATCGGCGTGGCGCCAATTTGATAGGTCTCAGCAAGGTCGTTCACGACCAGCTTAGCCCCTGGTTTCAGGGTCAAGGAAAGGATATCACGCGTCAACAGTTGCATCGCACGCTCGGTAAGTGTGGCGGCTTCGACGCCAACGTCCTGCGTATCCATCTGCCATTTCTCCCTTCCCACCCTTCAGGGGGCGCATTTTCCTTGACCGCCCAGACTTATCCTATCAAGCTACCGAGCTTCTCACGATTTTATATAGAAAAATATATTAGATCGAGAAAGATTTGACACAGATATAAGAATCACTCTACTCCATAAAGTGGGAGGCGCCGCCCGGGAGGGGCGGTCGCGACGGTACGGAACATACGATTCGGACCGAAAAATGGAGAAAATTATGCCATTTCAAACCATTCGCTGGGTTAGGGCTGCATTAATGGCGGGCGGCGCGGCGCTCGCCACCACGGCCAACGCGCAGGAGCCGGGTACACCCATTCCGCCGATCAGCCTTAACTACTACGCCGGCGATATGGGCATTGAGCATGAGCAGAGCGCCCGCATCCTAGCCGATGACTGGGCGCGGCTGGGCCTTCAGTTCGATCTGCAGCCGATTCAGTTCGGCACCTTCGTCTCTACCATCAACGTCGGTGGACAGCTGAACGGCATGGCTGTCCCAACCGTTGGACCTGATCCGGACCGCTTGGATCCGACGTACTGGCTGTTCGATAGCTCTGCCTGCGGCCAGCGTCGCAACGCAACCAAATTCTGCGACGAGGAATATTCCGAACTGGCCGAGTTGCAGCGCACCCAGACCGATCCGGCCGAACGCCGCGAGACAGTGCTACGCCTCCAGCAGATGCACTACGACGCCGCCGCCTGGTGGCCCGTCACGCATATCCTCTCGGGCATGGTCTGGAACTCTGAACGCTGGGATAACGTGACAAATCCCGCGCCGCTCGCTCCGCATGAAGGCCCAACAAATCCCTGGCTAAAAGCCGTGCCGCTGACGGATGACCGAATCTTGGACTGGGCGCATCTTGAGGATGTATCCAGCTACAACCCTCTGGCCGAGGAAGGTGCGGTCGGCTGGTTGCGCTTTGTCTACGACACCTTCGCCAAGACTGATGTCGAAGGCAATATCGTGCCTTGGGCCGCGGAAAGCTGGGAGTTTACTGACGCGAGCACGCTGCGCGTCACGCTTCGCGAGGGCATGACCTTCCACGACGGCGAACCAGTTACGGCCGATGACGCGGTCTTCACCCTCAATACCGCGGTTGAGATCCAGCCCCCTGCAATGGTCGCCCGAATCGGTAGCATCGAAAGGGCCGAGATGGTCGACGAGCTGACGTTCGATATACATCTCACCAATCCCGACGCTTCGTTCGTGCCGACCGCTCTAACCTTCTTGTTCATCCTGCCTGAACACCATTGGGCGGATTATGAGGGTGACATGGTCGACCGCGATGTAGTCGCCGACGGGGTCGCCATAGGCTCGGGACCGTTCAGCTTCCGCAGTTGGCGCGTAAACGAGGTGCATGAACTCGATACCCACACCGCGCACTGGGCAGCGCCAGATTATGACGGTATCCGTCGTTTGGCCCTTGGACAGCCTGATGCGATCCGCGCAGCGCTGACTGATGGGACAGCCGACATTGCCACCTTGGTGCTGCCGGTTTCGGCGATGAGCGACCTCGCCATGTCCGAGGACCATCTAGAATTCGCCGAGATCCCGACCCACGGTTCGCAGCTGGTGTGGATGAACCATGACGCCGCACCTTTCAGTGACCCGGCCTTCCGCCGCGCACTGCGCCAAGCCACCAACAGCCAGCGCGTCCTGATCGAGGCCTACCAAGGCTTCTCGATCGCAGCCAGCGCAGGCCCGCTGCCCGAGTTGTTAAGCGCTTGGTACAACGACGATCTGGCGCCCGTGACCTTCGATATCGACGCCGCACGCGCCATTCTTGAGGACGCAGGGTATAGCTGGGACGACAACGGTCGCCTGCTGTTCCCCGCCGAATGACCTCCGAACAGGTGGCTCGTATGTGCTGATCCCGATGCGAAGGTCGGGAAGACGCACCTGGCGGGCGTGCCGGCCCACTGCAGGCGAAAAGCACAGCAGCGCCATCCTTGCCAACCGAAAGAGATTCCCATGCGAGCCTATGTCCTGCGACGCTTCGCCCAGTCGGTGGTTGTCGTGATCGCGGTTGTCACCATCATGTTTTTCATGTTCCGTGTGATGCCATCCGACCCCACCGCGATGATGGTTGATCGCGGCATGACCGAGGTTGCGCGCCTGGAACTGTTGGAGAAATGGGGCCTGACTGGTAGTCTGTGGGAGCAATATGTCCGCTACATGGGCAACGTTTTGCAGGGCGATTTCGGGGCCTCCTTCTTCTACCGCAAGCCTGTGTGGGAGGTGCTCTGGCCGCTCATCATCAACTCGCTATGGATCGCCGTCCCAGGCCTCGCTCTCAGCGCCCTTCTCGGTTCGGGACTCGGCCTGCTGGTGGGCTGGTCGAAGCGCGGCGGCCGGATTGAGCGCGGCGGTATCCTCTTTGCTACCGTGATCCGCGGTACACCCAGCTTTGTGATCGGTATCTCCCTACTCGCGCTGTTCTCGAGTGCGCTTGGATGGTTTCCGGGCTTCGGCATGGGCGACACCGGCGGTGTGGAAGGCTTCCAGCGCTATCTTAATTGGACTTTCGTCCATCACTTGGTGCTGCCGCTGTTCGCGGTCATTCTGTATTTCCTGCCCGAAAACGTTCTGCTTATGCGCTCGGGCGTCATAGAGGCTCGAACCGAGGATTACATCGAACTCGTACGCGCGAAGGGTGTGCCGGAACACCGTGTTGCCTGGCATGCTGGGCGCAATTCGCTTTTACCTCTGATTACCTGGCTCTTTCCCGCCTTAGCCGAGACCATCGCGGGTATCGTGGTGATTGAGATTGTTTTTTCTTGGCCCGGGGTTGGGCGAGAGCTGGTGCTGGCCGTGACCCGTCAAGACTACCCGTTGGCCCAGGCCGCCTTCTTCTTGATGGCGGTAATGGTGGTGCTCGCGAATCTCGCCGCCGACTTGACTTATACCAAACTCGATCCGCGGGTAGCTTACAAATGACGACCTCCACGCCCAGATCCGGTGCCTTTGCTCCGCTCATTACTTCCCTAAAGCGAATGGCCGGCGACAGCTTCGCTATCACGGGGCTCATTATTTTTATGATCTTCGTTGCAGTGGCCATCCTGGCACCCTGGCTCTCGCCCTATCCGCCCTTCGAGGCGCAATTGACCGAGATCGGGCGTTTACGTCGGCTCGAACCGCCTTCGACGCAACACTGGTTGGGCACCACTGCCTTCGGTAATGACGTGCTATCGCAACTTATCTACGGCTTCCGCGTGGCATTTCAGGTCGGCGTCGTAGCGGCGCTCGCGGTGGGCCTCGTGTCAACGCTGTTCGGCGTATTGGCAGGCTATTTCGGCGGGCTGATCGACGATATTCTGATGCGTTTAACTGATGTGGCGTTGTCAATTCCCACTCTGCCCTTTGCCATCGTAGCAGTGGGTCTGCTGGGTCCCTCGGTCGAGAACACGATTCTTGTAATCACGCTCCTGTTCTGGCGCAACGGCGCACGGATCATCCGTGCCACGGTACTGACCGAGCGCGAGCGCATATTCGTCAAATGGGCGCGCGCGGCGGGGGCGTCGCATGCGCATGTGATATTTGTGCACATCCTGCCCAACGTACTGCGGGTTGTGTTTCTGTGGATCACCATGTCGGTAGCCTTCGCAATTCTGACTGAAGCCAGTCTAGCTTTTCTGGGCTTGGGTGATCCCTCGGTGGTCAGCTGGGGCCAGATGCTGAATACCGCTTTCGCCAGCGGCTATCTGCGCCAAGCCTGGTGGTGGGTCACCCCGCCAGCGGTGGCGCTTGTCGTACTGATTTCAGCCCTCTACCTCGTCGGTCGCGGCTATGAGGAACTCAATAATCCCAGATTGCGCAGGAGGTGACGATGCCACGCGACCTGACCGCGCTCAACGAGCGCCTCGCCGCCAACCCTCCCGTGCATCTCAGCGTGAAGGATCTTTCTGTCACCTATGCCACTGATCGCGGGCCGTTCTACGCCGTGGACAGCGTTAGCTTCGAGATGGCGCCGGGCTCGAACCTCGGCCTCGTTGGCGAAAGCGGCTGCGGCAAGAGCACCGTGATTAAAGCGCTGATGCGGCTCACGCCATCCGACGCACGGCTAGACGGCCAAGTGCTGCTGAACGGCACCGATGTGATTGCGCTCAACGCCCGACAGCTGCAGCAGGTGCGTTGGATGCAGATCGCACTTGTCACGCAAAGCGCGATGAACTCGCTCGATCCGGTCTACCGGGTGGGCGATCAAATCGTCGAATCGATCCGCGCCCACTATGATGTCAGCCACGCGACCGCCTGGTCCAGGGCCGAGGAAATGTTCGCTCTCGTGGGCCTCCCAGCCCGCCGGTTGTCGGAATACCCTCATCAGTTTTCGGGTGGTATGCGCCAGCGCGCGGTGATCGCCATGGCACTCAGCCTCAACGCCGGGCTACTTCTGGCCGACGAGCCAACTACCGCGCTCGACCCGATCATGCAGGATCAGGTGATGGCCCGTCTGCGCACCGCCCAGACAGCGCTGCACCGATCGATGATCCTGGTCACCCACGATATCGCAGTGGTGGCAGAGACCTGCGAAAGCGTCGCGGTTATGTACGCCGGCCGTATCGTCGAGACCGGCCCGACGGAGCGCGTCCTGCACGACCCCGCCCATCCCTACACGATGGGCCTCAGAAACGCGTTCCCCAAGCTACCCAAACCTGGTGCCGAAAAGCCGCCGCTGATCTCGATCTCTGGCGGGCTGCCCAATCTGCTGGAAAAGCCGAAGGGCTGCCGCTTCGCGCCCAGATGCCCCTTCGCCACCGACATCTGCTACTTCGAAGACCCGGACTTCACCGATATCGGTTACGGCCAATACGCTGCGTGCCACCACGCCGCCCGTGCGCCCGAGTTCCGCACCGCGGCCATGCAGGCCGAGACCTGGAAGAGCATCGAAGCATGACCAGCAAACCCCCAAGTATCCCGATCATTGAAGCCCGCGACCTCAAGACCTATTTCCGTGCGTCCAGCGGGCTCCTGTCCTCGATCTTTGGCCACCCCCGTCCGCCCGTACGGGCACTTGACGGAGTCGACCTCGCCATCACTACAGGCCACGTGAAAGGAGTGGTGGGCGAAAGCGGCTGTGGTAAGTCGACCCTCGGCATGACGATGGTCCGCATGCACGAACCTACCGCAGGCAGCATCTTGTTCCGCGGCGGCGAGGTGACGCATACCCACGGCAGTGCGCTTAAGGCATTTCGTCGCAGCGCGCAGATAATCTTCCAAGACCCCTATTCCTCGCTCAATCCCCGGCTGACCATCGGGCAGATCATAGAAGAGCCGCTGAAAATTCACCGCCTAGGCAACACCGAAGAGCGCGCAGCAAAAATCGCCTGGGCACTTAGCCATGTTCGACTGCCAGCCGAAGAATACTTGCACCGCTTCCCCTCGGACCTCTCGGGAGGGCAACGCCAGCGCGTCGCTATCGCCCGCGCACTGGCGATGGAGCCCGAGTTCATTGTCGCCGACGAGCCGGTCTCGATGCTCGACGTATCGATCCAGGCCGGTGTTCTGGAACTGCTGCAAAAGCTCTCAATCGAGCTAAACCTCGCCGTGCTTTACATATCGCACGACATTGCCACGGTTGGCTACATCTGCGACGACGTTGCGGTTATGTACCTAGGTCAGGTGGTAGAGGAAGGTACCACCGACGACGTGCTGCTACGCCCGCTGCACCCCTATACGCAGCACCTGATGGCTGCAATTCCTAATATAGACCCCTCCGTGCGGCGCCCACGAGTCAGCTTGGGCGGGGAAGTACCTTCGCCCACCGACATTCCGCAGGGCTGCCGCTTTGCCGACCGCTGCCCGCAGGTGGCAGGCTTGTGTCGGCGGCAGGAGCCCGGGCTAGCAAACCGAGGCCATGGCCGCCGAGTGCGCTGTCACCTCTATCTGCCAGACGTCGACTCGCCCGAGGATGCGCCGAAGCGCGCGAGCAAACTTGACTGAACCAATAAACTTTGGAGAACGACATGAGACTTGCAACATTGCCGAATGGCAGCCATGACGGGCGTCTCCACGTTGTCAGTCGCGACAACGCGCGCAGCATTCCGGCTGAGGTCGTGACCACGATGCAGGCACTGCTCGAAGATTGGGACACCCATGCCCCCGCATTGGAAGCGCAATACCGCACACTAACGGAAGGGGACGGCGAGGCCTTCGACCCGGCTACGGCACTCGCGCCCATGCCGCGCGCATGGCAATGGCTGGACGGCTCGGCCTATGAAAGCCACGGTATGCTGATGGCCAAGGTACTCGGCATCGACAACCATGCAGACAAGACGCGTCCACTTATGTACCAAGGACTGTCGGACCGCTTCCTAGCACCTACCGCCGATGTGCCGCTGCCGACTGAGGGCGACGGCATCGACTTCGAGGGTGAGTTCGGCGTTATCTGCGATGCGGTTCCGATGGGCACCGACACCGCTACGGCGCGCGGTCATATCCGGCTGTTGGTGCAGATCAACGACTGGTCGCTGCGCGCCGTCGCGCCGATTGAGATGCGCACGGGCTTCGGCTGGATTCAGGCAAAACCCGCTTGTTCCATGGCCCCGGTCGCAGTGACGCCGGATGAACTGGGCGACGCTTGGCGCGACGCACGCGTCGACCTACCGCTGATAGTCGACTGGAACGGCGAGCGATTCGGCGCGGCGGGAGGCTATGCAATGGGCTTTGGCTTCGATCAGCTTATCGCACATGCCGCGCGGACTCGAAACTTGGTAGCGGGGACTGTGATCGGTTCAGGCACCGTGTCAAACGAGAATTACCGCGAAGTCGGTTCGTCCTGCATCGCGGAAAAGCGCGGGATCGAGATGTTGGACGAGGGCGAGGCGCGTACTGGCTTCATGTGCTTCGGTGATACGGTCCGCATGGAATGCCGTACCGCTGATGGCTCACCGCTGTTTGGGGCCATCGACCAGAGGGTCGTTGGGCTCTAGCCGGCGTCTGCATTTCGGGGATTCCCAATTGGATCTGTCGCAAACTTTTCTTGCGGTCAGGATGCCCCCGTGGTTACCGCCCCCTCATGTTGCCAGCGCCGCGAATTGGGTAAACGGGCAGAGTCCGGGCGTTAGCTGGCCCTTGCTCACTTCGATCCCGTCGAGTGTGGCTGACGCCGAAGCGAATGATTTGAAGCCAAGCATGGGACGGATCCGCTTCTTGATGGTGCGGTGGTCCTGCTCGATCATATTATTATCCGTGAGATGTTTGATCCGCACCATCTTGATCGGGATCGGGGAATCGAACCGTTTCAGCATGCGATTGATCTAGGTGATGCCGGCAGTATTCGACCCGCTCTTATCAGTGACGATCCTCTGCGGCAGGCCGTTCACCTCGAAAGCACGAGCGATGAAGCGGGTGGCCGCCTTTTTGTTGCGTCGTTGTGACAGAATGAAATCAAAGGTCATGCCGAATTTGTCGACGGCGCGATAGAGATAGATCCATTCGCCTTTTACGCGCATATAAGTTTCGTCCATGCGCCAGGATCGGTCCGTTTGGAGCTTGCAGCGGTGCGCTTCCTCTGCAATCTGACGGGTATATTTTATGATCCAGCGGTTCAAGGTCGCGTGGTCTACCTTCACGCCTTGTTCGGCCATGATTTCTTCCAGGTCCCTGTACGAAACCGTGTAGCGAACGTAAAAGAAGACCGCGAGCCCCGCAGAGGCCCAGTTCATCTCTGCCATCGAGATCGTTCCATATTCGTCCTGCGCATAGGCGATGGGTGAAGTGGCGATCAGGCCCAAGAGAGCCAATCCCGTTTTCGAGAGTCTCATTGAATACCTTTCAGCTCATTTCGTCAGCCTGCGATAGGGCTTGCATCACGTCGCAGCAGCCCGCGCGGCAAGGATCAGCAGGGCTGAAAATAGCGAAACTTGCCCGATTCCGCTCGCGCAGGACCGGATGCCTGGCAGCTGAAGATTATCCTTGACCGAATCGATGGTTTAGTCGTTTGATTAAGTCAAATGACTAAACCAGTTCTCATAGATCCGGCGACAGCCAGTGAAGATGCTCCCGCTAATCCGCGCGATCTGATAATGGATGCGGCGGGACGGGTTTTTGGCAGCGTTGGATTCGATGGTGCGACCACGCGTGGCATTGCCGAGGCGGCGGGCGTGAATCTCGGGCTGATCCACTACTATTTCGGCAACAAACGCGCCCTGTTCGAAGCCACCGTCATCAAGCAGGCGGATGACTTGAACGAACAGCGACGCGAGCTTTTGGCCCGGCTTCCCTTCGAGCCCACGCTGAAACAGGTCTTTGAAGCGCTGCTGCGCCCGGCGGTCGAAATCCGACTGCGCCCGGACGGTCAGTATTTCGCGCGACTGGTTGCCGATGTCGCCTCGGCGGCGGATGAACGCTCGCGTTCGCTGACATCCGCGGCCTTCGATCCCATAGCGCGGGAATTCGTCGCGCAGATCCTGAAGATTTATCCAGATGCGGCACATGCCATGGCCGTCCGCGCCTATATGTTTGCGATCAGCGTATCGATCTCGCTCATGGTGAATACCGGGCGAGAGGCCGCGCTTGCCGGGCAGGACAATGACGGAGATCCGGAAAGCGTGATCCAAGATGCGATCAGCTTTGTCACGGCGGGCGCTGAACGTATTCTCGGGCGAAGGGAGGCGACCGCCCGGCACTGACACCGAAACATTCCAGGGAGGATAGAATGAGAAGACTACTACTGGGGACGAGCCTTGCCTTGCTTGCGCAAGCGGGCAGCGCAATGGCGCAGGAGGAAATCAGCGTGTCGGTCGTCAATGGTCATCCGCCGGTTTTCCTGTGGGTCAAAC
The DNA here is from genome assembly GCF_027913215.1 of Paracoccus aerodenitrificans. Classification (GTDB taxonomy): domain Bacteria; phylum Pseudomonadota; class Alphaproteobacteria; order Rhodobacterales; family Rhodobacteraceae; genus Paracoccus; species Paracoccus aerodenitrificans. The sequence continues at coordinate 2,680,360 of NZ_CP115784.1, forward strand.
ATCTGACAGAGACGTTCATCCCTACGGTGGATGCGGCACTTGAAGGCACCGATTATAAGATCAACTGGACCGAGAATTATGGCGGCACACTGGCCGCCGTCGGCGGCGAGCTGGAGGCTTTGGAAGACGGCCTCGCCGAGGTGGGCATCGTGCCGACGGTTTTCGAGCCGACCGCCCTGCCCCTGCAGAATATCAGCTATTTCACACCCTTCTCCGCCGGAGATCCGAAGCTGGTCATGCAGGCCATGGAACAGCTTTATGCCGATCAGGATGCGATGCGCGAGGAATGGGCGCGGTACGGGATCGAACATCTGGGCGGCGGCTTCACGCTGGACAATTACGTGCTGATGACCTCGTTCCCGGTCGATTCCATCGACGATCTGGAAGGCAAACGCATCGCGGCCCCCGGACCGGCGGTCAACTGGCTGGAAGGCACCGGGGCGGTCGGCGTTTCGGGCAATCTGACCACCTATTACAGCGACATCCAGACCGGCGTTTTCGAAGGGGTCATCACCTTCCCGACCGCTGCAGCGGCGGCCAATCTGCAAGAGGTCGCGCCCTATACCACGGTCACGAATTTCGGGGCGCAATATGCGGGTGCCCTCGTCGCGAATGCCGATTGGTATGCCGACCAGCCGGAAGAGGTGCAGAACGCGCTGCGCGAAGGGGCCATCGCTTATACACAGGCCTATCTGGATGAGCAGGAACAGCTTGTCGCCGCCGCGATGGAAACGCTGGATACCGATGCCGGTGGCGTCAGCGAAATGTCAGATGAGGAAAAGAAGCGTTGGGCAGATGCCCTGCCGCAGATCGCTTCGACCTGGCAAGAGTCCGCAGCAGGCGACGGGGCAGACACGGGCGCGGTTCTGGATGCCTATATAGGTGCGCTTCAAGCGGGCGGCGCACCCCTGCTGCGCGATTGGCGCATTCAGTGACACTGCCTGCGCGGGCGGGATTTCCTGCCCGCGCCTGACAGACCAACGGATCATCAGATGAGCTATGCAACCACAACCGAGATGCGGACCGGCATCGGCTGGCTGGACGCCGCCGCGCGTCTTCTGGACCGCATGACCGGCCTGCTGAGCGTCTTCGGAACGCTGGGAATCCTTGCGATCATGGTGTTGATCGTCGCCGATATCGTCATGCGGCTGTTCTTTTCCGCGCCAATCATGGGCGTGCCGGAAATCGTGTCGATGCTGATCCTGTCGATCGTCTTCCTGCAACTGCCGAATGCGCTTGCCCATGGCAAGATCACGCGGGCGGCTCTGCTGCTCGACCGGCTGGACGTGACACGGCCCCGCATTCGGCTGATCCTTGACGGGGCGTTGCACATGATCGGCGCGACCGTGATGGCGGTGCTGGTCTCGGCCTTCTACCCGCTGTTCATCCGTGCCTATGAACGACAGGAGATGGTCGGCACCTATGGCCAGTTCCTCGCCCCCGTCTGGCCCAGCTATCTGGTGGTGCTGATCGGTGCCGTGTTGATGTGCGCGGTCTTCGTTCAGCGGGCCGTCTGCCTTTGGGTTCTTGCCGCGAAAGGGGACCCGGCATGAGCGGCGTTGAAATCGGCCTGATCTCGCTGGGCGGCATCCTGCTGCTGATTTATTCGGGCCTGCATGTCGCGATCACGCTGGCCTTTGTCAGCTTTATCGGAATCTGGGTCCTGCGCGGCGATGCGACACAGGCGGCGCGGGTCATGTCGCTGGCGACGCGGGAAAGCATCTCATCCTATCTGTTCGGAGTCGTGCCGCTTTTCGTACTGATGGGGCTGGTTGTGGCCCGCGCCGGCCTTGGCCGAGACACGTTCGAGGTCGCGGGCCGGGCGCTGCGCCGCGTGACCGGCGGGCTTGGCATCGCCACCGTCGCGGCGAATGCGATCTTCGCGGCGATCACCGGCATCTCCATCGCCTCGGCTGCTGTGTTCACCAAGGTCGCCGTGCCAGAAATGATCCGCATGGGTTATGCCCCGCGCTTTGCGACCGGGATCGTGGCGGGCAGTTCGGTCCTTGGGATGTTGCTGCCGCCCAGCCTGCTGCTGATCCTTTACGGGATTCTCGCCGAACAATCGGTCGGTGCGCTCTTCATCGCCGGGATCGGGCCGGGCGTGCTGCTGTCTTTGGTTTACTGTCTTGCGATCTGGCTGCTGGTGCACTTCTGGCACAGCTATACCGGCAATCCGCATGAGGCGAGCGAGGTCACAGCGGCGCCCGCGCATGGCCGCTTCGATACACTCAACAAGCTGTTGCCGATCCTTTTGCTGATCGTGCTGGTCCTTGGCGGGATCTATGGCGGCTTTTTCCCCCCGACAGAGGCCGGTGCGGTCGGCGCCTTCGGGGCCGTGCTGATCGCCGCCGCAAAACGCCGCCTGAACGCCCGCACCCTGTGGGAGGTGACACTAGAAACCGGTCATGTCACCGCCGCAATCTGCTTCCTGATCATTGCGGCAACAATGTATAGCCGGATGCTGGCACTGTCGGGCCTGCCCGCCTTCCTGACCGAATGGGTCATTGCGCAGAACCTTGGCATTTACGGCTTTTTGGCCTGTTTTGTGCTGCTTCTCATCCTGCTTGGCACGATCCTTGACAGCAGTTCCATCCTGCTGGTCACCATCCCGCTGGCCCTGCCCATCGCCACGTCGCTGGGAATCGACCTGATCTGGTTCGGCCTGATCACCGTCATCGCGGTCGAGATCGGGCTGCTGACCCCACCCATGGGCCTGTCGGTCTTCGTCATCAAATCCAGCCTCGATGACGAACGCATCCCGATTGGCGACATCTTTGCCGGCACCGCGCCCTTCGCGCTGATCATGCTGGCGGTGCTGATCCTGTGCATTGCCTTCCCGGTCATCGTGACCGGGCTGGTCTGAACGTTCCTATCAAGGAGGCCGCCATGGTCCGGAAGATCATTGATATCTCAGTTCCGCTGATGTCGGGCATCGCATCCGATCCGAAAGGATATGAGCCGAAGATTACCTATCTGGACCACAAGACCACGGCCGTCGGCATGGCCTCGTTCTTTGACGGGATGCGACCGGATCAGTTTCCGGGCGGCGAGGGCTGGGCGATCGAGATGCTGGAAATGTCCACCCATGTCGGCACGCATCTGGACGCGCCCTATCATCACCACTCGACCATGGATGGCGGCAAACGCGCGATCACCATTGACGAAGTGCCGCTGGACTGGTGTTTCCAGCCCGCCGTGAAGCTGGATTTCCGCCACCTGCCCGATGGCTATGTTGCCACGCCCGGCGATGTCGAGGCCGAACTGAAACGCATCGGCCACGATCTGCGCCCGCTAGAGATCGTCGTCGTCAACACGGCGGCAGGCGGGCGCTATGGCGAAGACGACTATATCGACCGGGGCTGCGGCATGGGCCGCGATGCGACGAACTGGCTGACAGAACGCGGCGTCCGCATCACAGGCACGGATGGGTGGAGCTGGGACGCCCCCTTCTCTCACACCGCGAAGGCATGGGCAGAGACCCGCAACCCGGCGCTGATCTGGGAAGGGCACCGCGCCTCGATGGATCGCGGCTATTGCCATATCGAAAAACTGGCCAATCTGGATCGGCTTCCCGATCATGGCTTCGAAATTTCCTGCTTCCCCTTTAACATTAAGGGCGCCTCTGCGGGCTTTGTCCGCGCGGTCGCCATCCTCACCGACGAAAGGATCTGAGACATGAGTGCACATCAAGGCAAGGTCATCATCACCTGCGCGATCACCGGCGGCATTCATACGCCCTCCATGTCGCCGAACCTGCCCTATAAGCCCGACGACATCGCCGCACAGGCGATCGGGGCGGCAGAGGCCGGGGCCGCGATCCTGCACCTTCACGCCCGCGACCCCGATGACGGACGCCCGACGCCTGATCCCGATGTGTTCATGCAGTTCCTGCCCCGCATCAAGCAATCGACCGATGCGGTGATCAACATCACCACCGGAGGCGGGCTGACCATGACGGTCGAGGAACGGCTGGCCGCACCGCTGAAAACCGCACCGGAAATGTGCTCGTTGAATATGGGCTCGATGAATTTCGCGATTTTCCCGATGGCAGCGAAGGAACGCGAGTGGCGGTTCGACTGGGAAAAGCCCTATCTTCAAGGCACCGACGATTTCATCTTCCGCAACACCTTCCGCGACATCGAACGCATCCTGAAAATGCTGGGAGAAGATCACGGCACCCGGTTCGAACATGAATGCTACGATGTCGGGCATCTGTATAATCTCGCCCATTTCGTAGATCGCGGTTTGGTGAAGGGACCGTTCTTCGTGCAGATGATCTTCGGCATTCTGGGCGGCATCGGGCCTTCGGTCGAAAACCTGATCTTCATGAAGGAAACCGCCGACAAGCTGTTCGGCGATCAGTATCGCTGGTCGGTTCTGGCGGCGGGAAAATGGCAGATGCCGCTGGCCACGCAGGCGGCGATGATGGGCGGCAATGTCCGCGTGGGTCTTGAAGATAGCCTTTACATCGGGCGTGGCAAGCTGGCGGCGAATAACGCCGAACAGGTCGCCAAGATCCGCCGCATCGTCGAAGAGATGGGGCTGGATATCGCCACCCCCACCGAAGCGCGTGAGATGCTGGCGCTCAAGGGCGGCGATCGGGTAAATTTCTAAGGTTCGGTCATGGCAAACCCGATTGACGGCTTTCAGATCAATCCCGACAGCCTGCGCTTTGTGGGTGAGGGGTTGCAGCGCCCCGAATGCATCCTCGCCGAACCCGATGGCAGTCTCTGGGCTGCGGATGCACGCGGCGGCGTCGTTCATATCCGCCCGGATGGCAGCCAGCAGTTGGTCGTGCAGAATCAAAGCGACAGTTTCAGCGGCGATATCGACGAGGCGCGGCGTTTCACCGAAGGCACCCTGCCCAACGGGCTGGCCTTCGACGGGGACGGCGCGATCCTGATTTCCAATTTCGGCACCGACCGTCTGGAGCGGATGCAGCGCGACGGACGCTCAACCGTTGTGATCGACCAAATTGACGGACAGCCCATCGGCAAGGTCAATTTCGTGCTGACCGACAGCCGGGGACGGATCTGGCTGACCGTCTCAACGATGATCCGCAACTGGATGCAGGCGATCAGCCCCAATATCGCCGATGGCTATGTCGCCATGCTGGATGAAAGCGGGGCACGCATTGTCGCAGACGGGTTCCGCTTCACGAATGAAATCCGCTTCGATGCCGCCAAGGAATGGCTTTACGTCGTCGAGACCACGGGCCGCTGTATCACCCGACTGCGCATCGACGATCACGGACAGGCCACCCGAGGCGAGACCTTCGGCCCTTCCGATACCGGAGGCTTCATCGACGGCATCACCTTCGACACGCATGGCAATCTCTGGGGTACGCATGTCATGTCCGACCGCATCTTCGCGATCACGCCGGACGGGGATTTCCGCGTGCTGCTGGAAGATTTCGACCCCGAACCGGCCCGGCAGATGTATGAGGCTTTCGCCGAGGACCGGCTTACCCCCGATCACATGCTGGCCTGTGGCGGGACCATCGCGCCCTGGTTCGCCTCGCTGACCTTTTGCGGGCCGGATCTGCGCGATGTGGCCATCGGATCATTGCGCGGCACCTGCATCCCGATCTTCCGCTCACCCGTCGCCGGGCTGCCCATGACGCATTGGCGATAGGCGGCGGGAACCTTCCATGCGGCGGCCATCAGGCCTTCGCCCGCCGCGCTGCCACATGCTGATCGCAGGTGCCGACAGGCTGAGGACGATGGCAATGAGGTTCTGTCGCAAGCTTCCACGCTGCTGTGGTTTGAGCTAATTTGCGGGGTATGTATCAGCATGGGCAGATGCAAGATGATCGGCTTCAAGGGTTCCCGGTTTCCGAAAGATGTCATCCTGTTCGCGGTCTTCTTTTACACTCGCTACATAGTGTCGTACCGGGATCTGGAAAAAATCATGGCCGAGCGAGGTGTGTAGTTGGACCACGCAACCTTGAACCGCTGGATCACGAAATACGCCGGTCTGCTGGCCGAGGAAGCGCACCGCCGCAAGTTCCCAACGAACCGGTCCTGGCGCATGGACGAAACCTATGTGCGGATAAAGGGCGAATGGGTCTATTTTTACCGTGCGGTCGACAAATTCGGCATAACCCTTGATTTCATGTTGTCACAACGGCGCAACAAGAAGGCGGCCACCCGGTTTTTCGCTCGTGCTCTTGAAGTCAACGGCCTGCCTCGCAAGATCGTCATCGACAAGAGTGGCGCAAACACGGCGGGCATCACCGAGATCAACCTCATGCTCGGCTTCAAATCATTTGCTTCGGCGTCAGCCACACTCGACGGGATCGAAGTGGCAAATATGATCCGCACGGGACAGCTCCGGCGCGGATCCTGCCCGTTTGCCCAATTCGCGGCACTGCCAGCGTGAAGCATCGGCTGTGACGGGTCGAGCCTGACGAACAGAAAAGTTTGCGACAAAACCTGTTCCTTCTTATGCTGCTACACGCAAAGCGGTTGAGGATGCAGGGCTTGATTTGTCTGATTCCCAGTTGCGTGCGCTACGAAACAACACGAGCTGCGTGGTTGTGCGAACCTTTGACCACCAAGCGTTTTCAAGAACCTACGGTGGCAGAAACAATCCAACGCAGATTCAGACTGATGCGCAAGATTTGCGTAGGCTCAGGACTCGTTCTTGATCATAACCAGAAGATGACGGTCGCGGCGAGCAGGACTGCAGAGAAGAAGGTCTCGGGGCAACGGTCGTATCGGGTGGCGACGCGCCTCCAATCCTTGAGTCGGCCGAACATGATTTCGATGCGGTTGCGGCGTTTGTAGCGCCGCTTGTCGTATTTGACGGGTTTCTTGCGCGACTTCCGACCCGGGATGCAAACCTTTATCCCCTTGTTTTTCAAGGCATCTCTGAACCAGTCGGCATCATAGCCCCGATCGGCCAGCAGCCAATCCGCCTCCGGCAGGCTGTTCAGAAGTGCCGCTGCCCCGGTGTAATCACTGACTTGTCCGGCGGACATGAAGAACCCTATCGGGCGGCCCTTCGCGTCGGTGACGGCGTGCAGTTTCGTGTTCATGCCGCCTTTCGTTCGCCCGATCTGGCGCCCGCGCCCCTTTTTTTGATCCGCAGGCTCGAGGCCGTGCGGTGCGCTTTCAGATAGGTCGCGTCGATCATGATCGTATTGTGTTCGGCGCTCTCGGCGGCGAGGCCCACCATGATCCGGGCGAAGGTCCCGTTCTCGCTCCAGCGCTTCCAGCGGTTGTCGAGCGTCTTGGCGGGGCCGTAGTCCGTCGGCGCGTCGCACCATCGCAAGCCATTACGATTGATGAATATTATGCCGCTCAGCACACGCCGGTCGTCAACGCGTGGCTTGCCGTGGGATTTCGGGAAATAGGGTTTCAGACGCTCCATCTGCGCGTCAGTCAGCCAGAAAAGGTTGCTCATAAATCAGGTCTCCTTGCAGAGCCTGAATCACGCAAACAGCCCGAAATCAATGGGTCTGGAGCCTAGAAACGGGTTCAGTTCGGCTTGGACCGATTGAACCACTTATTCAATCTAGCTTCTTCCAGCAGTTACCGGCGTCAGCCTTTGACGATTCTGATCCGCCATTGTGGTTACGTGAAGAGATTTTTGATGAAGAATTTTATAGGGGAAAGATTTAGAGAAGGCAGATTATTCCGGGGCTTCGGGGATTGATGTTTTGGCAGGTCGATCTCGCATGCGCTGATCCATCGGAAGCACTAACGACCCGTCCAGTTGCTTTTATGCACCAATATGCGTCATCGCCGTTTTGGATGAGCCTGATTGCGCCTTGGACGCTTGCCGTTCTATGACTGATATATGACGCTGCGGCTTCGTATCTTCCTGACAGGCTTTCCGGCGCTGTTCATGGCGGCGATTGTTACGCTGGCACCGTCGCCGTCGACATCGTCTGCAGCGCAGGAATACTACAGCAGCACGCTGGCTGGCACGACGCTTTCGGATCAGGAGCAGCGGGAGCGGGCTTACAGCCTCGGGATCGTCGCGGGCACGCTGTTCTCGGGCAGTGATGTCGGAAATGTCTATGCCGGAGGAAATATCGCGCACTGTCGGGGATTACGAATAACCGGCAGCTAGGCAATCCTCTCCGTGGTTAAGGGGATGCGGAAGTAGAATTTTCTCGGCAAAATGAACGAGGAGATTCCGATGAAGAAAAGCCGTTTCACCGAAGCGCAGATCATGGCCTGCTGCGCCAAGCGGAGGGCGGGATGCCCGTGCCCGAGTTGCACCGCGAGCATGGGATCAGCAGCGCGACGTTCTATAAATGGCGGGCGAAGTATGGCGGCATGGATGTGTCCATGATGAGCCAGAGTGAGCGGTGAACGCCACCGGTTCGAGAGAACCGTGAACGGCGCTGGAGGACGAGAACCGTCGGCTGAAGCGCATGTTTGCCGATCTCAGCATGCAGGCCTATCTGCTGCGAGAAGCTCTGGGAAAAAAGTGCCGCGGTCAGCTCAGCGCCGCGAACTGGCCGAGAAGGCGGTGGCGACAAAGGGGGTCAGCATCGCGCTGGCCTGTCGCGCGTTTGGCGTCAGCGAGACCTGCTTCCGCTACAGCCCGAAGCGCGACGACGAGAACGATATGATTGCCGACCTGCTGGTCGGGCTGACCAAAGTCCACAGGACCTGGGGCTTCGGCCTGTGCTTCCTGCACCTGCGCAACGTGAAAGGGCATGGCTGGCACCACAAGCGGGTCCACCGGATCTATTGCGAACTGGAGCTGAACCTGCGGATCAAGGCGAGGCGGCGACTGAAGCGCGATAACCCGGAGGAACTGGCCGTGCCGGGAGCCCCCCAACCTCGCCTGGTCGATGGACTTCATGGCCGATCGCCTAGCCGACGGGCGGCAATTCCGGCTGCTGAACGTGCTGGACGACTTCAACCGCGAGGGCCTGGGCATTGAGGTCGATTTCTCGCTGCCCGCCGAACGGGTCGTCCGCTCCCTGAACCCGTCGTCGGGGAAACGGTCCCCCGGACCGTTTCCTGATCCTCCTCCACATTGAATGGTGCGGAAAGCCATTGGCGATCAGAATCGACAACGGCCCCGAATATGTCAGTTCAAAGCTGACGATCTGGGCCGAGAAGCAGGGCATCGCTCTGAAATACATCCAGCCCGGAAAGCCCCAGCAGAACGCTTACGTCGAGCGCTACAACCGGACGGTCCGGCATGAATGGCTATGGACCTACAACAACGAACGACTCAACATGGGTATGATAACGGTCACTTCAATCAGTTTCTGAAACCGCCCCCACAGCGCATCTGGCAGGGGTACTGACATGATCCATCCTCCCGAAAAGGATGAATCACAAATCCAGACAGCCGGAAACCCTCATGATTCAAACTTCGGGAGGGATGCTTTAGCTGCAGAACCGCCGCCGTGTCCGCCGGGCGGGGTCAATCCGATATCAGCTTGCCGGGGTTCATCAGGCCCCCAGGGTCGATCAGGCGCTTGATGCCCTGCTGGATGGCATATTCGACATCCGACTTCTGGTCGCGCATCCGGTCGACAAAGACCGATCCGACGCCATGTTCGGCTATGACCGAGCCGCCGAAGGACCAGATCAACTCGTCAATAGTCCGCAGGGTTTCTTGCTTCATCGTCTCGAACCCGGGCGTGGCAGGGTCGGCGAAGGCGCTGTAGTGCACATTGCCGTCCCCAACGTGGCTGACCGCGTAGGGCGTGGCGCCGGGGCAGGTCTCGGCGACCAGTGCATCGGCGCGGGCGATGAATTCGGCGATCCGGCCGACCGGGACCGAAACATCCCATTTTAGCATCGTCATGCCGGGGAAGTACTGGTGCGGCATCATCTGTTCGCGGATCTCCCACAGGTTGCGGTCCTGGGCAACCGACTGGGCAAGCACGCCGTCTGAGAATATGTCATCCTCAAGCCCAACCTCGAATAGGTCGAGCAGCATAGGCTCGACCTCGGCCGTATCGGAAAGCCGGATCAGGACGCTCCATGGCGGAATCGTTTCGAACGGCCGACGCAGGTCAGGGTAACGCTCGAGTGCCATCGACACGCCCAACCCCGGCAGCAACTCGACTGCGCTTAGCAGGCGGCCGGCCTTGCGACGTGCTAGGATCATAAGGTCAGGCAGCCGGTTCAGGTCGGACAGGGCGACCATCATCGAGCGGTTGACCCTCGGCGCGGGATGCAGGCGGAAGACGATCCGCGTCACGATGCCGAGCGACCCTTCCGACCCGATAAATAACTGCTTGAGGTCATAGCCCGAATTGTCCTTGGTGAGCGCACGCAACCCGTTCCATACGCGACCGTCCGGCAGCACGACCTCAAGCCCAAGCACCTGTTCCCGCGTGGTGCCGTAGCGCAGCACGTTCAACCCACCGCCGTTTGTGCCGACCGCGCCGCCGACGGTCGCGCTGCCCCGTGCGCCCCAGTCCGGCGCGAACAGGAGGTCACGATCAAGCGCGGCCTCCTGCAGCGTCTGGATCAGGCAGCCGGCCTGCACCGTCACTGTCGCCGCCTGGGGATCGAGGGATTCGATCCGGGTCATCCGCCCGAGCGACAGCACCACGGCCGGCAGAGTACCGGTCGGAACCGCCATTCGGCAAACATTGGTGTTGCCACCCTGGGGCACGACGGGAAGCGCTCGGTCGTGGCACATCCGCAGCAGGCGCGAGACCTCATCGGTCGAGGTCGGGCGTGCCACCATAAGGCAGGGTGCCTCGGCCTCGCCGTAAATATCAGAGGTGTAGGACCCGGCCTCGGCGGGTGGCAGGATCACGCCTTCCGGGAATTCCGACCGGAAACTCTGCAGGATTTCAGACATATCGACGGGTCTCCTCCGAATTGCACGGCTCGGGCGGGCAGATTGCCGAGCGCCAGTCGGCGATAGCTTTCATGGAAATACATTCTAGCATTTTACCCTCGGCGGCAATATAATTAACGTGTTTATTATATCCATAGGAGGACGCAAAGGAGGATCAGCCCGATAGAACCAACACCGGCATCGACACGACCGACCAGATCGCCGGATTGGCTTGGATGTCAGCGCTAGAGTCCAGCTGACCATTTCAAACGCATCTGGCCGTACCTGCAAGCTACAGGAGTAGTTGAGCCAATGGGTAGTCACCGACATCACCGCGGCGCCCGCGTTGCTGGCATTACCAAGTTGTTTTGTCGAGACTGATCGTCCCGACAGCAATCAAATCATGCCGTCGTTTCGTGGGCATAGTCGCTCGATAGCTTGAAAGCACCTGAATATCTTAACAGACAGAATGGCGAATCGATAGTGCTGTGGGCAAGGCGCTGAAGCATCCGTACGTATAGCCAGATGGGATCGGAGGCTTGTAGGATAGCGGACGAACTGGTGGTCTTCCTCTTGACTGGCGGCTCGTTGAAACTGGCTCTCTGTGCGTCTCTATCTGAAATCATTCATAGATTCTTGATCCTCCTCTCCTTGTATGCATATCCAGGCAAGCTTGCACGGCAACGCCAGGCCCGGATGCTTTTTGAGTACTTTCGCGACAATTTTTCTTTCCTGTTTGACAGACCTTAAAAATTAGTTAACATGTTTATTGAATGGGACATATAGCTTAGGGAGGGCTACCCTTGAAATTCAGTTATTTGGCAGCCGCGTCGATCTTTGCCGTGATCGGAGCTCAACAACCTGCTCAAGCAGAGCTTAACAATATCACGATCGGTACGAACCCGTCAGGGTCATCATTCTTCGTGATCGGCAGCGGATTTGCGAAGCTATTTCAGGAAACACTGGGGATCAGATCAACGGCGCAGCCGTTTGCAGGTTCGTCGGTTTATCTGCCCGCCATCGAAGTGGGTGACATGACGCTGGGTCTGGCGTCTACGGTAGATTCGAGCCTCGCCTATACCGGAAGCAGCGACTATCCACAGGAGCTTACAAGACTTCGCGCAATCGCGAGCGTGTGGAACATTCCCTACGCTTTCATCACTCAAGCCAACTCAGGGATCATCACTGCTGATGATCTTGCCGGAAAGCGCATAATGGGCGACATGCCGGCATCTCAGGCACTGACCGAAATCAATAAAGCGATTGTCCAATCTGGCGGCTTGGGTCTCGAAGAGGTCGATTTCATGAGCAGCGGCGGCCTGATGGATGGGATCAGCGCTGTGGTTGAAGGGCGTGCAGATGCAGCCCCTGTTGCAACCTCAATGCCCGTCCTGCTGGAATCTCAGGCGTCGGTGTCGGGCGGACTAAGGATCGTTGCGAATGGCAGTCAAGGAAGCGACGAATTCTTTAGAACAGCAGTTGTCGGAGTAGGCGGAAACGTCGCGAAAGAGGACCCACAGCGGCCCTTCATAATCGGCGACACCGATATTGTTTCTTACGATACGTTGCTCGTAGCAAGCTCCGAAATGTCTGAAGAAGATGCGTATCTTCTTGCAAAAACACTCTATGAAAACTGGGGTAAGTTGCAGGAGAGTATGGGACAGCTTCGCAGCATCGACCAGAATGAAATTGCGTTGAGCTCTTCATCGATACCGTATCATCCGGGCGCAATCCGCTTCTACAAAGAGGTGGGTGTATGGACGGATGCTCATGAAGAAAACCAGAGCAAATTCTGATCTGTATCAATGGGTGATTGCTTTCGGACGGTTGTTCGGAAGCAATCCGAGGATGCAGCAAACTCGCTTCTCAAGGAGCAGCCAGCTATGGATCGCATCAAAGACGTCATACTGACGTCGTGCCTTATTTTGTGCCCGGTTATCGGTGTATTATGGGCGCTTAATGTTCCACAAATGTTCGGCATGGGCCTTGTCACGCAGCAGGTCGTGGCAATCATGCTTGGAATAGCAGTATGTGCCGGACTTCTGTCTCACCCCTACTTCAAGCGCTACATCTGGATCGACGTAATCATCGCGATCATCGCCGCATTTTGTTGGTTCTGGTACGCGTGGAACTTTAGAGAGTGGATGGTCACGATGGCCTTCCGTACACCAGATATGTGGATACCCGGTGCCATCGCATTGGTTTCGCTGGCTGAAGGCCTTCGGAAGACGATGGGGCTAATCATCGCAGCCCTGGTGTGGGTCATCGCTGCCTACGGCTTTTTCGGAGACATGGTTCCCGGCATGCTGCAGGCCTCGGTTTTCGCGCCGACACGCACGATCATGTATCTTTATGCGGACAGCAACGGTGTTCCTGGCCTGGTCATTACGGTCATTGTAACGCTTGTGCTGCCGTTCATGGTCTTCGGTAAAGTACTTGAGATCGCAAACGGAATGACCTTTTTCAACAACCTCGCGCTCTCAGCCGTCGGCCATCGTCGCGGTGGACCGGCCAAGGTCGCTATTGTTGCATCCGGATTTTTTGGGACCATGTCGGGTTCTACAGTTGCGAACATCATGTCGACGGGGATCTTCACGATTCCGATGATGATCCGGACCGGTATGACGCGGGTTCAGGCGGCTGCTATTGAGGCTGTTGCTTCGAACGGTGGCCAGATTGCCCCGCCGATCATGGGAGCTACCGCCTTCATCATGGCCGAGATGTTGCAGGTGCCGTATTCAGACATCGTTAAAGCCGCAACCATTCCTGCCATTCTCTATTTTTTAACTTTGTTTTTCAAAGTCGATGCACTGGCGACCGCAAACGGACTTCAAGGTCTGGGTCGATCAGAAATCCCTTCCTTTCGTGAAACACTTAAAGGTGGATGGGAGATACTAATTTCCATCGGGGTTTTGCTATATCTCTTGTTCGCTACGGGATTTAACCCCGGACTTTGCGCTTTGATTTCCTCTGGCATGATGCTCGTGGTCTATGCGATCAAGATTCGTTTCAAGTTTGATGTACCCGTACTGATCTCGGCAATGATTTCACTCGGACGAGAGCTTGCTCCGCTTCTGCTAATTGGTGGGGCCGCAGGTGTCATTATCGGCCTGATGAACTCGACGGGTTTTGCGTTTCAACTTTCCCTGGCGCTGACTCACATGGCAAGTGCATACGGCATTTTCGCACTGCTTCTGCTTTCGGCGCTTGTCGCAATTATCCTCGGTATGGGTATGCCGACGGCCGCTGTCTATATCGTCCTTGTCACGGTTGTTGCACCGACGATGATCGAGCTCGGCGTTGCACCCATGGCGGCGCATATGTTCCTTCTCTATTTCGGCCTGATGAGCATGGTTACGCCACCGATCGCGATCGGCAGTATCGTCGCGGCACGGTTGGCCGAAGCGAATATGTGGTCCACAGGCTTTCTGGGTTTGCGGATTGGGATTGTCGCTTACGTCCTGCCATTTGTCTGGGCCTTCAATCCTGCGCTTCTCCTGGATGGCAGCATGCTTGAAGTTGCTATCGTGGCATCTAACGCTCTAGCGGGCTCTTATCTACTCAAACTGTCGATGTTGCCATCGCCCATCATCGGCGTGCCAAGCTGGCTTTATGGCAAACTCATCATGGTTTTGGGATTGGCCGTCATGTCAGCCACTGCAATTTTCGGTTCTGCCAGTATCGCGGCCGTTGCGGCTACCATCGCCGCGATCCTATTGGCGATGATAATTTCAAAGCAGACAAGCCAGATACGACAGAAAGCCTCGACAGAAACCTGAATCGTTGTGTCAACGAGTTGCTGTCTCATTGACACAAACAAGTAAACATGTTAACTTTATATGGCTAGATAAAATCAAGCTGTCGGAGGAGAATCGCGATGTCCCATATGCAAAAGGCCGCTAACTATGTTGATTGGCGCCGGGGTCAGATCAGCCGTGAAATTTATGTCAGTGAGGAAGTCTATCGCCGCGAGCTGGAGACGCTGTTTACTCGTGCTTGGTTGTTCGTCGGACACGAATCTCAGATCCCAAATCCCGGCGATTTCTTTACGTCGCGCATGGGGGAAGAGTCGGTAATTCTGGTCCGCGACAAGGCTGGTGAGATTCATGTTTTCCTCAACAGCTGCCGTCATCGCGGCATGAAGGTCTGCCGATATGAATCTGGCAATACATCGCTATTTACATGTCCGTACCACTCGTGGACTTATACAACAGATGGACGCATCCGAGGGATCCCGCTTTATAAAGCGCTTTACGATGGGAACCTTGACCGGGATGAGTGGTCGCTGATCGAAGTTGCCAAGCTTCATAACTACAAGGGAACGATCTGGGCAACATGGGATCCGGAAGCGCCAGACTTCATGACGTATCTGGGCGATGTAAAGGTTCACCTTGATCAGGCTCTGGATTGCCGAGACGGCCGCCCCGGCGGATCCGAGGTGATTGGTGTGCATAAATGGATTTTCCCGGCAAACTGGAAGTTCGCTGCAGAGAACTTCCTGGGCGACACCTATCATAATCCAAGCCATCGGTCTGTCGATATGATCGGGATTGGCCCCTCGGCACTGGAGGGAGTGAAAGGTCGCCGTGACAACGAGTTGGAACAGGCTCAGCATGTATGGTGCAGCTTTCCCGCTGGACATGGAGTGCACTCGGCTGTTCAGCCGGAAGGCTATGAATTCGTTGATGCCTTCAAAAATGACCCGGAAATCGCCGATTACTTCCGTCATTGTCATGAGGAACGTAAGCGTCGGTTAGGCGAGCAGGCCCGGTTCTTGCCTTTCGTCGGTACTATCTTCCCGAACACGTCCTATCACGGGCGTCAGCCCCGCAGTCTCTGCACATGGCACCCCCACAGCGCGAATGAAACGGAAGGTTGGCGCTTCTTCCTAGTGGACGCTGATGCTCCGGCAAAGATCAAAGATTTTCTGCGCGGCTACTACATGCGTTATTCAGGTCCTGCAGGCATGACCGAACAGGATGACATGGAAAACTGGCTCTACGCGACCAATGCGTCTATGGGCACCATCGCGCGACGCCACAACTTCAACTACTCCCAGTCCATGGGCTCTAGTCAGTTGAATCCGATTGTTAACGGGATCGAGGTTAGGGGCGATGTTTCGCAGCAGGTGACCGAACACATGGCCGTGGGCTTCTATCGCCGTTGGGCAGATCACCTGGATATGCAGCCTTGGGACGTGTTGCTAGGTGGTGATGACGAGCGATTTGTCGAAACTATGGCTGCGCAATGAATACGGCGGGAGAAAAGCCGGAAAAAACCGTAATCGTGTCGGGAGCCACTTTCGGGATCGGCCATGAGATGGCTCTCTATCTGGCGCGTTCAGGTTTCCGTGTGGTGGGTTTTGGCCTTGAAAAAGCGCCTGTTTCCAGCGTGGCCGAAGCCTCTGTTGCGGATCTGAATTCGGCGGTCAAAGCCGAAGGTCTGAGCGCAGAGTTTGTTGCGGGGGATGTAACGAGCGAATCCGATGTTGAGCGTGCCGTCTCGAAGGCGCTGGAATATGGCGATGGAATCTTTGGTTTGGTGAACAATGCTGCCATCGGACCTTTGGGTACCATTCTCGATACCCAGCCGGACCTATTCATGCGTATTATGGAGGTAAACCTAAAAGGATCGTATCTTATGGCGCGGGCCGTTATTCCTCATATGAGGGAGCGTGGCGGGGGACGCATCGTAAATATCGGGTCCGGTGCGGGTTGGGGGAAGCCCAATATGGCGGCCTATTCAACCAGTAAAGGTGGTCTCGTTGCGCTATCCAAGGCTATGGCTCTGGATCATTTTGCTGACGGGGTCGCCGTCAACACCGTGATCCCTGGAGGCGGCGGCATCATTTCGGGCATGAGTCTTGGGCGGGTCGCAGGCGATCAGGAAAAACTACAGTCCAAAGCAATCGGTACTGTCGCAGGACGCATCATGAACGGTTCTGACATGGCTGGGGCAGTCCGCTTTTTGTTGTCAGAAGAAGCCGCAGCCATCTCGGGCACAATCATTGATGTAGGATGTTTCGCGCATCAGGGGTCGTCGACACCACTGCCGAGACGTGCATGACAAGGAGGAAGCAAGATGGACGCAATTGTCGAGACAAAGCGCATCCAGCGTGATGATGACTACTATTTGCTACGGCGCGAGATCGAGGAATATTACTATGATGAAGCCGAACATCTAGACAACCGACGTTTCAACGAATGGCTCGACATGCTGCATGAAGACCTGCGGTACTTCATGCCCATGCGGCACAATGTGAAGTTCGGTCAACACTCAGAGCGCGAAGATACAAAAGAGGAATACGGCATCAGCTGGTTTAACGAAGATAAGTGGACCGTTACTAAGCGTGTCGAACAAATTCTCACTGGTGTTCACTATGCCGAAGAGCCGTTGTCACGCACCACGCATATGCTTACGAATATTCAGCTTCTCGAAGCTGATCCCTCTGCAGCGGAAGCTAGCGAGGTAAAGACCTCCTGTCGTTTTCTGACCTATCTGAATCGGGTGGAAACGGAGACCTACACTTTCGTCGGTAAACGCTACGACACGCTGCGGAAAGTAGATGGCGCTTGGAAGGTGCTGCACCGCCGCATCATTCTGGACCAGAACGTGCTTCAGGCCAAAAACCTGTCAACGTTCTTTTGATCGCGGAAGGGAGGAATGTAGATATGGCAAAACTCGTACTTAATACCACAACCGACCTTCTTAAGGTTCCCGCAGGTGCCGGCATCAAACTTCATGATGGCCGGACCGGCAAAGTCGAAGAAAACATGGGGGACGGTCAATGGCTTAATGTACTCTTCGACGATGATGACATGGAGCTAGTCCATAGTCAGGATATCGCCGAAGTTCACGAGCCCGAGTAGGAGTGTATAATGCTACGTATGGGCTTTATGCCGAGTGATTTTCATCCCGTTTTGCTTGTCTTGGGGCAGCCCAAACACTTGATGGTCTTCGCCGACGCATTGGAAAAATTCTCTGATCAGGGGGGCAGTCTGAGCCTGAATGATGAGGGCGCCTTTTCTACTGATACTAAGGTGATGCTCGAAGAGCATCCTGCTGGTGGTCCAGAGAAAGTCGGACTGTGGCCGGTGACGCCCGGCAGTATGGAGTTGGTTTGGCGTCTACCAAAAAACTACGCGTGGATATTCTCGAACGAGGTTGCCAACCTTGCAAATTCCGGCGAGCCGGCAGGTTCTGCAACACTCGAATGCGATATCCTGGGGGAAGTCCGGGTCAAAGTATCGATCGGTGAGTGGGAAGATCACTATCTCAGCGACGAGATAAGGTAGAAGCTGCCATGACAGAGAAAGTTGTTATCGTCGGCGGCGGTCAGGCCGCCGTATCAGCTGCTTTGCGCCTGCGAGCCGGTGGCTATGCAGGGAAACTCGATATTATCGGTGAAGAACCGACGCTGCCATACCAGCGTCCACCTTTATCGAAAAAATACCTCAAGGGAGAAATCCCCCTTGATCGCCTGCATCTACGCCCGGAAGCGTTGTATCGTGACCAAGGCATCGCATTACATATGGGAAAACAGGCTCTGTTCATCGATAGGGTCAATAAGAAGCTGGCCACAGATAAAAACCAGAAGCTTCCCTATGACAAGCTGATACTTGCGACTGGGGCAACGCCGCGCAGACTACCTGACGAGGTTGGAGGGCATCTTGCCAATGTTCATACATTCCGGACTCTGGCTCATGCGGATGGTTTGCAGGATGCATTGCGCCCCGGAAAACGATTGCTGATTATCGGTGGAGGTTATATCGGCCTTGAAATGGCAGCGGTGGCTGTGGGCCTTGGTCTTGAGGTGACGCTCATCGAGTTTCAGGAACGTATCCTGAACCGGGTGGCAGCCCCGGAAACCGCCGATTGGTTCCGCGTACTCCATCTGAAGCACGGGGTCGATCTACGCGAAGGCGTCGGATTGGAGCGCCTGATCGCCAAAGACGGGCGTGCGCATATGGCGCAACTCAGCGATGGGTCTGCGGTTGGTGTCGATCTGGTAATTGCAGGTATCGGCGTCCTCGCGAATGATGGCCTAGCCCGTTCGGCCGGTTTGACCACGGATAACGGCATCGTAACCGACCAATGCTGTCGTACCTTCGATCCCGATATTTATGCGATCGGTGATTGCGCAGTGCTCCCTTTCCGAGGAGAACCAACGCGTCTCGAGTCCGTTCAAAATGCATGTGATCAGGGAGATTATGTTGCCGATCATATTCTTGGTGTTGCGACATCATCATATGATCCGGAGCCTTGGTTCTGGTCGGATCAATACGACATTTCGCTAAAAATAGCTGGCCTTAACCGCGGTTATGATAATGTTATAACACGTCGCGGTGAGCGCGATGGCGGGCTGTCAGTCTGGTACTTCGCGGGTGACAAGCTTTTGGCTGTGGACGCGCTGGATGATCCAAAGTCCTACATGATGGGCAAAAAGTGGCTGTCATCTGCTCAGGATCCTGACCCAACCGCTCTCGCTGATCCAGAAATACCACTTAAATCGATTCCGACGCGGAATCGTGCGGCCCAATTGCAAGTCCAGCGAGGAACGCGTGATGGATAATCCGAAAACTAATATCGATATGACCGGGGGCGAGGCCCTTGTTTCCGCCCTGATCTCGGCGGGTACCGACACACTCTTTGCAATTCCGGGAATACAGCTGGATTGGGCTGTCGACGCGCTCGCCGCCCGATCAGAAATTTCAGTCTACGTACCACGGCATGAGCAGTCGATTACTTATATGGCGGATGGGTTCGCGCGTGTTACCGGACAGCCCGGCGTCGGAATGGCAGTACCGGGACCGGGGATGCTAAATGCTACTGCCGGACTTAGTACTGCCTATGCCTGTAACTCTCCCGTAATATTTATTGTCGGTCAGATCCATTCAGACGCTATCGGCAAGGGTTACGGTAATCTGCACGAAATTCCCGACCAGAGTGGTGTACTTCGCGGCTTGACCAAATCGCATGAACTCGTTTTAGACCATAACCGCATTTCCGGCGCTATTCAGGCAGCGTTTTCGGCTGCGATGAACGGACGCAAACGCCCTGCTTCAGTTGAGCTTCCCTATGATCTGCTGATCGAGAAAGGTGAAGTGCCTGCAGAAGCGCAGCAAATGCCGGATGAACCGCCTGCACCCGAAGAAAAGCTGATTGAAAAGGCATCAGAACTGATCAATCAAGCGTCTTTTCCTGTAATCTACATAGGTGGAGGCGCAATTGATGCCGGCGCCGAAATCCTCGCCCTGGCGCGGAAGCTCGGTGCGCCGGTAATCGCAAGCGACAACGGGCGTGGGGCAATCCCAGATTCCGATCCGCTGATGTTTAACTCGCTCGCTGGACGACCGCTATTCCAGAAAGCGGATCTGATTCTGGTAGTTGGATCGCGCTTTATGGATATCATGACGCCAGAGCCAAGCTGGCCGCAAAACGATAAAACTTTCATCTACATAAACATAGATCCATGTGATTTAGGTGGACTGCGACACGGGGCTGTGGACATCGTTTCCGATGCGGCTTTGGCTGCAGAAGCCCTTACTCAATCGGTTGCGCATCGCGAAGGGATGAACGCAGAGCAATCGTCCAGAATAAAGGCTTGGGCACTATCTCAGATCCACGCGACCGGGACATTGTGGGAGTATGTCTCAGCCTTGCGCGAAGCACTTCCCGATGACGGCATATTCGTGAACGAGTTGACGCAAGTTGGCTATCTCGCGCGTATTGCTTTTGAGTGCCGCCAACCGCGCACATTGATCGGTCCTGGTTATCAGGGGACGTTGGGATACAGTTTTCCAACGGCTCTTGGCGCGGCTGTAGGAGGTGGAGGCCGTCGCGTATTCTCAATCTCAGGCGATGGCGGCTTCGGTTGGTCTGTTCAGGAGCTTGCGACCGCGCGTCGATATAACCTGCCTGTGACATTAGTGATCTTCAACGACGGGCTGTACGGGAATGTACATGCAATCCAAAATGCAACCTTTGGACGCAACTATATCACTGAACTTGCCAATCCAAACTTCGAGCAGCTGGCTCGTGCGTTCGGTATCGACTTTGCTCGGGCTTCTGACCCGGGATCATTGAAGCAAATTCTTAGTGAAAGTGTGAAGGTTAATGGGCCGTTACTGGTCGAAGCGCCTGTCGGTAAAATGGCGGCTCCCTGGCCGCTCTTACGCTTGCGACCGATGGGCGGTGGACAACAGGCAGACTACAGCGATCTTTTCGAAAAGTTTGGAGAGTAATCTCATGGCATTGGATCAGGAGAAAATCAACAATCTGCGTGAAGCCCATATCGGTACGATGCAGAACTTCATCGATGGCAGATGGCAGGTCAGCAATGACGGGGGAGAGATTGCGGTAGTTAGTCCCGGTACCGGGCGACAGATTGCAACTATCATCGATAGCTCAGAGCGAGATGTAGAGGCCGCAATTTCAGCTGCACGACGCAGTTTCTCAGATGGAAGCTGGGCCAGGATGGCACCACATGCCAGAAAAGCCATCCTGTTCCGCCTCGCCGAGCTGATCGAAAACGAAGCGCTACAACTTGCTGTTATGGGAGTTCGTGACAATGGAACCGAAATCGGCATGGCTATTGGCGCGGAGCCGGGGAGCGCGGCGAATACTTTCCGCTTTTATGCGGAAGCCTTGGATAAGGTGAACGGCGATATCACCCCCACCTCCCCGGAAGTGTTAAGTCTTATCCACCGCGAACCGGTTGGTGTAGTCGGTGCCATCGTACCTTGGAATTTCCCGCTGATGATAGGTGCTTGGAAAATTGCTCCAGCACTCGCTGCCGGTAACTCAGTGGTACTTAAACCCTCAGAAGCGGCGTCATTGACGCTGCTGAGGCTGGCTGAACTGGCATCTTTGGCGGGGGTTCCCCCGGGTGTTTTCAATGTTGTAACCGGAATCGGTGCAACCGCCGGTAGGACACTGGCTCTTAGCGATGACGTGGATGTGTTGACCTTCACGGGGTCGGGTCAGGTAGGCCGACACTTACTACATTCTTCTGCCGACTCAAACTTCAAACCGGTGCACCTGGAACTGGGCGGAAAGTCCCCGAATATCGTTTTCGATGACTGCGGTGATCTGGCGTCTGTCGCGTATCAATCTGCTCGGGCGATCTTTGCCAATTCGGGTCAGGTATGTGTCGCTGCAAGCCGGTTGCTCGTTCAGGACAGTATTTATGATCGCTTTCTGGAAGAAGTAAGTGCCGCTGCGGACGCCACTATTGTGGGCGATCCACTTGACATAAAAACGCAAGCGGGAGCCATAGGAACTGCCGCGCAACTCGAAAAAAATATCTCATTTGTTGATCGCGCCAGGCAAGCTGGTGACAGCGTAATTGTTGGCGGAGAGAACATCGAACGCGATGGCTATTTCTTCAAGCCAACAGTGATTGCGGCGCTTTCCGAAACCAGTCCGGTCGTTCGCGATGAGGTCTTCGGGCCCGTTTTAGCTATACAGCGATTCCGAGATGAGGAGGATGCAGTACGGCTTGCGAATGACACCAGCTATGGATTGTCGTCCGGTGTCTGGACCCAAAATATCTCGCGTGCCCACCGCATGGTGCGGAAATTACAGGCGGGGGTCGTTCACGTGAACTGTTACGGCGGCGCAGACATCACAGCGCCGCTTGTTGGCACGAAACAATCGGGGAACGGCTTTGACCGTTCACTTGAGGCTCTTTCTAAGTATCAGAAACGTAAAACGGCATGGATCAAGCTGGAGCAGACAGCCTGATTGCCTTCTTAAAATGGAAGATACTGCTATGGTAAATATTACGTTCGTCGAGACTGACGGCACGGAAAGAAATGTCGAGGCTGAGGTGGGACTTTCGATTATGGAAGTTGCAACCCGAAATAATGTTGCCGGTATCATCGCGGAGTGCGGAGGTCAGTGCTCCTGTGCAACCTGCCACGTCTATATTGAGGGCGCGTTCTTCGACAAGGTTGGTGAGCCCGTCGATGATGAGGAGGATATGTTAGACTTCTCAGAAAACCGTAAAGAAAACTCCCGTTTAGGTTGTCAGATCGAAGTTACAGATGATCTGGACGGTATGACGGTACGTGTCGCGGAAGAAGAATAGAAAGCTAATGTGGGCAAGGATCTGCTCTGGCGCCGACAAAAATATGCTTATGCCCGCTGCTTGCGCGAGCTTAAGCTAACGGCGGCAGACTTACCCAGAACTCTCTATTCAGGGTTGAAAAAATGATAGGATCGGCAGTGCCAGATGGATATAGGTCACCTGTTTCCTATACTATAGGTTCTCGCGGAAAACTGCGGCCTGGCATGCCAGGATTCAGGATTATGAGACGCGCATTGTTCGCGTCAGGTTTTACCACTTTTGGCTTGCTATACTATATCCAGTCACTCTTTCCGGTATTTTCTTCGGAATTAAATGTATCGCCAACACAAAGCAGTTTTTCCCTTTCACTCACGACAGGAGTCATGGCATTTTCGCTTCTGATCGTCAGCGCAATCTCGGATAAAGTCGGGCGAAAACGGCTCATGACGCTATCGCTTCTTTCGTCATCGATACTGACAATACTGATGGCATTTGCTCCATCATGGAATGCAATCTTGTCGAGTCGCCTGCTGATGGGGGTCTCGTTGTGCGGCGTACAGTCAGTCGCCATGGCCTATCTCGCGGAAGAAGTTGAACCAACCAGCTTTGGTTCAACGCTCGGATTGTTCATCGGGGGCAGCGCCTTAGGCGGAATGGCAGGCCGAATGGTTTCGGCTGTAATAGCGGATCACTTTGGCTGGGAAGTGGCAGTAGGGTTTATGGGGGTTCTTGGCCTAGCCGCGACCGTATATTTTTGGGTGGCGCTGCCGGACTCTCGATATTTCTTGCCGCGTCAGCCAGGCTGGCACAGTTTGGCGAGTGATTTCAAAACCATCATTAAAGACCGCCTGCTACTTCGCCTTTTCTTCATCGGCTTTGCTGTGATGAGCGGTTTCGTGACGATCTATAACTATGTAAGCTATCGTCTGATCGCGGCACCTTTTGAACTGTCACAATCAGAGGTTGGCCTGATCTTCCTGCTCTATGTATTCGGCAGCATCGGTGCCAGCGTCGGCGGCTCGCTCGCATCAAGGTTTGGCCATAATCATGTGCTCTGGATCAGCATTGCTATCATGGTTTCCGGAATAATCCTGACCCTACCAGAGCAGATCGGGACAGTGCTATTAGGGCTGTCCGTGCTCACGTTTGGGATGTTTGCGAGCCATAGTATTTCCAGCGGTTGGGTTAGCCTGCATGCAAAATCGAGCAAAGCCCTCGCCGCTTCTCTTTACCTTTTTGCGTATTATCAAGGGGGCAGCCTTATTGGTGCAATCGGAGGATTGTTTTGGGAGGGTGATGGTTGGTATGGTGTTGTCTTTATTACTGCTGGAATTGTTACAGTCGGATTGATTTCTGCAATATCTCTAATTTATAAACGAACCTGAGCAAATTTTTAATTTTTTTATGGACGAAGTTCATTTTGCTCTATTTTCAAAGTCATCGAAAAATCTTCCTGATATGATAGAAAGTAATTTTTCAGCAGCCTTTCTGTCAATCGCCTCGCCGCGCCAGGCGACATGATGATCTGGCCTGACGATAATGAGTGGCGTTGGATATTGGTCAGCCACCTGTTCCGGTGGATCAATATCCAGGCACTCCAGTGGTACACCCATCATCTCCGCAGCGTTCAGCAGTGGTTTCACCTCAACCTTGGTGTCCGTCCGCAGCAGTGTATAGCCTGGCCCCAACCTGTCGAAGAGCGAGGTGCTTTCAGACAGCCAGAAATGCGGTACCCTACATCCCGGAACGCTTGATGGAGTAAACTCGCTCATGGAATAGGCGGGAGGGTTGACGTCACTGGGAGTGATAATCGGAGATTGATCGTAAAAATACCCGAAATTTAGTCCCGCGCACACATATTGCTGAACATTCAGATCATAGGCTTCGCGCCCCATTTTTTTACGCGCGAGCTCGCCAGCAACCGTCTGATCTTCAATCTGATCTGGTACTGAGCTCCGTTGCTTCGCCATCGCAATGCAATGGTTCATGGCATATTGGCTGACCTGTTCTGTTATGGGCAGTCGCTCTGCCTCATAGGCCGCAAGCATGCCTTCTCCTCCCCATCCGCTAACGACCGATGCAAGAAGCCAGGAAAGATCAGCAGCATCCGCGATGCCGGCATTCATACCATAGCCGGCATAGGGTACCCAGAGATGCGCCGCGTCACCACAGATGAATACTCGACCATCCCGCATCTTATCTGTCACTAGTCTGCGACCAATCCAGTCTTCATTGGCAAGAACCTCGTATTCAAAAGCTTCATCAACACCCAGTATGGCGCGGATACAGGAATCCCGATCCACACTGTCGAATTCTGGCTCATTGTCGCGAAGATAGTTGTGAACAAGCCAGCGCTCTTTTCCATCGATCGCGTAAACGTTTCCTGTCCGCTTTGGGTTCAATGAAAACATTGCCCAAGTCGGATCATGCTTCATCTGCTCAATGAGCTGCGGAGCCCGAATATACGTAGACTGTACTCTCTGAAGGACGGGATCCCCGCTGAGCGTTGCGCCAATTGACTTTCTGACGAGGGAGCGGCCACCGTCACAGCCAACCAAAAAAGAAGATTTAATGGTTTGTACACCGTGAGCATCACGAAGTTCTGCCGAAACACCATAGGTTTCCTGATCAAACCCAACCAGTTCCGATCCGTAGCATAGCGTGATGTCAGCATTTCTTTGTGCAGCTTCTACAAGAATCGGTTCGAGGAAAATCTGATTCATCCGGTGCGGCGGTTCCGGGGTTGGCCAGTTTCCGTCCGGACCGTCATCGCGTTCCGTAAAACGGTCATTTCGCGACGGGATCCGAATGCGCGTCAACTCTGTACCCGTCGTTGTGGTCCTGTAAGAGACGCTTTGCTCATAATCCCCCGGCAAGCCAGAATTTCTGATAATATTCGAAAGACCGAGCCGCCTGAAGCTTTCCATGCTTCGCGAAGATATGTGATTGCAACGCACAGTAGGCATGAAGCCTTCTTCTCGTTGCTCAGCAATGAAAACTCTGACGCCTTTTGCAGCGAGTTCGAGTGCGAGTACAAGGCCGACGGGACCGGCACCAGCTATAATTACATCGTAGTCCAGCTTGTTCATTGTTCCCTCCATGATCCTGCATGCGCGAAGCAGGAAGCCAAGCATCCTAAAATTGTCTGGTAGGTTTTTATTTCCTTCGGAGATAGGATAGCGTCCCTTAGAAACCTCCCCGCAACCGGCGCAATCCCGCGCCCAAAACACCCACATCGCTTCCAACGGCCAGAAACTCGATCCCAATATCGGCATATTTATGCGCCAGGCTCTGAGCAGATGTCAGAATGCCTGCGGCCCGGCCCGCCGCGCGGATACGGCTCAAGGCATCAAGGACGACCTCTTGAACCTCGGGTGCTTCCGGTTGGCCAAGATAGCCCATATCGGCCGCTAGGTCGGCAGGACCTATAAAGATGCCATCGACACCTTCAACGGCCAGGATTTCGTCTAATGACTCGATGCCCAGACGACTTTCGATCTGCAGCAACAGGCAGATTTGGTCATTTGCGCTTTTAAGATAATCTGTGACCGCACCATAACCGGAGGCCCGGGCGAGCGCCGCTCCGATGCCTCGCACACCATTTGGCGGATATAACACTGAACGCACCGCCTGCCGCGCCTGTTCGCCGCTTTCGATCATCGGGATCAGGATCGTCTGCGCACCTATATCCAGCATCTGCTTGATCACTGCGCGATTGTCGTCGCGCACGCGCACCACCGGATGGCTGGCGCTGCCCACCGCGCGAAGCTGGGCCAATACGTCGCGCAACCCGTTGGGGCCGTGTTCGCCATCGATCACCAGCCAGTCAAAGCCGGTCCGGGCGGCCAGTTCTGCCGCCGATGGGTCGCCAAGCGCGACCCACAATCCGATCTGGGTGTCGCCCGATTTCAGGCGCTTCTTGAAACGGTTTTCAGGGGCGGGCATGGGAACCTCATTCAAAATTTATGGAAACCTGTCCAAACCCCCGGTAATCGGCACGAATTTCGGTGCCAGAGGGGCATTCGACCGGGCCGATAAAGGACCCGGACAATACGACTTGCCCGGCCTCGATCCGCTGGCCATACTGGCCCATGCGGCGCGACAGCCAGACCATGCCGGTGACCGGATCGTCCAGCACCGCCGCGCCAAGGCCGGTGGCCACCACCTGCGCATCGCGCTTGACGATGGCGCCGACCCACCGCAGATCGACGCTGCCCGGGGCATGGCGCTGCGGACCCAGCACGATACCCGCATTGGCGGCATTGTCGGCCACGGTGTCAAAGATGCGGCGCGGCTGGCCGGTGGCGGGATCGCTGCGCATGACGCGGGTGTCGAGGATCTCGATGGCGGGCGCGACGGCCTCGGTCGCGGCCAGCACCTGATCGCGGGTCACATCGCCCGTCAGCGGGGCCTTCATGATAAAGGCGATCTCGGCCTCGATCCGGGGCTGGATGAAACGGCCCGCGGGCACCGTCGCGCCATCGGCGAAATCCATGTCGTCATACAGCACGCCCGAATCCGGCGTGTCGATGCCAAGCGCATCCTGCATCGCCTTCGAGGTCAGCCCGATCTTCCAGCCGATGATCCGGCGGCCCTGCGCCAGCTTCCGCGCCATCTGCGCGGACTGGATCGCATAGGCATCGTCCAGCGTGATGCCCGGATGGCGCTGCGACAGAAGGCCGATCTGGCGGCGCGTGGCCTCGGCCTCCAGCAGATCGGCGGCGGCGGTGTCGATGGCTTCGGGATCAAGGCTCATTCGTCGGCCACCCCGTTGCGCAGGATGCCGATGCCTTCGGCCTCGATCTCGATCACATCGCCCGGCACCAGCCAGCGCGGAGGATCGAAGCGCGCCCCCGCCCCGGTCGGCGTGCCGCAGACGATCACATCGCCCGGCACCAGCGTGCAGAAGGTCGAGACGTAGTTCACGATATAGCGGAAATCGAACATCATCCGGCTGGTGCGGTCCTGCTGGCGGATCTCTCCGTTGACGCGGGTGGTCAGTTCGATGTCGTCAAGCTGTCCCGCCTCGCGGAACGGCACCAGCCACGGCCCGATCGCGCCCGAGGCATCCCAGTTCTTGCCCTGCGTGACGTTGAATTTGGCATGGCGCACCCAGTCGCGGATGGTGCCTTCGTTGCACAGGCTCAGCGCGGCGATGTGGTCATAGGCATCCTCGCGCGCGATGCGGCGTCCGGATTTGCCGATCACGATCACCACCTCGCCTTCATAATCAAGCTGCGGACTTTCCGGCGGGCGGATCAGGTTCTGGCCATGGCCGGTGAAGCTGCGCGGAAAGCGGATGAACATCGAGGGGCGGGGCGGAGCCTCTTGCCCGTCCTTGTATTCGGCATTGCGGTCGGGAAAGTTCACCCCGATGCAGATCAGCTTTTCCGGCGCGGCAATGGGGATCAGGAATTCCACCTGATCGCTGCGGAATGTGGGCGGGCGGCCCTTTGCTGCGGCGATCACCTGTTCCAGCGCGCCGGCCTCGACCACCTGTTGCAGGCCGGCAAAGCGGGTGCCGAATTCCGGCGTCAGGTCGATGATGCCGTCATCGGTCACGACGCCATAGCGGTCTGCGCCATTGGCGCGAAAGGCGGCGATGCGGGCGGGGATCGGACGGGTCATGCGGGCTTTCTCCTAGTTAATTCCGCCGAAGCAGAGATATTTCAGCTCCAGAAACTCCTCGATCCCATGCCGCGACCCTTCGCGGCCCAGTCCCGACAGCTTGATCCCACCGAATGGCGCCTCGGCGGTTGAAATCAATCCGGTATTGATGCCGACCATGCCATATTCCAGCGCCTCGCCGACCCGCCAAGTACGGGACAGGTCCCGGGTATAGAAATACGAGGCTAGCCCGAATTCGGTATCGTTGGCCATGGCGACGACATCCGCCTCGTGATCAAAGCGGAACAGGGGGGCCAAGGGGCCGAAGGTTTCTTCGCGGGCAACGGCCATCGACTGGCTGACGCCTGTCAGAATAGTGGGTTCAAAGTAGTTTCCGCCCAGAGCATGCGGTTGGCCACCCAGAACCAACTGCGCCCCATTGCTTACGGCGTCTTCTATATGTTCCTGCACTTTTGCGACTGCGGCGGCATCGATCAGCGGACCGAAGACAGTTCCCGCCTCCATCCCGTCGCCGACTTTCAGCGAGGCCACCGCCGAGGCCAGCTTTTCGGCAAAGGCATCATGGACCGATGACTGCACGTAGATGCGGTTGGCACAGACACAGGTTTGTCCGTTATTGCGGAACTTGGCGATTATGGCCCCTTCGACCGCCGCGTCGAGGTCGGCGTCGTCAAAGACGATAAAGGGGGCATTGCCGCCCAGCTCAAGGCTCAGTTTCTTCACCGTGCCCGCAGATTGCCGCATGAGTTCGACCCCTACCTCGGTCGAACCTGTGAAGGTCAGTTTGCGCACGGCGGGGCTTGCCGTCATCTCGGCCCCGATCGCGCGGGCCGAGCCTGTGACAACCGAAAACAGCCCTTTCGGAAGGCCCGCCCGTTCGGCCAGAACGGCCAGGGCAAGCGCCGAAAACGGCGTTTGTGAAGCTGGCTTCAGCACGATCGCACAGCCTGCGGCCAGTGCGGGCCCGACCTTGCGGGTCACCATCGCGTTGGGAAAGTTCCATGGCGTGATTGCGGCAACGACGCCGATCGGCTGCCGGATGACCATCAGCCGCTTGTCTGGCTGATGGCCGGGGATCGTTTCTCCATAGATGCGCCGCGCTTCTTCGGCGAACCATTCGATGAAACTGGCACCGTATAGTATCTCGCCCGTTGCCTCGGCCAGCGGCTTGCCCTGTTCCAGCGTCAGGATGCGGGCCAGATCGTCGGCATGCGCTACGACCAGGTCGTACCACCGCCGCAGGATGACCGCGCGCTCTTTCGCGGTCAGGGCCGCCCATGCAGGCTGCGCCTTTCCGGCCGCGGCAATGGCTGCCCGGGTTTCGCTGGCCCCCAGTCTGGGAACGTGGCCGATGACCGCGCCAGAGGCCGGGTTGTTCACCGCGATACCATTGGCATCTGCGGCAATCCATTTGTCCCCGATCAATGCCGCCTGACGCAGAAGGTTGCAATCCTTTGGCATGATCCCCCCTTTACGGCGCGATGATCGGGCTGGCCTTCAGCCCGCTTTCGCTGGGTGCGACCCCCTGGAACAGCGAACCATGTTCGAACCACGACCGCGGCGCGGGCGCCCCCCACAGGGTCTGTCGCTGCGGGTCCTTCAGGTCCCATTTGATCGCCTCGAGATCCGGGTCCACGGTCTGATAGTCCGAGCAATATATCTCGATCCGGTGGCCGTCGGGGTCGAGGACATACAGGAAGAAGGCGTTGGAAATCCCGTGCCGTCCCGGGCCGCGTTCGATGCTGCCGACATAGCCGGTCGTCGCCATCAGATCGCACAGGTCGATGATGTTCAGCGGTGTCGGCACCCAGAAGGCGGTGTGGTGCAGGCGCGGGCCGGTGCCATTGGTGAAGGCAATGTCATGCACGCCGCCCTTGCGATGGGTCCATGCCGCCCACAGACGGCCGGTTTCCTCATCCTCGGTATATTCCGTCACGCGGAACCCGATCTGGTTGTAGAAATCGACCGCCGTGTCGACATCGGTGGCAAAGCAGTTGAAATGGTCGATGCGCAGCGGCTTGACGCCCTTGTACAGCGCGTATTTCTGATGGATAGGCGGCAGGCGGTCCATCCTGAAATAGAACTCGATCGGCATGCCGAAACAGTCATGGGTGCGCAAAGTACGGCCCTGATAGGCGCGCTCGACCCATTCGACCTTGTGCCCCTGACCCTTGAACCAGTCATGGGCCTTGTCCAACTCGCCCTCGTCAAAGACCTTGAAGGCAAGGCTGCGGACATTCGATTCATCGGATTTGCGCAGCACCATGCAGTGATGGCCGCGTTCCTCCATCGCGCGCAGGAAGATGTGGTCGTCATCCTCGTCGGTGACCTGCAGGCCCAGCGTATCGACATAGAAGGCACGGCTGGCGGCAAGATCTTTCACGCCGAAAACGACATGGGACAGACGGATGACGTTGAAGGGCGGATACAGGTTCGGGGCCGGAATGGGCATGGTTTCTCCTCCTGAAAAGATGGGTGGCGCGGCGCGGGTCAGCCGCCCAGTTTCGGAACCTTGTGCAGCTGACGCGGGAAGCTGACATTGACGGTTTCCATGTAGAAATCGAATGACCATTCGCCCCCGTCGCGCCCGATGCCGCTGGCCTTGACGCCGCCGAAGGGCGTCGGCAGGTGGCGGACATTTTCGGAATTGACCCACATCATCCCGGCCTCAAGCCGGTCGGTCATGCGCATGGCGCGGTTCAGATCGTTGGTCCACAGATAGGCGGCCAGACCGTAATCCACGTCATTGGCGATGGACAGCGCGTCCTCTTCGTCGCGGAAGGGGATGGCGGTCAGGACCGGGCCAAAGATTTCCTCTTGCGCGATGGCCATGTCGTTCGTCGCGCCGGTGAACAGCGTCGGGCGGACGAAGCAGCCCTCCTCGCCGACCTTCTCGCCGCCGGCGGCGATGGTGGCGCCCTGTTCGCGGGCGCGGTCGAAATAGGACAGCACCTTCGCCTCGTGTTCGGGGTGGATCAGCGGGCCGACCACGGTGTCGGGGTCCAGCGGATGGCCGACCTTGATGCGGTTCGCGACCTCGGCCACGCGGGCGGTGAAATCGTCATAGATGCTGTCCTGCACCAGCAGCCGAGAGGACGAGGTGCAGCGTTCGCCATTCAGCGAATAGATCATGAAGGTGGCGGCATCGACGGCGCGGTCCAGATCGGCATCGTCGAAAACAATGACCGGGTTCTTGCCGCCCAGTTCGAAATGCACCCGCTTCAGCGTCTTTGCGCCCTGCGCCATGATCATGCTGCCGGTGCGGCTTTCGCCGACAAAGGCGATGGCCTTGATGCCGGGATGTTCGGTCAGGGCCTTGCCCGCATCCTCGCCCATGCCGTTCACGAGGTTCAGAACCCCCGGCGGCAGCCCGGCATCCTCGGCGATCTCGACCAGCAGGCGGGCGGTCATGGGCGAGAATTCGGCCGGTTTGTGAACCACGGTGCAGCCCGCGGCCAGGGCCGGCGCGATCTTCCATGTGGACAGCATGAAGGGCGTGTTCCACGGCGTGATGACACCGACCGGCCCGATGGGGCGGCGCGAGGTGACATTCATCTGGTTCGCCGTGCGCAGCGCCTGCCCGTCCTCGGCCTGAGGCGCCTTGTCCGCGAAGAAGCGGAAATTATCCGCCCCGCGCAGCGCCGCCTTGGACATGAAGCGCAGCACCTGCCCGGTATCCATGCATTCGGTGAACGCGATTTCCTCGGCCCGCGCCTCGATGGCGTCGGCCACCTGATGCAGGATCTTGCGCCGTTCGGCACCGGGCATCCGGCCCCATGTCGCGAATGCCTTTTGCGCGGCAGCGACGGCGGCGTCGATATCGGCGGCCCCGCCCTTGGCGACCTGCGCCAGCGGCTTCAGATCGACGGGCGAGATGGTCTGGAACGTCTCGCCCGATTGCGCGGGCACGGTCTGGCCGCCGATGCGGTTCATCACCCCCTCTTTCGCAAAGCGCGCCATGTAGTCCTGCGCGCGGGCGATATTATCGCTGAGCTTGGTCATGCGGTGTTCCTTTCAGCCTTTGCCCGACAGGCGGGCATGGATGGGGGTGTTCTTCCAGCTGAGATCCGGATCGGCGACCCGGATTTCCAGCGAGAGGGCGAAATGCGGCGTCGCCAGCGGCCGGGCCAGCGCGGCTTCGGCGGCGGCCATGATCTGCTGACCGGCGCGGGCCAGCGCATCCTTGCTGCGGCCTGCGCCGACGATCAGCGTCAGCGCGGCAAAGTCGTTTTCCGGCAGGCCGTCGGCCACGATCGCATGATCGGCGGCATAGGCGCGGATGCGGATGCCCGCCTGAGGAAAGATTCCGGCCTCGTTCATGGCCCGGTGCAGCGTCCGGCAGAGGGCGGGAATGTCAGCCCGCCCCTCAAGCCCGCGCGAATATTCGATCCTCAGATGTGGCATCAGCCTCCCCCCTCTATTTACTTAACATGTGAAATATATTGATTCGTGTCAAGGCTGGATTGGAGCTGTACTCAAACCGGCTATCTAAACAGCCGGGTTCTATCCATCTAACCCATATTCCTTGCCATTTCCCGCAATCTGTAACATGTTCAGAAACTATCTCGGGAAGCGACAACTGCATGAATGACACATCTCTCCGCGACGGCTTCGAGTTCGCTAAAACGCGGCGCAGCCTCCCAATGGCTCTGCTGATGGCTCGTGAAGCTGTAATGGAACGCTTTCGCCCCATGCTAAACGCGCAAAATGTCACCGAACAACAATGGCGAGTCCTGCGGGTACTAAGAGAAGTAGACATAGCAGATGCTTCGGCTCTGGCACGGATGGCTTGCGTACTGCCACCTTCGCTGACACGAATTCTTCGCGCGTTGCAGGATCGTGGCTTTGTTGAAACCCGCCGCGACCCCAGTGATGGTCGTCGCGCCAAAATAGCCCTGACCGACGCCGGACATAGCTTCATCAACGCAGTCTCTCCCCAGAGCGCCGCTATCTATGCAGAAATCGAAAACCTTGTGGGTCCCGAGCGCATCACCGCACTGCTCGATGAGATCGAGTTCCTATATAACACTTTAAATAACTGAAAATAAGCAATTAAGATGTCCGTCCGGTTTGGCTGCTCTGACGGCTGATAGAGAGTGCTGATAGTGTCAACTATCGATAGTGGACATCGTGGGGTACTCGATGGCGATCAAGAAGGGTCAAAGAAGCCGTTTTGGTCGGATGACGAGAAGCGTTCGATCTGTACGCAAACGCGGGCGGCGGGTATTTCGGTTGGCTCACATGGGTTCTCGACCGCCTCCTGGATCACAAGATCAACTACATTAATGAGCTAATGCCGTGGCATTTCACGGCAGGTTCGGTGGCCAAAACTGAAGAGCCGAATGGCGCGTAGGAGCTAAGTTATGGGTATGAGATCCATCTCGAACGCAAACATGCCCACGAGATCACGTTCCAAGAATGGCAGCTCGCCGTGGATAATCACCCGCTCGTACGGTTGTCTCAAGAAACCACCCATACGGTGACAAATCCGGAAACGGGAGAACAGATTGGAACAACAATCACGCCCGGTGACGCAGAAATCTGGATCGAAGATTTGAACTCCTGGGGATCTGCCCTTAGGTGGAGAAGCGGTCGTGTGTCGGTCAATGCGCCGCGCGATTTCGATGATGAAAACAGCTTCTTGCGAAAGCTATTACGTGAACTCGCAACCGAATTGGGCGCGTCAATACGAGGCGATGAGGGAGAAAATACAAGTGACGAAGACCACAAGGCCTCGCTAACGCGCCGACACCGGACGCTACTAATTAAGAAACGTGCTGGACACAGCATTCTAACTGAACATCATTCTTATGACCACGCCATAGCACGCTCATTTGTGAATTCGGCCCTGAACGACTATGCAGGAATATGTATTCTGGAAGGCTCTCGGGATGAAAGATGAAAAGTTGTTGGCGAATCCATCCACGCTTGACCTAGTTGGCATGAAATATGTCGATCGGTCTTTGGCGATAGCATGTACAAGAGGGCGCGAAGCAATCGTCTCACGCTTTCGAGAGCTTTTACGTCGCGAAGATCTGTCTGAACAGCAGTGGCGAGTGTTGCGCATTCTGTTTGATATTGGCCCTATCACATCAATTGAGATTTCTGCGCATGCTTGTATCCACAAAGTCAGCATTTCCCGCATTCTTAGGTCCCTTGAAAGCCGTGGACTTGTTAGCCGAAAGGCAAGCCGGTCCGATGCAAGGGCTAGCATCGTCGAGTTGACGTCAACCGGGCACAAAGCGATGCTTCCACTTGTAGATGAGGCAACAGAAATACACTCCGGGATCGCGCGAGATTTCGGGGTTGATCGCTATGAACAGCTTCTACAGCTGCTGCGTGAACTGTCTGAAATAAACAATCCTGTAGTGCCTTAGGCTCAGGACTCGTTCTTGATCATAACCAGAAGATGACGGTCGCGGCGAGCAGGATTGCAGAGAAGAAGGTCTCGGGGCAACGGTCGTATCGGGTGGCGACGCGCCTCCAATCCTTGAGTCGGCCGAACATGATTTCGATGCGGTTGCGGCGTTTGTATCGCCGCTTGTCGTATTTGACGGGTTTCTTGCGCGACTTCCGACCCGGGATGCAAACCTTTATCCCCTTGTTTTTCAAGGCATCTCTGAACCAGTCGGCATCATAGCCCCGATCGGCCAGCAGCCAATCCGCCTCCGGCAGGCTGTTCAGAAGTGCCGCTGCCCCGGTGTAATCACTGACTTGTCCGGCGGACATGAAGAACCCTATCGGGCGGCCCTTCGCGTCGGTGACGGCGTGCAGTTTCGTGTTCATGCCGCCTTTCGTTCGCCCGATCTGGCGCCCGCGCCCCCTTTTTTGATCCGCAGGCTCGAGGCCGTGCGGTGCGCTTTCAGATAGGTCGCGTCGATCATGATCGTATTGTGTTCGGCGCTCTCGGCGGCGAGGCCCACCATGATCCGGGCGAAGGTCCCGTTCTCGCTCCAGCGCTTCCAGCGGTTGTAGAGCGTCTTGGCGGGGCCGTAGTCCGTCGGCGCGTCGCACCATCGCAAGCCATTACGATTGATGAATATTATGCCGCTCAGCACACGCCGGTCGTCAACGCGTGGCTTGCCGTGGGATTTCGGGAAATAGGGTTTCAGACGCTCCATCTGCGCGTCAGTCAGCCAGAAAAGGTTGCTCATAAATCAGGTCTCCTTGCAGAGCCTGAATCACGCAAACAGCCCGAAATCAATGGGTCTGGAGCCTAGTACTACAGTTGCATTTGCCTTGCGTTTCTGGTTCATCTTTCTCTGGGATTGGGAGGGATTGTCATGTCTGTTGCGGATTGGGCGGGCAGTGTTTCAGATTGGTCGCATGCGCTTGCCGGTTTGAAGGAGCTCATCGCCCCTGCGTTCAAACGTTCTGAGCAACGCGCCTCCGCGGGCGTGTTTCTTGATGGCCTGCTGTCTGGAGCGGAACGCAAGACGGGCTGGATGCTGGCGGAAGAAGCTGGGTTGGCGCGGCCCTATCGGATTCAGTCTTTGCTGGGCCGATCCTCCTGGTCAGCAGATACGCTCTGCGAGCGGGTTCGGAGGTATGCGATTGAGGCGCTTGGCGATCCGGATGGTGTACTGGTCGTGGATGAGACTGGATTTCTGAAGAAGGGTACACACTCCGCCGGCGTTGCACGGCAGTATTCCGGCACCGCAGGGCGGATCGAGAACTGCCAGATCGGTGTGTTCGCAAGCTATGCCAGCCGCTGGGGCCATGCGTTGATCGATCGACGGCTTTATCTTCCCAAGGCCTGGGCCGATGATCCTGACCGCCGTGCCAAGGCGCATGTGCCCAAAGAGATGTCTTTCGCCACTAAGCCCGCTATGGCCTGCGACATGATAGCAAACCTGCTGGACGAGGGAACGCCTTGTGCTTTCGTACTGGCCGATGCGGTCTACGGGTCCGATTTCCGGTTCCGCAGGATGCTGGAGGCGCGGGACCAGCCCTATGTTCTGGCCGTGCGCTCGACACACCACCTGCGGTTTCTTGATGAATGGCACCTGGTTCAGACCGACCCCGCGACAATGATCGCAGAGTTGTCGCCCGAGGATTGGCAGGCGCTCAGCGCAGGCGAAGGCACCAAGGGGCACAGGCTGCATGACTGGACCAGGGTGCCGCTCAACTATACGGCCGCAGAAGGTTTTTCCCGGTGGTTGCTGGCTCGTCGAAGCCTGCGTGACCCGGAGAACATTGCGTATTACCTGGCTTATGCCCACACCGATGCAACACTGCCGGAACTGGCCGCCGCCGCCGGACTGCGCTGGACCATCGAGGAATGCTTCCTGCGCGCCAAAGATGATCTCGGGCTCGATCATTGCGAGGCGCGCTCTTGGCACGGTTGGCATCGACATATGAGCCTGGTGATGGCCGCCGCCGCGCTCCTCGCACGCCTCAGCGCTGATCAGCGCCGCACGGCCTTCAGCAAACCGAACAAAACGAGTCCGCGGAGCCAACCGGCAGCAGCATAGTCAAACGGCTCCGAAACACGTTGACCACAGCGGAAATTCGCTACCTGATCGCCCGCCTCCTGCTGCGCCCGATATTGACCGTCGCCTTTGTCTGGGACTGGTCACGATGGCGACGAGAACATCAAGCGATCGCTGCCATCGCACATCGGAAGTTGCGCATCAATGCGCAACTGTAGTACTAGGTCATGTTGGCAAATGGCGGAGCCATATCGGCCGAGATCTCCGCTAGTGATCACGTAGACCGACATGCGCGGGCGTGACTCACATGGTTTAGGGACACATTTCTGCGCCAGAAAGGGTAAGCGGCCCCAAGGACCTTGCAGAACAAACAGGTTAAGACGGAGCGCTTTTCGTAGAAAGTCGATCAGTCGTTGCTATTTTCCATGGAACTGGAAGGAATACGACGGTGGCCTTTAACGCTGCAATCCGGCCAGGCGCACTCAAGAGCTTGACAATCTCTTGGGCACCATCCAAGGTGATCTTGGTCTAAATCCAGGACTATTTCATGGAGAAGCGCGATGCAGATGAACATTGCCGAGGCGAAGGCCAAGCTGTCCGAGTTGATCGCTGCGGCGGAAGGCGGGCAGGAGGTCGTGATCGCGCGCGGGGGCCATCCCGTGGCGCGACTGGTCCCGGTTGGCCGACCGGTCATCCGGATCGGAGTTGGTGATGGGCTGGTCAGCCGCGTTCCCGATTTCCTTGCGCCAATGACCGAAGGCGAGCTTCAGGACTGGGAATGACCGCCGT
This sequence comes from Paracoccus aerodenitrificans, assembly GCF_027913215.1. GTDB lineage: Bacteria > Pseudomonadota > Alphaproteobacteria > Rhodobacterales > Rhodobacteraceae > Paracoccus > Paracoccus aerodenitrificans. Next base: position 2,718,055 of record NZ_CP115784.1, read on the forward strand.
CCTTCTCGACACACATGCTTTCGTCTGGAGCCTGTTCAAGTCGTCTGAGTTGAGTGCGTCGGCCAGGACCATGATGGAAGCCGCCGATGCGGTTTATGTCGCGCCGATCTCTTTCTATGAAATCACGCAGAAACATCGCCTCGGGAAATGGCGCGAGCTTGATCCGGTGATCGGCAGACTGCTGGAGCTTTGGCGATCCCAGGGCAGCGAACAGGCCCCCTATACTGCCGAGATCGCTTTCCTGGCAGGGGCGATGCATTGGGCTCATCGTGATCCATTTGACAGAATGATTGCCGCTACAGCAATCGGGTTGGGTTGTCCGCTGATCTCGAAGGACACAGCATTCGATGATCTGAAGGAACAGCCGGGCTGGAAGGGACGGTTTTGGGATATTTCACCGCCTGATGATCCCGCTGTTCAACTTTAGCGCCAACGACCTCTTCGTCAGAAGTTCCCCCTCTTATGCCAACTGCGACCTCGCTCCTTCCTATCGGGCGGGTTTGAAGGGAGGGTGTCCCTCCCTCATCGTGGCGGCTTGCCGGTGCGACGTCTGTCCGGATTCCGTCCGGACAGAATTACCCTTGCTGAGGTCAGTGTCATCGTTTAGCCTGGTTCTTGAAGGGAACGCAGCGTCATGTCAGGCAACGCTCTTGTAGCACGCAAACGCTCGAAACGCTCCGAAGACGCGAAATCGGCCCGGATGGATATCAGGGCGTCACCAGATCAGAAACAGGCTGTGGAACGGCATGCAAAACTGACGTAAGCGGTGCAAATTACCCCCTATTTGCCGGATTTTCTGGTCGTCAGTTTACCTTTATATTGGCGCTACCCGCCAATATAAAGGGCGGCTGCGTACGGTATTCGTCTGTTTTTATTGCAAAAACAGAAACAGAGTTGGTGTGGACTTGCCAATTGCCCACATGCTTGCCCCTGAAGAACAGCAGGCATATGGCGGCGCAGGCGTTGATCTGGGGCCAACAAGGCGGAAAATGTGATCCGTGCTATCAGGTCTACAGGAAGAAACATACAGCGATGAAAACGGCCCGAAGGGCAGCGCCTCCGGGCCTTTCGGGCCATGATCTTTCTATTGGCTTTTGCCTTATGCCAGGATTATCCGTTTCGCTTTCGGCAGCTTCCTCTTAACGTGGCAGCTTTCGGGAGCGTTCCAGGGCAGAAGTTCGGCATATTCCGATCGCGGCTTCTTGCGTGCGATCTCATCCAGCACCCAAAGCAGATACCGATAGGGATCGACGGAGTTCATCAGGCAGGTTTGGATCAGCGAGAACAAAATCGCCCAGGCCCGCTCGCCGAGGTCGCTGCCAATGAACAAGGAGTTCTTGCGCGCTATGATCGGTGCCTTGAACAGCCTTTCGACATTATTGTTGTCTAATTCGATCCGACCGTCGTCAAGGAAGCGTGTCAGGCCGGTCCAGCGTCGCAACGCATAGCTGATCGCCTTGCCCATGCCGCCTTTTTCCAGGTGATGCGGCCTATAGTCATGAAGCCGCCTATGGATCTCGGCCATTATCGGCGTCGTCAGGCGGCGCCTAACCCGTTTGCGTTGTCGCGGCGATGATCCGCGGATCTGCTCTTCGATCCGATACATTCGGGCGATCAGCTCGATCAGATGATCGGCGTGCGCCGTCTTGTTGTAATTGTATTCATCAACGAAATATCGTCGGCAATGCGCCCAGCATTCGGTGGAGATGATCGCTGCAAGGCTGGTTCCGGCTTGGCCAAGCTCATTGAACACCGCTGCCCCATCATGCTGCACGGTCAACTGCCGGCCACCAAGCAATTCCGCCACCACCTTTTGCGTCAGCGATGGATAGACGTAGTAGATCACGGCTCGCGGCAATGTCTCACCATAGCCGTGCCCATCGCGAGCAATCGCGACAAGGTCGCGGTGCGCAACCTTACCCCTGCCATTGATTTGGCGATAGATCACCGAAGCGTCCATGTGAAGCACGGCGCTTTCGTCGAGGATATGCCGTTCCAGAATGTCATAGATAGGAGCAAGGGCCTCGCTCGTCACCTTGTTCACGTTCCGGGATAGGGTCGAACGCTGAATATTGACGCCGGACTGCCGTGCGATGCGCTCTTGGCGATAATATGGCGACGCCCAATCGAATTTTCCGACCATGGTGTAGGCGAGGACGCTGTGCGTCATCTCACCGCCAGGAAAGATCGCCGGCTTAAACGGGGTGCCAATGATCCGGTTCTCCTTCAAACAGCGATGTCTCGGGTATTTGCGAACGAGAATATAATAGTGGGCGGGAACAGCGATCAGCTCTTCCCGAATGTCGTAACCGAGAGTCCCTCCGCCGCAGTCACAGAGCCCCTCGCTCATGATCTCCTCGACGCGTGGCAAGTCACCGTAGTCCTTTGGGCCGCGACGGGCTATTTTACGTGACTTCTTCGACTTTTCTTGGGCTCTTGTAGGATCGTTTGCGGGGCGCTTTGTGGCTGCGGACGCTCTATCAGACGCGGATGCCGGGACTTGTGTAATTTGTTCTTCAGCTTCCGTCGGCGCTTCCCGCTTCTGGCGGTCAGCCTTTGATCCGAACACCATCTGGTTCTTCTTGGCGAGGTCCCGTTGAAGACGCTCGATTTTGGCGCGAAGGCTCCGCACCTCGGCGGTGAGAACCTTGCTTCGTGCAGTCGCCTTTCGTTCGTTCTCCTCCGCCTTCTGGTGTATTTTGTGCCAGACATCTATCTCTGTCGCATGCTTTGCCTCCAAGCCCCGCACCAGCGCAATGACGCGGTTCGTCAAAGCTGCGCCGAGCTGCGGCCCGACGGCAGCAGCAATTTCGGTGCAAACTTTTTCAAGGCTGTCGACCATGCCACGCTGTTCGCCGCAAAGCGACGTTCCCATCTATTGAACGAAGAACGGCAGCGGCATCCACCCCGCTGAGGCAGGATGCCGTTGACTTTCACAAAGTGTGATGGGATGATCGGGAAAGAAAATCGCGTACCAAACGATTTCTCCGAGGCTCGGTTAGGACTGCAATCCGCCGAGCCTCAGCCTTTTCAGAGCCCATGTTGACCGATCAGATCATGCGGCGTCCTCCGGCTTTTCGCTCAGCCTTTCGGGCCAAAGCTCTGCCTCGGGCACACCAGCGCGTTTAGACAGCTCGGCCTCGATTCGCCGTGAGCGGCTGCGTCCGAGAGAAACTGCGCTGACAGTCGAAGCGCTTACGCCGAGCCGCGCGGCCACGTCCGAAAACGATGAACCGGCCAAAGCAAGCAAATACTTTACTTTGGCATGTTTCTCGCGGTCAATTTGGACATCGTGGGGGCGCAAAACTAAACCTCAAACCTCAGCCACCCTATTGGTCGCATGCGATTCGAGATAGATCAATAGTTTTTTGTATCTCGCTCACAATTCTATGGGAATGTCAATATTAGACATCCCTTAACGCGGATAAATTGATGATCGTTGGAGTCGGTCCGCGAGGTTTCGACAGGACATTCTGAGGGATATTTACTTTATATCATATGGTTAGCTGTAATTTCATCCGGCGAATATTTTATGAACACGGCCATGGCAGCGGCTTCCGAACTAAGCTCGGCTGGTCAGATCACCTTGCAGCACCTCAATGCCGCTAGACAGACAGTACCGGGCCGGAACGGGCGATAGTCAGGCCGTGAGGCTGTCCATACCAAAATCCATTGATGCTCTGCGTTCACCTTGAGTAGATCTGCTACGTCAATGCCCAAGCCTGCTATCGTCACTGGCTATGGGCCGATGAGCGCCAGCCTGCATATACCTTTTGGAAAGCCGCCGATTTGACCTGCAACGCGCCCCTAAAGTGATCTCAGGATAGTCGCTGCTTATTCAACTCAGCTTCCACGGCTGTCATCAAGTCTGCCATCGAGAGGCTCAGCCCGCGACACAATCCATGGATCGTTGCCAAGCTTGGCTGATGCCGCCGACTTTCGAGCAAGGACACGTACCGCATGCTCACTCCTGCCCGATGGGCCAGTTCTTCCTGCGATAGACCAGTGGCAATGCGCTGCTTTCGCAGAGTTTTTGCAAAGGCGTCGAGAAGGGCATCTTCAGCATTCATCATGCCAGATGCAGACGCGTCAATCAGGTTTGACTCTATGAAGTATTTTGTGAATTATGAAGAAAACTGTGAATTAGGAGATTTCCTTTGCTGTATCCCTCCCGCATTTTCGCCCTGACCACGCGGCGGTTGACTGCCGCTGTCTGCGTATTGCTGGTCGCAACCGCGCCCGTACTGGCCGACGACCTGACTCCGCTGCCCGCGCCCGATGCAAGGCCCTATCCATACAAGGTTCTCGACATTCAGCCCGGCCAGGTCGCGGCAGATATCGTGCCGCAGCTCGAAGAGCATCTGGGTGGATCGCTTGCGCCTGTCATCATGCAGCAGGCGGTCACCTCGCCTCAAGGACGACAGTTCGAGGCGGATATCACAATCGGTTACGAAACCATGGGCGTGAGCCTGTACACCCGGATGGGCGACCAGCCCTATGAAGAAGTGCTGCTGAAAAACGCCACACCTGTCCTCGAAGGCCGTGTCATCAGCATCTTGCGAAACATGCGCCAGCCGAACGCCGGTCTTCCCGATCCCGCCGAACTGACCGCTCAACTGGAAGACCTCTATGGCCCGCCGAGTTGGGTTGGACCCGATCCCATCGGAGCAAGGATGGTCAAATATGTCTGGACGCCGTCAGGTCAACTGGCGCCGCAACAGGAAGAACCCTGTTCGCGCCTGACCTATAAGGGCTATTTTTTCGACAATAACCGCGAACCCATCGCACCGCCGGAATGTTCCGCTGTCTTCATGATGAGCTATGAGACCGAGGCCGGGCAATCGACCGTGCGCTTCAGCCTGATCGACTTCGATCTGGCGCGGCAGGACCTTGAAGAAACGGATCGGCAGATTCTGGAACAGATTTCGGACGAGGGCGTGCAGCCATCCGATATGAAGCTTTGAGCCGGGCGTGGAACCGCTTAGCCCGGAAGAAAACCAAGACCTGATTGCGCTTCTAGTCACCATGGCCGTGGATTCCGGCTATCTGCCGCTGCACGGCGCCGAGAAGCTGATGATCTACGGGCTGATAGAAGTGCAGGAGACCGTCATCTCCACGCCTGCCGGACCGAGAACATTTCAGGTTTTCGAGCCGACACCGCGCGCGATAGACTTCGCTGGACACATGCGCTCCACGTCTGCATCGGCGCCATTACCGATGCTGATGCCGGGACGAGTTGGCGGTAACGATGCCATCAGCCGCAGCTTCAAAAAGCTGATCCCTCGTGGCAAGCGGAAGTGGGTCGCCTCCAAGAAGTATCTAGATAGCTGTGATCCCGATGAACTCCCAGCCTTGATCGCTTCGGTCGCCAGATGCTGGTGGCCCCCCGCCTCGTCCTGATCACGCCTAGCTATGCGCGCATACGCGGCAGATGGGCAAAGTCGACAGGATCGGCCTATTTTGTTGAAAAACTCGTGCTTGATTGAAGGGCATCTGGCTGATTCAATTCCTGCAATGGGTGGGAGGATTGGCGATGATGGGACCGCGGCAGGAGGCGCAGCCGGCGCTGTTTTACGAGTTCTCACTGGAGGATCATGTTCCTCAGGAGCATCTTCTTCGGTCCATTGATCGGTTTGTCGATCTCAGCAGCATCCGTGCGCATCTTTCGGATTTCTACAGCCACACCGGCCGGCCGTCTGTCGATCCCGAGTTGCTGATCCGGATGCTGCTGGTTGGCTATTGCTTCGGCATTCGTTCGGAGCGGCGCCTTTGCGAAGAGGTGCATCTGAATCTGGCCTATCGCTGGTTCTGCCGCCTGGATCTCAGCGACCGGGTTCCGGATCATTCGACGTTTTCGAAGAACCGGCACGGGCGGTTCCGCGACAGCGAGTTGCTGAGGCATCTGTTCGAGATGACCGTCACGCGCTGCATCGAGGAGGGGCTGGTCAGCGGGCAGCGGCTGGCGGTGGATGCCAGCCTGATCGAGGCGGATGCCAATAAGCAGAACTCGACAGCGAAGGAAGATTGGGATGCAACGCTGATAGACCCCTCGGATGCGCCCCGCGCCGTGCGCGAATACCTTGACACGTTGGACAAGGCCGCATTTGGCGCCGCCAGCGAGGTCCATCCGAAATTCACCTCACATTCCGACCCGGCCAGCCAATGGACGGCGGCGCGCAAAGGTCCGGCATTCTTCAGCTATTCCGACAATTACCTGATCGACACGGATCATGGCGTGATTGTCGATGTCGAGGCGACACGATCCATCCGGCAGGCCGAGGTCGGATCAACCAAAACCATGCTGAAGAGGGTGAAAGACAAGTTCGACCTGCATCCTGAACGCCTGATCGCGGATACCGCCTACGGCACCGGACCGATGTTGGGCTGGCTGGTCGACAGGGGCATTGCCCCGCATATCCCTGTCTTCGACAAGTCCGGGCGCAATGACGGCACCTGGACCCGGGCAGACTTCGAATGGGATGCAGAGAACGATCAATACATCTGCCCGGAAGGTCACAGGCTCAAACAGTTCCGCCGCAACTATTCGGACCCGAACCGCGGCCCGACTGGCAAGGGAACCGCCAAATACCGCGCACTGAAACTGACCTGCCAGTCCTGCCCATCGAAACAGAAGTGCTGCCCGAACGCCGATGCCAGATCAATCACCCGCGAGGAACACGAAGATGCGCGCCAGATCGCCCGGGACATCGCCAAGACCCGCCAATACGAAATCTCGATGAAGCTCCGCAAGAAGGTCGAGATGCTGTTTGCTCATCTGAAACGCATCCTCGGGCTGGGGCGCCTGCGGCTAAGGGGACCTTGCGGCGCGAACGACGAATTCCTCCTTGCCGCCACCGCCCAGAACCTCCGCAAACTCGCCAAGATCTTTCCTGCACCGCAGCATCCGCGAAAAGCCTGACACCAGAAAGGCTTGCACCCGAAGGAAACGGTCCAAAAGGCCCCCGATGGCAACGCGTTTTTCCACAGAATCGGCCCAGAGCAGACCTTCGGAATGTCAGCATGCTGCGCTGCCGCATTCGCCAAAGCTACCGCTCGGCTGGGCCGTAGTAAATTAAGCCATTGCACAACGAAAGTATTAAATTTACGAAAGTTTCTCTTATCCGAACACCGCACTTATCGGATCATCAATCGCGCCCTTGCGCTGAACGCTTGTATTCCCGAAAACTGCGAGAACTCTGATAGTGAAGGGCTCCAATGAAAGCGTTTGAATTTGATCATCAACTGATCCGTGCATATGAGCTTTTTTCGCGTTCATTTAGCGCAATTCGGGCACCCGACCTGAAATCCGAGATTGATGCCCAGTACGACGCCGGAAAATTCTGGCCGGATGCCCTCTTGTCTCTGAACCCACGCTTCATGGCGGGGCCGACGGTTGATGAACTCGTCGCCACGGGTGATCTCGACGACGGCACGGGCAAGGTTTTCCGGTTTGGCACCACGCCTCTTCGCTTTCATCGGCACCAAGCCGAGGCGATCGCGAAGGCGAAGCAAGGAAAGAGCTATGTCGTCACTACCGGCACGGGTTCGGGGAAATCCCTGTGCTTCTTCGTGCCGGTTGTCGACTCGATCATCTGCGCGCGGCGCGCAGGAAAGCCGCGGCGCACAACGGCAATCATCGTCTACCCCATGAACGCTCTGGCAAACAGCCAGATGAAGGAGATCGACAAGTTCATCGCCGGTTCCGGTTTGCCCGATGAGCACAAGCCGGTGGTCAAGCGCTACACCGGCCAGGAAAACCGTGAAGAACGCGAGCGCATCGCTGCCAATCCGCCCGATGTTCTCCTGACGAACTACATGATGGCGGAACTGCTTCTGACGCGTCAGGACGACCTGGACTCGAAAGTCGTCTCGAACGCGTCCGGTCTCGAGTTCATCATTCTCGACGAACTCCATACCTATCGCGGGCGCCAAGGTGCCGATGTCGCGGTCCTCGTTCGGCGCCTGCGGGACAGGTGCTCGCCTGACAAGGAGCCAATCTGCATAGGGACCTCGGCGACGATGGCCTCCGAGGGATCAGACGAGAGCCGCGCACTTGCTGTTGCGAACGTAGCGTCGCGTCTGTTTGGTACCGAAATTGGCCCGGACGCGGTCATCGACGAGTCCTTGCAACGTGCGACCGATGACGCCCTTAAGACCGAGCACATCCTTGGCGCTTTGAAGACGGTCCTGACGCAGCCTTTGCCGGACGCGTTCGATGACAAAGCACTGAAGCGCCATCCGCTCTCGGTGTGGGCCGAACTCGAACTCGGATTGGAAGATGGGCTTGAGCTTCGCAGGAAGAAGCCGATCCCTTTCGAAGAGGCCGTCGAAAAGCTCTCTCTGGCCAGTGCGGTCGATGCCGAAACCTGCCGAGATTATCTCGAAAAATTCCTGACCCGGGTAAGCCTTCCGGAGCATGAGCGCGGCGGCACGAAGGACGGAGCCTTTCTCGCCTTCAAACTCCACCGGTTCATCTCCGGTGCCGGCGAAGTCTTTACGACGCTCACAGCCAGGCCGCGTCGGATCCTTCTGGAAGGACAGCTCGAGGATCCAGAAGCCCCTGGCAACCGCCTCTACCCCACGCGGTTCTGCCGAAACTGTGGCCAAGAGTACCATGTCGTGACCAAGGTCGACGACGATGGGAGTTTGCGCTTTCTGCCCCGAAGCATCGACGACACACCCCTCGATACCGAGGAAGACGAAGTCGCAGGGTATCTCTGTCCGGTGATGCCCGGCGATACTGACTTTCAGTTCACAGGCGAGCTTGAGGGTTACCCCGAAAGCTGGCGAGAAGAGAAAAACGGCATTGAACGGCTGAGAGTGTATCGCAAGAAGCGTATGCCGGTATCCTACGTCGTGGGCGCTGATGGTCGCCATGGAGCGGGCGGAAACGATTTCTGGTTCATCCCGGGAAAGTTCGCGTTCTGCCTGTGCTGCCATGACGAACCGACGCAGGGGATGCGTGAGCGCAGCAAGTTGGCGGGTCTGTCCGGCGAAGGGCGAAGCTCGGCTACAACCTTGCTCGTAGCCAGCGCCCTGGAGTGGATGAACAAACCTAGCAGCGGCGTACCCGAAACGAAGCGGAAGCTTCTAGGGTTCACGGATAACCGTCAGGATGCAGCCCTGCAGTCCGGCCATTTCAATGACTTCCTGTTCGTAAGCCTGTTGAGAGGAGCCATTCTTCGCGCGGTCATTGCTGCTGGCTCAGGTGGGCTCGCAGAAGACGAGTTCGGCCTGCAGGTGGTAAAGGCGCTTGGCTTCACTGCCACCAACAAAGAGGCGCGCCAGCATTGGCTGCTGGATTCGAATGCTGGTGCCATCATTCGTGAAGATGCCCAGCGGTCGCTCGCAAAGGTTCTCGCCCATCGCGTCTGGACCGACCTGCGTCGCGGTTGGCGCTTCACCAACCCCAGCTTGTCTGTCCTGAACCTGATCGACGTGAACTTCCTCGGCCTTGAGGAAATCTCTGAAGATCGCGAGCGCTTCATGGCCATCCATCCAGAGCTGGGAGACCTCAGCCTCGAGCAGCGGCAGGCAATTCTCAAGGCGATTTTGTCCGCGATGCTCGAGGGCCTGGCTGTTCAGACCGAAGCCTTGGACCTGACCCTCCTCGACGGCGTGGCCCAGAAATCCCGAATGCTGCTTCAGGCACCTTGGGCAATTGACCAAAAGGAAAATCCGCGAGCGCGGTCCTCGCTTGTCCTGCGCGCGGGCAGCAAGAACGTCGTCACGCTGCGTGAAGAACAAACACTTCTTCGGGCAGGTTCGAATTCGCGGATCGCACGGCTCGTGAACCGGAAGTCCGTTCTCGGCACGAAGCTGAACAAGGATGAGTACTACGAGTTCATGGAAGGGATGCTTGCCTTCCTGAGCGACGAAGGGCTGCTGGTGCCTGTCGAACTCGATAGCGATGTGACGGGCTGGCGCCTGTCGCCATCTGCGGTTCGGCTTGTGCCGGGACCGGCCCTCGATGATGAAACCCACCGCGGCAACCGTTATTTCCACGACCTCTATACCGCGATTGCCAGTGACCTTGGCGACGGGCGCAGTTCCTACTGGGGGCTGGAGGGACGCGAGCACACAGCTCAGGTTTCCCAGAAACAGCGTGAATGGCGCGAGTGGCGGTTCCGGTTCGAACAGGATGACATGGAACACCTCGCCACCTCGGAATACCGCACGGAAATTCGGGCAACCGGCGAGTCAGACCGGTTCCTGCCCGCGCTGTTCTGCTCTCCGACCATGGAGCTCGGCGTCGACATTTCCGCTTTGAACGCTGTCTACTTGCGCAACGTTCCTCCTACGCCGGCGAATTACGCGCAACGCGCTGGTCGTGCCGGTCGCTCGGGTCAGGCTGCAGTTGTCGTGACCTACTGCGCCTCGGGGTCTCCGCATGATCAGTATTTCTTCGAACGGCGCAACGATATGGTGGCCGGTGTCGTGCGGCCGCCAGCGCTCGATATCACCAATGAAGAGCTGGTCCGATCGCACCTGCACGCGGTGTGGCTGGCGGAAGCGAAACTGGCGCTTTCTCCCGATATCCCGGAGATTTTGGACCTTCACGGGGATAAATTCCCGCTGAAGGAGGACGTTCTGGCGGTCATCTCGAAACCCGCTCTGGTCTCGCAGGCACGGGGACCTATGGCGCGTGTCTTGAAGCAGATTCTGGCGTCCGACGGAGGACAAACCCCGATCTGGATGGACGATCCAGACGAGTTCGTTCTTCACACGGCAATGAATGCCCCAAAGGAGTTTGACCGCGCCTTCGACCGTTGGCGGGAGCTTTATAGTTCTGCCAGGACGCAATTAGCCGAGGCCAACAAGCGTTCGGAGATTACGGGGCTATCGGGAGCCGACCGGCGCAAGATCAAAGCCGCGCAAATGCAAGCCCAGGATCAGATCGCCATCCTCGAACAAGGCAAAGCCTCAAATGGCTCAGATTTCTATTCGTATCGGTATCTGGCAACAGAGGGCTTCCTGCCCGGGTACAACTTCCCGCGCCTGCCACTCTACGCGTTTGTTCCTGGCGAAGGTAAGACGGGGTCATTCCTGTCCAGAGCCCGCTTCCTGGCCATTTCCGAATTCGGCCCGCGCAGTCTGATCTATCATGAGGGCCGCGCCTACCGGGTCATGAAAGCCAAACTGCCGCCCGAGGTGCGTCAGGGCGACGGATCGGAATTGGCGACCAAGGATATCTACATCTGCTCCAACTGTGGCGCATCGCATGAGGGCGAGGTCGAGCGGTGCCATGGGTGCAACAACCACATGGCGGGTGAGGTCCCCATCAAGAAGACCCTGCGCATCGACAACGTCGAGGCCGCCCCGACTGAGCGCATCACGGCGAACGATGAAGAGCGCGTTCGGCAGGGCTTTGACATCCAGACCGTCTTCTCCTGGCCGAAGAAGGATGGGCAGGTCCAAGTGACCAACGCCAAATTCGTCTGTGGCGAGACTTCGCTCTTGGCCCTGCAATACGCCAACAGCGCAGAAATCAGCAGACTGAACAAGGGCTTGAAGCGCCGAAAGGACCAGACGGTCTTCGGTTTCCACATCGATCCGAGGTCCGGATACTGGGCGAAATCCGACGACGAGGACAGCGACACGGACGTCCCGCCGGACGTGGTCAAGCCGGTTCGCATCGTTCCGATTGTCCGCGACAGAAAGAATGCCCTGTTGTTCCGCTTCGAAAAGCCAGAGCAGTATGAGCCCGAGACAATTGCGACGGTTCAGCATGCGTTGCTGCGGGGAATCGAGGTGGTTTTCCAGTTGGAGGAAGGCGAAATCCTCGGTGAACCGCTGCCCGCGAGGGACAACCGTCGCGCAATCCTTGCCTACGAGGCAACGGAAGGCGGCGCCGGCGTGCTCACGCGCCTGATTGATGACGGAAAGGCAATCAACGAGGTAGCGAAGACCGCGCTGGGTCTGATGCACTTCGAGAATGTGGATGCTGCGATTGCGGCGGGTGATGCGGATCTGTTGCAGGAGAAGAAAGACGGAAGCTGTGTTCGCGGCTGCTACCGTTGCCTGCTGTCCTACTTCAACCAACCGGACCATGAGCTGATCGACCGCTCGAGCCCGGAAGTGGCGCAATTCCTGATCGATCTTGCACGCGGCACAATTTCCCTTGCTGCGAAGCCGACCGCTGGAACGGTGTCATCACCATGGCTTGAGGCATTCATCGCAGCAGGCATTCCCCAAGTCGATACGATGCCCGCAAGCTTTGGGGGACGTGAATTTGAGTTCGTTTGGCGTTCATTCGCGGTTGCCGCGACGACCGCTGACCTGACTGCAGAAGCTGAGGCAGACGCGGCAAACAAGGGCTGGGTCGTTTTTGAATTGCCGTCGGCGCCGTCGCAAGAACTGCCGGATGGCTTCATGAAGAATTTCGAAGGTTGATATGACTGTGAATTTTACTCCTGGAGATCTTGTTAGGCTCCAGACCCATTGATTTCGGGCTGTTTGCGTGATTCAGGCTCTGCAAGGAGACCTGATTTATGAGCAACCTTTTCTGGCTGACTGACGCGCAGATGGAGCGTCTGAAACCCTATTTCCCGAAATCTCACGGCAAGCCACGCGTTGACGACCGGCGTGTGCTGAGCGGCATAATATTCATCAATCGTAATGGCTTGCGATGGTGCGACGCGCCGACGGACTACGGCCCCGCCAAGACGCTCTACAACCGCTGGAAGCGCTGGAGCGAGAACGGGACCTTCGCCCGGATCATGGTGGGCCTCGCCGCCGAGAGCGCCGAACACAATACGATCATGATCGACGCGGCCTATCTGAAAGCGCACCGCACGGCCTCGAGCCTGCGGATCAAAAAAGGGGGCGCGGGCGCCAGATCGGGCGAACGAAAGGCGGCATGAACACGAAACTGCACGCCGTCACCGACGCGAAGGGCCGGCCGATAGGGTTCTTCATGTCCGCCGGACAAGTCAGTGATTACACCGGGGCAGCGGCACTTCTGAACAGCCTGCCGGAGGCGGATTGGCTGCTGGCCGATCGGGGCTATGATGCCGACTGGTTCAGAGATGCCTTGAAAAACAAGGGGATAAAGGTTTGCATCCCGGGTCGGAAGTCGCGCAAGAAACCCGTCAAATACGACAAGCGGCGATACAAACGCCGCAACCGCATCGAAATCATGTTCGGCCGACTCAAGGATTGGAGGCGCGTCGCCACCCGATACGACCGTTGCCCCGAGACCTTCTTCTCTGCAATCCTGCTCGCCGCGACCGTCATCTTCTGGTTATGATCAAGAACGAGTCCTGAGCCTAGGTAGAGGCGACAAGACCCCCCTTAAAGACTTTTACAATAAGAATAAATTCACTGCACTGGGTCTGGGAACGGGGAAAGAGCTAAATGGCCCTGTGAAAGCAGTGGAGCGAATATCAGATGCAGGCAATATCACCAAGCATCACACAGTATCGGCAAACTTTAATGCACCTCAGTTGATTAACGATATGGATACACTGAGGCCGCTAATATTGGCAACGCTCAAGGAGATAACCAAGAATGCCTAGGTCGTTCTCGCCTTTAAGGTATCCAGGTGGGAAGAGTGGCCTCTACCATCTCGTCGCGACAATTCTTCGGCTGAATGAGCTTGATCGGCGCCCCTATGCAGAGCCGTTCGCGGGCGGCGCGGGTCTGGCGTTGGCGCTGCTTTATGACGGTCACGTAAGCGAACTTCATCTAAATGATATTGATCCTTCGATATGGGCATTCTGGGACACCGTTCTCAACCGGCCAGATGATATCATAGAAAAGGTGATGACCACCGACATCACAGTCGATGAATGGCGACGGCAGCGGGAGATATACCTTACTGAGAATCTTAGTAATCCACTGGATCTCGGATTCGCAGCATTTTTTCTAAACCGCACTAACCGTTCCGGCATTATTAAAGGCGCTGGAGTAATCGGTGGGCTCGAACAATCTGGTAGCTACAAAATTGACTGTCGATTCAACCGAGAGGATCTCGCGCGAAGAATTTCTCGTATTGCCAAATATCGTAGGCGGATCCACCTAACTCGGTTGGATGCCGTTGATTTTCTAAGTCACGCTGACAAAATATTGCCGCGCCAATCGCTGCTTTGCATCGATCCGCCCTACTTCAACAAAGGTTCCAGCCTCTACACTAGCTTCTATAGGGCAGCCGACCACGAATATCTTAGCAAGTGCATACTTTCACTGGATCGCCCATGGATCGTCACTTACGATGAGGCGCCAGAAATCTGCGCTTTATATCGCAGCCAGCCGCTTCATCGCGTCGAGGTCAACTACTCGGTCCAGACGAAGCGTGTGGCAGGTGAAATACTTATCGCGGCCGAGAGTGTGGATGTTCCATCCACACTTGAGAGAATCCCAGATATCGCTTCCTAGCAAGTATAACTGTACCGATGATGCTCGCTGGCGACACGTTAAGCCGCGGCTCGATGCGTTGGTAAACGCTCGAACTGCTGACCCGCCAAGGACCTTTCATCCACCCGTCTCTTCAAACGTTGATGTGGCGTTGATGTAAAACGCCGATTAGGATGCCCGACTGATTCAGTCGCCATCCAAGCGTTTGATTTGTTTGTAATTTTTCTGGTTGCGGGGGTAGGATTTGAACCTACGACCTTCAGGTTATGAGCCTGACGAGCTACCGGGCTGCTCTACCCCGCGACAGGTGTGCTTGGCGCACGGGTGCACCGATCTTTTTTTGATTGGTGCGTGTTTTTCATCGTTTAGAGAGATATTCGCTTCTTATCAGATCTGGCGGTGACCTACTCTCCCACGTCTTGAGACGCAGTACCATTGGCGCTACGGCACTTAACGGCCGAGTTCGGGATGGGATCGGGTGTTTTGCTCGTGCTATGTCCACCAGATCGGATAAGAAGCGTCAGCGTTGCGCCGGTTTTCCGGGCGTAATGTTGTCCAAGGATGCTTTTGGGAGTGGCTGGTCTGGCCACTTCCGGATCAAATCAAGCCAATCGAGCCATTAGTACCGGTCAACTGAACACATTGCTGTGCTTACATCTCCGGCCTATCGACGTGGTGGTCTTCCACGGCTCTCAAGGGATACCTTGTTTTGAGGGGGGCTTCACGCTTAGATGCCTTCAGCGTTTATCCTGTCCGTTCATAGCTACCCAGCACTGCCGTTGGCACGACAACTGGTCCACCAGTGGAACGTTCACCCCGGTCCTCTCGTACTAGGGGCAACTCCTCTCAAGTATCCTACACCCACGGCAGATAGGGACCGAACTGTCTCACGACGTTCTAAACCCAGCTCACGTACCTCTTTAAATGGCGAACAGCCATACCCTTGGGACCTGCTCCAGCCCCAGGATGAGATGAGCCGACATCGAGGTGCCAAACGATGCCGTCGATATGGACTCTTGGGCATCATCAGCCTGTTATCCCCAGCGTACCTTTTATCCGTTGAGCGATGGCCCTTCCACTCGGGACCACCGGATCACTATGGCCGTCTTTCGACTCTGCTCGACTTGTCAGTCTTGCAGTCAGGCTGGCTTCTGCCATTGCACTCAACGAGCGATTTCCGACCGCTCTGAGCCAACCTTCGCGCGCCTCCGTTACTCTTTGGGAGGCGACCGCCCCAGTCAAACTACCCACCACGCAGGGTCCCGGACCCGGATAACGGGCCGCGGTTAGACATCAAGAGTGCGAAGGGCGGTATCTCAAGGATGGCTCCATCGAGACTGGCGTCCCGATTTCAAAGCCTACCGCCTATCCTGCACATCGCAGTCCTGATGCCAGTGCGAAGCTATAGTAAAGGTGCATGGGGTCTTTCCGTCTAACCGCGGGAAGTCTGCATCTTCACAGACAATTCAATTTCGCTGAGTCCACATTTGAGACAGCGGGGAAGTCGTTACGCCATTCGTGCAGGTCGGAACTTACCCGACAAGGAATTTCGCTACCTTAGGACCGTTATAGTTACGGCCGCCGTTTACCGGGGCTTCAATTCAATGCTTGCACATCTCCTTTTAACCTTCCGGCACCGGGCAGGCGTCAGACCCTATACGTCGTCTTGCGACTTCGCAGAGCCCTGTGTTTTTAGTAAACAGTCGCCACCCCCTGGTTTGTGCCCCCGGCCCACAGTTGCCTGCAAACCGGGCCTCCTTCTCGCGAACTTACGGAGGTATTTTGCCGAGTTCCTTAAATGTGGTTCTCTCAAGCGCCTTGGTATTCTCTACCAGTCCACCTGTGTCGGTTTCGGGTACGGTCTCATGGAGGGCTATTTCCAGGAACTGCTAAGCGGCCCTTCCAATCCAGTAAGGAAGAACAACCGTCGCAATCCGTCACCATCTCCTGGCCCAGGAATATTAACCTGGTTCCCATCGACTACGCCTTTCGGCCTCGCCTTAGGGGCCGGCTTACCCTGCTCAGATTAGCTTTAAGCAGGAACCCTTGGACTTTCGGCGACAGGGTCTCTCACCCTGTTTGTCGCTACTCATGTCAACATTCTCACTTCTGATCACTCCACCGGATGCCTTACGGCCCGGCTTCACAGTCAGAACAATGCCTCCGCTGACCCGGGTAAGGATCAGAAGAGGCAGCGTTCTATATCACAGAACGCTCCGCTACCGCGCACTTACGTGCACCCAAAGCTTCGGCTCGTGGCTTGAGCCCCGTTACATCTTCGCCGCAAGACCTCTTAATTAGACCAGTGAGCTGTTACGCTATCTTTAAAGGATGGCTGCTTCTAAGCCAACCTCCTGGTTGTTTTGGAAGTCTCACATGCTTTCCCACTTAGCCACGAATTGGGGGCCTTAGCTGTTGGTCAGGGTTGTTTCCCTCTCCACGACGGACGTTAGCACCCGCCGTGTGTCTCCCGGATAGTCCTTCTCGGTATTCGGAGTTTGCTTAGACTCAGTAAGGCTGTGGGCCCCCATCATCCATGCAGTGCTCTACCCCCGAGAGGATACGTCCGAGGCGCTACCTAAATAGCTTTC